>NZ_JNZY01000044.1 GCF_000717655.1 Streptomyces katrae
CCCTTCCTGAGGCCCTGCTTACCGCTGCCTTAAGCGGACCCTAAGGATCTTCGGGACGGCCCCGAAAGGGGTGGAACCGCTGGTGCGGAGGGTTAGCTTGGCGGGGCCAGGGAGGCCTGAGGCGGCGCCGGACCCGACGGGGGGCGGCGCCGCCCAGCCCGGTTCCCGGCGCTCCCGGCGCACCCACGACCGTGGTGCCCGCACCGCCGCTCCGAAGGAGATCCACCCATGCCCGCACGCCGCCGCACCGTGACCCGTATCGCCGCAGCCGGCCTGGCCCCGCTCGCGGTGGCCGCGTACGCAGCAGGGCCGGCGGCCGCCCACGGCTCGATGACGGACCCGGTCAGCCGGGTGGCGGCCTGCTACGCGGAGGGGCCGGAGTCGCCGAAGTCGGCGGCCTGCAAGGCCGCGGTGGCGGCGAGCGGCGCGCAGGCGTTCTACGACTGGAACGCGGTCAACATCGCCAACGCGGCCGGCAACCACCGGGCGTTGATCCCGAACGGCCAGCTCTGCTCCGCGGGCAACGACAAGTACCGGGGTCTGGACCTGGCCCGCGCCGACTGGCCGGCCGGCCCGATGTCCGCGGGCGAGCACACGTTCCGGTACAAGGGGACCGCCCCCCACAAGGGCTCCTTCGAGCTGTACATCACGAAGGACGGCTACGACCCGGCGAAGCCGCTGAAGTGGTCCGACCTGGAGCCGGCACCGTTCGCGCAGGCCACCGACCCGGGCATGCAGAACGGGGACTACGTCTTCTCCGGCAGCGTGCCGAACAAGTCCGGGCGGCACCTGATCTACAGCATCTGGCAGCGCTCGGACAGCCCGGAGGCCTTCTACACCTGCTCCGACGTGGTGTTCGGCAAGGACAACGGCGGGAGCGGCGCGAGCGCAGGCACGGGCGGCAACGGTGGCGGCACCGGCACCACGCCGAGTACGAAGCCGAGTACGAAGCCGAGCGCCAAGCCTTCCGCCGACCGCCCCTCGGACGTGCCCAAGGCCCCGACGGACCAGCAGATCGCCGACGGCGAGGGCAAGTCCACGGTGGAGCACAACGGCCACGGCGACAACGACCCGAGGACGAACGGCAGCACCGCCCTCGCCCCGGTCCCGTCGGAGTCCTCCGCGGGCACCACCAACCTGGCCGAGACCGGTGGCGGCAGCGCCACCCCGGCGATCGCGATCGCCGGGGCCGGCGTGCTGGCCCTCGGTGCGGCCGTGCTGTTCGGCGTGGCCCGACGCCGTGCGACGACGCCGGGCCGGCACGGCCGCTAGGGGGTGTCGGACCGGCTGGTCCGGCGGGACTGCCTGTGCGTCGGCATCGTCACTCGAAGACCGACGCGCAGGTGGTGCGGGAGGCGTGCGCCGGGTCGAGGGCGTTGACCGCCTCGTGCCAGGCGATCCGGTCGGTGAGTCCGATGGCGACGTGCTCGGAGAGGTCCAGGGGGCACAGGTCCTGGAGCACGACGTTCCGTACGTTGGAGCCGGTCCCCTCGAGGAAAGCGCTCCGGTAGGGCGTGACGACCTCGTCGTACTTGGTCGCGATGACGGTGTACTGGACCCCGGGGACGGTGTCCCCGCCGGCGTTCAGCTTGGTGACGAAGGGGGATCCGGCGATCTGGTCGGCCAGCCCCGGGGTCGCGGAGCTGATCAGGTCCTCGGCGCCGGGGAAGTAGGGGAGCAGCTGGGTGAGTCCGCTCAGGGTGGTGCCGTGGTTGTCGGGGGCGAGCCCGACCAGGGCGTTGACCTTGGGGGCACCGCCGAGGAACTTGAGGTAGTAGTTCGGCATCATGCCGCCCTGCGAGTGGCCGACGATGTCGGTCTTCGCGGCTCCGGTGGAGGCCAGCACCTTGTCCACGAAGACGTCGAGCTGCCCGGCGGACTTGTCGATGGGGCCGAGCCCGTTGAAGAAGGGCACGCCGGGCAGCTGCCCGTAGTCGAGCGAGTAGACGCAGTAGCCGCGGTGGACGAGGTAGGGGGCGAATCCGAGCCAGTTGTCGACGGAGTTCCCGAACGTGCCGTGGACGAGGACGACGGGGCGGGGATGGGCGGCGGAGGGCTTGCAGGACCAGTTGTTCCAGCCGCTGCTGGGTGCGGACGCGGCCTGCGCGGCGCCGGTGGGGGCGACGAGGGCGGCAGCGGCGAGGGTGAGGACGGCCAGCGGGCGGAGCAGGCGTCGCCAGGGCAGCATCGAGTGATCTCCTTGATGGGTCAGGGAAAGACGTGGGGGTTCGTCCCGTGATCCGGATCACAAGGGGGTGCTGCTTCGGCCAAATTACGGGCGAGTAGTAAAACTTGGAAGTTACGCGTCAGTAAAAAATGCGTGTCGCCCCCTGCCCCCGCACGCCCCCGGGACAATGGAGACCCCTACTCCGCGCGAGGTGAGTGATCGGATGCAGTGGGCTCCCGGTGCGGGCACGGCCCTGGCCACCCCGCCCGATCTGGCGGCCGACCCGCTCGTTTCCGCGGTCGCCGAGGTCGCCGTGGGCACGCTGGGGCCCGTCGCGGAGGAGACCGCCCAGGAGGGCGTGCCGCGTTCGCACCTCGACGCCCTCGCCCGCTGCGGCGCGTACGGGGCGCTCGGCCACACACCCCGCCCCGAGAGCGGGCTGACCACGCGTCAAGTGGTCCGCGAGGTGAACGAGTTGCTGTCGGCGGCGGACCCGTCCACGTGGTTCGTGCACACCCAGCACTTCGCCCTCGTGAAGGCACTTGACGCGGCCACCGGGGCGGAGGCGGCCGCGCTGCGCGAGCAGTGGGCGCCCGCGCTCGCCTCGGGTGCCAGGCGGGGCACGGCCGGTTTCGCCTTCTTGCGGCACGCCCGGCCGCCCGTCACCGCCGAACCGGTCGCCGACGGGTGGCGGCTGCGCGGCCGGGTGCCCTGGATGACCGGCTGGGGCCTCACCGACGTGGTGTACCTGGGGGCCCTCGCCCCGGACGACCGGGTGCTGTTCGCTGCCGTGGCCTGCGGGCCGGACGGCGACCCCGGGCTGGTCGCGGGCGGATCCGCGCCGCTGTGGGCGATGAACGGCACCCGCACGGTGGCGGTGGAGGTACGCGACGTCCTCGTCCCGCGGAGCGCGGTGGTCTCCGTACGGCCCCGGGCGGAGTGGGCCCGTGCATACGACCTCGAGAACGCGAACGCCCACCCCGCCGTGTTCGGCCATGTGCGCGCCGCGGCCGACTTCCTTCTGCGGTCGGCCCCCGCCGCAGGCAGCGCGTACGAGGAGCTCGGCCACCGGGTGGCGCACGAGGCGGCCCGGCTGCGCTCGGAGGCCTACGCCCTGCGCGACGAACTCCCGCCGGAGGAGCGGGTCGAGGACCGGCTGGCGCTCCGGGCGGCCGCCCTGGAGCTCGGTGTACGGGCGGCCACCGCCTGCGTCGCCGCGACGGGTGGCCGGGCGATCTCGTACGGGAACACCGCCGGCCGCCTCGCCCGCGAGGCCCAGTTCCACCTGATCCAGGCCCAGACCTCCCGGCTCCGCACCGAAATGGCCCGGCGCCTGCTGGTCGGGCTGCAGGGCGACCGCTAGGGGGTGTCTGACGGATCAGGGTCGGACCCGGGCTGTCCGACCCTGATCCGTCAGACACCCCCTAAGCGGCCCTGTGGAAGGTGGCGGCCGGGCGGACCGTGCCCGGGCCGAAGCGGGCGTTCGCGCGGTCGACGGCCGCCTCCACCGTCAGGCGGGCCTCGCGGACCGGGTCCAGCGAGATCTGCCGGGGCACCCGCTCGGCGTCCGTGAGGTCCTCGGCGCGCAGCACCATGCCGGTCAGCCGGGCCCGTTGCAGCCCGGCCGCGTCCAGCAGGCGGTACGCCGCCGCCCTCAGGTCCTCGTCGTGCGCGGACGCCTCCGTGAGCCGCCGGGTCCGCTCCCAGCGGGTGCCACCGGCGAACTGCAGGGTCAGCGACAGGGACCGGGCGGCCTGACGGCGGCCGCGCAGTACCGCACCCAGCCGGACCACCAGGCCGAGGAGCACGGCCCGGGCGTGCGGGCCGTCGAGCTCGTGCCGGGTGAAGCCGCTGCGGACGGCGGCCGACGCGGGCAGGTCCTTCGGGGTGACGGGGCGCGGGTCGATCCCGCGGGCGCGCTCCGCGGCCAGCCGGCCCGCCCGCCGGCCCAGGATCCGTTCGACGGTGCCCGGGGAGACGGCCGCGACCGCGCCGACCGTGTGCAGCCCGTACCCGCGCAGTGCCTCCGCCTGCTTGGGGCCGATGCCGTGCAGGGCCTCCACCGGCAGCGGCCCGAGGAAGGCGCCGACCCCGCCCTCCGGCACGGCCAGGACGCCGCCGGGTCCGGGCACCCGGGCGGAGGCCGTCGCCGCCACCGCCCAGGTCCCGGCGACCCCGATCCGTACGTCCGTGCCCAGCCGGGCGACCGCGCGCAGCCGTACCAGCTCGGCGATCCGGCAGGCGTCCGCCCCGAAGTACCGCCGGGCGCCGCGTACGTGCACCAGCGCGGCCCGGGGCGGCAGGGCCTGCACCGTCGGGGAGAACTCCCGCAGGAGTTCCAGGACTTCGCGGTACCCCTCCTCGGTCAGCGCCGGAGCGCACCGTACGTGCAGGACGCCGTTGGCCGGGGTCATCCCGCGCTCCCCGGGCTGGAGTGCCACAGCTTGCGGCCGGTCGCGGCGCGGTCGCCGGCCGGCTGGAGGTCGGCCCACGGGTTCATCTCGTACCCGGTGGGCAGGTGGATGCGGCGCCCCGAGCCGGCGGGGCCGGATGTGTCCCCGGCACCCGGCAGCGGCTCCGCCAGGCGGGCCGCGACCGCGTCCAGCCCGCCCGCCGCCCGCAGTTCCACCAGCTCGGCCAAGTCCCAGGCCGCCGCGCCGACCACGCTCAGGCTCTGCGGTCCGCGCCGCTGGACGACGCCCCGCACCAGCAGCAGGAACGAGTGGAAGACGGTGTGCGCGCACGCCTCGTGGCTGTCGTCGAAGAAGGCCAGGTCGACCAGGCCCGTCCCGTCGTCCAGCGTGGTGAAGACGACCCGCTTCCCGGACCGGATCGGCGGGGTCTGGGTGGCCGCCTTGGCCCCTGCGACCAGTACCGTCCGGCCGTGCTCGACCTCGCGGAGCCTGCTGGCGGGGACGGCACCCAGTTCCGCCAGGAAGGCGTGGTGGTCCTCCATCAGGTGCCGCGAGGCGTCCATGCCGAGCACGCCCAGCTCCGCGCTGAGCCGCTCCGCCTCGTTCAGGTCGGGCAGGCCGACCGGGGCCGTCGACCGCCCGCCGCCCAGCGGGAGCTGGACGCTGCCCGGCCGGGCACCCGCCGAGCGCTGCGTGCCGTGCAGCTCGGCCACGTGCAGCAGCAGGTCGCGCCGGTTGGCGCCGAAGGCGTCCAACGCCCCGACCTGGGCGAGCCTCTGGGCGACGGGCCGGCCCGGGTGCGCCCGGTCCCAGAAGTCGCGCAGCGATCCGTACGGCTGCCCTTCCTCGATCCGGAGCGCCTGGGCCTCGCTGATGCCGTGGACGTCGGCCAGGGCCAGCCGGAGCCCCCACACCGCAGGAGCCCCAGCTTCGGACACCAGTTCGATCCGGTGGGCGACCGCCGACCGGTTCACGTCCAGCGGCAGCACCGGCACGCCCCGGCGCCGCGCGTCCGCCAGCAGCAGCCGCTTCGGGTACATCCCCGGGTCGTGCGTGAGCAGCCCGGCATAGAAAGCGGCCGGGTGGTGCGCCTTCAGCCATGCCGACTGGTACGTCGGCACGGCGAAGGCCACCGCGTGCGCCTTGCAGAAGCCGTACGAGCCGAACGCCTCGACGATCTCCCAGGTCCGGCCGATCACCTCGGCCGAGTAGCCCCGTTCGCCCGCCTTCACCGCGAACCATACCTTGATCCGCGCCTGCGACTCCGGGTCGGAGAGCCCGCGCCGCACCCGGTCCGCCTCGTCGCGCCCGCAGCCCGTCATGACGTGGACGATCTCGATGATCTGCTCGTGGAAGACCACCACCCCGTACGTCTCGCGCAGCGCCTCCGCCAGGTGCTCGTGCGGGAAACGGACCGGGGCCCGCCCGTGCCGCGCCTCGATGAACGGCCGCACCATGTCGGCGGCGACCGGGCCGGGCCGGAACAGCGAGATGTCGACGACCAGGTCGTGGAAGGTCGACGGCTGGAGCCGCCCCACCAGGTCGCGCTGGCCCGGCGACTCGATCTGGAAGCAGCCCAGCGTCTCGGCCGAGCGGATCAGCTCGTACGTGGGCCCGTCGCCCGGCGGGACCTGCGCCGGGTCGTCCAGGTCGAGCTCTTCCCCCGTACCGCGCCGGATCTCCGCGACGGCATGTGCCATCGCGGACTGCATCCGCACGCCCAGCACGTCGAGCTTGAGCAGCCCGAGGTCCTCCACGTCGTCCTTGTCGAACTGGGACATCGGGAACCCCTCGCCGCTGGTCGGCACCACGGGGGTACGCTCCAGCAGCGAGGCGTCGGAGAGCAGCACCCCGCACGGGTGCATGGCGATCCCGCGCGGCAGCCCGTCCAGCGCCTCGACGAGCTCCCACAGCCGCCCGTGCTCCTCGCCGCGCACATCGCGCAGTTCGGGCAGTTCGGCCAGGGCCGCGCGGGCGTCGCGGGCCCGGATGTGCGGGAAGGCCTTGGCGAGCCGGTCGACGGTGGCCGGGTCCATGGACAGGGCGGCGCCGACGTCGCGGATCGCGTGCCGGACCCGGTAGGTCTCGGGCATGGAGACGGTGGCGACGCGCTCGGTGCCGAAGCGGTCGATGATCCGCCGGTAGACCTCCAGCCGGCGGGCGGACTCCACGTCGATGTCGATGTCGGGCAGGACCCGGCGGCGCTTGGACAGGAAGCGCTCCATCAGCAGGCCCTGCTCGACGGGGTCGGCGTGGGCGATGCCGAGGAGGTGGTTGACGAGGGAGCCGGCGCCGGAGCCCCGGGCAGCCACCCGGATGCCCATGGCGCGTACGTCGTCCACGACTTGAGCGACCGTCAGGAAGTACGAGGCGTAGCCGTGGTAGGCGATGATGTCCAGCTCGTGGTGCATCCGCTCCCAGTACGCGCGGTCGTCGGCGTAGCCGCGCAGCACCATGCCGGCGGAGGCCCGGGAGGCCAGGACCCGCTGCGCGGTGCGGTGGGCCGCGCCGACGAGGTGGGCCTCGGGGAAGTGCACGGAGCCGATGCCGAGGTCGTCCTCGGGGTCCACCGAGCAGGCCTCGGCGGTACGCCGGGTCTCCGCGAGCAGCCGGCGCGCGTCGGCGGGGTGCAGGCCGGCGGCCCGCGCGATCCGGTCGGCGGTCTCGGCCATGGCGGCGGGGTCCTTGAGCCAGCGCTCGCCGCCGTCGAGGGGGCCACGGGGGTCGACGGGGACGAGGCGGCGGGCCGAGTCGAGGATGTCGGCGACCGGACCCTGGCCGGGGTCGGCATACCGGACGGCGTTGGTGAGCACGGCCGGGACGCCCTGCTCGGCGGCGAAGCCGACCGTACGGGCGGCCAGGCGCAGCGAGCCGGGGCCGGTGCCGGTGCGGCCGTGGTGGACGGCCTCCAGGCGCAGCGAGTCCCCGTAGACCTCCCGCCAGGGCGCGAGGAGCCGGGCGGCCCGGTCCGGACGGCCGGCGGCGAGCGCCCGCCCCACCTCGGACCCGGGCCCGAGCAGTACGCAGACCCCGAGGCCGCGCAGTTCCGCCCAGGGGACGACGGGCTGGGCCTGGGCCGCGCCGCCGGTGCCCGCGTGGGCCGCCGTGACCATCCTGCACAGTTCGGCCCAGCCGGTGGCGCCGTCGCGGGCCAGGAAGGTGGCCCGGGGTGCGGACTCGTCGACGAAGGCGCCGCCCGCGACGGGGGTCCGCCGCCGGGAGGACGCCTCTCCGGTGCCGCCGTGCCCGGATCCGCCCGGGCGGGCACGGCCCGCCGCGGGTGCAGGGGCGTGCGACACGGCCAGGTCGGCCCCGAACAGGGGCCGGATCCCGGCCTTCGCGCAGGCCTTCGCGAACCGCACCGCCCCCGCGAGGGTGTCGCGGTCGGTCAGGGCGAGGGCGTCCATGCCCCGCTCGACGGCTCGCTCCGCCAGCCGTTCGGGGTGGGAGCCTCCGTAGCGCATGGAGAACCCCGAAACGGTGTGCAGATGCGTAAAACCAGGCACCCGCGGCCTCCTGCTTCGCTCGAACGTGAACACCACCCCCGTCTCCACCATAGAGCAATTCGAATATCCGTGCGAAACATTCGTTCGATGGTCCAGCCTCCGCACGAGGGTGTGGATCAGGCCGAGCCGGCATGATCCACACGTCAGCCCGCGTCGATCCGCTCGGTGTCCGGGCCCGCCCAGGCGGCGGCCTCGGCCGGCGGGGTCCGGCACGCGCGCTCGCCGCGTCGTTCCCTCGTTTCCCTCTCCCCTCCGCGCGACCCGTGCTTCCATCGCAGGAGCGGGGCGTCGGAGCGGGAGGGGACCGGGATGCGCATCGAGGTGAGCCGGGGCGACGGGCGGAAGCTGATCGCGCAGGAGTGGGGGGCTCCCGACGGCTCACCGGTCCTGCTGCACCACGGCATGCCGGGCAGCCGCCTCGGCGTCGCGCTCGGCGACGCCGCCGAGCGCCATCCCCACGTACGCTTCTTCGCCTACGACCGGCCCGGCTACGGGGAGTCCGGCCGGGCACCGGGGCGGCGCGTGGCCGACGCGGCCGCCGACTCCGCCGCCGTCGCGGATGCCCTGGGCATCGGCCGCTTCGCGGTCGTCGGCCGGTCCGGGGGCGGTCCGCACGCCCTCGCCTGCGCGGCCCTGCTCCCCGACCGGGTGACGGCGACGGCCTGCCTGGTCGGTCTCGCGCCGCGCGACGGCACCGGACTCGACTGGTACGCCGGCATGACCCCGTACAACGTGGAGCACTACGCCCTCGCGGACCGCGACCCGGTGGCTCTGGAGCTGCACCTCACACCCCGGGCGGCGGAGATCCGCCGCGATCCGGGCCGGCTGATCGAGGACCTGCGCGGGGACCTCCCCGCCGTGGACCTGGCGGTCCTGGCCGACGACCGGGTACGCCGGTCCGTCCTGGACAACTTCCGCGAGGCGCTGCGGACTTCCGCGTACGGCTGGCTGGACGACTCCCTCGCGTTCTGCCGGCCCTGGGGGTTCGAGCCGGGTGGGATCACCGGCCGGGTCATGCTCTGGCACGGCGCCGCGGACGTGTTCTCACCGGTGGGCCATTTCCACTGGCTGGCGCAGCACATCGGGCACAGCACGGCGGTGCTCGCGCCCGGAGCCGGCCATTTCGCGGCCCAGTACGCCCTCTCGGACGCGCTGGACTGGCTGCCGGCCTAGGTTCATTCGGCGGGCGCCCCGGTCCGCGGCACGGGCACGGGCGGGGTCGCCCGGGGCTGCTCCACGGGCGCGGCCACCGCTTCCCGGGCCCCCTTGAGGCAGTCGATGATCCGCTCGTGCATGTCCCCGACGCTGTCCACGACCTGGATGCGCAGGTGGAACGCCCGCACCTCGTCGATGAACCGCTTCGAGAACACCCCCACCCGTATGGTCTCGTACGTACCGGTCGCCACCAGCGGAAATCCCGCCCCGAGCGTGACGAGGCGGAAGTCCGCCGCGGGCCGCAGCCCCACCGCGCCGAGTCGCTCGCCGGCCTCGCGCAGGCTCATCCACGCCTGCTCGGGAATCGGCCCGTCGTGCGGATCGCCGTCCATCACCAGGAAGTAGTCGGCGCGGTGCAGCCCCGCATTGTGCTGGCCACCGTTGAGGATGCCCGTGACCCAGGCCTTCGCCTCGCCCGGCAGCTCCCCCGCCACGTACTCGGAGCGCCACCCCAGCACCGGCCGCACCGTACGGGCGTACTGGGCGCGGGCGAGCACGGCGCCGGCCGCCACGGCCAGCAGGCTGGCCAGGGGTTCCTCGGGCATCAGCCGCAGCCGCCAGGGCCAGTGGGCGCGCGTCGCCTCGGACAGGTTGCCGCGGACGACCTCCCAGACGAGGACGGCGACGAGCAGGCACAGCAGCACCAGGGGCGCGGTGAACAGCCAGGGATTGCGCCGGATGCGTCGCTGCGCATCGGAAACGGAGCCGCCCCGGCCGGATGGTGCACTGCTCATGAGCGCCGCCTCACTCCCTCAATCACGGGCCCCCGCCCGGGAGTTCGGGCGGGGGCTCATGATTGTGCCGGGTCCGGGCGGGATCGCGCCCGCCCGCCCCGTCAGTAGACGCTCACGCCATAGGCGTTGAGGGCCTCGACGACGGGCTGGAAGAAGGTCGTTCCACCCGACGAGCAGTCGCCGCTGCCGCCCGAGGTGAGGCCGATCGCGCGGGTGCCGGAGTAGAGCGGGCCGCCGCTGTCGCCGGGCTCGGCGCAGACGTTGGTGCGGATCATGCCGTAGACGATGTCGCCGCCGCCGTAGTTGACGGTGGCGTTGAGGCCGGTCACCGAGCCGCTGTGGGTGCCGGTGGTGGAGCCGCGCCGGGTCACGGACATCCCGACGGTGGCGTTGGCGGCGCTGGTGATGTCCTGGCTGCCGACGGTGCCCGAGTGGGCCAGGGTGGTGTTGTCGTAGCGGACGAGACCGTAGTCGTTGTTCGGGAAGCTCGAGCCCACGGTCGCGCCGACCGTGGTGGTGTGCGAGGAGTTGGTCCACCAGGTGCCGGCGCCGTCGGTGCAGTGCCCGGCGGTCAGCACGTAGTACGTGCTCCCGCTGCGCACGTTGAAGCCGAGCGAGCAGCGCCAGCCGGAGGTGTAGATGGCGTCGCCGCCGGAGGTCAGCTTGCGCAGTTTGCCGGGGGTCCGTTCGATGCGCAGCGCCGCGGCGTCGGCTCCGGCCTCGGTACGGATCCTGGCGAGGTCCGCGGCGGTGACGGTGGAGTCGGCGGTGACCACGAGGGTCCCGCTGGCGGGGTCGGTGTACCAGGCGGTGCCGGCGACGTCGGCACGCTGGACGGAGGCGCCGGCCGCAGCGAGCCGTGCTGCGCTGAAGCCGCTGTCCGCGCTCGCCGCGGTGGGGGCGGCCAGCCCGGCGACGGCTGCCAGGCCGGCGGCCACGGCGAGCAGCCGGGTACGGGTGATGCTCTTGATCCTCACTTCTCGTCCTCCCGGGAGGGATCGGGGGCCCGGCGGACAGTGGGGGGCGCCGGAGCCCGTGAGGCGCAGCCGGGGGTACGGCGGGCGCACAGGATTTCGTCGTGCCCCTGACAAGCCCCCGGAAGGCGCTGTCGGGAGTGTCTCGGCGTCAGATTCGGGCGGCAAGGGCATCTTTCAGCCTCCGCTCGCCCGCCGCGACCTCGAAGGGCAGGGTGTTCCCAGGGGGCGGGAACGGGCAGATGAAGTGGTCCGCGAACGCGCAGGGCGGCAGCACGGTCCGGTTGAGGTCGACGGTGATCGAGCCGTCCACCGGGTCGGGAACTCCCGGCCTGAGGAAGCGGAAGCGGTAGCTGGAACCCCCTCCGGTGGCATCGCCCATCACGGCCCAGAGGCTGCCGTCGTCCTCGTCGACGGCGACCTGGAGGGTGTGTTCGGCGCCCCGGTACGCGAAGCTCAGCTCACCGCCGAGGCCGAACCCGCGCTCCCGCCCGTCGGCGTTCGCCACCTGGACGATCCGGTCCTCGCCGTACGGCCGGAAGCGCCCCGGCAGCACGAAGTCCGGATCGTACGGGGCGGCCTCGATGCCGGCGAAGGCCCGGCGCGCCGCGGAGGCGGGGTCGAAGACCCGTACCGCCCACTCCCCCTCGCGCCGGATCACCGTGATCCGGACGTCTTGCGCGGCGGCGATCCGGGAGCGCGCGGGCGGGGCCTGGTCGGCGGCCAGGACGGCGTCACCGGCGAAGGGCTCGCCGTCGAGGCTGAGACCGTCCTCGGCGGAGGCGGTCAGCGCCACCCCGCCCTCGGTGGCGCGCCAGCGCCCCGGAACGGCCGGAATTCGACCTTCTGGGTGGTCGGAGAGCCAGTGGGTGCCGATGAGGGAGAGGGGGCCGTAGGGGACGGACACGGAAGCCACCCGATGCTCGTGCCATTTCCGCCAGGCTGTCTTCGGATCATCTGCGTCATCGCTCATGCCGCTCAACCCTTCCACACGGGCCCGGACGGGAATCTCCCTGTACGCCGTCCGGCCCCGTGCGCATCTGACGGGCCTTCAAGCCCCTGCGGAATCAGCAGTCGCAGCCACAGCCGTCGCAGCAGCACCCGTCACAGTTGCAGCAGTCGCAGCAGCCGCTGCAGTCCGGGCAGCCGTTGCCGCACTCGCAGGCATCGCACCACGGGTCCCGCTTCTGCCGGGACCACGGGCCCTCGTGCTCGGCGCAGCACAGCTGGCAGGTGCAGAACAGCCCGATGGACACGGCGCAGCCGGCGAGCAGCCCGCGGCGCGGCTTCTGCGGGGGAAGGCCGCCGCCGGGCCCCATGGGCGGCCCGGGTGTCCAGGGGCCGCCGGGCCCGCCCGCGCCGCCCCCGTACGGATTCCCGCCGTACGGGTTCCCGCCCTGGGCGCCCTGACCGTCGTACGGGGTGCCCGCGTACGGGCCGCTGCCGTACGGGCCCGCCTGGCCCGGGCCGTACCCCTGCGGCGGCGCCCCGTACCCGCCCTGCCCCGCGGCGTTCATGCCCGCGTGTCCGCAGCCCGTGACCCCGAAGGCCCGGTCCACGGAGGTCTTCAGCTCGTGCACGAGCAGCCGGTGGGCCAGCCCGGCGTCGGCGAACTCGACCTCGCGCAGCGCCAGCCTGATGCCGTGCAGGGCGTCGTCGGCCAGCCTCCGGGCCTCGGTGAGCGGGGTCCCGGTGGCCGTCAGGGGGTTCCAGGCACCTGCGGCGGCGTCCGCGGCCTGGTCCTCGACGGCGTCCAGCAGGTGCGCGAGGCGCCCGAAGTAGCGGCCGGCCTCGGCGAGCGCGGGCGCGTTGCCTGGACGTCCCGCCAGCTGCGCGGTATGGGCGAAGGCGGCGGCCGTCGCGGTCTCCGTGGGCTCGGTCACGACGAGCACCGGCGTGCCGGGGCCGGCCAGCATCTCGATGCCGGCCTGCCGGTCCACGGCGTCGACGAGGACCGCCGTGTCGAAGCCGAGCGAGGCCCCGGTGCGGGCGCCGGCCCGGTCCCAGCCGCGGGCCACCTTGCGCGCGGCGGCGGCTATGGGCGCGCGGGCCAACAGCCCGTCCCGGTCCGCCACGTGGTCCCGTACCTTCGCCGAGGCGAGCACGAGCGAGACGGCGGCCGCGAGCCGCGCACCCTCGCCCTTGGCCACCGCGGCGGTGCGCATCCCGCGCAGCGGGCAGGGGCCGGCGGTGCGCCGCGAGCCGGGTGCCGGCCCTGACTGAGCCTCCGTCAGAACGGAGACGAGCAGCCCGTCGTAGTTGGTGACGATGCGGGCGAACTGCCCGTGGTCCCCGCGAAGTGCCAGGCACAGCCCACAGAGATGGGCCATCCACTCCGTCTTGAACCGCTCCCCCAGCCGGTGCGTGCAGGGTCTGACGATGCCGAACAAACCGGTCCCCCGTGTGTCATGCGCGTGCGTGATGCGCATCGTATCGAGCCGGATCGTTCACTCGTACGCCCCTGTCGGTCACCCACACGGCAGCAGCAGTCGTATTTTCACTCAGACAGCAGTGGTAGCCGTCAGGATCCTTGACGGTGCAACGGATGTTCTGCACCAGTACCGTCACGAAACCCCTGCGCGGCGGCTATCCACTTGGCGCGTTGTCAGCATCATGGACGACCATAGGGGCAGCGGAGAGAAGACAACTGACTGCGGTGAAAGGAGGCGTCCATGGGTTCGGTACGCAAGGCGAGTGCCTGGTTGGGTCTCGTGGAGGACAGCGACGACGAGCGTTACTACGACGACGACTACGCGGAGGCCGCGCAGGGTTCCGTCTCGGGCCCCGGCGACCAGTGGGTCACCGACCCCCGGGTCAAGGTCGCGTCGGAGTCGGCCGTCGAGCAGGGCCGGCGCATCGCGACGGTCACCCCGGACGGCTTCCGCGACGCGCGCGGCATCGGCGAACTGTTCCGCGAGGGCGTCCCGGTGATCGTGAACCTGTCGTCGATGGACCCGGCCGACGCCAAGCGCGTGGTCGACTTCGCGGCCGGCCTGACCTTCGGCCTGCGCGGCTCGATCGAGCGGGTGGCGACCAGGGTCTTCCTGCTGACCCCGGCCGACACCCAGATCGTGAACGGCGAGCCCGCCGGCCGTTCACGCGACTTCTTCAACCAGAGCTGAGCAGGGCCCTCACCGGAAGGCGTCGAGCCCGGTGAGCGCCTTGCCCAGCACCAACTGGTGCATCTCGACGGTGCCCTCGTAGGTGAGCACCGACTCGAGGTTCGTGGCGTGCCGCATGACGGGGTATTCGAGCGAGATCCCGTTGGCGCCGAGGATGGTCCGCGCGGTGCGGCAGATGTCGATGGCCTCGCGGACGTTGTTGAGCTTCCCGAAACTGATCTGCTCCGGCCGCAGGGTGCCCGCATCCATCCGCCGCCCCAGGTGGTGGGCGAGCAGGATGCCCTTGTGGAGTTCCAGCGCCATGTCGGCGAGCTTCGCCTGGGTGAGCTGAAAACCGCCGATGGGCCTGCCGAACTGCTCCCGCGTCCGCGCGTAGTCGAGCGCGGCCTCGAAGCTGGCGCGCGCCGCGCCCATGGCCCCCCAGACGATCCCGTACCGCGCGTGGCTGAGGCAGCCCAGCGGCCCCTTGATCCCGGTGACCCCCGGAAGCACCGCATCGGCGGGCAGCCGCACGTCGTCCATCACGAGTTCGCTCGTCACGGACGCCCGGAGCGACCACTTGTGCTTGATCTCGGGCGCGGAGAACCCGGCCGAGTCGGTGGGGACGGCGAACCCTCGGATCCCCTCGTCGGTCTGCGCCCACACGACGGCCACGGCCGCGACGCTGCCGTTGGTGATCCACATCTTGCGCCCGCGCAGCACCCAGTCGGTGCCGTCGCGCTTGGCGTACGTGCGCATGGAGGCCGGGTCGGAGCCGATGTCGGGCTCGGTCAGCCCGAAGCAGCCGATCAGCTCGCCGGCGGCCATGCCGGGGAGCCAGCGCTGCTTCTGCTCCTCGGAGCCGTACTTCCAGATCGCGTACATGGCGAGCGAGCCCTGCACCGAGACGAGGGACCGGATCCCGGAGTCGGCGGCTTCCAGCTCGAGGCAGGCGAGCCCGTACTGGACGGCGGAGGCCCCGGCGCAGCCGTACCCCTCCAGCGACATCCCGAGGGCCCCGAGCCCGCCGAGCTCCCTGGCCAGCTCCCGGATGCCGGGCAGCTCGCCGCTCTCGTACCAGCCGGCGATGTGCGGGAGCACGCGGTCGGCGGCCCAGCCGCGGACGGTGTCGCGGATGGCGAGGTCCTCGGGCGCGAGGAGCTCGTCGAGCCCGAGCGGATCGGTGGGTACGAAGGGCACGGCGCCTCCTGATGGGACCTGCGTTTCAAAACCTAGCGGTGCAAGTTTGTCCCCGCACTCGCCCGCGGTCCACCCCCGCCTTTCAGCCCCGCCGGCGTGTGAGCGCGAGGTCTGGGGCGGAGCCCCGGTTTCGGGAAGGGGCGGGACGGGGGGAGGAGCCCCGCGCAGCGGAGGGGGCGGCGTCAGGCCGGGCGGACGGCCCGGTCGCGGTCCGCCGCCGGGGCGGAGACGCGCTGGGCATCGTGCCCCGCCTGGGATGGAAGCCGTACGGGCTCGGCGCCGGGCTCGGCCGGCTCCGCACATTCCATGGCCCGCGGCAGCTTCAGCGCCATCAAGGCCCCCGCGAGCAGCAACCCCGCACTCACCATGAGCGTGACGTGCAGCCCGTGCACGAACGAGTGCCGCGCCGCCGCGTACAGCGCATCACCCGCAGCGCCCCCGAGGGCCCCCGCGATCTGATACGCCTCGCCCAGAGAATTCGCCGCCCCCGCCGCATCGGAGGCCGAGACCCCCGGCACGTGCACCAGCCCCGGCGCATAGGCCGCGTTCATGACACTGCCGAGCAGCGCGATGCCCATACCGGCGCCCAGCTGGTACGAGGTCTCGCCTATGGAGGCCGCACCGCCGGCCCTGTCGGCGGGCGCCTCGCTCAGCATCGACTCGTACGCCGCGAACAGCGTGGTCTGCAGACCGAAGCCGAGCAGGACGAACCCGACGGTGAGGAGCACCGGCCGGTCGTGCTGTCCCATGAACGTCAGCAGCAGCACGGCGAACGCCGTCAGCACGAAGCCGAGCGACACCATCGTGCGCGGCCCGATCCGGGCCAGCGTGTACGACCCGGTGGCGCCTGCGGCCATCGCGGCGAAGGTGAGCGGCAGCAGCCGCAGTCCGGTCTCCAGCGGGCTGAGGTGCAGCACCAGCTGGAGGTACTGGACCGCGATCAGCTCCAGACCGACCAGCGCCAGCATGGCGAGCACGATGCACCCGACGGATGTCGAGAAGGCGGCGCGCGAGAACATCCGCATGTCGATGAGCGGGTGCGTACGCCGCTTCTGCCGCCGGACGAAGAGGATCAGCAGCAGCGCGCCCAGCACCAGCGGCACCAGCGCCTCGGCGTCGAGGAGCCGGCGCTCCGCGCCGATCCGCTTGACCCCGAGGACCACGCCGAGCACACCGCCGGCGGCCATCAGCGCGCCGAGCACGTCCCAGGGCCCGTCGCAGGACCCCTTCGACTCGGGCAGCAGCCAGCGCCCGAGCGGCAGGATGAGCGCCATCAGCGGGATGTTGATCAGGAAGACCGAGCCCCACCAGAAGTGCTGGACGAGGAAGCCGCCGAGCACGGGCCCGCTGGCCGCGCCGATGGCGGCGACGGCGGTCCAGATGCCGATGGCGAGGGCCCGCTCGCGCCGGTCGGGGAAGACCTGCCGCAGGATCGACAGGGTGGCGGGCATGATCATCGCGCCGCCGACGCCGAGCAGGGCGCGGGCGGCGATCAGGACCTGGGCGTTGTCGGCGAGGGCCGCCAGGGCGGAGGCCGCGCCGAAGAGCCCGTATCCGAGCAGGAGTATCCGGCGGCGGCCCACCCGGTCGCCGAGGGTGCCGAAGAGGATCAGAAGGGCGGCGCACACCAGGGGGTAGGCGTCGACGATCCACAGGAGCTCGATCGAGCCCGGGCGCAGGTCCTCGGTGACGGAGGGGACGGCCACGTGCAGGATCGTCGCGTCGAGCGCGACGAGGACCAGGCTGACGCAGAGGACCGCGAGGACGAGCCAGCGGTTGGTCCCGCCGGAGGCGGCCTGCAGCCGCAGCCGGAAGGCGGCCGCGTTCGTCCCCGACATGGATGTACCTCCCAGATGGTCGCTCGCACTCGGCGGACCAGCGCTTTGCGGAGCCACGGTCGTGGTGGGCACTGTGCGGCGTCCTACGGGGTCCGGCATCGACAGGCGAGTGAAGGGTCAGCGTACGCGAGTTCGCTTGCCCGACACGTGGTCAAGCTCTCATAGCGGAGGAGCCCGCGGTGTGGTGTGCGCCACTCGGATCACCCTGCCCTCCCCTCCTCCCCGGGTCCACCGCCGGGAGGTGCCCCCACCGCGTACACGCGCGGTCACGACCTGTGGTTCTGCGCCGACGGCAGGCGCCGGCGCCACCGATAATCATGCCTGTGGAAGATCTTGGATTTCGCCGGGCCGCGCCCGCCCTGGCCGCCTTCGCGGGGGTCCGGCTCCTCGGGCTGGCCGTGCTCGCGGTCTGGGGCGCGGCCGTCGGCAGCAGTCCGCACACGCTGCTGTCGGCGCGCTGGGACTCGCTCTGGTACGCCCGCATCGCTGCCGAGGGGTACGGGTACGAGGTGGTCCTCCCGAACGGGGACGTGCACTCGAACCTGGCGTTCTTCCCGCTGCTGCCCTGGCTGGAGCGGCTGGTCGCGGCGCCGACCGGGCTGTCGTACGGCTCCGCGGGCCTGGTGGTCTCGGTGGTGGCCGGGCTCGCGGCGGCCTGGGGGATCTTCGCGGTCGCGGACCTCCTGCACGGCCGCCGGGCCGGGGTGTTCGCCGCCGGAGCCTGGGCCGCGCTGCCCGTCGGCGTCGTCCAGTCGATGGCGTACAGCGAGTCGCTGTTCACGGCGCTGGCCGCCTGGGCGCTGTACGGGGCCCTGCGCGGCCGGTGGCTGACCGCCGGCCTGCTCGCGGCCGCGGCCGGGCTGACCCGCCCGGTCGGCGCCGCGGTGGTGGCGGCGGTGTGGGTGGCGGCCCTACTGGCCCATCGGCGTGGAGAGCGGTCCCGGCGGATGGCGGCCGGGATGCTGCTGGCCCCGATGGGGGCCGCCGCGTACGTGCTGTGGGTCGGGGCGCGCACCGGCGGCGGGCTGCTCGGCTACCTGGACGTGCAGGGCGGCTGGGGCAACGGCTTCGACGGCGGCTGGGCCTTCGCCCGGTTCATCGGGGCGAAGCTGGCCTCGCCCGCGTTCCCCGCCGGGGCCGGGCTGATCGCGGGCGTCGTGCTCGTGCTGTGGCTGTACGCCCTGTGCCTGCGGCAGCGCCAGCCGGCCCCGCTCCTCGTCTACTGCGGGATCGTCGTCGCGCTGGCGCTGTGCGCGTCGGGGTACTTCGGCTCCAAACCCCGGCTGCTGCTGCCCGCGTTCCCGCTGCTGCTGCCGGCGGCGGTGGCGCTGGCCCGGTGGCGGACCGGGCGGGCGCTCGCGGTGCTCGGCGCCGTGGCGCTGGGCTCGGCGGTGTACGGGGCCTTCTGGCTGAACGGGTCGGGACCTCCCTAGGGGCCCGCGCGCGGGCTCCCGGAGGTCCCGCATCACGGAATGGATCATTCCGATCCATCTTTGAGCAAAGTAATTGAGCGGCACCGATAAAGCCCGGCTAAGTGTGCGAAACAATGGCCAGGCCAATGGATCAACGCGGCTCCAACTAATGCCTAAATCCGAGGAATTAAGGCGCGCGTGAGACCAACTCCACATCACATGGTCATCACAAAGCCCGTGATTCGACCGGGCCGCCCATCGGCGCGCGGTAACGTCGATTGAGTGCGTACCGACCAAATCCTGACCCGTCTGGAGCGGGTGTTCGCCCGGCTGGACCGGGAACCAGAGCGACCGGCTCATCTGCAGACACCGCAGATGAGCCGGCACCGCGTCGTGCTCCTCGGATCGACCCTCGCGTTCTACCTCGCGATCGTGGTGGCCGTCCTGACCACGTCCTGGCTCGTCCGCCTCGACTGGCAGGTCATGTTCTTCCGGCCCTACGAGCAGTGGCCGCAGCTGCACGCCTTCCTCGACTACCTCGTGGTCCTGGGCCAGCGCGGACCCACCGCGGTCATGGTCGCCGCATGGCTCGGCTGGCGCTCCTGGCGGCAGCACACCCTCCGCCCGCTGATCACCCTCGGCGTGGCACTGCTCCTGCTCAACGTCACCGTCGGCGCCGTCAAGCTCGGCCTCGGCCGGCTCGGCCCGCACTACGCCACGCAGATCGGCTCCGCCGAGCTCTTCGCCGGCGGCGATATATTTCCTTCCGGCCACACCGCCAACGCCGTTGTGACCTGGGGAATCCTGGCCTACCTGGCCTCGACGACGGTCACCCGGCGGGTGCTGTCCGTGGTGTCCGCGGTCGTCTCGCTGAGCGTCGGCGCCACCACCGTGTACCTGGGCACCCACTGGGTCAGCGACGTGCTGCTCGGCTGGTCCGCAGGTCTGCTGATCATGCTGGCGCTGCCCTGGTTCGAGCCGCTGATCGCCGGGGCCGAGGCCCGCGTCTTCGCGCTGCGGGAGCGGCTGCGCCGCCGGCTGGAGACCGGAAGCGTGCCCGTACCGGTCGCCACCGTGCTCACCCCGATGCTCTCCGCGGGCGGCAAGTGGCAGCTCCGGCTCACCCCCGGGGCCACCGGCCGGCCGGAGCCCGCCGCGGCCGCACCGGCGACCGCCCCCGCGACCGTGCAGGCGACCTCCGGCCAGGCGCACGCCCCGGTGCCCCGGCCCGCCGCACACGTCTCCGGCCGGCCGCACCTGATCCGGTCCGAGCGGACCCCGGTCACGCCGGCCGGCAGCCGCCGCCCGGCGCACACCGAGCGGCCCGCCGCCGCGGCACGGGCCGCGGCCCGTCCGGCCGCCGGCGGCTGAGCCACCCCCGCAAGGGACTTCGCGGGACGGTACGCACCACCTCACCCCGCAGCCCCGACGGGCCCGAGGCGGGCCGGGTCATCACCCGGCCCGCCTCGGCCATTCCGGTGGTCCGCGCCGTACACATGACCGGAACGTCAGCGCCGCGCCCGGACGTTCGTCCGTACCGGGTCACGCTTGTGTCACGGAATGTCGACAGTTCTTTGACGCGGCCGGCTTCATCCGGACAACCGCGGAAGTGAGCGCGGGCCATTCTTTTTCCGGCACGCGGGATGTCCTCCGCACATCCCGATTCGCATTTCGCCCGAGTGTCCCGGAATTTCCCCGTGGATTGCCGAGGTCCACCCTGCGCGGCCACGTGAACACCCCTCGGTTTCCTTACATCTTCTCCACGGCTCGCCCGAGAAGGTCCCGGGCCGCTCTGATCCGGTCCGTCAGCTCCGGCGGCTCGAGCACCTCGAACTCACAGCCGAGCAGCATGACGTGAATGACGAGTACGTCGAGGTTGACGGCCCCGGTGCGCAGCAGGCAGCTCTCGGCGTCGACCGGCTCCAGCGCTCCGTCGCTCGGCCCCACGATCCGGGCCGCCGCCTCCGCCGGCATCTTCAGCCGCAGCACCGCCCGGGCCGCGTACGCAGCCTGCGACACACCGCGCGACACGTACGCGGCGAGGTCCTCGGCGGGTGCCGGGCGCGGGGTGAAGCGCGGTCCGTGCGGCGGTCTGGGCTCGATCCGGTCGGCGCGGAAGGTCCGCCAGTCCTCCCGGTCCACGTCCCAGGCGACCAGGTACCAGCGCCGCTCGGTGCACACCAGCCGGTGCGGCTCCACCACGCGCCGGCTGACGTTGCCCTCGTGGTCGCGGTACCCGAAGCGCAGCCGCTCGCTGTCCCGGCACGCGGCGGCGAGCTCGGTCAGCACGGCCGGGTCGACGGTGGCCCTGGCCGGCCCGCGGAGCATCGGCACGGTGAACTCGTTGAGCGCCGACACCCGCCGCCGCAGCCGCCCCGGCAGCACCTGCTCGAGCTTGGCGAGCGCCCGTACGGAGGCCTCCCCGATCCCCTCGACGCCGTTCCCCGCGGCCGTCCGCAGGCCCACCGCGACGGCGACGGCCTCGTCGTCGTCGAGCAGCAGCGGCGGCAGCTCGGCACCGGCGCCCAGCTGGTAGCCGCCGCCGGTGCCGGGGCTGGCGTTCACCGGGTAGCCGAGCTCCCGGAGCCGGTCCACATCGCGCCGCACCGTCCTCGGGGTCACGCCGAGGCGCTCCGCGAGATCGGCGCCGGTCCATTCGCGGTGGGCCTGCAACAGGGACAGCAGGCGCAGCAGTCGTGCGGAGGTCTCCAGCATGCCGAGCAGTCTGCCGAAAGCCCGGCCGCCTTCCGAATCGCCCCCCGCGGGCCGAAACCCCGTCAGGGAGCGGGGACGGCCGCGGGAGCCGGCGTACGCGTCGGGACGGGGGCCGGTGCCGGAGTGGGGGCGGCGGGCTCGGCCGCCGCAGCGGCCGGTGGCTTCGGTGCCGCCGACGGCTTCGCGACCGAAGCCGGGACCGGAGCGGCCGGAGCCGTCGGAACCGGCGTCGGGGCCGGCGTCGGGGCCGGGACCGGGACCGGGACCGGGACCGGAGCCGCCGGGGGCGATGGCGGCAACGCCAGCAGCGTGCCGACCACCAGCGCCTTGGGCTTGGGCCCGATCACCGCCCGGTTCGCCTCGTACAGCGCCTTCCACCCACCCTTCACCCGGTACCGCCGGGCGATCCCGTCCAGCGTGTCCCCGGTGCGGACCACGTGCATCCGGCCCGCCAGCCCGTACCGCTTCGAGCACACCGGCCACGCGTCCCACCCCTGGTCCCCCAGCACGTCCTCCGCGACCCGGATCTGCTGCTCCCGGCTCGCCAGATCGGCCCGCGCCGCGAACACCAGCCCCCCGTACTCCTCCCACGTCGGCTGCCAGAACTGCAGGCCCCCGTAGAAGCCGTTGCCGGTGTTGACCGCCCAGCGCCCGCTGCTCTCGCAGTCGGCCACGCAGTCCCAGGGCCATTGCCCGCCCGGCCCGCAGTCCCCCGGCCCGTTCCCGATGGTCCCTGGCGAGCCGGGGTGAGCCGCCCCCGCAGGCCCGGGTGCGGGGGGCGGCGGGGCCGCGCCGGCCCTCGACGGGAGTACGAGGACGAGAGCCAGCGCGGCGGCGGCAGCGGCCGCGGAAGCGGCCCGCCGGATCCGGAGGTCGGGCATCGCGTCACGCTACGCAGCACCGCGCCGCCCGCCCGGGCCCGCCACGCGGCCCGTCTCGCACCCCACCCGGACGGCCGATCCGCCGCCCCTCCCGAAACGGCCAGGAGCGGCCATCAACTGCGCACACCCAGACAACAGTTGGCATGTAAACAAAGCCCCGGTCCGACCGTTCACCCCTCCGGGGGCCAGGTTCGATTCCGTTCCCTCCAACGGCGTGACCCCGGCCGCCGCTCGGCCGTTGAGCCCGGCGAGCCGGGAACCGCCCGGCCCCCGCTCGCCTAGTCCGAGGAGCCAGCCCGTGCCCCGCATGCTCGACGTCAGTGATGAGGTACGTGCCGAGATCGGTGACGAAGAAGCCGAGAGGCTGCTCACCGGCGACGACGCACCGCGCAGCTACGACTGCACCTCCTGCCGCACTCCCGGGGACCCCGAGACCGACCGCACCAGCACGGTGCTGTTCGTCGGCGAGGAGACGGCCGTCCTCGCGTTCGCCCACGCCGGCTGCATCCCCTCGCAGGTGGTCACCGTCTCCGAGGAACAACTGCAGGGCGCGGTCCGCAGCATCACCGGCGACAGCCCCGCCGGCGGCGGATCCGCCGAGGCCGCACCGCAGAACGTGCCCGGCGGCCAGGCCGTCCTCGGCATCACCAGCGGCCTCGTCCTGATCGGCGGCGAACTGCACCCCGCCCTCGTCGTCGAGCCGACCGCGCCGATCGCCCGCCCCGGCACCACCGGCCCCGGCGACGACTTCCTGCCGCTGCTCATCGAGCAGGGGTTCATCCCGGTCACCGACACCGCCGAGCTGCCCTCCCCGCTCGCCGGCTGGTCGGTGCTGCTCGCCGCGGGCCTGCTGCACGCCGTGCTCCAGCCCGGCGCCGAGGGCGGCGGCCAGGTCGCCTGGTGGCAGGCGCACCAGCCGCTGTCGGTCACCGACGGCTGGCGGGCCGCCGTCAACAAGACCCAGCGCGTCCTCATCTACGCCGCCCCGGTCGGCTCCATCGGCCAGCAGCCCCGCGAGGACCTGCTCCGCGACGCGCTCGACAAGGCCGCCGCCGGCGGCAAGCTCGTGGCGGCCTCGATGCCGCTGGCAGGCACCCCCGGCGCCTGACGCCCGGCAGGGATCCAACGGCTGCGCCGCCCCTCCCACCAGGGGCGGCGCAGCCGTGTGCCGGTGGGGACGCCCCACCGGCCATCTGCGTTTTCTGTCCCCTCCCCCGCATCCGCAGGGCCCCGGGTTCGTTGGCTGATACGTGCATTCATACGACCCCTCCCGCGCCCCTGCCCCCGCGAGCACCGTCTCCCCGATGCGCCACGCAAGGGGCCGGGACAGCGCTCCGGCCGCCCTCTCGCACACCCCGATCTACGACACGCTGTACTCGGAGTACCTGCGTGCCTTCCGGGCCCTGCCGGGCGACCGCACGGGCGAGGAGGACCTCGGGTTCACGGCGTTCTCGTACGGCGGCGCGTACGCGGGGGGAGGCAGCTCGGCCTACGGCGCCGGCAGCGGCACGTACGGCGCCACCTCCGGCGGGAGCGGCAGCGGCTCCGCGTACGGGAGCGGCTCGTACGGTTCCGCATGGCAGACGGACCCGTGGCCGGCCGCGTACGCCCCGGCGCCACAGCCCTCGTACGCGTACGCCGGGTCCTCCGCGGCCGACGGCGGCGACCACGCCGGCTCCTCCGGCACCGGCTCCGCATACGGCGGCGGGCGGCAGCACCAGACCGGGATGCACCACATCCCGGCGGCCCTGCCGCCCGCTCCGCGCCGGGGCTACTGACCCCGGACCACTGCCGCTGCTACTTCTTCTTGTACTGCGCGCCGCGCTTCTCGCGCACGCGCACGGAGATGTGGATCGGCGTCCCCTCGAAGCCGAACTCCTCGCGCAGGCGGCGCTCGATGAAGCGCCGGTAGCCGTGCTCCAGGAAGCCGGAGGCGAAGAGGACGAACCGCGGCGGCTTGCTCCCCGCCTGGGTGCCGAACAGGATGCGGGGCTGCTTGCCGCCGCGGATCGGGTGCGGGTGGGCCGCGACGACCTCGCCGAGGAAGGCGTTCAGCCGGCCGGTCGGGACGCGCGTCTCCCAGCCCGCGAGGGCCGTCTCGATCGCCGGGACCAGCTTCTCCATGTGACGGCCGGTGAGCGCCGAGACGTTGACGCGGGGCGCCCAGGCGACCTGCTGCATCTCGGTCTCGATCTCGCGCTCGAGGTAGTAGCGGCGCTCCTCGTCGAGCTCGTCCCACTTGTTGTACGCGATGACGATCGCGCGGCCGGCGTCGACGGCCATCGTGATGATGCGCTGGTCCTGGACGCTGATCGTCTCGGTGGTGTCGATCAGGATGACCGCGACCTCCGCCTTCTCGACGGCGGCGGCCGTGCGCAGGGAGGCGTAGTAGTCGGCGCCCTGCTGGAGGTGCACCTTCTTGCGGATGCCCGCGGTGTCCACGAACTTCCAGGTGACGCCGCCGAGCTCGATCAGCTCGTCGACCGGGTCGCGGGTGGTGCCGGCCAGCTCGTTGACGACGACCCGATCCTCCTTCGCAACCTTGTTGAGCAGCGAGGACTTGCCGACGTTCGGGCGCCCGATGAGCGCGATGCGCCGGGGCCCGCCCACCGGGGCGCCGCCGAAGGTCTGCTCGGGCGCCTCGGGCAGGGCCTCGAGGACGGCGTCGAGCATGTCGCCCGTACCGCGGCCGTGCAGCGAGGAGACCGGGTGCGGCTGGCCGAGGCCCAGGGACCACAGGGAGGCCGCGTCGGACTCGCCGCTCTGGCCGTCGACCTTGTTCGCGCACAGGACGACGGGCTTGCCGGCCCGGCGCAGCAGCTTGACGACGGCCTCGTCGCTGTCGGTGGCGCCGACCTTGGCGTCGACGACGAAGACGACCGCGTCGGCGGTCTCGATGGCGTACTCGGCCTGGGCGGCGACGGCGGCGTCGATACCGAGGACGTCCTGCTCCCAGCCGCCGGTGTCGACGACCTTGAACCGGCGGCCGGCCCACTCGGCCTCGTACGTGACGCGGTCGCGGGTGACGCCCGGCTTGTCCTCGACGACGGCCTCGCGGCGGCCGATGATGCGGTTCACCAGGGTCGACTTGCCGACGTTCGGGCGGCCGACGACGGCGAGCACGGGCAGCGGCCCGTGGCCGGCCTCCGCGATCGCGCCCTCGACGTCGTCTACGTCGAAGCCTTCCTCCGCGGCGAGCTCCATGAACTCCGCGTACTCGGCATCGCCGAGCGCTCCGTGGTCGTGCTGGTCGTTCATGAAGTCCGTTCCTCGTCGTTCGTGGTGGTCGGTGGTGCCCGCGCAGCGCGGGACCACTACTGGGTCAAGTCTCGCTCAGCGCCCGGTGAGGCGCTTGGCGTCGGCCAGGTGGGTGGTCAGCCTGCTCTGGATGCGTGCGGTGGCCTCGTCCAGGGCCGTTCTGGTGCGGCGGCCGGTGCCGTCGCCCGCGTCGAAGGCGGAGCCGAAGACGACGTCGACCCGGCTCTTGAACGGCGGCAGTCCGCGGACCAGCCGCCCTTGGCGCTCGGTGCTCCCCAGCACGGCCACGGGCACGACGGGCGCGCCGCTGCGGACCGCGAAGTACGCGAGCCCGGCGCGCAGCGAGGCGAAGTCGCCCTCGCCGCGGGTGCCCTCGGGGAAGATCCCCAGGGCCCCGCCGTTGTCGAGCACCGCGAGCGCCTTGCTGATCGCGCCCCGGTCCGCGCCCGTACGGTCGACCTTGACCTGGCCGATCCCGTCCAGGAACGGGCCGAGCGGGCCGACGTACGCCTCCTTCTTGATGAGGAAGTGCAGCGGCCGCGGGGCGGTGCCCATGACCATGGGCCCGTCGATGTTGTGCGCGTGGTTCACGGCAAGGATGACGGGGCCCGAGGCCGGCACGCGCCAGGCGCCCAGTACGCGCGGCTTCCACAGCCCGTACATGAGGCCGATGCCGATCCGCCGGCCGAGCGCCGCACCCTTGGGGGAGGGCGTTTCGCTCACTTGCGCCCCGCCCGCTTCTCTGTGTCTGCGTCTCGGCTCTGCCGCTCTACGACGAGGGTCACGACGCATTCGATCACCTGGTCGAGCGTGAGCTCGGTGGTGTCGACCTCGACGGCGTCGTCGGCCTTGGCCAGCGGAGAGGTCTTGCGGCCCGAGTCGGCGGCGTCGCGCTTGATCAGGGCTTCCCTGGTGGCCGCGAGGTCCGTGGCGTCCTTGCCGCGCAGCTCACCGCTGCGGCGTGCGGCGCGGGCCTCGGGGGAGGCGGTCAGGAAGATCTTGAGGTCGGCGTCGGGCAGGACGGTGGTGCCGATGTCCCGCCCCTCGACGACGATCCCGCCCTCGGCCGAGGCCGCGATGGAGCGCTGGAGCTCGGTGATCAGGATGCGCACCTCGGGGACGGCGCTGACGGCGCTGACCTTGGAGGTGACCTCCTGCGTGCGGATCGGGCCGGAGGCGTCCAGGCCGTCGACCGTGATGGTCGGCGCGGCCGGGTCCGTACCGGAGACGATGCCGGGCTTGCCGGCGGCCACGGCGATGGCGTGCGGGTCGTCGGTGTCGATCCCGTTGGTGATCATCCACCAGGTGATGGCCCGGTACTGGGCACCGGTGTCCAGGTAGCGCAGCCCGAGCTTGGCGGCCACGGCCTTGGAGGTGCTGGACTTGCCCGTGCCGGAGGGACCGTCGATGGCGACGATCACGGCGGACGGAGCTGCGGTTTCCACGGTGCGGGCACCTTCCTGGTTGCGCGTACGTGTCCGGGCGCGCCAAAGCGCCCCTCACCAAGGTTACCGGCCCCCGGCACCGGCGCCGCCCAGTACCGGGGAGGAGGCCCACGGGACTACTGCTGGCGCAGGGCCCAGCCCCGTTCGCGCAGCTCCGCGGTCAGGGTGGCGGCCGCCCTCGGGTCGACCATCAGCTGTACGAGACCGGCCTGCTGGCCCGTGGCGTGCTCGATCCGAACGTCCTCGATGTTGACCCCGGCCCGCCCGGCGTCGGCGAAGATCCGCGCGAGCTCACCCGGCTGGTCGCTGATCAGGACGGCGACCGTCTCGTACGCGATGGGCGCCGCGCCGTGCTTGCCCGGCACCCGGACCCGGCCCGCGTTGCCCCGCTTCAGCACGTCCTCGATGCCGGCCGCGCCGCCGCGGCGCTTCTCGACGTCCGCGGACTGGAGCCCGCGCAGCGCGTCGACCGTCGCCTCCAGGTCGGACGCGATCCCGGCGAGGACGTCGGCCACCGGCCCCGGGTTCGCCGAGAGGATCTCCACCCACATCCGCGGATCCGACGCGGCGATCCGCGTCACGTCCCGGATCCCCTGCCCGCACAGCCGTACCGCCGTCTCGTCGGCCTCCTCGAGGCGCGCCGCGACCATGCTGGACACCAGCTGCGGGGTGTGCGAGACCAGCGCCACCGCCCGGTCGTGCGCGTCGGCGTCCATGACCACCGGTACGGCCTTGCACAGGGCCACCAGCTCGAGGGCCAGGTTGAGCACCTCGTGGTCGGTGTCCCGGGTCGGGGTCAGCACCCAGGGCCGGCCCTCGAAGAGGTCGGCCGTCGCGGCCAGAGGCCCCGACTGCTCCTTGCCGGCCATCGGGTGGGTCCCGATGTACGCGGTGACGTCCACGCCGAGGGCCGCCAGCTCCCGGCGCGGCCCGCCCTTGACGCTGGCCACGTCCACGTACGCGCGGGCCACGCCGCGGCCGATCGCCTCGGCCAGGGTCGCGGCCACGTGGGCCGGCGGTACGGCGACGATCGCGAGGTCGACCTGGCCGTCGGGGGCCTCGTCGCTGCCGGCGCCGAGCGCGGCGGCCGTACGGGCCTGGGCCGGATCATGGTCGGCGAGGTGGACGGTGATGCCGCGGGCGGCCAGGGCGAGCGCCGCGGAGGTGCCGATCAGTCCGGTTCCGATGACGACGGCGGTTCTCACGGGGGCGCTCCAGAAATGGGATACGGATACGGGCGGGTACCGAGTAGGGGTGCCTAACGGCACGTCAGGGCCAGGGTAGCCAGCGCACGCGGCACGAGGGCCCGGCAGCCCGTCATGTGGGACGGCGGCCGGGCCCTCGGTGCACGATCAATGTCGCCCACTCCGCTGCGAGCCGCCACTTGGTACGGGGAGCGGCGGCTGCGGCTGCGGCTGCGGCTGCGGCTGCGGCTGCGGCTGCGGCTGCGGCTGCGGCTGCGGCTGCGGCTGCGGCTGCGGCTGCGGCTGCGGCTGAGGGCTTCGTGCACTGCTCGGCGGACCGCCCGACGGTGCTCGAGATCGCGGACGCGCACTACCGCGAGGTACCGGGCCCGCTGCTGGCCGTCGAGCTCGACGAACGGGCCCTGACGTCGGAGGTCCGCCGCGAGGGTGAATCCGGCGGCCGCTACCCGCACGTCCACGGCCCCCTGGACCGGGCGGCCGTGGTCCGCGTCTGGGAGGTCGTCCGCACGCCGGGCGGCCCGGCGGAACTGACCCCGTGGGGGCCCTAGGGGGGTCGTCGGCGCGGGGGCTTCTCCTGCGGCCCGGGAGGCGCCAGGATGCTGCTCGCCATCCCCCCATCCCGGACGGATCGAGGAGCAACCCCATGAGCGACCCCACGCCGACCACCCGCCGCACCGTACTGGCGGCAGGTGCCGTCGCCGCGCTGGCCGGCGGCACGCTCACCGCGTGCGGCGGCGAGGACAAGAACCCGAAGAGCGAGCCGGGCGCCGCCTCCACTCCGCAGGCGGCGCAGTCCCCCTCCCCCTCGTCGGAAACGGCCGGCGGCAAGCCCCTGCTCAAGTCCTCGGCCGTACCGGTGGGCGGCGGCACGGTCCTCAAGGAGGAGAAGCTGGTCGTCACCCAGCCCTCGGCCGGGTCCTTCCGCTGCTTCACGGCGGTGTGCACGCACCAGGGCTGCCTCGTGAACAAGGTGGAGGCCGGCACCATCGACTGCCCCTGCCACGGCAGCAAGTTCGAGATCACGAACGGCGCCGTGGCCCACGGCCCGGCCACCCGCCCCCTGGCGGAGAAGAAGATCACGGTGGCCCCGGACGGCAATATCTCGCTCGCGTAGCGCAGCCACGCCCGCCTACGCTCCCCGGATGAACGAGCAGTCGACGCCCGCGGAAACCCCGGACCTCACCCTGGTGCGCGACCACACGGTCTACGCGTGCGTCATGGGCTCCCGGGCGTTCGGCCTGGCCACGGAGGCGAGCGACACCGACCGGCGCGGCGTCTACCTGGCCCCGACCCCCCTCTTCTGGCGCTTCGAGAAGCCGCCGACGCATGTGGAGGGACCGCGGGAGGAGGAGTTCTCCTGGGAGCTGGAACGCTTCTGCGAACTCGCCCTGCGCGCCAACCCGAACATCCTGGAGTGCCTGCACTCCCCGCTGGTGGAACGGCTGACCGCGGTGGGCGAGGAACTCCTCTCCCTCCGGGAGGCCTTCCTCTCCCGCCGGGCCCACACCACCTTCACCCGGTACGCGGCGTCCCAGCACGCCAAACTCGTCGCGGACGTCCGCATCCACGGCGCCCCGCGCTGGAAGCACGCCATGCACCTGCTGCGCCTGCTCCTGTCCTGCCGCGACCTCCTGCGCACGGGCCGCCTGACGATCGACGCCACCGAGCACCGCGACCGCCTCCTGGCGGTCAAACGCGGCGAACTCACCTGGCCCGAGGTCGACACCTGGATGACCCGCCTGACGGCGGAGTCGGAGACGGCCCTTGCCACGACCCCTCTCCCCGAAGCCCCGGACCTGGCCCGGGTGGAGGACTTCCTCGTCCGCACCCGCCGGGCCGGCGCCTCTGCGTAGCCGACCGCAACGACCGACCGGCCCGGACTGCGAGCAGTCCGGGCCGGTCGGGTGATGGAGAGAGGTCAGCGGTGGCTGACGAGGACGTGCGCATCCCCGTTGCCGGTGCCGGCGATCCCTGCCCTCTGAGCGATGTATCCGGGTACCACCCAACCCTGCCAATACCCACTGGAGTATCGGGCATTGTGGTACGTGATGCCATCGGGGGCCACAGCGACCAGTTGCGCATCACCCGTGGACATACCGGTGATGGCCACACTGGTGGCGTTGTTCACCTCTCCGATCGGGCTCCAACCTTGCCAGTTGCCGTCCACGTGACGGATGTCGTGGTAGAGGACACCGTCGCTGCGGACCGCTACGAACTGGGCGGAGCCGTTCGGCATGCCCGCGATCGCCACCGATGAGGCAGCGAAGTAGGGACCACCCTGGGGGCCGCCGAGCCCGTTCCAGCCCTGCCAGTTTCCGTTGGCATAGCGGGCGTTGTGATAGAGCTTGCCGTCGAGTCCGATGATCACGACCTGCATGTCGCCGTTCGGCATGGCTGTCGCGGCGATCGCCTTGGCGCTCCAGGTCGAGGCGACGTTCCAGCCCTGCCACCTCCCGTCGTTGAAACGGGCGTTGTGATAGATCCGTCCGTCAGTTCCGACAGACATGATCTGTGCGTCACCGTTCGGCATACCCGCGATGGCCTCGGCTTGCGAACCCCAGGTGGAACTGCCGCCAGTCCCCCGGAGGGCCTCCCAGCTACTCCAGAAGCCATTGGTGAAGCGGGCACGGTGGTAGAGCTTTCCGTCGAGGCCGGTGCCCAGTACCTGCACCGAACCGTCCGGAGTCGAGGTGATGGCCTGCTCCCGTCCCTGGAAGTAGCCGGCCCCGCCCACTCCGTTCAGCGGGCTGAAGGGGGCCCAGCCGCCGCTCGCCGCCCTGATCGAATGGAAGAACGCACCACTGGGAGCCGGGTGGGCGTCGATACCCGCCATCACGTTGCCGAGAGGGATCCAGCCGTTGGCGCTGGCCTTGTCGCCGCCGTTCCAAGCGTGGACGTTGGCGCTGTCGTTGGGCCCGGCAAGGATGTAGTCGGCGTTGGCGTCTCCGTTGAAGGCACCGAACTGGACGAGCTGGTGGTTGGCGGTGAAGCCGGTGCTGACCTGACCGAGGTTCTGCCAGCCGCCGGCTCCGTCACCGCCCTTGTTGAGGGAGACCTCGACGGCCCCGTTGTCCTGGATCAAGTGGTAGTCAGCCTTGCCGTCGCCGTCGAAGTCCGCCCAGCGCACGTGGGCACGGTCGATGGTGGCTCCGCCCGTGACCTTGCCCAGGTTCTGCCAGCCGCCCGTTGCGTCGCCACCCCTGTTGAGGTGGACGAAGACCGCGCCGACAGCGTCGTAGAGGAGGTAGTCGGACTTGCCGTCACCGTCGAAGTCGGCAAGGCGGACCTTGGTGGGATCCGTGGTCTGGCCGGCGAAGACCTGGCCGAGGTCCTTCCAGCCGCTTCGGCCGTCAGCGCTGCCGCCCTTGTTGAGGTGGACGGTGAGCGATCCGTTGGGGTTGATGAGCTGGTAATCGGCCTTGCCGTCGCCGTCGAAGTCGGCGAGGCGGACCCGCGAGCGGTCGTTGGTCTTCCCGAGCATGACCAGGCCCAGCAACTTCCAGCCGCCCGCGTTCTCGCCGCCGTTGTTGACCTGCACGGACACGTCGCCGTTGTCGGCGATGACCGTGTAGTCCAGCTTCCCGTCGCCGTCGAAGTCCGCCCAGCGGACCCGGTCGACGCTGTTGCCGACCTCGTTGGCGGCCGTCGGCACGTGCGCCAACCGGTTGTCGACGATGATCTCGGCGCCGAAGGACTGCCCGTCGGCTCCGGGCTGCTTGGCAGACCAGGCCACGACCTTGTTGTCGGGCTTGCGCGCCCAGAGGTCGGGCAGGCGGTCGCCGGTGACGTCGCCGACCGACCCGAGGGTCGGGTAGGCAGCCTCGGTGAATCCAGAGGCGATCTTCACGCGACTTGCTGCATTGCCCCAGGCAGTGGGGTCGAGGTTCCCGTCGGGACCCTTGCTTCCGTAGGCTCGGAACACTTCGCCGGTGGTGTTGTCACGCAACCACAAGTCGGGAACGGTGTCTCCGTTGAGGTCACCGGGGGTGATGACGGTGAACTTGTCCCAGTCACCGTTGCCCACGAGTACGGGATCCTTCTCGCCGTCAAGCGTGCTGTAGACAGTGCCGTAGTGGGCCCAGAGCTGATTGCCCTGCCGGATCAAGAGGTCGGGACTGCCGTCACCGTCGATGTCACCTGGAGCGGCGATCTGCTCGGCGTTGTACCAGTGATCGTTACGGCTCTCCACGGCGTTGAGTGTCACGCCGGAGCCATCGCCGAGCACGCCCTGGCCCGTGTTGTGGAAGGTCGAGAGCACCTTCCGGCTCTCGGAAGCGACGTACTGGAGAGCGACGAGGTCGTTGTAGCCGTCACCGTCCCAGTCCCCCTGAGAGGCGATCTGGGCGCCCGAGAGGTCCGTCTTGCCGCCAGGCTCCGCGGTGAACTTGCCGTTGCCTTGCCCCGCATAGGTGGACAGCTGGCCCTTTGTATCAATGGACCAGATGTCGCGGAATCCGTCACCGTTGAGGTCACTCGGACCGTCTGAAATGGCGGAACGAGACGCGTAGTACTGGTACGTGGCGGTATCGGAGCGGTTACCCGCCTTGTCCACGGTGTAGGCGTAGACGAAGTGGGGTCCGGCCCCAGGTGGGGTGATGGACGCATTCGCACCGGGTGCCACCGACTTCAGTCGCGGCTCGGAGTCGGTGTAGTACCAGATCTCCTTCGCATCCTTCACGCCGTTGGCGCCGAAGGTGAAGGTACCCTCGCTGCGCGCCTTGCCGGTCGTGGCGGGCCAGCCCGCCCTGCCGTCGGGGAACTGCACGGAACTGACTGTCGGCGGCTGACTCGGCCGGTCTCGGTCCACCTCGAACTTACAAGTGGCGGACCAGCCGGAGGACGCTCCGTCCTGGTCCTTGGCACGCACCTTCCAGGTGTAGCTGCCCGTGGGCAGGGCACCATCGACAACGGACCAGGTCACGACCTGTCCCTTGTTCGCCGCCAGGGACTGGGTCACCACCGGGGCTGCCTGGCCCTCCTTGAAGAGCTGGAACTCCGCCTCGAGGTTGCCTCCGTCCGCATCGTCGACCTTCGCGTACAGGCTCATCCGTGCATTGCCGACGACGCCCCCGTCGGTGCATGAGGTCCCGGGAGACGTTCCCAGACCCGACGGTGTGCCGGGAGGGTTGTTGTAGACCGTCTCCAGCGTGATCGTCTTGGGGTCGAACCGCTTCCACTGGTACACGTCACGCTCGTCCGGCGCGTACAGGCCGAGCGTGACAGCGGGCCAGCCGTTGGCCGCGGACTCCTGAACGAGGCTGGTCGCGTCGAACTCGAGGTTTCCGGCCCCACATTCGTTGCGGCCCTTGGCCGCGTTCACGGTGTCGAGCTTGCGGCCCTGCTTGGGCTGGTTGTTCCACGTGGTCGAGGAGGAGATGGGGTCGGTGCTCCACAGCTCCACAGGTGTCGGCGTGCACGACCAGGACCACGTCTCCTTGATCCGGAACGTGGACTTGGTGACCTTCGCGCCCTTGAGGTTGGCGGTGTCGAGCTCGAAGAACGAGCGCGACAGCCCGTTCGTCTCGCTCTCGTAGCCGACTCGGACGTCCTGCTTGGTGTTCCAGTAGGAGTTGTTCGGCCAGCTGCGGTAGGCCCAGGCCCAGTTGTGGTGCTCGCTCCAGGCGACCGAGGGGTCGATGAACACCGGGTACTTGGTGGCCGCACCGGTCAGCAGCGCCTGGTCCGGCTTGATCTCCAGGGTCCCGCCCGACACCGTCGTGGGCATCTGGGCGTCCTTGGCCCCGGACGGCGGCACGAACACATCCGACGGCGCCGGCGGGGTACCCTCCGCGGCCACCAGCGCACGCGACGCCGTGGTCTTGGCCACGGAGGCCGAACCGGCGGTGGTCGTGGAGTCCCACATCATCGGCGTGGACGCGGTGAACACGTCCTGTCCGGCAGGGTTGACCGCCTTGATCAGCCCGGTCGTCCCGTCCGTGGAGACGTTGAGGCCCACCGTGTCGAGCTTGAACTTCAGCGTCGCGAGATCCGGGTGCTTGGCGGCAGCGGCCGTCTTCACGATCAGCAGCTGTGAGAACCCCTCGACCTCGGCCTTCAGCTGGAGGTCCACATCCGGCAGCACGTTCGCGTACGTGGCCACGTTCCCGGCCAGCGTGGGCTTCGGCAAGGCCTTCGGCCACGTCAGCGAGAACGTCCGGCCGTCCTTCACGCCCGACAGGAACGGCCCGGTACCGCCGCCCGAGAACGTCACCGAACCGGCGACCGCCTTCGAGGCGACGGTCCCGTTAGCCGTGAACTGCAGCGTCGGGTCGGTCGCCACCCAGGCACCGCCGCGCCGCACGCGCACCGGAGTTCCGTACCGCTTCACGGACCACTTGCCGGTGGGCATGGCCCACGTGTCCGAAGACTGCGTCCGCGCCTTCACCAGTTCGTAGGGCTGCCCGGTCTCCTTCGCCTTCTTCAGAGCGAAGTCCTCGGCACTCATCGAACCATCGGCGACGGGATCGGCCGACGCTGCGACAGCTGCAGTCGGAGCCAGGACAACCAATCCCGTCGCAGCCATTCCCCCCACAAGAGAAAGAGAGATACCGGCCAAAATAAAACGCATATCTCGTCGACCCCAAAGAGGTCTCCCCTCCAACACGCAAACTCCCCACCATTTGACACTTGCCTGATACCGGGCGCGACTCTACCGGCACACCAACCACGCCACGCACCCCACCTGCGACTTCACCGCACCAGCACACACGTGTCCGCTTTTTCACAACAAGGACATCTTTGCATTCATTAGGAGCAAACAGCGGCAATTCATGCGATCTGACGGTCCGTCCGATAGTCCAAATCACCCCTGTTAGTCTGCGCTCCGATAATTTCAATACAGCAGTTGGGGTGGGGTGTGAGACGATTTCGCATGCGAGGACTTTCTGCAGCATTGGCTGCCGCGGTCCTCGCCGGCGTGCTGCCGGGTGCAGCAGTAGCGGCAGAGGCCAAGAACGGCCCGCCATTGCCGAGCCTGAAGCAGCCGAAGGCAGTTCCGGTGACGAAGGTCGCCGCAGGCGGTACGAAGCGCCCGGACGCGGCGGCCGCCGATGCATCGAAGAAACAGAAACCGAAGGCAACGTGGCCGGCTCCTGGCTCGGCCGAGGTCTCCCTGGCCACGGGCGGGCGCGCCGGCAAGCTGCCGGTCACGGTCTCCCCTGCCGATGCGGGGCTGGCCAAGTCGGCCCTGTCGCAGAACGCTCCGGCAGCCGGCGTCATCAATCCCGGTCGGGTCAAGGTCTCCGTGGCCGACAAGAACGCCGCCCGCAAGGCGGGCGTCGACGGCGTACTGCTGTCGGTCGGCCGTTCGGACGGCGCGCCCAACTCCCTCCCGGCCAAGGTCGAGGTGGACTACGACTCGTTCCGCGGCGCGTACGGCGGCGACTATGCCGCCCGCCTGCACCTGGTGGAGCTCCCGGCCTGTGCGCTGACCACTCCCGAGCGCGCGGAGTGCCGTACGCAGAAGCCGCTGAAGACGAAGAACGACACCCGCACGGCCAAGCTCTCGGCGCAGATCAGCACCCCGGGCACGACGGAGACCGCAGGTAAGCCGGTCCAGAAATCGATGTCCGCGGCGGCAGCCGCCGCGCCGAGTTCCATGGTCCTCGCAGCCACGGCGGACACGTCCGGCCCGACGGGTGACTACAAGGCGACCTCGCTCCAGCCCTCCGGCTCCTGGAACGCAGGCGGTTCCACCGGCGCGTTCTCCTGGTCGTACAACGTCGACGTGCCGACCGTACCGGGCGGACTGGACCCGAAGATCAGCCTGGGTTACAGCTCCCAGTCGGTGGACGGGAAGACCGCCGCGTCGAACACGCAGGCCTCCTGGATCGGTGACGGCTGGTCCTGGGAGCCCGGTTTCATCGAGCGCAAGTACAAGTCCTGCGAGGACGACAAGACCGGCGGTACGAACACCACCAGGGTCGGCGACCAGTGCTGGTTCAACGACAACGCCACGCTGTCGCTGAACGGCAAGTCCACGGAGCTGGTGTACCAGCAGGGCAAGGGCTGGCACCCGGCATCCGACTCGAACGAGAAGGTGGAGAAGCTCACCGGGGCATCGAACGGTGACCAGGGCACCGCGGGTGTCGACGGTGTGGGCGAGCACTGGAAGGTCACGACGGCCGACGGCACGCAGTACTTCTTCGGTCTGAACCGTCTGCCGGGCTGGAAGGACGCGTCCACACCGACGACGAACTCCACCTGGACCGTCCCGGTCTTCGGCAACCAGGCCGGCGAGCCGTGCTACAACGCCTCGTTCGCGAGCGGCTGGTGCCAGCAGGCCTGGCGCTGGCAGCTCGACTACGTGGTCGCCCCCGGCGGTGACGCGATGGCGTACTACTGGAAGACCGAGACCAACAACTACACCCGCAACGTGTCGGCGACGACGGGCAAGGGCACGGTCACGCCGTACATCCGCGGCGGCTGGCTCGACCACATCGACTACGGGCTGCGCGCGGACTCGGTGTACACGGCCAAGGCGATGGGCCAGGTAACGTTCGACGTGTCCGAGCGCTGCCTGACCGGCTGCGCCACCTTCGACGAGACGAACGCGCCGAACTGGAAGGACTCCCCGTTCGACCTGTTCTGCAAGGACGGCTCGACCGAGTGCAAGGACCAGAACTCGCCCACCTTCTGGTCACGCATACGCCTCACCGGGATCAACACGAAGATCCTGACCGGCGGCGCGTACAAGGACGTGGACTCCTGGACGCTGGACCAGAGCTTCCCTCCGTCCGGTGACGGCCTGTCCACTCCGCTGTGGCTGAAGTCCATCATGCGCACGGCCAAGGCCGGCGACGCCGAGGACATCCCCCTCAAGCCGGTCACCTTCGCCGGCGAGCAGAAGCCCAACCGCGTCGACACGACGGGCGACGGCCTCGCAGCGTTCTACCGGCTGCGCATGTACCAGGTGACCACGGAGACCGGGGGCACCATCGGTGTCACCTACTCCAAGCCCGACTGCACGGCTGCCACGCTGCCCAAGCCGGACGAGACGAACACGACTCGCTGTTACCCGGTCAAGTGGGTGTTCGAAGGCGACACGGCCAAGCTGGACTGGTTCAACACCTACGTGGTGACCCAGATCGTCGAGGGCGACAACCTGGCGGACTCGCCGGACAAGGTGACCTCGTACGACTACCTCGGCGGAGCCGCCTGGGCGAAGAGCACGGACGAGCTCACCAAGGCCGAGGACCGGGTCCACTCCGTGGCCCGCGGCTACGAGCGGGTCCAGACCCGCACCGGGGCTGCGAGCGACCCCAAGACCCTGTCCGAGACGCGCTACTTCCGCGGACTGGCCGGCAAGGAGGTCAAGGACTCGGCCGGTGTCGGCGTGACCGACCAGGAGGAGTTCGCCGGCAACCCCCGCGAGAACGCGACGTACAACGGTGACGACACCACCAAGCTCGTCTCCGCCACGTCGTACACCCCGTGGCGTTCGTCGGCCGTCGCAACGCGAACCCGCCCCGGTCTCCCGGACCTCGTCTCGTACAAGACGGGCACGGAGAAGGAGTCGACCCGCACCACGGTCACCGGCGGTACCCGCACCGTCGACAAGACCATGGGCTTCGACGAATACGGCATGGTCGACTCGGTCTCCCTGAGCGGTGACACGGCCAAGACCGGCGACGAGCAGTGCACGAAGACCACTTACGCCCGCAACACTGCCAGCTGGATCCTGGGCAAGGTCAGCCGCGTCGAGACGGTAGCGGTCCCCTGCGGGGCGCCGGTCTCGCGCCCCGCCGATGTCGTCAATGACGTCCGGACGTACTTCGACAACGGCACCCTCGGCACCCTCCCCGGCCTCGGCCTGATGACGAAGATCGAGAAGATCAACGGCAAGGGCGACGGCTACGACCCCGTGTCCTCGGTCCCCAGCACCTGCGGTCCCGCCAAGGACCAGCTCTGCTACGACATCTACGGCCGACAGCTCGCGTCTGCCGACGCGTACGGCAAGGTATCGACCACCGTGTACACGCCGGCCACCGGCGAGGTACCGACCGCGATGGCTGGGACCAACCCCAAGGGCCACGTCACCTCCTCGTCGGTGGACCCGCTCCGGTCCCAGCCGCTTCAGGTCACCGACACCAACGGCAAGGTGACCACGACGGAGTACGACGCCCTCGGCCGCCTCACCAAGGTGTGGCTGCCGAACCGCCCTGCGGCCACATATCCGGCGGCGCCGAGCCGAGTCTTCGAATATCTGATCCGCAACGACGCCCCGAGCGTCGTGACGTCGAAGTCGCTCACGCATGACTACAAGTACGCCGTCAGCTACTCCATCCAGGACGGTCTGCTGCGTGAACGGCAGACTCAAACCCAGTCCCCCGATCTGACCGGCCGTCTGATCACCGAGGTGTTCTACGACACCCGGGGTCTGCCCTGGCGCAATTCCGGCACCTACTACGCCACAGGTGCACCCGACGCGCAGCTGGTCACCGGTCAGCAGACGGCCTATCCGGCCTCCGCCGACACGGAGTACGACGGGGCGGGACGCGTCACCGCGGTCATCGCCAAGAAGTTCGGCACCGAGACGAAGCGCAGCCTGACGACCTACACGGGTGACACCACGACGGTGGTCCCGCCGACGGGCGGGACTGCGTCCACGACGGTCGTCGACGCGTTGGGCCGCGCGGTCGAGCTGAAGCAGTACACGAACGCGGGCCGTACGGCATCCCAGTCCACGCAGTACACCTACAACAAGCTCGGGCAGCTGTCCCAGGTCACGGACCCGGGCAACGCGAAGTGGACGTACACCTACGACGTCCGCGGTCTGCAGACGGAGTCGAACGACCCCGACAAGGGCATCACCAAGACCGCCTACGACGCCGGCGGCAGGGTCACCGATGTGACCGACGCCCGCAACGTCACCCTGCACACCGACTACGACGAGCTCGGCCGGGTGGTTGCCACCAAGCAGGGCGCGACCACCCTCACCGCGTCCGTCTACGACACGGTCGCCACGGGCCAGCTGACGAAGTCGACCCGCTTCGTGGACGGTAAGGCGTTCGAGTCCGAGGTCACCGGCTACAGCGACCTCTACCAACCGCTCACCTCGAAGGTGACCATCCCGGCCACCCCTGACACGGGCGCCCTGGCCGGCACCTACAACTGGACGAACACCTACAACATCGCGGGCCAGATCCTCACGACGAAGCAGCCCGCCATGGGCGACCTGCCCGCCGAGACGGTCGGCAGCACGTACAAGAGCATCTCCGGCCTGCTCAACAGCATGGGCGCGGGCAGCAGCCGCCTCGTCTCGGCCATGACCTACGACCACTATGGCCGCAGCATCCGCGAGGAAATGGGCGCGCTCGGCCAGCGTCTGTACCGCTCGACCGAATACGACGAGCACACGGGTGCCCTCGCCCGCGCCTACACCGACCGCGATGTCGCACCACAGCGCATCGAGGACACCAAGTACGGCTACAACCCCGCCGGTGGCATCACCTCGATCGCCACGGCCTACGGCCAGGACGCCACCCGCACCACCGACACCCAGTGCGTCAACCTCGACGCCCTGAACCGCATCACCCAGGCCTGGACGAACGCGGGCGAGGCCTGCGCCGCCACCCCGTCAACCTCGGTCATCGGCGGCGAAGACCCGTACTGGACGACGTACACGTACGACGCGGTCGGCAACCGCAAGACCGAGACCAAGCACAAGACGGCCTCGGGCCCGACCGCCGACACCGTCCGCACCTACACGGCGCCGACTGCGGGCAAGCACGACCTGCCCAAGGTCACCCAGACCGGCACCGACCCGCACGACGAGACCTTCACCTACGACGCCTCGGGCAACACCAAGACCCGCAAGAGCGGCACCAACGAGACCCAGTACCTGGACTGGGACGCCGAAGGCCACCTCAAGGCCCTCAACCAGGGCACCTCGAGCGACAACTTCACCTATGACGCCTCCGGCCAGCGCCTGCTCCGGAAGGACTCCACAGGCACCACCCTCTACCTGCCGGGCGGCAACGAACTCCGCCTCGACAAAACCGGTGCGGTCAAGGGCACCCGCTACTACGGCGGCGTGGCGATGCGGGAGAACGGCAAGCTGACGTTCCTCCTGGCCAACTACCAGGGCACCGGCACCACCCAGATCACGGCGGACGCCACGCAGGCAGTCACCCGCCGCAAGACCGGCATCTTCGGCGACGACCGCGGCCCCAAGCCCGCTGCGTGGGCAGGCGACAAGGGCTTCGTAGGCGGCACCAAGGACACCGACACGGGCCTCACCCACCTCGGCGCCCGCGAATACGACCCGTCCACGGGCCGCTTCATCTCGGTCGACCCGATCATGGACCTGACGAACTCCCAGCAGCTGCACGGGTACGTCTACTCCAGCAACAACCCGGTCTCCCTGAGCGACCCGTCAGGCCTCATCGAGGCCGACTGCTACCACGGCCACTGCGACGGCCACTACAACCCCCGCGACGACAAGAAGGACGTCGACGACCCGACCCGCAAGAAGGCCATAACCGGGGACTACAACAGCCACAACGAATACCGTGCGCCAACTCTTCTGGAGGACGACCACGGTCTGACGATTCGCCTCCCGAAGAAGAAGCAAGAAGTCTTCATCAAGCTCTACGCACAGCAATACATAAAGGAGACAAGCGACTTCGGACTCGGATTCTCCGAGGAGGACGACTGGATCAACAAGACGCAGGCAATGATCACCGCCTGCGAGCAGATCGGATGCGACGAGCTCGGCTGGTATGTGACTCAGCACGGGAATGCTGTGTCGGCCATCTACGGTCTCGGATACGGCGAGGGAGCAAACCTCGTCGGCATGGCGGGCCTCGGTGGCGCCGCGGGCAAGGCCCGGAGGATTCCGACGAGCAAGCCGACCGGCTGCCAGTGCTTCCTCGCCGGAACAAAGGTCCTGCTCGCTAGTGGCAACTCCAAGAACATCGAGGACATAGAGCTCGGTGACGAAGTCCTGGCGACCGATCCACGCTCCGGTGAAACCGTTATGCGCCCGGTCACCCGCCTGATCGCCACCAACGACGACAAGCATTTCAACAAGCTGTCCATCATGACAGAAAGCGGCGTAGAGGAACTCACTGCCACTCACGAACATCCTTTCTGGTCACCGTCCCAGAAAGCATGGCTTGAAGCAGCCGACCTCCGTCCTGAAATGACCCTGCTCACGAGCATGGGCGACACCGCTGTCGTCACCGCGAATGAGCCATTCACTCGGCACGCCACGACGTACAACCTCACGGTCGACGACGTCCACACGTACTACGTACTAGCCGGTAAGACGGCACTGCTCGTCCACAACTCGAACTGCGTCCTCGGAAGCGGATTCCCAAAGACGCCGCTACCCCGGGACAAGCATGGAAACCCCATTCCAGACCCGCGAGCAGAAGGGGCGCCCCACTCTACGCTGGGAACCCGAACTGGTCGACGCAGTAGCTACGGTCAAGCGATAGAATGGGATGCTGAAGGGCAGCCGGTTCGACTTATCGACTTCACCGACCACGGGAGGCCACAGAATCACGAAAACCCGCATCAACACCCTTACACTCCCAACCCGACAGGTGGCACACCGCAACACGGTCATGCCGAACCCCTAGAATGGCCCTAGAGTGCCTGTGACGATTAAAATCCCCATGCGTAGTCGCCTTGGCCACACCGTAACCCTCCCCGAGATGCTCCGATGCGCCGACGAGCTAGTCCGTAGCGAAGGGGGCACGTGGGCATGGCGAATCTTGGAATTCTTCGGAACTGGCGTGATGCCGAACGGGATGTCCGTCGAAGAATTTGAGCAGATCGCCAACTCCACCCCCGGCGGTGTGCTTCTCGACTGGGAGGGAGTGGTAGGGTTCGCAAGCGGCGTCCAGCACACATACGATCTCTTGCTGATTGCACTGGAGAACGACGTAACGGAATTCGATGCCGCCGCAATGGACCTCGATGACTTGCGTCGGTATCCGCTGGCGATTCAAGCGCTCGATGGCGGAGAGTGGGTCGTATCGGCGCGGTCAGGCTCAGTCGACTTGGCGAAATTTGAAGAGCTGAAGAACCGGATGGCCGTCTGACGTCTTAGCCACGCTGATGGAACGGACCCCGCCCGACGGCGCGGACCTACAGAAAACCCGGAGGCGTTGCACAACTCTCAACGAAGCCCCACCGGCATGCGCTGGTGGGGCTTCTGATTCATCAGCCTGGCGGATGTCACGCGTCCCAGAGGGTGCCGAAGGCCAGGAGCTCCTCGCGGTACTCGATGCGGCCCTCCCAGTCGCGGGGCCAGACGTCCGGGCCCAGGTGGGCGCCGGCGAAGGCGCCGGCCAGGCAGGCGATCGAGTCCGAGTCGCCCTTCGTGCAGGCCGCGCGGCGCAGGGCCGTCAGGGGGTCCTCCGGGAAGAGGAGGAAGCACTGGAGGGCAGTGGCCAGGGCCTCCTCCGCGATCCAGCCGTCGCCCGTCGTCAGGCACGGGTCCGTCTCCGGGGAGGGGGTCCGCAGGGCCGCCGTCAGGCGGTCCAGGGCTGACAGGCATTCGTCCCAGCCCCTCGCAATGAAGGACTCCGGGCTCGCGTCCGAGGCCGTGCGCGTCCACAAGTCGCCCAGCCAGCGCTCGTGGTAGTGCGTGCGGTGGTGCAGGGCGTACGAGCGGAGTTGGCCGACCAGACCCGTCACCTCCGTGCCCTGCGCGAGGAGGTACACCGCCCGGGCCGTCAGGTCGGAGGCCGCGAGCGCCGTCGGGTGGCCGTGGGTCAGGGCCGACTGGAGCTGGGCCGCGCCGGCGCGTTCCTCCTCCGTCCAGCCGGGGACCAGGCCCAACGGGACCACCCGCATGTTCGCCCCGCAGCCCTTCGAGCCGATCTGGCTCGCATCCCGCCAGTCCCGGGAGGGGTCGTTCAGCAGGTTGCACGCCCGCAGGCACGTGTTGCCGGGCGCCCTGTTGTTCTCCGGGGAGTGGTACCAGGCGACGAATTCCTCCCGGACCGGGCCCGTGAGCGGACCGGGGGCCGGGCGCCCGCCTCCCGCCGCCGTCCGGATGCCTCGCGCCAGGGCCAGCGTCATCTGGGTGTCGTCCGTGACGATCGCCGGGCGGGGCAGCTCCATCTGCCGCCACGGGCCCGTCTTCGCCAGGATCGACGGGACGTCGTTGAACTCCGTCGGGAAGCCCAGCGCGTCGCCGAGGGCGAGGCCGATCAGGGCCCCCGTCGCCGGCCGCTTCCTCGGGACCAGGGTCATTTCGCGTTTCCTTCCGTGGGACGGAGCAGGGGCGGGTGCAGGGCGGTCGCCGGGCCCGCCCGGTACAACGCGGCCGGTTTGCCGCGGCCGCCGGTCAGCCGGGCGGCCCCCGGCACGGCCTCGACGAAGCCGGGCGTCGCCAGGACCTTGCGGCGGAAGTTGGGGCGGTCCAGGGCGGTGCCCCAGACGGTCTCGTAGACGGACTGGAGCTCCCCGAGGGTGAATTCGGGCGGGCAGAACCCCGTCGCCAGGCAGGTGTACTCGAGCTTCGCGCCGACCCGGGACCGGGCGTCCGCCAGGATCAGCGCGTGGTCGAAGGCCAGGTCCTCCGCAGCCTCCCCGGCCTCCCCGGCCTCCCCCACCGGTACCCAGCGCGCCCGGTCCGCGTCGCCGCCGCCGTCCGCCGCCGGCTCCGGCATGTCCGGGACCAGGGCGGTGAAGGCCACCGAGACGACCCGCATCCGGGGATCGCGGTCCGGTTCACTGTACGTACGCAGCTGCTCCAGGTGGAGCGCGCCGACGACCGCCTCCGGCAGGCCGGTCTCCTCGGCCAGTTCCCGGCGGGCCGCCGTCTCCGCGGACTCCCTGGGCAGCAGGAAGCCGCCGGGCAGCGCCCAGGCCCCCGCGTACGGCTCCTGCCCGCGCCGGATCAGCAGGACGTGCAGCGCCCCGCCCCGCACGGTGAACACCGCCAGGTCGACCGTCACCGCGAAGGGTTCGAACGCGTGCGGGTCGTAGGCCGTCGTCATCACCGGTGCTCCGGCAAGGGGTCCGCGAACTGCCATCCCCCGGCCAGCAGTTCGTCGACCGCCGCCACGGCCGTCGCCAGCCGCACCTCGCGGTCCCCGCGCACGGTCAGGAAACGCCTGCCGGTCCGCTCGAGTTCCTCGCGGAAGCGGTCCGTCATCCACGGCCTCAGGTGCTCGCCGTCGCGCAGGCCGTCGTCCTCGAACGGCACGTCCGCGTGGTCGGTCAGCAGGTACAGGTCCCGGTGCGTCAGCGCGGCGATCTTCTCGACCTCCTCGCTGCGCCCTCCCGTGTACCGCTCGTGCCAGATGCCGGTCGCGAAGGAGTCGGTGTCGCAGATCAGCACCGGCGAACCCGTCCGGGCCGCCCGCTCCTCCTCCGCGTCCTGCCGCCGCGCGATCACCGGGAACTCCTCGGAGGTGAACGCCACGTCCTCCCAGGTCGCCGCCGGGTCCGCCGTACGCGCCGCCGCCAGCTTCTCCTCGCTGTACGCACGCCCGTACTCCGCGACCCAGCCCGTCCCGGCCCACACCCCGCCGCGCGCCCGGTAGTGGGCCGCGAGCGCCCGCGACAGGGTCGTCGTACCGGTCGACTCGGCGCCGAGTACGACGATCCGCCGGGTCAGGGCGGCCCGTACGCCCGGCCCCAGGAACTCCCAGTTCCCGACCGGGTCGGCCCGTACCGCCGTGCCGGAGACGGGGAACCGCGTCCGCCCCGGGTCCACGCAGACCTCCTCGGCCCCGAACCGCCGGGCGAGCTCGGTCCCGTACTCCTCCGAGGTGAAGACCGCGTCGACCGGCCCGGGCACCGCGCCCCGGAAGACCGCCATGTGCGCCTCCCAGACCGCCGGATCGTGCAGGTCGACCGGGATGTCGTCGACCGCCCCGACGACATCCGCCCCCGGGTGCGCCTCGCGCATCCAGGCCACCCGGTCGGCGAGCGGGACCGACTCCACCGAGGCCGCGCACACCAGCACGGTCAGCCGCTCGCACTGCTCCTGGGCGGTGCGCACGAGGTGGTGGTGTCCGGCGTGCGGCGGGTAGAACTTGCCGAGGACGAGACCGTGACCGAAGCGCCTCGCGCCGCTCATGCCGCCGCCTCCGCCGCCGTACGGCCGCCCCGCGCCGGCAGCGTGCGCCGCCAGCCGAGCAGGCCGACCACGCAGAGCGCGAGGAAGCCGACGTACAGGGCCGAGGTCAGGTACAGCCCCTTGTAGGCGTAGAGCGGGATGTACACGAGGTCGGCGGCGATCCACAGCCACCACGACTCGACGAGCTTGCGGCACTGGCCGTACGTGGCCATGAGCGAGAGCCCGGTGGTCAGCGCGTCCCAGAACGGGACGGTGGAGTCGGTGACGTGGCTCAGCAGGAGCGTCAGCCCGAGCACCCCCACCGCCCCCGCCGCGGCCAGTACGGCCCATTCGGTGCGCGTGGTGCGGCGCACCGGCAGGGCTTCTGCGGATCCTGGTCCACCCCCGTGGGTCCAGGACCACCAGCCGTACGCGGCGAGGGCGATGAAGACGATCTGGAGCCCGGCGTCGGCGTACAGGCCGGACTGGGCGAAGAGCACGATGAAGAAGACGTTGTTGGCGATGCCGATGGGCCAGTTCGCGACGTGCTGCCGGGCGACGAGCCAGACGCACAGGGCCCCGGTGGCGAACCCCAGGATTTCGGTCCAGCTCATGTCGGCCGACCCCTCCCGTTCTTTTATAGTCATAGTGACTATAAACAAGGAGGCGGGTCTCTGACAAGCGAAAAGCCCGCAGTGCCACGGGGGCACTGCGGGCTTTCGTCGCCGGGACGCGGAGGGGCTACAGACCGACCTCGCGCATGAGCATGCCGACCTCGGTGTTCGTCAGGCGGCGCAGCCAGCCGGACTTCTGGTCGCCCAGCTCGATGGGACCGAAGGAGGTCCGGACGAGCTTGTCCACGGGGAAGCCCGCCTCGGCCAGCATGCGACGGACGATGTGCTTGCGGCCCTCGTGGAGGGTCACCTCGACCATGTAGTTCTTGCCGACCTGGTCCAGGACGCGGAAGTTGTCGGCGCGGGCGTACCCGTCCTCCAGCTCGATGCCGTCCTTGAGCCGCTTGCCGATGTCGCGCGGCAGCGAGCCGGTGATGGCGGCGACGTACGTCTTCTTCACGCCGTACTTGGGGTGCGTGAGGCGGTGGGCCAGCTCACCGTGGTTGGTGAGGAGGATGATGCCCTCGGTCTCCGTGTCGAGCCGGCCGACGTGGAAGAGGCGGGTCTCGCGGTTGGTGACGTAGTCGCCGAGGCACTGGCGGCCGTCCGGGTCCTCCATCGTGGAGACGACACCGGCGGGCTTGTTCAGCGCGAAGAACAGGTACGACTGGGTGGCGACGGTCAGGCCGTCCACCTTGATCTCGTCCTTCGGCTGGACCCTCTTGCCCTGCTCCAGCACGATCTCGCCGTTGACCTCGACGCGCGCCTGCTCGATGAGTTCCTCGCACGCGCGGCGCGAGCCCATGCCGGCGCGGGCGAGCACCTTCTGCAGGCGCTCGCCTTCCTGCTCGGCGCCCGGGAAGGTCTTGGGGGTCTTGATCTCGGGCTTGTCGGCGTACCGGTCGCGCACGCGCTCCTCGATCCGCGCGTCCAGCTCGCGGGGGCGGGACTGCCCGCTGCGGCTGCCGGGGCCGCGGCGCGGGCCGCCGGCCCCGCCGATGCCGGGGGTCCTGGAGGTGCGGGGTCCGCCCTTGGCGCCGCCGCGCGCCGCGTCGCCGCGGGCACCGCCACCGCGGTTGCCGTCGCCTGCGCCGCGGGCACCGCCACCGCCGGCCTTGGCGCCGCCGCGGCTGCGCTCGCCCTCGGGGCCCACGTCGTAGCGGCGCTCCTCGGGGCGGGGGTTGCGGGGCCGCTGCGGGGCCTGGTCGCGGTCCCGGTCGCGCGGGGCGCCCGAGCCGGAGCCGGAGCCGCCGCCGTAGCCGCCACCGCCGGAGCTCCCGCCGCGGTAGCCACCGCCGCCGGAGCCGCCGCCGGAGCCGCCGCGGTAGCCGCCCCCACCGGAGGAACTGCCTCCGCGGTAGCCACCGCCGCCGGAGGAGGAGCCGCCGCGGGAGTTACCGCGCCCGCCACCACCGCCGCCGCCGCTGTTCCTGTTGCCGCCACCGTTGCCGTTGCCGCTGCTTCGCATCAAAGTTCCGTCGTCTTGTCGTCTTCATCGGTATCCGGTGCATCCGGATCGAACGACGGAACACCCTCTTGCGTCTCGGCTTCGATCGCGTCCGCCTCGGGGAGGAAGGGCGCGAGCTCCGGGAGCTCGTCCAGGCCGCGCAGGCCCATCCGCTCCAGAAAGTAGTTCGTCGTCCTGTACAGGATCGCACCTGTTTCGGGTTCCGTGCCCGCCTCGGCCACCAGACCGCGCTGGAGCAGGGTCCGCATGACCCCGTCGCAGTTCACTCCGCGGACCGCCGAGACCCGCGAACGGCTCACCGGCTGGCGGTACGCGACGACCGCCAGGGTCTCCAGCGCGGCCTGGGTCAGCCGGGCCTGCTGGCCGTCCAGTACGAAGCGCTCGACGGCGTCGGAGTACTCCGCCCGGGTGTAGAAACGCCAGCCGCCGGCGACGAGCCGCAGCTCGAAGCCGCGCCCCTGGACGGTGTACTCGTCGGCCAGCTCGCGCAGGGCTTCAGCGACCTCGCGCGGGGTGCGGTCCAGCACCTTGGCGAGGTGCGCCTCGGTCGCGGGCTCGTCCACGACCATGAGGACGGCCTCCAGGGCGGGCTTCAGGGCGGGCTTCAGGGCGGGCCCGGCCACGTCGCTCATTCCTTGACCTCCACGATCTGATCGAACTCGTCGGTGACCGTCGGCATCCCGTCGCCGTCCCCGCCGCTCCAGCGGACGGTGAGCGTCCGCAGGGCCTCCTCCTGGTCGAGGACCACTGCCTTCTCGCGGTAGAGCTCGAGGAGGGCCAGGAAGCGCGCGACCACGGTGAGCGTGTCGTCGGCGTCCTCGGTGAGCTCCTGGAAGGTGGCCTCGCCGCGCGCCTTGAGCAGCGCGACCACGACCGCGGCCTGCTCGCGCACGCTGACGAGCGGGGCGTGGATGTGGTCGACGTAGACCTGGGGCTCGGCCCTGGGCTGCATGGCCTTGACCGCCAGCCGGGCGAACCCCTCGGCGCCGATGCTGATGACGACCTCGGGGAGGAGCTCCGCGTGGTGGTCCTCGAGGCCGACGGTACGGGGGTAGCGGCGGCCCTCGGCCCCGGCCCGCTGCTCGAAGATCTCTGCGATCTGCTTGTACGCGCGGTACTGGAGCAGGCGGGCGAAGAGCAGGTCGCGGGCTTCGAGCAGGGCGAGGTCGGCCTCGTCCTCGACCTCGGCGGCGGGCAGCAGGCGTGCGGCCTTCAGGTCGAGCAGGGTGGCGGCGACCACGAGGAACTCGGTGGTCTGGTCGAGGTCCCAGTCGGGGCCCATGGCGCGGATGTGCGCCATGAACTCGTCGGTGACCTTGGACAGGGCGACCTCGGTGACGTCGAGCTTGTGCCGGGAGATCAGCTGGAGCAGCAGATCGAAGGGCCCCTCGAAGTTGGCGAGCCGCAGCGTGAACCGCCCGTCGGTGCCCACGGACGCTCCCGCTCCGCCCTCCACGGGCTCCTGCGGGGCCCCTGCGGGCGCGTCAGCGGTCGCAGGGGGCCGGACGGGCTCCTCGCCCGGCCCGTCGGCCACGGACCCCTCAGGGGCCACAGGGGCGTCTCGCGGCTCGGGCTCGGCCCGGGCACCCGGCCCGCGACCCAGACTGCGGCGGGTGGGGCGGCCGGGATCGGCGGGAAGGGGCATCACGGTCCAAGGCGGTACGGAGGGGGTCTGCGGCCACCCCCAAGGCTGCCACGCTCCCCCCACCCCCCCTCCCCCGGACCCGCCCGGGGAGCGGAAGCCGCGGGGGCGGGACGCGCACCGCGTCGGGGAGGACGGGGCGGCGGCTGGGCGGCCGGGGCACGGAATCGGGCGCGAGTACGGGTGGAAGCCACGGGGGCGGGAGCACGAAATCCCCACCGGGATGCAGTGAAAGCAGGCCCGGCGGCCCGCCCTCCCCGCCTTCCGACCGCTCGTCACGGGCCCTCCTGCCGACTGGGGCACCGGTCACCACGGCTGAGTGGGCCCTGCGGCTGCCAGAGCACCGTACGTCGACATCAATCACGGTCACGACGAGCCGGAGGTGCGGCCGGCCCGTACGCGGAACCGCATGCCGACCGGAGCACCGGTCACGGCGGGAGGGAGGAGGGAAGAGACGTCGGCCACGGTCACGACCGACGGACGGCACCCAGGGCTCGGGATGGTGCGGGTACGTGGGACGGGACGACGGTGGGGGCGTCCTGAGGTGCGGGAAAGACGGGCCGCAGGCCGCATCAGACATCAGGCCCGGCGGGCGGGGGCGGCTGCGGGCCTGCTTGCGGGGGATACCCCGCACCCCACCGGCACGGCCCCGCAGAAAACACCGCGATCACCACCGGGCAACATCGCCGGCCGCCGCCCCGGCAACGCCCGGCGCCCGGCCGGCCCACCGGTCAGCCGGCAGGCGCAGGCGGCAGGCGGCAGGCGGTCCACCGGACGGTCAGACGGCACGCGGCAGCCGGCAGGCGGCAGGCGCAGGCGGCAGGCAGTCCACCGGACGGTCGGACGACAGGCGGCAGCTGGCAGGCGTCAGACGGCAGACGGCAGACGGCAGACGGCAGTCGGCCCACCGGCCCACCGCTCAACCGCTCAGCGCCCGCGGAGTCTGCGGACCAGGATGCTCGCGTCGCCGCGGGACTCCAGGTCCGCCAGGACGACCGCCACCGCCTCGCGGACGATGCGGCCGCGGTCCACCGCCAGGCCGTGCTCCCCGCGGAGCACCAGCCGCGCGTGCTCCAGGTCCATGAGCTCCTCGGCGGAGACGTAGACCGTGATCTTCTCGTCGTGCCGTTCACGCCCGCTGGGCCGACGGTTCGCCCCGCGGCCCTGGCCCTTGCCCCGCCGGGGTTCCGGACTGACAGAACCTTCCTGCGGGCGCCGGGGTGCAGCCACCACCGGCTCCGTACCGGCCGCGGCCTCCCGGCTGCGGCCCTCCCCCGCCGTGCCCTCCGCCGAAGCCGCCGCGTGCTCCCCGGCGGGCGTCTCCTCCGGGCCCCGCCTCGGAGAGGACGACTGCAGCGCCATCCCCCCGGTCGTACGGAACAGTTCGTCGGCTCCGGGCAGACTCACTCGGCGTGACACCGGGCGAGCACCTCCCTGGCCAGTTGGCGATAGGCGGCGGCCCCGACGGAGTTGGAGGCGTACGTGGTGATCGGCTCGCCGGCGACCGTGGTCTCCGGGAAGCGCACCGTCCGGCCGATCACCGTGTGGTAGACGTGGTCGTCGAAGGCCTCGACGACGCGCGCCAGCACCTCACGGCTGTGCACCGTACGGGAGTCGTACATCGTGGCGAGGATGCCGTCGAGCTCCAGCTCGGGGTTGAGCCGCTCCTGCACCTTCTCGATGGTCTCGGTCAGCAGCGCCACGCCGCGCAGCGCGAAGAACTCGCACTCCAGCGGCACGATGACCTTGTGAGCCGCCGTCAGGGCGTTCACGGTCAGCAGGCCGAGCGAGGGCTGACAGTCGATCACGATGTAGTCGTAGTCGGCCATCAGGGGCTTCAGCGCCCGCTGCAGCGTCGACTCTCTCGCGACCTCGCTGACCAGCTGCACCTCGGCAGCGGACAGGTCGATGTTGCTCGGCAGCAGGTCCATGTTGGGGACCGCCGTCTTGAGCAGCACCTCGTCGGCCGACATGCCCCGCTCCATGAGCAGGTTGTAGACCGTCAGGTCGAGTTCCATCGGGTTCACGCCGAGGCCCACGGACAGCGCGCCCTGCGGGTCGAAGTCCACGAGCAGCACGCGGCGCCCGTACTCGGCGAGTGCGGCGCCCAGGTTGATGGTCGACGTGGTCTTGCCCACGCCGCCCTTCTGGTTGCACATCGCGATGATCTTCGCCGGACCGTGGTCGGTCAGCGGACCCGGGATCGGGAAGTACGGCAGCGGCCGTCCGGTCGGGCCGATCCGCTCACGGCGCTGGCGGGCAGCGTCGGGGGCGAGGGTGGCCGCGTACTCGGGGTCGGGCTCGTACTCCGCGTCCGGGTCGTAGAAGTGCCCCTCGGGCACATTTTCGTAGTCGGCGAAACCCGCGGGCTTTTCGCCGCTCGGGTCGCCGGCCCTGGAGTTCACGTCTAGGCCGTCCATGCTCTTTTGGGGCGTCGTCATGTGCTGGTGGTTTGCGAAGGTGCGGACCGCGACGGAGCCGACCTCTTCGAGTCCGGCGGGTCCTTGGCCCCGGTCCGGGGGTACCTCCGCGCCTGCAGGACGCTGGGGGCGCGTCCCTGCTCGACCACCTCCGGGAGCAAATGTCGACTCATTCACAAGTCGTCTTACCTCCTCGGACGTGACCAGGACACTTATCGATAGGTCAGCGTGGCACCATGCCGACGGTTGGCGACTCTATGGCGTGTCACCACTCAGCGGCAACACAATCCGTCGGACCGGCAACGATGTGTCGGCAACCGAACACCACTCTGTCAAGGGCGTCCGGGCTGTCGCTGCGAAGTTTCGCGGGTGCGCGAAAGGGTTAAAGGGTTACGTTCGAGGCGAGTTGAACCGGGCCCGTTCGCCCCTCGCAAACGCGTCCGGCCGGACCTTGCGGGCAAGGTCCGGCCGGATACGTGAGATTGACGTCAGTCGTTGACGGGGTCCGACCGATCAGCCGAGCAGCGTGCTCAGCTCGAGGGTCGGCAGGCCGTGGGCCTCGGCGACCGGACCGTAAACGACCTGGCCGTCATGGGTGTTGAGGCCCAGCGCGAGGGCGGGGTCACGACGCAGCGCCTCGACCCAGCCGAGGTTCGCGAGTTGCACGATGTAGGGCAGCGTGGCGTTGGTCAGCGCGTAGGTGGAGGTGTTCGGCACCGCGCCCGGCATGTTGGCGACGCAGTAGAAGACCGAGTTGTGGACCTGGAAGGTCGGCTCGGCGTGGGTGGTCGGACGGGAGTCCTCGAAGCAGCCGCCCTGGTCGATCGCAATGTCGACAAGGACACTTCCGGGCTTCATCTTGGCGACGAGCTCGTTGGTGACCAGCTTCGGGGCCTTCGCACCCGGGATCAACACCGCACCGATGACGAGGTCGGCCTCGATGACGGCCTTCTCCAGCTCGTAGGCGTTGGAGACGATCGTCTTGATCTTCGTGCCGAAGATCTTGTCGGCCTCGCGCAGCTTGTTGATGTCGCGGTCCAGCAGGGTCACGTGGAAGCCCATGCCGATGGCGATCTGCGCGGCGTTCCAGCCGGAGACGCCGCCGCCGATGACCACGCACTCGCCGGCGTGGGTGCCGGGGACACCACCGGGGAGCACGCCGCGGCCGCCGGCCGAGCGCATCAGGTGGTAGGCGCCGACCTGCGGGGCCAGGCGGCCCGCGACCTCGGACATCGGGGCGAGCAGCGGCAGCGCGCGGTTGGCGAGCTCGACCGTCTCGTACGCGATGGCGGTGGTGCCGGACTCCAGGAGGGCGTCCGTGCACTCGCGGGAGGCCGCGAGGTGCAGGTAGGTGAAGAGGGTCTGGTCCTTGCGGAGGCGGTGGTACTCCTCGGCGATGGGCTCCTTGACCTTCAGCAGCAGGTCGGCGGTGGCCCAGACCTCGTCGGCGGTGCCGAGGATCTCGGCGCCGGCGGCGACGTACTCCGCGTCCGTGATCGAGGAGCCGACACCGGCGTTCTGCTCGATGAAGACCTGGTGGCCGTTACGGACCAGCTCATGCACGCCGGCGGGCGTGATGGCGACCCGGAACTCGTTGTTCTTGACCTCGCGGGGGATGCCGACCTTCATCGTCGATCACGGTCCTTGGCTCAGGGGATTTTCGGGGCACTTCCATACATACCCGCCCACAAGAACGCGCAACGGGATGCACCACGGGATGTCGTGGTGAAGCCAGTCTAATGAAGGACGACGCGCTGTCTAGCCTTGCAAACCATTAATCTCAGTCGGAACCACTACGGATTTCGCAGGCTGCGGGGTCGTCACCCAGCAATCTGTCGGCCGCGGAGCGGTGCAGCCTTGCAGCGGCCGGGTCGCCCAGCCGGTCGAGGGTGTCGGCGAGGCGCACCTGGAGCGCGGCCTGAAGCCGCAGGTCTCCGGCCCGGCGCGCGAGCTCCACCGCCTCGCGGCAGGTGTGCAGCGATTCCTCGGGCCGTCCGGCGTACTCCTGGATTCGCGCCATCTCGCTCAACGCCTTTGCCTGGCCCGGCACATCGGCCAGTTTCCGGTACCCCGCGGCGGCGGTCCGCCAACTGCGCAGCGCGTCGCCGTAGCGGCCCGCGTACGTGTGCACGTTGCCGAGCCGTCCGTACAGCCGGGCCTCGTCCGCCCGCTCCCCGCGCGCGAGCGCCTGGGCGAGGGCCCGGCCGAACCAGTCGGCGGCCCGGTGCCAGTCCGCGAGCTCCTGGTAGGCACCGCCTACGGATTCCATCGCGCGGCCGGTCGCGTACGGGTCGTTCGCCGCCCGTCCCGCGCCCAGCGCGGCCCGGTACCGCTCGAGCGCCTCGTGGGTGCGGCCGGTCTCGGCGTCCAGATCGGCCAGGTTCAGCAGGGCCGCGGCCTGCTCCCGGTGCAGGTTGCGGCGCTCGGCCACGTCCAGGACCAGCCGGTGCAGCCCGTACAGCTCGGGGGCGGCCGCGGCCGTGCCGCGGTGCTCCGCGAGGGCTCGTACGAGGGCTGCGACCAGCCGGCGCGCCAGGGTGTCCAGCCCGCCGTCGGCCACCGCGAGGGAGGCGGCCGCGGACAGCGCGGGCAGCCGGGTGTCGAGCCAGGTGGCGGCGGCCCGCCGGTCGGGGAACCGCAGGGCGCGCGGCAGCCCGTCCAGCTTCTCGCGCACGTCCGCGCCGCCCGCCCCGTCCGCCCCGTCCTCATCGGGTTCGGCCATGACGCGGCAGGAGTGCAGCAGGCGTACGGTGCGCTCCAGCATCCGGGCCCGGGCCAGCTGGACCTCGGCCGCCCGCTCCTTGGTCTCCAGCAGGGCCTGGAGCAGCGGGGCCAGGCAGCCGGGCAGGAGGAACAGCCCGTTGGCCGCATGACGGACGAGGCCCAGCCCGGCGAAGTCCTCCAGGGTGGACTGGGCGGCGGCCACGGAGCAGCCGGCGAGGGCGGAGGCGGTGTGCGAGTCGACGATGCCGGCGGGGGCGAGCGGCAGCAACCGGAGGGTGCGCTGGGCGGGCTGCGGCAGGGACTCGTAGACGAGGCGGAAGCCGCGTCCGAGCGGGCCGCTGGTGCCGGGGGGCATGTCGTGGAGCTGCTTGGCCACGTCGGCGACGGCGGCCTTGGGGTGCGCGGCGAGCCAGCCGCCGACCAGCGCCAGCGCTGCGGGCTGGCCCCCGCACTCCTCGGCGAGGGCCTCGGCGGCGCAGGGGTCGACGGTGATCCGGGTGTCCCCGATGCGCTGCGCGAGCATCTGGACGCCGGAGGGGGTGTCCAGCCCGCCGAGGGTGCAGGGGCGGACATCCGGAATGCCGGTGAGGGGCCCTTCGGCGGTGATGACGACGAGACACTCGGGGGTGTCCGGCAGCAGGGCGTCGACTTGGTACGGGTCGGCGGCGTCGTCGACGAGCAGGATCGCCTTGCGGTGGGTGAGGGCAGCGCGCAGGGCGGAGCTGAGCTCGTCCTCGGCGGCGCCGGGGGGTGTGGCCTCGCCCAGCCCCTCCAACAGGGTCCGGATCGCCCGCTCGGTGGCGACGGTCTCCCCGCCGGGGGCGGTGAGGCGCACCTTGATCACCCCGTCGGGGTAGTCCTGGGCGACCTCGCGGACGAACGCCTCGGCGAGGGCGGTGCGACCTGACCCCGGCCGGCCGGCGATGAGCAGCACGCGCGCCCTGGGTGCCTTGGCCTTGCGGCCCGAGAGGGTGTCGAGCCCGGTCCGTGCGATGTCCTCGCGCAGCTCCTTGAGCTCACGCCGCCGCCCGACGAAATCCGTCACGGATCCGCTCCTCTCCCTGCCTTCGGGTTGCGAGCGTAGTTCACGCAGAGCGACGACCCGTGTGGAGCGCGGCGGACACATCGCCCAATCGGATCAACAGATGGTCACACCACGCCGCCGACCGACCGCCCCGCTCACACGGGCCCGCCGTCACACCACCCGCTCGCCTGCACCGCCACCCGGCCGTCTGCCCGGCGTCGCAACCGCTGCTGCGCTTGCGCTCGTACCCCGGCGGCTGCCCGGCATCGCGAGCGGCGCCGGGCTACGCCCGTACGCGGCGTTACGGTTTCCGCTGCGCGGGGGCTGTCCCCTACCCGCCCTTCCACCTCCCCCAGACTCCGTCCGGGGGGACCCCCACCCGGGCTCCGCCCCGGACCCGGTCCTCAAACGCGGACGGGCTGGAAATGCCGCTGCGCGGCACCATCCAGCCCCGGCGACCACTCAGCCCCGTCGATATTCAGCCGGGTCCGGGCCGGAGCCGCGCGAGACCGGGCCCCGCCCAGCCCCCGGCTGCGGCAGCCGCGTAGGGACAGCGGTCCCGCGCGGGTTACGCCTCGTAGGGGCGGGCCGGCCAGGGGGTCTGGGGCGGGCGGAGGGCGTCCAGGCCGCCCGGGGCGGCGAGCGCGGCGGACAGGGCCAGGGCCCCCGTCACCAGGCCGGGGTTGCCCAGCCGGCCCGACAGGATCCCCTGCACCAGATCCGCCAGCGGGACGCGGGCGATCTCCATGTCCGCCTCCTCCTCCGAGACCTGGTGCCGCTCCCCCTCCGCCTCGGAGAGGCCCCGCGCCAGGAAGATCCGGATCGCCTCGTCCGACCCGCCGGGGGACGCGAAGAAGTCCGCGAGCACCCGCCAGTCCTCCGCCTTGACGTGGGCCTCCTCGTACAGCTCCCGCTGGGCCGCGTGCAGCGGGTTCTCACCGGGTACGTCGAGCAGCCCGGCCGGGAGCTCCCACAGCTTGTGCCGTACGGGGTGCCGGTACTGGCGCAGGACCAGTACGCCGCCCTCGTCGTCCAGTGCCAGCACGCACACCGATCCGGGGTGCACCTGGTAGTCCCGGCGCACCACCGACCCGTCCGGCATGCTCACCTGCTCCGAGCGGACCGACGTCTTCGCGCCCTCGAACGGGGTCCGTGAGGCGATGACCTGCCACGTCTCCCCGTTGTCCGCGATATCCATGGCCATGATCCGTACCCCGTGCCTTTCCGAAAACGCGACAGCCGGGGCAAGAGCCTTGCCCCGGCTGTCTACGTTATGCGGTCAGGCCGTCACTTGGCCGCCTGCTGGCGCTCCACCGCCGCCTTGACCAGGCCCGCGAACAGCGGGTGCGGCCGCGTCGGGCGCGAGCGCAGCTCCGGGTGGGCCTGGGTGGCCACCAGGTAGGGGTGCACCTCGCGCGGGTACTCCACGTACTCGACGAGCTTGTTGTCCGGGGAGGTGCCGGAGAAGACGATGCCCGCCTTCTTCTCCAGCTCGCCGCGGTACGCGTTGTTGACCTCGTAGCGGTGGCGGTGGCGCTCGTCGACGTACGCCTGGTCGCCGTAGACCTCGCGCACGATCGAACCCTCGGCGAGCTTCGCCGGGTACATGCCCAGGCGCATCGTTCCGCCCAGGTCGCCCGCGCCCTCGACGAAGGCCAGCTGCTCCTCCATCGTGGAGATCACCGGGTGCGGGGTGGAGGCGTCGAACTCGGTGGAGTTCGCGTCCTCGATGCCCGCGAGGTTGCGCGCGGCCTCGATGACCACGCACTGCAGACCCAGGCACAGGCCGAGCAGCGGGATCTTGTTCTCGCGGGCGTAGGTGATGGCACCGACCTTGCCGTTGACACCGCGGTCGCCAAAGCCGCCGGGCACGCAGATCGCGTCCACGTCGCCGAGCTGCGCCGCGGCACCGGCCGGGGTCTTGCAGTCGTCGGAGGCGACCCACTTGATCTGGACGCGGGCCTTGTTGGCGAAACCGCCGGCGCGCAGCGCCTCGGTCACCGACAGGTACGCGTCGGGCAGGTCGATGTACTTGCCGACGAGCGCGACCTTGACCTCGTGGTCGGGGTTGTGGACGCGGTCCAGCAGGTCCTCCCAGACCGTCCAGTCCACGTCGCGGAACGGCAGGTCGAGCTTGCGCACGACGTACGCGTCGAGGCCCTCGGTGTGCAGGACCTTCGGGATGTCGTAGATCGACTTGGCGTCGATCGCCGCGACGACGGCCGCCTCGTCCACGTCGCACATCAGCGAGATCTTGCGCTTGATGGAGGTGGGGACGTCGCGGTCGGCGCGCAGCACGATCGCGTCGGGCTGGATGCCGATGTTGCGCAGGGCCGCGACCGAGTGCTGGGTCGGCTTGGTCTTCAGCTCACCGGAGGGGCCGATGTAGGGCAGCAGCGAGATGTGCACGACGAAGACGTTGTCGCGGCCGACCTCGTGGCGGACCTGGCGGACGGTCTCCAGGAAGGGCAGCGACTCGATGTCGCCGACGGTCCCGCCGACTTCGGTGATGACGACGTCGACGTCCTCGGTCGCCATGCGCCGGATGCGGTGCTTGATCTCGTTGGTGATGTGCGGGATGACCTGCACGGTGTCACCGAGGTACTCGCCGCGCCGCTCCTTGGCGATGACCTGGGAGTAGACCTGGCCGGTGGTGACGTTGGCCGAGCCGTCGAGGTCGACGTCGAGGAAGCGCTCGTAGTGGCCGATGTCCAGGTCGGTTTCGGCGCCGTCGTTGGTGACGAACACCTCGCCGTGCTGGAACGGGTTCATCGTGCCCGGGTCGACGTTCAGGTACGGGTCGAGCTTCTGCATCGTGACCCGCAGGCCGCGCGCCTTGAGCAGCGCACCCAGGCTGGAGGCCGTCAGGCCCTTGCCGAGGGACGAAGCGACACCCCCGGTGACGAAGATGTGCTTGGTCGTCATGGCTGTGCTGTTTCGAAAAGCAGCGGGCGGCGTCGCCAAGAGGGGGCTCCCGTGGTCGCGAAGTGAAGGTGCGTCCGGCGCCGGCCACCATCGAACCGGAGGCTCTCAGGGGGCGCCGAAGCTGCGGTTTCGGGGCTCCTGATTCGCACAGGCAGACCACCGGTCCACGGGGTACCAGCCTATCAGCGCCCGGGCCCGTCCGCCTCCGGCCACGCGCCGCTACGGGTGCTCGACCGAGCGCCACCGCCCGGCCCGCGGCGGGTCACACCGCCGTTCGCGCTGGTCACCCGTCGGGTCACCCGTTTGGTCGAGTCACATTGCCCCCCGGCTTCAGGAGATCACTAGGGTGCCGTCATATCCTGCTCGGATATCGCTTCACATCGCCGCCGAGCAGTCCGGCAGACGGCGTAACCCGGCCGCATCCGGAATCATGAGCTCAGTGCGGGGATCCACACCCACGGGACCGCGCAACCGCGCAATGCAAGCGCCCTTCGGGGCGGACGTGGACGTTCGACTGGAGATCTACGTGTCCGGGCGCATCGAGGATTACGCACTGATCGGCGACATGCAGACCGCCGCACTGGTCTGCCGGGACGGCTCGGTGGACTGGCTGTGTCTGCCACGTTTCGACTCCCATGCCGTCTTCGCGGGCCTTCTCGGCACCGAGGACCACGGCTTCTGGCGGATCGGCCCGGCGTTCCCGGGGGGCGCCGCGGCCCCTGCCGCGACGCGCCGCCGCTACCAGGGCGATTCCCTGATCCTGGAATCGGAGTGGGACACGCCGCGCGGCACGGTCCGCGTGATCGACTTCATGCCGCCCCGCGAGGACCACGCACCGCAGCTGGTGCGCATCGTGGAGGGCGTCAGCGGGCGCGTCCCGATGCACTCGGCGCTGCGCATGCGGTTCAGCTACGGCCGGGTCGTGCCCTGGGTGCACAAGGTGGACGGGCGCACCGTCGCCGTCGCCGGCCCGGACTCGGTCTGGCTGGACACCGACGCGCAGACGTACGGCAAGGACCTGACGACGTACTCCGACTTCACCGTGGGACCCGGCGACCGGAAGGCCTTCTGCATCAGCTGGCAGCCCTCGCACAAGGGCGCCCCGGAGACCCCCGACGCGCAGGAGGCCCTGGCGACGACCGCCGCGTTCTGGCGCGAGTGGGTCGACCACTGCACGTACCACGGCCCCTACCGCGAGGCCGTCATCCGCTCCCTGATCACCCTCAAGGCGCTCACGTACGGCCCCACCGGCGGCATCGTCGCCGCGCCCACCACCTCCCTCCCGGAGGAGATCGGCGGTGTCCGCAACTGGGACTACCGCTACACGTGGCTGCGCGACGCCGCCATCACCCTCTCCTCACTGCTGCGCACCGGGTACCGCGAGGAGGCCCAGGCCTGGCGCGAGTGGCTGCTGCGCGCGGTCGCCGGCGACCCGGAGAACCTGCAGATCATGTACGGGATCGCGGGCGAGCGGGAACTCGGCGAGACCGAGCTGGACTGGCTGCCCGGGTACGAGAACTCCCGCCCGGTCCGGGTCGGCAACGGCGCCGCGCACCAGCTCCAGCTGGACGTGTACGGCGAGGTCACCGAGGCGCTGCACCTGGGGCACATGACGGGCCTGGCGCGCAACGACTACGCCTCGGTGCTCCAGTTGAAGCTGATCCGCTACCTGGAGGCCCACTGGGACCAGCCGGACGAGGGCATCTGGGAGGTGCGCGGCCCGCGCCGCCACTTCGTGCACTCGAAGGTGATGGCCTGGGTGGCCGTGGACCGCACGATCAAGCTGATCGAGAGCGGGGACGCGGACGGCCCGCTGGAGCGGTGGCGCGAACTGCGCGACGAGATCCACGAGGACGTGTGCGAGAAGGGCTATGACAAGGAGCGCAACACCTTCACCCAGTCGTACGGGTCGAAGGAACTGGACGCCTCCCTGCTGCTGATCCCGCAGATGGGCTTCCTGCCGCCGGACGACAAGCGGGTCATCGGCACCATCGAGGCGATCCAGCGCGAACTGTCCACGCCCGACGGGTTCATCCTGCGCTACCCGACGACCGGCGAGGAGGCCGGCGTGGACGGGCTCGAGGGCGACGAGGGGGCCTTCCTGGCGTGCTCGTTCTGGATGGCGGACGACCTGGCGATGATCGGCCGCGTCGACGAGGCCCGCCAGCTCTTCGAGCGGCTGCTGGCGCTCCGCAACGACCTGGGGCTGCTGGCGGAGGAGTGGGACCCGAGGCTCCAGCGCCAGGTCGGCAACTTCCCGCAGGCGTTCAGCCACGTCCCCCTGATCGACACGGCCCTCCGCCTGACGGCGAGCGGCGCGTACGGGGGCTGACGCGGGGCAGGTGCGCAGAATGCGGAAGCGTCAGGATTCCTGACCCGCCCGGCAACCGCGCCGCACGGCTGCGCCCCGCTCCGGCGCGCCCGGCAGCCTGCCCCCGCCTACGCTGGATAGGTCCTATGCCCCCTCCGGAAGGAGGGCCTCAGCCATGGCTCCCCACTCCAAGGCCGGCCAGGCCCTGGCCGCGCTCCGCGAGGATCTGGCCGGTGAGGTCCTCGCCCCGGACGATCCCGGGTACGACGAGGCCCGGACGGTCTTCAACGCGATGATCGACCGCAGGCCGGCCGTGATGGCCCGCTGCGAGAGCGAGGCGGACGTCGTCACCACCGTCCGTTTCGCCCGTGAGCTGGACCTGCCCGTCGCGGTGCACGGCGGCGGCCACAGCGTCGCCGGGATGTCCCTCAACGACGGCGGTGTGGTCGTCGACATGCGCCGGATGCAGGAGGTCACCGTCCATCCCGCGGCGAAGGCCGTACGCGTCGGGGGCGGCGCGGTGATGAGCGTGCTGGACCGCGCCTGCCAGCCCTACGGGCTCGCCACCACCGGCGGCCGGGTCTCCACCACCGGAGCCACCGGTTTCGTCCTCGGCGGCGGCTCGGGCTGGCTGGACCGGAAGTTCGGGCTGGCCGTCGACAACCTGCTCGGCGTGGACCTCGTCACCGCCGACGGCAGCACCCTGACGGCGACCGCCGAGGACAACCCCGAGCTGTTCTGGGCCCTGCACGGCGGCGGCGGGAACTTCGGTGTCGCGACGTCGATCACGCTGCGCCTGCACGAGCTGCCGGAGTTCGCGATCTGCATGCTGCTGTACCCGCCCGAGGCCGGGCCCGAGGTGCTGCGCACCTACCGGGACGTGGTCGAGAACGGCCCCGACGAGGCGGGCGGCGGCATGATCTACCTGACCGCCCCGCCGGAGCCCTTCGTACCGCAACACCTCGTCGGAACCGTGATGGCGGGCGCGCTGCTCACGTACGCGGGCGGCGAGGAGGCCCTGCGCAAGCTGGCGGAACCGCTCCTCGCGCTGCCGCACGAGGTGGAGGTGCTCACCGCCCTCCCCTACGCGGACTTCCAGTGCATGCTGGACGACCCGCCGGGCCTGCGGAACTACTGGTCCGCGGAGTACCTGAGCGGCCTGCCGGACGAGCTCGTCAGCGTCTTCTGCGCCCTGGGCGACGTGATGCCGTCGGGCGGCACCCAGCACGCGATCTTCCCGCTGGGCGGGGCCATCGCGGAGGGGCCCCCGGAGTTCCCCGTTCCGTACCGCGACTCGCCCTGGGCCGTCCACCCCTTCGGGATCTGGGAGGACCCCGCCGACGACGACCGCTGCCGGCAGTGGGTGCGTGACGTACGCAGCCACGTGGAGCGGTGGAGCACCGGCGCGGTCTACCTCAACTTCACCGGCGACGAGGGATCCGAGCGCGTGGTGGCGGGTCTCGGCGCGGGGAATCTGGCCAGGCTGGGCGCGGTGAAGCGGGCGTACGACCCGGACAACGTCTTCCGCTTCAACCACAACATCAAGCCGGCCTGACCCCCTGGTAGCGTCCCGCGACATGGACAACCAGGGCGGGATCACCGTTCAGCGGGCACTGGAGCTGCCCGGGCTGCGCAGCGGGCTGCCGGAGGTGGTGGCCTGCGCCGACCGCCTCGGCCGGACCGTCCGCTGGGTGCACGCGGGCGAGGTGCCGAACATCGCGTCCCTGCTCAAGGGCGGGGAGCTGCTGCTGACCACGGGGCTGGGCCTCGGTACCCGGCCCGCGGAGCAGCGTGCCTTCGTACGCCGCCTCGCGGACCGGGGGATCGCCGCGCTGGTGGTCGAACTGGGCCCGCGCTTCGCCCGGCTCCCGGCGACGCTCGTCGAGACGGCGCGGGCCGCCGGGCTGCCGCTGGTCCAGCTGCACCGCGAGGTGCCGTTCGTGGCGGTGACGGAGGAGATCCACACCGAGATCGTCAACCACCACTACGCCCTGCTCCAGCGGGCCGAGGAGGTCCACCGGCGCTGCACGGAGGCCCTGCTCAGTGGCGGCGGCATCCCCCAAGTCCTGCACATCCTGGCCGACTTCACCGGGAATCCGGTGTTCCTGGAGACCCCCGACGGCCAACTCCTGTACGCGGCGGGCCCGGTCTCCGGGGAGGCCGCGGCGGACCCGCTCCAGGTGTGGGAGGGCCTGCGGGGGCAGCGCGAGGCGGAGCCCTCGGCGAACGCGGTGCTGATCGACGTCCCCGGCGGCGGCCACGGCACGGGCTCGGTCCGCGCGAAGGTGGTCCTGCTCGGCGTCTCGGCGCCGCTGCTGCCCGTCCACCGGATGGCGGCGGAACGGACGGCGGGGGTACTGGCCGTGGTCCTGATGCAGGCCCGCCAGGAGGAGGAACTGGCGGCCCGCGGCCGCGGGGACTTCCTGACGGACCTGGCGGAGGGCCGCATCTCGGCGCAGGACGCCCCGGCGCAGGCGCGCGTACTGGGCTTCAAGCCGGGGTCGGGCCCGCTCCTGCCGGTGGTCATGCGCTTGTCGTCGTCCCTGGGCCCGTCGGGCAACTGGGCGGTCCTGGCGAGGGCGGTCCTGGAGGAACTTTCGTCAGTCGGCGTCCCGGTCCTCCTGGGAGTCCGCCCGGTGGAGGGCCGCGTCCCCCTCCTGGTCTCCCTCCGCTCCGAATCGGAACGCACCACGGTGGCGGACCGGGTGGCCGCCGCGCTCCGGGCGGGGATGGAACGGGCCGGCCTGGACCGCGCGGCGGCCCCGCCGGCGGTGGTCGTGGGCGTGGCGGGCGGCTGGGCCGCGGCCTCGTCGGGCCTGCGCCACGCCGCTGAAACGGCAACGGCGGCCCACGGCCTGCCGGCCCGCCCCTGGTACGACGCGCGCCGCCTGGACATCGACCTGCTCCTCTGGCGGCTGCGTGAACACCCCGACCTGGCGGCGTTCGTGGACCGCGCCATCGGCGCGCTCCGCGTCCACGACGCGACGTCCCGCCCCCCGCTCCTCCCGACCCTGGAGACGTACCTGGCCCACGCGGGCCGCAAGGCGGAGACGGCGCGCGAGCTGCACCTCAACCGCCAGACCCTGTACAACCGCCTGGCCCGCATCTCGGAGCTCCTGGGCACGGACCTGGACGACCCGGAGACGGTCCTCTCCCTGAGCCTGGCCCTCCGCGCCCGCCGCCACGTTCCTTCCCCTTCGTAACGCCCTCCTCGCACCGCCCGGCCCCGGTGGGCCACCCCTTCGACGCGCCGCTCGCTCGGCTCGACGGGGGCGGCTGCCCGGCTTCGCCCCGCTGCGCCGAACTCCGTCCGGCCGGCCGTCTGGGGCCGGGTGCGGGGGGCGGGGCCTGCGGGGCGTGTCCCCTACCCGCCCTTCCACGTTCCCGGGGGTTCCGCCCCGGGCCCGGCAACCCGGCGCCCGCCGGCGCTCGGGACACGGGCCGCGGCGCCGGCCCCGGGCAGCGCCCGCCGGCGCTTGAGGCGCGGCTGGGCGAGGGGCCGGCCGAGTTCTACTTGCGGCGGTCCATCAACTCGTCGTACACCGACAGGATCTGGGCCACCGTGTCGTCCTCCGACGGCCACGTCGCCGCCTGGGTGCGGCCCGCCGCCGACAGGGCCGCCCTGCGGTCCGGGTCCGACAGGAGGTCCACCACCGCCGAGGCCAGTGCGGCCGCGTCCCCGTACGGGACCAGTACCCCCGCGTCCCCGACCAGCTCCGGCACGCCGCCGACCGCCGTCGCGACCAGCGGTACGCCCACCCGCAGTGCCTCCTGTGCCAGCAGGGACCGCCCCTCCCACCGGCTCGGCAGCACCGCCACGTCCGCCGCCGCCAGCAGTTGCGCCGCATCCCGGCGCCGCCCCAGCAGCCGTACCGGCAGTCCCTCGGCCTCGATCCGCCGGGCCAGTTCGGCCCGCTGCGGTCCCTCCCCCGCGATCACCACCAGCGGCAGCGGCTCCAGCACCCGCCACGCCCGCGCCGCGTCCAGCAGTACGGAGTACCCCCGGTGCTCCACCAGGCTGCCGACCGCGATCAGCAACGGCCGCTCCACCGCCCCCAGGTCCGCCCGTACCTTGTCCGGATCCGCCCCGGCGTCCGGGCCCTCCTGCCCCATCGGCACGGCCACCGGCGCCAGGCGCGCATCCCGCGCGCCCCGCGCCCTGGCCAGGTCCACCTGGTCCGAGGAGGCGCCCAGTACCACCGCCGCGCTCCGCGCCACGTGCCGCTCCAGCACCCGCCCGAGCCGCCCGAAGGGTCCCTCGGCCGCCGGCCCGCCGCTGTGCCAGGTCACCACCAGCGGCACCCGGCGCCCGTGCAGCGCCAGCGCGGCGCGCATCCCGGCCCGCACTCCGTGCGCATGCACCACGTCCGCCCCGGCGCACACGGCCCGCAGCGCACTCACCGCGTCCGGGGTGAACTGCGCCCCCGCGCCGGTGAAGTCGTACTCCCCTTCCGCCTCCACGGCCGCGCACACCGTGACCCGGACCCCGCGCGCGGCGAGCCCGGTCGTCAGCGACCGTACGTGCGCGCTGCTGCCCGCGCCCGCACCGCCGAGTACTTGGACGGTGCGGAGCGGTGGCCGCCCGTACGCCTGCGCGGGGGCCGGGATCGAGACCGGGGAGCTGCTCACGGGCCGAAGCTCCAGGGTGAGGGAGGGAGGCAGAGACGTCGCCCAGGATGCCAGTCCGCACGCGCGTTCCGGGACCATACGGGTACGGATCCCGCAGGAGATACCGCGACACACCCCCGAGGCTCACCCACACGGCGTAGGGCCCCTCACCTCCGAGCACGTGCGCAGGGCCCGGGACGCATCCGTCCCGGGCCCTCACGAGCAACGGCAAGGCACAGCCGTTACGCGTCCGCGCGCGCCGCCGCCAGCAGCTCCTCGGCGTGCGCCCGCGCCGACACCGAGTCCTCGTGCCCGGCCAGCATGCGCGAGAGCTCGCGGATGCGGTCCTCGCCCTCCAGGACGGTGACACCGCTGCGCGTCACCGACCCGTCGTTCGTCTTCTCGACCAGCAGCTGCCGGTCCGCGAAGGCCGCCACCTGCGGCAGGTGCGTGACGACCACGACCTGCGCCGACTTGGCCAGCTTCGCGAGCCGTCGCCCGACCTCGACGGCCGCCTTGCCGCCGACGCCCGCGTCGACCTCGTCGAACAGGTACGTCGGCACCGGGTCGGAGCCCGCGAACACGACCTCCACCGCCAGCATCACGCGCGACAGCTCACCGCCCGACGCACCCTTGGCGATCGGCCGCGGCTGGGCGCCCGGGTGCGGGGCCAGCAGCAGTTCGACCTCGTCCGTGCCCGACGGCCCGTACGCGACGGGGCGGCCGTCGACCTCCACCCCCTCGGGGTCCTCCACCTGCCGGATGTCGATCGTCACCCGCGCGTGCGGCATCGCCAGCGACGCCAGTTCCTCCGTGACGGCCGACGCGAACCGCGTCGCCGCCTCCACCCGCGCATCCGTCAGCGCCTGCGCCAGCAGCGACAGTTCGGCCCGCAGCCCGTCCCGCTCGGCGGTCAGCTCGGTGATCCGCTCGTCGTCGCCGTCGAGCTCCAGCAGCCGCGCCGAGCCCCGCTGGGCCCACTCCAGTACGGAGTCGATCGAGTCGCCGTACTTGCGCGTCAGCTGGGTCAGGGCCGCCCGCCGCTCCTCCACCGCGGCCAGCCGCAGCGGATCGGCGTCCAGGTCGTCGGCGTAGCCCGCCAGCTCCCCGGCCACGTCGGCGAGCAGGATCCCGAGCTCTCCGATGCGCTCGGCGAGCGCGCCGAGCGCCGGGTCGTGCGACCGTACGGCGTCCAGGGCCCGGTGTGCGCCCGCGACGAGCGTGTTCGCGTCGACGCCCTCCGGGTCCTCGACGTTGCCGGCGAGCGCGGCGTGCGCGATCTGCGCCGCCGAGGCCAGCGATTCGGCGTGGCCGAGCCGTTCGGCCTCCGCCGCCAGCTCCACGTCCTCGCCGGCCAGCGGCTCCACGGCCGCGATCTCCTCCAGGCCGAAGCGCAGCAGGTCGGCCTCCTGGGCCCGTTCCCGGGCCCGGGTGGTGATCTCGTCGAGCTCGACGGCCACCGCGCGCAGCCGCCGGTAGGCGGCCCCGTACTTCTCGAGGGGTACGGCGACCGCGTCCCCGGCGTACCGGTCGAGGGCCTGGCGCTGCCGGGCCGGCCGCAGCAGCCCTTGCTGGTCGGTCTGCCCGTGTACGGCGACCAGGTCGTCCGCGAGCTCGCCGAGCAGGCCGACGGGCACGGAGCGGCCGCCGACGTGGGCGCGCGAGCGCCCCTCGGCGGACACGGTCCGGCTGATCAGCAGGGTGCCGTCGTCGAGCTCGGCCCCGGCCTCCTCCGCGCGTACGGCGGCAGGCGCGTCGGGGCGCATGACGATCCGGCCCTCCACGACCGCCGCCTTGGCCCCGATCCGCACCAGGGCCGGGTCGGCGCGACCGCCGAGCAGCAGGCCGAGGCTGGTGACGACCATCGTCTTGCCCGCGCCGGTCTCGCCGGTCACCGCGGTGAAACCGGGCGACAGCTCGACCACCGCGTCGTCGATGACCCCGAGCGACCGTATCCGCATCTCCTCAAGCACGGGACGACGATACCGAGGTTTCACCCGTGCCATGTGACGTCACCCGTCGAGAGTTTCCCGAACGCATGTGCTATTGAGGCGGGTCTAGTGGGGTGCTCCGCGCCACCCCGACACCGGCAGCGCGAACTTCGCGACGAGCCGGTCCGTGAACGACGCGTGGTGCAGCCGGGCGAGCCGCACCGGCACCGCCCCGCGCCGCACCTCCACCCGGGCCCCGGCCGGCAGCTCCAGCATCCGGCGGCCGTCGCACCACAGCACCCCGTGCGGGACCCCGGTCTGCACCTCCACCGCCAGCACCGAGTCCGGCGAGGTCACCAGCGGCTTCGCGAACAGCGCGTGGGCGCTGATCGGCACCATCAGCAGCGCCTCCACCTCCGGCCAGACCACCGGCCCGCCCGCGGAGAACGCGTACGCCGTCGAACCCGTCGGGGTCGCGCAGACGATCCCGTCGCAGCCGAAGCCGGACACCGGGCGCCCGTCGATCTCCAGGACCACCTCGAGCATCCGCTCGGGGGACACCTTCTGGACGGCGGCCTCGTTCAGCGCCCAGTCCCGGTGGACCACGTCGCCGTTCGTCCGTACGAGCACGTCGAGGGTCATCCGCTCCTCGACCTCGTACGCACGCGTCACGACCCGGTCCACGACCTTGTCCAGGTCGTCCCGCTCGGCCTCCGCGAGGAAGCCCACCCGGCCCAGGTTCACGCCCAGCATCGGCACCCCGGAGCCGCGCGCGAACTCGGCGCCGCGCAGCAGGGTCCCGTCGCCGCCCAGCACGATCAGCAGCTCACAGCCCTCGAGCACCGCGGGGGTGCATTCGGAGACCAGCTCCACCTCGGGCGGCAGCGGCAGGTCCCTCGCCTCGTACTCCACGACCCGTACGCCCAGCCCGCTCTTCAGCAGGCCCTGCACGACCAGCTCGGCACTGCGGATGGCCGCCGGCCGCCCGGTGTGCGCGAGCAGGAAGACGGTCCGCCCCGCCGTCGAACCGGAGGTCTCCGATCCGGACGTGCCCGATGTACCCGGTGTATCCGCTGAATCAGTCACTGCGGCCCCTCCGCCACTGCACGGTCAACATCCGCCGGGTCGAGTGCCGGTGCCCCCGCCCGCAGCCACAGAAAGTACTCGACGTTCCCCGACGGCCCCGGCAGCGGACTCGCGGTCACCCCGAGCACGCCGAGCCCCAGCTTCGCCGCCTGGGCCGCCACCTCGCGCACGGCCTCGGCCCGCAGCTCCGGGCTGCGCACGACGCCGCCGCTGCCGAGCCGGTCCTTGCCGACCTCGAACTGCGGCTTGACCATCAGCACCAGGTCCGCGTCCGGCGCGCAGCAGCGCACCAGGGCCGGCAGCACCAGGCCGATGGAGATGAAGGACAGGTCGCCGACGACGAGGTCGACGGGCACCCCGTCGAGCTGCTCGACCGTCAGCTCGCGGACGTTCGTACGGTCCTTGACGGTGACCCGGTCGTCGCTCTGCAGCGACCAGGCAAGCTGCCCGTAGCCGACGTCGACGGCCATGACGTGGGCCACGCCCGCGCGCAGCAGCACGTCGGTGAAACCGCCGGTGGAGGCGCCGGCGTCCAGCGCCCGGCGGCCCTCGACGGCCAGGCCCTGCGGCTGGAAGGCCGCCAGCGCGCCGGCCAGCTTGTGGCCGCCCCGGGAGACGTAGTCGGGGTCGCTGTCGTCCTTGAGGACCACGAGGGCCGCACTGGTCTCGACCTGGGTGGCCGCCTTGGTCGCGGTGGCGCCGCCGACGGTCACCCGTCCGGCGGCGATCAGCTGGGCGGCGTGCTCGCGCGAGCGGGCCATGCTGCGGCGTACCAGTTCGGCGTCCAGGCGGCGGCGTGCCACTCCTGCCACGTTCGGTTCAGCTCCTGTTTTCGTACGGACCGGGGACGGGCGGCGCGTCCAGCGCGGTCAGCGCGTCACGCAACCCCCTGTGCACATCCTCGTACACCGTGACGTGTCCGTCCGCAGTGAGGTGATCGGCATCGGCCAGCCGCGCCAGGTGCGCGTCGACCCCGGCATGGCCGGTGGGCGTGCGGACGAGGCCGAGGGGCTCGGGCCCGGGAGCCGCTTCCCCGGATACGCCGGATGCATCAGACGCACCCGTTTCATCCGGAACATCCGATACGTCCGGTACGCTCACCACCGCGTCGGCCAAGTCGTCGGTCATGCCCCGACGCTACCCCGAAGCACCCGGGCGGCCGCGCACGGCTCTGCGGTACGGTCGAGATCACGATGGCTACGATCGACGAGTGCCGAGCCGCACTCCACCAACTCTCCGGAAACCTCGCACGGGCCGACGGCAACGTGCGGGGCGCTGCCGCGCTGGACCGCTCCCTGAGCTGCCACATCACCGACCTGGACCAGACCTTCACCGGCCGCCTCGAAGGCGGCCGGATCCGGGTCGACGCGGTCTCCCCGGGCCCGCCCGCCGCCAAGGCCGACATCCGGCTCGCGATGACCGGCGACGACCTGGTGGCGATGGTGGCGGGCGAGCTGAAGTTCGCCAAGGCCTGGGCCTCCGGCCGAGTCCGCCTGGAAGCCGGCTTCCGCGACCTGCTGCGCCTCAAGAGCCTGCTGTAGGTTTCGGCCCGGCACATCCGGCCCGCCGGCTTTCGAGGCGCGGGGGTGGTCCGGAGACGGAGCCCCCGGCGCGTCAGCCCACGGCACCGGAACCCGTCAACCGCCCGGCCAGTGGCTTGCGCGCCGCAGGTATCACCAGCGGCGTCCCCGTCTCCGGGTCGTCGATGATCTGGCAGCGCAGCCCGAAGACCTCCTCCACCAGCTCCGCCGTGACCACCTCGGCCGGCGGCCCCTGCGCGACGACCTGGCCGCCCCGCATCGCGATCAGGTGCGTGGCGTACCGGGCCGCATGATTCAAGTCGTGCAGCACCGCCACCAGCGTCCGCCCCTGCGTCTCGTGCAGCTCCGCGCACAGATCCAGCACGTCGATCTGGTGCTGGATGTCCAGGTACGTGGTCGGCTCGTCCAGCAGCAGCAGCGGCGTCTGCTGCGCCAGCGCCATCGCGATCCACACGCGCTGCCGCTGCCCGCCCGACAGCTCGTCCACCGACCGGTCCGCGAGCTCGGCGACCCCGGTCGAGGCCATCGACTCGAGGACGATCCGCTCGTCCTCCGGCGACCACTGCCGCAGCAGCCCCTGGTGCGGGTAGCGGCCCCGCGAGACCAGGTCGGCGACGGTGATCCCGTCCGGCGCGATCGAGGACTGCGGCAGCAGGCCCAGCGTCTTGGCGACCTTCTTGGCCGGCATCGACCCGATGGCCTGCCCGTCCAGCAGCACCTGCCCGGCGGAGGGCTTCAGCATCCGCGACAGGGCCCGCAGCAGCGTGGACTTGCCGCACGCGTTGGGGCCCACGATCACCGTGAACGAGTGGTCGGGGATCTCCACCGACAGGTTCTCGGCGATGACCCGCTGCTCGTAGCCGAGGGTCACGTTCTGCGCGGTCAGCCGCTGCACGTGCGTACTCCTTGAGTTGCTCATATACGTGCTCGTGGACGTGCTCGTGGACGTGCTCGTGGACGTGCTCGTGGACGTGGACGTGCTCGTGGACGTGCTCGTGGACCTGCTCATATACGTCCCGCCCTGCGCTCGGTGACGAGCAGCCAGAGCAGATAGACACCGCCGACCAGCCCGGTCACCACGCCCACCGGCAGCTGGTCGGCGCCGAAGGCGCGCTGCGAGGCCCAGTCGGACACGAGCAGCAGGACGGAGCCCATCAGCGCGCCGGTGAACAGGTTCGAGCCGGGCGAGCGGGTCAGGCGCCGGGCCAGCTGGGGCGCGGCCAGGGCGACGAAGGAGATGGGCCCGGCGGCCGCGGCGGCCGCGGTGGTCAGCAGGACGGCCGCCAGCATCAGCAGCATCCGTGTACGTTCCACCCGCACCCCGAGGGCGTATGCGGCGTCGTCGCCCATCTCCATCATGCGCAGGGCCCGGCCCTGCCCGAGGACCAGCGGGAACAGCACCGCGCAGGTCCCCAGCAGGGGCCAGACCTGGCTCCAGTCCCGGCCGGCGAGCGAGCCGGTCAGCCAGACCATCGCCCGGGTGGCCTCGACGAGCTGGGCCTTGGTCAGCAGGTAGTTGATGACGGCGACGAGCATCGCGGAGGCGCCGATGCCGACCAGCACCAGCCGGTAGCCGTGGATGCCGCGCCTGTACGACAGCAGGTAGACGAGGACGCCGGTGAGCAGCCCGCCCACCAGCGCACCCGCCGCCACCTCGGTCGCGCCGCCCTTGAACAGGACGATCACGGTGAGCGCGCCGACCGACGAGCCGTAGCTGAAGCCGAGCAGGTCCGGGGAGCCGAGCGGGTTGCGCGAGACGGACTGGAAGACCGAGCCGGCCATGCCGAGCGCCGCGCCCACCAGCAGAGCGACCAGCACCCGCGGCAGCCGCAGGTCGTTGACGATGAAGTCGTGCGCCGGAGTGCCGTTGCCCAGCAGGGTCTGTACGACGTCCCACGGCGCGATCTCGAAGTCACCGGTGCCGATGAGCACGACGCCCATCGCCACCGCGGCCACGGCGAGCAGCAGCCCGACCGCCAGCGCACGCGGCTCCGTCCGCAGGGACAGCCCGCCCGGGCCGCGCAGGTGACGGGATCCGGGCTTGTCCGCCCGAAGGTCGACGGTCACAGCTGGGCCATCCTCTTGCGCCGGACGAGGTAGATGAAGACGGGTCCGCCGATCAGCGCGGTGACGATGCCGACCTGGAGCTCGGCGGGCCGGGTGACGACCCGGCCGATGACGTCCGCGCCCAGCAGCAGCACCGGCGAGAGGACCGCCGAGTAGGCGAGCACCCACCGCATGTCGGGCCCGGTGATGATCCGCACCAGGTGCGGGATCATCAGCCCGATGAAGACGATCGGCCCGCAGGCTGCGGTCGCCGCCCCGCACAGCAGGGTGATGGCCACCATGGCGCCGATCCGGGTCCGCGTCAGGTGGGCGCCGAGGGCCCGGGCGGTGTCGTCGCCCATGGCCATCGCGTTGAGCGGCCGGCCCAGCGACAGCGCGATCACCGCGCCGGCCAGCAGGAAGGGCGCGACCTGGCGGACGGTGTCCATGTTCGCGGAGGCCAGCGAGCCCACGGTCCAGAAGCGCAGCTTGTCCAGCGCCTTGCTGTCCATCAGCTGAACCGCGTTGATGTAGCCCACCAGGGCCGCGCTGGCCGCCGTACCGGCGAGCGCGAGGCGCACCGGGGTCGCGCTGCGGCTGCCGCCGAGCACGTACACCACGACGGAGACGACGGCGGCGCCGAGGAAGGCCCACCACACGAACTGGCTGAGCGAGGAGGCCCCGAGGAAGGTGATCGCCGAGACCACGGCGGCCGCGGCGCCCGCGTTGACCCCGAGGATGCCCGGCTCGGCCAGCGGATTGCGGGTGAGCGCCTGCATCACCGCGCCGGACAGGCCGAGCCCGAGCCCGACCATCAGCCCGAGGAGGGTGCGCGGGACCCGCAGATCGCGCACCACCACGTCGGACGGCGTCCCCGCGTAGTGGAACAGGCCGTGCCAGACCTGGTCGAGGGGCATCTGCCTGGCGCCCACGGCGATGCTCGCCACCGCGACCAGCGCCAGCACCGCAAGGGCGCCGAGCAGACCGGCGGCGCGCGCCGCATGGCGCGGGCGGGCGGCGGCGACCGGCGCCGCGCTCTGTTCAGGGGGACTCTCGACCAACACGGAAGTTAGGTTAGCCTACCCTGCACCCGACCTGGCCTGCAGGATCCGCCTACAACCCGATCCGGGCCAGCGCCTTCCCCGCGTCCAGCGCACACGAGCCGTCCCCCGCCTGCGTCCAGGCCGCCGCGCACAGCGCCCGCAGCCCGTCGACCGGATCGCCCTCGCCCCGCAGCTCCAGTACGCCCTCCCCCGCCACCGCGGTCCAGCCCCCGCAACGGAAGTCCTCCCCGGCCGCCGCGACCTCAGGCTGCCCCGTCAACAGCCCGCGCAGATCCCGGTCCACGTACGTCGGCCGGTGCCGCGGCTCGGCCCGCAGCAGCTGCGCCGCGTCCGTCACCCCGGTCAGCACCAGCAGCGAGTCCACCTCCCCGTTGAAGGCCCCCTCGATGTCCGTGTCCAGCCGGTCCCCGACCACCAGCGGCCGCTCCGCCCCGGTCCGCAGCACCGTCTCCCGGTGCATCGGGGGCAGCGGCTTGCCCGCCACCTGCGGCTCCGCGCCCGTGGCGATCCGTACGACCTCCACCGCGGCCCCGTTCCCGGGCCCGATCCCGCGCGCCCCCGGAATCGTCAGATCGGTGTTCGACGCGTACCACGGCACCCCGCGGTGGATCGCGTACGAGGCCTCCGCGAACCGCGACCACGGCAGGTCCGGGCCCCCGTACCCCTGGACCACCGCCGCGAGGCCCTCCTCGTCCGCGGACTCCACCGGTACGAGCCCCCGCTCGCGCAGCGCGACCCGCAGCCCCTCGCCACCGATCACCAGCACCTTCGACCCCGGCTCCACCTGCTCCGAGATCAGCCGGGCCACGGCCTGCGCCGAGGTGATCACCTCGGCTGCCTCGGTCGGGATCCCCAGCTCGCCCAGGTGCTCGGCAACCGCGCCGGGAGTGCGCAGCGCATTGTTCGTGACGTACGCGAGGTGCATCCCCCCGGCCCGGGCCGCGGCGAGGGACTCCGCCGCGTACGCGATGGCCTCACCGCCCGCGTACACGACGCCGTCCAGGTCCAGCAGGGCCGTGTCGTACGCCTGGTGCAGGCTGCGCTCGCTGCCCGCCGGACTCGTCCTGCTCTGCCGGGTCATCCTGTCGGCTCCCTGTCCGTTCGGTCCTCGATCGGCCTCGTTGCGTTTGCGCCGAGGTCTTGCTCACCCGATCATCCCGCATCGCGAGACGCGTCTTACCATGCACCAATGACCACATCTGGTACTGCGGACGACGGGCTGCGTCTGATCCCCTTCCATGGACTGCGCTACGTCCCGGAGCGTGTCGGCAGCCTGGCCGCCGTCACCTCACCGCCGTACGACGTGGTCGTACGCCCCGACGGCGTCGACCACCTCGAGTCCGCCGACCCGCACAACATCGTCCGCCTGATCCTTCCGCAGGCCGACACCCCCGCCGCACGCAACGAACAGGCCGCACGCACCCTGCACGACTGGCTCGCCAAGGGCATCCTCAGCGCCGACCCCGAGCCGGCGCTCTACGTCTACGAGCAGCGCAAGGGCGGCCTGCTCCAGCGCGGCGTCATCGGCGCCCTCGCCCTCACGCAGCCCGACGCCGGCATCGTGCTCCCGCACGAGGACGTCATGCCGGACGTGGTCACCGACCGGGCCGGCCTGATGCGTGCCGCATCGGCCAATCTCGAACCCCTCCTCCTCACCTACCGCGGCGAAGATCCCGCAGCCGGCGCCGCGGAGGTCGTCGAGCGGACCGCCGGGGGCCCGCCCCTGCTGGCCACCACCACCGAGGACGGCTTCCGGCACCGGCTCTGGGCCATCACCGACCCCGCCGACCTGGCCGCCGTCACCGCCGACCTGGGCCACCGCCAGGCCCTCATCGCCGACGGACACCACCGCTGGGCGACGTACCTGCGCCTCCAGGAGGAGCACCAGTCCCCCACCGCCTGGGACTTCGGCCTCGTCCTCCTCGTCGACACGGCCCGCTACCCGCTCCAGGTCCGCGCCATCCACCGAATGCTGCGCCGCCTCCCGCCCGCGGACGCCCTGGCCGCAGTCCGGGGCCGCTTCCGGGTCCGCCCGGTCGACGGCCCGCTGCCGCTCGCCCTGGAGGCCCTCGCCGACGCCGCGGAGCGGGGCAACGCCTTCCTCCTGACCGGCGACGGCACCTTCCACCTGGTCACCGACCCGGACCTGGACCTCCTCGAGCGGACCGTACGCCGCGACCGCCCCGAGGCCTGGCGCCGGCTGGACGCGACCGTCCTGCACGCGACGCTGCTCGACGCCCTGTGGCAGATCCCCGACACCCCCGACCAGATCACGTACATCCACGACGCGGCGGCCACCGTCGCCATGGCCGAGCGCCACGGCGGCACCGCGGTCCTGCTGCACCCCGTACGGGAGGAAGTCGTCCGGGACCTGGCCCGCCAGGGCGTCACGATGCCCCGCAAGTCCACCTCGTTCGGCCCGAAGCCGGCCACCGGCCTGGTGCTGCGCAGCCTGGACTGACCGCGGACGCGAAAAAGGGCGGCACCCCCGGAGGGGTACCGCCCTTTCTCATGCGAGCCGGTTCAGCACTCAGGCCTTGTCGCCGGCCTGGCCCTGCTCGTCGTCCCGGTCCTCGTCACCGACGACGATCTCGTCGGTGACGGCGACGTCGGCGTCCGCCTCGGAGCGCTCGAGGGGCTCGTACTCCTCGTCGTCCTCGTCGTAGTACTCGGCCTGGTCGGACGCGCGCTCGGCAGCGGCCACCTCGGCGTCGTCCTGCTCGTCGTCCTCGTCGTCGATCTCGTCCGGCTCATCGCTGTCGAGCGCGTCGACGAACTCGACCCCGTCCAGCTCGGCGAGCCGGTCGGAGGCGTCCATCGAGCCGTCCTTGTCCGCCTCGACCGTCTTGGCGAACCATTCGCGCGCCTCGTCCTCACGGCCGGCCGCCAGCAGGGCGTCGGCGTAGGCGTAGCGCAGACGCGCGGTCCACGGCTGGACGGAGTGGGAGGCCAGCTCCGGGCTCTGCAGGGTCACGATGGCGGCTTCGAGCTGCCCCATGTCCCGCCGCGCACCGGCGGCGACCAGGCGCATCTCGACCTGGCCGGCCTTGTCCAGCTTCTGCACCTCGGGCTCGCCGGCCATGGCCAGCGCGCGCTCGGGGCGGCCGAGGCCGCGCTCGCAGTCGGCCATCACGGGCCACAGCTCGACGGATCCGGTCATGCGCTTGGCGGCGCGGAACTCCGCGAGCGCCTCGCTGTACTTCTGCGTGGCGTACGCGGCGAAGCCGGCGGCCTCGCGCACGGCGGCGACACGGGAGGCCAGGCGCAGGGCGATGCGCGAGTACGCGTACGCCTGCTCCGGGTCCTCGTCGATCAGCCGGGCCACCATGACCAGGTTCCGGGAGACCTCCTCGGCCAGCCCCTTGGGCAGGCTCAGGAGCTCCTGGCGCACATCGGCGTCGATCTCGAGACCGGTGACGTCCTCGTCGATCGGAAGCCGCTTGACCGGGTCCCGGTCGCGGTCCGCACGGTAGTCGCGGTCGCCGCCGCGGTCGTCACGGCCGCCGCGGTAGCCGCCACGGTCGCCGCCACGGTCATCACGGCCGCGGAACCCGCCGCGGTCGCCACCGCGGTCGTCGCGGCGCGGGTAGGCCGGACGGTCGCCACCGCGGTCGTCACGACCACCGCGGAAACCACCACGGTCGTCGTCCCGACGCGGGTACGAGGGACGCCCACCGCGGTCGTCATCACGACGCGGGTAGGACGGCCGGTCGCCCCGGTCGTCGCGACGGAACGACGGGCGGTCGCCACCGCGGTCGTCGCGGCGCGGGTAGGCCGGACGGTCGCCACCGCGGTCGTCACGACCACCGCGGAAACCACCACGGTCGTCATCGCGACGGGGGTACGAGGGACGCCCACCACGGTCGTCATCACGACGGGGGTACGAGGGACGCTCGCCCCGGTCGTCGCGACGGAAACCGCCGCCGGCGGGCCGGTCACCGCGGTCATCGCGGCGCGGGTAGCTCGGGCGGTCCCCGCCCCGGTCGTCACGACGCGGGTAGGACGGACGGTCGCCGCCACGGTCGTCACGACCGCCACGGAAACCACCACGGTCGTCATCACGACGGGGGTACGAGGGACGCTCGCCCCGGTCGTCACGGCGGAAACCGCCGCCGGCGGGCCGGTCACCGCGGTCATCGCGGCGCGGGTAGCTCGGGCGGTCCCCGCCCCGGTCGTCACGACGCGGGTAGGAGGGACGGTCCTCGCGGCCGCGGAAGCCGCCGCCGGTCGGGCGGTCACCACGGTCGTCACGGCGGAAACCGCCGCCACCGCCACCGGAAGGACGGTCGCCACCGCGGTCGTCGCGGCGCGGGTACGACGGACGGTCGCCGCCACGGTCGTCACGACCACCGCGGAAACCACCACGGTCGTCGTCCCGACGCGGGTACGAGGGACGCCCACCGCGGTCGTCATCACGACGCGGGAAGCTCGGACGGTCACCACCGCGGTCGTCACGGCGGAAACCGCCGCCACCGCCACCGGAGGGACGGTCGCCACCGCGGTCGTCGCGGCGCGGGTAGGACGGACGGTCGCCACCGCGGTCGTCACGACCACCGCGGAAACCACCACGGTCGTCATCGCGACGGGGGTACGAGGGACGCCCACCGCGGTCGTCATCACGACGCGGGTAGGACGGACGGTCGCCACCGCGGTCGTCGCGACGGAAACCGCCACCGCCGCCGCCGGCGGGACGCCCACCGCGGTCGTCACGGCGGAAACCGCCGCCACCGCCACCGGTGGGCCGGCCACCGCGGTCGTCGCGGCGGAAGCCACCACGGTCACCGCCACGGTCGTCACGGCCCCCGCGGTAGCCGCCCCTGTCACCGCCGTCGTTGCGACGAGGCTCGCGCTCCGGACGATCGTCGGGAGAGTTGGACATGGGTGTGACTCCTGTCTTCGGGGTACCGCTAGTCATTCTCGCGCAACCAACCCATGGCCGCGCTTCGGCGTAAAGAGGTGAAAAACAAAAAGGACCCTTGGTCCAGCGTTGAACGCTGGACCAAGGGTCCTTTGAAAGATTGTTCGGCGGCGTCCTACTCTCCCACAGGGTCCCCCCTGCAGTACCATCGGCGCTGAAAGGCTTAGCTTCCGGGTTCGGAATGTAACCGGGCGTTTACACTTTGTAGTTGTGTTCCAGCTCTAGAAACCAGCAACTGTTCGTTGCTTCAGAACTAACACAGTGGACGCGAGCAACTGAGGACAAGCCCTCGGCCTATTAGTACCAGTCAGCTCCACCCGTTACCGGGCTTCCACATCTGGCCTAGGAATACTCATCTTGAAGCAGGCTTCCCGCTTAGATGCTTTCAGCGGTTATCCCTCCCGAACGTAGCCAACCAGCCATGCCCTTGGCAGGACAACTGGCACACCAGAGGTTCGTCCGTCCCGGTCCTCTCGTACTAGGGACAGCCCTTCTCAATATTCCTACGCGCACAGCGGATAGGGACCGAACTGTCTCACGACGTTCTAAACCCAGCTCGCGTACCGCTTTAATGGGCGAACAGCCCAACCCTTGGGACCGACTCCAGCCCCAGGATGCGACGAGCCGACATCGAGGTGCCAAACCATCCCGTCGATATGGACTCTTGGGGAAGATCAGCCTGTTATCCCCGGGGTACCTTTTATCCGTTGAGCGACGGCGCTTCCACAAGCCACCGCCGGATCACTAGTCCCGACTTTCGTCCCTGCTCGACCCGTCGGTCTCACAGTCAAGCTCCCTTGTGCACTTACACTCAACACCTGATTGCCAACCAGGCTGAGGGAACCTTTGGGCGCCTCCGTTACCCTTTGGGAGGCAACCGCCCCAGTTAAACTACCCATCAGACACTGTCCCTGATCCGGATCACGGACCGAGGTTAGACATCCAGCACGACCAGAGTGGTATTTCAACGGCGACTCCACCCCAACTGGCGTTGGGGTTTCAAAGTCTCCCACCTATCCTACACAAGCCGAACCGAACACCAATATCAAACTGTAGTAAAGGTCCCGGGGTCTTTCCGTCCTGCTGCGCGAAACGAGCATCTTTACTCGTAGTGCAATTTCACCGGGCCTATGGTTGAGACAGTCGAGAAGTCGTTACGCCATTCGTGCAGGTCGGAACTTACCCGACAAGGAATTTCGCTACCTTAGGATGGTTATAGTTACCACCGCCGTTTACTGGCGCTTAAGTTCTCAGCTTCGCACGCCCGAAAGCGCACTAACCGGTCCCCTTAACGTTCCAGCACCGGGCAGGCGTCAGTCCGTATACATCGCCTTACGGCTTCGCACGGACCTGTGTTTTTAGTAAACAGTCGCTTCTCGCTGGTCTCTGCGGCCACCCCCAGCTCACGGAGTAAATCCGATCACCAGTGATGGCCCCCCTTCTCCCGAAGTTACGGGGGCATTTTGCCGAGTTCCTTAACCATAGTTCACCCGAACGCCTCGGTATTCTCTACCTGACCACCTGAGTCGGTTTAGGGTACGGGCCGCCATGAAACTCGCTAGAGGCTTTTCTCGACAGCATAGGATCATCCACTTCACCACAATCGGCTCGGCATCAGGTCTCAGCCTTATATGAGGGACGGATTTGCCTACCCCTCGGCCTACACCCTTACCCCGGGACAACCACCGCCCGGGCTGGACTACCTTCCTGCGTCACCCCATCGCTTACCTACTACAAGTCTGGTTCGTCGGCTCCACCACTTTCCTTTCCCCGAAGGGTCCGGAACGGCTTCACGGACTTAGCATCGCCTGATTCGATATTGGGCGTTTCAAAGCGGGTACCGGAATATCAACCGGTTGTCCATCGACTACGCCTGTCGGCCTCGCCTTAGGTCCCGACTTACCCTGGGCAGATCAGCTTGACCCAGGAACCCTTAGTCAATCGGCGCACACGTTTCTCACGTGTGTATCGCTACTCATGCCTGCATTCTCACTCGTGAACCGTCCACAACTAGCTTCCGCTGCTGCTTCACCCGGCACACGACGCTCCCCTACCCATCACAGCGGGCGTTGGCCCTATTGCTGCAATGACACGACTTCGGCGGTACGCTTGAGCCCCGCTACATTGTCGGCGCGGAATCACTTGACCAGTGAGCTATTACGCACTCTTTCAAGGGTGGCTGCTTCTAAGCCAACCTCCTGGTTGTCTCTGCGACTCCACATCCTTTCCCACTTAGCGTACGCTTAGGGGCCTTAGTCGATGCTCTGGGCTGTTTCCCTCTCGACCATGGAGCTTATCCCCCACAGTCTCACTGCCGTGCTCTCACTTACCGGCATTCGGAGTTTGGCTAAGGTCAGTAACCCGGTAGGGCCCATCGCCTATCCAGTGCTCTACCTCCGGCAAGAAACACACGACGCTGCACCTAAATGCATTTCGGGGAGAACCAGCTATCACGGAGTTTGATTGGCCTTTCACCCCTAACCACAGGTCATCCCCCAGGTTTTCAACCCTGGTGGGTTCGGTCCTCCACGAAGTCTTACCTCCGCTTCAACCTGCCCATGGCTAGATCACTCCGCTTCGGGTCTAGAGCGTGCAACTCAATCGCCCTATTCGGACTCGCTTTCGCTACGGCTTCCCCACACGGGTTAACCTCGCTACACACCGCTAACTCGCAGGCTCATTCTTCAAAAGGCACGCAGTCACGACCGTTGTTCCGAAGAACAACGGCGACGCTCCCACGGCTTGTAGGCACACGGTTTCAGGTACTATTTCACTCCGCTCCCGCGGTACTTTTCACCATTCCCTCACGGTACTATCCGCTATCGGTCACCAGGGAATATTTAGGCTTAGCGGGTGGTCCCGCCAGATTCACACGGGATTTCTCGGGCCCCGTGCTACTTGGGAGATTCTTAAGCAAGCCGCTGATGTTTCGTCTACGGGGGTCTTACCCTCTACGCCGGACCTTTCGCATGTCCTTCGACTACATCAACGGTTTCTGACTCGCCGACCGGCCGGCAGACCGGTCAAAAGAATTCCCACAACCCCGCATGCGCAACCCCTGCCGGGTATCACACGCATACGGTTTGGCCTCATCCGGTTTCGCTCGCCACTACTCCCGGAATCACGGTTGTTTTCTCTTCCTGAGGGTACTGAGATGTTTCACTTCCCCTCGTTCCCTCCACACTGCCTATGTGTTCAGCAGCGGGTGACAGCCCATGACGACTGCCGGGTTTCCCCATTCGGACACCCCCGGATCAAAGCTCAGTTGGCAGCTCCCCGGGGCCTATCGCGGCCTCTCACGTCCTTCATCGGTTCCTGGTGCCAAGGCATCCACCGTGCGCCCTTAAAAACTTGGCCACAGATGCTCGCGTCCACTGTGTAGTTCTCAAACAACGACCAGCCACCCATCACCCCACCAGACAAGCTGGCGAGTTCACTGGGGCCGGCACTGAAGACAAGACCATACGGCCGTACCTTCAGGACCCAACAACGTGCCAAGCACGATCCCCTCCACTTCACTGTGTTCCACGCCGAAGCAGTACTTACAGAGAGTTTTGGAAACCGTGCCAACTAATCAACGTTCCACCCATGAGCTGACCGTGCAGAACATTTGTCTGCAATCGGTACTGTGCTCCTTAGAAAGGAGGTGATCCAGCCGCACCTTCCGGTACGGCTACCTTGTTACGACTTCGTCCCAATCGCCAGTCCCACCTTCGACAGCTCCCTCCCTTACGGGTTGGGCCACCGGCTTCGGGTGTTACCGACTTTCGTGACGTGACGGGCGGTGTGTACAAGGCCCGGGAACGTATTCACCGCAGCAATGCTGATCTGCGATTACTAGCGACTCCGACTTCATGGGGTCGAGTTGCAGACCCCAATCCGAACTGAGACCGGCTTTTTGAGATTCGCTCCACCTCACGGTATCGCAGCTCATTGTACCGGCCATTGTAGCACGTGTGCAGCCCAAGACATAAGGGGCATGATGACTTGACGTCGTCCCCACCTTCCTCCGAGTTGACCCCGGCGGTCTCCTGTGAGTCCCCATCACCCCGAAGGGCATGCTGGCAACACAGGACAAGGGTTGCGCTCGTTGCGGGACTTAACCCAACATCTCACGACACGAGCTGACGACAGCCATGCACCACCTGTATACCGACCACAAGGGGGGCACTATCTCTAATGCTTTCCGGTATATGTCAAGCCTTGGTAAGGTTCTTCGCGTTGCGTCGAATTAAGCCACATGCTCCGCCGCTTGTGCGGGCCCCCGTCAATTCCTTTGAGTTTTAGCCTTGCGGCCGTACTCCCCAGGCGGGGAACTTAATGCGTTAGCTGCGGCACCGACGACGTGGAATGTCGCCAACACCTAGTTCCCAACGTTTACGGCGTGGACTACCAGGGTATCTAATCCTGTTCGCTCCCCACGCTTTCGCTCCTCAGCGTCAGTAATGGCCCAGAGATCCGCCTTCGCCACCGGTGTTCCTCCTGATATCTGCGCATTTCACCGCTACACCAGGAATTCCGATCTCCCCTACCACACTCTAGCTAGCCCGTATCGAATGCAGACCCGAGGTTAAGCCTCGGGCTTTCACATCCGACGTGACAAGCCGCCTACGAGCTCTTTACGCCCAATAATTCCGGACAACGCTTGCGCCCTACGTATTACCGCGGCTGCTGGCACGTAGTTAGCCGGCGCTTCTTCTGCAGGTACCGTCACTTTCGCTTCTTCCCTGCTGAAAGAGGTTTACAACCCGAAGGCCGTCATCCCTCACGCGGCGTCGCTGCATCAGGCTTTCGCCCATTGTGCAATATTCCCCACTGCTGCCTCCCGTAGGAGTCTGGGCCGTGTCTCAGTCCCAGTGTGGCCGGTCGCCCTCTCAGGCCGGCTACCCGTCGTCGCCTTGGTGGGCCATTACCCCACCAACAAGCTGATAGGCCGCGGGCTCATCCTTCACCGCCGGAGCTTTCAACCCCCGCCCATGCAGGCAGGAGTATTATCCGGTATTAGACCCCGTTTCCAGGGCTTGTCCCAGAGTGAAGGGCAGATTGCCCACGTGTTACTCACCCGTTCGCCACTAATCCACCCCGAAGGGCTTCATCGTTCGACTTGCATGTGTTAAGCACGCCGCCAGCGTTCGTCCTGAGCCAGGATCAAACTCTCCATGAATGTTTACCGGTAATCCGGTGCACACACACG
>NZ_JNZY01000045.1 GCF_000717655.1 Streptomyces katrae
CGGTCGGTCAAGGGTGGCCGAAGGCCATCGCGAAGCGACGCGACGACGAAGGAGGAGCGCCCTTGAGGGACCGGCACGACACGGAAGGACAGTGGACTGGCGGGAAACCCCCGGACTCCCTCTGATGCCGTCGGGCCGGAGCTCAGGCTCCGGTGATCCCGCCGAGGAAAGCCGTCCAGGTCGTCGGTTGCACGGCCAGTTCCGGGCTCGCCGTGAGCTTCGAGTCCCGGATGTGGACGGCGTCGGTGCATGAGGCGACCTCGACGCAACTGTCTCCCGCGCTGCCGCTGTACGTCGACTTGTGCCAGGAAAGGGCGACCTCGACGCAGTTGTCGCCGTCGCCACTGCTGTAGCTGCTCTTGAACCACCGCAACTCAAAGTTGTTCACAGAGATCCTCGCATTCGCATCAACAGACCCGTGCTGTCCGCAGGATTGAGGGCCTGGATGCGAAGTTTGGCATACCGCAGATGGAGGAGGCTGAGGTCTTTCGGGTCAGAAATGAGGCGGCCTGATTGCTGGCCCTCGCTGTATCCCACCCACTCGTTGTCCCTAGTCTCCAGGAGGCAGAAGGGGCCCCCGAGTCCTGCGTGTCGTGGGCTGATCTTCGGCATGATCTGCAGGTCGAGATTGGGGAGCTCCGCGCACTCCAACAGGTGGTTGATCAGCTCGCGGGTTACTGCGGGTCCGCCGGTCTGCCTCTCGATGACCGCCTCGTCGAGAATGAAGCTGAAGACCGTGTACGGGGTGCGCGACAGTAGTTTCTGTCGGCCCAGACGAGCCAAGATCCGGGCTTCCACCTCCTCCGCAGTGGGCGGTGGAAGGACGTCGGCGACCAAGGCTCGGGCGTACGACTCCGGCTGTAACAGCCCGGGAACCGAGCGGCACTCGAATGTGTCGAGGGTGATCGCTTCCGCCTCCAGATCTGCCCATGGTTTGAACCAGGACGCCAGCCCCCGCCTTCGCGTCAGCTCCCTCGCCGCGATACGGATGACGCCGAAGGCGTCCAGTGCCTCTTCCGCCCGGCTCACGAACTTCACCGACGGATGCCGACGGCCCTGCTCGACCGAGCCGACGTACTGGACCGAGTACCCGACCCGCTCGGCCAGCTGCTCCTGTGTGAGTGCTGCGCGTTTACGGAAGGCCTTAACGGTTTCCCCGAAGTTCCGCAGGCCGCTGTCCGGCTCGACCTCGCCGGCACCGCTCTCGTCGTGACTCACCCTCGCGGTCACCTCCCGCGTTCAGGTTCACGGGCGGTGACCGCCACTGTCCAGAGTGTGAACTCGTACAGATGAAAAGTAGTGGTCGTGTTTCTGGGAACTGCCTTGCGCACCCGGCACGTTGCTCCCATGACCGCACCCTCTCGCCCCACCCAGACCCTCGTACGCGTGTTCACGCAGCGTTTCAGCAGCACCCGGCGCGGAGCCCGGCTCGCCCGGTGTCTCGCCATGGTCGAGCTGCACGACTGGGGGATCCCGCACCGCACCCCGCTGTCCGAGGACGCGGAGCGGATCGTCGCCGAGTTCACCGCCAATGCCGTCACCCACGGGCGGGCCGCCGGGAGGGACTTCGAGCTCAAGCTGACCCTCGTCGAGAACGTCCTCCGCATCGAGGTGTCCGATGCCCGCAGGGAGCGGCGGCCCGCCCTGCTGCCGCACGCGTACCAGGCCGAGGGTGGCTACGGCCTGCGGATCGTCGATGCCCTCGCCGCCGACTGGGGGGTCACGGACCGGCTGATCGGCAAAACGGTCTGGGCCGAGCTCGGACGACGGTGATATCTTCTTTGAGAATCGTATATACGCCCCGGTCTGGAGGCCGCGATGTCCCGAACGGTGATCGACCTGGATGACGAGGCCTTGGCGGAAGCGGCCCGGCACCTCGGCACCACGACCAAGCGGGACACCGTGAACGCCGCCCTGCGGGAGATCGCCGATCGCCGCCGCAGAGCTGCTGCGGTTGAGCGTATGCGGCAGATGGTCGCCGACGGCGAGATCGACTTCTCCGCCATCGAGGGTGGCGATGCCGGGGGCATGCGGGAGCCGGGAAGGCACTCGGCTGCGTGAGCGAGAACTTCCTGATCGACACGAGCGCACTCGTCCGTTTCTACCGTCGGCAGGCCGCTCCCGCGTGGGACGAGGTGGTCACCTCAGGAGTCGTGGGGCTGTGTGAACCGGTCCGCCAGGAGTTCCTGCGTGCCGTCGGGGGCCGCCCGGCCTACTACGAGGCCGACGGTCTGCTGCGGGAGACCTTCCCGTACTTCGTGGCCCGTGATTCCGCTTGGGAGGACGCCTCGGCACTCCAGCAGAGGTTGGCCGACGAAGGCTGCCACCAGTGCGCGAGTCCGGTGGACCTGCTCGTCGCCGTCACCGCGCAGCATCACAAGCTGACCGTCCTCCACCAGGACGCGGACTTCGAGACCATCGCCCGCATCACAGGGCAGCCCGTGCGGCGCATCGCGGACTGAGGGCGCTGCACCGTCCCGTCAGGGCCGCCAGCGCGGTGCCTCGCGTCCGGCTCGGTCGGGCCGGGGAAGTGGAACGGACGCCGGGGTGGGTTGCGAGGTCCGAGCCCGCCCGGGTGGCGAGGGCGGCGTGCGGGTCGAGGGGACCTCGACCGCCACGAGGTGGCCCGGGAACCCGGCGGCGCGGCCCGCCTCCCGGACCGTCCGGACGGCGAACAGCGGGCGGTCCTGGAGGACGCATCCGTCGGCCTGTTCACGGATGCCGGCCGGGAGGCTCTCCCGCCGGATGCTCATGCGGATTCGTCCGGGACGAAGACGCTCAGCCGGTAGCTCGTCGGATGGGTGAGGCGGCCGCAGAACTGGTCGATGCGCAGGCTCTCTGGCTCGACCGTGCGCGCGGCGTAGAGGCGGCGGACGTACTCCTTCAGCTCCGCGTGCACCTGCGTGGAGAACAGCGGTTCCCAGTGGCCGGGTACGGCCGCTGCCCCGCGGCGGCCCCGTTCCCGGCTTCGAGTGCGCTTTTGCTGGCCCGGCAAGTGGATCAGCCCCCTTTCGGGGGCCATCGTCGGGGCGGCCGTCTGGCCGCGGCGACCGGATCAGAGGTACTGCGCGAAGTCGTCCAGGACTCGGAGGATCTCGGCCTCCTTCGCCGACGGGAGCTGGAGGACGACCTCCTCGATGCCCAGGTCCGCGTAGTGGCCGAGCTTGCCCGGGTTCGGCTGGACCGCGTACGGGACCACCTGGAGGGTCTTCGGGTCGCGGCCCGCGGTTTCCCAGACCTGGCGCAGCACCGGCAGGGACTCGGAGAGTCCGCCGCCGCCGATTGGGAGCCAGCCGTCGGCGTGGTCGGCGATGGCCGAGAAGAGCTTCGGGCCTGCCGCGCCGCCGATCAGGGTGCGGGGGCCGTGCAGGGGGTGGCCGGGGCCGAGCTCGCGCGGGGGCTGGGCCGGCTTGGGGTGGGCGGCGCTGGCCTGGACGGAGGAGAACTCGCCCACGTAGGCGGTGGGTTCCGGGGCCCACAGGGCGCGCATCAGGGCCATCCGGTCCCGGACCAGTTCGCGGCGGGTGTGCCACTCGACGCCGTGGTCGGCGGCCTCCTCGACGTTCCAGCCGTAGCCGATCCCGAGGGTGAAGCGGCCGCCGGAGAGGTGGTCCAGGGTGGCGATCTGCTTCGCGAGGTCGATCGGGTCGTGCTGGGCGACCAGGGTGATGCCGGTGCCGAGGGTGAGGCGCTCGGTGACGGCGGCGGCCTGGGCCAGGGCGACGAAGGGGTCGAGGGTGCGCCCGTACATCTCCGGGAGCTCGCCGCCCATGGGCGCGGACGTTTCGCGGCTGACCGGGATGTGGGTGTGCTCGGGGAGGTAGAGCCCGGCGAACCCGCGCTCCTCGAGGGAGCGGGCGAGGCGGACGGGGGAGACGGTGTGGTCGGTCAGGAAGATGGTCGTGGCGATCCGCATGGCTGAGGGCACCTCCGTGGCTCTTCGGGCTGTCCGGGTGTGGGGTTCCCCCTGGCGTACGGGTGGTCCGTGGCGCCCGGGACCGGCGGAGGTCACGCTACGGCCTGCGGGTCGGATTGTTGAGGGGGCGTCAGCCGACGGGGTAGCGGGTCGGCCAGCCGGAGGCGGGGACCGCCGGGCCGTGCAGGGCGGGGCCCTGGGTCATCTCGAGGGCGAAGTCGTCGGCGATTTCCAGCAGGGTGGCGCGGCCTTCGAGTTCCGCGAGCCAGGCGCCGGGGAGGGCGGTCTCGCCGTGGAGGGCGCCGAGCAGTGCGCCGCAGAGGGCGCCGGCGGCGGTGGAGTCACCGCCGTGGTTGACGGCGAGGCGCAGGCCGTACGGGACGTCCTCGGCGACCAGCGCGCAGTAGACGGCGACGGCGAGGACGTCCTCGGCGCCGCCGACACCGCCGTCCCCGCCCGCGGCGACGGCTGCGACGGCCTCCGCGGACGGCGGGCCCTGCGGGACGGCCGCGACGGCGCGCTGGAGGGCGTCGGTGACGTTCTGGTGGCCCGGGCGGGCGCCGAGCAGGCCGAGGGCGCGCTGGATGGCCCCGTCGAGGGATTCGCCGCGGGTGAGGCCGTGGACGATGACGGCGAAGGCTCCGGCGGTGAGGTACGCGGTGGGGTGGCCGTGGCTCTGCGCGGCGCACTCGGTGGCGAGCTGGAGGACCAGGGCCGGGTCCCAGCCGACCAGCAGGCCGAAGGGGGCCGAGCGGGTGGCGGCGGCCGCGTCGCGGGCGGTGGGGTTCTTCGGCCGGCCGAGGGTGCCGAGGACGTCGTCGGCGAAGCCGGTCATACAGGCGCGCTCGGGGCCGCGGCGGGCGTAAAGCCACTCCTGCCGGGCGAGCCAGCCGTTGTCCTTGCGGCGCTCGTCGGGGCCCCAGTCGTGCTGGGTGGCGGCCCAGCGCAGGTACGCGCGGTGGATGTCGGTGGGCGGGTGCCAGGCGCCGGTGTCCCGGCGTACGTGGGCGCGGATCAGCCCGTCGACGGTGAACAGGGTGAGCTGCGTGGCGGCGGTGACCGTGCCGCGGCGCCCGTACGCGGGGGCGGGCTGGGTCAGGCCGTGCGGACCGTGGGCCTCGCGTATGGCGTCGAGGGAGAGGTCTGCCAGGGGGGCGCCGAAGGCGTCGCCGAGGGCGGAGCCGAGGAGGGTGCCGCGGACGCGGCTGCGGAAGTCCTGCTGCTCGGCGCGCCCCCAGAGCCCGACGGCCGCACCGGACCGCCCGCCGGGGGTCCCGGACCGGCCCCCGGGGGCTGCGGACCGCCCGCCGAGCGTCCCGCCGGACCGTGCCCCGGTGCCGGGTCCGGCAGCCGGCGCCGTGTGCTCTTCGGCCGGCTTCTCGGTCGTCGTGTGGTCCATCGCGATCCCCCTGCCCCGCCCCGGCATGCTCTGGCGCGCACTGTAATGGACACGTTCGATCGAATCCGGAGGGAGGTCGTCCAGCGGCCCGGATGCGCGCGCGGAAAGGCCGGATTGCGTGCAGGCGCCTGCGGACATCTCGTTCACATCCGGTCCGAAAGGGTGGGTAGAAGTGCAGGTAGCGCGCCTTGGTCGATAGATGGCACGTTTTGTCACTCGCCGTGGAGCCGGTCGGTTTCGGCCATGTCCCGTTCATGCAGAGTTCTTCTGCGGCCAACAGCCACCGAGGGCATGAAGAAGGCACTCCTCGGCGGAGGCGACGACGGGCGCGAGCTGAAGCAGCTCGAGAAGGACCTCCTCGTCGGCTGATCCCCCCAGCAGCGACGACGAAGGCCCGGCCGGGATCCCTCCCGGCCGGGCCGTTCCCGTTCGCCCGTACCCCTGCGCCTAGTCCAGTACGGGCAGCAGCTCCGGCAGGTGCCCGTCCGAGGCGCGCGCCGCCTGCTGCCGCTCCTGGGGCACCTCCCCGTACAGCGTCGTGCGGGCCTTCGCGGGCCGCCCGGCGGCCTCCGCGACGGCGATCAGGTCCCGTACCGACTTGTACGACCCGTAACTCGATCCGGCCATCCGGGAGATGGTCTCCTCCATCAGCGTGCCGCCGAGGTCGTTGGCTCCCGACCGCAGCATCTCGGCCGCGCCCTCCGCACCGAGCTTCACCCAGCTCGTCTGGATGTTGGTGATGTGCGGGTGCAGCAGGATCCGGGCCATCGCCGTCACCGCACGGTTGTCGCGGACCGTCGGGCCGGGACGGGCGATGCCCGCCAGGTACACGGGCGCGTTGGTGTGGATGAACGGCAGCGTCACGAACTCCGTGAAACCGCCGGTCTGCTGCTGGATGCGGGCCAGCGTGCGGAAGTGCCCCAGCCAGTGCCGCGGCTGGTCCACGTGCCCGTACATCATGGTCGACGAGGACCGGATCCCGAGCTCGTGCGCCGTGGTGATGACGTCGATCCAGTCCGCCGTCGGCAGCTTCCCCTTGGTCAGCACCCAGCGGACCTCGTCGTCCAGGATCTCCGCCGCCGTGCCCGGGATGGAGTCCAGTCCGGCCTCCTTGGCCGCCGTCAGCCACTCCCGTACCGACATGCCCGTCCGTGTCGCGCCGTTGACGACCTCCATCGGCGAGAACGCGTGCACGTGCATCCCCGGCACCCGCTGCTTCACGGCGCGCGCGATGTCGAAGTACGCCGTCCCGGGCAGGTCCGGGTGGATGCCGCCCTGCATGCACACCTCGACCGCGCCCACGTCCCAGGCCTGGGCGGCCCGGTCGGCGACCTGGTCCAGCGACAGCGTGTACGCGTCGGCGTCCGTACGGCGCTGCGCGAAGGCGCAGAAGCGGCACCCGGTGTAGCAGACGTTCGTGAAGTTGATGTTCCGCGTGACGATGTACGTGACGTCGTCGCCCACCACCGACTTGCGCAGGTCGTCCGCGATCCGGCACAGCGCGTCCAGCGCCGGGCCGTCCGCGTGCAGCAGGGCCAGCGCCTGTGCGTCGGTCAGCTTCGTCGGATCGTCGGCGGCCTGCGCGAGCGCCGCCCGTACGTCGGTGTCGATGCGCTCCGGGACCATGCCGGGGGCCGCCGCCTCGCGCAGCGCCTCCCAGTCCCCGTAGACGTGGTCGAAGTCCTCGCGCCGGTCCCCGGTACGCCCCTGCGTGTCGATGGTGGCGTGCAGATCGGTGCGCCCGTACGAGCCGAACCCCTCCTCGGGCTCCTGCCACGGGTGCCCCTCGACGGTCGCGTCGGGGTTCGCCAGGCCCGTCTCCGGATCGGCCAGCGCCCGTACGTGCGGCAGCAGCCGCGGGTCCAGCCACGGCTCGCCGCGCTGCACGAACTCCGGGTAGACGCAGAGCCGCTCGCGCAGCTCGAAGCCGGCCGCCGCGGACTGCTCGGCCAGCACGTCGATCTGCGGCCAGGGCCGCTCGGGGTTCACGTGGTCGGGGGTCAGGGGCGAGACGCCGCCCCAGTCGTCGATGCCGGCCCGGATCAGCCGCGCGTACTCCCCGTCGACCAGGTTGGGCGGCGCCTGGAGGCAGCCCGAGGGGCCCATGATGTGCCGGGCGACGGCGACCGTGGCGACGAGGTCGTCCAGCTCGGCATCGGGCATGCCGCGCATCGCCGTGTCCGGTTTGGCGCGGAAGTTCTGGATGATCAGCTCCTGCACGCCGTGGTACGAGCGCGCGACCCGGCGCAGCGCGAACAGCGACTGCGCGCGCTCCTCGTACGTCTCGCCGATCCCGATGAGCAGCCCGGAGGTGAAGGGCACGGAGGACCGCCCGGCATCCTCCAGCACCCGCAGCCGTACGGCCGGCTCCTTGTCGGGGGAACCGAAGTGCGGGCCGCCCGGCTCGGACCACAGCCGCGTGGCCGTGGTCTCCAGCATCATGCCCATGGACGGGGCAACGGGCTTGAGCCGCTGGAAATCGGCCCACGACATCACACCCGGATTCAGATGGGGCAGCAGCCCCGTCTCCTCCAGGATCAGGATCGAAATGGCCCGCACGTACGAGACGGTGTCGCTGTACCCCTGCGCCTCGAGCCACTCACGCGCCTCGGGCCACCGCTCCTCGGGCTTGTCCCCCAGCGTGATGAGCGCTTCCTTGCAGCCGAGGGCGGCACCCCGGCGGGCGATGTCGAGCACCTCGTCGGGCGACATGTACATCCCGTGGCCCGCCCGCCTGAGCTTGCCGGGGACGGTGGCGAAGGTGCAGTAGTGGCACTTGTCGCGGCACAGGCGGGTCAGGGGGATGAACACGCTCTTCGAGTACGTGATGACGCCGGGCCGGCCGGCGGCCGCGAGGCCGGAGTCGCGGACCCGGGCGGCGGAGGCGGCGAGGTCCTCCAGGTCCGCGCCGCGCGCCTGGAGGAGTACGGCCGCCTCGGTCGCGTCGAGCGCGACGCCGTCGCGGGCTCGCTTGAGCGCGCGGCGCATCGCGTTTTCGGTCGGAGTCGTCATGCGGTGAGCATACGATCCGACGCCCCGGCCGCGAGGTGGCTCATCGCATCAGCTCACCGGCGTTGACCAGCAGGGACTGGCCGGTTATCGCCCGCGCCCGGTCGGAGGCGAGGAACACGGCGGCGTCGGCGACGTCCCCGTCCGTGGCGAGGTCGGGCAGGGCCATCCGCTCGGTCAGCCGGGCGTGCACCTCGGCTTCGGGGACGCCCTCGGTGTGCGCGGTGAAGGTCACGAACGCCTGCACGGGCGGACCCCACATCCACCCGGGCAGCACCGTGTTGACCCTGATCCGGTGCGGGCCGAGCTCGCGGGCCATGGAGTACATGGCAGAGGTCAGCGCCCCCTTGGAGGCCGCGTACGCAGCCTGCTGCACCTCGTTGGGCGCAGCAACGGCGGACTGCGTGCCCACGATGACGACGGACCCGCCCCCCGCCTTGAGCCCGCCCAGACAGGCCCGGGTCATCCGCAGCGTCCCCAGCAGATTCACGTCGATGATCTGGGACCACGTCCCGAAATCGGCGTCCTCGAGCCCGCCGAAGTACGAGTCCCAGGCGGCGACGTGGACGACGGCGTCGATCCCGCCGAACCGCGTCCGCGCCAGCTCGGCGAGGGCCGCGCACTGTCCTTCATCCGTGATGTCCGTCGGCAGGTAGGCCGTGTGGGCCCCCTCGGGGTCGATCTCGGCGGCGGACTTGGCGAGGTTGGCCTCGGTCCGCGCCCCGAGTACGGCGTTCCCCCCGTCGCGCACCACAGCCGCAGCCACCTGATGCCCGAGCCCGGCCCCGACACCGGAGACGATGACGGTCTTCCCTTGCAGCAGCATGCGCGTGGCCTCCCGGCGCAGGGTGTATCTGACGGCGTGTCAGGTTACGGCGGGAGGGCTCCGGAGGGAAGGGGCGGTCGCCCCGGATCGCGCCGACGTGACGACGGCCCGCCGGCGGCCTCCCTGACGGCCATCCGAGTGGTCATGTTCATTGCAGTAACGATCAAGCCTCGTGTGGAGGACGGTCCGAGCCGTCCGCGGGTGGAACGTTTGGGGCACCGATCCCCGCCGGAGACGCCGACGGGGCTGAAGAACGGAGAGAGCCATGTCGCAATTGCCGCCCGGCGTAGTCCAGATCCTTCCCGAGGGTGCGCCGTGTCCGCCCAAGACCCTCGGTCTGTACCAGCACTACAGCTGCCAGGGCCCGGGCTACGGAATCGGTGCCGGCTTCGACGTCGACCTCGCCCAGCTGCCCATCCCCGGCGGGGGCAGCATGTCCAAGAACGTCTCCTCGTGGGTCAACCTGACGGACAGTGACGTCAAGCTGATCGGCAAGGGCGAGCGCATCCTGAAAGCCGGCGAGAAGCTCGAGGAGCCGTCGGGCTACAACGACACGGTGCAGCGGATCGCCTGGGTGAGCTAGTCCCTGCCGATCCGCGTTCGGTGCGGGCGTGAGGCCTCGCGCCCGCACCGAACGGGACGGTCCCCGGAGCCGATTCCGGGGGCGGCACGTCCGCCAGGCATCGAGGAGGGCCGCTTCGGGGGTCAGTCGGAAGCAGCTGCTGCCTGCGTCAGGCGGACCAGGCCCTCCTCGATCTCCTCCGGCGTGTGCGTCGTGAACGACAGGCGCAACGTACGGAGGTCGGGCGCGCCCGTGTAGAAGGGTGCTCCCGGAACGAATGCCACGTCACGCGATATCGCCTCCTTCAGCAGGGCCGTCGCGTCACGCCCCTCCGGCAGCCGGGCCCACACGAACATCCCGCCCTCCGGCCGGCTCCAGGCCGAACCCGCCGGCAACGCTGCGCCCAGACCTGCCAGCAGGGCATCGCGCCGGTCCCGATAGGCGGTCCGCACCGTGGCGACGTGCGCGTCGAGGTCCACCGCGCGCAGATAGTGCGCCGCTGCCAGCTGGTCCACCGTGGACGTGTGCAGGTCCGCCGCCTGCTTGGTCACCACCGCCGCCCGCCGCAGTGCGGCCGGCGCGCGGAGCCAGCCCAGCCGGAGCCCCGGAGCCATGATCTTCGAGAAGCTCCCGAGCAGCGCCGTACGGTCCTGCGCCCCCGGGTGCGCCGCGAGCCACGGGATCTCGGCCCCCTCGAACCGGAGGTCTCCGTACGGATCGTCCTCCACCAGCCACAACCCGCGCCGCGCCGCGACCTCCGCCACCGCCGCCCGCCGGGTGCCCGGCAGCGTGCGCCCGGTGGGGTTCTGGAACGTCGGCACCGCATACAGCAGCTTGGGCCGCTCCCGCGCCACGATCTCCTCCAGCGCGTCGGGCAGGATGCCCTGCTCGTCACAGGGCACGGGTATCACCCGCGCCCCCGCCAGCCCGAAGCACTGGAGCGCCGCCAGGTAGGTCGGGTTCTCGACGAGGACCGCGTCGCCCGGCTCGACGAGCGCCGAGGTGATCAGCGCGAGGGCCTGCTGGGAGCCGGTGGTGATCAGTACGTCGTCCGCGGCGGTCTCCAGCCCCCGGGCCGCCGCCCGCGCGGCCACCGCCTCCCGCAGCTCCGGCGCGCCCTCGGTGGTCGAGTACTGCAGCGCCCGGCTCGCCGACACCGTGAACGCGGCGTCGTACGCGGCCCGCAGGCCCTCGGTGTCGAAGAGCTCCGGGGCGGGCAGACCGCCGGCGAAGGAGATCACCCCGGGGCGGGCGGTGAGGGCGAGGATCTCTCGGATGGGGGAGCCGGCGACGGCGCGGGCGCGGGCGGCGAAGGCGGGCGGCGGGGACGCGGAAAGAGCAGAGGGAGACGACACGGGAACTCCTTCGGGGAGGCGAGTGGGGCGCATCCTAACCGCGAAAAGATGCATACGACACCTACCTGTCAGGGGGTGGAACGCAGCGCACCCCCTCGTCATCTGACGTCGCATCAGCTAGACCGTTCTCCATGACGACGGAGAACCGGAAGAGCCAGGACGCCCATCCCGACACCCGCCCCGGCACCTACGCCGAGCTGGCGGCCGTGGGCCCGTACGGTGTCCGCCCGGGCCATGCGCTGATCACCATGGTCGAACCGCACCCGGGCCACGAGTACGCGTACAACCGCTGGTACGAGGACGACCACTACTACGCCGGCGCCATGGCCATGCCCTGGATGTACGCGGGGCGCCGCTGGGTCGCCACCCGCGAACTCCAGGAGCTGCGCTACCCGGAGAAGTCGGCCGTCGCCCAGCCCGTCACCGCGGGGTGCTACCTCTCCACGTACTGGGTCACCGAGGGCCGCTACGACGAGCACATGAAGTGGACCGTCGGAATCAACAAGCGGCTCAACCGGGACGGCCGCGTCTACCAGGACCGCACCCACGTCTTCACGTCCTTCCAGGACCACGAGGCCACCGTCTACCGCGACGGGGCCGCCGGCCCCCGGGACTTCCACGCCCTCGACCACCCGTACGCCGGCCTCGTCGTCCAGGTCGTCGACGCCGACGGGCCCGAGGAGCGGGCGGAGCTGCTGGAGTGGCTGCGCTCGCGCGCCCTGCCGAAGCGGCTGCACGGCTCGCCGGCCGCGATGGTGACGGTCTTCCGGCCGACCCCGCTGCCCGGCGACCGGATGACGTACGTCAAGCAGGTCGAGGGGGTCGACACCCGGCTGACGCTGCTGTGGTTCCTGGAGGCGGATCCGCGCACCTGCTGGGACCGGTTCCGGGGGCTGGACGCCGAGGTCGCCGAGGCCGGGCTGGGGCGGGTGGAGCTGGTGGCGCCGTTCATCCCGACGGTGCCGGGGACGGACCGGTACGTGAACGAACTGCGCTAGGGGGTCGGGGGCGACACCCCCTGGTCACCTGGCCCCGGACATGGCCGAGCCCCCTCGGCCGGGACGGCGGGCCAGTCGAGAGGGCTCCAGTCAGTGGTGCAGGCAGTGCAGGTGTTGCAGGTGGTTCCTGTAATGCAGTGGTTGCGCGTGGTGCAGCGAGAGGGCCGGTGGAGTCGTACGCCGTGACGTTCAGGCGAGGCGCCCCAGCCGGCCCTCGGTGACGTCGGCCACGAACGAGGTCCAGGAGCCCGGCGCGAAGGTGAGGGACGGACCGTCCTGCACCTTCGAGTCGCGCACCGCGATGGCCTCCATGACGGGGGACTTGACCTCGACGCAAGCGCCGTTTCCGCCGGAGTAGGAGGACTTGGTCCAGTTGTCCGTGCCGCCCTGACGAATAGCCATGTTTCTCTCCGGTTCAGCGAGTCGTGCCAGTGGGTTGTCGGCCATTTCGGTTTCCCCGGCCGACGTGATCGACGCTACCGGCACCTTCCGACGGGCGAAGGGGTCATTCACCCGACCGAGTGGCATATTCCATTCAGGACTTCTGTGGCCGGGGAGCAACGGTGTACCGTACCGGCCCCCTCGCCACCTGCCCGCCGACGCGGTGTCCGCTGCCTCCGCTTTTACTTCCCCTTGACCGCATACTCGCCGATGATCTCGGCGATGAACTGACGCGTCTGCTCCACATTGAGCGCCTGCGCCCGCAGGTGCTCGTACATCACGCTGTACTTCTGTACGTCGTTGGCCTTCTCCAGGTACAAATCGCTCGTCACGCCCTCGATGTAGACGACCGTCGAATCGGACGCGTCCGGGAATTCCAGGATGGCGTACTGGCCGTTCACGCCCGGGTGCGCGCCCATCGAGAACGGCATCACCTGCACGGTGATGTACGGCTGCTCGGACTGCTCTATCAAGTACTCGAGCTGCCTGATCATCAGCTGGGGGTCGCCCACGTGCCGCCGCAGCGCGGCCTCGTCGATGACCGCCCACAGCCGCAACGGCCCGACCTCCGGGTTGTTGTTGTCCGTCTCGGAGAGCCGTTTCTGCCGGTGCATCCGCACCTGGACGCGCTTCTCCACGTCGACCGGGGCCGTCTCGGGCAGCGCGCCGCGGATGAGGGCCTGGGCGTACTCCGGGGTCTGGAGCAGGCCGGGCACCATCTGGGGTTCGTACGTGCGCAGGCTCGCGGCGTCCGTCTCGAGGCCGTTGTAGACGCTGTACGGGATGTCGCCGAAGGCGTGCCACCAGCCCTGCTGGCGGGAGTCCTTGGCCATCTGCATGAGGGAGTCGACGAGCCGGCGGTCCTCGACCTCGTACACGTCGCACAGGTCGCGGACGTCACGCTGGCTGATGGAACGGCGGCCGTTCTCCAGCCTGCTGATCTTCGACTGGGAGACGAGCAGGCGCTCGGCGACCTGCTCGGCCGTCATGCCCTTGTCTTCGCGGAGCTTGCGCAACTCCATGCCCAGTCGGCGGCGTCGGACGGTGGGATTGACATTGGACGCCACTTGAACGGCACCTCCGCCTTCTTCTGGTTCTGTCTCTCTGCGTGTCTGATGGTGAGCAGACTGCCACCGAAGGGCGGGGCGGCGCCGGAGAACGGCACGGAAATGCAGACGCGCGGGACGGCGGGGCCGGCGGACCGGCCTCGCCATCCCGCGCGCTGGCGGCTCCCGAACCGGGTCATCGGGGACGCCGGTTGCGGCGATGGCGGCGATGGCGGTTCGGTGGAGCAGTGGATCCGTGGTGCCGTGAATCGGTGAAGCCGTGAAGCAGTGGATCAGTGCGCGGCCGCGCGGGCCATCGCGCCCGTCCGGCGTGCCTGCAGCGGAACGCCGTTCGCCGTGGCCCGGGCGGGCGGCGGTGCCGCCGGTGCGCGGTCACGGCGTGGCTGCGCAGCCACACCGTTCTGGACGTCCATGACGGCGTGCGCCACGAGTCCGCCCATCGGGTCGTGCCGGATCAGATCCCGCAGCCGGGACCTGGACGACCGCCCCTCGTTGCCGGGGTACAGGTGCTTGCCGAGTCCGACCGCGTGGGCCAGTGCGGCGAGCGCCGCGGTCCGCGGGTCCGGCGGTACGCCGGTGCGGATCGCACTGTCGAGCCGGGCGCGGATCTCCCGGCTGATCGCCGTGTCGGTCGCCTGGTAGCGAGTCGTCGGCAGCACTCCGCACATCTGTCCCGCGACGGCATGCACCATGCCGCAGCGCTCCAGATGAGCGAGGTAAATCTGGCGGAGCCCCAACCGGGGTCCACCGATCCAGTGGACGGCCCGTACCGGGCTGCCGCGCCTGCGCAGCAGTTCCAGTGCGGAGTCCAGAGTCGGATCTCCTGTCGGCCGTGGCATCACCACGGCGATACGATCCCCGTCAGGGGCTATCCGTCCTGCCAGAGCCAGCTCTACTAGCTGTGCCCCGGCCAGGCCGAGGTCGAGCGACTGCGGCTGCGCCGTGGTACCCGTGGTCGGGTCCAAAGCGAGCAGCAGAAGCTCCTCCGGAATTGTTCTGCGGCTCCTGCCCATCCATGCCTCCCCGCGTGGATGAGTGACAGGGTGACGCCTCTCACATTCATCTGTCGAGAGCGCGTGGTCGCTTTGTGGGGGAACCCGCAACTATGTCGTTCTCGTCTAGCACGGGGGCGATGCCCCCTAGACGGGACACTGTTAGACATTCGGACAGCCGGACGTGGTGGCGATCGAGGAGGAACTGGTGGCGGGCGAGTCCCCCGACAAGTCGGTTGATGAAGGAGCGTCGGGGGCGGCGATGTCCTCCGCGGAGCGTGACCCGAGGTTGTCCGTGTTCCGGCCGCGGGAACCAGAGTCCGGGACCGCTTCCGCCTCCGGCTCGGGCTCCGGCTCGGGCTCCGGCTCCGGCGAGGGCAAGGACCGGGATCCGCTGCGCGAGGCGGTGGCGGCGTGGGTGGCTACGACCGACGCGGAAGCGGAGGCCGACGGCTCCGCCGCGGAGCCGAAGCCGGGCGCCGGGTCCTCCGGACGGGTGGACTCCGAGGCCGCGGCTGAGGCCGAGGGCGACTCGGCCCCGGCCGACAGCGAGCGCACCGCCGTGTCCCGCGCGCCGAAGCCGGACGCGGATGTCCCCGACATCGATCCCGGCTCCGATTCCGACTCCGATTCCGGCTCCGACTCGGATTCCGCTTCCGGCTCGGATTCGGCTTCTGCGGACGAGTCGTCGGACGCCGAGCGGCTGCGCTCGGAGCCTGCCTCCGCCAAGGGCCGTACGGATGCCCCCGCGTCCGCGGCTGCGAAGCCGGTGACTGCCGATGCGCCGGCCGAGAAGCCGGGCTCGGCTTCCGTTTCCGCGGGCGAGCCGGCGGCCGACAGCGAGCGCACCGCGGTGTTCCGCGTCCCGAACGCAGGTTCGGCTTCCGCTTCCGCCGGTGCAGCGGCCGGGAAGCCGGGCTCGGCTCCCGTCCGGAGCGGCTCGGACGATTCCGCCGGGGACGAGCCTGCGGGCGGCGCTCGCACGGATTCCGGTTCGGTGTCCGCCGCTGACGAGCCGGCTGCCGCCGATGCGCCGGCCGAAAGCGAGCGCACCGCGGTCTTCCGTGCCGTGAAGCCGGGCTCCCCGTCTCCGTCAGGTTCTGCTTCGGCCAAGGGCGGTACGGACGCCGTCGCTGCGGACAAGCCGGCGGAAGCCGCTGCCGAGGCGTCGGCGAAGGCCTCGGCGGACAGCGAGCGTACGGCCGTGTTCCGTGCCGTGAAGCCGGGCTCCGCGTCCCCGTCCCCCTCTGCTTCGCCCAAGGGCGGTACGGACGCCGCGGCCGCGGGCAAGCTGGCGGCCGACAGCGAGCGCACCGCGGTCTTCCGTGCCGCGAAGCCGGGGAGCGGTACGGGTGCCTCGGCGTCCGCCGCCGAGAAGCCGGCCGGTGGTGACCGGGGCCCTGCCGGGGGTTCCGCTTCGGGTGACGCCAAGGGCGCGGCCCCCGCCGATGCGGCGGACAGCGAGCGCACCGCCGTCTTCCGCGCTCCGAAGCTGGATGCCGCCTCGGGTGCCCCGAAGGCCCCCGCCGCAGGCAAGGCTTCCGACGAGCCCGCGGACAGCGAGCGCACCGCCGTCTTCCGGGCCGTGAAGCCGGACGCGAAGGCGTCGCCCCAGGCATCGGCATCGGCGTCGGCATCGGCTCCGGCTCCGGAGAAGCCCGCCGCCTCCCGCCCCGTGCCGCCGAAGGCGGTCGGCGGGGAGCGGGCCAGCACGTTCGTGCCGCTGCGCAAGGACGAGGGCCCGGCGTCCAAGCCCGCGGCTTCGGCTTCGGCATCGCCGGCCGCCCAGGCCCCGGCCCCGGCGCCCGCCGCCCCGAAGCCGGTCGTCGTCCCCGAGCGGACCGAGCGGACCACGCAGCAGCCGCTGCCGCCCAAGCCGCCGCTCGACATGCTCGCGGACCTCACCAACAACCCGCCCCCGCCGCCGAGCCCCCTGCGTACGGCGGTACGGCGGTTCAAGATCTACGCCCCGCTCGTCGCGCTCCTCGCGATCATCCTCGCCGTCGTCCAGCTCGTGCGCCCGCTGCCCGAGCCGAAGCTCACGATGACCGCGAAGTCCTCGTACACCTTCGACGGCGGCAACCCGGTCCTGCCCTGGCCGAAGGAGGGCCAGGCCCACATGGCCGCGGCCGGCCTCGGCACCGTCGGCAGCTTCGGCGAGCAGAAGCCGATCGCCATCGGCAGCGTCGCCAAGACGATGACGGCGTACGTGATCCTGAAGAACCACCCCCTCAAGAAGGGGGAAAAGGGTCCGATGATCGATGTCGACAAGACCGCGGTCGACGACGGCAACAAGGACTCCGAGGGCGAGTCCACGGTCAACACGCTGAAGGCGGGCGACAAGATCTCGGAGTACGACGCCCTCGCCGCGATCATGATCCCGTCCGCCAACAACGTCGCGCGGCTGCTCGCGCGCTGGGACGCCGGCGGCGACCAGGAGGCGTTCGTCAAGAAGATGAACGACGCCGCCAAGGAACTCGGCATGACCAACACCACGTACACCGACCCCTCGGGTCTGGACGCGACGACGGTCAGCACCGCCGAGGACCAGGTCAAGCTCGGTCTCAAGGTCGTCGAGATGCCGGAGCTGATCGCCATCACGAAGCTGCCGGAATGGATCGACCCGTCCGGCAAGAAGTGGCGGAACTACAACACCCTCATCCCGTACAACGGCGCCCTCGGGATCAAGACGGGCTCCACCACCAAGGCCGGCGGCAACCTGCTCTTCGCCGCCGAGAAGCAGGTCGGCAAGACCAGGCAGCTGATCGTCGGCGCGGTGCTCGGCCAGCACGGCAGCCCGATCCTCGACACCGCCATCGCGGCCAGCAAGCAGGTCATGCTGGCCACGCAGAAGATGCTGGTGGACGCGCCCGTCGTGAAGAAGGGCGACGTCGTCGGGTACGTGGACGACGGTCTCGGCGGCCGCACCCCGGTCGTCGCGACCGGCGACGTGGCGGCGGTCGGCTGGCCTTCGCTCACGGTCGACATCAAGCTGGCCGGCGGGGACGGCAAGCTCCCGCAGAGCGCCAAGGCCGGCACCGAGATCGGCGTGCTGACCGTCGGTGAAGGGGCCAGCCAGGTGAAGGTGCCGGTGGCGCTGCAGAGTGATCTCGTCGCGCCCGGCATCGGCAGCAAACTGACCCGTGTCGGCTGATCGCCGGCATCGGTGAGCTGACCGCGTGATTCGGCGCCCCGGGCAACCCCGGGGCGCCGTGGCGCGTCTAGCGACCCGGGAACGGGACCCGAGAAGGGCCGCAGATGTTCGATCGATGTGCCGGGAAGTCCCGGAAGTCCGGGGAGTACGGCAGTGACCACTGCTGAACAGCAGAGCCAGAGCCAGAGCCGGAGCGCACCACCCGCCGTCGGCGGATCCGGTGTGCCCGAGGCCGTCTCCGGCTCCGCTTCGGGCGCCGTCCCCGCTGCCGCGCCCGGCGGCTCCGGGGCCCCCGGGGTCCTCGGCTGGGCCCGCCGGCACCCGGTGCCGGTCACCACCGTGCTCGCCGCGGTCCTGCACGTCGCCTGGTTCTTCAGTTTCGCCAACAGCGGCGGCGACCTGGCCGCGCAGGACGCCTGGGCCGAGTTCGTCGGCCGCCATCCGGACTCGGCGTACAACCTCGCCTGGTACGGCGGCATGCACCCGGTCTCGTACAGCGTCGTGTCCCCGTACGTCATGTACATGATCGGCGTACGGACCACGATGATGGTCGCCGGCACGGTCTCGGCCGGGCTGCTCGCGCTGATCCTGACCCGCTGCCGCGGCACCGTCCGCGAGCCGCTGTGGCCGGCCCTCGCCGGGGCGTACGGGCTGCTCTGCAACGCCCTGTCCGGCCGGGTCACCTTCGGCCTCGGCGCGATGTTCGCGCTCGGTGCCGTCGCCGCCGTCTTCTGCTGGCCCCGCAAATGGGCGGAGCGGCGCTGGGCCAAGGCCGCGGTGGCGGCCCCGCTCGCCGCGCTCGCGACCGCCTCCAGCCCCGTCGCCGGACTGTTCCTCGGGGTGATCGCGGCCGCGCTGTTCCTGTCAGGGCGGCGCCCCGGGGCGTACGCGCTGGGGCTGGCCCCGGCGGCGGTGGTCGGGCTGTCGGCCTGGCTGTTCCCGTTCTCCGGGACGCAGCCCATGAAGCTCGGCTCGGCCGCGCCGCCGTTCTTCTTCGGGCTGGCGATCCTGTTCCTCGTACCGAAGCGGTGGAAGACGGTCCGGATCGCCTCCGCCGTCTACGCCTTCGGGGTCCTGCTGACCTGGGCGATCGACTCGCAGGTCGGCTCGAACGTCACCCGGCTGGTCATGCTGTTCGGCGGGGCCGTGCTGCTCGCGGTCCTCCCGTACGCGGTCCCGCGCACCCGGCACTGGTACGCGGTGCTGCTCGCCTTCGCCGGGATCAACATCTGGATCACCGCCAACAGCATCACGGACATCGTCCGCACGACCCCGGTGGCCGCGTGGAACCGCGAGCTGGCCCCGCTGGTCGACCAGCTGAAGAAGGCGGGCGCCGACCGCGGCCGCGTCGAGGTGGTCCCGGCCAGCAGCCACCGCGAGTCCTCGGCCTTCCCCGCGTACGTGAACCTCGCGCGCGGCTGGAACCGGCAGGCGGACCTCGAGCGGAACCCGCTCTTCTACGACGACACCCTCACGGCCGAGAGCTACCGGGGGTGGCTGGACCGCTGGGCCGTGCACTACGTGGTGCTGCCGGCCGACAAACCCGATTCGGGAGGGGAGGACGAGGCGAAGCTGGTGCGCGCGGGGCTCCCGTACCTCCAGCAGGTGTGGGGCGACGCGAACTGGCAGCTCTTCAAGGTGGACGCGCCGACGGACCTGGTGTCGGGGCAGGCCACGGTGGTGCGGGCGGGGGCGGACCAGCTGGTCGTCGATGTGAAGGCGGCCGGGCGGGTGCTCGTACGGATCCCGCACTCGCCGTGGCTGGGGCTGGTGGACGGCGCGGGCAAGCCGGTGCCGCCGCCGCAGGAGACGTTCGCGTCGAAGGCGCGTAGCGGGGGCGGCGGCTCGGGCTCGGGCACGCTGCCGAAGGAGTACGCGAACACGGCCGGGTGCCTGTTCAAGGCCGCTCCGGACACCGCGGGCGATGTGTGGACGGAGCTGCTGGCACCGGGGCCGGGGGTGTACCGGGTGGCGGCGAAGTACCAGCTGCCGCGGGGGACGCCGTGCCCGGAAGAGCTGACCCGCTGGGTGGCGGGGGCGGCGCAGCGGCCCTGATCGGAGGCGGGTCCGGAGTTTTTACGCACGGTCCGGGTGCGTTGCTCCGCATATCTGCATACCATCCCAATAGTCCGATTGGGTGCTTCCCGAGGGAGTTGACGACGGGATGAGCAAAGAGCAGCAGAAGCAGGATTTCCGAGAGGCCTTCCAGGCCCAGGAGCCGGATCGGCCGCCGCGCCCGGCAGGCCACGGCTTCGACGGTCTGGTGCGGAGCAAGGTCAAGGGCGGGGCGCACACGAAGGCGGCCCTCAAGCGGGCCGGCACTCCGCAGGGTGACCGCATCGGTGAACGCAGCAGAGGCCTGAGCTGATCCCACGCCCCCGCCCACGCCCACGTCGCCAGTCGATGGACGTCAGCCCTTCCGGTTCCGGCCGGGAGGGCTTTCGTGCGTCTGCGACCAGGGACTCTGGTCCTTGGCGGGTCCGTGGGCGAGGATCCGGACAATTGTTGCATTACCGACGGATGGCCAAAACGTGACCCTCGTAGCGTGAGGGTCGTCGCCAGGGCGGACCACATCGAACGTGGCCGGCCCGGACCGAGAGCCAGAGGCGACTCCGACCCGAGGGGAACCACGCGTGCGCTCCACCTTCCGTACCGCAGCCGTCGTCGCCGGTGCCTTCACCGCACTGGCCCTCCCGGCCGCCCAGGCCTTGCCACCGACGCCCCTGCCGCGGAGGCCGAGGGGATCATGCAGGAGGGCTGGACCGGGGCCGCGGCGCTGATCGCGGGTGGCGCCGGCCTGGCCGCCGCGGGCGCCGCGGGCCTCGGCTTCACGATGCTCCGCCGCCGCCGCGCCGAGGGCTCACCCGACACGATGTCCAGCACCCTCACGCCTCGCACGCGCCGTGATCGTGACGACGACCCTGGCGGCGTCGGTCACGGCCGCCCTGGCCGCCTGCGGTAGCCAGCTTCCCCCGGACCCGAAGGCCGCCGGCACCGCCGCGGCCCCCGTGGCCCACACATCGACCGCCCTCCCCCCGTCGAAGCCGACCGGTATGAAGATCGAAGCCGCGGGCGTGGACGCGAAGAAGATGGTCGACCCGGAGGTGGACGCCGCCACCGGCGAGCTCGGAGCCGAACGCCGACACGGACGCGAACCACCCCGGCTGGTGGACGGAGGGCGTCACGCCGGGCGAGAAGGGCGTCTCCGTCCTGGTCGCGCACTTCGACACCCCGGCCTGATGACGGACGTCGAGAAGATCAAGCTCGGCGATCTCATCGAGGACTTCCCGACCGGCAAGGTCTACGCCGACACGCAAGGCCTCGAACTCCGCCCGCTGACCTGCGGCGGCGACATCAAGGACGGCCACCGCACGAACAACATCATCTTCTACGCCGACCTGACGACCTGACCGCCGCCCCCCGAACCGCAGGCGCGCTCCTCACCCGCTCCGCGACCGAGCCCACGCCCCGTCAGACGCTCGATCGACACCACCCGGGGAGAACCCGCTGCATGCATGCGAAAGGGCCAGTCCGAGAGGATCGCTCCTCCGAACTGGCCCTCAGCCGCGTGCCCCCGGCAGGATTCGAACCTGCGACACCCGCTTTAGGAGTTCGCCCACTGCATGAGGCGGGGCATTCGGGGTGGCGAGAGGGCTGCACCCGGAGAGCCTGGGTGGTTGCCGTCGTTCATGGACGTTGCCGTCACGGACTGCCGTCAGGCCGCAAGCAGTCGAACCCCGTCGTGCGACCGGACGTGCGGCACCGGGCCGTCCAAGGCGTCCGCGACGCGCACGGCGAACACTTCCTGCATGGACTGCTCCACCTCTTCGGGGGTGAGCCAGCGAACCGCCGTTGATTCGTCGGACAGTTGCTCCACCCCTCCCACCGGCCGACACCGGAATACCAGGGCGATGACCCCGAGCGTGAGGTTCTTGTAGACCCCAGTGAGTCGCTCCACCTCGACATCGATCCCGGTTTCCTCGGCGACCTCCCGCAGTACGCCCTCCTCGGGTCGCTCATCCCGTTCGAGAATGCCGCCTGGCGGCTCCCACGCCCCGTTGTCGGCGCGCCGGATCACGAGGACGCGCCCGTCCTCCCGGACAACGATTCCGGCGACCGAGACGGAGTGCAGCGGTCTCTCAGAGGTAGCGTTGGTCATATACATGAGTCTAGGAGAATCAGCAGAGTATGCCCCTCTCGCCAGCACGTGACGCCGGTCGCCCGCGCTACCTCCAAATCGCAGACGACCTCAGCCAGCAGATTCAGGAAGCCCTCCGGGATCCCGAGGCCAAGCTCCGCCCGGGAGAAAAGGTGCCGAGCGAGTCAGAGCTCATGGACCGGTACTCGGTCGCACAGGGCACCGTCCGCAAGGCGATGACCGAGCTGCGGATTCGCGGACTGATCGAGACGCACCACGGTCGCGGCAGCTTCGTACGCAAGGCTCCACCGATGCAGCGGAAGTCCAGCGATCGCTTCCGCCGCTCGCACAGGAAGGCCGGCAAAGCCGCGTATCTGGCAGAGGCCGAGCAGTCGGGTTCGAGGCCCAGCGTCCGCGTCCTCTTCGTCGGCCAGACCGAGGCCCCTGCCGAGGTGGCCACCCGGCTTGGGCTGGACCCTGGCACCAAGGTGCTCGCGCGTCGTCGGCTGTACTACAGCGACGGCATCCCCACCGAGGAGGCAACGTCGTACCTCCCGTGGGACCTTGCCGAGAGCATCCCGCAGCTCAGGGAGGAGAACCCGGGGCCGGGCGGGATCTACGCCCGCATCGAAGAGCGCGGGGACCTGCTGGTGGAGTTTCGGGAAACGGTACGGGTTCGTCTCGCCACCAAGGAGGAGCAGAGCTCGCTGAGCCTGAGTCCGGGGGCGCCTGTCATCCACCTCATGCGGGACGCTCAAATCGAGTCAGGTCGAGTGGTCGAGGTCTGCGACACGCTCATGAGTGCTGACCAGTTCGTTCTGGAGTACCGCATCCCCGCCGGAGACTGACGACCCACCACATTCAAGTCAGCCCGCAGCGCCACACGCCGCCTAGCGGGTTGACTCCTCTACATGAGTACAGCACTCTCTTATCAGTGACTCCTGCACAGGAGTACACGACTGAAGGAGTTGTGTGGCCCTTCTTTGGGCTGCTCACGCACCCGAGCTTTGCCCGCAGTACCTCGCTCCGACGGTGCCCCGTACCTACGGGAGAGCCTTCCTGGCCTACCGCGCCCCGCCGGAAATCGACTGCTCTTTGAGAACTCAACAGTGGACATGTAGTTGAGGCCGCCGCCTCCTCAGTAAGGCGGCCGGCGCGGCCAAGGTCCGCGCGCACGACCCCCTCGCAGCCCTTGGGCTGCGGCTGGTTGCCTCCCCCGCCCGTCCGGAGCTTCGGCGCCGTACGGGCGGGGCCGAGGGGAGCCGGAGTTCTTTCCGCTTCACCCCCAACGCAATGCAGCCCCCGGCGCTGGAACGCCGGGGGCTGCTGTTCGGGCCCCGTTCCTCTCTCGAAGGAGCAAGACCCATGAAGTCCATCGCTGCACTTCAGGACCGTGTTACCCCGTGGTCGGACGGCTTGGAGCCGTCGGACGCGGAGCTGGACGCGATCGACCAGGAGTTGCCGCTGATCCTGGCGGAGCGCGACCTGCTGGACGCGCAGATCATCACGCTGGACCGGACCCCGACCGAGGTCGACGCCCGCCGGATCCGCCGGGCCCGCAACCGGGTCCTCGTGGCCCGGCGGGACCTGGCTAACCGCATCGCCGGATCGACGGCTTCGGGGGATGCGGCATGAACAAGCAGACCTTCCGAGCGCAGCTCTCCCTGCGCTGCTGCGGCACCACCGCCCCGGAACAGACGGCCGGCCCGTGCTGGCAGTTGTACGTGGCCATGACCGGTCTGGTCAGCGAGTGGCCCACCTTCACCTGGCCGACATCTACCGCGATCCCGAATCTCTACCAGCGTCAGGCCGCTCTGGCGTACCTCGGGTTCGTTCTCGCCGAGGACGCCGAGTGGGAGTGGACGGAGAGCACCAGCCCGGCCTACCACCCGCACCCGGCACGGGTCAGCCTCCTGGGCGCGGTGAAGGTCCGGCCGCTGGAAAACGGTGCGGTATGAGCATCCTGCGGAAGCTCTTCAGGCTGCCCCGGCCCGCCTCGCCGCCCGCGCCGCCGCAGGTCGCGCCGCCCGCCGAGTGCGAGGTGGACGACTGGATGGGCGAGTCGTGGATCTGGGAGCCGGGCGACCTCGACGGGGAGGCCGACCGGTGAACCGCAACGCCAAAACCCTCCTGGTGCTCGCCCTGGTGCTCGTGGTCGGCATGGCGTTCCGGGTCTCCTGGAACGCACTGCGGGACGTGGCTCGAGCAATCGGCGCGGACAGCACAGCCGCGACGCTCTACCCGTTCGTAGTCGACGGCCTAATGGCCCTGGCGCTGGTCGCCGCCCTCGTGCTGACCGGCGAGGCCCGCACGTTCGCCTTGCGGGTTCTCGCCGCGTACACGATCGCGTCGCTGGTCCTGAACTACGTCCACGGACTGCTGCCCGAGCTGCACAGCGAGTCGATCGGCTGGACTCGACTGGCTTCGGGTGACTGGACGCACTACGCACTGGTGCTGCTGGCGACGTCGCTGCCGGTCGGGTCGATCTACTTCGGCTCCGATCTGGTCGCCAAAGTCCTGCACCACCGGCCCCCGATCGAGCCGACTATGCAGGAATCGGTGCAGATCGATGTAAATCGGTCGATGGTTGAGCAGGGCGAACCGACGGTCGAAGAGACCACCGAGCCGCCCGTGCTGGAGCCGGTACCGGTTGATGTGCTCGAGGTTGCTGACCCGATCGCGGTCCGGGTGCCGGTCGCTGCTGCTGAGGTTCCGCGTTCGCGTCGGGCGACCGGTCGGGTTCCGGAGTCGGCCCGATCGGCTCGACCGGTCCGCACACCGGAAGAGCTTCTCTCTGAGGCTCGGAGCATCACGGAAGCGTGGCCGGTCGAGGACCTGACGGGTGAGCGGATCCGCAAGGCCCTGCGCACGTCCCCGGCCAAGGCCCGCGTCCTGCGCGAGACCTTGAAGGGTGAGCGGGCCGCGAGTGCTGCCGCTGAGGCGGTAGCCGGATGACCCTCTGCATCGATCCGACCGGCGCCCGATACGGAATACCCACCTTCCCCTGGCGCCTGGCCCCGGACGGGCTCGCCACCCGACGGCAGTTACGGGCCCTGGGGCTGCGGCCCGGCGGTCAGGACATCGCCGGTCAGGTGCTCCGCCCCCGCTACCGGCGCGGCCCGCTCGCCGCGTTCCTGTATCGCGTCGACCGAGCCAAGCCAGTCCGGCCGATGACACCCGCGAAACGCGCTGCTCTGGCCAAGGCCAACACAGCCCGCCGCACCTGCCCGTCCTGCGGGGTGGATGCCGGATACGTCATCCCGGCCTCGCTCGGCATGTGCGTCCCGTGCGCCTACCCCGAAGCCTCCTGACGGGAGATGACCGTGAACCACCTGCCCGAACCCGTCCGACCGGCCTCCGTGGTCCGGCTCCCGGACGGCACCCACGTCTACTCCGACAGCCTGCCCGTCACATACGCCGGGCCGCAGGTCGTGCACCAGCACATCCACCAGGCTCCACCCGACCGCACCGTGCAGCGCATCGCGCTCGGCTCCGGGGTCGGCGCCGGAGCCGTCGCGGCCGGCGTCTACTTCGGCCCGCTGCTCGTGGCCGCCCTGGCCTCCATGGCCGCGAGCCTCGCGTTCCTGGCCTTCCTCGCCCTGATGCTCGGCTGGGGCGTCCACACGGTTGTGAAGTCGGTCGGCAGCCCCGAGGGCACGCAGGCCGGGAAGAACGTGCGCAAGGCCCGCCGCCGTCGCGGCTGACCCCTCCCCCTCACCGTCTTGAGGAGTACTCGCATGCTCACGACCATCAGCCGCTACCTGCTCATCGCCCTGCTCGGCCTCGCTCTCGGAATGGCCCTGCTGTGGGTCCAGCGGACCTGCGGCCAGCACATCGGATGGACCGCCTTCCTGGCCGTCGAGGCCGCACTCGCCATCCGGATCCTGCTGCTCTCGCGCCGTCGCTGACGGCTGCCCGATCCACCCGCCCCAGGCGGGTGGTGAGGGGAGCCGGAGAGACCGGCCCGGAAGGAGCTGCACGCCATGGCGAAGGACCCGAAGTTCACCGCGCGTGAGATCACTCAGATCGGCTGGTACACGGCCCGGATGGCTAAGCGTGGGATCGCCGGGGAGAACGTCCACCTCGGCGACCTGCAGAAGAAGGTCGACCGGATCATCGACGGCGCCCGCGAACGCGAAGAGCGCCAGGCCGCCGACGCGGCAGAGGCCGAGAAGGCCGCCCGCAAGGCCAGGACCAAGAACCGCAAGTAGCTGTGCCCCGGGGCGGCCGTCCCTTCTCGCCAAAGAACGCCGGCCGCCCCGGGCCCTACCCACCCACTTGTCAGCGAGAGCAGGAGTTCTCAGCATGACCGACAACGTCGTCCCCCTGTTCAAAGACCCCCAGAGTCCCACCGACACGATCCCCGCGGCCGCCCCCGGACCGGCCGCACCCGACCCCGTGCGTCCGATCGGCGTGTGGCGCCAGCGCGGGCGGGGCCTGCGTGCGGCGGTCACCAGCGAACGCTCTCGCATCGCCGTCCGGCTGGTGGCCCGCCACGGCATGTATGTCATTGGCGGGACCCGGATCACGGCCAAGCGGACGTGGGACGCACGGACCGCGTCCCGCTACGAGCGGATGATCCGCGCCGCCGAGGCTGCGGGGAACTTCGAGGAGGCCAAGGAGTGGGAGGACCGGCTCACCCGCTTCCGTACCGGCCGCCACCACCGCCGCATGGACCTGCTCCGCTCCGCCCCCGACCTCGCCAAGAGCGCCCTGTACGGGACCGGTCTCACGGTTGGTGGCCTGCTCCTGCTCGGGATCGTGCTGGCCATAGCCAACAAGGACATCACCTGGGTCATCGGCCCCATCGGCGCCGTGATCGAGGCGATCCGCTGGGCCGCCGTGGTCGCCACCGTGGTGTGGGGGCCCGCGCTCACCCTCGGGCCGTGGCTGGCCTTACTGGCCCTGTGGGGAGTCGGCCGCCGCCAGCAGACCGCACCGCAGTGGACACTCCCCGCCCAGCAGCGCGACGACACGGGCGCCCCGATCACCCCCTCGATCGTGGTCACCGCCTTGCGTGACCTGGGCATCGCGCCCTTGCGTAACGCCATCAAGGAAATGGGCGACGCCGGCGCGGCGATGCTCGGCCCGATCCGGATCGCCGGATGCGGCGTGGAAGTCGATGTCACCCTGCCCTCCGGGGTGTCGACGGCCGAGGTTCAGGGCCGCCGCAGGAAGCTCGCCGAGAACCTCGCCCGCCACGAACACGAGGTGTTCATCACCCTGCCGACCGCCGCTCGTACGGTCCGGTTGTGGATCGCCGATTCCGGCGCGCTCGACGAGCCGATCGGGCCTTCCCCGCTGGTCACCGACGAGACCATGACCGCGAACTACCGCACGGGCAAGGCGCCGTGGGGCCAGGACCTGCGCGGCGACGCTGCGCTGATCAGCCTGTATCAGCGGCACCTTCTCATCACGGGTCTGTCCAACCAAGGCAAGACCGCAGCCCTGCGCGCGCTCGCCCTGTGGCTCGCTCTGGACCGCAAGGTGGAGCTCCGGATCGCCGACCTCAAGGGCGTGGGCGACTGGGCAATGTTCGAGGGCCTGGCCACCACCCTGATCCAGGGGCCGACCGACGAGCACGTCATCGACGCGACCGAAATGGTCGAGGGCATGGTCGCCGAGATGGAACGCCGCATCCAGGCACCGCCCGGCACCGTTTTCGATCCGCTGATCGGCATCGTGGACGAAGCACAGGTCGCTTTCATGTGCCCCGCCGTGGGCGACGACAAGCGGCCCTACGGCGGCTCCAAGGCCACCAGCCGGTACTTCATGGCCGCCCGGAAGCTCGAAAACCAGGGCCGCGCCGTGGACGTGATCCTCTACCAGGGCACGCAGGACCCCACCGACCAGAACCTCCCCAAGCTCGTCCGCGAAGGCGCCCACACCCGCGCCTCCCTCGCGCTCGGCACCGAATCTCAGGCCCGCATGGCCCTCGGCGACAAGGCAGTCGACGGCGGCGCCGCCCCGCACCTGCTTCGCCAGGGCCTCGACAAGGGCACCGTGGTCGTCGCCTCCGACGGCATCGCCATCCCCGCCGGACAGGCCTCCATCACGGTCCGCACGCACTACATCGACACCGACACCGCGGGCGTCATCGCCGACCGGGCCAAGGCCCTGCGGTCCGGCATCGTCACCGCGCACACCACCCCGGACGTGGACGAGCACGACCCGCTCGCGGACATCCTCACCGTCCTGGGCACCGAGGCCCGCGTGCTCACGCAGGAGGTCCTGAAGCGGCTGGCCGCGCTCAACGACAAGGCGTACGGGCGGTGGTCGTTCATCGATCTCAAGCGGGTCCTCGACGGCACGGGCGCGGAGCCGTACAAGTCCGACGGCCGGATGGTCATCGGACGCGACCGCATCGCCCGCGTCCTCGGCTCCCGCCCGCAGGACGGTTCCACTTCTGCCGCCGAGTAGAGGGAGCCGACCCCCGCACGGTCAGGGAGGCAGGGAGAACTCCCTGAACCCCTCCCTGACCTGCCTCCCTGCCTCTGACCTGCGCAAATGATCTGCTAGGGAGGCAGGGAGGCGCCGCAGGTCAGACCCCCGAAACCCCCTCCACACGCACCCGGACAGGGGGTGCCCATGCCTCCCTGCCTCACCTGCGGAAGGGATTCCGCATCACCCGTACGACATGCCAAGAGCGGCCCCCACTCACGCCAATGACTGGGGCCGCTCTCGTCCAGCACGCTCAAGAACTGGAGAGACCAGCATGACCCACCCGACCGACTTCCCGCGAGACCCCGCCCGGTCGGCCTTACCCGCCCACCTACGCACCGCGCTCTGGCTCGCCGAACTCGGACTGCCCGCACTGCCGCTACGCGAGGGCAAGCTCCCGTTCGGGAACTGCCGCGGCTGCAAGAACTCGGCATGCGGCGACCGGCCCCACATGCTCGCCGCCGGCCCCTGCCAGTGTCCCGCCCCCTGCCACGCCTGGGCCGCCGCCACCACCGACCCCGCCGTCCTCACCTCGCCCGCGTGGGCGGGCGCCTGGAGGCAAGCTCAGGCCGTCGCCTACCACCCCGGCGGCGCCGGACTCACCGTCGTGGACCTCGACAACGCCGAAGCGGTCTCATGGGCCCGCCAGGAACTCCCCACGACCAAGGTCGTGGCGACCACCCGGGGCGAACACTGGATCTACCGGGGCGCCATGCGCTCGGTGAACGGCGTACGGCCTGGTGTCGATCTGAAGTCGACGATGTCCTACGCCCGGTGGCGTGGTCCCGGCACCGGCACCATGCAGGCCCTGCCTGATGTCGTGCGCGCGCTGGCCGCGAAGGAGCCGACCGTTGCCCGGCCCGCGCCGTGCATCGTCACCGTGCCGGCGTTGGCCGCGGGCGGGGAATGCCGCCACCGCTCACCCGCCTACCTCGAGCGCGGCATCGCCATGGCCGAGCAGCGCATCAAAGAGACCGGGGAGGTCATCCACAAGACCGTGTACCGGACGTTCCTCGCGGTGCTGTCTAGGCACGGATGGTGCGGCTGTCTCACCGAGGCGCACATCAAGCGGCTGTTCACAGCTGCGCAGGAGAAGGGCGAGTCCCTGCGCAACTGCGAGGACGCCTGGGCCAACGCCCGCACGAAGCTGGGGATGTAGCCATGCCCGAGGAAGAGAAGACTCCGGCCCGCCAGATCATCACTGACTACGCCCAAGCCCACTTCCGGTACTTCCGCACCGCCGACGGGACCGTTTACGCGCAGAAGCAAGGCCACCCCGTGGCCCGTCCGATCCGCTCCCAGGGGACGACTGGGAGCCACCGCCAGGAACTCATGGTCGGTCTCTTCAAGGACGGGATCGGCACGTTCAACGGCACAGCACTCAAGGAGGCGTTGGACTTGATCGAAGCACTCGCGCTCAGCCAGGACGTACAGCCCACCCACATTCGGGTTGCCCCGGGATTCGACGGCGCGACCTGGCTCGACCTGGGCCGCAGCGACGGTCAGTCCGTCCGCATCCACGCGACCGGATGGGACATCCTCACCCCCGACCCGCAAGAGGTGTGCTGGCGGCGTACCCAGCTGACTGGGGAACTACCGTTGCCGGCCAAGGACACCGACGGCAAGGGCCTGGACCTGCTTCTGCAGCTGTGCAACTTCGCCGGGGCGCAGACGGAGTGCCTGGCCGTCGCGTGGCTGATCGGTTGCCTTGGGCCGTCCGTGCCGGTCCCCGCTCCGTTCCTCACCGGCCCCCAGGGGGCGGGCAAGTCCACCGGCGGGCGGATGCTGGTGCGGATCATCGAGGGCATGAGCGGCGACCTGCGACGGGCGCCGAAGGATGAGGAGAACCTGATCACGGCCGTCGCGGCCGGATGGATCACCGCCCTGGACAACCTCTCGCACCTGCCACCGGACCTGTCCGATCTGATGTGCTGCATCGTCACCGGCGCCGAGAGCATCAAACGCGCACTGTTCACCGACGGCGACGTCGTCCGCTCCCGCTACCGCCGCCCCCTTCTGCTGACCGGCATCGACGTGGGCGTCATCCGCCCCGACCTCGCCGAACGCCTCCTCCCGCTCCGCCTGGAACGTCCTCGCGTGCGGCGGACTGAAGCGGAGCTGTGGGCGGAGTTCGAAGAGGTCCTGCCCGTCATCCTCGGCTCACTCCTCGACCTGACCGTCAAGGTCCGCGCCGCCCAGGCCGACATCCCCACCGATCTACGGATGGCGGATTTCGCCCACCTGTGCGCGCAGCTCGACGCGGCCACCGGCCTCGGAGCGCTGAACGCCTACCGGGCCGCCCTCGACGACCTCAACGACGACGTCATCGAGGGGGACTTGCTGGCCCAGACGGTTCTCAAGCACGCCGCCGGCGCCGTCCCTGGCGAGGAAGTCCGGATGACGTCCACCGAGTGGCTGTACACCCTTACTCAGCTCTACGCCGGGGAGGAGTGCCGCCCCCTGCCCAAGGGGTGGCCCACCACCGGCAAGGTCTTCTCCGACCGGCTCAAGCGTCTTCAGCCGACGCTCGCCGCGCGCGGCCTGCTCGTCGACTGGGGCCGCACCAAAGCGGCCCGCTACATCGAGATGACCCGCCCCGCCCCCACGCCGCCGGATCCGATGTTCTAACCCGGCCGCACAAGCAAGAGGAGCACCCGGCCTCCGGGCGAGGCGTGCTCCTCTTGCTGTTCCGGCGGCTTGCCGCCGCTGCACAGGACGTGCCGCGCAGCGGCTCCTTCTTCACGTTCTGAGGCGCACCGCACGACAACAGAAACCCCCTCTCTTTTTCCTAGGAGAAGAGACGCTGCGTCACCCGCGTCACGGCAGGCCAGAAGACGGCCTGTGACCTGCGGATACACCGGGTGACGCAGGCGCCCACAGCTGCGTCATTCCACGTCACCCGCGTCACCGGCCGTGTCACCCGGCGGCGCGGTGACGTGGGCGGGTGACACACGACCGCACCCCTTGCGTCACCAAAAACCGCAGGTCAGGCGCGCAATTGACGCAGATGACGTGATGACGCAGAAATCCCAGCCTCGGACAGGAACGGGCCTTGACCGGACCCGGCCCCCGCTCCGCGACCCATCGCCCTCAACCCTCTCGGCCCAGCGACAGGAGAGCCCCTGTGCCGACCGCGCTCCCGCCCCCGCCCCTGCTCATGACCGTCCCCGAGACCATGGCCGCGCTCAAGCTCGGCCGGCACTCCGTCTACAACCTGATCCGCTCCAAGCGACTCCCCAGCATCACCATCGGCCGCGCCCGTCGGATTCCCTCCGACGCGGTGCGCCGCTTCATCGACACCGAACTGGAGGCCGCCGCCTGATGGCAGGCAAGAAGAACCCCAACGGCGCTGGCAGCATCTGGCAGCGTAAGGACGGCCGGTACGAGGCACGGGTGTACGTGCCCCAGCCGGACGGTACCCGCGCCCGCAAGACCGTCTACGGCAAGACCTGGCAGGAGTGCGACGAGAAGCGGCAGGAGCTGGTGTTGCGCGACCGGCAGGGCGTCCCGACGCCGACCCGCTCCGCCCGCTTGTCGGAGTGGCTGCCGTACTGGCTGGAGCAGCACGTCGAGCCGCGCCGGAAGCTCAGCACCTACGACAAGTACGAGACCCACGTGAGGCTGCACCTCGTGCCCCTGCTCGGGTCCCGAAGCCTGGAGTCGCTGAGCACAGCCGACGTGCGCCGGTTTCTCACCCGCGTACAGAAGGAGAAGACGGTGGCCACGGCCAAGGAGGCCCATCGCGTCCTGCGCACCGCGCTGTCGGGGGCCGTGCGGGACGAACTGATCACGCGCAACGTGGCGTTCCTGGTCGAGCCGCCAAGGGCGAAGCAGCGGGAGATCCGGCCGTGGACGCTTGAGGAGACGCTTGCGTTCCTCGAGGCCGCGCGAGGGGAGGCCCTCTACGCGGCGTTCGTCCTGGCCATCGCGATGGGGCTCCGGCGAGGTGAGCTGGTCGGGCTGCGGTGGTCGGACCTCGACCTGGACAACCGGGTTCTGCACGTCCGCCAGCAGACCCAGCGCCGGCGCGGGCAGCTGTACCAGGACGACCCGAAGAGCCGCCGCCAGCGGGCCGTGCCGCTGCCCGCGATGTGCATTGCCCCCCTCCGGTGGCACCGGCTCAAGCAGCGCGCGATCTTCCGAGAGACGGGCGTCGCGTGGTCCGAGGCCGGGGCCGTCTTCGCCACCCGGAACGGTCGGACGGTGGAGCCGAGGAACGTCTACCGGGCCTTCACCCGCGTTGCGGCCGACGCCGGCCTACGGGTCGTTCGCCTGCACGACGCCCGCCACGGGTGCGCGACTCTGCTGACCGCCGCCGGGGTCGCGCCCAGGGTGATCATGGAGATCCTCGGGCACAGCCAGATCAGCATCACCATGGACGTGTACACGCACGTCGTGGACGAAACGAAGCGTGAGGCGATCAGCCACATGGACCGGATGCTGCGGCGGCGACGGCCGAGTGCATGACCCCGTTGCCGTCAGGCGGTGCAGTCAAACGGCCCGGAGCGTGATCGCTCCGGGCCGTTTGCCCTGGTGCCCCCGGCAGGATTCGAACCTGCGACACCCGCTTTAGGAGAGCGGTGCTCTATCCCCTGAGCTACGAAGGCCTGACCTCCGACAGCCTAGCGGATCGTGCTCCACGGATGCGCCCCCATAAGCGAGGCTCGACGTCGGCCCGTGCCCGCCGCACCACGTAGGACACACGGATGCCGAAGGCCGTGATGACGACCGTCCTGTTTCCCGCTGTGGTGGTGCCACCGCCGTCCGAGTCCCACAGGGGCGCTCGGGCGGGGGTGTTGGGAGGCGACGGGCCGTGGACGACTCCGTGAGCAGCAACATCTCCGGCGGCACCTTCTACGGGTCCGCCTGCAGCCGGGACTTCAACGGGATGACGTTCGGCGAACGCCCGCAGCGTCCGGATGACCGGGGGAATTCCGCCTGAATCGGTTTGAGCCCGAACACCCCGGTCCATGGGACCCCCATGGACTTCCTTCGCCCCGCCGGCTGGGAGGAGGCGCTCGCCGTCAAGGCCGAGCACCCCACCGCCGTGCCCATCGCCGGTGGCACCGACCTGATGGTCGAGATCAACTTCGACCACCGCCGGCCGGAGTACCTCATGGACCTGAACCGCATCGGGCTGCTGCGGGAATGGGAGATCGGCGAGGACGTCGTACGGCTCGGCGCGTCCGTCCCGTACACGGAGATCATGGAGCACCTCCGCGCGGAACTCCCGGGGCTGGCCCTCGCCTCGCACACCGTCGCCTCACCGCAGATCCGCAACCGCGGCAGCGTCGGCGGCAACCTCGGTACGGCGTCCCCGGCGGGTGATGCGCACCCGGCGCTCCTCGCGGCCGGCGCGCAGGTCGAGGTGGAGTCCGTACGGGGCTCCCGGCTGATCCCGATCGACGCGTTCTACACCGGGGTCAAGCGCAATGCCCTCGCCCCCGACGAGCTGATCAAGGCCGTCCACGTGGCCAGGGCCGACGGGCCCCAGCAGTTCTCCAAGGTCGGCACCCGCAACGCCATGGTCATCGCCGTCTGCGCCTTCGGCCTGGCCCTGCACCTGGCGTCCCGGACCGTCCGTACGGGCATCGGCTCCGCGGCCCCCACGCCGATCCGGGCGAAGACGGCCGAGGAGTTCCTGGCCGCGGCGCTGGAGGAGGGCGGCTTCTGGGAGTCCCGCAAGGTCATCACCCCGTCGATCGCGAAGCAGTTCGGGGATCTCGCGGCCGCGTCCTGCAACCCGATCGACGACATCCGCGGCACCGCCCGCTACCGCCGCCACGCCGTCGGCGTCCTGGCCCGCCGCCAACTCCTGTGGACCTGGGAGGAGTACCAGGCCGGCGGAGCCGCGTGACCCTGCGCCTCAGACGCCCATCGGGGTGTGCAGCTCCACGGTGACCTCGACCTCCACGGGTGCGTCCAGCGGCAGCACCGCCACCCCCACCGCGCTGCGGACGTGGATGCCGGCGTCGCCGAAGGCGGTGCCGAACAGCTCGCTGGCCCCGTTGACCACGCCCGGCTGGCCGGTGAACCGCGGATCGCTGGCCACGTAGCCGACCACCTTGACCACGCGCTTGACGGCGGACAGGTCGCCGCTGACCGAGGCGATCGCGGAGAGGGCGTTCAGCGCGCACTGCCGGGCCAGCTCCGTTGCCTGCTCGGCGCTGACCTCGGCCCCGACCTTGCCGGTCAGCAGCAGTTCGCCGTCGACCATCGGGAGCTGGCCTGAGGTGTACACGTAATGCCCGTTGACCAGGGCGGGCACGTACGTGCCCAGCGGGGCGAGCGTTTTCGGGAGGCTGAGTCCGGCCGCGGCGAGCCGTTCTTCGGGGGTGCCGGTCGTCATCCGGTTCTCCTCGGGTCTTCGTGAGCTGAAGCCGTCCGGCCTCAGGGGCGGGTGATCCGGACCTGGAAGCTGCCGTTGCGCAGCTCGCCCACCACCGAGACGCTGATGCCGGCCTTGTCGTCGGTGAACGTCTCTCCCGGCCGGAACGGCGCGTCCGACAGCTCCCCGTGCACGTTGGGCCGCCGGGTGCAGCCGCCGCTGCCGGTCGCGCTGTCCGAGACGGTCACGGGCCCGCGCCCGGTGTCCACCTGCGAGTCCACCTTGTAGATCAGGACGCCGGGTTTGCAGACGGCTTCGTCGTTCCCGGACCGGGTGCGCACCTCCACCGCGTACCCGGCGCTCTCCGACACCGGTACGAAGGCCAGCTTCGTGCCGCCCTCCACCCCGAGCGGGGTCAGGGTGTGGTCGCTGATGCCGGACTTCGAGGCGCAGCTGATCTGGGAGCCGTCCAGCCAGCCCAGCTTCCACTTGTGCCAGCCCAGCAGGTCGTTGTTGGCGCCCCAGTCCTCGCTCATGATGTCCCAGTGCCCGACCGCGCCCCCGCCGTCGGGGGTGTACAGGTCGGGCAGTCCGAAGACGTGCCCGTTCTCGTGGGGGAGCACCCGGTAGCCGGTCTCCCGGTAGGAGCCCGAGCCGTCGTCCTGGCGGCTGTAGACGAAGGACGTGTTGGCGAGCGGCACGCCGTCGGCCATGGGGGCCTCGCCGTTGCCGGAGAAGGTCACCGAGAGCACGGTGTCCAGGGCGGACGGTCCGGCGTTCGGGGTGACCAGGATGTTGACCAGGTCGTAGCGGCTGAAGTCCACCTCGGAGTCGGCGGCCTTCGCGATGTGCTCGACGAGCTGCCGGTAGCCCGGCTCGTACGCGGAGCCGCGCTCGATCCCGTACGCGGCGAACGGCATCGGCATCCGCAGCCAGGTCCTTATCGGCGCCTCGGCCCGGTACGTGAGCCGGCCGTAGGAGCTGGTGCGGAACCATTCGGAGGTCTGGGGGAAGAACTCCGCGAGCCGGTCCAGCGCCGTGCCCTCGCCCTTGGCGTCCGGGAAGTCGATCATCAGGTTCAGCGCCCGGACCTCGCCGGTCGAGCGGGAGTACCCCGGCGGGGTCGGCATGCCCTCGGACATCTGCACGCCCATGGCGCCGGTGATCCGGCAGGGCGCCAGCGCGGACTCGGCGCTCGTGGCCACGGGCCCGGCCGCGGAGTGGCTGCGGTCGGCTATCCCGGTGCTCGCGGTGGCGGTGACACCGAGGGCCAGCGCGGTGAGGCCGATGTAGGCGCCGGCACGGCGTGGCGTGCGTATCCGGTGGCGGGTCTGCGGCATGGAGATCGCCTTCGGGTCCGCGGCAGCCGGCCGGGCCCGGACTGCGCTCTGTGCGATCACCCTCCGTCGGCTCCGGCGCGCCCGCGCGTCGGGTGCGTCCGAACGGGAGCCGGGGTGTTGCCCAGGTCACACATGAGAGTGAAATAACCGGGGACTCGATCCCCGTTTGTACGGGAGTCCCGCAAAGCGGGGACCAGCTCCCCGTTTACAGGAGCGGGATACGAGTCCCAGGCCCAGGGAGGCCTCGAATGAAGCGCTCCACCACCCTCGCGGCGGCCCCGGCCGCCCCGCAGGCGGCCGCGGACCTGCCGGGCACGGACCTGCCGGCCACGGACCTGTCGGGGGACCGGCCGGGCGACGGCCTGACGGCCGCGGAGCCCGAGCCCGCGCGGGTCCTGCGTCCGCGCGCGGACGCGGTCCGCAACCGCGAGCGGATCCTGGTGGCGGCGCGCGAGGTGCTCGTGGAGCTGGGCTCGGGCGCACCGTTCGACGAGATCGCCCGCCGGGCGGGCATCGGCAACGCCACGCTCTACCGGCACTTCCCCGACCGAGCCGCCCTGGTCCACCACGTCGTGCTCTTCGTCATGGACCGGGTCACGGTCCAGGCCGAGGACTCGCTGGCCGAGGAGTCCGACGCCTTCGCCGCGCTGTGCCGCTTCACGCACGCCGCCGCGGACGAGCGGATCGGGGCCCTGTGCCCCATGCTCGCCGGCGACTTCGACGGCGAGCACCCCGAACTCGTCGCGGCCCGCGAGGCCTTGGCGGAAGCCGTCGAGACCCTGGTGACGGCCGGTCAGGAGGCCGGGCTGATCCGCACGGACATCGGCGTCGGCGACCTGATGGTCGCCCTCTCCCAGCTCAGCCGGCCCCTGCCGGGCATCAGCTGCACCGAGGTGGAGGGATTCGTCCACCGTCATCTCCAGCTGTTCCTGGACGGGTTGCGGGCTCCGGCCCGCTCCGAGCTGCCCGGCTCGGCGGCCACCCTCGACGACCTGAGGCAGAAAACCATGTGACGCCCCCGGGTCGCGCCCGCTAGCGTCGTAAACCCGGTTTAAACGTTGTAAACGTAGCTTTTTCAGTCATTCCGCACACGAAATGGGTATCCCCATGCCAAAAACGGCCGCGACCCTCGCGCCGGCTGCCGATCCCAGCCGCTGGAAGGCACTCGTCTTCATAGCCCTGGCGCAGCTGATGGTCGTCCTCGACGCGACCATCGTGAACATCGCCCTCCCGTCCGCCCAGACCGACCTCGGCATCTCCGACGGCAACCGCCAGTGGGTCATCACCGCCTACGCGCTGGCCTTCGGCGGACTGCTCCTCTTCGGCGGCCGCATCGCCGACAAGTGGGGCCGCAAGAACGCCTTCATCGTGGGTCTCATCGGCTTCGCCCTGGCCTCCGCGCTCGGCGGCGCCGCCAACGGCGAGGCGATGATGCTCGGCGCCCGCGCCCTCCAGGGTGCCTTCGGCGCCCTGCTCGCCCCGGCCGCGCTCTCCCTGCTGGCCGTCATGTTCACCGACGCCAAGGAGCGCGCCAAGGCCTTCGGCATCTACGGTGCGATCGCCGGCGGCGGTGGCGCCGTGGGCCTGATCCTCGGCGGCTTCCTCACCGAGTACCTGAACTGGCGCTGGACCTTCTTCGTCAACATCCCGTTCGCGATCGCCGCGGCCGTGGGTGCCTGGCTGGTCATCCGCGAGCCCGCCGGCGGCCGCAACCGCGCGCCGCTCGACGTCCCCGGTGTGGTCCTGTCCACGCTCGGCCTCGTCGCGCTGGTCTACGGCTTCACCCGCGCCGAGTCGGCCGGCTGGTCCGACACGGTCACCGTGGCCATGTTCATCGCCTCGGCGGCGCTGCTCGCGGCCTTCGTGTTCGTCGAGTCCCGGGTGAAGTCCCCGCTGCTGCCGCTGCGCGTCCTGCTGGAGCGCAACCGCGGCGGTGTCTACCTCTCCCTGGGCCTGGCCGTCATCGCGATGTTCGGCCTGTTCCTCTTCCTCACCTACTACCTCCAGGTCGTGAAGGGCTTCTCGCCGGTCAAGACCGGCTTCGCCTTCCTGCCGATGATCGCCGGCATGATCACGGGCTCCACGCAGATCGGCGCCCGCCTGATGACCCGGGTGGCGCCCCGGCTGCTGATGGGCCCGGGCTTCCTGCTCGCCGCCGGCGGCATGCTGATGCTGACCCAGCTCGAGGTCGGGTCCTCGTACCCGGCGCTGATCCTGCCGGCGCAGCTGCTGCTGGGCCTCGGCATGGGTACGGCGTTCATGCCGGCCATGTCGCTGGCCACGCACGGGGTGAACCCGGCAGACGCCGGCGTCGCCTCCGCCATGGTCAACACCTCGCAGCAGGTCGGCGGCGCGATCGGCACCGCCCTGCTGAACACGATCGCCGCCTCGGCGACCACCGCGTACCTGACCGACCACGCGGCCGAGGCCGCGGCGGGCGGCCCGGCGGCGAAGCTGATCCAGGCCCAGGCGATGGTGGAGGGGTACTCCAGCGCCATCTGGTGGGCGGTCGGCATCCTCGCCGCCAGCGCGACCATCGCGCTGACGCTGATCAACACCGGCCGTCCGGGTGCCGGCGGCCCCGTCGCCTCCGGTGCGGGCGCGGGCGCCGACGCCGAGCTGAAGGTCCCGGTGATCGCCCACTGACGCGGCTCGGGGAACCCCGGGAATGACTGCCGGCCCCTTATCGTTCAAATTTGAACGACAAGGGGCCGGTCTCGTGCCCGGCACGGCCCCGCGCTGACGAACGAGGAGCGCCCCGTGACGACCATCCCGACCCCCGCCGATTCCCCGGCCCCCGCCGATTCCGCGACCCCCGCCGATTCCCCGGCCCCCGATTCCCCGTCCTCCGACTCCCCGGCCCGCATGCCGGCGCTCTACCAGAGCCACGGCGCCCCGCCGCTCGCCGACGACCCGGTCTGGCCGGGTGAGCTCGCCGCCTGGTCCGCCGCGCTGCCCCGCCCCCGCGCCATCCTGATGGTCTCCGCGCACTGGGAGGAGGCCCCGCTCGCCCTCGGTGCCACGGAGCCGGTCCCCCTCGTGTACGACTTCTGGGGCTTCCCCGAGCACTACTACCGGGTCCGCTACGACGCCCCCGGCGCCCCCGCGCTCGCCGCCTCCGTACGGGCCCTCCTGCACGCCCCCGGCACCCCCGTCCAGGACGTCCCGGACCGCGGCCTCGACCACGGCGCGTACGTCCCGCTCGTGGAGATGTTCCCGCAGGCCGGCATACCGGTCCTGCAGATCTCCCTGCCCACGCTGGACCCGCGCCGCCTGATGGACATCGGCCGCAAGCTCGCACCCCTGCGCGACGAGGGCGTCCTGATCATCGGCAGCGGCTTCTTCACCCACAACCTGGCCGCGCTGCGCCACACCGGCCCCGGGGTCCCGTCCTGGTCGGCGGAGTTCGACGCGTGGGGCCGCGAGGCGCTGGCCGCGTCCGACATCGACGCGCTGCTGGACTTCGAGGCCAAGGCCCCTGCGGGCCGCCTCGCCCACCCCCGTACGGAGCACTTCGCCCCGCTCTTCGTCACCCTCGGCGCCGCGGACGCCCCGGGCGATCTCGCCCGCCGCTCCGACGCGGTCGACGGCTTCTGGAGGGGCCTTTCGAAGCGATCGGTCCAGTTCGGCTAGGAATGGGCCGGTTGCCCAGGCAACCGGAGACGGGCGAGGGCCGTCTTCAGGGGTGGAGTGCAGCTATGGCATATGTCGCGGAGTGTGACGGCGGTCTCACGGACGCGGCGCCCGTACGGGTCGGCGAAGGCTTCCGGGCCGGCCTCGAACGCGGGCCTGACCTGCATCTCTTCGAGCTATCCCGCCCGCTCCCTGCGCGAGGGAGGCGAGGCAGGATACTGCAAGATCTCGAAAAAGAGGGACCGGCGTGGGAATTCTGTCCCGATTCCAGTCGTTGTTTCCTTCGGAAGCGGGCACTCGGGAGAGTGTCCAGGGACGCAGAGCCGCGTTCCAGCAGCCGCACCGCGACCTAAATCATTGCAAGGGAGCACGCATGGCAACCCGCGCCGTCGCCCGTCGTCAGTCCAGGGGCAGCGCCCGCGCTGTGGGCGGGGAGATCGCCGACCGCGACCTGGTGGGCATGTACCTGGACGAGATCGCGCGCACCCCGCTGCTCGACGCGGCCAAGGAAGTGGAGCTCTCGCAGATCATCGAGGCGGGCGTGTACGCCCAGCAGATCCTCGACGGCGAGACGGAGCGCGAGGGCGAGATGCCGTCGCGCGAGGAGCTGGAAGCCCTGGCCGCCGAGGGAGAGCGGGCCAAGGAGATCTTCATCCGCTCCAACCTCCGGCTGGTCGTGGCCGTCGCCCGCCGCTACCCGCGCAGCGGCCTGCCCCTGCTCGACCTGATCCAGGAGGGCAACGCCGGCCTGGTGCGCGCCGTCGAGAAGTTCGACTACGCCAAGGGCTTCAAGTTCTCCACGTACGCCACGTGGTGGATCCGCCAGGCCATCACCCGCTCCATCGCCGACCAGTCCCGCACCATCCGCCTCCCCGTGCACCTGGTCGAGGAGCTCGGCCGGATCCGCCGGATCCAGCGGGAGTTCAACCGGGAGAACGGCCGGGACCCGGACCACGCGGAGATCGCCGCCGAGCTGGACTCGACGGAGAAGCGCGTGGGCGACGTCCTGGACTGGGCGCGCGACCCGGTCAGCCTGAACATGTCCGTGGACGACGAGGGCGAGACGCAGTTCGGCGACCTCCTCGAGGACACCTCCGCGATCTCGCCGGAGCAGTCCGTCCTGTCGCTCCTGCGCAGCGAGGAGCTGGAGGACCTGCTGGGCAAGCTGGACCAGCGCACGGCGTCGATCATCAAGATGCGGTACGGCATCGACGACGGCCGCGAACGGACCCTGACGGAGGTCGGCAAGCAGCACGGCCTGACGCGGGAGAGGATCCGCCAGATCGAGAAGCACGCGCTCCTCGAGCTGAAGCGCATGGCCCGCGACACGGGCTTCGACGCAGTGGCCTGACCGGCCCGCACGAAGCCCCCTCGAACGAGCCCTCGGCGTCACCCCCCCCAGACGCCGGGGGCTCCCTTTTCCGCCCCTGCGGCGGTGAAGCCCCGGGCGGTGTCCCCGGCTACGGAGCCGTCGCCGAGGTCAGGCGCGCGGCCAGCGCACGGGCCGCCGCCGCCAGGACGTCCGGGGCGTGGACCGTGAAGGGAATGCCGACCAGGGCGAGGCGGGCCGCCACCCACTCCGGGGAGTCCGCGCTCGGGAAGCGCACCCGGCAGCCCGCGCCCTCGGACTCGGCGTCGGCCTGCAGCCACCCCGGCAGCGCCTCCGCCGGGCCTGCGAACGACACCTCCACCGCGTACGTCTCCCCGCCCCGCAGCCCGCGCCGTACGAACTCCGCCGCCTCCATCGGCAGCTCCCGCGGAGTGAACCGCGCGCCCGTCGCGAAGGGCTCCGCCACCCGGTCCACGCGGAACGTCCGCCAGTCCTCCCGGCCCAGGTCGTACGCCACGAGGTACCACCGGCTTCCCGTGCTCACCAGCCGGTAGGGCTCCACCAGCCGCCGCGAGTCCGCCCCGTCGCGCGCCCGGTACGCGAACCGCAGCCGCTCCGGCCCGGCCGCCGCCGACGCCATCGTCGTCAGCGTCCGCGGGTCCACGCTGGCCCCGTCCCCCCGCGTCACCGCGATCGTGGCCGACTGCAGCGCGCCCACCCGGCGCCGCAGGCGCCCCGGCAGGACCTGTTCCAGCTTCGCGAGGGCCCGTACGGACGCCTCCTCCACCCCCTCGATCGCATGCCCGGCGCCCGCGCGCAGGCCCACCGCGATCGCCACCGCCTCCTCGTCGTCCAGCAGCAGCGGCGGCATCGCGGCCCCCGCCACCAGCCGGTACCCGCCCTCGGCGCCCAGCGTGGCCTCCACCGGGTACCCGAGCTCCCGCAGCCGTTCGATGTCGCGCCGGATGGTCCTCGCGCTCACCCGCAGCCGTTCCGCCAGCTCGCTCCCGGGCCATTCGCGCGGGGTCTGCAGCAGGGAGAGCAGGGTGAGCAGCCGTGCCGGGGTGTCCGTCATGCGATCCAGGTTGCCAGCAAAATAGGACACCAACTGACCTACATGCCGTCTAGGTTTCTCTCCATGAGCAGCGAGACGTCCAAGACAGCGCCCGAGAGAGAGAACGGGCCCATACGAGAAGAGCGGAACGACACCGTCCACGACGCAGCAGTTTCCAGCTCGCCCGCCGACCGCCGCCGCTGGCTGGCGCTCGCCATCGTGATGACCGCGGCCTTCATGGACCTGGTCGACGTCACGATCGTCAACATCGCGATACCCCGCATGCGCGAGGACTTCGGCGCCTCCACCAGCGCGATCCAGTGGATCACCGCCGGCTACGCGCTCGCCTTCGCCGCCGGCCTGATCACCGGCGGCCGTCTCGGTGACATCTACGGCCGCAAGCGCCTCTTCCTCATCGGCATCGCCGGCTTCACCGCCGCCTCGCTGCTCTGTGGCATCGCCGCCAACCCCGACATGCTCGTCGCCTCCCGCATCCTCCAGGGCGGCATGGCCTCGTTGATGGTCCCGCAGGTGCTGGCGATCATCCACGTGACCTTCCCGCCCCATGAGCGCGGCAAGGTCTTCGGCATGTTCGGCGCGATCGTCGGCCTCGGCGCCGTCTCCGGCCCGATGCTCGGCGCCCTGCTCACCGAGTGGAACCTGCTCGGTCTCGAATGGCGCCCGATCTTCCTGATCAACCTGCCGGTCGGCATCGCCGGCGTGATCCTGGGCCGCAAGTTCATCACCGAGTCGAAGGCCCCCAAGGCCCTGCGCCTCGACGTGGTCGGTGTCGTGCTGGCCACCCTCGCCCTGGTCATGCTGATCTTCCCCCTCACGCACGGCCGCGAGAACGACTGGCCGGTCTGGGGCTTCGCCTGCATGATCGCCTCGCCCTTCGTCTTCGCCGCCTTCATCGCGTACGAGAAGTACAAGATCCGCAAGGACGGCTCCCCGCTGGTGGAGCTCTCCCTCTTCAAGGTCAAGAGCTTCGCGGGCGGCATCGCCGTCCAGCTGACCTTCGGCATCGCGACCGGCATCTTCTTCCTGGTCTGGACGATGTACATGCAGATGGGCCTCGGCTGGAGCGCCCTGAAGGCCGGTGCCACCGGCATCCCCTTCTCCCTCGCAGTCTCGGCCGCCGCGGGCATGTCCGTCGGGAAGCTCGTACCGCGCTTCGGCCGCAAGGTGCTCCAGGCGGGCGCGCTCGTCATGGCCGCGGGCATCCTCCTCTACATCTGGGAGGCGCAGCGCTACGGCATGGAGATCGCCTCCTGGCAGATGGCCGCACCCCTGATCCTCATGGGCCTCGGCATGGGGCTGATCGTCGCGCCGCTGAACGACACCGTGCTGTCCGAGGTGCCGCGCGAGCACGCCGGTTCGGCCTCCGGTCTGATCAACACCACCGGCCAGATGGGCAACGCGCTGGGCCTCGGCCTCACCTCCGTCGTCTTCTTCGGCCTGATGGACGACGACCGCGTCTTCGGCGCGCCGTACGTCGACGCCTTCCACGGTGCGCTGTGGTGGATCGCGGCCGTGATGATCGTGATCTTCGCGGTGATGTTCGTCCTCCCGCGCAAGTCGGTCCCGACGGAGCAGCGCGAGGGCGGCCTGCAGGCCGAGTCCGCGGCCGCTCCGGAGGCCGTCCCCGCCGGGTAGCCCCCACCGTTCCCGCTGACGGGCATGTCCGCTTCGCCGGCGGACATGCCCGTTTGCTTTGGTTTGGTCCGGAACGGGCGTACCGTGGGCGCGTGATCAGCAGAGGTCGTGCTCGTATGATCCTCACCGTCACCCCGAACCCCTCCCTCGACCGGACGTACGAGGTCCCCTCGCTGGACCGCGGCGCCGTGCTGCGCGCCACCGGCGACCGCGTCGACCCCGGCGGCAAGGGGGTCAACGTCTCCCGCGCGGTGGCCGCCGCGGGAGTGCTCACGACGGCGGTCCTCCCGCTCGGCGGCGCCTCGGGCGCACTGATCGCCGAACTGCTGGGTGCACAGGACGTGGACGTCACCGCGGTGACGGTCGCCGGGCAGACCCGGTCGAACATCTCCCTCGTCGAACCGGACGGCACCCTCACCAAGATCAACGCGCCCGGCCCCGAACTCACCCCGGAGGAATCAGCCCTCCTGCTGGAGACCGTCCGTACCGAGGCCGGAGAACCGGCCTGGATCGCGGCCTGCGGCAGCCTCCCGCGCGGCCTGCCGCCCGAGTGGTACGCCGACCTGGTCGCCCGGGCCCGCGAGGCCGGCGCCAAGGTCGCACTGGACACCTCGGGCCCGGCGCTGACCGCCGCACTGCACTCCCGCCCGGACCTGATCAAGCCCAACGCCGCGGAACTCGCCGAGGCGGTCGGCCGCCCGCTGACCACCCTGGGCGAGGTCGCCCGGGCGGCCCAGGAGCTCCGCTCCCGGGGTGCGGGCGCGGTGCTGACCTCGCTCGGCGCGGACGGCCAGCTCCTGGTGAGCACCGAGGGCACCTTCCACGGCACGGCCCCCGTGGCCGCCGTCCGCAGCGACGTCGGAGCGGGCGACGCCTCCCTGGCCGGCTTCCTGATCGAGGGCGGGACCGGCCCCGGGGCCCTCGCCTCTGCCCTGGCCCACGGCGCGGCCGCCGTCCAGCTCCCCGGCAGTGCGATGCCGGTCCCCGCGGACCTGCGCCCCGAGGCGGTCCGCGTCACGGGGAACCCGCCCCCGGACCTCCGCCTGTCCGCCCCCGCCACGCCGTGAAGCGGTGCTGGGGGGCGTCGCCAAACTTTCGTCCGGCCTCACGGGCGGACGGCGCTACTTCGACGACACCCCCTGGAGCAGCCTCACCTCACCCGTGCGCGAAGCTCCATCGCCCCGCGGGCAGCCGCCTCGCTCTCGTACACCTCGCACATGTGCCGCCCGTCCGGCGTCGCGGTGTGCTCGACCTCCCACAGGCTGACCTCGCTCCCGTCCAGCAGTACGAACGAGTGCTCGTACAGGCTGAATCCGGCTCTCCGCCCGTCCGCCCTGCGCGGCCTGGTGCCGAACGCCTGGGTGATCCGGTGCGCGTACGCCGATCTCAGCAGCAGCGCCGTCCCCTCGCCGGGCCGGTCCGGGTTCTCCGCACGCCGCAGCACCCTGCGCGCATGGTCGGCGGACTCCTCCACCGCGTACTCCCGGTGCCGGTGCGTCGGCGCACCGGCCGCGAACAGCGCGCTCAGCACCGCCACGTCGGTGTCCGGATCCTCCTCGGCAGCGGCGAACGCCGGATCCAGCTCGGGGTCGAAAGCGGCCTCCGCCGGGGCGTCGCCGAACAGCCGGGCCACGGCCAGGCAGGTGTCCGCCTTGCTCGCGAAGACCTCGTGCCGGATCGTCCGGTCGCCCTCCAGCCGGTACACCAGCTCCCACAAGGACGCCGAACCGCCGTCGGACAGCAGGTACGTGTGCCGGTGGGTCTCCCGCCACCGCCCCGCCGCCGGGCTGTGGTGGGTGGTGTACAGGGAAGAGCTGTGGGCGAGCGCCGTACCGAGGCGCTCGACCAACCGGTCCGGCAGGTCGAAGGAGTTGAGGGCGCGGCCCAGGAGTCGCTCGAGGTGCGCCTCGGTTGTCTCGTACGGATCGCTCAAGGTGGGTCTCCAGGCCGTCGCAGCTAGTGACTTCGCGGAAGCTCAACGTAGCCCCTGGCTCTGACATCACGTCCGGGATTCGGTAAAACGTCCGGGAAGCATCAGGGGTTCCCCCACCCCTTCAGGTCAACTTGCGCAGGGATGCGCATGGTTCACCCGGGTCTGTGCCGGAGCGGGAGAACATGGGCCGTATGGCTACGAAAACAGTGGGCCTTCCCCGCCAGCAGGGGCGGCCCCACCGTCGAGACGAGGACGAACCGGCCGCCACCCCCCGGGCGTTGGCCTGGCTGCTGGTGCTGACCGGGGCAGCCGGGGTGCTGGCCGCCTGGGTGATCACCCTCGACAAGTTCCTGCTGCTGGAGGACCCGGACTTCAAGCCCGCCTGCAGCCTCAACCCCGTGGTCTCCTGCGGCAGCGTCATGCAGAGCGACCAGGCGGCGGCCTTCGGCTTCCCCAACCCCCTGCTGGGACTGGTCGCGTACGGGGCGGTCGTGTGCGTCGGCGCGGGCCTGCTGGCCGGCGCCCGCTACCGCGGCTGGTTCTGGCTGGGACTGAACGCCGGCACCCTCTTCGGAGTCGGCTTCTGCAGCTGGCTGATGGCGCAGTCCCTGTACGAGATCAACGCGCTCTGCCTGTGGTGCTGTCTGACCTGGGTGGCCACCCTGCTGATGTTCTGGGCGGTCACCGCGTACAACGTCCGCACCCGCGCCCTGCCCGCTCCCGGCCCGGTGCGGACCCTCTTCGCCGAGTTCGGCTGGGCCCCGCCCGCCCTGCACATCGGAGTGATCGGGATGCTGATCCTCACCCGGTGGTGGGAGTTCTGGACCGGCTGACGCCCGGCACGCGCAAGGGCCCCGGCAGCTGGAGGCTGCCGGGGCCCTTGTCACATCGCTCCACGGGCGGGGTGGGCCCGGACTGCAAAAGTCAGGGGAGCGGAGATCAGCTGCCGACGGCGCCGTTGCCCGACAGGACCGGGATGTTGTCCAGGATGTGCGAGAGGGCCTCGTCGCCCTTGGCCTGGGTGGAGTTCTCGGTGCACTGCTGGTTCTGCGGGTTGGACAGGACGTTGATTTGTTGAGCGTGCCCTGGACCAGGCTGAGCTGCGGGCTCAGGTCGCCCGCGGTCTTCTGGTTGCCGTAGATCTGGGAAGCACCGTTCCCGTTGATGGTGGTGATCCCGTTGTCGTTGCCGATGGCCATGGCCGGGGCGGCAACAGCAGCGCCCGCGCCGACGGCGGCGGCGGTGACCGCGGCAGCAGTCATGATCTTCTTGAGCATCATTGGTCCTTTTGTCGCACGAGTGCCCGCTAGTGGAGCGTCCTGGTCAACTGCCCTGCCTGGGGGTTGGTTCCGCGGCTTCACCCGAACGGCCCGCTCGGCTCGAGGTTTTCCCCACCCCGGGTGAGCCTCCTGCGGACGTGTGCGCGAAGCCCGTACGCAGCCCGTACGGCCGACCGGCATCCCGCACGCTCCGGTTGCGCTCCGTGCAGGGTGTTCGCACGGTGGGTAAGGAAGCGGATCGCCCGGGTCCGCCTCTGTGCGACCACCGAAGGAACCCCTATGCACCGCACGAAGCCGTTCCGCAGCCGCGTCCTCGTCCCGTCGGCCCTCGCCGTCGTCATACTCACCGGCGCGGCCGCCCCCGCGGGCGCCGCGGACGGTGACGCGTCAGCCGCCGTCAGGAAACGAGTGGCGGCCGCCCAGGAGCAGATCGACCGCCGTGTGGCGGCGGCCGGCCCGCTCGACGACCTCCTCGCGGGGATCACCGCCACCCTGGACGGACTCCTCAAGTCCCTCCAGAACCTGCTGCCGGGGGTGACGCTCCCGCCCGTCCAGCTGCCGACGCTGCCGAACCTGCCGGCGATCCCGTCGCTGCCGATCCCCTCCATCCCCGAGATCCCGGAGATTCCCGAAATCCCCGAGATCCCCGAGATCCCGGAGACCCCCGAGGTTCCTGAGATCCCCGTCTCGAAGCCGGCGGCACCCGTCTCGAAGCCGGCGGCGCCCGTGTCCAAGCCGGTGGTCCCGGCCAAGCCTGCACCGGCACCGGCCAATCCGGTTCTGACGCCGGTGGAGATCGTGCCGGAGCGCCCCGGCCTCCCGTAGCGGGAGGGCAGGGTGGCGGAGGGCGGCCGGAAAAAAACCGTGCGTGATTACGACTATTGAGCTGAACAGGTCTGATTGCGTGCGAGGCCGTGTCGTCCGGGAGTCTGAACCGTTTCGCTCGATGTGAGCCCCGCGTCGGGGCAGAACATCGAACAGAAGGTGCACTTCCCATGAACTCTGCCAAGAAGGCCGCCCTGGTCCTGGCCTCCGCCGGTCTCGCTGCGGCCGGTGCCGCCGGCTCCGCCATGGCCGACTCGTCGGCCGAGGGCGCGGCCGTGGGCTCCCCCGGTGTCCTCTCGGGCAACCTGGCCCAGGTCCCGGTTCACGTTCCGATCAACCTCTGCGGCAACACCGTGAACGTGATCGCTGCGCTGAACCCCGCGTTCGGCAACGTCTGCGTCAACGACTGACGTCTGTCGCACACCTGACTGTGGGCGCCACCGGCTTCGCCGGTGGCGCCCACAGCGGTTTGTGCTCCGGGCGGTGACCCGACGGGCTCAGTGCGCCCCGCCGTTGAGCTTCACGCCACCGAGGAGCGGGGACGCCTGCGTGAGACCGTTCGCCACTTCGAGCACCTCGGCCGGCGCATTGTTCCGGACCTGGTTGACGCGCTGGGCGGTGTTCACGACCTCGGTGACGGTCTCGCCCTGCTCGGCCAGCCCGTTGCCCAGGGTCTGCGGGAGCGACTCGGTCACCGGGGCCAGCGAGTTGAACGTCTCGGTGGCGCCGCCCGTCAGGCTCGTGGGGGGCATCGCGGCCGGGGCGTCGGCGGCGAAGGCGGGAGCGGAGGCGCCGAGCGCGGCAACGGAGCCGGCGATGACCGCGGCGACCTTCGTGAGCTTCATTATCGAAATCCTCTTCTTTCGTGGACAGAGGGACCAGTGGCGACCGTCGCGCCGCTTTCGCCCTGGGTAACGATTCCCCGCCGCTCCGGAAACGCGTACGGCAACGGCCGGAGAACCCGTCAGGGATTCTCCGGCCGACATTTCTTCCGATTACCGGTATTGCCGGTCAGGAGTTACGGGACCTCCGGTACAGAATGGCGCCGCCCAGGATCAGTGCCGAGGCGAGGGCCGCCGCGGCGGCGGGCTGACCCGCGCCGGTCTCGGCGAGCGCCGGCGCCGACACGTGGGCCGGGGCGGGAGCGGGCGCGGCCGGGACCGGTACCGGGGCCGCGGGGACGGGCACCGGTGCGGGTGCCGGTGCCGGTGCCAGGTGGACGGGGGTGTCGCCGCCGGGAGCGGCCGGAGGCTGGTCGGCGGGACGGACGACCTCGGGCGCGGTGGCCGGCGCCGGGTGCTCCACGAACCGGCTGCCGTGCGGCGGCGCGGGGACGGGAGCTTCCTCGGCGACGGGCGCGGGGGCCGGAAGCGGCCGGGGCGCTTCCGCGACCGGAGCCGGGAGGGTCACCGGAGCGGGGACGGGCTCCGGCGCGGGCTTCGGCGGCGCGGGCGTCTGCGCCACGGGAGCATCGGGGACCGGGGCGGGCCTCGGAGCCGGGTGCTCCGCCTCAGGCCTCGGGTGGGGCCGCGGCTGCGGCCGTTCGGGTGCCGGGGGTGCGTGGTGGGCCGCGGGCGCCGGGGCCGGGAGGGTGTGCGGGTGGTCGTCGCACTCCTCCTCGTCCGGGCCGCGGTGACCGCCCTGCCCGCGCGGTCCGCCCTGGTCGCGGTGGTCGGCCGGACCGCCGTGATCGCGGTGGTCGGCCGGTCCGCTGTGGCTCCGGTCGCCCTCCTCACCCGAACCGCCGTAGCCGCCCTCGTCGCGGGACTCCTCGTGACGGGGTGCCGCGTGCCGCGGCGGCTGCCGGCGGGATTCCTCGTAACGGGGCTCCTCCCGGCGCTGCTCCGGCAGCGCGTGCCGGCCGCCCTGGCGCTCCTCGAGGTAGCGCTCGAAGACCTCGGCGTTCTCGGGGCTGAGGTAGCGCCCGTAGTCGTGGTCGGCGTGGTGTGCGTCCGAACCGGTCGTGGTGGCGCACGTGTTCCCGAACGAGGGGTTGAGCGCTGCTCCGCCGTCCACACTGTTGCCGCACACGTTCGGCGAGAGGGTGATCGGTACCGAGACGCTGTTGCCGGACAGCACACCAGGCGAATGCGAGGCTTCGGCCATCGCCGCCGGGTGCGCGCAGGCCGCGCCGGTCGCGATCGACAGCAGGCTCGAGGCGGCCGCCGCCGTGAGCACCCCCTTGCCCAGTACCTGTCGGCTCAGTACCTGTCGCATGGGTCCTTCCCTGTCTCCGGCACTCCCGCCGGTGCTGAATCGAAGGTGGCCCCGAAGTGCACCGCCGTGCACTCCGAGGCCACCCCGAGGAGGTTTGCCCTTGCGGGCAGGCGCTTCGTCAGGCGTTGACGCAGGTGTTGCCGAACGCGGGGTTCAGCAGGGCGATCACGTTGACGGTGTTGCCGCAGACGTTGACCGGGACGTGGACCGGAACCTGGACGAGGTTGCCGGACAGGACGCCGGGGGAGCCGACGGCCTTGCCGTCGGCGACCGCGTCGGCCATGGCGGGCGAGGCGGCACCGGCGGCCATCAGAACGCCGGCGGCCAGCACCACTGCCTTCTTGTACGTCATTTTGATTTCGATCCTTCCCGCAGAGGCGTGTCCACTGCAGAAATAACAACGAGTGGGTCCGGAAAAAGAAACCGCAGATTTCTGCGGGCAGCTCCGTAATTCACCTCAACGCCCGGCAGCCGGAAATCATGGTGAATTTGCGACGCTATTGGCGCGCCGACAAGCGGCGAGGCCGCCGCGACCCGGAGCGGGTGCGGCGGCCTCGCTGGCACGCGGTCCGGTCAGCTGTGGACGGCGCCGTTGCCCGACAGGATCGGGATGTTGTCCAGGATGTGCGAGAGGGCCTCGTCGCCCTTGGCCTGGGTGGAGTTCTCGGTGCACTGCTGGTTCTGCGGGTTGGACAGGACGTTGATGTTGTCGTTGCCGATGGCCATCGCCTGCGGGGCCATGGCGGCACCGATGCCCACGACCGAGGCTGCAGCAGCCGCAGTGGCCATCATCTTCTTGATCATTGTCGTCCCTTTTTTGCTGGATTGCCCGGTAGTGGAGCACCCGGATCAACGCCCGGGCTCCGGTTCGGGTTGCGTGGCTTCACCCGGATGCCGTCGTTTCGGGCAGCACGGTTGACAGCGAGGGTGACGGTCAGGCGTTGACGCAGGTGTTGCCGAACGCCGGGTTCAGCAGGCCGACCAGGTTGGCGGTCAGGCCGCAGACGTTCACCGGGATGTGGACGGGGGCCTGGGCCAGGTTGCCGCTCAGCACGCCGGGGGACCCCGCCGCGACGCCCTCCGCCGAGCCGTCCGCGGAGGCGAGGCTGGCGCCGCCCATCAGGACCGCAGCGCCCGCGACCGCCATCGTGGCGCCTCGCATCAGCCTCTTCTTCATCTCCGATTTTCCTTTCGGTTCGAACGGTGGTGCAACCGCATAACGACCCGCCGACTGTGAGGGTGCGTGTTATCGCCCAAAAGGCCGTACGAGCGAGTCCGGCGTGATTTCCCGCCTGACTTCTGACAAAGTTCACTCCTGTTTTGTCCCCCTTGATCGAAAATGGAGACGGGGTTCATGGGTTCGTCCCGCAGATTCCTCGGCACGCTCGGTCTGCTGTCCTGCCTCGTCCTTTCGGCGAACGTCCCTGCTGCGGCCGCGGCCGCAGCCCCGCCGGGCCCCGCGGCACCCGCCGTGCGGGAAATGCCCAAGATCCCGTTCACCCAGCGTTACCAGGCCGTCCAGCGCGGCGGGCTGGTCCGGGCCTCCAACTCCTCCATCGCCTGCCGCCGGGAGGAGGCGCCGGACGCCGAGCCGTGCGCCGAGGTCAAGCGGGGCGCGGCCGGGGTCAACGGCGACTTCGACATGTTCTACAGCGAGGTCGACAAGGACCCGGACACCTACAACTCCACCCGTGCCGAGCTCAAGGTCCCGCAGGGCGCGAAGGTCTCGTACGCCCGCCTGTACTGGGGCGGGAACCTGCGGGTGGGTGAGCAGAAGCCGCCGCAGGACAACGGCCGGGTGCTGGTCGCCGAGCCGGGCGGGGCGTACAAGGAAGTCCTCGCCGACACCGTGATCGGCCACCGTACGGACGCGGGCAGCGATGCCTACCAGGCCTCGGCCGACGTCACCCCGCTGGTCCGCAAGGGTGGCGCCGGGATGTGGACGGTCGCCCAGCTGAACATCGCGATGGGCAACTCCGAAGTGGGCGCCTGGGGCGGCTGGACGCTGGTCGTGGCCTACGAGCACCCGCAGGAGCCGGTACGCCGGATCTCGCTGTGGGACGGCTTCGAGTCGCTCGCCGCCGGTGCGGGCGAGGCGGCCGGCGAGACGGTCGAGATCGCCGGCCTCGACGCGGCCGCCGGATCCGCCGGCAAGGCCGGGGTGGTCGCGTACGACGGGGACCGCGGGACCCTCGGTGACTCACTCACGGTGACCGCCGACAGTGGCCGCCGGGTCGACGTCAGCGATGCAGAAAATCCTTTTAATGATGTTATGAATTCCACGATCACGGAATTCGGGCATCAGTCTTTCGTGCGACAGCCCGAACATGTGAATAATCTCGGATATGACGCGGACGTGTTCGACCTGAGTCCCGCCCTGTCCGGTGGCGCCCACAGCCTGAGCTTCAGGTTCGCGGGCGAAAGTCAGGGTCAATTCCTCGGCGTGCTCTTCGTTCAGACAGACGCGCGCCGCTGAACGTAGGAGACCGCTCCGCGTGCCGAAACAACCTCCCCCTGCGCAGTTCTCCCCTGCGCAGGTCCCGATTCCCCGCCCCCTGTCCGTCCTGCATCTCGTCCAGCCCGTCGACGGCGGTGTCGCCCGTGTCGTCGTCGACCTCGTCCGCGCCCAGACGGCCGCCGGTCTGCGGACCGCCGTCGGCTGCCCGCGCGGCGGACAGCTCGCCGATGCCGCCCGCACCGCCGGAGCCGAGGTGCTCACCTGGCGCGCCGGGCGGGCCCCCGGGCCCGACCTGCCCGCCGAAGTGCTCGGCGCCCGGCGGGTGATCGCCCGGATCCGGCCCGACGTCCTGCACGCCCACAGCGCCAAGGCGGGCCTCGCCGGGCGGCTCGCCGTCCGCGGGACCGTGCCGACCGTCTTCCAGCCGCACGCCTGGTCCTTCGACGCCGTCGGCGGGGCCACCGCCGCGCTCGCCCTGCGCTGGGAGCGGTTCGGGGCCCGTTGGGCCGACCGGGTGCTCTGCGTCAGCGAGGCCGAACGCCGGGCCGGCGAGGCCGAGGGGATCGCCGCCCACTGGTCGGTGATCCGCAACGGCGTGGACCTCGACCACTTCCGCCCCGGCGGGCCCGACCGGGCCGCGGACCGGGCCCGGGCACGTACCGAACTGCCCTTGCCCACCGCCTTCCTGGGGGACGGGCCGCTCGCCGTCTGCGTGGGCCGGCTCTGCCAGCAGAAGGGCCAGGACATCCTGCTCCGGGCCTGGCGGGAGGTGCTCGGCAACCTCCCCGAGGCCCGTCTCGCGCTCGTCGGCGACGGCCCCGACACCGAGCGGCTGCGCCGTACCGCCCCACCCGGGGTGCTCTTCGCGGGGGCCGCCCCCGACATCCGACCGTGGCTTCGGGCCGCCGATCTCGTTGTACTGCCGTCGCGGTGGGAGGGCATGGCGCTCGCCCCGCTCGAAGCCATGGCCTGCGGCCGACCGGTCGTGGTCTCCGACGTCAGCGGTGCCCGGGAGAGTCTGCCGCCCGGCCAGGGACGGCTCTGCCTGGTACCGCCGGAGGACCCGACGGCCCTGGCCAAGGCCCTGGGGCGGCTCCTCGCCGAACCGCGGCTGCTCGCCGAACTCGGGGAGCAGGCCCAGCAGCACGCCCGGACCGACTTCGACGTGCGGCGGACCGCGGACGCGGTCACCGGTCTGTACCACGAACTGCTGGGCAGGCCCCGGCCCTTGAACCAGGAGCGCATCAGCCGATGACGATGGACAGCGCACCCGCCCGGCACACCGGGCAGGGCGGCACGGGGCACGTCGGCGGCACCGCCGGCACCGCAGCCGTCCGACGGTCCGTGACCGCCATCCACCCCCCACGCGGGCCCAGGGCCGACCCGGCCCGGCCCCTGGCGCGGCCCCAGCGGGTCCGGCGCCGCGACGGGGTCGTCCCGCTGCTGACCGCCGACGCGCTGGCCGCCGTACTGACCACGACGGTCCTGGCCCGGCCCGGGGCGGCGCTGCCGGCCGAGGCTGCCGCCCCGATCGCCGTGCTGGCCGCCGCGCTGCACGCGCAGGCCGGGCTGTACCGGCCGCGACTCGCGCCCTCCGCGCTGCTGGACCTGCCCGCGCTGGCCGGGCGGGCCGCCGTCCTGTGGTGCGGGGCCGCCGCCGTTGTTGCCGCCACAGCCCAGGGCCGGGCCCTGGGCTGGTCCGCCCTGCTGAGCGCCGTCTGCCTGCAGGTCCTGCTGACGTGCACGGGCCGCGGGTTCGCCAACCAGCTCCGCTGCCGCTCCGCCCGGCGCCGCCCCGCCTCCGCCCTCGTCGTCGGTCCCGGAGCCGGGGCGAGCGCGGTCGCCGCCGCCCTGCACGGGCGCCCCGAGTACGGGCTGCGGCCCGTCGGGCTCGCCGACACCGGCGCCGGCGAGGAGGGCGGCGGCAGCGTGCCGGTGCTCACCACCCACGAGGACATCCGCCGCGCGGTCATCCAGAACTCGGTCCGGCACGCGGTGTTCACCCGCCCGCCGGAGGCCGACGAGCGCACCGCCTCCCTGGTCCGCCTCTTCCACGACCACGGCTGCCGGCTCTGGCTCGCCGACCCGGCCGGCACCGCCAAGGTGACCGGCATGCGGGTGGCTCAGCCCGCCGACCAGCTGTGGGGGTACGCCGTACAGCCGCTGCTGCCCCGCCCGTCCCGGCCGGTGGAGCGCTGGGTGAAGCGGGCCGTCGACGGGCTGCTGGCCGCGATCGCACTGATCGCGGCCGCGCCCGTGATCGGCGTGTGCGCGCTCGCCGTACGGATCTCCGACGGGCCCGGGGTGATCTTCCGGCAGGAGCGGGTCGGCCTGTACGGGCGCCCGTTCACGCTGCTGAAGTTCCGCACCCTGCGCGCCGACGAGCACGAGTCCGCCACCCGGTGGACGGTCGCGGGCGATCACCGCATGAGCCCCATCGGCTCTTTCCTGCGCAAGTCCTCGCTCGACGAGCTGCCGCAGCTGTGGAACGTCGTACGGGGTGACATGAGCCTGGTCGGACCGCGGCCGGAACGGCCCTTCTTCGTGGCGAAGTTCGCCGCCGTGCACCCCGGCTACGAGGCCCGGCACCGGATGCCCGTCGGCATCACCGGGCTCGCCCAGATCAACGGCCTGCGCGGGGACACCTCCATCGAGGACCGGGCCCGCTTCGACAACCACTACATCGACACCTGGTCGCTGTGGCAGGACCTGTGGATCCTCGCCCGCACCGCGGCCTCCTTCTTCCGCTTCCGGCTGGGGGGCAGCTGATGAGCGTCGCCGTATCCCTGGGCGGCTCCCGGCCGCCCGACGCGGCGGGGCTGCTGCGGCGGCACTGGCCGCTGCTGCCGCTCGCCGCGACCGTCCTGCTGCTCCTCGCCCCGATCGCGGCGGGCGACGCGAGCACCTCCGGCAAGGTCGGCCCCGCCGATGCCGCATCGCTGGTGCTGGTGTTCGTGTGTGCGGTGCAGGCGCTGCGCGGGCGGGTGCGGGAGCTGAGCCCGCTGGGCGTGCTGGTGCTGGGCGCGGCGGCCGCTGGGCTGGCCGTCGCGACCGCGACCGCCGGGGACCCGTACGCGGCGCTGCCCGGTTTCGTGCGCTACCTCCAGGTGTTCGTACTGGTCCCGGCGGCGATCGTGCTGCTGGTGCGCGACGCCGGGGAGTTCCGGCTGGCTGCCGGGTGCTTCGTGGTGCTGGCGCTGGTGCAGGGCGCGGTGGGGGTCGTGCAGTACGCGACCCACACCGGGGCCTCGTACCAGGGCGAGGACGTCCGGGCCGTCGGCACGTTCGGCCCCGGCGACGTGATGGGCATGGCCACCGTGGTGGCGTACGGGCTGGTCGTGGCGACCGCCGCGGCGCTGGCTCCGGGACTGCCCCGCCGGGTACGCCAGTCGGCGGCCGCCGCCGCGCTGGTACTGGTGGTGCCGCTGGTGCTGTCGTTCAGCCGGGGCGCCTGGATCGCCACCGCCGGCGCGGCGGTGCTGGTGATGCTGCTGGCCGGGATCCGGCGGGCCCTGAAGGTGCTCCTCGCGCTGGCCGCGGCCGGTGTGGTGCTGGTGGGCGGGCTCGGGGTCGGCTCCGAGATGGTCGCGGAGCGGCTGACCTCGATCACCCAGGTCTCCAGCGCCCCCGACCAGTCGGTGACCGACCGCTACACGATGTGGGCCGCCGCCGAGTCGATGTGGCGCGAGCGGCCGGCGGCCGGCGTGGGCCTCAAGGGCTTCCCGGCCAACCGGGACGGGCACTCCTCGCTGGGGCTGTCCTCCGGCAGCGACACCGCCGGCGCGGGGCAGGCGTACATCCGCCAGCCGCTGCTCTCCCCGCACAACATGTACCTGCTGGTGCTGAGCGAGCAGGGCCTGATCGGGCTGACCGCGCTGGCGGGAGGCTGGGCGGCGTTGCTGGTCGCGGGACTGCGGCGGTGCGCCACGGGCGGGTCCGGGCTCCAGGACTGCGGGCTGATCGCGATCGGGCTGTTCGTCTGGCAGCTCACCGACTTCCTGTACGCCGACATCGGCGGGCCGTCCACCGTCCTGACCGGGGTGATCATCGGCCTGGCGGCCTGGTGGGCCTTGCCCTCCCGGCAGGACGCCACCGTCCTCGCCGCTGCCGCGGGCGGGCGCACCGGCCTCGCGGCCGGCCTGCGCGCCGTACCGGGTGCGGACGGCCGGTGACGGATACGACGCCCTGGCGGCGGCCCGCAGCCGCGGCGACCGAAGTCGCCGCGGCTGCGGGCCGTCCGCCGCACCCCGACCCGGCTCCGCTCCCGCCGGTGCCCCCCGTTCCCCCGCCCGGCCCCGGCCGTGCGCGGGCGGCCGGCGGGGCCGGGGGGAGCGGGGCCGGGGGGAGCGGGGCCGGGGGCGGGAGCGCACCGGCTCCGCTGGGGCGGTTCCTGGCCAAGGCCGCCGCCGTCACGGCGGGCCTGACCGCCGCCGGGGCGGTGTTCGGGCTGGTCCGGGACCAGACCATCGCGCATCTCTTCGGGGCCGGGCACGACAGCGACGCGTTCCTGATCGCCTGGACCGTGCCCGAGATGGCCTCGACGCTGCTGATCGAGGACGCCATGGCGCTGCTGATGGTGCCCGCGTTCAGCCATGCCCTGGCCCGGCGGGCGGCCGGCCGGGCGGGGCTCACCCGCAAGGAGGCCCGCTCGCAGGACCCCGTACGGCTGCTCGTGGGGGCGACCCTGCCGCGGCTGGCGGTGCTCCTGGCGGCCGTCGCCTCCGTGCTGGTCGTCGCCGCGCCGCTCGTCGTCGCCGTGCTCGCGCCCGGACTGCCGGACCCGGACCTGGCCGTGCAGTGCACCCGGATGACCGCACTGACCGTGCTGTCGTTCGGCATCGCGGGGTACTTCAGCGCCGCCCTCAGGGCGCACCGCTCGTTCGTGCCACCGGCCGCGATCTACGTCTCGTACAACGTCGGGATCATCGGGACGATGGTCGCGCTGCACGCGGCGTGGGGGGTGCGGGCCGCGGCCGCCGGGGTCGCCGTCGGCGGACTGCTGATGGCCCTGGTCCAACTGCCCTCGTTCATCCGGAACGTGGGCTTCGGCCCGTCCCGCGCGAAGGGCGCGCCGCGCAGCCAGCGCGACCGGGACCGGCCCACCCTGATGGCGTTCGGGCTGATCGCCCCGGTCATCTTCTTCGCCGTGTTCCGGCAGTCGCAGGTCCTGGTCGAGCGGTTCCTGGCCGCCTCGCTGCCGCCCGGGGCCATCTCGCACCTGAACTACGCGCAGAAGGTCGCGCAGATGCCGATGGTGCTGTCGCTGATGATCTGCACCGTCACCTTCCCCGTCGTCGCCCAGGCCATGGCCGGCGGCGAGCGCGAGAAGGCCCGGCGGCGCGTCGAACAGGACCTCGCACTGGCCTCCCTCGCCGTCCTCATGGGCAGCGCCCTCGTCATCGGGTACGCGCCCCAGATCATCCAGGTCCTCTTCGAACGCGGCGCCTTCACCCACCGCGACACCCTGGCCACCGCCTCCGTCATGCGGATCTACGGCCTCGGACTCCTCGGCCACTGCCTCGTCGGGGCGCTGTCCCGGCCCTTCTTCTCGACCGCCCGGCCCACCTGGTTCCCGGCGCTCGCGATGGGCGCCGGACTCCTCGTCAACATCGTGGCCGGAGCCTTCGCCGTCCGCTGGTGGGGCACGTACGGCATCGCCGCAGCCAACGCCGCCGGCATCTCCACCACCGCCGTCCTGCTGCTCACCGGGCTCGGCTCGCGGATCGTCGCCATCCAGGTCCGCCGGGTCGCGCTGAGCATCGGCCGGCTCTCCGTCGCCGCCGTCGGCGCCTGCGGTACCGGCTGGATCGCCGGGCCCATGATCCCCGACCCGCTGCTCAGCGCCGCCCTCGGCTGCCTGCTCGTCCCCGCCATGTTCGGCGCCTGCGGCATGGCCATACGGGCGCTCGAGATCACCGCCCTGCCCGCCCAGATCACCCAGATGACCCAGAGGTTCCGCAATGCCCGCTGACACCCGCACGGCGCCGGCCGCCGCGACGGTCCCCGCCCGCCGGACCGCCTCCCCGTGGGTCCTGATGTACCACTCGGTCGCCGAGTTCACCGACCCCGCAGAGGACCCGTACGGCATCACCGTCACCCCGGGCACGCTGGAGGGCCAGCTGCTGTGGCTGCGCTCACGGGGCCTGCGCGGGGTGTCCGTCGGCGAACTGCTCCGGGCGCACGCGGCCGGGCGCGGCGCCGGGCTCGTCGGGCTGACCTTCGACGACGGCTACACCGACTACCTGACCCGGGCGCTGCCACTGCTGCGCCGCCACGACTGCACCTCGACGCTGTTCGTGCTGCCCGGGCGGCTCGGGGTGGACAACGTGTGGGACCCGCTGGGTCCGCGCAAGTCCCTGCTGACGGCCGAGGGCATCCGCGAAGTCGCCGCCGCCGGACAGGAGATCGGTTCGCACGGGCTGATCCACCAGGACCTCACCGCGGTCACCGACGACATCCTCCAGCAGGAGCTGCGGGGCAGCCGCGAGCTGATCCGGGAGCTGACCGGGACCCTGCCGGAGGGGTTCTGCTACCCGTACGGGCACCTCGACGAGCGGGTCGTCGCGGCGACGCGGGCCGCCGGGTACGGGTACGCGTGCGCCATCGACCCCGGGCGGCTGGCCGGCCCGCACGCCCTGCCGCGCACCCACGTCAGCCAGGCGGACGGGGCCGGGCGGCTGCGGATCAAGCAGCTGCGGCACCGGGTGCGGGAGCTGCGGCGGGCGGTGCACCGATGAAGTCGCTGCGGGCGCTGCACATCATCACGGGGCTCGGGGTCGGCGGCGCCGAGCAGCAACTGCGGCTGCTGCTGCGGCACATGCCGATGCGCTGCGACGTGCTGACCCTCACCAACCCCGGGCCGGTGGCCGAGGGGCTGCGGGCCGACGGGGTCCGGGTGGTGCACCTGGGGATGCGGGGCAACCGGGACCTGGGGGCGCTGCCGAGGCTGGTGCGGTTCATCCGGCGCGAGCAGTACGACCTCGTGCACACGCACCTGTACCGGGCCTGCGTGTACGGGCGGCTCGCGGCCCGGCTCGCGGGGGTGAGGGCGACCGTGGCCACCGAGCACTCCCTCGGCGAGGGCGAGATCGAGGGCCGGCGGCTGACGGCCGGGGTGCGGGCGCTGTACCTGGCCAGTGAGCGGCTGGGCGCGGCGACCGTGGCGGTGTCGGACACCGTGGCGGCGCGGCTGGAGGGGTGGGGGGTGCCGGCCGCGCGGGTGCATGTCGTACCGAACGGGATCGAGGCCGTCCGGTTCCGCTTCGACGAGGGCGTGCGCAGGGCCACCCGGGCCCGCACCGGGCTGCCCGAGCGGGCGTTCGTGGTCGGCGGGGTCGGGCGGCTGGTGCCGGGCAAGCGGTTCGACTCGCTGGTCCGGGCGGTGGCGGCGCTGCCGGGCGCGCATCTGCTGCTCGCCGGGGAAGGGCCGGAGCGGGCGGCGCTGCGGGGGCTGGCGGCGGAGCTGGGCGTGCAGAGCCGGGTCCATCTGCTGGGGGAGCGGGACCCGCTGGGCGACAGCGCGGACGGGCGGACGCCGGGGATCCCGGCGCTGCTGGCCGCGATGGACGTCTTCGTGTCGCCGTCGCGGGAGGAGGCGTTCGGGCTGGCGGTCGTGGAGGCGCTGGCTGCGGGGCTGCCCGTGCTGCACGTCACCTGTCCGGCGATCGACGACCTGCCGGCGGCGCAGGCGCCGGGGGCGCGGCGGATCGGGACCGGGACGGAGGAGCTGGTCGCCGCCCTGCGCGGGCACATGGAGGCGGGCGCGCGTCGGCTGCCGCCGCCACCGGTGGTCCGCCGCTACGACATCGCCCGCAGCGCGGACCGGCTCCTCGAGGTCTACGCCCTGGCCCTGTCCGGAGTCCCGGCCCCTGCGCCCCGGCCGCCGGCCGGGCTGGAACTGCCGGGCTGCGCCATGGAACCCGCTGCGGTGCGGTCGACGGCCGGCCGCGGGCCGGAGTCCGGGGGCGCTGACCCGGACCCCGTGCCTCGAACGCCGGGGGGGCTTGGTCCGGCCCCGGACGTCCGGGGGGCCGGCCCGGGCCCCGCGCCGCGGGCGGCGGGGCCGGAAGTGCCGCCGGGCGGTTGATTCACACAGCGCCGAAGGGGCTCCCGAGGGGGGCCCGAAAGAACTCCCATTCCTCCAGGAAGGCACGTAGATGGCTGACACCGCCGATCAGAAGAAGCCCGATCAGAAGAAGCCCGACCGCCGTCGTCGCAAGGTGCGGCTGCTGCCGCCGCCCGCGTGGTGGCCTCTGCCCGTCGCCGCCGCACTGGGGCTGGCCGCCGGCGGGGGGTACGGGGTGCTCAAGGCGCCCGAGTACGCCGCCACCAGCTACGTCGTCGCCGTACCGGACGACACCACGGAGCCCGCGACCGCCCTCGGCTTCTCCCAGGCGTACGCGCGCATCGCGACCAGCAGTTCCACCCTCGCGTACGCCCAGCCCCGCGCGGGCATCAGCGCCCGCCGGCTCCGTACGCAGGTGCGCGCCGAGACCTCCCCCGAGTCCCCGATGATCGCCATCACCGGAACGTCGAAGAGCCCGACCGAGGCGGCCGACATCGCCAACGCCGTTGCCGATGCGCTCTCGCTGAGCAGCAATCAGGCCGCCAAGAACACCGGCGTCCAGCTGCTGCTGTTCAACCAGGCCGTCGCGCCGAGCGAGCCCGCCTCGCCGTCCGCCACCGTCAGCGGGGCCGTCGGGCTGTGCGCCGGCGGGCTGCTCGGCGGGCTGTGGCTGCTGGCCCGGCCCGGCCGCACCCGGCGGCCCGAGGAGCAGCCGGTCGTCGAGGAGTACGCCTCCCTGCCCGCCCAGGGCGACCACAACGAGACCAAGGAGAAGGAGTCCGTGCGATGACTGGGGGCTCCACCGGGGCCCTGTCGGTGACGCTGTGCCGCGACCCCCGGCAGTTCGCCGCGCTGGAAGAGCCGTGGAACCGGCTCTTCCGGGCCTGTCCCACCGCCACTCCCTTCCAGAGCCACGCCTGGCTGCACTCCTGGTGGCTCTCGTACGGCCGGGACGGGCGGCTGCGGATCGTGCTCGTACGGCGCGGCGGGGAACTCGTCGGGGTCTGCGCGCTGATGCTCGTCCACCGGCCGCTGCCGCTCCTGGTGCCGCTCGGCGGCGGCATCACCGACTACTTCGACGTGCTCGTGGATGCGGAGTACGCCGACCAGGTCGTTCCGGCGCTGGCCCGCGGCCTGCACCGGGCCGCCCGCGGCGCGGTCGTCGACCTGCGCGAGGTGCGGCCCGGGGCCGCCGCCGAGGTGCTGTACGGGGAGTGGCCGGGGATCCGGAGCAAGCTCGCCGACTCCACCTGCATGGAGCTGCCCGCGCTGCCGTTCGACGAGCTGGTCAAGCGGATGCCGGCCTCCGGTGCCCAACGGGTCCGGGCCAAGCTGCGCAAGACCGACGCGGCCGGGATCGAGGAGCACGAGGTCACCTGGCAGGAGGTGCCGCGCGCGGTGCGGACGCTGCTGCGGCTCCACGAGAAGCAGTGGCGCGGCCGCGGGGTGACCCCGGAGCACCTGAGGCCCCGCTTCGCCGAGCACCTGACCCGGGCCACCCGGCGGATGGTGCGGGCCGGCGAGGGCCGGCTGACGGAGTTCCGGCTGGACGGGAAGGTGGTCGCCGCCAACGTCACCCTGCTGTCCGGGGCGTTGAGCGGCGGCTACCTGTACGGGGCCGATCCGGACCTGCGGACCCGGAAGGTGGACGTGGCGACGCTGCTGCTGCGCTACGAGGCCGGCCGCGCCCTCGCGGAGGGCCGCCCGGTGGTGAGCTTCCTGCGCGGCAACGAGCCGTACAAGAACCACTGGCGGCCCGAGACGGTCGTCAATCAGCGGTTCCTGCTGGCCAGGACGGCCCTCGCGCCCCTGCTCCGCCTGCACGAATCGCAGGTGACGGGGCGCGAGCGTGCGGTGGACGCGCTGCGCGAGGCCCTGCCGGCCGCCAGGGACTGGCGGGCGCGGCTCAACGAACTGCGGGTCCGATGACGGTTCTACCAGGGCCAGAAGCCGGAGTCCTTGCCCCAGTTGATCTTGACGCAGACCGACTGCCTGCCGACCAGCTTGGAGAGCCACTCGCCGAAGTTGATCGGCACGCACCACTCCGTGCTGTTGGCGGGCGGTTCGGGAGGCTCGGGCTTCGGCACGACCGGACTCGGGACGGGGCTCGGGACGGGGCTCGGGACCGGGACCGGGACCTCCGGCGACGGGACCGGGCTCGGGATCTCCGGCGACGGGACCGGCACCGGGACGGGGTCCGGGCTCGGGCCCACCGGGGTCTCGGGCGACGGGACCGCCGGCGAGGGCTCGGGGACCGGCACGGGGACCGGCACGGGCTCGGGCACCGGCACGGGCTCGGGGCTCGGGCTCGTGCCCGGGATCTCCGGCGAGGGGACCGGGACCGGGAGCGGGACCTGCGGACTCGGGATCTCCGGGATCTCCGGGATCTCCGGCGACGGGATCGCCGGGGAGGGCACGGGGATCTCGGGGGTCGGGATCTGCGGGCTCGGCACGGCCGGGGTCGGGATCACCGGCGTCGGTACGACCGGGGTAGGTACGACGGGCGTCGGCACGACCGGCGACGGGATGACCGGCGTGGGCACCACGGGCGTCGGGACGGGGTCCGGACGCGGGGGCGCGAGCGCGGCCCGGAAGGCCTTCGCGGACCTCGGGTTCTGCTTGCACTGCCACACGCCGTGCGGGCAGTAGTCCGTGATGGTGTGGTACAGCGGCCTGTGCTGCTCGATCCACTTCAGCATGCGCCGTACGTACTCCGCGTTGTCCCCGTGCCGGAACAGCCCCCACTCCGGGTACGAGATCTCTTTGCCGTGCGCTTTCGCGAAATCCACGTGCTGTTGGAGCCCGTACGGCTGCTTGACCATCTCGTCGAACGTCTTGCCGGGAGCCTGGTCGTACGAATCCATGCCGACGATGTCGACCACGTCGTCGCCCGGGTAGCACTTGGTCCAGCCGATCGCGTCCGACCCGCGGTTGGGGGCGTAATCGAACTTGAACTCCGCACCGGGGACGGAACGCATCGCGTTGACGATCCGCCGCCAGTACTCCTTCCAGCCCTCCGGGTCCGGCGCGCAGCGGTGGGTGTACGTGGCGCCGTTCATCTCCCAGCCGAGCACGATCACCGTGTCCGGGACACCCAGCTCCACCAGCCGTCGGGCGAGCTTCTCGAAGTGCCGGTCGAACTCGCCCTTCGCGCCCGCCCGGATCAGCTGCGCCACCTTGCGGTCGGGGACCCGGTCCTCGTTGCGCTCCTGCATGGGCACGTTCAGGACGAACAGCCGGTCCGCCTTGGCGCGGCGCCACTCGGCCCACGGCTCCAGGAAGTCGGGGCCCTCGATGCGGGCCCAGCGGTCCCCGGGCAGATAGGTGTGGCCGACCCGGATCTCCTTGCCGCGCAGCCAGCGCGACAGGTTGGGGATCCGGGCGACTCCGGGCGGACCGGAGTCGAGAAAGGCGCCCATGGCGATGTCGGAGCCCTTGGGCTGCTCCCGCTCGGGGGCCGCGAGCGCGGCCCCGGTGGCGAGCAGTCCGGCCGTGACCGTACCGATGCAGGTGCTCGCCAGTCGGCGGTTTGGTCTGGGCATGGCGTCTCCCGAGCTTTCCTGAATCGGTGTGCTTGTCAAAGACGTTAGGCATCACATCTGACGAATGGCCTGTCCGGTGACCGCTGCGTAGGCCATTCGCAGCTGCGCATCCTCCCCGTTTGGTCCGACTAGGTGAAAGACACCGTTCCCATGCACGCGTTCGACGGCCATGTGCCCGCTGTAGTGCTCAGACTCGATCGGAATCCGTTCCACCACGGAACCCTCGGTGCCGTCAGATCTCTTGGGCGGAGGGGCGTGGAGGTCCATGCCGTCGTCGAGGCCGGGGGAGGTCCCATGGGGCGCTCGCGCTACCTGCACGCCGTGCATCCCGGACCGGCCGGCGGGCTGGACCCGGAGGCTCCGGAGACGCTGCTGGAGTGCCTGGTCGGGGTGTCGGAGCGGATCGGCAGGCCGGCGGTGCTCGTAGCGATGGACGATCTGAGCGCCATCGCCGTCGCGCGGATCGCACCGATGCTGGACGGGCGGTTCCGGATCCCCCATCAGCCCGACGGGCTGCCGGCGCGGGTGGCGGACAAGGCCGAGCTGGCGCGGCTGTGCGCGCGCTGGGACATCCCGCACCCGGAGACGGTGATCCCGGCGAGCGGGGCGGAGGCGGCGGAGGCCGCATGGCGCCTCGGCCTGCCGGTGGTCGCCAAGTGGAGCCGGCCCTGGCTGCTGCCTCCGGGCGGCGGGCTGCGCAGCACCGCGCTCGTGCACACCGCCGCCGAGGCGCGCCGCCTGTATGAGCGCACGGCGGAGGCCGGGAGCCGGCTGCTGCTCCAGCGGTTCCTGCCGGCCGGGACGGACACCGACTGGTTCTTCCACGGCGCCTTCGCCCGGGGCGGGCACCCGCTGCTGGTGGGGTCGGGCCGCAAGGAGCTGTCCTGGCCTGTGCGGACGGGGCTGACGGCGGTGGGGCGCTGGCTGCCGGATCCGGCGGTGGAGGAGGCGGGGCTGCGGCTCGCCGAACGGCTGGGCTACCAGGGGATCCTGGACCTGGACTTCCGCCGGGACGAGCAGGGCTGTTTCCGGCTGGTGGACTTCAACCCCCGGCCGGGCGCGCAGTTCCGGCTGTTCACGGAGGCGGGCGGGCTGGACGTGGTCCAGGCGATGTACCTGGACCTGACGGGGCAACGGGTCCCGGAGCCCTCGGGCGGTCCGGGCCGGGTGTTCGTCGCGGAGAACTACGCCCTGCTGGCGTCGCTCCGCGGCCGCCGGCTCCCGTGGCGGTCCCCGGCCCGCCCGCCGCTCCCGTCCCCCTCGGCACCCGAAGACGCCGGCCCGGGGCAGGACCGCGCCGCGGGCGGCGGGCCCGCGCCGGTGCGGGTGGCGCCGTGGGCGGAGCGGGGGCGGGTGGAAGCGGCCTGGTTCGCCGCCGACGACCCGATGCCGTTCCTCGCGATGCTGGCCGCGTTCCTGGGCCGGGGCGCGGGGAAGGGGGTGCGCGCGCTGCGCGGTGTACCGGCACACGGCCGCCGTACGGCCCGGGCCGTGGTCCGCGCCCCGCGCCAGCGCGCCCGCGACCTGACCCCGTCGACCGCCCCTGCCGAACCGGACGAACTGGTGACCCGATGACGACCCGCCACCCACCCCCGCCCCGGCCCCCGGCGCGTTCTCCGGGGCCGCAGGAGCCCGTCATGCGCAGGGCCGGAGGCACTGGCACGGGCGAGGGGTCCATGAGACTGGAGGGACAGCGGTGACGCGGGTGGACGACCTCGTCGTGGTCGGCGCCGGGCCGTACGGGCTGTCGGTCGCCGCGCACGCGGCGGCGGCGGGCCTCGGAGTACGGGTGCTCGGGCGGCCCATGGCCTCGTGGCGGGACCACATGCCCGAGGGCATGTACCTGAAGTCGGAGCCCTGGTCCTCCAACCTGTCCGCACCCGGCGGCCGGCACACCCTCGCCGCCTACTGCGCCACCCGGGGGCTGGCGGCCGAGCACGGCAGCCCGCTCCCGATCGGCACCTTCAGCTCGTACGGCATGTGGTTCGCCCGCCGCGCCGCGCCCGAGGTGGAGGAGGTGACGGTCACCGAGGTCAGCCCGCAGGGCGACGGGTTCCTGGTCCGCACCGCCGAGGGACCGCCGCTGCTCGCCCGTACGATCGCGATCGCCGTCGGGGTGATGCCGTTCGTGCACCTCCCCGAGGCGCTGCGGGAGCTGCCCCCCGGGCACTGCTCGCACAGCAGCGGCCACCGCGACCTGGCCCGGTTCGCCGGCCGGGAGGTCGCAGTGGTCGGGGCCGGGCAGGCGGCCCTGGAGACCGCCGCCCTGCTGGCCGAGAACGGGGCCCGGCCCTGTCTCGTCGCCCGCCGGTCCCGGCTGAACTGGAACACCGTGCCCCAGCCGCTGGAGCGCCCGGCCCTGCGCGCGCTGCGCGATCCGCACAGCGGCCTCGGCACCGGCTGGCGCAGCTGGGTGTGGTCGGAGCTGCCCTGGGCGGTGCGCCGGCTGCCCGCGCCGACCCGGGAGCGGATCGCCGCGAACGCGCTCGGGCCGGCCGGGGCCTGGTGGCTGCGGGACCGCTTCGAGCGGAGCGTCCCGGTGCTGCTGGGGCACCGGCTGCACCGGGCGGTGCCGGCGGGCGGGCGGACCCGGCTCGGGCTGACCACCGCGGCCGGGGAGTCCGTCGTACTGGACGTCGCGCACGTCGTCGCGGCCACCGGGTTCGCCCCGCACCTGGACCGGCTGGAGCTGCTGGACGCCCGGCTGCGTGCCGCCCTGGACACCGTCGGGCACAGCGGCACGCCGGAGCTCAGTGCCGGTTTCGAGTCCTCCTGGCCCGGACTGTTCTTCGCGGGGCTGCTGACGGCTCCCTCATTCGGCCCTTCCATGCGATTCGTGCACGGTGCGGGGTTCACGGCGGGGAGACTGGTCGGAGGAGTCCGAAAGCGCCTCGGCGCCCGGGGCAGGCCGGCGGGCTCCGCCGGGACCGTACGGCCAGACCGGGCCGGTGCCGGGCATCCGAAGACGTCTCTGCGGTGAGGTCGAGAGGGGTCCGCGATGAGTGCGGAGCAGCGAGCACAGGGCCGTGGCTGGGTACGCATTCCCGCCAGCCGGGCGGAGCAGCCCGCCGCGCCCAGGTCTGCCGCGCCGAGGACCGCCGCCGGGCCCAGGACCACACCGCCCAGGACCGCCTCGCCGTACGCCCCTCCCGCGCATGCGGCACCGGACCAGCCGACCATCTACCTCTCCCTCGTCAAGCGCTGGCGGGAGGCCGGGCGCACCCTTCCGGGGCATCCTGACGAGGAGTGGGAGCGGCTGATCTCCCAGCCGTGCTGGCCCGGCCGTTAGGTGGTGTGTCTCGTGGCAGCGGCGGAGCGCGACAGATCCGAGCAGGGCCGGCGGGACCCTGTGACCGGGCCCGGGGAGCGGCTCGCGCTCAACGGCATGGGCAGCTTCGAGTGGGACCTGGACACCGGGACGCTGTTGCTGGACGAGGCCGGGCTCGTGGTCTTCGACCTCGAGCGGGAGGAGTTCGGCGACACCCCGGAGGGCCTGGGGCTGCGGATCCCCGCCGACGACGGCGCACGGCTGGCGGAGTCCACGCAGGCCGCCCTGGACGGCGGCGCCGAGACGTACGGCGCGTACTTCACGGTGCAGCGGCGCGACGGCGTCGACCAGTGGACGCACACGCAGGGCCGGATCCTGCGGGACGCCGGCGGGCGGCCCCTGCGGATCCTCGGGATCGTGCGGGACGCGACCGCCGAGCTCGCGCACGCCACCATCCTGCGGAAGCTGGAGTCGGCGCGGGCCCAGCAGGCCACGATCGTGCAGCGGACGACGGAGGCCCTGTCGCGGGCGGTGACCGTCGACGACGTCACGGCCACGCTGACCGGGGCCGGAGCCCTGGAGCGGCTCGGCGCGGACGGGCTGGCCCTGGGGCTGGTCGAGAACGGCGCCATCAAGATCATCGCGCTGAGCGGGGAGTCGCTGGAGATCCTCAGCGAGCGCAAGTTCACCCGGCTGGACGGCTCGCTGCCGCTGTCGCAGGCGGTGCTCACGCGCAAGGCGCGCTTCGTCACCTCCCTCGCCGAACTGGCGGGCGAGTTCCCGCTGCTCGCGGACTACCTGCGCCGGATCCGCTTCGATGCCGCCGCCTATCTGCCACTGATCGCACAGGCCAAGGCCATCGGCGGGCTCGTGCTGTTCTACCGGCGGCGCAGCGAGTTCAGCCCGGAGGAGCGCAATCTGTGCCTGGGCCTGGCGGGCATCGTGGCGCAGTCCCTCCAGCGTGCGCTCCTGTTCGACCAGGAGCGGGAGTTCGCGACCGGCCTGCAGGCCTCCATGCTCCCGCGCCGGATCCCGGAGATCAGCGGCGGCGAGATCGCGGTGCGCTACCACTCCGCGTGGAGCGGGCGGGAGGTCGGCGGTGACTGGTACGACGTGATCGCGCTGCCCCGCGACCGGGTCGGCATCGTCGTGGGCGACGTACAGGGCCACGACACGCACGCCGCGGCGATCATGGGCCAGCTGCGGATCGCGCTGCGCGCGTACGCGGGAGAGGGGCATCCTCCGTCGACCGTGCTGGCACGGGCCTCGCGCTTCCTGGCCGAGCTCGACACCGAGCGCTTCGCGACCTGCATGTACGCACAGGTGGACCTGGAGACCGGCGGCGTACGGGCGGTCCGCGCGGGCCATCTCGGGCCGCTGATCCGGCACACGGACGGGCGTACGGGCTGGCCCAACGTACGCGGCGGGCTGCCGCTCGGACTGGCCTCGGTCTTCGAGCAGGAGGACTTCCCCGAGACCCGGCTCGACCTGGTCCCCGGGGAGACGCTGGTGCTGTGCACCGACGGCCTGGTGGAGGAACCCGGTACCGCCATCACCCAGGGCATGGAGGCCCTGGCGCACGCCGTGCGCAGCGGGCCGCAGGAGGCGGGGGCGCTCGCCGACCACCTCTCGGACCGGCTCTGGGAGCGCTGGGGCTCCGGCGACGACGTGGCCCTGCTGGTGCTGCGCCGGGCCCCCGACCCGGGCACCCACCGGGCCCCGCGGATCCACCAGTACATCCACCAGGCGGACCCGGAGGGGCTCTCGGAGGCCCGCTACGCCCTGCGCCAGGCGCTGCGCGACTGGGGCATGCCGGAGCTCGCCGACGACGTGGAACTTGCGGCCGGGGAGCTGCTGGTCAACGCCCTGCTGCACACGGACGGCGGAGCGGTGCTGACCATGGAGGTGCTGCCGGAGCCGGTCCGGCGGATCCGGCTGTGGGTGAAGGACCGCTCCAGCGTCTGGCCGCGCCGGCGCACCCCGGGCGAGGCCGCCACCACGGGGCGCGGGCTGCTGCTGGTGGACGCGCTGGCCACGCACTGGGGAGTGGAGTCCCGGGGTGACGGCAAGGCCGTGTGGTGCGAGTTCGACGTCGCGGGCGCCCGGAGCATGGGGTGATCCGGGGCCCGGGTGACCGGATGGTCACGCCGAGTTGTGGAGCAGCGGGGGTGGAGTGATGATGCGGTCCATGGAACGGACGACCGCATGGACACGGATCCTGCCGTGCACCGGCTGAACAAGCGGCCGGGCAAGGGCGCCACGACCGCTCTGCTCGCGCTGCTCCTGCTGGCCGTCGGGGTTCCGACGGCCGTGCACGGCACGGCGGGGCGCCCCCCTGCCGATACCGGCTGCCGGACCGTCGCGTTCATGTCGATGACCGGCGTGGCGCCCGCCTGCCGGTAGCGGCGGCTACCGGCTACGGCCGGGTGCGTGCCTCAGTGGTGCTTCTCCTCCAGCCGGATCTGCCGCTCCGTCTTCGCCAGGTAGGACACGCGCAAGGTGAACCCGGAGTGCAGGCTCGCGGACTGGAGCCTGGCCTCCGCGCCGGCCGCACCCGGGTGCAGGTGCACCAGGTCCAGCGGGGCCGACGCGGACCAGTCGTGCTCGTACCCGTCGCAGACGGCCTCCTCGCCGCCGAAGCCGAGGCGGGTTCCGCCCTGCACGAGCGTGACCTGGATCTGCACTCCACGGGGTGACGAGGGCCGGCACGTGTAGGTCCCGGAAAGGGTGACGCGGCCGCCGTCGGAGAGGTGACCGAATTCCTGTACGGAAATCTCGTCGCCGTGGGTCCGGGCGCCGGCGGGAGTGGTGCATACGGTGGCCGCGGCCAGCGCGGAGAGCACCGTGACGGCCAGTCGGCGGGTGGAAACTCGCATGAATCCTCCATGGGGGGTGGGTCGGCACAAAAGCGCCGAAACGCATTGTGCTGGCAGATGGCGGGCAACTCCTTCCGCACGCCCGTGTCGGTGTGTGCAATTGCCCGCTCGGGCGCGTGAGACTGACCGGAATACGTCCCCGAAGGTCCCCGAAGGGATCGCGCATGCGCCAGTCCGCTTCCGTCCTCGCCGCCGCTCTCCTGCCCCTCCTGCTGTTCGGTGCCACGGCCTGTTCCGGCGCCCCCGAGGGGGCCGCGCTCGCCCCGGCCGCGGCGCCCGCCGTCCCGGTGGACGACGGCGCGCCGGGCGCCGAGGAGGATCCGGCCGCGGCCCCCGGGGCGGGCCAGGCCGCCGTGAAGGATGCCCACGTGGGTGACTCCGTACGGGTGCACGGCCGCCAGGTGGGCCGGCACCTGCAGGCCGTGCTCACCGCGTACGTCGACCCCGCGGTCAGCGTGGAGAAGAACTACGCGCCGCCCGCGGGCAAGCGCTGGGTGGCCGCCTCGATGTCGTTCGTCAACGTCGGCGGGGCCTCGTACGGGGCCCTCGGGCGCATGTGGGCGTACGACAGCGCGGGGGGCCGCCACCCGGTGGTGCCGACCGGTGAACTGACCACCGGCAAACCGCTCGTCTTCGATTCCCTCGCCGTAGGCGAGCAGGCCGATGGATGGGTGGTGTTCGAAATCCCGGAAAAGGCGCGCATTGTGCGGCTCCAGTACCAGGACACGAACATTCACGCGAATTCCGAAGAGGGATTCTGGGCCGTCTAGCCCGCCCGGGTGAAAGGCCTGAAAGGGCCGCGGGAGAGACCACTAGGGTGCGGCGCATGACTTCAACTCAAGCCGAAATCGACCGGTCCCAGCTCGGCACCCTTTCCGTGCTCGCCTGGATCGGCGACCCCTCCGAGGGCCACGACATCCCGTACCTGCTCGCCTACACCCTCGGCGACGGACCGCAGGGGCGGGAGGCCGGCGAGAAGGCCGCCCGCGGGCTGCTGGAGGAGATCGGCCTGCCCATCGGTGACGTGGTCATGGACGGCACCCGCAACCCGGCCGCCTTCCCGGTGCAGATCATGCTGGCGGGCAACCAGGTCGCGCTGACCCTGCCCGGGCTGAACGCGACCTGCACCGCCCCGGCCGAGTGGGTCGCCGCGGCGAACGAGAGCGGCCAGGCCTACTTCCTGTTCGCCACGCGCGCCTGGCCCGAGGCCGTCCCGGGGGAGCCGGTCGCGCCGGAAACCCTCCAGGCGTTCGCAGGGGACGAGGCCGTGCTCACGGGCAGCGCCCACTGCGTGCTCACGGTCCGGCGCCTGCAGTAGCAGGCCCCGGGGACCGAGCCCCTCCTCCGGCCGCCGGGCTCCCAGCCTGCCCGGTGGCCGGTTCCCCGTTGCGGGGGCCCACATCGGCCCTACGGGCGTTCGAAGGCGAAGCGGAGCGAGCGGACGCGGTTGTCGAAGTTCGAGCCCGCCAGGTCCGGCAGCCCCACCGCACGCAGTCCCACCGGCCGGGTCAGCAGTTCGCGGAACAGGGCCTTCATCTCCACCCGGGCCAGGTGCGCGCCCAGGCAGAAGTGCGGGCCGCCGCCGCCGAAGCCCAGGTGCGGATTGGGCGAGCGGGTGATGTCGAAGGCGTCGGGGTCGGGGAAGACGGCCTCGTCGCGGTTGGCGGACGCGTAGTACAGCACCACCTTGTCGCCGGGCCGGAACAGGTGGCCGCCCAGGGTGTGTTCGGCTGCCACGGTCCGGCGAAACTGGATGATCGGCGTCGAGTGCCGGATCATCTCGTCCACCGCGCCGTCCGCGTACGCCTCGAAGTCCTCGAGCAGCAGGTCCCGTTGGCCGGGGTGATCGGTCAGCAGCGTCAGCCCGTGGGTGATCGCGTTGCGCGTGGTCTCCACCCCGGCCACCATCAGCAGCGAGAAGAACGCCCCCAGCTGGCGGGCGTTCAGCGCCTGCCCGTCCACGTCCGCGGTGACCAGGGCGGAGATCAGGTCGTCGGTGGGGTTCTTGCGCCGCTCCCGCCCGATGCCCGCGACCATCCGCTGCATCTTGGCCAGGGCCCGCAGCCCGCGGCCGGGCATCCGCAGCCGCGAGGCCAGGCCCCGCTCGACGCCGATGTTCTCCGAGGCGTGGTTGACCCGGTCGGCGATCTCGGCGCGGTAGCGCTCCGGGATGCCCATCATGTTGCAGATGACCTCGAGCGGCAGCCGGGAGGACACGGCCGAGACGAACTCGTCGGGCCCGTCCTCCAGTACGTCGTCCACGATCCGGGCGGCCACCGCGTGGATGTCCTGCTCGGCCGCGGCCAGCAGCCGCGGCGTGAACGCCCGCTGCACGATCTTGCGCAGCTGCGCGTGGTCGGCGCCGTCCAGGTTGACCATCGAGTCCCCGAACAGCGCCCGCACCCACCGGGCCGGTTCGGGTGTGGTCACCCCGGGCGCGCTGGCGAACACCTTCGGGAGCCGGCTCGCCTCCTGCACGTCCGCGTGCCGTACGAGGGCCCAGTGCCCGCGGCCCTTCCCCTCGGGCACGTAGACCGGGGACTCCAGCGCCCGCAGCCGGGCGAACGCCGCGAGCCGCGCGGCTGGGGGCTGCTGCCAGAACGCAGGGTCGGCGAGCTCCCCGTACTCCGCCACCGCCGCGCCCGAGCCCGTGTCCTGCTGTACCGGGACCTTCATCGTTTCTTCTTCCTGTCGCCGGCGCGCTCGCCGGGCCGCCGCGGCCGGCGCCGCCCGCCGTCCTCACGCACCAGAACGCTCGCGGTGCACCAAGGTCACGCCCACCGCGACGGTGGCCGCGGCGACCAGCCCGGCCCACAGCACCGCCTGCGCGCCGGTCCACGCGCACGCGAGGATCACCAGCGCCGAGACGGGCAGCACCAGTTGCTGGGCCGTACCGCGCTTGAAGTGGCGGGAGTGCAGCAGCCAGACGAAGGCGAAGAACAGGGCCGCCGGGATGCACACCGAGAGGTTGGCGGCGAGCGTCGAGATGTGGGCCTTGCCGACCGTGTGCTCGATCGCCACCTCGATGCCCGCCCCGATGGCCGCGGCCGACGCGAAGATCACGAAGTGCCCGTATCCCCAGGGGATGGCCTGGCGGTTGCTCTGCAGCCGGTCGTGCGCGGGGACGGCGAAGTAGATCCACCAGGCGGCGTAGACCAGCAGCAGCCCGCCCGCCGCGATCGGCAGCAGCTCGCCCAGCGCCTCGTGCTCGTCGATCGCCGACTGGACCGCGACCGTGCTGGCGGCGATGGTCTCGCCGAGCACGATGATGGTGAACAGGCCGTACCGTTCGGCGATGTGGTGCGGATGCCACTGGGTCTGGTAGCTGCGCTCGGCCAGGACCGGAACGAGCAGCTCCATCATCACGAGCACCAGGAAGAGCCATCTGCGGGAGCGCTCGGGGGCCGCGAGCAGCGCCACCCAGCCCGCCTGGCAGACCACCAGCCCGATCGCGTACGTGAGGGCGGTGCGCCGGGCCGGGCCCTGCTCCCCGGCGGCGGCGCGCAGCCACTGCGCCGTGAGCGCGAGACGCATCACCACGTAGCCGAGGACGGCGACGGTCCAGTCGTTGTCGCTGAAGGCGCGCGGGATCCCGGCCGAGTAGACGAGCACGCCGGCGATCTGCACCAGGGTCGCGATCCGGTACGGCACGTCGTCGACGTCGTAGGCGGAGGCGAACCAGGTGAAGTTCATCCAGGCCCACCACACGCCGAAGAACACGAAGAGGTAGCCGGTGATGCCGGCGGCGACGTGGTCCTCGGCGAGTGCGTGGACCAGCTGCCGGCCGGCCTGTGCCACCGCGACCACGAAGCAGAGGTCGAAGAACAGCTCCAGCGGGGTCGCGGCCCGGTGGCCCTCGTCCCGGCTGCGGGAGGTCATTGGTACGTACGTCACACCGCCAGGACACCAGCCGTACGCCGGCCGGCAGGCGAGGCGCGCGGCCGGCGGGGCCGCGAACCCCTGACCTACGCCCGGCGGGCCGACCCATGCACTGCGGGCGACGGGACCCTGTCCTTCGACGGCCCCGGAACCCGCTTCGTCACCTTCCTCTCCGGGGGCCTTCGCGCTGCCCGGCACCCCGTCGCCCGAGGCGGCGCGGGTCGCCCGGGCCAAGGCGGTCTTCGAGGCGCAGGGGCGGACCGCCGTGTGAGCCGTCCGAGGAGTCCGAGCCGTCCGCGGCCTCACCCGTCCGGCCCCTCCATGACCCCGTCATAGCGGGCCTGATCGGTACAGACCGCCTAGCGTGGTGCTGTGTCCGAGCCCTCAGAAGTCCTCGCGGCCGAGCCGCCCCCGCCCCCGTCCGCGCCTCCGCGCCCGGCCGAGTCGCCGGGGGCCGGGAGCCTCCCACCGGCCGGGGGATCCGTCTCCGCCCGGGGCACCCTGGCCGGCACGGTCGTCTCGCTGCTGTTGCTCATCGCCGCGGTCGTGCTCGGCAGCCGGCTCCTGAGCGACTTCGACTCCGCGCTGCTGCCGTACGCCGTCGCCACCGTCTTCCTCGCCTTCGGCGTGGCCTTACCGGTACACGGTCTGGGTCTCCGCGCCCGGCACACGGCAGCTGTTCACGAAGGGCTTCGGCAGCTTCTTCTGCGCCGCCGACTTCCGCAAGGCTCCGACCGCCCTGCCGCGGATGACCGCCACCCACCTCGGCTTCCAGAAGTTCCTCGGCGCCTGCTCGCGCTCCCGCTGGGCCGCCCACCAGCTCGTCCGGCTACGGCGGCCCGCGGATCCGGCACACGGGTCCTGGCCCGGGCGCCGGCACCGAACAGGAGCCGGAGCGGTCCTCCAGGCTCAAGGCCCGTCCGGCCCTGGCCCTCACCGTCGTGAGCGGCCAGCTCCGGGCGCTCACGGTGACAGTCAACGAGTGGGTGGAGGGCAACACCGGTACGGCCTGGTGGGCGGCGGGGTCCCTGATCCTGTCCTTCCTCGTCGTGCTGGGACTGCGGCTCCTCGACCCGAAGGACCGATGACCGTGTCGATCCCCACGCCCACGCCCACGCCCACCCCGTCCCCCGTACGCCCCCACCGCCGGGAGAGCTACGAACCCGGTGCCACCATCGGCGACTGGCGGCCCGAGGAGGAGGACTTCTGGCAGTCCACCGGCCGCACAGTCGCCCAGCGGAACCTCTGGGTCTCGATCCCCGCGCTGATGCTCGGCTTCGTGGTCTGGCAGGTCTGGTCGGTCACCGTGGTCAAGCTGAACGACGTGGGCTTCGGCTTCTCCAAGTCGCAGCTGTTCTGGCTGACCGCCATCCCCGGCATCACGGGCGGCACCTTCCGGATCCTGTACACCTTCATCGGGCCGAACTTCGGCGAGCGGAAGTTCACCGCGTTCAGCACGATCATCCTGATCGGGCCCATGCTGTGGCTGGGCTTCGCCCTGCAGGACACGGGCACCCCGTACTGGGAGCTGGCTCTGATCGCGGCCGTCTGCGGTATCGGCGGCGCCAACTTCGCCTCTTCGATGGCGAACATCGGCTTCTTCTTCCCCAAGCGGGACAAGGGCAGTGCCAACGGCCTGAACGGCGGCCTCGGGAACCTCGGCGTGAGCGTGGTCCAGCTGGTCGCCCCGCTGATGGTCACCGCCGCCGTGCTCGGCGCGCCCGCGGGCGGCCCGCAGTACGACGCGAAGGAGAACACCGACATCTGGCTCCAGAACGGCGCCTTCCTCTGGGTGCCGCTGCTGGTGATCATGGCGTTGCTCGCCTGGTTCCTGATGAACGACCTCAGGGTGGCCGCGGCCCCCTTCAGCCAGCAGAAGATCATCTTTCGGCGCAAGCACAACTGGCTGATGACCTGGCTCTACGTCGGCACCTTCGGGTCCTTCATCGGCTTCGCCGCCGGCCTGCCCCTGCTGATCAAGAACAACTTCGAGGCGCAGGGCTACCAGGCCACCACCTATGCCTGGATCGGCCCGTTCATCGGCGCGCTCATGCGGTGGGCCGGTGGCTGGCTCTCCGACAAGATCGGCGGTGCCAGCGTCACCATGCTGTCGTTCGTGGGCATGGCCGCGGCCCTGGTCGTGGTGATCTTCGCGCTGCCCTCGGGCGGCGACCAGGGCAGCTTCTGGGCGTTTCTCGTCGGCTTCCTCGCCGCCTTCGCCTTCTCCGGGCTGGGCAACGGATCGACGTTCCGGCAGATCCCGGTGATCTTCCGGGAGCAGCACATGCGGGACGCCGAGGGGAAGGGGCCCGAGGCGCAGGCCGCAGCGCTGAAGCAGTCGGAGAGGGAGGCGGGCGCCGTCACCGGCTTCTCCTCCGCCATCGCCGCCTACGGCTTCTTCTTCATCCCCGCGATGTTCGCGGCCATGGCCGTCACGAACGCGCTGTGGCTCTTCATCGGCTTCTACGCGACCTGCCTGGCCGTGTGCTGGTGGTTCTACGCCCGCAAGGGCGCCGAGGCCCCCAGCTGACCCCGGGCGAGAGCCGGGGCGCGGCCCGGGGCGGGCCCCGGAGCCGGGCCGGCTCCGGGGTCGCAGCACCGGCCGGGGGCGGCCGTACCCTGGAGGCATGAGCACCGCCCCCGCCTCCGACCCGCAGTCCTCGCAGCCCGACCCCCGGCCCGAGGCCGTGCCCGCGGCGAAGCCCAGGCCCCGGCTCGTCTTCGACGACCCGCTGGACCAGCAGTCCGCGGACGACACCGACCGCGGATGGGGCGAGGGGCCGCCCTCCGGCGGGAGCGCCGCCGACCTGGCCCGCTTCCTCGACGAGAAGCCGCCGCACCACCTCTGACCTGTTAGTACCCCGATCCCGGGTGGCTGTACTGGCCGCCCTGGCCGCCGTACTCGCCCTGACCGCCCTGGCCCCTGTGGCCGTTCGGGCTCCGCTGGGCGACCAGCTCGTCCCGGATCTCCTTGAGGACCACCAGCTCGGTGATCTCCATGGTCTCCTGGACACCCTCCCTGGCCCGGCGGCGCTGCTCCACCTTGGCGAGGTACTTCGACATCGGCAGCACCATCAGGAAGTAGACGACCGCGGCCGTGATCAGGAAGGTCAGCGCGGCGTTCAGCACCGATCCCCAAAGGATGTTGACGCCGATGGCGTCGCCCTTCGCGTCGATGCCGCAGGGGCCCTTCAGGCAGGACGTGTAGCCGTCGAGGCTCTTCGTGCCGACGGCGCCCACCAGCGGGCTGATGATCCCCTTCACCACCGAGTTCACGATGTTCGTGAACGCGGCGCCGATGACGACCGCCACCGCCAGGTCGACCACGTTGCCGCGCATCAGGAAGGCCTTGAAGCCTGCCAGGACGCTCTCCTTCTTCTCGCTCACCACTGAGCCTCTCTTCGAATCCGCCGAACATGGAGCCAACGGTTCCGAAAGCTACGGCAGTCCGGGCCCGGCGTGTCCAATCGGAGCCCGTCTTGTGGTGACTTGCCTGTACTCCCGTCCGATTCAGCACAACGTCACCGCCAGCCGTGCCACTGCGCCCGCCCCCACGAGAGCCCGCGCGGTGTCCCGGGGGACCGACAGGATCACCAGGGCCCCGCCGTCCCCCACGCCCTTATCCGGCTCCGGTACTTCGACGACCCGGGCCCCCGCGGCGACCACCCGCGGCGGGCCGGCTCGCTCCGCCGCGACCACGTCCACCCGGTCCCCGGACCGCAGCAGCCGCACCGTCGCCGCGTCCGCGATGCGCACCGGCGCCGACACCCACCGCACCGCCGCGGGCGGCGGTTTCACCTCCGGTGGCGCGGCGCCCCGTGAAGCCTGCGCCTCCGTCCCGCCCACCACCGCCAGGGCGGCCGCCAGGACGGCCAGCCCGGCCGAAGCGGCCCGCCGCCGGCGCCGCACGGCGCGGCGCAGCCGGTCCCCGCCCCGGCCGACGCGAAGCGGGGGGAAGGACGGTACCGGGCGCGCAGGGGGGCACGTAGAGGGAGTGGACAGGGAGGAGGGGGACGAAGGGGCAGAGACGCACGAGGTCTTGGACATGACGGCCACCACCAGTGGGCTGAGTTCCGGTGCCCGGGCCCATCGCCCGGACACCCCCTCACGATCCGCCGCCCCGCCGAATCCCGCTCGCGCCTGTGGATGATCCCCAGCCTGTGGACAACGCCGTCACCCACAGGAGTGAGCGTCCCTCGGGCCCCGGCTCGGAGGCCACCGCCCGCCCGCCCGGACCCGCCGCAGCGCCGCCACCGGGCCGGCGGCCCGCGTCACCGACCGCCCCACCACGACGTACGGGGCCTGGCGGCAAAGGCGGCCTGCGCCCCGACCCGGCGGCGGCCGGCGAAGTCGAGGGCGACGGTCGTCCCGTGGCCGTTGATCATCCCGCCATCGTGCGGTTCACGGCCGGGCCGGGATCTCGCAGGCCTCCGAGAAGCCCTGGCTGCTCAGGCCGAAGGCCCGGTTGACCCGCGAGCGCCAGTTCTCCAGGGCGACCATCGCGGTGAGTTCGACGAACGCCGCTTCGCCCAGGCGCGCGATCAGCTCCGCGGCCAGCTCGTCCGTGACCGCGGGCTCGGTCTCGGTCATGGCCTCGGCGTACTCCATGACCAGCAGCTCCAGCTCCGTGTACGTCCTGCGCTCCTCCCGCCACCGTGGCACCTGCTCGATCATGCGCGCCGACAGCCCCCGTTCCAACCCCTCCCAGTAGCCGAAGTCCATGCACCACGAGCAGTTGATCCGGGCCGCCGCCGCCATCACGGCGAGGTGCTTGAGCCCGGCGTCGAGGGCGTGCCACTTCGCCGCCTGCTGCTCGAGGCGTACGTACGTGAACAGCACGCGCGAGTTGTGCCCGTACGCCTGGCCGGGATCGAGCACCTTGCCGTACTTGCGGCGCGAGTACCAGGCGCCGATGCGCATGAGGGGGGTGCGCGGCGGGGTGAGCGAGATGCGCGGCATGGTGGTCGCCTCCTGGATCGGACGGTCGGTCCCGTTGGTCCTTCACCAGCCGAGACCGGACAGCCCTCCGGAATGTGACAGCCCGCCTCGGATTTCTCCGGGAATGCTCGTGGTGGCGAACTGCACCACTGCGGAGCGGAGGTTTTCGCGACGGCGTCACCGACGGCGTCGAGCTCCACGCACGCGCCGAGGACGACGGCCGGCGGGTGGACGAAGAAGGCGTTGCCGATGTCCGAGTCCTCGGCAGGCGGCAGGCGGCAGGCGGCAGGCGGCAGGCGGCGCTCAGCGCTCCTTACGGGAGTTCGATGCCCAGGTCCCAGCCGTCGTGCGCGTGGGTGCACAGGCAGGCGCGGGAGTCCGTCGGCGGGAGCGCCGCCGCTGCGTCGAACAGGACCTCGCGCAGGCGGCCGACGTTCTCGCCGAAGACCTTCAGGACCTCCGTGTGGGACACGCCCTCACCCGTCTCCGCGCCCGCGTCCAGGTCGGTGACCAGCGCCATCGACGTGTAGCAGAGCCCCAGCTCGCGCGCGAGGACCGCCTCCGGGTGGCCCGTCATGCCGACGACCGACCAGCCCATCGCCGCATGCCACTTCGATTCGGCGCGGGTCGAGAAGCGGGGGCCCTCGACCACGACCATCGTGCCGCCGTCCACCGCCTCCCACGCCCGGCCCCGCGCCGCCGCCAGCGCCACCGAGCGGCCCACCGGGCAGTACGGGTCGGCGAACGTGGTGTGCACGACGTTCGGCACCGTGCCGTCGGGCAGCGGCTCGCCGTCGAAGAAGGTCTGCGCCCGGGACTTCGTACGGTCGACCAGCTGGTCGGGGACGAGCAGCGTGCCCGGACCGTACTCGGTGCGCAGCCCGCCGACCGCGCACGGGCCGAGCACCTGGCGCACGCCCGCCGAACGCAGCGCCCACAGGTTGGCCCGGTAGTTGATCTTGTGGGGCGGGACCTTGTGGCTGCGGCCGTGGCGCGGGAGGAAGGCGATCTGCCGCCCGGCCAGCTCGCCGAAGAAGAGGGAGTCGCTCGGGGGCCCGTACGGGGTGTCCACCTGGACCTCGGAGACGTCCTCCAGGAAGGAGTAGAAGCCCGAACCGCCGATGACACCGATCTCTGCGTTAGCCATGCCGCCACCCTAACCGGGCATGCACAAGGCCCCGCCGCCCGGAAGGGGCGACGGGGCCTTGCCAAGAACGGGCGAGATCAGAGATCAGGCAGCCGAGGTGGAGCTGCTGCTCGAGCTCGACGTCGAAGACGTGCTGGACGTCGACGAAGCGGCGGGGGCGGCAGGCGTCGACGGCTTCGAGGCAGGGGTGCTGCTCGACGAAGCGCCACGGCTGTCGTTCCGGTAGAAACCGGATCCCTTGAAGACGATGCCGACCGCGGAGAACACCTTCTTCAGGCGTCCGTGGCAGTTCGGGCACTCGGTCAGTGCGTCATCGGTGAACTTCTGCACGGCCTCAAGGCCCTCACCGCACTCGGTGCACTGGTACTGGTAGGTCGGCACGAATTTCCTCCTGGCACTCTGACTCGATGAGTGCTAACGACGTTCCATGGTGACGTATTCCGGCCGATCAGTCCACCGTCACCGGCACGCGGTGACCGACACCACGCTCGTTCACCCGCGGAGCCGGGGCCTGCTCGGCCGCGACGGAGGCCGCCGGTCCCGTGGACGAGTTGATGATCCGGCTCGGGGCCGTCGGGGCCAGCCTCGACCGCAGCGCGAGCAGGGTCGCCAGCGCCAGCACGGTGCCCGCCATGGGCACCAGGAAGCCGTACGAGGACCCGTGCGCGTCCGTCAGGCGGCCGGCCAGGGTCACGGCGGTGGCCTGACCGAAGGCGACCGCACCGGTCAGCCAGGTGAAGGCCTCGGTCCGGGCGTTCGCCGGGATCAGCGACTCGATCATCGTGTAGCCGGTGATCAGGGCCGGGGCGATGCACAGGCCGACGACCAGGCCGAGCGCGCCCAGCAGGATCATCGAGTGGGCGGTCCACAGGACCGAGGCGGCCACGGTCAGGCCGGCGTAGCCGAGCAGCAGCCGGCGGCGCGGGCCGATCTTCCAGGCGATGGCGCCGCAGGCGATGCCCGCGGTCATGTTGCCGGCCGCGAAGATGCCGTACAGCAGGCCGTTGGCGCCCGGGTTGCCGATCTCGTTCGAGAAGGCGGCCAGCGACACCTGCATGCCGCCGAAGACGGCGCCGATGCCGAGGAAGGCCACGATCAGGACGCGCAGGCCGGGGAAGGACAGAGCGGAGGCGTGCTTCTCGCCGCCGGCCGCGGCGGCGTGCAGCTTCGGCTGCGTGGCGCGCTGGGCGGCGAAGACCAGACCGCCGGCCAGCGTCAGCGCGGCCTCGGTGATCAGACCGGCGGCCGGGTGGACGCCGGTGCACAGGGCGGTCGCCAGCACCGGGCCGACGACGAAGGTGAACTCGTCGGTGACGGACTCGAACGCGGCGGCCGTCGGCAGCAGCGGGGAGCCCTCGAGCTTGGCGGCCCAGCGGGCCCGGACCATCGGCCCGACCTGCGGGACGGAGGCGCCGGCCGGGACGGCGGCCAGCGCCAGTGCCCAGACGGGGGCGCCCAGCAGCGCGAGCGCCACGAGGGTGCTGACGGCGGCGGAGTGCATGAGGACGACGGGGACCAGCACGGCGCTCTGGCCGCGGCGGTCGGTGAGCTTGCCCATCACCGGGGCGGACAGCGCCATCGAGATGCCGGTGACGGCGGCGACGATGCCGGCGCTGCCGTAGGAACCGGTGGTGTGCTGCACGAGCAGCAGGATGCTGATGGTCAGCATGCCGAACGGGAGCCGGGCGGCGAATCCCGGGAGGACGAAGCCGATGGCGCCGGGCGTGCGCAGGAGCTGCCCGTAACCGGGGCGTGCGGACTTGTCGGTCGTGACCGCGGATGTCACGGCCTGGCCTTTCCGCTGCCTGGTAGAGCGTCCCCGTCTGCGGACGGTGTGCCGCTTCGTGAGCGACCGCACCCGTACATGTGGGAGCCCCGAGAGCTGTCCTCTTGCGCAGAACCGAGTGATACCTGGGCGCCCACTGCGGGAGGGTGCCACGGCCGCTTTGCGGTCGCGCCAGCTCTGCGTCAGGCAGAGTTGGTTCGATGTGGTGTGCCTTTATCGTACAGGTAGTACGCGCGTAGCGTCCTGTGATTCCCGTGACAGAATGTGTCTTCACCTGCGATTAACGGGAAGTTTGCCTTCCGCAGGGCTCCGAAACAGGGTGAAACGGCTTGCAAACCCCCGAAAACATAGAATTAGAACGACGCTCTAACTCTCTGTTCAAGTCCGGGACGGCCCGCGCTCAAGCCCCGTTCGAGCCCGTCCCGAGCCATCCGGCCAGCTTGCCGCCCCGGGCCACCGCCCGCAGCCGGGCCTCCGCCGCGTCCCGTACCGGATCCGTGGCCACCACCAGCAGCTCGTCCCCGCGCCGCAGCACGGTCGACGGCAGCGGTACGAAGCTCTTCGCGTCCCGGACCACCAGCGTCACCGACGCCCCCGGCGGCAGCCGCAGCTCGCTCACCTCGACGCCGTGCATCCGCGAGGCGTCCGGGATGGAGAAGGAGAGCAGGTGCCCGCGCAGCTTCTCCAGTGGCGCCGACTCGATCCCCAGGTCGGCGGCGCTCTCGTCGCCGGCGCCGAGCTCCAGCTTGCGCGCGAGCCACGGCAGGGTCGGGCCCTGGACCAGGGTGTAGACGACGACCAGGACGAAGACGATGTTGAAGACGCGGTCGCTGCCCTCGATGCCGGTCACCATCGGGATGGTCGCCAGGATGATGGGCACGGCGCCGCGCAGCCCCGCCCACGACATCAGGGCCTGCTCCTGCCAGGGCAGCCGGAACGGCAGCAGGCTGACGAAGACCTCCAGCGGCCGCGCCACCATCGTCAGGACCAGCCCGATGACCACGGCGGGCCAGAAGTCCTGGGCCAGCTCGTGCGGGGTGACCAGCAGGCCGAGCAGGACGAACATGCCGATCTGGGCGATCCAGCCGAGTCCGTCCGCGAACCCCCGGGTCGCCGGCCAGTGCGGGAGCTTCGCGTTCCCGAGCACCATGGCCGCGAGGTAGACGGCGAGGAAGCCGGAGCCGTGCGCCATCGCGCCGGCCGCGTACGCCGTCACGGCGATCGCCATCACGGCGATCGGATAGAGGCCGGAGGCGGGCAGTGCCACGTGCCGCAGGCCGTACGCCCCCAGGAAGCCCACCGACAGGCCGATCGCGACGCCGATCGCCAGCTCGAGGGCGATCTTGCCGAGCAGGACGTACCACTGGTCCACCGGGCCGACGGTCGCGAAGGCGACGACCAGGATGACGACGGGGGCGTCGTTGAAGCCCGACTCGGCCTCCAGCACACCCGTGATCCGCGCGGGCAGCGGCACCTTGCGCAGGACGGAGAAGACGGCCGCCGCGTCGGTCGAGGAGACGACCGCGCCGATCAGCAGGGCCTGGCGCCAGTCCAGTCCGACCAGGTAGTGGGCGCCGGCCGCGGTGACGCCGACGCTGATCGCGACGCCGACCAGGGACAGGACGATCGCGGCGGGCAGGGCGGGCTTGATCTGTTTCCACTTGGTGCCCAGACCGCCCTCGGCGAGGATGACGACGAGCGCGGCGTAACCGATGACCTGGGTCAGTTCGGCGTTGTCGAAGACGACGTTGCCGATGCCGTCCTGGCCTATCGCGATGCCTATGCCGAGGTAGATGAGCAGGCTGGGGAGGCCGCTGCGTGAAGAGATGCGTACCGCCGCGACGGCGACGAGCAGCACGAGCGAGCAGACCAGCAGAAGCTCATTGAGCGTGTGGACGGTCAGGGGGCGGCCCTTTCCCTCAAGGCGCCAGTCGGAACGTTTCCTCCAGGCGACAAGTCCGGCAAGATCGGCAGGTACTTCGTTACTTTACCTAATATTTGACGCGCCCTTTACGCGATAACCACATTGTGAAACGCCTGCCGGCCCCTGTCCTCGTCACCCCGACCCCTGGCGGATCAACGGACCCGGTCCTGCGCCTATGGTTGCTCCAGCACTCCCAGGACCACCCTGCCCCTCTAAGGACAGCGATGCCCGCCAACGAAACCGCCCCTTCCGTCAAGAAGAAGGGACGACGCGCCCGTCTGATCCTGCTCGTGCTGGTCCTGGCGCTCCTCGCGGGCTTCGGATACGGGACGTACTGGAGCATGGACAACGTCCGCGCCTCGTTCCCCCAGGCCACCGGCACCCTCAAGGTGCCCGGCCTGACCGGGACCGTGGAGGTCAAACGCGACTCCCACGGAATTCCCCAGCTCTACGCCGACAACGACGACGACCTCTTCCGCGCGCAGGGCTTCGTCCACGCCCAGGACCGCTTCTGGGAGATGGACGTCCGCCGCCACATGACCTCCGGCCGGCTCTCCGAGATGTTCGGGTCCGGCCAGGTCGAGACCGACGCCTTCCTGCGCACGCTCGGCTGGCGCCAGGTCGCGCAGGCTGAGTACGACACGAAGCTCTCGGCCGAGACGAAGAAGTACCTGCAGGCCTACGCCGACGGGGTCAACGCGTACCTGAAGGGGAAGACCGGCAAGGACCTCTCCGTCGAGCACGCCGCCCTCAAGCTCAGCGACGCCTACCAGCCCGAGCAGTGGACCCCGGTGGACTCGGTGGCCTGGCTCAAGGCGATGGCCTGGGACCTGCGCGGCAACATGCAGGACGAGATCGACCGCGCGCTGATGTCCAACAAGCTCACGCAGGCGCAGATCGACGAGCTCTACCCGCCGTACCCCTTCGACCGGAACAAGGCGGTCGTCGACGGCGGCAAGATCGACGGCGGGAAGTACGCCCCCCAGGGCGGCGCGGCCGCCGCCTCCACGGGGACGGGCTCCGGGGCGGGTACCGGCTCCGGCTCCCAGGCCTCGACGGCCTCCGCCCCCGCCGCCGGCACGAGCGGCCTCGCCGACAACGCGAGCGCGCAGGGCGCGACCGCGGGCCTGCGCACCTCCCTCACCTCGCTCGCGGCCACCCTGGACAAGATCCCCGCGATCCTCGGCCCCAACGGCAGCGGCATCGGCTCGAACTCCTGGGTCGTCGCCGGCAAGTACACGACCACCGGCAAGCCGCTGCTCGCGAACGACCCGCACCTGTCCCCGCAGCTGCCCTCGGTCTGGTACCAGATGGGCCTGCACTGCCGTGCGGTCTCCAACCAGTGCAAGTACGACGTCGCCGGATACACCTTCTCCGGCATGCCCGGCGTGGTCATAGGCCACAACGCCGACATCGCCTGGGGCATGACCAACCTCGGCGCCGACGTCACCGACCTCTACCTCGAGCAGGTCAAGCCCGAGGGCTACGTCTACGACAACAAGGTGGTCCCCTTCACGACCCGTGAAGAGGTCATCAAGATCGCGGGCGGCACCAGCAAGAAGATCACCGTCCGCACCACCAACAACGGCCCGCTGATCTCCGACCGCAGCGACGAGCTCGGCACGGTGGGCAGCCGCGCCCCCGTCTCCAGCTCGGCCCCCGACCGCGGCAACGGCTACGCCGTCGCCCTGCGCTGGACCGCCCTGGACCCGGGCAAGTCGATGGACGCGGTCTTCGGCATCGACCGGGCCAAGGACTTCGCGGGCTTCCGCGCCGCCGCCCGCGACTTCGAGGTGCCGTCCCAGAACCTGATCTACGCCGACACGAAGGGCAACATCGGCTACCAGGCCCCGGGCCGCATCCCGGTGCGCGGCGCCGGCGACGGCCGCATGCCGGCCCCCGGCTGGGACTCCAAGTACGCCTGGAAGGGCGGAAAGGACGGCAACGCGGGCTACATCCCGCAGGACGAGATGCCGTACGACTACAACCCGGCGCGCGGCTACATCGTCACCGCGAACCAGGCCGTCGTGGAGAGCGGTACCGGCGCGGGCAAGTACCCGTACGTGCTGACCACCGACTGGGGTTACGGCGCGCGCAGCCAGCGGATCAACGACCTCATCGAGGCGAAGATCAAGGACAACGGCAAGATCTCCACCGACGACATGCGCACCATGCAGATGGACAACAGCAGCGAGATCGCCGCGCTGCTCACCCCGATGCTGGCCAAGATCGAGGTCTCGGACCCCGACGTGCGCTCGGCGCAGAAGCTGCTGGAGGGCTGGAACTACACGCAGGAGCCCGACTCGGCGGCCGCCGCGTACTTCAACGCGGTCTGGCGCAACATCCTCAAGCTGTCCTTCGGCGACAAGATGCCGAAGGAGCTGCGGATCGAGGGCAGCTGCATGAACGTCCAGGAGGAGAGCAGCGGTCCGGTCGACGACCTGGCCAAGACGGTCCGCGAGTGCGGTACGCGCGACTCCGACTCGGCGCAGCCGGACGGCGGCGACCGCTGGTTCGAGGTGGTCAGGCGCCTGGTCAAGGACGAGAAGTCGGCCTGGTGGCAGACGCCCGCCGCCCGCAACCAGCCGGCGACCGCCACCCGCGACCAGCTGTTCGCACGGGCCATGAAGGACGCCCGCTGGGAGCTGACCGCCAAGCTCGGCAAGGACCAGTCCACCTGGAGCTGGGGCCGCCTGCACCAGCTGACGCTGAAGAACCAGACCATCGGCACGGAGGGCCCCGGCTTCATGCAGTGGCTCCTCAACCGCGGCCCGTGGAACCTGGGCGGCGGCGAGGCCACCGTGAACGCGACCGGCTGGAACGCCTCCAGCGGGTACGGGGTCACCTGGGTCCCGTCGATGCGCATGATCGTGAACCTCGGCGACCTCGACAAGTCCCGCTGGATCAACCTGACCGGCGCCTCGGGCCACGCGTACCACGACAACTACTACGACCAGACGGACATGTGGGCCAAGGGCGAGCTGCTGGACTGGTCCTTCGGCAAGGAGGCCGTGGACAAGGCGACCGCGGAGACGCTGACGCTCAAGCCGTGAATCTGATCACCCCCGACGGGGTGGCCACCGCCTGAACGGGGTGGTCGTGCGGTTCCTCCGGGACCCGCGCGACCACCTCTTCGTCGTAGAGGAGCACGACCAGCGCGGGATGCGCCCCGGCGTGCGCCAGGCGGGCCAGCACCCGGTCGTACGAGCCCCCGCCGCGCCCGAGGCGCATCCCGCGGCCGTCCACGGCGAGTCCGGGCAGCAGGACGGCGTCGGCGCCGGTGACCGCGTCCGGCCCGAGCCGGGCCCCGGCCGGCTCCAGCAGCCGCATCTTGCCAGGGTGGGCGGCCTCGGCGAGGCCGTCCGGGCCCTCGTACACCGCCCAGTCGAGGTCGTTGTCGGGCAGCAGGACGGGCAGCAGCACGCGCTTGCCGGCCGCGCGCAGGGCGTCGATCAGGTCGCGGGTGCCGGGTTCGGCGCCGACGGAGACGTACGCGGCCACGGTCTGCGCATCGGCCAGTTCGGGCAGTTCAAGAGCGGAGCGGGAGAGTGCGAGGGCCGACGTACGCAGGAATGCGGGGGACAAGGCGCGGCGGGCGGCGAGGAGTTCTCGGCGCAGCCCGGCCTTTTCGGACGGGTTCGGCGGGTTCCATACCACAGCTGACTCTGTTTTCCTTTCAAATCGGGGCGAAGGCGGAATTATTTGCCGGAATCAAGCCCGGAGCGGTCTGTTCGACCCACTATCGTTCTGCCCATGACTCAGTTGCACCCTGTGATCAAGAAGGCCGTGATCCCGGCCGCAGGTCTCGGCACCCGCTTCCTTCCGGCGACGAAGGCGACGCCCAAGGAAATGCTCCCCGTCGTGGACAAGCCGGCCATCCAGTACGTCGTCGAGGAGGCCGTGTCGGCCGGCCTGGACGATGTCCTCATGATCACGGGGCGTAACAAGCGCGCCCTCGAGGACCACTTCGACCGCAACTACGAGCTGGAATCGGCCCTCATCGCCAAGGGCGACGACGACCGGCTCAAGAAGGTCCAGGAGTCCAGCGACCTGGCCACCATGCACTACGTCCGCCAGGGCGACCCGCGCGGCCTCGGCCACGCCGTCCTGTGCGCCGAGCCGCACGTCGGCGACGAGCCCTTCGCCGTCCTCCTCGGCGACGACCTGATCGACCCGCGCGACCCGCTGCTGCGCCAGATGACCGACGTCCACGCCCGTACCGGGGGCACCGTCATCGCCCTCATGGAGGTCGACCCGGCCAACGTCCACCTCTACGGCTGCGCCGCCGTCGAGGCCACGGACGAGGAGGACGTCGTCCGGATCACCGGTCTCGTCGAGAAGCCGGACCCGGCCGACGCGCCCAGCAATTACGCGGTCATCGGACGCTATGTCCTCAACCCGGCGATCTTCGACATACTGCGGGAGACCGAGCCGGGCCGCGGCGGGGAGATCCAGCTCACCGACGGCCTGCAGAAGCTTGCCGCCGACGAGACCGTGGGCGGCCCGGTGCACGGCGTGGTCTTCCGGGGCCGCCGCTACGACACCGGAGACCGCGGCGACTACCTGCGGGCCATCGTCCGCCTCGCGTGCGAGCGTGAGGACCTGGGCCCGGAGTTCCGCACCTGGCTTCACCGTTACGTCACGGAGGAGATGTAGCACCTTGAGCAGCCGCGCACCGCAGGACACCGGCCACGGCGCCCAGCGCCTGTGGTCGGTCGACGAGCACCTCGCGGACGTCCTCGCCGCGATCCGGCCGCTGGAGCCCATCGAGCTCCAGCTGCTCGACGCCCAGGGCTGTGTCCTGGTCGAGGACGTCACCGTGCCCGTCGCGCTCCCGCCCTTCGACAACAGCTCCATGGACGGGTACGCCGTCCGCACGGCCGATGTCCAGGGCGCGAGCGAGGAGTTCCCCGCGGTGCTGACGGTGATCGGGGACGTGGCGGCGGGCAGCGGCGACCTGCCCACCGTCGGCCCCGGCCAGGCCGCCCGCATCATGACGGGCGCCCCGCTGCCGCCGGGTGCCGAGGCCGTCGTACCGGTCGAGTGGACCGACGGCGGCAGCGGCGGCGGCGCGGCCGCGGGCATGGCCCCGGCCAGCGAGGCCCCCGAGGGGGCGGGCGGCGAGGTGCGCGTGCACCGGGCCGCCGAGGCTCGGGCGCACGTACGCTCGCGCGGCAGCGACGTCCAGGCCGGGGACCTCGCCCTGGCCGCCGGCACGGTGCTCGGCCCGCCGCAGATCGCGCTGCTCGCTGCCGTCGGACGGGGCACCGTACGGGTGCGGCCGCGCCCGCGCGTGGTCGTACTGTCCACCGGCAGCGAGCTGGTCCAGCCGGGCGAGTCCCTCGCCGCGGGGACGATCTACGACTCGAACAGCTTCGCGCTGGCCGCCGCCGCGCGCGACGCCGGGGCGATCTCCTACCGCGTCGGGGCCGTGGCCGACGACGCCGAGACGCTGCGCTCCGCCATCGAGGACCAGCTGATCCGCGCGGACCTGCTGGTCACCACGGGCGGCGTCAGCGTCGGTGCGTACGACGTGGTCAAGGAGGCGCTGTCCTCGGTGGCCACGGCCGAGGACGAGCCCGACGGCGGGCGGATGGACTTCCGCAAGCTCGCGATGCAGCCCGGCAAGCCGCAGGGCTTCGGCACCATCGGCCCGGACCACACCCCCCTGCTGGCCCTGCCCGGCAACCCGGTGTCCTCGTACGTCTCCTTCGAGCTGTTCGTGCGCCCCGCGATCCGCGCGCTCATGGGCTTGGCGGACGTCAACCGCCCCAGCGTGCGCGCGGTCCTGAAGGCCGACGAGGCGCTGGGCTCCCCGGCGGGCCGCCGCCAGTTCCTGCGCGGCAAGTACGACGCGGAGAGCGGCACGGTCAGCCCGGTCGGCGGATCGGGCTCCCACCTGATCGCGGCCCTGGCCCACGCCGACTCGCTGATGGTCGTACCGGAGGACGTCACCTCGGTGGAGCCGGGGTCGGAGCTGGAAGTGGTCCTGCTCGGCTGAAGTCCGGACGGTGCGGGTAGCGTGTTGCACCACACAGGCCCTTGCGGGGCCCGGAGCGGGAGCGGCACGAACCTATGGCAGCGTTTTCCCAGGGGGCGACCCCCGGACCCCCTGAGCACAGCAGGCTGACGCACATCGACGAGGCCGGCGCGGCCCGGATGGTGGACGTCTCGGAGAAGGACGTCACGACGCGGACGGCACGGGCCAGCGGGCGCGTGCTCGTCTCCGCCCGGGTGATCGAGCTGCTGCGCGGCGAGGGCGTGCCCAAGGGCGACGCCCTCGCCACCGCGCGGATCGCCGGGATCATGGGCGCGAAGAAGACCCCTGACCTGATCCCGCTGTGCCACCCGCTGGCCGTGTCGGGCGTGAAGGTGGACCTCTCGGTCGCCGACGACGCCGTCGAGATCCTGGCCACCGTCAAGACCACCGACCGCACGGGCGTCGAGATGGAGGCGCTGACCGCCGTCGCGGTCGCCGGGCTCACCGTCATCGACATGGTGAAGGCCGTCGACAAGGGCGCCGTCATCACGGACGTCCGGGTGGAGGAGAAGACCGGCGGCAAGTCCGGCGACTGGACGCGCGCGTGAACGCCCCGCGCGGCGGCGACGCGTTCAGTCACGTCCACGCACCCGTACCGCCGGCGGCGGGCGGGACCCGGGCGCCCCAGCCAGAGGCCGACGCCGAGGGTGCTCCGGGCGCGGCCCGGGAGCCCGGGCGCACCCTGCGCGGGCTCGTGGTCACCGCCTCGAACCGCGCCTCGGCGGGCGTGTACGCCGACCGGGGCGGACCGCTGCTGGCCGAGGGGCTCGAGAAGCTCGGCTTCACGGTGGACGGCCCCCGGGTCGTCCCCGACGGGGATCCCGTCGAGCAGGCGCTGCGCGAGGGCGTGGCCGCGGGGTACGACGTCGTCCTCACCACCGGCGGCACCGGCATCTCGCCGACCGACCGCACCCCGGACGCCACGGCGCGGGTGCTGGACTACGAGATCCCGGGCATCCCGCAGGCCATCCGGGCCGAGGGCCTGGCGACCGTGCCGACCGCGGCGCTGTCCCGGGGCCTGGCGGGCGTGGCGGGCCACACCCTGATCGTGAACCTGCCCGGTTCGACGGGCGGGGTGCGCGACGGCCTCGCCGTCCTGGCCCGGATCCTGCCGCACGCGGTGGACCAGATCCGGGGCGGCGACCACCCCAGACCCGCGGAGCCCCACGGGAGCCAGAGCTGAACGGACCCTCCTGGCCGGTGGTGCTGACCGACGGCGACGTCACGCTCCGGCCGATAAAGCTGCGGGACCAGGCCGCCTGGCGCGAGGTCAACCGGCGCAACCGCGACTGGCTCCGGCCGTGGGAGGCGACGATTCCGCCGCCCGCGCCGTGGGGGCCGGTGATCCACCGGCCGACGTACCGGCAGATGGTCCGCCATCTGCGGGCCGAGGCGAACGCGGGACGGATGCTGCCGTTCGTCATCGAGTACCGGGGCCGCCTCGTCGGCCAGCTGACGGTCGCCGGGATCACCTGGGGCTCGATGTGCGCGGGCCACGTCGGCTACTGGGTGGACCGCGAGGTCGCGGGCCGGGGCGTCATGCCGACGGCGGTCGCGCTCGCCGTGGACCACTGCTTCGCGAAGGTCGGACTGCACCGGATCGAGGTGTGCATCCGCCCGGAGAACGGGCCGAGCCGGCGGGTCGTGGAGAAACTGGGCTTCCGTGAGGAGGGGCTGCGGCCGCGCTACCTCCACATCGACGGCGCGTGGCGCGACCATCTCGTGTACGCCCTGACGGCGGAGGAGGTCCCGGAGGGGCTGCTGCGCCGCTGGCACCGGGGACGCAGGCAGGGCACCTCGTCGGCGTAGCGAGTGGGGGCGAGCCGGCCGACCGATAAACGAATAACTGTTCGAATTATCGGGGCGGGGGAACCGATTCGCCCATAACCTGATCCGAAGAATCACAAAAAAAGTCCGTGATATCAGCCAGATCGTGCGACACACCGGTCCAATTGGCGGATCCGCCCGGCCGCGCCCCTCTACGGTGTGAGGTGTGAGCAGCAGCGGCCTCATCTACGCAGTCATTGTCGGGGCCTGGGCCGCCTACTTGGTGCCCATGTGGCTCCGGAGGCAGGACGAGCTGAACGAAGCCCGTCCGACGGAACGCTTCTCCACCGCCATTCGGCTGCTTTCCGGCCGGGCGGGAATGGAGCGCCGTTACGCCAAGGGGCTGCGGGAACGCGGCGACCAGGAGGCCGAGCCCCCGCACCGCGCGGACCCGGACGCCGCGACGGAAACGGTGAATTCCGTGGACGCCGACGCCCGGTCCGTCGTCGTGCCCCCGACCAGGGCGGAGCCGAGGTCGGCCGTGGCGGAGCGGCACCGGCGCGAGCAGCGCCTGCAGGTGCTCGCGCGCCGTCGGCGCACCACCGCGCTCCTCTTCCTGATCTTCACGCTGGGTGCGATCGTCGCGGCGGTCGGCGGCCTGGGCTACCTCTGGGCGCCCGCCGTGCCGGCCCTGCTGCTGAGCGCGTACATCGTGCACCTGCGGGTCCAGGAGCGGCGCCGCTACGAGTTCACCATGGACCGGCGGCGCGCCGAGGCCGCCGCCCGGCAGCTGCGCGAGAACCGCCCGCGCCGCCGTGAGCCGGAGGCCGCGGCCGGATCCGAACCGGATCCTGCGCCACCGGTCTCCCCGCAGGAGGCCGGACGGCGCGCGCTGGTCGAGCAGACCGACCACGCCGAGTGGGTGGACCAGCAGCGCGAGCGGGAACGCGGCCCCGCCCGTGGTGACAGCTGGGAGCCGGTCCCGGTCCCGCTGCCGACGTACGTGACGGCCCCGGTCGCCCCCCGCGCCACCGGCCCGGCGACCCCGGACGCCTGGAGCGCGACCCGCTCCAGCACGGCCGAGCCGACGGACCCCCGCCTGCGCGCCCAGCCGTCGCCGGGCCCGAAGGCCGAGCCGAAGCCGGACCAGAAGCCCCAGCCGAACGCCCGCCCGCGCGGCCAGGGCCGCGGCCGCACACCGCTGTTCGACCAGTACGAGAGCGACGACCGCCCCCGCGCCGCGAACGAATGACCGGACCTGCGCGGACGCTCCCCGGTATCGGTTTTGGAGCACCCGCGCGGGGATGCTAATGTTTCACACGTCGCAAGGGCCTGTGGCGCAGTCTGGTAGCGCACCTCGTTCGCATCGAGGGGGTCTGGGGTTCAAATCCCCACAGGTCCACAGACGATGAAGATCCCGTCCGATCGAAAGATCGGGCGGGATCTTCTGCTTTTGCGGGTTCCTCGGAGAATGGGCCCATGACGATCTTCGACGGTGGGACGCGGCAGGCCTGGGGCGCACTCGGCGGGGCCGACGAGCTGGTGGGGCGGGTGGCCTACCGGGGCGGCAGCGGACTGGGGGAAGGGCCGCTGCCCGTACGGGAGCTGGCGCGCGCCACCGTGGGCGTGTGCGCGCTGGCCGCGGCGGAGCTGGCCGCGGTTCGGGCGGGGCGCGCGGCGGACGAGGTGGAGCCGCTGGTCGTGGACGAGGGAGCCGTGGCCACCGCGTTCGTCAGCGAGCGGCACCTGCGGGTGGCGGGGCGCGAGCCGGTGAACTTCGCGCCGCTGTCGGGGTTCTGGCGGGCGGCGGACGGGTGGGTGCGGACGCACGCCAACTATCCGCATCACCGGGCCGCCCTGGTACGGGCGTTGGGACTGCCGTCCGCGACGCCCGAGGCGCTGCGGGACGCGGTGGCGGGGCGCGGGGCCGTCGAGGTGCAGGAACTGGTGTACGCGGAGGGCGGGCTGGCGGTCGCTGTGGCGGGCGAGTACGGGGATCCGCAGCCGCTGGTGGAGGTACGGGAGTCCGGGGGCGCGGCGCGCGCCGGGCGGGAGCTCGGGCCGGCGGCGCTGCCCGCGGCCGGGGTGCGGGTGCTGGACCTGACCCGGGTCATCGCGGGGCCGGTCGCGACGCGGACGCTCGGGCTGCTGGGTGCGGACGTGCTGCGGATCGACTCGCCGCGGCTGCCGGAGTCGGACGATGCGCACGCGGACACCGGGTTCGGGAAGCGGTCGGCGCTGCTGGACCTGGCGGACGCGGGGGACCGGGCCGTCTTCGAGGGGCTGCTGGCCGAGGCCGACGTGGTGGTGACCGGGTACCGGCCGGGGGCGCTTGAGCGGTACGGGCTGGGGGCGGAGGAGCTGATGGCCCGCGGCCGGCCGGGGCTGGTGGTGGCGGAGCTGTGCGCGTGGGGGTGGCGGGGGCCGTGGGC
>NZ_JNZY01000046.1 GCF_000717655.1 Streptomyces katrae
GATCCACGGCCGAGTACTCACACCACCACGAACGGCCGAATCATCGCACCGGTTACGCCCGACCAGCACATCTCAACAAGATCCTGTTACCGGCTCTTACGGGCGACGGCTGCGTACTTCGAGTCCTCCTCATCGGTGAGGGTCGAGGTGTCGACGACGGCGATGTTGCTGACGCCGACCTGGGGAACAGCGATGTCGGACCGCCAGCCGCGGGAGGTGTCGAGCCCCGGTTCGATGAGCTCGAGACCGGTGAAGAACCGCAGGATCTCGGCTCGGCCGCGGAGCCGGAGAGGGCCGCTGCCGTCCTCGGAGTTGTAGGCGACGACGAGCTCACTCAAGTCCTTGAAGTCGGCCGTCGGGTGGATGACGCTCATCAAGCTGCCCGGTGCCACGGCTTCGACATACGCAGCCACCGCATCATGCGGCCGGCGCGCGTCGTCGATGAAGCACAGCACGTTGTTGAAGCAGAGGCCGACTGGCTGCGTGAGGTCCAGGGTGTTGCGGACCTCGGGCGAGTCCAGCACTGAGGACGGGTCGCACAGGTCGGCTTGGAGGAAGACGGAACGGCCCTCCGCGGACTGGGGCGCGGACATGAACGCCTCAGAGCGCCGGGCCACGATCGGGTCGCTGTCGACGGACACCACCCGGGCATCCGGTGCGATGCTCCGCACGATCTGGTCCAGGTCTGGTTCGATGGAAGAACCGCACCCGAGGTCCAGGAACTGGGTGATGCCCTCGCGGGCCATGAACGTCGCCATGCGTTCCATGCAGTGCCGGGCCGCCCAGGCCGTGGCTCGGCTGTTCGGGTGGACCTTCCCAATGGCCGCAGCTACAGCGGCATCCACCTCGTAGTGATCTTTTCCGCCCAGGAGGGCGTTGTACACCCTCCCGGGGTGCGGCTGGCTGGCATCGATGTGCCCTGGCGTGAACGTCTTGTACTTCGCACCCATGTACTCCCCCTCCTTGATCATTGCCCCGGCCCGGGCAGCTGCGGTGCCGGTCATCGGGGCAATGTTTCTCTGGCGATCTCCCCCAAGATCGCCGGTGTGTCGCGGATCGGCGCGGCGTATACCGCGCACATCGTGTCGAAACCCTGCAGATGGCGACTCGTCTTCTGGTGCAGGTACTCGCCGCCGTCGAAGCTGCTCCGGTAGACGATGTCGGGCAGTTCGGGTTCGGCGAACCGGAAGAGGTGGAACGGCCCCGCCTCTGTTCCCGGGTAGGCGCCGAGGTGCTGAGGGACGATCTGGATCTTGATTTCCGGCTGCTGCGCCATGGCCTGGAGATGTTCGATCTGCTGGTGCATCACCTGCGGGCCGCCCACGCTGCGACGCAGGGCGCTTTCGTCGAGGACCACCCATAGAATCGGGCGCGTCGTCCCCGCGGCTTCCGGTGTGCCGGGGCGCGTGCCGAGGATCCGGCGCTGCCGTTCCTGCAGCAGGTCAATGTGACGGTCGAGAAGGTCTGTCCCGATTCCCGGGTGACAGGCACTCAGGGCGGCGCGCGCGTAGTCCTCGGTGCGCAGCAGTGCGGGCACCAGGTATGGCTCGAACGCGCGGATGACGGTGGCCGCACTCTCCAGGCTCAGGAACCGGTGCAGGTTCCTGGGCAGGACTTCGGCGGGATAGGACGCCCACCAGGACGGTTGCTTGGCCTGCTCTACCTCTGCGAGGAAGCCTGTGATCTCTTCCGCAGTGGCTCCGTACAGGTCGAGCAGTTTTTCGATCGTCGTCCGCGGAGGGTTGGACTCGCCGATCTCCCAGCGGCGCACAGTGTGTGGCGTGACACCGACGGCCTGGGCCGCATCGGACCGGCTGATCCGCGGGGCAGCCTGCATGCGCCAGTCCGTAAGGCGCTTCGCCAGGACTGACTGAAGTGTTGTGGTCGCTTTCGGCGTAGCCAACTTTCCCCCTTCCGAAGTGGTCAGAGTCTGGCACAAGCGATGTGTACATTCCAAGCTGCAATTTACACATCGGTAGTTGCAGCTTGCGGTGTACATGGTGGATAGTATGGGTCCGGAGACGATCACCGGCCCCAAAACCCGCCCCTGCAGGCGCGTTAGGGCATGCCGCAGCCGGCGCGCGGCCCCGTTGCGGCGCCTTGATGTGCGACTGCTGCTCCACAGCGGCGCTGTTGGACCTCGACAAGAACGAACCGCAGTCTGTCGAGAGGAACGCTTCGCCGCAGAACGAGCCGGACGCAGCGCGGCACGCACGGCCGCGCCGCTCGACCTGCGGGGTCCCAGGTCGGCGCGGCAGTCGCGGCCATGGCCGGCCGAACCAGAGGGGGCGATTTGACGAGCGACGTCGATCGGGCGGGGGATGGACCGAGGTACGCCGATGAGCTGACGGCCGACGTCGTATGGGAGATCGGCGACTTCCTGATTCCCCGACTGGAGCGAGCGGCACGTGCTCACCCGTCATACAGCGAGGAGTGCATCACGGCCTCGGCGCTCGCAGAGGCGGTAGCCACGTTGGTTCTCACCTTGGAGTGGTCCATCACCGGCGAAGCGCCCGGCCGTATCCGTATCCCGGTCGGGGTTCCGATGCCCCCGATGTCCACTGAGGTGGAGCGCCAGGTGCGAGCGGAGATGCGGTTGGATCGCCTACGGGACGATTGGAACCGTCTGTGTGTCCTCGCCGGCTACTGGCGCTCTGCACCTGGCTATCAGGACGCCCGCTGGTGCAAGCTCGAGTTCCGCGACGCCGAGCATGAGCGTTGGTACCACCAGCAGCTGTCCCACCGTTATCTGGAGAGAGACAGTGCGTGAGTCGGAACGACTTCGCCTTGGTGGGCTTCTCGACCGGACGCCGCCGGAGCAGTCGCGCTCCGCTCCGACGGGGCAGTTCGCCCGGCCGATGTCCGAGACCGGTGTCGATCCCGGCAACGACCGGGCCCTGCACTTGTCCGTGCCTGCCCCCGTCCGCGCACCGGCGAGGTGGCCGGGCGCGCCGGACTCGGCCGGCTAGCGGCGCCAGAACCGCCAGGACCGGCGCTGTGCCGGTGCGGGCGCAGGAGCGGCCTCGGGCTGAACCGGCTCCCTGGGGGCCTGCGGAGCGGCCGCCGGAGGAGCCGCCTGCCGGCGGGGCTTGAATTCGACGGGCAGGCTGGTCAGCCGGCGGGACATCCACGTGCCGACCACCTGCAGCTGGTCATCGGGGATGGACAGGGTCGCATCCGGGACGCGCTCCAGCAGCAGGTCGATGCCGGTCTCGGCGATGGCCCGGCCCAGGTCCTGGCCGGGGCACTCGTGGGCGCCGGCGCCGAAGGACAGGTGTGAGCGGTTGCCGTGAACGGGCTTGTCGGGGTCGTTGCGGATCACCGGATCGACGTTCCCGGCGGCGAGGCCGAGCATCACCATGTCACCCGCGGCGATCTGGGTGCCGCCGATCTCGATGTCGCATGTCGCCCAGCGGGTCGGGACGACGGCGAGCGGGGGGTGGTCCCACAGGACCTGCTCCAGCGCGTCCGGCAGCGTCATCTGGCCGCCCGAGAGGTTGCCGCGGAAACGGGAGTCGGTCAGGACCATCCGCAGTGTGTTCGCGATCAGGTTGGCCGTGGGCTCCAGCGCACCGACCAGGATCAGCCGCAAGTGCTGGCGGACCTCCTCGTCGGTCAGGCCCTGCGGGTGGGCCAGCAGTCGGCTGGCCAGGTCGTCGCCGGGTTGCAGTTTCCGGCTCTCCACCAGGTCGTGCACGGTCTCGACCACCAGCTGGTTGCCGGCCAGAGCGGCCTCGCCACCACTGATCATGTCGGAAACGGCCGCTCCCACCGACAGGGCGGCGGACTCGGGTATGCCCAGCTGGTGGGCGACCACGAACGCGGGCAGCTTCCGCGCGAAGTCGGCGACGAGGTCGGCCTTGCCTCTCCCGGCGAAACCGTCGATGAGGCGTACCGCGTACCGGGTGATGTAGCGGCGCAGGCGATGCCGGTTCACCCCGGCCAGGCTCTCCGTCACCGCTTCCCGCAGGCGGGAGTGCTCCGTCCCGTCGGTGAGCGCCACCAGCGGCTGCCACGCCGTGATGGGCTGCAGGGGCGAATCAGGGGCGAGAGTTCCGTTCCGGATCGCGTGCCAGTTGCGGGAGTCGGAGGAGAAGTTCCTGGAGCGCATCACCTCGAGGTTCTCCCGGTGCCCCAGTACCAGCCAGGCGGGCACGTCTCCGTACAGGCGTACGGGAGCCACCTCGCCATGCTCGGCTCGGAGCTGTTCGTACAGGGCGTACGGCTGTGCTTCCGCCTCGGCGCCGTAGAGCCGGCGCACGCCGTCAGAGGCTGCGGCGTGCATGGGGCAGCCGCGAGCGGCAGCGGCCGAGGCGGTGGTCGTATCGGGGGATTGCATGGTCGCGTTGCCTCCGGGCAGGGGCGGGGCTCTGGAAGGCTTGGGGTGAGCCCCCACTGAGAGTGACGAGGAGTCAGCGACGTGCAGCATACCGTCGAGTGGCGCCCCACCGGAGCGCCGGTCTCCGCCTCAAGTAGGACAAGCGGTTGCGCACTTGGCTGAGAATGATCTTGCGGGGAAGGCCTTGGTGCTGATTCACGGAAGCCGCTGGGCTCTCGGGCGTACGGCAGGGGGATCCTGGTCCGCGTAGCCCCCGGCAGGAAGGACCACTTGGCATGTCGTCAGTATCCGAAGAGCAGTCCGTCACATCCCTCACGTCCGTTCCGTGTGCCCCTGGAGCCATGCCCCTCCTCGGTCACGCTCTGGCCTTGTGGAGAGACCCGCTCGGCTTCCTCTCCTCACTGCGAGGCCACGGAGAGCTCGTGCGGGTCAACCTGGGAACCATGCCGATGTACGTGGTGACCACACCCGAGCTGGTGCACGAGGTCACTGTCCGGCAGGTGAACAGCTTTGAGAAGGGCCGCTTCTTCGACAGGCTGAGGCCGCTGGCCGGCAACGGCCTCGCCAACTCCGACGGCGAGTTCCACCGCACCCACCGCCGCATGATCCAGCCGATGTTCACCCGTGACCGCATCGCCGGCTACTCCGAGATCATGAGCAGCAGTGCCCTGGCACTCGCCGAGTCCTGGAAACCCGGCGATGTCATCGACCTGGAGCCGGCCATGGCGGGCTACGCCGTGGAGACCCTGTCCCGGACGCTGTTCTCCTCCGAGATTGGCCTTCCGGCCGTCAACGCGGTCCGCGAGCACCTGCCCGTCCTGCTCACGAACCTCCTGGTCCGCGCGGCCTCCCCGAAGATCCTCGACCGGCTCCCCATACGTGCCAACAGGGAATTCGACCGTGCGGCCGCCGAACTCCGCGCGGTCATCGACGAGGTGGTCACCCGCGCACGTGCGGCAGATCCCACGGGCCGCGACGACCTGCTGTCGCTGCTGCTGACGGCCCAGGACCCCGACAGCGGTACGAGGCTGTCGGACCAGGAGGCGCGGGACGAGCTGGCCACGATTCTTTTCGCGGGTGCGGAGACCACCGCCGCCACCCTCGCCTGGACCTTCCACGAGCTCGCCTCCCGACCCGACGTGGAAGAGGAGGTCGTTGCCGAGATCCGCGAGGTCGTCGGTGGCGGCCCCGTCACCGCACTGCACGTGCCCCGGCTGGAGGTGCTGCGCCGCGTCATCGACGAGGTGATCCGGCTGCACGGCGTCACGCTTCTGATGAGGCGGACGACCGAGCCGGTGACCCTGGCGGGAGTCGCCCTGCCGCGCGGTACCGAGGTGGCCTTCAGCCTGTACGCGCTGCACCGCGATCCCGGCCTGTACGAGAACCCCGACCGGTTCGACCCTGACCGCTGGCTTCCCGAACGGCAGGCCGCCGGGCCGGGCCGCCGCGCCTACATCCCGTTCGGGGCGGGCAACCGCAAGTGCATCGGCGACCTGTTCGTATGGACAGAGGCGACGATCGCCATCGCGACGATCCTGGACCGCTGGAAGCTGGTCCCGGTCGCCGGGCACACGCCGCGGGAGGTCGCCTCAGCCGTGGCACACGCGGACTCCATTCCCATGACTGTGGTCGCCCGCGAGTGACGTGCCGGCAAGAGTCTCCCGTCGAGCTTCCGGCCGGCGGGCTCTGCTGTCCGGTCAGCCCCGCATACCGGAGAGGCCGAGCGGCTGAGCCGCTCGCAGGGGCCGGCCGGCCGGCACCACGTCCCACCACCACGACACCGCGTCGATCCCCAAGGGCTCAGGGCTGTCGTCCGTCGGTCTCCTGGCGAAGGCCGTGGGGAGATCGGCGGGGTCGTCCGGGGTGGTGTACCGGACCGATGTGACGCCCCAGTCCAGAGACCCCCGGACGAAGCTCCGCAGGCCGGCCGTGTACTGCCGCATCTGCGGACTGCCCACTGCGGAGAGGTGGTCGGTGAGGCGCATGAAGGCGCCCAGGACACGGTCACGCTGGGCGATGGCCCGGGCCATCGCCTCCTGCGGGCCGAGCCCCTCCTCCTCCAGGACCCGCAGAACGTTCAGGTGGTAGCCGTCCGCCGACCTCTCCTTGTGGTCGGAGACAATGTCGTTGTCCCACGTGATCACGAAGGACGCCATCTCCTCGGCGGCCCGGACGCACTTGTCGTCCCGCTCGCTGAGCGGCAGCTCGTATCCGTGCCCCATCTCCAACAGCGGGAAGATGACCGTCGTCGCACCGTCGTACAGCCGCATCAGGGTGTAGTCCGACAGGGCCGGGACCGTGTTCGCACGGCGATGGGACGCCTCCCAGACGACGGACAGGGCGTACTCGCGCAAGTTGGCGACCCAGCGGGCGGCCTGACTGTCCGTCCCGTACATGTCCACGCGGGCCCGCAGGTCCCGCAACCCGCTTGCCAGCGGATCGTCGAGCAGCAGAGGAGCCTCGGGATTCTGTGCCACCCGCAGCAGCCGATGCATCGTTCCTGCAAGGTCTCCTGGACGCTGGCCGAGAGGGCCTTCCTCGCAGTAGCCGTCGTCGACGCCGAACAGCCACATCACGAAATCCGCGATGACCCTGACCACTTCCTCGCGCCCATGCGGCAGTATCCGGGCCGCGAAAACGCCGATCTCGTGCCGCACCAGCCTGCGGCGCAGGTCGACGGACCCTATCTCGAACGTCTCCGCCCAGTCGGCGGTCTGTGCGTTGACTTCTGCGTGACAGGGGTGGATGGCAGGCGGTATGGGGGAGAACAAGGGCGGGACGGCAATCACGAGTGGGGGCTCCTCTGTCGCGGGCGACGAAGGCCTGCGCCGCGTGGCACAGGCTTCACACCCGTTTCTGCACCTCGACTCGCGATCATGCGGCATGAGCATGGCTCGATCCAGTGGGGCGATCCGAGCAAATGCACCAAGCAGGCTCATGCTTCCGCTTGAATGCGCAACCCCCGGGTCAGGCCGGCGGGGGAGTGGGCCCGCTTTGCGCCTCTGGCGCATGATTGACCGCTATCGCCAGCAGGATCGTTCGTAGCGCCCTGGCACCGCCGTACGCCCGCGCTGCGGACACGGCGCGTTTGCGGTCCGACGGCTCGTCCCGCCAGACGGCGTTCAGGAAATCCTCGGTGAGGGCGTAGAGCATCTCCATGTCCTCACGGCCCTCGAGTTGCCGATGGATGCGCTTTTCAAGCTCCTTCCGGTCCTCGGGTGTCAGGGCGGTGCCCGCGGTCACCTTCGCGTACGCGTTGCGGGCGGATGGAGCCGCGTTCTCGACGATGTCCTGTGCCATCAGGAACGTCACGTGCTCTTCGCCGTCCTCGCCCCAATTTCGGGCAACCTCGCCCATCAGCATGTCCACCATGCGGTACTCCCGCAGAGCGGCACAGCCGATGATGTCGTCAGCGATCGAGCGTAGTTTCAGGCGGTCCGCGGAGCTCAGCGTCACGGTGGGAGTAGACCTCTCTGTTTAAGGGCTGAGTGCAGGCCGGTCGGCCTGCGGCTGCATCAGGGCTTGACGTTCAAGCTGCGCTAGGCCGTCGGAGACCGGCGTGCCTCCAGCAGCACGTCACGACCGAGCTCCACGCGGTACATGTGATCTCTGCCGAGCAGCTCGGACAGGCCCTTGGGGACAGCGTGATGCTTGACGGAGTCAACCGTGGCCCCGAGATCGTCAAGCAGCGCGTCGATGACAGCCGCGGTCTGAACTGGTTTTCCTCCCCAGCGGTGCCAGGCCAGCTGTTCGGAAGAGCCACAGGGGACGGGATAGACACGGCTGCGCAGGACGGGCATGCCGGTCAGCGGGTCGACGAAACGGGCGTCGACCGGTGAGCCGTCCATCACGAGAAGGGCGTGAAACGGCGTCGGCTCGGATTTCACGAGGCGACGGGTCCACCTCTCGATCACGGTGCCACGGCGATCAGGCACCTCCGTGAATGCTCCGAGAGGGGGGTGGTTCAACTCCTGGCAATGGGCGTTTTCCAGGGTCGCGTCCTGGTGCTCTTGGACGCGGTCCGAGGTGATCCTGTGGTCTCCCGCGAGCGGCGTGCTGCCTATGTTCTCGCGCAGGCAGAAGTCGTCATCCATTTCTTGCCCTTCGTTGCTACACAAGGTCGAGTCTTCCATGCAGGTTGCCGAGGAGCCGGGTGGCGCCTTCCATGGCTCCCGGGGGTGGGATGCGAAGTACGCATCGGGGAAAGCAGGCGCTAGACAGGGTCTGCTGCGGCCGGTGGGTCGGACTGCTGTGGGCCTGCCGGCGCGGGGTGGTTCACGGCCTGCTGTTCATGCAGGCGCCGAGTGCTCTCCTCCTCAGCCGCCTGCCAGGCCTGCCGCTGCGCGGCACCGGCCGCTTCCCGGCCGGCGTGCTCGGCGTACGCGTCGGCCAGCATCGTGTCCCAACGGGCTGCCGCCCGGAGCCGATCGGCCTGGGCGGCGTACTCCGCCGCCATCTCGGCCCGCAGGCCGGCCACGGCCCGTTCGATCCCCTCGGCCTCGCCCTCGGCCTGGGCATGGCACTTCCAGCACAGGCCGTCCTCGGGACGGGTGCCCTTTCCGGTCGCCTCACACGGCCGGCCCCTGTCGTCGGTGCCCTCGCACTCCCACCACACCGCGGCGGGCGCAGCCGCCCGGGGGCCGGGAACGACCCCCTGCCGTCGGGAGGCCCGGTGCCCAGCCCGGCGTTCCTCGCACTTGGGGCAGACGTCCTGAGGGCCCAGGTGGATCCGGGCGCCGTCCTCACACATAGGGTCCGGGCAGTCCGTGGACGGCCGGACCAGGCCGACCGCCACGCCGACCGCGGAGGAGATCCCCTTGCCTCCGCGGGCCGCGTCCATGGCGTAGCCGTGGTTCCACCACCGGCGCCGCACCCGGTCTGCCAGCTGCTCGGCGGTCCGGCCGCCGTCCAAGGCGGCCAGGATGGTGTCCCGGAGCACGGCCGGGCGGTGCTTCGGGAGCAGCCCGGCCAGGGCCTCGGGCCAGGCAGCCTCGACTTCGGCCACCGAGGCGGTTTGCTCGGCCGACATACGGGTGCGGCCGGTCCTCGTGCCCTTCGCCGACCGAGCCGCCGGGGTCGGCGCGCCAGCGCCGCAGGACGCGGCTGAGCCGCCCGCGCTCGCCCGCGCGCTACTACCCGCACCAGCCCTACGGGCGTCACCAGCGGCTCGCGCCGCAGGCGCTTGATCGTCTTCTGTTGTCTTCTGGCTGACAGTCTTCTTAATGACTCCCGCGTTCCCCGACACCCGGGAATCCCGGGAGTCGGGAGCGACCTGGTCAATTGAATCGTTCTCGCAGGTCAGCCCCGACTCCCGGGAATCCGGGAGTCGGGGAACGGTGATGTTGAGCTTGCCCGCAGGCTTCCCCGCCGCCAGCTTCGCCCGCCGCTTGGCGGCCGCGGCCAGGGCCTTGGGCGTCGGCTCGATCAGCTGCACCTGCCGGACATCGGGCTCTCGTTCGACCGACTCCAGCAGCGCCGACACCTCCGCGTCCGTGGCCGGGGTGTCGTACACCACCACTTCGGTGGACCATGCGTTGCCTTTCCAGGCCATGATGCGGATCTTGACGACGTACCGGGACACCTGGAGCTGTCCCATGGCGCCCGCGAGCCCGTCACGGCCGTAGCCGTACTTCCGGGCGATCGTCGCCAACTGGATGTCCCACCCGTCCTGGTGCCGGATCAGGACCGCCAGCAGTCCCAGGGCCTCGAGGTCCATGGCCACGGCGTCGTCGATGGTGTCGTTGGGGACTGCCGCGAACCGTGCCGGCCGGCCGCTGCGCTTCTTCACTGGCTCACCCCGGCTCGGGTGGGCGCGCTGGTGTGGCCGGCGAGAGCGGGCAAGGCGAGGTGGATGGATGTGCTGGAGTACGGGCGCTGCACGAGGGCATTCCCCCTTAGGGCGAACGCGTGGGGATGCACCATGCGCGGGTACGGCGCAGCGCGGCCGCTCCGGAATGCGGATGTCGGCCTCGCGTCGTACCCGTGACAGAGCCGACGCGGTTGCGCACGCCGGCTGGAGCATCCACAGCGAGTGGGTTTGGGTTCATCGCTGGGGGAGCAATGACTCGGGCGAGAGTCGGCGGCCGTTCCTTCTGCAAAAGGAGAGCGGCCGCAGATATGTCAGAGGAGAGGCTGGTTTTGCGGGCCGGCCTCTCGGGCGGTGTGGAGACCGCCGCCCCGGTCAGGGGGCCTTGGACGGTGCGGCAGCGGTGCCACACCCCGTACGCTGGCCATGAGCGCACCTCTCCGTCGTTGGTCCAGGTGTGCGTCCGTCGGCCCGGGCGGCCACCCGGATGACGGACCGACAGGCCCGTTCCGGGCCTGTTTGGTTTTCGGGGGAAGGCTGTCCCCTCCCTCTATCCGATCACAGGCACCGTATCGGCTGCTGCGCAGGGTCGGCCAACGTCTCAGGGGCTGGTGAAGGTGCGTCAGCCGCAGCCGAGAGAGGGTTGGGAAGGTGGGCTCGGTACATCGGCTGGATCACTTCATTGCGCGGGAGCTGACCCATGACGATGATTGCCGCCCAGGAAGTCACCACTGGGGCTGCTGCAAAGGCCGCACGTTGGCCGCCTGCGCGTCCGCGAAACCGCACCGGCCGCCTCCTTGGCCTGGCTCCGCTGACTGAGACGAGGACAGTGCCGATGTCTCAGCCGACCTGAACCAGCACTGGCAACTGTGTTCCTATGGGCCCCCTTCACTGCGACAGGACGTTGTCCGAAAAGGGTCGCCGGATACGTTGCTCTCCCATGTCTGCCGATGTGGCCCGTGTCTCAAGCGACCTGGTCCGTTTCGCCTCTGCAACGCGACCGGGTTCAGCGGCAGAGTTCCGTGATGGAACCGTCGAAGTCGGCTCGAGATTGTGGCAGTGGATCACGTAGCGGCCTCTGTAGCCGTCGAGACGGGCCATTCCAGCCAGCGCCCGAAGCAGCCGGGAGCTTGCCCCCACGGGGTACGACCCGGAAGTTGCGTGGGCCACGCTGTCAGCGGGGCGGCCCTTTCGTGCGGCGTCTGGCGGCCCGGCGCGTGCTGCGTGCCGTCGAGGGAAGCGAGGTGTCGCCTCAGCTCGGTGACGGTCTCTTGGTCGCCGCCGTCTGCCGGCAGTGGCCATGGGTCCTGCTCACCGCTGGCCATGGCGAGGCTGCTGGCGAAGCGCAGCAGACGGGGTGGCGGGACGAAGGAGTCCCGGAGCCACCGCGCGAAGACTGCCGCTTCGTCGGCGGTGACGTTGGTCAGGGTGATGAAGGCGGAGTCGGGCTTGGGCATCGCTGCTTTCCCATCGATCCACACGCCTGGCGCCAGCTCGATCTCGAAGTCGAGGACAGCGACGTCGTGGACGCCTGAGACCCTGTATTCGACGACAGTGTCCGGGAACGCCTGCCGCAGAGCCCCCTCCAGGTCTTCCAGGCCGGCGCCCCATGCCCCCTCGTCCCCTTCGGGCGGGTAGAAGGCGAAGTTGGTGCGGATGTTCCGTTCGGTAGCCACAGAGTTCCCTTTGCCTTACGTCACGTAGCGCGTTGAGCAGGTGGTGCCCGTGATCGCCATCCTGGACTGCCAGTACGCCGCGTTGTCCTTGCCGTTCGTCACGATCTCCAGGCCGCGGACTTCCCGGTTCGCGGGTTTCGATCGCCTGCTTGTACCGTCGGACCGTGTCGAGTCCGTTGAGGTCGGCACAGCGCGCCGCATCGTTACACCGGACCGAGGCGGCGGAATTCATGGGTGGCCAGGGGGAACAACGACGAGAGGATGTTCGACCGCAACTCTCCGGTGAGGGCGGACGTGAGGAATTGCGTGCACGATACGGAGTGATGTTCCCATCGGGGGCCGCGCACCTCGTTCACTATGACGGTCCACTTGTTCGGCTCAACGCCCGGAAGAACGAGCCAGTACAGGACTTCTCCGTTGTCCGTGGTCGCCCATGGGATGACCACGGATCCCTCGGTCTCCAGTTCTGCAGGCTTCTTCTCGACTGTCCACAGGTCTTCCAGGTCCTCGAACTGGTACTTGGCCCACTTGAGGAGGTCGTAGTGCTTGTTGGGGCCATCGGGCTCCAGGACGTAGAGGTAGTCGGCCCAGTTACTCCCCCCATAGACGCCGATGAGCTCCTTGTAGTCGTCGGGAAGCCCGACCGCGAGGGTACGTTCGACGTCGCCCCAATCCTTGTGGCGGGGCTGGCTCGGCGCCGGGATGATTTCGAGAAGACGGGCAAGGGCGTTGCTCACGGCGGGGGTCCTGTTCCTAAGGGTTGGCGAGTCCAGACGGACGGGATGACAGCAGGCGGGAAGGTAACGCTGTTTCTCACGTCGGCGGCCGGGGTCGTCGAACTGCACGATCGAGCCCGTTCCTGGCTACCCGCGCCATGGTGAAGCCGTCCTCGGGGTCATCCCCGCGTGCGCGGATCGGATATGCGACGATTTACCTGAAAGGTCGTGATCGGTGAAAGTACTCCAGAACGCGTCCCGGCTTGCCTAAACTAGCTGCTCAGCAAGCCTACTTCCCGCGTACGCGGGGATGACCCCTGTCGAACTACTGCTGTCTGAAACGGGACTTGCTGCTCCCCGCGCACGCGGGGATGACCCCGTGTGCCGCATCGAGGACCTGCCAGACCTGTACTGTCCCCGCCCACGCAGGGATGACCCCATAGAGACAACGGGCGGCAGGACGACGAAGACCTGCTCCCCGCGCACGGGGGGATGACCCCTACACCGAGCAGATGGTGGTGATAAGCGGCCTGCTGTTCCCCGCCTACGTGGGGATGAACCCGACATAGACCTAAAGATCTGGAACATGTTGGCCTGCTCCCCGCACCCGCGGGGATGAACCCCAGGTGTGCCCGACGAGCAGAGCCCACCAGGCATGCTCCCCCGCGTCCGGGGATGCCCCCCCCTCGACCTGGCACGCCGCCGCACGGCGCATCCTCCTCCCTGCGCCCGTGGGGATGGCTTGGTCCAGTGGTATCGCGGCGGGGCGCCGTTCAGCCCTCGTGCCAGGCAACCCACCGGCCAGCGGGCCTCGTCGTCCCCGGGTCAGGCTGACCGCAGCAGCGGACGGCCCCGCTCGTACACCTCCCTGGCGTGGGGCCTGGGCCTGGTGCCGCGACCACTCGTACCTCAAAGTCTGGGGCAGGCTCCCCCATACCCTCGTATAAATTCCCTTATACAAGGGAGATTGCCCAGGAAGGATCGTCAGGGGAGAGCCCCATGAGCGAGCATCAGGGGCGGACGGGGGAGCCGACGATGGAAGCGCCTGTCGAGGGCGCCGAGGTGCTCGAAGCCGAGCTCGTTGATGAGGACCTGCTGCCCGCCACCGTCCCGCCGGCAGCCGCGCCTCGCCCGCTGCTTGAGCGGCACACGATCCTCCACCCAGGCGACGCGGTACCCACCGAGGCCGATACCCCGACGTACACGCGCCGGGACTTCGAGGTGTCCCCGGCCACGGCGGAGCGCTTGAAGAACAAGGCCGCGCCGGCGAACACCAACCGCAACTACAACAGCCGGGGTGCCCTGAACCGCCGAGTGGCGCGACCGTGCACGACGGCGACGTACCGCGGCCCCACCGGAACAGATCCGGTGGGGCCGCTGGGGAGCTGTGAGGATGCGACGGTCGACAATGCTTCATTCCGTGCAGAGCGGAAATCTAGAGCGCACCTTCGCCTGCCCGCCCCTTATACGGGACCAGTGATGGGGACATCTTCGGGGGAGATGTTGACTCCGAAGCATCCGATTTCTTTAAGCGGGTGTGGGTCGGGGTAGAGTCGAAAGTAGTATCCAGCTCGTTTGCGATCATCCACGTAGGCCACAAGGAGGCCCCTCTGGCCCATTTTAGCAAGACCCGTAAGGCATTCCGCGGCACCGACAGTCGGCTTGCCGCGCCGCCGCAAGTTGCTCATCCTCGCGCGGCAGATGTTCAGGAGCCTCGTCGCTGGAATGGGCTCGAATCAGATGTTGAAATGCGCTCCAGAAAGTAGTGCTTTTTTGGCCCGACTGCTGGCCTCAGAGTCGAACCCGAATGCGGCTAGCAGTTCACTTGCAGATACCTCCTTCATCTCACCCGCCCGCAACGCTTGCCCAGGTTCCCCCAAAGTCAACCGTGCGGCGGATCCAACGCCAGGCCATCGAAACCCTGGGCCACGCCCTCGGCCAGGACGACAACCCTGACGACCCGTGCACCGCAGCCGTCGTCCGCTGACGTTGTCGTGAGCGTTGCCGTCAGCGCGGATAAGAGCCCCGCTGGGAAGGCATTCCGGCGGGGCTTCTTTAGCCGTTCAAATAGCTTACTTGCTCCTACCCCAGACGTTCTTCAGTGTTGATCACCCACATTTGACCTGGTGCGTACTATCTTCAATCATCACGCACGACGGTTGAAATAACGTCTAAGCTTCGCTGCCAGCATCCCGAAGTCGTGCAACACCTAGAATCGACGCTTCCCCTTCGACCTCGCGGCAATGATCGAACGGAAATTCTCAAATCGCACAGGATCCGGATCCGCGAATTCCAAGATATCCAGGGCCGTCTCACTGTCTCCCGATGTCGCCTCTTTATAGATCAGCCAGATCCCTTCCCCCACCGCAGAGCGACACTCTATTTCCAGATCTGGCAGCCCTGCTTCCACTTCGGTTGCATGGGACTCTCCAGTAACCAGATACCAGAGAATGTTCAGGAAATGGGACCTGATGAACGAAGGTAGCTCCTCGGTCAGCGCGGCGAGAATTACGGGAGTCGCGTACGGCGCCACCTGAAACAGCATGGCCTCTCGCTCCAGGTGACCATCGAGCGTATGTCCGACGGTCTCCTCTAGAGTGCGAGCCCCGAGAAGAGTAGCGAACGAGGACGGAATATGAACGCCAGACTTTCCACATCCACATCGCAGCGAAGCCCAATCATGGCGCTCCAGCTCGATAATAGCAGCCCTCACCTTGCCCCCAACATCCAAGATCCAGCGGGATCAGACAAAACACCCGGAACGAAATTATCCGGTCCGTAATTCCCCTGGCAAACAGTGCATATTTCCTTCTCCTGCAGTGTCTTTCCCAAACCGTCACCGACATCCTCTCTTCTCATGGCTCGGGTAAAGATCACATCACTCGCTGCCCACCCAGTTGCATTCAGGATGTTCGGCTCCGCACAGCTTCCATTCCCGGAACAACTGACAGCGATATCACCAGTCCTCCTATGCACGGCTGCTGTGTAAGTGCGTGACTTCGCCGCCCCCGTCGCCGCTCCCGCAACCTGGTCACGAAGAGCGCTGGCATCCGAGATCCTCGCTTCCATGTCCCAGTTTCCCTGAGCACGGTCCACTACCAGTGTGGGCTTGAACTTTCCCTGTGGACCTCGGGTTCCAGAAGGACAGTTGTGGACGAGAACCGGTGCGGCGCCTGCCAGCACATAGTACGTATGGAAGTCGTTGACGGTGAGGTTGTGCGTGGTAACTGCGTACGGGTAGTTGCGCTTGGAGTGGACGGTGAGGGTGGTGCCGTCGGGGCGGCGGAGCTGTTCGCCCGGGTTGAATTCGCCCGCGTCGACCCACTGGTGGCGGGTCTCGTTCCAGTGCGGGTGGTGGAGGGTGGAGGTCAGCTGGACGGGCGGGGCGCGGGGGTTTGCCTCGTCGGTGAGGGTGAGGTCGGTGAAGTCCTTGTCGTCCGGGGTGGTGATGGTGGCCGTCACCTGCTGGGGACGGGTCTCGCCGGTCTGGGGGTCGGTGGCGAGGACGGTGTCGCCGACACGGACGTTCTGGATCTCCTTGGTGGTGCCGTCGGCCATCTGGACGCGGGTACCCGTGGGGAAGCTGTTGAGCTTGCATGCCACGGCGGTGTCAGCGTCTGCGCCGCCGCTGCTGTGCGATTCGGCGGACCCTGCGCTCGCCTCGGCGTCGGATCCTTCTCGAGCGGCTTTGCTTTCCGTGCTTGCGCTGTCGGTAGCGGTTTCCTTGCCTGCTTTCTCCGCACCCGATTTGGCCGCCTTCGCCTCGGCTTCGCCGGCTTCCTTGGCTGCGGTCTTGGCGCGGCTCATGGCTGCTGCTGCGCGTGAGACTCCGCGTTCGGCTTCGTGGACGGCGTCGTACGCCTTGTTCAGCTCTTTGTAGATCTTGAATGCCTTGATGCCGACCTTGATGGCCTTGGCGATTTTGCCCCACGGGACGAAGTTGAGGGCTGTGTTGATGCAGGCCATGACATCGCCCTTGGTGAAGCAGTCCCGGGCGTCGTTGTAGCCGATCAGGTCGCCGATGAGGTCGACGACCTCGTGGATCAGGTGGTCTCGCCTCTGCTTGGTCTTGTGGAGCTGCGTAGTGGCGCTCTTGAGTTCCCCGTCGGGGTCGGGGGTTTTGCCCTTGTGTTCGGAGAGGGTCTGCGTCTTGATGTACGAGCTTCCGCCGCATTCACCCTGCTCGCACTTGTATGCGAGGCCGCTGGGGTCGGACTTGTTGATCGGATCGTTGTTGGAGTACGCGTACGCGTTCCACTGCTGCGGGTCGCCGGCGTCGAGGATGGGGTCTGGGCTGATGAAGCGGCCGGTTGTCGGGTCGTACTCGCGGGCGCCCAGCAGGGTGAGGCCGGTGGACTTCTCCTTGGTGCCGCCGATGAAGCCCTTGTCGCCGGCCCAGGCGCCCGGGGCGGGCTGAGTGCCGCGTTCGTTGCCGAAGGGGTCGGACGCGCGGCGGACGTGGGCGAGGTCGTTCGCGTTGAACTGGACGCCGCCCGTGCCGTGGTGGTCGGAGCTTTGGTAGGTGAGGGTGGAGGTACCGCCGGTGGTGGTGCGGGTGACGGACAGGCCGCCGGAAGCTGCGTAGGTGCGGACGTTGCTGACCTTGCCGGTGGCGGTGTCCAGGGTGACCTGGTCGGTGCCGAGGTTGAGCGTCGTGCTGCCCGGGTCCCGGCGGATGAGCTGGTTGCCGCCCGTGTCGTACAGGTAGCTGGTGCCGGCGCTCTCACCGGTTCCGGTGATCTTGTCGAGCTTGCCCTGGTCGTTCCAGGTCAGGTTCTTGGTGCCAGGGGTGCTGGTGATCGAGGTGGTGTTGCCGCCCGCGTCGTAGGTATAGGACGTGACCTTGGTGCCGGACGGGCCGGTTTCCGTGGAGGTCATCAGTGCGTGCGGGCCGCCCGTGCCGCCGCCGGTCTTCGGGTCGGTGGAGGGGGTGTTCTGGCGGCCGCCGAAGGTCTGAGTGACGGTGGTGTCCTTGGCCGCGTTGCCGGTGACGTCCTTCTTGACCAGCTTGGTGCGGTTGCCGAGGAGGTCGTACTCGTACTGCTGCCAGTACGGGGCGGGTCCGCCCACGCTGGGCTTGCCGGTGCCTTCGACGGCCGGGCCGCCGGAGTTGGTGCAGCCGCCGACGCCGGGGACGCTGGGCTGGGGAGCGGTGCTCTGGCTCCCGGTGTCGGTCCACGCTTGGGTCAGCCGGCCCAGGTAGTCGTGCGTGAAGCACTGCAGGTCACGGGTGGACCCATCCTGCGTGTTGCCGATCGAGGTCAGCTGGCCGACCTGGTTGTAGGTGTAGTCGACTACGTCGACACTCGAGGTCGCCGCGGTCTGCTTGTCCAAGGTCGAGCGGATCTGCCGCCCGGTCGCGATGTCGTAGCCGATCGTTGAGACGACCTGCTTGGCGCTCTTGCCAACCGTGGTGCGGATGACGTGACCGTAGGGGTCACGCCGCAGGTCCACGACGTAAGGCGAGCGGGTCGTGCCGATGGTGCCGTCGAACGCCGCGAGGTTGCCCGCCGCATCCATGGAGAACGTCATCGTCTCGACGCCCAGACCCGCCTGCGGAACGCCCGGAAGCTCGGTGCTCGCCAACTGGCCGTACGTATCGTAGGTGTTCTTGGTCTCGTAGGTCCCCGCAAGCCCCTTCTCGACCGCCGGGATGGTGGTCTTCGTGCCGCGAGGGCGGTAGCCGCCGTCGTAGCCGGTGACTTCGGAGATGTAGGCGCTGCCGCCGGCTCCGCCGATGTAGCGGGTGCTCGTGGAGGGCTTGCCCAGGGCTTTGGTGTCGTAGGTGAAGGCGCCGACCTGCTTGGCCGGGTCGACGGCCTTGCCCTCGTAGGTCGCGGTGGCGCGGCCGAGGAGGTCGGTGACGGTGGTGGCGCTCTTGTTCCTGCCGTCGGTGACGGTGGTGAGGTTTTTACTGTCGTCGTAGACGGTGGTGCTGGTTCCGGCGTCCGGGTCGGTGGTCTTCACGTTGCGGCCGAGGAGGTCGTAGGTGAAGGTCCACTCGTTGCCTGCGGAGTCCTTGCGCCGCAGCTCCTGGCCTTGCGTGTTGGTCTCGTAGGTCGTCTCGTCGTAGGGACCAGTGGGCGTGTTCGACTTGTACTGGCGCAGGAGCGAGGTGGTGCCGTTGGTGATGGTCGCGGTGGCATAGCCGCCGTTCGGCGGGATGGTGCGGACCTCGTCGGCGCCCGGGTACTCGGTCTTCGAGCGCCACTGTTCCACGCCGTACGACTGGAAGACGGAGGCCGTCTTGCGGCCCAGGCCGTCGAAAACGGAGACAGTCTGCGCGGGGAGCTTGCTGTCGGGGTTGACTCCGCCGTTGGGCAGGAACAGGGTGCCCGACGGACCGGCTTCGTCGTTGTAGTAGGCGGAGCTGGTCTTGACCTGCCAGCCGTGTGAGTCGAACAGCGCGTCCGTGATCAGGCGTCCGCGGGTACCGGAAACAGGGTTCGCCTGTGTCTGGCGGGTGCGCCCGAGTCCGTCGTAGACCGTGTAGCTGGACGTGTACGAGTCGTCGTTCATGAGCGCTTGGCTCAGGACGCTGGACGGCGCGTTGGTGCCGTTCATCGCATAGGAGTACTTGCGTACGGGCAGGGCGCCCTTCGCCCGTTCCTGGCCGGGCTGCCAGATGGAGGTGACGCGGCCGAACTGGTCGTACTCGCGTTCGGCGACGTGCTGGTTCTCGTCCGTCGTCTTCAGCGGCAGCGAGCGGCCGATGTCGAGGGTGGTGGTCGTCTTCCAGCCGAGCGGGTTGGTGTGGGTGACTTCGCTCGGTACTGAGCCGGTGGCCGGCTTGTACTCGGTGGTGGTCACCGCCCCGTCGAGGTGAGCGGCGTCCTTGCGGATCTTGTTGGTGTTGCTCGTGACGCGGCCGTACGCGTCGTACGTCGAGGTGGAGTTGAGCCGGTACACCGGCTTGCCCGCGTCGTCGTACTTCTCGAGGACCGAGGTGCCGGTCTGGTCCCCGGCGGCGCCGGCCTGTCCGGCGGGCTGGTTGTCGAAGGAGGCGAGGGTGTCGCCGACGGTGTTCGCGGCCGTCGGCGTCTGCCCGCAGGCACCCGACAGGACCAGGGTGCGGGAGGCCAGCTGGGTGAGGGCGCCGCCGGGGCCGGCGGCGTAGTCGAACGTGGTGCACAGGCGCTGGTCGGGGCGGGACAGGTCGCTTTTGTCGTCGACCTTGGTCGGTCGCGAGAGGAGGGTGTCGTCGTACTCGGAGGTGCGCTCGCTGATGCGCCAGGTTTTCCCGTCCGCCAGCTTCGCGCGGCTGGTGACCTTGGCCGTGTTCTGGGCGCGGGCGGTGATGGCGGGCAGGTCTCCGGACTGGGCGCGGGTCGCGGTGACCTTGCCGACCCAGGGGGTGGTGACCTCGTCGGCCACCACGGTTCCGCCGTCGCGGTCGTACGTCTCGGTCTGGCGCACCCGGCCGGACAGGATGTTCTCGTCCTTCATGGTGCCGCCCTGCGCGTCGGGCACGGTGACGCTGCGCTTGGTGCCGTTGGCAAGGACGTCGCCGTCCATGCCACGCAGATAGGTGGCCACGCTCTTGGTGCGCGGGGCCTCGGCCACGTTGCCGTTGCCCGTGCGGGTGGTGACCGTGGCGAAGCCGCGGAACTGGTCCCACGTACGGGTCTTGGGGTCGGCGAACTCGGAGTCGTTGCGGTGCCAGGCGATACCGCCGCCGTACTCGTAGTCGGTCACCGTGGTGACCTGGCCGGCGACCATGTCCTGCTGGGTGACGGACTGGACGACGATCTTGTTGAACCAGTCGTTGACCGGGTCCGCGTAGGACTGTTTGGGCAGGTACCACTTGACCGGCATGCAGGCCATCGTGTTGGCGTCCTCGGAGGAGGGCATGGTGCCCTTGACCCTCGAGCACTCCGGCTCCTTGTAGACGACGTTGATCAGGCCGCCGGTCTCTGTGGTGATCTTCTCGATGCGCGGGCGGTAGTACTTCGGTGCCGAGGCGTCCGTACCGTCTGGGCGCCGTACCACGCCGTCGACGCGGTTGGGGATCTGCCGCGGCTGGAACGACACCGCGGGCAGTTCCTTCTCGGGCTGGCCGTTGGACGCCTTGCGCACGATCGAGTCGAGCCAGAGCGTCGGGGAGGTGCCGTCGCCCGGGTTCTCGAAGGACTGGTTGAGGAAGTAGGAGTCGACGGGGCGGTAGCCGGTGCCGGCCAGGACCTCGGTGTCGATCCGCTTGATGCGCTTGGAGGAGAAGTAGGTCGGCGAGAGGTTCAGGCACTGGCCGGAGGCCGGGCATTCCTGGTCGACGGGTGTGTCGGGCCAGGAGTTCGCGTTGGCCTTGGTGCGCTGGGCCGGGGCGCAGGCGGGGGCGTCATCGGGGAAGCAGCGCTCCGTGGTGCGAAGCCACACCTGGGCGGCGGGCTTGGCCGCGCCCTTGGCCGCGATCTGCTCCGGCAGGCGCTGGCCGTAGCCGATCCAGGTCGGGTAGCTGGCGCGCTGGTACCGCGTGTTGGTGCCGGTGCCGTTGTTCTGGCCGCCGCCGCGCCCGTAGTAGTTGTCTTCCTGTTCGTAGCGGTAGGAGACGAGATTCTGGTGCGGGTCCACGACGTAGTCGAGGTTCCACTGCCAGCCCAGCTGCTGCCACGTGCCGTTGGCCGGGGTCTGGGCGCCCAGGCATTTGTCCTGGCCGCTGTTGAAGTAGACGGGGACCGTGGAGACGGACTTGGCCTCGGGGTCGGTGCCGTCGCCGCCGGGCAGGCGGTTGGAGCCGAAGTAGTACTGGGTGCCGTCGGTCGTGGTGACCTTGAAGCCTTCGCCCTTCCAGGCGGCGTTGCGCTGATCGGTCAGGCGCTCGATCTTGGTGCCGTCGTCGCCCTGGAGGCGGTACACGCAGGCGGTGTCGTCCCGGACGATCTGCCCGGCGTGGCCGGCCAGGTTCAGCGAGAGGATGTCTCCGGCCCAGCACTCGTCGCCCGAGTCCTTGATGCCCGCGTCCTTGCACCCCTTGTACGAGCGCGAGATCGAGCCGGGGCTCCAGTCCCAGCCCTCTCCGAACAGGCCTGCCTGTGCGTTCGTCGACGCGGTGCGGCCGTCGACGGAGGAGGAGTCGTAGCCGAGGGAGATTCCCGGCCCGGCTCCGGCGATGCCGTTGGGTACCTCGACGGTGTAGCCATAGGTGAAGTTCGCGGCGTTCGCCCCGGCCTGCCAGGAGGCGGACGGCTGCAGCGGGCTGGCGGTGTAGTCACCGCTGGCGCCCTTGGGGCCCGGCTCCAGCGCGAGCGCCACGTCCTGGGCGGCGAGCACCTGCGGGGCTGTCGGCGATGCCGACTTGGTGCCGCCGGGCTGGTTCTTCTTCGGCGCGGCGGCGAAGCCAGAGGAGCTCTTGGGCACGTCCACCTCGGCGACCAGGCGCCCGGAGGCGTCCCGGTGCGAGGCGAGGGGCGTACGGGTCGTACAGCCGGTGGCGCCGGGAGTGGTCAGCGCACAGGTGGGCAGCTGAACGAGACGGGCGCGGTCGGCCCAGTTGGCTCCGGCGGCCTTGGCCCATGCCGAGACGTCGAGACCGACTTCCACCTTGCCGGCGGGGCCGGTGCCGGCGGTGCTGCTGAGGGCGATGAGTGCGCCGTTGACTCCGGCGGCCCGGGTCTTGGCTGTCTCCTTCACCTCGACACGCAGTGTGCTGTCCTGGCCGGATTGTGTGGCCGATCCTCCAACGGCGAGAGAAGATAAATTCGCCGAATGATTCACGCCATTCGCGGGCGCAATCCAGACAGGAAGTTCGCCGGCCTGGAGGGCCCCGGGGCCGGTGACGCCTCGAGCCGTTTCCTTGGGACCCAAGGTGACGTTTGCCGCGCCGGCCGGAATCTTGCTGTTCGATTCGGGGGACCATTTCCGGCCAGCCGGCGCCTGCTTGGCCGAAGGCTTGGCATTAGCCCCCTTGACGGGTTTCGCATCCGGCAGCGGTGTATTGGGTGGAACCCACACCTTCGGCGGCTTGTCGGCCGCTTCGACTACCGGAAGGCCGAGGCCGGAGAAGAGAACTGACAGCGCAGCGACGACCGCGATGCGCGACCGTCTGGTGCGCGAGCGTGCAGTGGAGCCACCTCTACGAGACAACCGAATCCCCCCACAGGACACAGGAAGCGTGAACCCGGACCGGCAAGGCCCAGATCAGAGGCACCTTACGAAATGCACGTTCGATTTATCAGCGGAGTCTCATATTCCTCACGCGTGACTCATGTCACTTGAGGTGCGCCTCGGGCGTTCACCACCCAAAGCGGACAGCGGAATCTCATAAAGCGTTGACAGAATTGCAGACGTGAAGACATCGTGCGGCTGACTTCTGTCCGTCTCACAGCTCAGGGGGGCTTTCACGTGAGATCGTCATTTTCAGCATTGCGGACACCAAGGATGGGGAGCCGCACTCGGCGGGCCTTGCGCGTCTCGATGCTGCCCGTTGCCGGAGCAGCCGTACTCTCGCTCGGAGCTGGCCTGATCGCCGCTCCGCCCGCAGCGGCCGACGGCTCGCGGGGCCACGGACCAGGGCAGTCCGCCTGGCCCGCGCCTCCGCCCAAACCCGCGCCGAGCGCGCAGGAAACGGCCATCACCAAGGCCCTCGCCGAGGCCAGGAGCAGCGGAAAGCGGGTGGCCGTCGCCGACCTGACCACCGCGGGCTCGCAGACGTTCGCCAATCCCAGCGGCACGCTGACCACCGATGCCACTGCCCTACCGGAGCGCACGAAGGGCACGGACGGGCAGTGGCGCGCCCTCGACGCCACGCTCCACGCCGCCGCAGACGGTGCGGTCGTACCGGCCGCGGTCTCCTCGAAGCTCAGCTTCTCCGGCGGCGGCACGGGCCCCATGGTCTCCATGGCTACGGCCGACGGTCGGAAAGTCGCCTTCAAGACCCCGTTCGCGCTCCCCAAGCCCGCACTCGTCACGGACAGCGCCCTCTATCGCAACGTCCTTCCGGACGTGGACCTGCGACTGAGCGCCGACCGGCAGGGCGGCTGGAGCCAGGTCCTGATCGTCCGCACCGCCCAGGCCGCCGCGAACCCGGCGGTCAGGAGGCTGCGGCTGGATGTCGAGGCAGACGGGCTGACCGTCGCCGGCGACAGCGCAGGCAACCTCGACATCAAGGACGCCAAGGGCCGGACCCGCTTCACCAGCCCGAGCTCCTTCATGTGGGACTCGGCCGCCGCACCGGCTCCGGCCGCCGTCCAGCGCCTGAGCAAGTCGGCCGGCGCCGACGCCCCGCAGTCCGCCCCGGCCACCGATGATCCGCCCGCGGCCTCCACCGCGGACGGCCCGGGCGCGGGTGCCACCGTAAAGCCGGTCAGGACGACGGCCGACTCGAAGGGGATCGAGCTCGTCCCCGATCCCGATCTGCTGGGCAAGGGCACAGGCCCCTGGTACATCGACCCGGGCTGGAATCCGGTTCTGGACAACCCCAACCAGGCCTGGGCGCAGGTCCAGGAGGCCTACCCGGACACGAACGAGTTCAACGGCACCGAGTACGGCCAGGACAAGCCGGCCACCGGCTACTGCGGATACAACATCGGCAACCCGCCGTGCACCGGAATCGGCCGCACCCGCGCCTACTTCCAGATCGGGGTCGACTCGAGGCTGTACAACACCGAGATCATCAACGCGACGTTCTCCGCGACCGTGATCTCCTCGTCCAGCCCGAGCACCGGCACACCGATGGGCCTGTACTCCACCAACGCCATCGGCAACCCGACCAGCTGGAACCGGCAGCCCTGCGGCACGGGCTCCACCATGAAGGGTTGCAGCCAGGTCGGGCACACCAGCATGTCGGGTACCGGACAGATCGACTTCAACGTCACGGACCTGGTGAAGAACGCCTCCCGGTACCAGTGGCCTACCATCACCGTCGGCCTCGCCCCTGACGACGAGTACAACAAGTACTACCGGCAGCGGTACGAGAACACCCCGCACATCGTCGTCGAGTACGACATCACGCCAACCGTCTGGTGGCCCCGCACCCGTCCCACTCCCGGCTTCGCGAACTCGGCCTCGTACGCCGACTGCCGCACGCCCGGCACCGCGAACCCCTGGGACAACCCCGGCTGGGTCGGCGCCAACAACAACGTCACCCTCACCACCTCCACGTACTCGGCCACCAAGCGCCAGCTCCAGACGACCTTCCAATACTGGGACGACGACACTGGCAAGACCGAATACGCCCAGACCGGCTGGAACGGCGACTACGGAGACGCGACCGTCGACATCGGCGCACTGACCGACGGCCACCAGTACGGCTGGGCAGCACGCACCACGGACGGGACGCTGACCAGCGCGGCCACGGAATGGTGCTTCCTGCGCGTCGACCGCACCCCTCCCACCGCAGCCGTCACCTCCACCGACTTCCCCGCCTCAGGCACGATCGACGCCCACCCCAAGCGCGCGGGCGAAGAAGGAACGTTCACCCTCTCAGGCACCGATACCGCACCGGCAGCCGGCGGGCGCACCTCGGGCCTGGCCTGCGCCCGCTGGACCACGGACCCGGTCAAGGCCGCGGCCGTCAACTGGAAGTGCACCGATACCGAAACCGGCATAGCCAAGCTCACCGACGGAAAGACCACCATCAAGGTCACCCCCCAGCGGTGGGGTACCAACTACCTCTACCTGCAGACCCAGGACAACGCCGGCAACCTCTCCCAGCCCGTCGCCTACAGCTACTACGTGCCGTCCAACCCGACCAGCCCTGCCCCGATCTTCGGCGACCTCACCGGCGACAGGAGGGCGGACATCGTCCTGCCCGACAGCGCCGGCACGCTGCGCCTGGTCGGGGGCGACAGCGACCCTGGTGCGGCCCCCAGCGCCCGCCCGCAGCTGGCCCCCGGCTGGAACGGCTGGAATGGCATCCACACCACCCACCGCGGCAGCCTGGGTGAGAAATCCGTTGACGATCTCTTTGCCCACCAGCCGGGCCAGCCCAAGTTGTACGTCTACCTCAACGACGCGACCGGCGGTCTCGATGGCACGGCACCCGTAACCGTGACCAAGCCCGGCAGCTGTGCCACACCCGCCGGGGCAGCAATCGACTGCACCGCTCACGGCTACGGCACCGACTGGTCCAAGGCGACGCAGATCGCGGCCTTCGGCTCACTGTCCGGGGACACCGCAAAGGACGGGGCATTGGGGCGTACTTCCCTGCTCTTCGTCGAGAACGGGCGGCTCTGGCTCGCCGCGGCCGGAACTGTAAACAAGCTCGGGCCCCGATCCATCCTGCTTTCGGCCAACGACGCCCGATGGGACGGCTACGAGTTGATCACTCCCGGGCGTGCACAGGGCACAGACCTGCCAACTCTCTGGGCGCGATCCAAGGCCGACGGCACTCTGCACGCCTTCCCGGTCAGGGGCACGACGCAGGAACCCGACCTCAGCGGCTTCACCGACCCGTCTGCAGGCACGATCGGCGGCAAGTTCGAACCTGCCCGCTACCCGCGGGTCGGCTCCGACGGCGACCTCACCGGCGACGGCCTCCCCGACCTGTGGGCTGTAGATGGAGGCCAGCAACTCGTCGCGTTCAAAGGCACGGGTACCGCCCCGAATGGCGGCACCGTCCCACACCCCACGGTTACCGACGTTGATGTGACCCCGATCTTCATGGGCAACCTCAACATGCCGACCGCGCAGTGGAAGCTGACCGGGCAGAACGGCACCATCACCCGGGATTCGGTCGGCACCAACGACGCCACCACGACCGGCATCACGTTCTCGCCCGACACGATCGGCGGCCGCGCAGCCACCTACGCCGCTTTCAAGGGCTCAGAGTCTCAAGCGAACATCACGGCCGCCCGTTCGGCCGTCGACACGACGAAGAGCTTCACCATCAGCACCTGGGCCAAGGCCGGGGCCGAGAGGAGGCTCATCGCCAGCCAGGACGGCAATCGGACGAGTTCCTTCATCTTGTATGCCGACTCCTCGCACTGGCGCTTCGCCCTGGCTCACGCCGATGCCGACGGATGGCCGTTCGACTACACCGACATCGCCAACGACGCCGCCCGGTTCACCCCGAACACGTGGGCCCGCCTGACGGCCGTCTACAACGCCGACACCGGCCTCATGAGCCTCTACGTCAACGGGGTCCTCGCCGGCACCGCGCAGCACCAGCCCTCCACGAGCCCTGCCGCCAGTGGGCCTCTCGTACTCGGCCGGTTCAAGGCCGACGGAGCCAGCGCGGACGCCCTTGACGGCGGCATCAGCGACTTCGCGGTCTACCCGTACTCCGTCGCCCCCACCGCCCCGGACGCCGTCGGCCCGATTGCTCTGACGGCTTCGGCCGCCAACTGCGTCGACAACGACTTCAACCGCCCCGACGACGGCAACAAGATCCAGATCGCCGCCTGCAACGACTCCGGCGCACAGAAGTTCCAGATCCGCGGCGACGGCACCATCCGTACGCAGGGCAAGTGCCTCAACGCCACGAACGCGGGAACGAAGAACAACACACTCATCGAACTCCGAACCTGCGACAGCGCGGCCTCGAGCCAGCGATTCCTTCCCCGCGCCGACAACAGCATCTACAACCCGGTGTCCGGCCGTTGCCTCGACCTCGGCAACTTCGACACCCGTCCCGGAACCCCTCTCTGGCTGTTCGACTGCAACGGCAGCCCCGCCCAGCGCTGGACCATCCCCACCCTCGGCACGGCGCCTCTTCCCGCCCCGAGCGCGTAGACGCCCTCACCTGCGTCAACGCAGCGGCCGCCTCTCCGAAGTCGGGGGAAGCGGCCGCTGCCGTCCCGAAACACAGGGGTGTCAGGGAACACTGCAGAGCTTGCCGATCTGTCATGTCCGGCAAGCTCTGCCCGGGCTGTGACCGAAGGGCGGTGAGCGCCCGGGCGGGCCGTCCGTCAGGCCGCGTCCGTGCAGGCGCAGCGCATCGCCGCGCTGGACGGCCTGCAGCTACTGGCGGCCCCGTCGGGGTCCTGTTCCACTACTTGCCCGGCTCTGAGCGGATGGTGGTCGAGCAGGCGGCCCAGCTGTCAGAGGTCGGCTGGACCACTGCGGCTCAACGTCGGGCGCTCAATCGTGGCGCCCTCCAACGCTGTTGGGCGTCGGAGGGCGCGCAGCGGTCAGGAGATCGGGGCGAAGCCGGTCACCGTTGGGTGCGGGCCGGTGGTGCCGGTGCCGGGGAAGACGGTGATCTTGCCGGAGGCGTCGGCGGACCACAAGTCGGGCAGGCCGTCACCGGTGAGGTCGCCGTCCGAGCCGATCCGCAGGTGCGTGGCAGCGGGCACGGTGGCCAGGACAGTCCCCGCCGTCGGGTCGTTGAAGGCGGAGAAGTCGGGTGCGTCGGCGGTGCCGCTGACGGAGAAGGCGCGGATCGCACCATCTGCCGTGGAGCGGGTCCACAGGGTCGGGAACGCGCTCCCCTGCGCGGGCCCGGGGTGAGTGCTCGTACCCGGCACACCTGTCGTCATTGGGCGAGAGGAGGGTGGACTCCCAGGCCAGGCCGATGCTGTCACTCCGGGTCAGCCACAGGCGGCCATTCTCAATGGACAGCCGGGAGGTATGCGGGAGGATGCCGCCCACTGCGGTGTCCCCCCGGGGGGATCCATACGCCGCGATCTGTGTGACCTGCGTTCAGTCCGTGCGGAAGCCGTGCTGTGCGCAGTCTATGAACGCGCCTGAAGTGTTCTGGCAGGTCTCGGGCTTCCAGAGGAGCTTTGGGCCCTGCTCGGTGAACCGGCCCCCTCCGTCGTTGCGGAACAAGTACAGGCCGTATCCGCTTGGGGAATGGGCGATCAGGTCGTCGACCTGGTCGCCGCTCAGGCTTCCCCGGTGGGTGTACTGGATTCCTGCCCAGCTGCCAATGTCCTCGGGGGCGGCCAAGCGACGCGCACTGGGGGTGTCCCGCGGGTCGGAGCCGGGCTTGCGCAGGTTGCCGTCCGCGTCGGGGACCAGGACGTCCGGCTTGCCGTCGGCGTCGATGTCGCCGAAGGATGCGGGTGCGGCGGCCGGCTGGGCGTAGTAGTCCAGGCGGGCAGGCTGGGAGACGTTCCCCGCGGGTCCATCGTCTCGAGGTAGACGGACTGGCTGCCCCAGGTGGCGGGCTTGAGCTTGATGTCGAGCGTGCCGTCGGTGAGGCGGACGATGTGGGCGTCGGTCGCCTCGTCCGAGCAGCGCCAGCCGGCGCTCGGGGTCCCGTTCGTACTCCAGCGGGCGCAGACGATGCCCGAGCCGGTGTCGGTGTCGGACCCGTGCAGCGTGAACACGGCCTCCTCTCCGGCCTTCTTGGGTGTCGCGTCCGTGGTCATGTCCGCCGTCGGCGGGATGTGGTCCACGCGGAAGTAGCACCACTGCGTGTAGGGGCCGGTCAGCTGGCCGTCGCTGGTGCGGGCACGCCAGGCGTCCTGGCTTCCGTCGGTCAGGCGGTCTCGGGGGATGACCGTACGTGCCTCGCCGGGCGGCGCCCACGAGGCCGGGTAATCGGTGCGCGGACCTCCGTACACGGTGTCTCAGAGCTGGAAGGCCGTGGTCAGCCCCTTGGGCGATGGGATGGGCGCGGTTGAGGTGGTTGCGCAGGGGTTTGGGGCCGGGGCGGGCGCTGGCGGTGCAGACGGGTTCGTGGCGGATGCGGACGGTGTCGGTGGGGTCCGTCCAGCCGAGCGGGAGGGCGATGCCGTTGCCGTTGACTCTCCAGCGGAGTTCTTCGGGTACGAGGTGGGTGGGTGCTTCACGAACGTCGAGGACGACTTCTTCGCCGTCGTGGTCCGGGTAGCCCTGGACGGAATCTCCGCACCGCCAGCAGTGGCCCAAGCGGCCGAGGTCGGCGTACTTGCTGCTCACGGCGCGCCACCATAGTGGCCAGCCGGGCGACGGACCGAGCGATCACCCGTTCTGGTCGACAGTGGAGCGTGGCCAGGTCGTGGCAGCGCGGATGGCCCCCAAGCGAGCCTCCGCTACGGACGTACAGGGATAGTCATGGATATCGGTGGCGGGCCGGCCTGGCTCCCCCGGACCTGGACCGGCTGCGGACCGTGGAGACCCTCCTTACCGTGCTCCTCGCGAAGACCCGCGAGCGAATCGCCGTGCTGGAGCAGGCCGAACGAGTACGCACGGACGCCGCCCGACACCGGCCGCCGGTCGTGGAATGGTCTCGATACCGACCCGGCCCACGAGAACAGTGCGAAGCAGAACGTCCTGGCGGCTGCTGAGGGCGATATGGCCGTCGCGCAGCGGGCATGGTCGGAGGCCGGCCTCCCCGAGACCGGTGCTGTGTCTGTAAGCCAGCTGGTCGACGCGCTGGAACGCCTCTCATAAGCCGACGGAGAGCCGGATATGCGACGGTTTACCTGAAAGGTCGTGATCGGTGAAAGTACTCCAGAACGCGTCCCGGCTTGCCTAAACTGGCTGCTCAGGAAGCCTGCTCCCCGCGCATGCGGGGATGACCCCATGTCGCCGATGGTGACTTCGCCCGAGGCGCTCTGCTCCCCGCGCATGCGGGGATGACCCCACCATGTGCATGTTCAGGGAATGGCATCCGAGCTGCTCCCCGCGCATGCGGGGATGACCCCCCGACCGAGCGAGCCGCCCGACTCGTCGCCCGCTGCTCCCCGCGCATGCGGGGATGACCCTAGCGGACGCTGGTGCCGGGCCGGGGGGCTTCGCTGCTCCCCGCGCATGCGGGGATGACCCCAGCTCGTCGGCGAAAACAATTCGCTTGTCCTTCTGCTCCCCGCGCATGCGGGGATGACCCCACGGGTGGCACTCGCTCACCACGCCCACCGTGCTGCTCCCCGCGCATGCGGGGATGACCCCGTCCTCGGCCGCTCCCGGTCGTGGCTGTCGCACTGCTCCCCGCGCATGCGGGGATGACCCCCGTCCCGCCCGGTACGTTCAGCGGCGTCACGACTGCTCCCCGCGCATGCGGGGATGACCCCGCGATCGGCACCCGGCAGCTGTCCATGAAGACCTGCTCCCCGCGCATGCGGGGATGACCCCAAGGTCGACTCATTACTGTCGAACATGGTCTGCTGCTCCCCGCGCATGCGGGGATGACCCCGCCGCTGCACAGATCTGGGGATAGGGGGTCTGCTGCTCCCCGCGCATGCGGGGATGACCCGACCCATGTTCGCCGCGTGCGACTGGAAGAGCACTGCTCCCCGCGCATGCGGGGATGACCCCAGCGCGCCGTACACCCCGAACAGCAGCGGGACCTGCTCCCCGCGCATGCGGGGATGACCCCGCCAACGCCAGCAACGCGCCGCCAGAAGGGGCCTGCTCCCCGCGCATGCGGGGATGACCCCCCACGCTTAGATCTGCACACTGCTCAGTGCTCTGCTCCCCGCGCATGCGGGGATGACCCCGACCCGGACGCGTGCGACACGGTGATGTGCGTCTGCTCCCCGCGCATGCGGGGATGACCCCAGGTCCCGTCCGTCCTGCCGGTCTGGGAGCAGCTGCTCCCCGCGCATGCGGGGATGACCCCGGCTCCCCGTCCTCCTCGGTGAGCACCAGGTACTGCTCCCCGCGCATGCGGGGATGACCCCCGGCGGCCGGAAGGCGAAGTGCGCGCTCCGCACTGCTCCCCGCGCATGCGGGGATGACCCCCAGCGCCGTCCCCCTGGTAGGCACCGCTCCGTGCTGCTCCCCGCGCATGCGGGGATGACCCCGCTTCGATCCGTTGCTCGATACTGACTGTGATGCTGCTCCCCGCGCATGCGGGGATGACCCCCGCGTGGACGAAGCAGCCGCGAACGGGGACCGCTGCTCCCCGCGCATGCGGGGATGACCCCGGGCCCTGGAAGTTCACGCGCGAGCAGCTCCGCTGCTCCCCGCGCATGCGGGGATGACCCCCACGGAGCCCTCCCCGCCCGGCACAGGTACCACTGCTCCCCGCGCATGCGGGGATGACCCCGTTTTCGATCCTTCTGGAGCCGGTCCCGCCGACTGCTCCCCGCGCATGCGGGGATGACCCCCGCCCGCGATGGGCACCACGCAGTACATCAGCACTGCTCCCCGCGCATGCGGGGATGACCCCTGCCGCGTGACGGCCGTGACCCGGTTCCCCGACTGCTCCCCGCGCATGCGGGGATGACCCCCGCTGCCGCCGCCCGCGGTGCCGGCTCCCGACCTGCTCCCCGCGCATGCGGGGATGACCCCAAGCCGGACGTGTGGGCGGTGACCCATGCGAACTGCTCCCCGCGCATGCGGGGATGACCCCAGGTCGTCTACGGTCCCGGTGACGGTACGTCGCTGCTCCCCGCGCATGCGGGGATGACCCCGAGGCGAGCGAGGCCGTCGCGTGGATGCGCGGCTGTGTCGGTGTGAGGTCTCAGGACTTCCTTGACGGTTTGTCGTCAGGAGATCCTTGACGGTCTCTCTGGGTGCCCATGCCTTTGACGTAGAGCCTGGTGATCGGTCTGGGGTTCTTGCGGGGCCTGACGGCGAGTTCGTCTTCGCCGTGCAGGATCCGGAAGTGGGTGTCCTCGATGACGACGGTGACGATCTTCCCGGCATGCCGCGGGCCGAGCTTGATGAACTGGCCATTGATCATGAAACGGCCGCTTGCATGCACCTTGCGCTGGGCCCGGATGGCACCGGTCGGTAGAGGCGGAGGAGGCAACGGTGACGTCGCCGTCCGGGCCCCGTGGATCTGCCCCAGACGGTCGGCCGGAACGGGGCAGGGCCACGTCCCCATCAGAGCGTTGTCGGCGATGGCATGCATGAGGTGCCCGTCCAGGAGGAGCGTGATGGTGCGGCCCGCCAGGGCGAACCCGACCTGGTATCGGCCGCCTGCCAAGCCGACGAGTCCGTCCCGCTGGACCTTTCGCTCGACCTCGACCGGCTCGCCGGCGGCCAAGATGGCCTTACCGCTCCGTGCCCTGAGCAGGGCAGACGTGACGGGTTCGGGACCGGCCGGGCGGGCGCCGTAGCGCATGGTCAGGTAGGCGAGATCCTCCGGCCGCAGCCGGGACGGGACCGTCGTGACCAGGTGCCCTTCGAGGAGGAAGTGGACGCTGCGATGGTTCGCCCAGACGGTCAGCGTCCTGCCAGCCAGTGCCTGGTGGATGCCGACTCGCTGCCTGCCCGTCACCAGGGTGATCTCACCGCTGGGCGGCACCCGCACTTCGAACTCGACCGCGGTCCCCTGCGGCGGCAGAACCGGCGGTTCAACGACCTCGATGGACAACTCCGGCTGAACAACTTGTTCAGGATGCTTGTCACCGTCGCGAACGGGAGAATGGGGGCGGAAGAGACTGACCGGGGTGGCCATAGTCAGGGCCTGATGCGGGCGCTGGTGGTTGTAGGCGTGCACCCAGCCATCGATCGCTTCCTGGGCCGCGGCCAGCGACTCGAACGGCACCACGTGATCGAGGAACTCCTCACGCAGGGTGCGGTGAAAGCGCTCGATCTTGCCCGTGGTGGTGGGTGAACGCGGCTTGGTCAGCCGCTGGGTGATGCCGTTCTCCCGGCAGATCCGCTCGAAAAGCACCTCCACCGGCTGGGGGCGGGTATGACGGCCGGTGAACTGCTTGCCGTTGTCCGTCAGCACCTCGAAGGGCACCCCGTAGCGGCGCATCGCGGCGGTGAAAGCCGAGCACACAGCGCGGGCGCTGGGCACGGCCACGACGGAGGCGATCACGACGAACCGGGAGTGGTCGTCGATACCGGTGACCATCTTGCACTCCCGCCCGTCGGCCAGCGGAACCCCTCCGACCAGGTCCATCTGCCACAGGTGCATGGGCGCTTCGCGCTGCCAGCGGCGGTACTTGCGCGGGTGCTGCTGTTCCTGGGTGCGGACCAGGCCGTTGCGGGACAGCACCCGGTGGACCGTGGCCCGCGACGGCGCCAGCTCCAGCCCGCGGCCAGCCAACTCGTGGGAGATCCGGCGGGCACCCCACCGGGGATGCCGACGACGAAGCTCGCAGATCTCGGCTTCCACCTCGGCGGACAGGCGGGTGGGGCTGTTCCGCGGGCGCCGGGAGCGGTCCAGCAGGCCGGGCCTGCCTTCCTGCTCGAACCGCCGTCGCCAGCTGTAGAGAGTCTGACGCGAGGTGCCGTACCGAGCTGCGACCTCACCGATCGGAGACCCGCCGAGCACCTCACGGACGGCTCGGTAGCGGTACTCGGCCAACTGCTGTACGTCCACGCCACCGACGGAAGCACCACTGCCGCACCGGTCGTCGGGAGATGACGAACGTTCAGCCGAACGTGTCAACCATGTCCAGAGGACAAACGGTCAAGCATCTCCTGAGACCTCACACCGACACGGCTGCTCCCGCGCACGCGCGGATGACCCCTTCGGCCTGTACTGCCAGGTCAACGCCTACGAGCTGCTCCCTGCGCACGCGGGGATGACCCCACCGCGCTTTTGGCGCGATAGGGCCCAGGTTCTTCCTCGAGGACCCTTTGAACCCGGCAGAGCTGGCCCACCTCGAAGGTCAGACTGGTGTGTCGCTGCCCGGGGAGTACCGCCAGAACAGGCGACCGGACCAGAGCATGGTGAAGCCGGCCTCCGGGTCATCCCCGCGTGCGCGGATCGGATATGGGACGGTTGACGGTTTACCTGAAAGGTCGTGATCGGTGAAAGTACTCCAGAGCGCGTCCCGGCTTGCCTAAACTAGCTGCTCAGCAAGCCTGCTCCCCGCGCACGCGGGGATGACCCCGTCCGCGCCTGCTTGACCAAGCGCGCGAGCTCTGCTCCCCGCGCACGCGGGGATGACCCCGTCTGGACTGCGATCGGGTCGGTGACGATCTCCTGCTCCCCGCGCACGCGGGGATGACCCCGTGCCGCCCGAGTCGTACACGCCGAGGTAGCACTGCTCCCCGCGCACGCGGGGATGACCCCGCGTAGATGCGGCGGGCGAGGTACACGTGGCCCTGCTCCCCGCGCACCCGGGGATGACCCCGAGAACTACTGGCTGGAGTGCTCCACCGTGATCTGCTCCCCGCGCACGCGGGGATGACCCCCTGCCCGTCACCCCCGATGGTGACGGTGACAGCTGCTCCCCGCGCACGCGGGGATGACCCCTGGGCGCTGCCCACGAACCCGAAAATCGGGCCCTGCTCCCCGCGCACGCGGGGATGACCCCACCCGGTGCAGGGGCCGGTCGTGCGGCAAATCCTGCTCCCCGCGCACGCGGGCATGACCCCTGGTTGTCGGCGCCAGCCCCGTTGAGCGTGAACTGCTCCCCGCGCACGCGGGGATGACCCCGCGACCAACCTGGCCCACGGCAAGGGCCTGATCGCCACACACTGCTCCCCGCGCACGCGGGGATGACCCCGTCGCCCCGTACGGGGACGAGCGGATCGCCCTCTGCTCCCCGCGCACGCGGGGATGACCCCCTCCTGCGGATCAGCACCGCCGAGCACCTGGGCTCGCCGCGGGACGTGGACGCCTGCCACCGGCTATAGCGCGGAGGCGGTGGTGCTCTTCCCCTCGGCCCGCAGCATCGATAGCTCCGCACCCCGGGCGGCGACGAGGGCGGTCGGCAACGCATCGCGGCAGCTGCTGCTCCCGCTAGGCCACAGTTGGCGGTGCGGTCTCCTCACGCGCCCGTCATGCGCGACGGCGGGAGCACGGCACCCGCCCGCCTCCGGCGGAATTGACGGCCCAGCGTGCCCGGGCCGCCCCTCGCCCTCCTGCCGCTGCCGTCTTTTGGCACCCCGGACAAACCGCAGTCGGCAACGAGAGGGGGCTACGCGTGCCATGTGACGGTGGCCGGTCTTCGCCTGGGCCGTGCAAAGTTGGTCGTCTCTCTCGCAGCGTGCAAAAGTACGTTCGATCAGCGTTTGAGGGGATGTCGTCGCGCGGCCGTGGGCGTGTGACGGCGTGGTTTGGGGAGTTTGGGTGGGGTTTGACGAGGAGTGGGGTCGGCTGCGGGCGGAGGCAGCCGGACGTGTGGCCTCAGGCACGGCGATGCCGTCGGCCGTGGTGGTGATTCCCCCACCAGTCGATGGTGATCCGCTCGAGGAGGCCCGGGAGGCGGCGCGGTTGCGGCTGGCGGATTTCCGTGGGCGGGTGGTGCTCGTGCCGCTGGATGAAGCGGGCGGTTTGTGGACGGCTCAACTCGGTGGTCTGGACTGGATCTGCGCGTTCTCCGGCGAGGAAGAGCTGGCCCGCTTCGCCGAGGCACGCGGCGAAGCGGGCCACGAGTGGACCTACCGGCGTGTGGTCGGGGCGCGGTTGCTGGACGAGTTGGTGCCGGCTCTCGACTTCCCGTGCGGTGTTGCGTTGAACGCAGCTGGTTCTGAGGGTGCGGTGTTTCCGCCGGTTCGGGGCATCGTGCCGGATACGGCGGCGCTGGATGGGCAGGTGGCGGCGTGAGCGGGGAGCAGCCGGATCTTGATGTCTCGAAGGAAGCGCTTGGACAGATTGCGCAGGGCATCACGGAGACGCTGGGTGAGCTGAAAGAGCTCGGGATGGTGGGCACGGCCAGCATGGGCCGGGGCTTCGCCAAGATCGCACTGTCGGGGATGGACACGGGGTACGACGGCCTGTCGTCCGCCTTCGGCACGTTTTGTGAACGGTGGGAATGGGGCGTGCGCTCCCTTGTCCAGCAAGGCAATGACTTCGCCGAGAACGTCGGCCTGTCAGCTGGTGTTTTGCACGAGCAGGATCAGTACGCGCAGGGCGCCTTCAAGGTGGTGACCAACGCGGCTTGGGGCAACCCCTACGCCTCTGAGGGCGACATCACTGGTAAGGGCTGGGGCGAGGTCCTGGCCGACAACCCGTATACCCAGATCCGGGACGCGGACCACAGCAAGGAGTCCTACGAGCACGCTTCTCATGAGAGCAAGGACGCTTGGAAGAGCGCCATCCACGATGTGAACAGCTCTGACATCCTCCTGTCGAACCAGATCATCGACGCCGTCGGCCTGCGCGATGAAATGGACCGGACCGTCGAGGACATCGCCGGCCCGGCACCCAAGCCCCAGACCGGCGGTGAGCGCTGATGACCGACCTCGGCCGGCTGCTCAACCAGGGCATGGACAAGCTCGGCCATGGCGTGGACTCCGCCAAGAGGGCCATCGGCCATGGCGTCGATGTGGCCACCGACGGGATTGGTGCCGGCCTGGACTACGTGGGTGCGAACGACTGGGCGGACGAGGTCGAGGACTTCGGCGACGATGTCGCCTACCGCCTGGGCGCCATGCCTGAGAAACAGCTCGGCCAGACCCAGGAAGCTGCCGAGCTGCTGCACGGCAAGCCTGACGCAATCTGGGAGTCGGCGGCCCATCTCAGGGACTTCCAGGCCGCCTTCAACCGGGTCGGACAGGGCATGAAGGCCCTCGACTCCGGTCACTGGAAGGGGGCCGCGGCCGACGCGTTCCGCGAGAAGTTCGCGATGCATCCCACCGACTGGTTCCACGCCGCCGACGCGTGCGAGGCCGCAGGCAACACGCTGGGCGCCTACGCAGAGACGCTGATGTGGGCTCAGCTTCAGGCTCAAGCGGCCATCGAGCTCTACCAGCAGGGCATGAAGGCGTCCAAAGAAGCCACCGAGGCCTACAAGACCAGAACCGAGGCGTACGAGGCGGCCGTCAAGGCCGGTCAGAACCCAGGCCCCTGCCCTACGCCTGGCGCCGACCCGGGCGAGGCAGCCCGCACACGGGCCCGGGAGATCCTCGATGAGGCGCGTCGCCAGCGCGACGATGCCGCCCGTGCCGCCGAGCGGGCGATCACCGCCGCCACGGAACACGCCCCGGCCAAGCCGTCGACGGCACGCCAGATCATGGCCGAGTTCATGGACTACGAGGGCTCCCAGGCGCTGGAGCTCACCCACGTCCTGGGCGGAGCGCTCAAAGGCACCGCGGGCATCCTCAACTTCGGCCGAGGCCTCAACCCCGCCGACCCGTACAACCTGACCCACCCCGCCGAGTACCAGCAGCACCTCAACATGACCCTGGCGGGTTTGGTCTCCACCGCTGCCCACCCCGAACGCATCCCCGCAGGCATCATCGAAGGCCTCAAGGGCGACTTCAGCGAAGGCATCGGCCGCCTCTTCCCCGAATTCATCGGACCCAAGGGGATTGTTGCCGGATCTAGAATGGCCAGGGCTGGCGCCGGGAAAACCTTTGGCGAGGCCATGGCCACGCGGAAGGACTGGCGGGCATGGAACTCGCCCAAGTCAACCAAGCCAGTAGCTCCCGAAATACCCGGCGATTCCTACATGGCAACTGGAGACCCTGTTTACTACCGACAGGGATCGACGGCCATAGGATACGACTCGAGCACTTTGGTAAACTTCGACCTCGTCAAGCCGAAACCCGGCTACCATGATGTGGTTATCCATGGAAACAACGGCGGATATTTCGAGCCGGGCCGGGTGAACGCTGCGGGCAAGGGATTCTCAGCAGGAGACACGAGCCCCACTCATATCGCTGAAGCCATCCGAAACAATCCACACTATGACGGCGGCCCCATTCGTCTCATATCATGTCACACAGGAACCATCCGGCCAGAGTTGACAGAGGTGGCCGCTGCTCAAAGCGTGGCAAACGAACTCGGTGTGCCAGTGAAGGCACCCACCAACAAGGTGGGCGTCAGCAGGGACCTCGGACCTGGCCAGGAGCCTGAAATTTTTGATGGAGGGTACTGGCGCACGTTCCTCCCGATGACCCAGTGAAAACGGAAGGTGGGAATAAATATGAAGATCCTCGGTTTCTGTGACGAGTTTTGGTCGGCGAAGGCAGGTGAATCGAAGGCGAGTGTTCGGGATCTCGTTCGAGAGTCTGGCGAGGCTGACGAGTCCGCCCTCCTCGAATACCTCGATGGCGGCTACGAGATCCTATCCTTCATGGGATCGGTGAATGATGTGCTCGGATCCGATGAGCGAATCCTGGGCGGGGACAACATTCTCACTGACGGGGAATGGGTGTGGCGCGGAGATTTGTGGTTCTATGTGGCCACTTACCACCTTTCACTCCCTGATGAATTCCTTCAGCAGGTTCGCTCTCACCGCTACGTCATGCCGGAAGTCAGTCGAGAGGATCGACTGGCTGTCTATGAGGAAGTCCGTCGCATCTTGTAGAGGACGCCCGCGTCACAGACGAGCCCAGCGATCCTCACTGTGAAGCTGGTGGCGCCGAGGTCGAGGCCGGTGAGGAGCTGTTCGGCGAGGTGGAGTTCGTCGTCAGCGGTGTTGGGGGTCGGTAACGCTGGCCCCAGCCCCAGCCCGCGCCGCCGCTGTAGCCAGTGCTGCCGACGACTGCGGGCGTCGCTGGGACGACAAGTCCAGATCGCTGTGGACGTGCGGACGCCAGCCGGCCACCACGGAGTACCGCCATCCGACGGCCTCGGCCACGTGCCGGGCCGCCGCGAACATCAAAGCGTCGAGCGGCCCGATCAGCCGCTCCGGGCGGACGTCGAGCAACCACCAGCCTCCGCCAGGCATCACCGCCAGAAAGTCCGGGGTGCGTCGTGTGCGTACTCCCTCGTGCTCGAAATCGTGACACTGCAGGAGGTGCTGGCCGAGCTGGCGGCGGCGCGGGCGGACGAGATGGACGCCGACACCGTCAACCGGGAGCCTTCCATTACGCGCAAGGCGATCGGCTGGTGGCAGCGCCAGGGCTGGATCGAAGGCGACCCGACGATCGGCATCGAGCGGCGGCCGGCGCCCCCCGGCCGCACCAAGGCCCTCGCGGAGAACCAGATCGCCGCTTTGTGGCGCCTCGACGTCACGCTGCGGGAGAAGACGCAGTGGAAGATGCTCTACGAGTCCGCCGCACGGGCCGACGAGGTGCTGTGCCTCAACGTCTCCAGCGGAGTTCTTCGGGTACGAGGTGGGTGGGTGCTTCACGAACGTCGAGGACGACTTCTTCGCCCTCGTGGTCCGGGTAGCCCTGGACGGAATCTCCGCACCGCCAGCAGTGGTCCTGAATACGCCGACACCTGGTCCTCAACGCCATCGTGCTGTGGACGACGCGTACGTCGACGCCACCGTTGCCCAGCGCCGAGGGCCACGAGATCCACGGCGTCACACGTTCTGCGACAGAGCCCGTTCGCCCGTACGTCCTTGAGCACATTCACATTGCTCTGATGTCGGGGCCGCCGTCGAGCCGCAAGGCGTTGGTACTTCAGGGCGAAGCGCGCACCCGCTGGTCCGGGCCAGGGGGAGCGAAGGTCAGGCCGTTCTCATCGAGGGCGTTGAACACTGTCAGTCGGGCGTTGGGGAAGACGAAGCTCACGTCCGTGGTGCTGCCTGCGACGTTGTCCAGGATCCATTCGAGCAGTTCGGCACCCTGCAGAGTCATACCGCGGATCGCCTGCAGGTCGGGCAGTGCATCAGGGCGCCACTCCAGGTCGAATCCGGTCCAGCTGACCGGACGGGAGGGGGTGATCGTGTTCCATGTCAGGGAGAGGTCATCGAATTTCTGGTGATTGACCTCCACTTGCACGCCATCGAAGTCCAGCAGCACTGGGCAGTCAGGGAACCATTCGTCGTCCGCGAGGTCCCACACCGTCCAGACCCTCGTCAGGGGACGGCCTCTCAGCGCGTGGAGGCGAGGCCCGTGCGTCCGCGCCACCAGACCGGGGCCGTTCAGCCAGAGCGGCCGGTATCCCTCAATGCCAAAATCGAACATACGCGCATCGTGTCAGGTGGTGAACCGTTCCGACTTTCCTGCCGGTGCTTTGCTGGCCGGTGATCAGTCGGCTCCTGGTTCTGTGTCAGCGTAGTGGGCTGCCTCGAACTCGGTGGGGCTGATCACCGTGATCCCTGTCACGGTTTGACCACATAACAGGAGCGCACCCGGCGTGGGCGGTTCGTCGAGGCCGAGCAGCTGCCCGGTCACGAGTTGTGGGGTCGTTCTTTGTCGGCCATCGCTAGACCTGATGTGCAAGCACCTCGGCGGGGAAGGCCCTCGTCCACGACCATGCCACAGGCGTCGCGTAGGGGTTCGATGTGCTGGTCGTGAGCAGCCCGCCGGTGGTCGTGGTCGAGGTAGATGAGGGCTTCAAGAGGGAAGCCGTCCCGTAGGCACCTGCGCTCGCGGCGGAAGTCGGCAGGAAAGCTCGACGAAGACATCGAAACGCATGGTCGCCTTCCGCAGTACGACGTGGCGGGCGAACAGCCCATCAACGATGGCGAGGGGCGAGTCGCCCAGCGCCCCGCCCGTGTCCTGGACGAGACGTTCGAGGTCCGGCGAGCGCGGGTCGCCGCCGCGAAGGGCTGTCGAAGCTGACAGAGTCGCCAAGCAGCCTGGAGACGTACGGCAGGTTGAGCGATGCCGCTTCGGCGAGTTCTCCGGCGCAGCAGGGCCGGCGGACATCGGTCAGCAGGCGGGGACCAGGCGGCCGGCCTTCGGCCTTGGAGGAGCGGCTCCTCATCTCCGCCGCACCGGACGGGTCATCATGGCGCCCTTGGTGACCGACCGACCCGCTAAGAGCTCGTAACACGATCATGATTCGGGCTTGTTGAGGCGTCTCCAGCAGATGAGGCTGCAGGCCAGGGAGACGAAGGCGTCGTGGAGTTCGGTGCG
>NZ_JNZY01000047.1 GCF_000717655.1 Streptomyces katrae
CATCGCCGCCGGCCGCACCTACCTGCAGACGGCCCGCCACATGGGACTCTCCAAGCACACCGTCGACGCCTACCTCCGCCGCATCCGCGCCAAGCTGGGCATCAACAACACCGCCGAGCTCACCCGACTGGCCATCTCCATGGGTCTGTGACCTCCTGGACAAAGAAACAGGAACGGCTGAACGGAAACTGGAGCGGCATGACGGGTGGCGAACGCACCGTCTCCTTGGTCACCGGCGGCAACAGGGGCATCGGACGGGAGGTGAGCCGGCAGCTCGGCGCGCTCGGACACACCGTCCTGCTGACCGCCCGCTCCCTGCCCGCCGCCGAGGAGGCCGCGGCGGAGCTCCGCGCCGAGGGAGGGGACGTCCACCCCGTGGCCCTCGACGTACGGGACCGGGCGAGCGCCGAGCGGGCCGCGCGCGAGACGGGCGAGCGCTTCGGGCGGCTCGACGTCCTGGTCAACAATGCGGCCATCGCGTACGACACCTGGCAGCGCGCCGTGACGGCCGACCTCGACGTGGTCGCGGAGGCCGCCGACACCAACCTGTACGGCCCCTGGCGCACCACGCAGGCGTTCCTCCCGCTGCTGCGGGCCGGCCGGCACGGGCGGATCGTCAATGTCAGCAGCGAAGCCGCGTCCTTGACGAGCATGGGCGGCGGGACCCCCGCCTACACCGCCTCCAAGACCGCCCTGAACGCCCTCACCCGCATGCTCTCGGCCGAGCTGCGCGGCGACGGCATCCTGGTCAACTCCGTCTGCCCGGGCTGGGTCGCGACCGACATGGGCGGCCCCGGCGGCCGTCCCCTGCGGGAGGGCGCGGCGGGGATCGTCTGGGCCGCCACCCTCCCGGACTCCGGACCCACCGGCGGCTTCTTCCGCGACGGCCGTCCCCTGCCCTGGTAGCGGACGACACCCCCCTAAGGGCTGTTCCCGTAATCCCCGGCGGGCGCACGACGACAGCTACGGCGCCTCGCTGCGTTGTCGGAACGTCCGCATACGCCCAGTATGCGGACGCCCCTCCGCCTTGCGATGCACCGCATCTGACGCCGTGCGCTGATCCGCCGGGGATTACGGGACAGCCCCTAAGCCCGCGCGGCCTCGGCCAGCACCGGCCGGACCCGGGTCAGCATCAGCTGCAGGAACCGGTCCGGGTGGCGGAACGACGCGAAGTGGCTCGCGTCCTCGATCAGCGCGAACTCCTTGGCCGGGGCCTCGACCTCGTCGAAGAACGCCCGGGCGCGCCCGGCCGGGGTGATGACGTCCCGGTCGCCCTGGAAGATGAAGAACGGCAGCTCGAAGCGGGTGCCGTCGGCCCGGTCGTCGAACGCGGCCAGGGCGGGGGTGAGCTGCGCGGAGAACTTCATGCCCGCGAAGTACTGCCCCAGCTCGCGCAGCGAGTGCAGCGGCGAGAACCACAGGGACCCCAGCACGACCCTCTTGAGGGTGTCGAGCGTCAGGGGATCGGAGGCCACGGTCAGCTTGTCGTACGCGGCCCTCTGCTCGGCGGTCACCCGGTGCGGGTCGCTGCCCGTCTCCGCGACCGCGGCGGCGTCCTTGTGTCTGCCGGCGGCGCGCAGCCGGGCCAGCAGCGCCTCGTGGACGGAGGTGTCGCGCCCGGCGTCCAGGATGTTCTGGTCGGTGCCGACGTAGGCGGAGTACAACTCGGGGTGGCTGCGGGCCAGGCGCAGGCCGAAGACGCTGCCGAGCGAGCTCCCGACCAGGACGACCCGCTCGGCGCCGAGCCGCTCACGGGCGTACCGGGTGACTTCGAGGGCGTCCTCGTACAGCCGGGCGAAGCTCATCTCGCCCTGGCCTGCGGGACCGGAGCGGCCGAAGGTCTTGCCCGCGCCGCGCATGTCCCAGCGCACCACCGTGAAGTGCTCCTCCCAGGACCGGGTGCGGGTGGCGAAGACCGAGTGGGAGGCGCCGGGGCCGCCGTGGATCTCGACCACCACCGGGTTGGCCGTGTCCTCGCCGCGGATGGAGATCCACTGCTCGATGCCGCCGATCCGGACGAAGCGCTGTTCGTCGATGCCGCGCGGGCTGTCGATGCGCAGGATCCGGGCGTTGTCGGCGCGGCGCAGGGCGCGGTGGCCCAGCAGGCCGGCGACGGGCGTGGCGAGGAGGGCGGCGGAGGTGGCGAGGACGGTGGCGAGCATGGTGACCCCTCACGACGAGAACTGTGTATGCAATAAGCGATTTCGTTTATGTTATATACAGTTCCAGGGCGTGCCGTCAACGGGTCCGGTACGCGAGCGATCCGAGGAGCGGGGCCGCATGGCCAGGAACAGGGACGAGAAGCGCGATCCGGCGGTCAGCCTGGCGCTCCTGTGGGGCGAGCAGGAGCAGCCCAGGCGCGGCCCGAAGCCCTCGCTGAGCGTCGTGCGCATCGTGGACACCGCGCTCGCCATCGCCGATGCGGAGGGGCTGGACGCGCTGTCCATGCAGGGCGTCGCCGCGCGCCTGGGCGTGACCACCATGGCCCTGTACCGCTACGTCCCCGGCAAGGCCGAACTGACCGACCTGATGGTCGACGCCGCCTTCGGACCGGCTCCCGACGTCACCGACGTGCCGGGGGGCTGGCGTCCGCAGCTGGACGCATGGGCGCGTGCGTGCTGGGAGCAGTACCGGCGCCGGCCGTGGATGGTGGCCGCCACCGGGATGCGCCGGCAGCTCATGGGACCCCGTCAGCTGGCCTGGCTCGACTCCGCCTTGGCCGCGCTGTCGGGGACGGGACTCCCGTACGCACAGCAGCACGCGGCCTTCCTGCTGGTCATCGGGCACGTCCGCAGCCTGGCGCAGCAGCTCGTCGACGACGACGAGGAAGGCCGTCAGGAGTGGAACCGGCTCACGGCGGACGTGTGGAAGCGGCACGGCGACCGGTTCCCGGCACTGACCGCGGCCATCGCGGGCGGAGCCTTCGCCCCCCGCGCGGAGGATCCGCTCGAGTTCGGGCTCGAGCGGATCCTGGACGGTGTCGCCGCGCTGATCGGGAGCGGGGGGTAGGTGCCTACGAGGCCCAGGCGCCCGGCGCCGTGAAGGACGGCCGGGGGCGCAGGGGCAGCTTCTCCACCCGGCCCTCCGCCTGCGGGGCCTGCGGCGGCGGGGCCTGCGCCTCGCGCCGGAGCCGGGAGGCGAGGAGCACGGCCAGCGCCGCGACGTCCTCCGCCGTCGGGTTGCCCTTGGTGATGCGCATCGCCGCCAGGGCCAGGGCGGTCCTGTCGTCGGCGGTCACAGCGGGAGGTTCCCGTGCTTGCGGCTCGGCAGCTGGGCGTGCTTGGTGCGCAGCATGTCGAGGGTGGAGATGAGGCGCGTGCGGGTATCGGCCGGGTCGATGACGTCGTCGACGAGGCCGCGTTCGGCCGCGTAGTACGGGTGCATCAGCTCGGCCTGGTACTCCTTGATCTTCTGCGCGCGCGTGGCCTCCGGGTCGTCCGAGGCGTTGATCTCGCGGCGGAAGATGACGCTGGCCGCGCCTTCCGCGCCCATGACGGCGATCTCGTTCGAGGGCCAGGCCAGGGCGACGTCCGCGCCGATGGAGCGGGAGTCCATGACGATGTAGGCACCGCCGTAGGCCTTGCGCAGGATCAGGCTGATGCGCGGCACGGTGGCGTTGCAGTACGCGTACAGGAGCTTCGCGCCGTGCCGGATGATGCCGTTGTGCTCCTGGTCGACGCCGGGCAGGAAGCCGGGTACGTCGATCAGGGTGACCAGCGGAATGCTGAACGAGTCGCAGAACTGGACGAAGCGGGCCGCCTTCTCGGAGGCGTGGATGTCGAGGACGCCCGCGAGGTGGGCCGGCTGGTTGGCGACGATGCCGACGACCTGGCCGCCGAGGCGGGTCAGGGCACAGACGACGTTGCGGGCCCACTGGGCGTGGACCTCGAAGTAGTCCCCGTGGTCGGCGATCTCCTCGATGACGTCGCGGATGTCGTACGACTGCGTGGGCTTGCCCGGGACGATGTCGAACAGGCGCTCGCAGCGGCGGTCCACCGGGTCCCCGAGGTCGCCGGCGGGGGCGGACTCGCGGTTGTTGGAGGGCAGCAGGGACAGCAGGTGGCGTACGTCATCGAGGCAGCTCTGCTCGTCGTCGTACGCGAACGCGGCCACGCCCGAGGCCCCGACGTGGCTGTCGGCGCCGCCGAGGTCCTCCATCGTGACGGCTTCACCGGTGACGGTCTGGACGACGTCGGAGCCGGTGATGAACATCTGCGAGGTGCCCCGGACCATGAAGACGAAGTCCGTCAGGGCGGGCGAGTACGCGGCGCCGCCCGCGCAGGGCCCGAGGATGACCGAGATCTGCGGGATGACCCCGGAGTTGCGGACGTTGCGCTGGAAGATGCCGCCGTAGCCGGCGAGCGCGGTGACACCCTCCTGGATGCGGGCGCCGGCGCCGTCGCACAGGCCCACGACGGGGGCCCCGACCCCTTCGGCCAGGTCCATCAGCTTGTGGATCTTCTCGGCGTGGGCCTCGCCCAGCGCGCCGCCGAAGATGCGGAAGTCGTGGGCGTACGCGAAGACCGTACGGCCGTGGACCTTCCCCCAGCCGGTGACGACCCCGTCCGTGTAGGGCTTCTTGTCCTCCAGGCCGAAGCCGGTGGCGCGGTGCCGGCGCAGCTGCTCGACCTCGCTGAACGTACCTTCGTCGAACAGGAGCTCGATGCGTTCGCGGGCGGTCAGCTTGCCCTTGGCGTGCTGGGCGGCGGTGGCCCGTTCGCCGGGGCCGGCCTCGGCCAGCGCGCGGACGGCGTGCAGTTCCGCCGTGCGCTCGCGCAGGGACGCGAAGCGGACGCCGTCCTCGTGGTGACGGGCGGAAGGCGCAGTGGGCCCGTCGTCCGGTGCGAGCACGCTCTCCAGTGGTCTTTCCTCGACGATGCTCATACGGGCCCTTTCGACACAGAGGCACCGGGTCCGGCCGGTGTCGCGTCGTCCAGCATCGACCGCGGTGCTACAGCCCGGCTCGAATTCCGTACGGGCCGCCCGCGCCGCGGGCCGGGCGGGGGCCCGGACATGCCTGTGCCCCGCTGCCCGGGCGTGGGTGTTCGGGCAGCGGGGCAAGAGGAGCGGCATGCTCCCGGCCGGGGGGTGGACCGGTGGCCGACCGCAGGAACGACTCTCCTCCGCAGACCTCGGACCCGCCTACAGCGCCGGTGTGGCAGCGGTGGTGCCGCTCGCGGTCCGGTGTCAGGCCCGGTCGAGGAGGCCTGCCACCGTCGTCAGGAAGCCCTCGTCGAGCATCGTGGAGACGGCCGTGTCACGCGAGGTGTTCAGGCCGGTGTCGTGGCAGGCGATGCTGACCAGGTAGCGGTCGAGCACCGGATACGTGCCGAACGCCCACTCGCCGCCGGCCGCGGGGGTGCCGTCCGGGGCGAGCAGGCCCGCGTCGCCGCCGCTGCCGGTCTCGAAGCCGAACTCCGAGAAGCCCAGCCGCAGTCCCTGGCCGAGCGCCTTGGTGTAGGCCTCCTTCAGGGTCCACAGCCGCAGCATCGCCGCGGGCTGCTCCGCCTCGGGCAGCGCCGCGAGTTCGGCCTGCTCGGCGGCGGTCAGCACCTGGTCCTGCAGGAGCTGCAAGGAGAGCCTGCGGTCGACGGGTTCGGTGTCGATGCCGATCCTGCCGGTGCGGCTGATGCCGACGGCGATCAGGTCGTCGGTGTGGGTCAGGCTGACGTCGATCTGGTCGAAGCCGCGCAGGTACGGACGGCCGCCGATCTTGTACGCGAGGTCCAGGTCGGCGGGGTCGACGCCGAGCGCGGCCGCCGCCGTGTACTTGACCGCCAGCCGGGAGGCGACGAAGCGGTACCGGATCGTCGGGTCGACGGTCTGCCGGTAGCGCAGCCAGTCCCGGCCGAGCAGCGGGCGCAGCGCGGGTTCCGCGAGCGCCGCGGTGAGCCACTCGCCCCAGGTGGTGAACACCGAGGCGTTCCCGCGCAGGGCCATGCCGTCCTCCACCTCCTGCCAGGGACCGGCCGGCCCGGTGACGTGGACCGGGGTGGTGATGCGCTGCGCGCCTTCCGTCATCGGGCTGTCCTTCCCTGGTGCTGGATGTGCTGGACGTGCTGGACGGTGAGCAGGCAATGCCGTGGTGCCGTGCCGGGGCGGCTGGGTCACTGCGCGAGTTCCGTCGCGTCGAGGTCGCAGCTGCGGCCCGAGCGGTAGCGGCGCATCAGCTCCTCCAGCACCTGCTCGCGGCAGCCGTCGGGCAGCTCGGGCACGGGGATGCCGAGCCGGCCGCCGAGCCGGGAGAGCGCGAGCACCGCCCAGGCGGGGGCGGCCAGGAAGGGATCGCTGCCGTCCTGGCCCTCCCAGGTGCCGAGGACCGAGGCGGCCGCGAGGACCAGGGCGTAGCGGTCGCTGAGCACGCACAGGGCGGGGTCGGACAGGGCTGCGGGAGTGCCGTGGGCGGGGATGGCCCGGCAGCGTTCGCGCAGGGCGCGCAGTTCGGTGACGAAGCCCTCGGCGAGGTCGGCGAGGACGGCCAGCTGGCCCCCGACCCCGCGCACCCCGGCCAGCCGCGCGGCGGACTCGACGAGCGATGCGGCGAGGAAGTCGCCGCCGTCGGCGATGCCGAGCAGCCGGTAGTCGAGGGCGGGCAGCGCGGCCCCGGTGCGGAACAGCTCCGGCGGCGGCTCCTCCTCGCGGAACCACGCGCGTTCGGCGAGGGTGCGCAGCTGGGGGACGATCACGGCCTGGCAGGCGGCGGTGCCCGCGTGCCCGAGGCCGGCCACGGGCAGATCGCGTCCGAGCTTGTCGAGGGCGCCGTACGCGGGGGTGCCGCGCTGGTAGCCGCGGGAGCCGAGGACGGTGGCGAGTTCCTCGAGGTCCTCCCGCAGCAGGTCGGGGACCACGTACTTGACGGCGGCGGCGAGCACATGGGTGCGGTCGGGCAGCAGGCTCAGGGCGCGCAGGGCGACGGTGGCCATGCTGTCGCAGGCGAGCATGTCGGCGAAGACCCCGGCGAGCGGCTTGTGCCAGCGGCGGGCCAGCGGACGGCTGCGGCCGGTGGTCGCGGACCGTACGGCGGAGTGCAGCACGGTGTCGACCGCTGCGACGGCCGTCGAGGCGATGACGCACCGGTTGACCTGGTACGTGCGCAGGGCGAGGGCCACCCCTTCGCCGGGGCGGCCGACGAGCGCATCGCCGGGGACGGCGCAGTCGGTGAACTCCAGCCCGGAGAACAGGTTGCCGCGCATGCCGGTGGTCGGGACCCGGGGCAGGTGGTTGATGCCGCGGAGTCCGGCCGGGTCCACGAGCAGCACGGAGTGGCTGTACGGGCTGCGGGCCTGGTCGGTGCGCGCGTAGACGACGTACGCCTGGGCGCGGGCGGCGTTGATGATGACGTCCTTGCGGCCGTTGAGCTCGTAGCCGCCGCCCGGTGCGGCGCCGGCGGTGAACTCGTCGCGCAGGATGTCGTTCGCGTGCGCCATCTCGTGGTGGACGATCGAGGCGCGGCCGCCGCCGAGCAGCAGGTCGGCGGTGAACCGGCGCTGGGCCTCGGTGCCCGCCGCCCAGACCGCGGAGGTGGCGAAGAGCGAGGTGATGCCGAAGCCGAAGCCGAGGGCGAGGTCCCGGCGGAAGACCGGGCGCAGCACCTTGGCCAGGTGGTCGGCGCGGGTGAGCCGGCCGCCGTACTCGACGGGCACGAACTCGGCTCCGAGCCCGGCCTCCATGAGCAGCTGCTCGGTTGCCTCGGGCGGTTCGCGCCGCTCGTCGGCGGCGAACAGGGCACCCAGCCCATGCGGGTTGGCGGGGTCGTACGGGTCGCCGAGCTGCGCCTCGAGCCGCGCGGCGCGGCGCAGCGGGGCGATGGGCTCGGCATGTCGGGTGGCGGGGTCCGCGTGGATCTCGGTGGTGGCCATGGTCGCGGGATCAGCTCCTTCGTCGCGGGACTCGCCGTTGCTGGTGGTCCGGGGCTGGTCCGTCCGTGTGCACGGGTGTCCGGGCAGCCCCTAGCCTCACGGGGATCGCTCGACAGTCGCTCGAGCCTTCGTACAGCCGGGCACGGGAGTTGGCGGAAACCGCCGGGAGCGGCGGCTTCCGGCGCCCGGCCTCAGGCCGGCGGGGTGGCCTCGGCGAAGACCCTGGGCCAGGAGATCGGGTGGCCGTGGTCGTGGAGGCGGCCGAGGGAGGCCAGCACGGAGTCCACTTCGCTGCCGAGGGCGGTGCTGCGCGCGTCGGGTCCGCAGGGGTGGGCGCGGGGGAATCCGGCGGCTTCGAGGGTGCTCTGCGCGGCCGCGGGCGAGGGTGTCGCACGGGCCTGGTGCAGGAAGTGTCCGGCGGTGAGGGCCCGCTCACCGGGGCGGGGACCGAGCAGGTCGCCGGTCGTCGTGCAGATCAGGGTGAGGCCGGGCGCGTTGACGCGGCAGCTCTTGGCCACCCGGAGGAACCGCTTCTCGGAGGCGGCGCGGGCCTTGAGGGGTGCGTCTGCGGGGGCGAGCCGTCCGCGGGCGACGACGAGGCGCGCCGCATCGTCCAGGTCGAGCGCGCCGGCCAGGTAGGCCGCGGAGATCTCGCCCGCCGCGTGTCCCGCCACGGCCCGCGCCTGCATGCCCCAGGACTCCCACACCCGGAACAGGGCGACCTGGTAGGCGAACAGGGCGGGTTCGGCGAACGCGGTCTCCCGGATCAGGGCGGCGTCGACCCCCTCACGGGGGGCGAACACGACGGCGGCCAGCGGCAGGGGCAGCCAGAGGTCCAGAGCCTCGGCGACCTCGTTCCACGCGGCGGCGAAGGTGCGGAAGGTGCCGTAGAGGTCCCGGCCGAGGCCGGGCAGCAGCGGGCCGTGCGTGGTGAACAGGACGGCCTGGTCCGCCGCCCCGCCCGCAGGTGCACCGGGCGCAGGGCCGGCCCGGCCGGCCGGGCGCGGAGCGGAGGAGGAGCGTCCCACGGCCCTCGGCGGCGCGGCACCCAGTCCTGCGAGCAGGCTGCCCGGGGAGCGCTCATCGGACACCGGGCACCGCCTCCGTGGTCGCGCGGCGGTCCTTCGGGGCAGGGCACTCGTCGGTGTCACCGTGCACGGTCCGCTTGTTGAGGAAGGTCACCATGGTCGTCTCCTCGGCTCTGCTCGGGGTGTGGGGCAGCGGGGTGCCGCCGCCCGGGGGTGACGACTGCTGTGCACACGGTCCGCGGTGGGGCTCAAGGAATCTTCGAACGCCGCTCGAGAAATCCCGCAGGAACGGCACGGGGCCGACGGACCGGAGCGTGCCACGGCCGCGCGGCCGGACCGGGGCGCCGCTCCGCTCCGTGCGCCGACTGGCCCTTGGACACGCCCGGCGTTCAGCCGGGCTGGCCGGCCGCGGCCTCCAGGGTGCGCGCGAGGTCGCGCGCCGAGGCGGAACTCCCGTCCGCCGTGCCCGCGATGGCCACGAGCGGAGGCAGCCAGCCGTGGGCGGCGATGCGCTGCGCCACCTCGTACGCGACGCTCCCGCCTCCGGAGAAGCAGCCGAGGAGCAGCGGTTCGCCGGCCGCGAGCGCGGGTCGCACCGCGGCCAGGCAGGCCGCCGTATCGGCCGGCGCAGTGACCGTGGTGAGCGCTTCCGGGCCCGGATAGGCCTGTACGAGGGCGTCGTAGCAGGCCTCGGGCGCGGCGGGCGGCGGTACGAGCAGGATCGTGCCGGCGTCGGGCCGCGCGGCGGCGCGCAGCGTGCGCAGTCCGCCGCCGGGCGGGACCGGGGCGGCCGCCACGGGCCCGGGCAGGGGCAGGCCGGCCAGGATCTGCAGGGCCTCCCCGACGCTGGTCGTGCCGTCGACGAGGCCCGGGAACTCGCGCAGCAGCCGCGCGGTGCGGGCGAGCACCGCGGCCGCTTCGGGATCCGCGATCCGGGTCCGGTCGTTGACCGCCGTCAGCACCAGGGCGCCCTCGGCGTCGTGGTACGCGCTGATGGCGATGGGCTGGGGCGTGTGCGGGCCCACGGCCTGCGGGAGGTCCACCCGGACGCCCTCGGCGTCGAGTTCGGTCCACAGCGGGTCCCGGCCGTCCGGGGCGGGCGGCGGGCCCTGTGGGGCCTCGAAGGCGACGATCGAGTCCGTGAGTTCGTCGGGGACGGCCCGTCCGCTCCACTGGTGGACCTGGCCCGCCGAGACCCATTCGTACGCGGCCGCGCCCAGGGCCCGGTCGCGCAGGTCGGCCAGCAGCCGCTCCATCGGGGCCGCGGGGTCCACGTCGACGTGGACGGGCAGCGCATTGCGCAGGGGGGCCGGGATGCTCGCGGCGCCCTCCAGCGCGATACCGCGGCCGGAGACGGCCATGCCGAACGCGACGGGCGCGGGTGCCGGGCCCGATCCGCCGTCCCGGTACAGCAGCAGCGCCCAGGCCGCGTGCAGCGCGGTGCTCTCGGTGGCGCCGAGCCCGGCGGCCCAGTCACGCAGCCGGGCGGCCTCGTACGGGGTCAGCCGCTGGTGCGCGAGCCCGTGGCCCCAGCGGGCCCCGTCGCCGGCCGGCAGCCCGGCCGCGGCCGGGCCGGGCAGGGTGCGGGAGCCCACCGGGGGCGTGGCGGCGGACCAGAAGTCGCGGGGCGGGGCGAGGTCCTGGTCGCCCAGCCAGCGCAGGTGGTCGCGCACATCGGGGCGGCGCTCGCCGCCGGTGGTACGCCCCTCGGCCAGGTAGGCGCGGTAGAAGGCGCGCAGCAGCAGGCGCACGCTCCAGCCGTCCAGCATGGCGTGGTGGTAGGTGAGGACGATGCGGGTCGGGCCGGCGGGTCCGGCCTGTTCGTCCAGGAGCGCGATGCGCAGCAGCCCGGGCCGGTGCAGGTCGAAGGCGCGCAGCCGCTCGCTCACCAGCAGGGAGTGCCAGTCGGCGGATCCGTGGTGGTGGCGGACGAGCTCCGGCGAGGCCTGCCGGTGCACGGCGACGCGTGGGGCGGTCCCGGGGCCGTCCGTGCGGGCGCGGTCGGTGAACGCGGCCCGCAGCACCGGCTCCTGCAGGAAGACGGCCTGCCAGGCGGCGTGGAACCGCCCGGTGTCCAGCGGCCCGTACCAGCGCCAGTGCAGCTGCTCGACGTGCAGGCCGGCGCCGGGCCGGCCGGTCAGGACGTCGAGGAGCACGTCGCGCTGGCGCGCGCTCGCGGGGAGTCCTCCCGCCGGGTGTACGGCCGCGCTGTCGAAGGGGCCGGGTGTGGCCTGCCCGCCGGATTGTTCCGGGGCCGGGCCCTCCCACGCGGTCCGCAGCGCCTTCGCCTGCGCGGGCGTCTGCCGCGGCCGGGATCCGGGGGCGGTCAGCAGATCGGCCACCGTGCCGGCCGGGGAGTGCTGCGGGGGCAGGTGCAGGGTGTGGTGCGTCGCCGTGTGGCGGCGCAGGGTGGGGGTGCCCGCAGGCAGCGCGGTGAGGGCCGCCGCGAGGGCGTCCTGATCGAGGGGACCGCGCAGGTCCAGCGCCGGGGCGAAGCCGGGCGCGATGACCACGGTCATGGAGACGCTCATCCACTCCCCCTCGTCTCGGCGGCGCTCGCCGGGCGGCGTCACAGTTCAAAGGGGTCGAGTATGCGTGGCACGCCCACGTTTCGCTGACGCGCCGCTGACACGCCGCCGGAGTCCCGCCGGAGCACCGCGGGCAGGCGGCTACAGCGTGCGGATGGCTGTCTCCGCGTACCGCTTGGCGAGGTTGAGGGTGGCGGTGCTGTTGCGGCCGAGCGCCTCGCGTACGTACGTCCTGGCCTGCGCGAGGTCGGCGCCGGGGCCCAGGACCGGCTCGACGGCCTCCTCCCGCAGCAGCACGCTGTGCTGGGAGACGGCGGTGACCCCGGTCTCGTCGGGGATCAGCGACCACTCGCCGGTGTGCGCGGTCATCAGGGCCGGGGTCGCGGTCTGCTTGTAGACGATGCGGCCCGCGTGCGGGAAGCACACCCGTACGGACTCCGTGGTGTGCACCGCTCCGTCGGAGGTCACGGTGTCCATGCTCAGCAGCTGGACACCGGGCTCGTCCTCGGTGACGACGACGCGGGAGACGTGGGGGACGCGCTCCGGCCAGTCGGCGACCCCGTAGAGGAACTGGTAGACCAAGTCGGCCGGCCCGTCGATGCGTACGGAGTCCTCGAAGGACAGCATCAGGCCGTCGAGCCTGGTCCAGCGCTCCGCGGCCTCCTTCAGCTGCGCCAGCTCGGCGCGGCTGTTGGTGTCGGTGGCCTCCTTGGTCCAGGCGACGTCCGCGGGCCGGTCGCCGGCGACCGCGAAGTCGTGGAGCAGCGTCAGCCGCGAACGGTCGGTGCCCCGCGGCTCCACGATCCAGCTGCCGCCCATCGCGACGACGGGGGCGGCGGGGACCTCCTGGCGGAAGTCGATCCGCAGCCGGGGGGCGTCCAGGGTGCGGCGCGAGAGCCAGGACCTGACGCTCCCGTTCGCGGTGACCCACATGTGGAAACGGTCCCGGGAGCCGTCGAAGTCGAGCCGTTCGACGTGGATGCTGGGCGGAATGAACAGCGGCCACTGCGTCGTGTCCGCGATCAGACCGTAGACCACGCCCGCGGGCGCGTTCACATCCACGGCATAGGACGTCCGGTGCACTTGCTGGACAGACATCACCACACCCTTCCCTCACGCTTGGGTACAGAGTCTGTCCGCGACCGCCGGAGTCCGGCTCGAGAGAGCCTGGAGGCTCAGCTCGCGAGCGCCGACTCCGCGTGCTGCTTGGCGTACGTCATGGTCGCGGTGCTGTTGCGGCCCAGCGCCTGGCGGACGTACCTGCGGGCCGCCGCGAGATCGGCGGCGGCGCCCAGCACCTGGGTGACGGCCTCCTCGCGCAGCACGACGCTGTGCTGCGAGGTGACCGTCGAGCCGTAGGCGCCGCCGGTGACCGTCCACACGCCGGTGTGCGCCGACATCAGCGCCGGGGTGCGGGTCTGCTTGTAGACGATGCGGCCGACCGCCGGGAAGCACACCCGCACCGATTCGGTGGTGTGCGCGGAGCCGTCGGCGGTGAGCGTGTCCATGGCCATGACCTGGACGCCGGGCAGCTCCGCGGGCTCGGTGAGCTCCAGCCGCGAAACGTGCGGCAGCAGCTCCGGCCACTGCTCGGCCCGCTCCAGGAACGCGTAGACCAGCTCCGGCGGGGCGTCCACGTCGACGCGGTCCTCGAAGGACATGACGAGCTCGTCGAGCTTGCCCCAGCGCTCGCCCAGCTGCGCCAGGTTCGCCAGCTCCGCACGGCTGTTGGTGTCGGTGGCGCGCTCGACCCACTCCACGTCCTGCGCCCGGTCGCCCTCGACCGAGAAGTCGTGCAGCAGCGTCAGCTTCGAGCGGTCGGCGCCCAGCGGCTCGACGATCCAGGTGCCGGTCATCGCCGACAGCGGGGCCGCGGGGATCTCCTGGCGGAACTCGATGCGCCGCGCTGCCGCGTCGAGCACACGGCGCGAGGTCCAGGACTTGACCTGGCCGTTCGCCGTCGCCCACATCCGCAGCCGCTCCTGCACGCCGTCGAACGCGAGGCGTTCCACGTGCACGTTGGGCGGGAAGTACAGCGGCCACTGCACGGCGTCCGCGATCATTCCGTAGACCAGGCCCGCGGGGGCGGCCACCTCGGTCTCGTGCACGGTACGGTGCACCCGCTCGGCCGCCATCAGAAGTTCCCCAGTCCGCCGCAGACGTTCAGCGCCTGCGCGGTGACGGACGCGGCGAGGTCCGTGGTCAGGTAGCCGACCATGGCCGCCACCTCCTCCGGGGTCGCGTAGCGCCCCAGCGGGATCTTCGCCTCGAACTGCTCCTGCACGTCCTCGGTCGTGGTGTCCCAGGCCGCCGCGTAGCCGGCCCGAACGCGCTGCGCCATCGGCGTCTCCACGTAGCCGGGGCACACCGCGTTGACCGTGATCCCGGCCGGGGCCAGCTCCTTGCCGAGGGCCTTGGTGAAGCCGACGACGGCGTGCTTCGACGCCGAGTACGGGGCGCCGAGCAGGACGCCCTGCTTGCCCGCCGTGGAGGCGATGTTGATGATCCGGCCGTAGGGGGCCCCGGCCAGGCCGCCGTTCTTGAGCACCTCCCGGGTCAGCAGGAAGACGCTGTTCAGGTTGGTGTCGATGACGTCGTACCAGAGCTCGTCGCTGATGTCGGCGGTCGGACCGCCGCCGCTGCGCCCGGCGTTGTTGACGAGGACGGAGATCGGGCCGAACTCGGCGACGGCGGCGGCCACCAGCTCCGCGATCGCCTCGCGGGAGCGGACGTCGGCGGCCAGACCCGAGACCTCGAGGCCCTCGGCGCGCAGCTCCTCGACGGTCTGCCTGACGGTTTCCGCGGTCCGCGCGCACAGGAACACCCGGTGCCCGCGCCGGCCCAGGTCGCGTACGACCGCCAGGCCGATGCCGCTCGTGCCGCCGGTGACCAGGGCGACCGGCTTCTGCGGCGCCGCCTGCGGCTGCGCTGACGGTGTGGTCGGTGTGTTCAACGTGTCCCCTCCAGTACCCGTGGTGAGGTCTCGACCGTGTCGCGGAGCTCTGGAGACGTGGTGGAAGCAGGGTCGAGGAGCGGTACGGACGAGCGGGTTCCGTAGGACGCGCCGACTGTCCCGGCCGCCGCCTGCGGTGCGGACACCCGGGGTGCGCGCACCGCTTCGCGGATCACGTCGGGCAGCGCGGCGGGCGCGCCCAGCGGTGCGAGGGCCCGCGCGAGCCCGCGCCGGGTCAGCTCCGTGCCGCTCGCGGCGATGTAGCCGTCGGGCCGGATCAGCACCCAGCCGCCCGGCCCGAGGTCCAGCGAGCGCCGCAGCAGCCCGTTCGGGTCGGGCAGCGGGGCGGGACCGCCGCCGAGGCCGTCGCCCGCGGTCCGTACCGACAGCCACGCGCCGTGTGCGGCCGCGGCGGCCGCCGCGACCCGTCCCGCCTCGCCGGGCTCTTCGTGCGCCGCCCACACCAGGGACCAGCGGGTGTCGCGCAGTTCGGCGCGCAGCGCCTCGGAGCCGGGGTCGTCCGGGTGGCGGCCGGCCGCAGCGGCGGCGCGCGAGCCGGCAGGCACTGCCATGAGCGGGTCGGCCGTGGTCAGTGGGGACTCGGGGTAGGACAGCAGCAGCCCGGACATGCCGCCGAGCACCTTGCGCTGGATGGCCCGGCGCAGCGGCCCGATGTTGCGTACGAAGGTGAAGGCGATCGGCAGCCCCACACCGGCCATGGTGTTCTTGAACTGCACCAGGAAGGTGGCCTTGCGGACGGAGCCCAGCAGCTTCTTGCCGATGGGGACGCGCTCCTGCCCGTACGTGGCGAGCAGTTCGCGGCCCGCCTGCCCCAGGGCGGCCATGGCGAGCTTCCAGGCGAGGTTGTAGGCCTCCTGGATGCCGGTGTTCATGCCCTGTCCGGAGGCGGGGCTGTGCACGTGGGCGGCGTCGCCCGCCACGAAGCAGCGGCCGTCGTGCATGCGGGGCACCATGCGCTGCTGGAAGGTGAAGACGGAGGTCCAGTCGGGTTCGGCGACCTGCACCGGGCGGCCGAGCCCCGTGCTGAGCTTCTCCGAGAACCGCTCCGCGGCCTCGCGCGGGGACTCCGGCCGGCCGGCGGGGGCGGTGTCGAGCAGCCGCCAGTACCCCTCGCGCTGGTACGGGACCATCATCATGGCCTGGCTGCCGGTGTGGGCCCAGTAGATGGTGTCCGGCGGCAGGTCGAGGGAGACCGCCGCGTCGGCCAGCGCCCAGGTCTCGCTGGACTCGCCGAGCAGCGGGAGCCCGAGCTTCTTGCGCACCGTGCTGTGGCCGCCGTCGCAGCCGACCAGCCAGGGCACCTCGTACTCCTCGGTGGAGCCGTCGGCATGCTCGAGGCGGGCGCGTACGGTGTCCCGGTCCTGCTCGAGGGAGGTCAGGCGCACGCCCCATTCGACGCGGACGCCGAGCCGTGCGACGGCCTCGCGGAGCACTTCCTCCGTCTCGGTCTGGCCGATGACGAGGGTGAACGGGAACCGGGTGGGCATCGAGCGGTAGTCCGCCTCGAGCCGGACCAGGCGCCGGCCGCGCGCGAACATCGTGAAGGCCCTGTTCCTGCGGCCGCGGGCGAGCAGCCCGTCCACGAGGCCCATCTGGTCGAACGTCTCGAGCGTCCGCGGGTGGACGGCCACCGCCCGGCTGGTGGGGGCCGGGCCGGGGGCGCCGTCCACGACGCGCACGCGCAGTCCTCGGCGGGCCAGTTCATGGGCGGCGGTCAGGCCCACGGGGCCCGCGCCCACCACGAGCACGCGGGGGGACCCGGCCGTGGGGGATGTACCGGCGTTGGTCGCCACAGTGGTCGCTCCTCTGGTCGTACGGGATGTGGTGCGCGGGCCGTGCGGGCGGGGCGGTCTCACGCCGCCGTCTCCGCCTCGGCCCGGCTGCGCAGGGTGTGGCGCAGGGTGCGCCGCTCGGGCTTGCCGACGTGGTTGCGCGGCACGGCGTCGATCACTTCGACGCGGCGGATCTGCTCGAACCAGTTCAGGCTCCCGTTGGCGCGCTCCACGACGGAGTCGATGACGTCCAGGAGGCCGGGGGCGGTCGGGTCGCGCAGCACGATGCCGGTCCAGACGACCGCGCCGTGCACCGGGTCGGGCCAGCCCGCCGCGATGCACTCGGCGACGCGCGGGTCGGCGCCGACGACCCGTTCGACGGCGGTGGGCGAGACGAGTTCGTTGTCGTACTTGAAGACGTCGCCGAGGCGGTCCACCAGGAACAGTTCGCCGTCCTCGCTGAGGTAGCCGACGTCCCCGGTGGAGAACCAGCCGTTCTCGTCGACCGGCGAGGCCGCGCTGTCGTCGAGGTAGCCGGCCATCAGCTGGGGACCGCGGACCTGGACCTCGCCGGTGGCGTAGACGTCGAGCGGGGTCCGCGCGGCGACGTGGACGATGCGGCATTCGGTGCCCGGTACGGCGGGGCCCACGGAGCCGCTCTTGGGGTGGTGGGGGTCCTGGCAGTGGGAGAGCGGGGAGAGTTCGGCCAGCCCGTAGCCCTGGATGACGGGCACGCCGAGGCTCTCGCGCAGGGCGCGGGCGGCGCTGGGGGACAGGGCGGTGCCGCCGGAGAGCACGGCGGTGAGGCGGCGCCCGGCCGGGAAGTCGTCGGTGAGCCGCTCGTCCTGGGCCAGCGCGTGCAGGCGGGCGGGCAGCCCGTAGTAGTGGGTGGCCTCGGCCTGCGCCGCGACGGCGAGGGAGGCGACCGGGTCGGGGTCGGTGCACAGTACCTGGCAGGCGCCCGCGTAGACCCCCGAGTTGAGGTGCATGGTGTGGTAGAGCGGCAGGTGGTTGAGGGTGACCGAGTCGCTGCCGAGGTCGTGCGCGGCGGCGGTCTGGGCCGCGTTCGCCACCAGGTTGCGGTGGGTGAGCCGGACGCCCTTGGGGCGGCCCGTGGTGCCGGTGGTGAACTGGATGCACGCGTCGCCGTCGAGGTCGACGGGGCCGGGCAGGGCCGTCCGCTCCAGTGCCGAGTCCAGGGCCGCGGCCAGCGGCAGGGCGTCGCCGGGGACGATCCCGTCGGGCGCGTCCGTCACCACGACGGAGCGCAGGTCCGGCAGCTGGTCGCCCAGTTTGATCAGCAGCTCGGCGGTGGCGACGGGCACGAAGGCCACTTCCACGGCGGCCGTCCGCAGGACGTGGACCAGGCCCGTCTCCTTGATCAGCGGGTTGACCAGCACGACCGTGTTCCCGCTGCGCACCGTCCCGTAGTAGGCGGCGGCGAAGACGGGGTCCAGGACGTTGGCGACGCCGATCCGTGCGCCGCGGCGGCCGCACGTGTGCTCCAGGTAGGAGGCGAAGCGGTCGGCCTGGCTGTCCAGTTCGGCGAAGGTCACCGTGCTCTTGACGCCGGTCCGGGTCGCGGTACAGATCGCCCGGCCTGCAGGGTCGCGGACCGCCGCCCGGCGCAGCAGGCCGTCCAGCGGGAGTTCCGGGTACACGAATCTCGGCATGATGCTGTCCTCCTGGCTCCCGAAGGGGCGGCCGCGGCTGCGGCGGCACCCCTAGACCCTGTTGGCCCAGCCTGGGCAGGAACGCTTGAGGAGTCTTCGAAGAATGCTCGATCTGCGCCGCAGAAGCTGTTCGGGAACCGAAGAACGGAGTCCCGCGATGACCGCGACGATCGCCACCGAGGCGTCCCCCCGCCCGCCCCAGGGGCGGGAGTTCGGCCTGCTGTACGCGGAGGTCCAGCAGTTCTACTCCCGCCAGATGCAGCTCTTCGACTCCTTCGAGGCCGAGCCGTGGGCGCGGACGTTCACCGAGGACGCCGTGTTCGACGTGCCGACGCTGCCGGCGCCGGTGGTCGGCCGCGCGGCCCTCGCCTCGAACGTCCGGCGCAACGCCGAACTCCATGCGACCAGCGGTGAGCGGTTCCGGCACTGGCTCGGCATGCTCGACGTGCAGCCGCAGCCGGACGGCTCGCTGCACACCCGCAGCTACGCCCTGGTGTACCTGACCCCGCGCGGCGGTGAGTCGAAGGTGCACCGGGTGTGCGTGATGGAGGACGTGCTGGTCCACGCGGCCGGCACCTGGCAGGTCGCCCACCGCCTGGTCACCCGCGACGACCTCTAAGGGCTGTCCCGCAATCCCCGGCGGGCGCATGACGCCGGCTACGCCGCCTCGCCGCGTTGTCGCAACGCCCGAATACGCCCAGTATGCGGACGCTCCTCCGCCTTGCGATGCACCGCATCCGACGCCGCGCGCTGATCCACCGGGGATTACAGACAGCCCTTAGCGGGTGCCGTCGAAGTCCCGTCCTGCAGATCGGGCAGGACGGTGAACAGGTCGGTGCGGACCCCGGCCGGGTCGGGGCCGTGCGCGAACCGCCGCGTCATCCTCGCGCCGAACGGGGCGCGGGTGACGATCCCGCCGCGCGGGCCCGCAGCAGCGCTGCGGCCGGCGGCCCCCCGCCGAACACCGCCCGGCTCTGCACGACCTGCATCCGGTGCACGGCCGAGGCCGCCGGGGCCCGCCGCTCCCGATAGGCGGCGAGCCGCTGCGCGGTGGGCTCCCCCGCGTGCAGCGCGGCCACGAGTACGGGGTGCAGCGCGGCGGCGTCCTGCAGGGCCGGGTCGATGCCCCGGGCGCCGAGCGGACCGTGCGTGTGCGCGCTGTCGCCGACGAGGACGAGCCCGTCGCGCACCCACTCCCGGGCGGGCGAGGCGGACACGTCGAGCACGGTCAGGCCGGCCATGGAGCCGGGCCGGGCGTGCAGCAGCCCGGCCGGCTCCCGCCGGTTCTCCCCGATGCCGCGCCCGGCGGCGCGGGCCCCGCCCCGATCCGGTCGGGGTGGGTGTCGTGGACCAGGACGGCGCTGTCCGGCCCGCGGTGCACCCGTACCCGCCCGGTGGCCCGGGGGGGTGCGTGCAGCGAGAACCGCACCACGTCGCGGGCGAACGACGTGCGGCCCGCGTCGATGCCCGCGAGGGCACGCGTCTTGGAGGACCGGCCGTCGGCGCCGACGACCACGGCGGCCCGTACGGTGACCCGCGCCCGGTCGGGGCCGTGCACCACAGCTCCCTCGCAGGGGCTGCCGGGCCGCTTCTCCGGGAGCGCGGCGATCCGGTGCCCCTCGAGAGGGATGAAGCCGGGCAGCCTGCGGCAGGCGGCCAGGAGTTCCTGCAGCACGTGCGGCTGCGGGAGGGCGAGCAGGTGGTCGTACGGGGCGGGCAGGCGCCCGTAGTCGATGTCGAGCAGCACCTGCTCGCGCTCGACGACCTGGACACCGCGCAGGCTCGCCGCCCCGCGGGCCGCTGCTCCGGCGAGGACGCCGGGCTAAGGGCTGTCTGTCCCGTAATCCCCGGTGGATCAGCGCGCGGCGTCGGATGCGGTGCATCGCAAGGCGGAGGAGCGTCCGCATACTGGGCGTATTCGGGCGTTCCGACCCGGTGGAGCGCTCGACGAGTGGCACGCGGATGCCGGAACGCAGCAGCATGAGCGTCAGCGCGAGCCCGGCGGGGCCGGCGCCTATGACGCAGACGTCGGTGTCGAGCTCTTCACCCACCGGCTCAGACCGCGGCCCGGGCTGCCAGCATCTCGTTGACCATGGCGAGGTAGCGGCGCGGGGTGTCCGCGTCGTCGAGGCCCTCCTCGTCGAGCAGGACGTCGTACTCGCGCTCGATGTATCCGGTGGTCTGCAGGACGGCCAGCGAGTCGTAGCCCAGCTCGAACCAGCTCAGGTCCAGGACGTCGCCGTCGAGGTCGACGCCCTCGTCCTCGCCCGCGCACTCGCGCAGGATGCGCTTCAGGTCGTCGAGTTGCAGCTGTTCCATGGTCTCCCTCTGTTCTGGCGGGTGATGTGAGTGGGGTGGGTGCGGGTCAGGCGCCCGCGGCGCGGACGACGACGGCGGAGTTGAAGCCGCCGTGGCCGCGGGCCAGTACGAGCGCGGTCCGCAACGGCATCCCCAGGGCGGGGCTGGCCGCTCCGGTGACCAGGTTCAGCGGGCAGTCGTCGGCCGGGATCTCGGTCCCGGTCGTCGGCGGGATCACCTGGTCGCGCAGGGCGAGCAGGGCGGCGGCCACGTCGAGGGCCGCGCCGCCGGCGGCGAGCCGCCCGGTCATCGACTTGGGCGCGGTGACGGGCACCCCGCGCGGGCCGAACAGTGCGGTGATCGCCGCCGCTTCGGCGCGGTCGGCGCCGCGCTCGCCCGCCGCGTCGGCGAAGACGACGTCGACCTCGTCGGGGTGCACGCCCGCATCGGCGAGGGCGAGCTCCGCGGCCACGCCGAGCCGGGAGGTCCCGTCGGCGTCGAAGGTTGCGGCGTGCCCGGCGATGCTCCCGTAGACGCGGGCGCCGCGCCGGCGGGCCTCCTCGGCGCCCTCGAGGACGAGGAGGGCTCCGCCCTCGCCGGCCACGTGGCCGCTCGCATCCTGGGAGAAGGGCAGGTAGGCGCGGGCCGGGTCCTCCCGGTCGGTGAGCCCCCCGCCGGCCAGGTAGGCGGCCCAGCCCCAGGAGCACAGCGCGGAGTCGAGGCCGCCGGTGACGACGAGCTCGGCGCCCTTGCGGATCTGGCGGCGGGCGTGGGCCATGGCGTCGAGGCCGCCGGCCTGCTCGGAGACGATCACTCCGGAGGCTCCGCGCAGGCCGTGCCGGATGGAGATCTGGCCGCTGTTGACGGCGTAGAACCAGGCGAAGGACTGGTACGCCGAGACGTGCTGGCCGCCCTTGCTCCACAGCGCCTGGAGCTCCTGCTGGCCGAAGTCGAAGCCGCCGAAGGAGTTGGCGGTGACCACGCCCGCGGCGTAGTCGGGCAGCTGCGCGGGGTCGGCCCCGGCGTCGTCGAGCGCCTCCTTGGCCGCGGCGAGCGAGAGCCGGGTGACGCGGTCGGTCTGCGGCAGCAGCCGGCTGGAGACGTGGTCGGCGTCGACGAATCCGGGGACCTCCCCGGCCAGCTTCGCCGGATAGCCGCTCGCGTCGAAGCGGCTGACGGGGCGGATGCCCGATTCGCCGCGCAGGACGGCGGACCACCAGGCCTCGGTGCCCAGCCCGTTGGGGGCGGCGACACCGATGCCGGTGACGACGGGCGCCGCGGTGCGGGAACCCGAGGCGGCGGAAGCGGCCGGGGCGGGGGCGGCGACAGCGGTGTTCATCGGTCCGCCTTCAGGTTCGGGCTGGTCAGGATCATCGCGCTCTGGAACCCTCCGAAGCCGCTGCCGACGGTCAGCACCGCGTCGGTGCGCCGGCTGCGGGCGGTCAACGGGGTGTAGTCGAGGTCGCAGGCCGGGTCGGGCTCGTGCAGGTTCGCCGTCGGCGGGACCGTGTCGTGCTCGATGGCGAGGGCGCAGGCGGCCACTTCGAGGGCCCCGATCGCGCCGAGCGAGTGCCCGATCATCGACTTGATGGAGCTGACGGGGACCTCGTACGCGCGCCGGCCCAGGCTGAGCTTGAAGGCCTCGGTCTCGTGCTTGTCGTTCTGCTTGGTGCCGGAGCCGTGCGCATTGATGTAGTCGATGTGTTCGGGCAGCAGCTGCGCCTCGTCGAGCGCGGCCGTGATGGCGGCGGCCATCTCTGCTCCGTCGGGGCGCAGTCCGGTCATGTGGTACGCGTTGCTGCGCGAGGCGAAGCCGGAGATCTCGGCGTAGACGTGCGCGCCGCGGCTGCGGGCGTGCTCGTACTCCTCGATGACGAGGACGGCCGAGCCCTCCCCCAGGACGAACCCGTTGCGGGTGCGGTCGAAGGGCCGGGAGGCGGTCTCCGGCTCGTCGTTGCGCGTGGAGGTGGCGCGGATGGCGTCGAAGCAGGCGGCGGTGATCGGCGTGATGGGCGCCTCGGCCGCGCCGGTGACCATCACGTCGGCGCTGCCCTCGCGGACGAGGTCGACGGCGTGCCCGATCGCGTCGAGACCGGAGGTGCATCCGGTGGACACCAGCGCCACGGGCCCCTGGGCACCGACGGTACGGGCCACCTCGGCGGCCATCGAGCTGGGGACGAAGTGGTCGTACAGGTGGGGCACGGCCTTGGTGTGGTCGACGAGCGTACGGCTGCCCTGCTCGCTGACGACCCCGTACTCGGCGTCGAGGCTGGTGGTGCAGCCCAGTGCGCTGCCGAGGGTGACCCCGGTGCGCGTGGCGTCGTAGGAGCCGGCCAGGCCGCTGTCGGCGAGGGCCTCGCGGGCGCTGACGACGGCGAACTGGGCGGCGCGGTCCAGGCGCCCGGCCTGCTCGGCGGTGAGCCCGGATTCCTGCGGGTCGAAGTCGGCCTCGGCGGCGATCCGGGAGCGGAAGCCGGAGGCGTCGAAGAGGGTGATGGCGCGGGTGGCCGTACGGCCGTCGGTCAGCAGCGACCAGAATTCCTTGGTGCCCGGGCGGCCCGGGGCCACCACCCCGATGCCCGTGATGACGACTCGTCTCATCGCCCTTCCCCCTGTCCTGTCTGGTCGCGGTGGCCGCGCTGCACGATGTGGGCGGCCCGGCCGAGCATCCGGGGCAGTTCGCCGCCCCGGACGAAGAAGTGGTCGCCGGGCACGGTCCGCTGGACGAACCGTCCGGTGGTCCAGCGGCGCCAGCCCTCGGCGGCCTCGGCGCCGACGAGGGGGTCCTGGTGGCCGGTGACCGCGAGCAGCGGCACGGGCACGGGTCCGGGCGTGGCCGGCCCGGTGGCGGCGGCCCGCAGGTTGCGGGCGAGCCGGAGATCGGCGCGGAGCACGGGGAAGACGGACCGGAACCAGATGTCCCCGGGCTGCACGCCGGGCGGCAGTGCGTCGAACCGGTCCAGGACGCGCAGCAGTTCCGCCTCCGGCAGTTCCGCGGAGTCCGCGAAGACGGCCGGGGTGTCCGGCGGCGGGCTGGCCCCGACGGCCAGCAGTGCGGGCATCGGCAGCCCTTGTTCCAGCGCGACGTGGGCGACCGTGAGGGCGACCGTCGCGCCGAGGCTGTGCCCGTAGAGGATGTAGGGGGTGCCGGGCTCGTCGGCGATCTGCTCGAACAGCGGCTTGAGGTCGGCCAGGAGCTCTTCACGGCCGGTCAGCCGGATCTCGCGGCGCCGCTCGTCGCGTCCAGGCAGCAGCCAGGACGTGGTCTTCACCCCGCTCCCGGCGAGCCTGTCCCACCGGTAGAACGAGGACACTCCGGCCCCCGCATGTGCGAAGCAGTGCAGCCGTACGGCCTGCCTGTCGCCCATTGCCACCTCCCAGGAACCGAACCCACGTAGACCTCGACCCTCACCGACCTCGCTGGAGACCGGCTCGAATCGGTGTGCAGGGGACGGAGGAAGGGTTCGGTCCGGCGGGGAGCCGAGGCGGACGGCCGCCCGCCTCGGCTCCCCCGCGAGGCGGACGACGCTACTTCGACGACACCCCTAGGCCGCGTACAGGTCGAACGTCGATCCGCGGCGCGGGCCCGCCACCACGTCCAGCGCCGGATCCACCGTCAGCATCGCCTGGTGCAGGCGCTGCAGCTGGGGGGACGGCTCCACGCCCAAATCGTCTATCAGGCGGTTGCGCAGCCTGCGGTAGACGTCCAGGGCCGTGGCCTGGCGGCCGGAGCGGTACAGCGCGACCATGGCCTGCGAGTGCAGGCCCTCGTGCTGCGGATGCCGGGCGATCAGCTCGGTCAGCTCGGCGATGACCTCGACGTGGCGGCCCAGGCGCAGGTCCGCGTCGATGCGCCGCTCGACGGTCACGAGCCGGCTCTCCTCGAGGCGCATGACCTCGATCTCGAGGATCGGCCCCACCCGTACGTCGACCAGCGCCGGACCGTTCCACAGTCCGAGCGCCCTGCGCAGCATGTCCGCCGCGCGCTCGTCGTCCCCCTCCTCATACGCGTTCTGCCCGCCGGCCACGAGCGTCTCGTACGCGTGGACGTCGACCGCGTCCGGCGGAATCTGCAGCAAGTAGCCGCCGTGCCGCGTCGCGAGCACGTCCTTGGCGCTGCCCGGGACCCCCGGGCCCATGGCGGTGCCCAGCCTCCTGCGCAGCTGCAGGATGTACGTCTGCAGGGTGGTGAGCGCGCTCTGCGGGAGCTCGGTGCCCCAGATCTCCTCCATGAGGGTCTGTACGGGCATCACCCGCCCCGGGTAGAGCGCGAGCAGCGCCAGGATCTGGCGCGGCTTGCCGGCCGTCGGAACAATCGAGCCCCCGTTGACCTCGGCACTCAACGGACCCAGAACCTGAATCTGCACGGTCTCCTCCGTATTTTGTCGAGTTCTCATCGATTTTCAGCCCTCGACTCCGGCACGCTAGCGGGATCCAGTGCCGCGCCCCCGAATTCTCGAGCAGCTGTCGAGCCGCCCTCCGTCCAAGGCGGTTGCAGGTTGAAAACACGGTGGTAGATTCCGCTCAGGGGATTAAAACCGGCGCCATTTCCCACCGCCGCCGGTCTTCGTGTCTTTCCGCAGATCCCGCGAGATCGCCGGGAGGAGGCACCATGGATTTCGGCGCGCACAGTGCCCGGGACGTACCCGGCGACGCAGGGGTGGACTTCCGCATCCTGGGCCCGGTCGAGGTGTTCGACCGGCGTACGGGGGCGTGCATCGTGCCCTCCGGCTCCAAGCAGCGGGCGCTGCTCGGCGCCCTGGTGGTCCGGGCGGGCCATGTGCTGTCCGCCGACCGGCTCATCCACGAACTGTGGGGCGACCGCCCGCCCGTGAGCGCCGCCAACGCGCTGCAGGCCCACGTGGCCCGGCTGCGCCGGCTCCTGCAGGGCGGGGCTCCGGACGCGGGCGGCCACGAGTGGATCGCGACCCGTTCGATGGGCTATCTGCTGCACCCGGGCCGGGCCACCGCCGACGCCCAGCGCTTCCACCGGCTGTCCGCCGAGGGCCGCGCGGCGCTCGGCTCCGACCCCGTGCACGCGGCCGAACTGCTGCGCGGGGCCCTCGCCCTGTGGCGCGGCCCGGCACTGGAGGGCAGTACGCAGGGGCCCATCTGCACGGTGGAGGCGGACCGGCTGGAGGAGCTCCGGCTGACCACACTGGAGACGCTGTATGACGCGAAGTTGCGCAGCGGGCGCCATGCCGAGATCACCCGGGATCTGGAACGGCTGACGGCCGGCCACCCCATGCGCGAGCGGCTCTACGACCTCCACATGCTGGCCCTGTACCGGTGCGGCCGGCAGACGGAGGCGCTGGGCGTCTACGAGCGGGCCCGCCGGCGGCTGGTGGACGAGCTCGGCGTCGAGCCCGGGCCGGCCCTGCGCGAGCGCATGGAGGCGATCCTGCACCATGCGCCGTCGCTCGCGGTCCCTCAGCCCGCCCCGCTGGTCCCGCTCACCCCGCCCGTTCCGCTCGCCCCGCTCGCGCCGCTCGCCCCGCTCGCGCCGCTCGCGCCGCTCGCCCCGGCTCCGCCGGCCGCCTCGCCGGACCATGAGGCGGCCCTGCTCGAACTCGGCCGCGAGATCGCCCGTCTCGGCGACCGGATCGAGTCGCTCAGCCGCGAGCAGGAGGCACTGATCCGGCGTTTCAACCTGCTGGCCGCCGTTCCGGTGCCGGGCGGGCAGCTCGTCTGACCCGCGCGCGTCCGTTCGCGAAACCCCCTGCCGGCGGTCTGCGGCAGGGGGTTTCGTGCGCGGGCTCAGGCGAGGCACTCCGAGGGGCGGCCGTGGTACGCGGTCATCTCCTGGAACAGGGCTCCGACGTCCAGCGGCGATCCCTCGGGCAGGCCCTGTTCCTCGGCGTATCCGCGGTGGAGGTTGGGCAGCAGGCGCTCGTTGTCCAGCAGCTCGGCCCAGGGGCCGAGGTCGGTGGCACGCGCCAGCTCGAGCGGGGTCGCGCCGGCTGCGGCGCCCTCCTGGGCGAGGCGCTGGATCCAGCGCAGGTAGGCCTCGTTGGCGTCGAGGAGCTCCGGGCCGCCGACCGGGCCGTGGCCGGGGACGACCGTGGTGGCGCCCAGTGCGCGCAGCCGGTCCAGCGCGCGCAGGGAGCCCGTCACCGACCCCATGACGCAGAACGGCGTGACCCCGTTCATCACGAGGTCGCCGGTGAACAGCACGCCCTGGTCGGGCAGCCAGACGATCGTGTCGTCGGTGGTGTGGGCCGCCGGGCCGATGTGCACGAGCTCGGCCCGGATGTCGCCCACGTGGAGGGTCGTACGGTCCCGGAAGGTCAGTTCGGGCGGAGTGACCTCGATGTCGCCCCAGCAGACGTCCGGCCACAGTCCGGCCATGTGCAGCCCTGCCGCCCGGACCATGGCCCGGGTGCGCTCGTGGCCGATGGTCAGGGCTTCGGGGAAGACGAAGTTGCCGTAGGTGTGGTCGCCGTGGAAGTGCGTGTTGACCACGGCGCGCGGCGGCCGCGGTGCCAGGCGCAGCGCGGCCCGGCGCAGCTGCCGGGCCCGGCTCTCGGTGGCGGCGGTGTCGACGAGCGCGCTGTGTCCGCCGTCGCTGAGGATGCCGGCGTTGTTCAGGCACCAGCCGCCCTCGGGCTGGACGTACGCGTGGACGCCCTCGGCCACCTCGATGACGGCGCTCTTGGCGTCCACGGGCCACCTCTTTCTACGAAGATCCGGAAGAGGAATTCTCGGTCTCCGCGCCGCCGCGCCGCTCGATTTTCCCTCGATCTTCGCCGGATTCCGGACTCCGGTTCGGTTTTCCCGACCCCTCTCGAACGAATGTCGAGCGGATTTCCAAGGAAATCATTTGCGCCACCGGATTTCCCACGGCGGGCCGCGCGGACCGTCAGACCCCGGCGAGTTCCGGAAGGACCAGGCGGCGCGGCGCGGCGCGCCCCCACGGGAATCCGTGGTGCAGGTGGACGGCCGGCGGCCGCGTGTCGTCGACCTCGACCGCGACCGCCGCCAGCACCTCGGGCACCGGCTCGACCTCGAGGAACCGCCAGCGCGCCGCCGAGTCGTCGGCGGGCGGCCGGAAGGAGAGGACGCCCCGGTCCTCGGCCAGGGTGAACACGAAGGAGTCGAAGGGCAGGCCGAGTCCCAGCCCGCGGGCCTTGGAGTACGCCTCCTTCAGGGTCCACAGGCGCAGGACGCGCCGGTCGCGCGGCCGCCCGGGGGCCGCACGGGCGATCCACTCCTGCTCCTCGCGGGAGAACGTGGCGATGATGCTCTCCAGGCCGCGCTCACCGCGGTCGAGCCGCTCGACGTCGACCCCGATGCGCAGGCCCCGGGACACGCCCAGCAGGTTGTACGCGTTGGCGTGCGAGAGGTTGAAGTCCAGCGTGTCGGCGCCGCGCGGCAGGCCTCCGGCGGGCGTCTGGAGGAACGGCCGGCCGCGCGAGGAGCGCCAGATGATCGCCTCGGCCTCGGGAATGCCGGTCTCCAGAGCCAGCACCCGGCGCACCAGGGCGTGGGCGACGAGGTACTGGCGGCGGTCGCGTTCGAACAGGAAGCGGCTGGCCACCTGCTGCTCGTTCTCGTCGAGCCAGTACGAGGCCAGGGTGGCGGCGATCCCGGGCGCGAGGTCCTCGTTGGGGCAGAACCACAGGTTGACCGGGGCCGGCTCGTTCTCCCCCTGCCCCGGCGCGACGGAAGACAGCGTGGTCATGCCGGACCCTCCTCGCCGCCCAGCCACAGCGGTACGCGCAGGAATGCGGATGCGGGCAGCGGTACGGCCACGGTGGCTGCCCCGTGGGCCGGTTCGAGCGCGGTCCAGTCGACGTCGAGCCCGGACAGCCACAGGCCGCGCAGCTGGTGCAGGTGCCCGGCCTGCCAGAGCGCGGCGAGGTACCCGTCCGTCTCCGGTACGCCGCCCAGCCCCAGCGGGTCGGCGCCGCCGTCCCGCAGATCGGCGCAGGGGGCGCCCTCCCGTACGAACCGCTCCAGGACCCGCACCAGTTCGCCGGTGTCGGCGACGACGGCCGCGAACCGGCAGTCCATGGCGGCCCGGCCGGTGCGCAGGGCGCGGGCGAGCGCCTCGAGCGGGGGCACCGGGCCCGGGCCGCCGAGCAGCTCGGCGAACCGCCGTGCGGTGGCGGCCAGGTGGGCGGGGGTAGGGGCGGACAGCACGAACAGCTCTCCGGCCGCGGGAACCCGGTCCGGGGCGGATCCGGCGGCGGGGGCCGGCACGTACTCCTCCAGGACCACCTGCGCGTCCGCGCCGCCGGCCCCGCGCACACCGACACAGATCCGGCGGGGCGCGCTGTCCCCGCTCTCCCCGCTCCCCCAGGGCTCCGCCTCGGCGCGGCCGGGGCCGGGCGCCAGGATCCGGTGGCGCAGCTGGAGCACGGCCCGGGTCAGGGCGGCGGCCCCCGTCGCGGGGCCGGCGTCGCCGACGAGGGCGCGTACGGATCCGGCGTTCTCGCGGACGGCGACGGCCGACGCGTCCACCCCGGCCGCGCGCAGGGCTTCGCGCAGGACCCGCTGCGCGGGGGCGTCCGCCGGGGCCTCGGGCTGTGTACCGCGGTCGGCGCAGGACTCGCGCAGGGCGGCGGCGGCGCGCGCGGCGGCCCCCGTACGGGCGTCGGCTGTCCGGGACCTGCGGCCGGGTCCGGCTGCCGACGGATCGGGGGCGGTGTGGCCGACCGCGCTGCCGCGGACCACGCAGTGGACGCTGTCCCCGTCGGCCAGCGCCCGGGCCAGGGGCTTGAGCAGCAGCGCGCCGACGCCTTCGCCCGCGCCGGGGTGCCGGCTGGACGGGTGCAGCAGCAGCCGGACCCCGCCGACGAGCGCGGCGGCGCATTCGCCGCGGTGCAGGGCGGCGACGGCGAGATGGAGGGCGACGAGCACGGAGGATTCGGCGGTGTCGACCGACTGGCTGGGGCCGGTGAGGCCGAGCAGGGCGGAAAGCCGGTTGGGCAGGCTCCACTGGCCGCGCGGGGGCAGCGGCCGGGGCCGCTCGGGCGTCCACGTCCGGGCCGCGAGCAGGACGTAGTCACCGCTGCCGGCGCCGGTGAACACCCCGACGCTGCGCGGCGTCCCGTCGCGTGCGGTCAGGGCGTCCAGGCGGCCGCCGGTGCAGCCGGCGTCCTCGAGGGCCTCCCAGGCGGTCTCCAGGAACAGCCGCTCCTGGGGGTCGATCAGGGCGGCCTCGTGCGCGTCGATCCCGAAGAACTCCGGGTCGAAGTCCTGTACGCGCTCCAGGTAGTGCCCCCGCTCGGCGCCGGGCCGGCCGGACGGTGGCTCGGAGGCGCTGTCGTGCCCGCCGCGCGCGTGCCGCCAGAAGGAGGCGAGGTCGGGGGCGCCCGGGTAGCGGCCGGCCATCCCGACCACCGCGATCGGCCCGGCGGGCGCGGAATCCGCACTGCGGCCGGCATCCGGGTGTGCCGCGGCCGGGGACGGCTCCTCGGCGTCCTCCTGCGGCCAGGCCTCCGGCAGTGCGAAGACCACGGGCCCCGAACCGTGGGTGGCGCCGGCGCCGCCCACGGCGCCGGTCAGCAGAGCGGCCACCTGGGCCCGGTCCAGATGGCCGTTCTTGAACCGGGTCAGGACTTCCTTCTCGTCCATCTGGACGCGCTCCTTCTCAAAGGTGAAACAGCTTCAGCCGCGCCGGGCGAGCAGGACGAGTGCCTCGTCCACGGTGAGCCGGTCGTCGCGGATCGCGTCCAGCAGGACGTCGAGATCGCCGCCCGGCAGGGGCCGTGCCGCAGGGGCTGCGGCGCTCGTGCGGGCGGGGGCGGCGGACAGCGGCCCGGCGGCCGGGCGGAACGCCGGCTCCGGCGCCTGGGGAACGGGGCTCCCGGGGGCCGCCGGAGCAGGGGCGAAGTCCTGCGCGGCCGCCCCGGTGTGCGCCGCGATGTATGCGGCCATGGCAGCGAGGTTGGGGTGCTCGTAGAGCAGTACCGACCGCTCCTGGAGACCGAAGGTGCGGTTGACGACCGCGATGAACTCCGCGCCCACGATGGAGTCCACACCGAGCACGTTGAACGCTGCGGTGGTGTCGATGTCCCAGGGGTCGCAGCACAGGATCCCCGCGAGCTGCTCCCGCAGCACCTCCGCGATCCTGGTCGCCGCCGCCGCTGCCGGCACCTGCCGCTCGAGGCCCGTGGCCGGCGCCGGGCCGGCAACGGCGGCGGCGGTGGCCGTGGCGGCGGGGACGGCGGCCGCGACCGGCGCAGCTGCGGCCATGGCGTGGGCGAGGGGGGCGGAGACTGGGGCCGCGGCCGCGCTGCTCGCCGCCCGCGCGACCTCGCGCGCGAAGGACGCCGGCGTCGGGAAGTCGTACAGGTCGGTCGCCAGCACCCGCAGCCCGTACCGGGCGTTGACCACGGCCACGAACTCCACGACCAGCAGGGAGTCGAGCCCCATGGACTGGAACGTCTGCTCGGGGTCGATCTTCTCCGGCTTGATCCGCAGCACGTCGCCGAGCACGCCGATGAGGTCCGTCAGTACGTCCGCAGAGTGTTCATTCGTCATCGCAGGCTCCTCCAAGTCGTCGGTGGCACACGGTCACGCGGTGCTGCCCGAGAACACCGGCCGGGTCCGGCGGGCCGTGGGTTCGCCGAGGGCTTCGCCCACGAGGCGGGGTGCGGGATCGCTGCCCGGCATCCCGACGCGGAAGCTCTTCTCCGCGCCCTCGGGCACCAGGCAGGGCAGCAGCAGCGACCACACCCCGGCCACTCGGCGCTGGAGCTCGGCGTACGGCATCCCGGTGCCGGCCAGTGACTCGATCCCGCAGCTCGCCGCGGCGACCAGCGACTCGATGCTCTCCCAGCGGCCCTCGGCGCGCAGTTCACCCGCGTCGCGGGCCTGGCGCAGCAGTCCGCAGACCTCCGCGAGCCAGATCCGGTGGAAGTCGGTGGCGAGCGCCGGCAGTCCCGCGCACTCCTTGGTGATGCGGAAGCTGGCCGGGATCGCCGGCTCCTCGCGCAGGTTGAGCGCGAGCCAGTGCGTCGTGTTGATCAGCGTCTGGAGCGGAGAGAGGCCGGATGCGCGCAGTTCGCGCACCGACTCGTGCAGCAGCTCGCAGCCGCGCCGCTGGACCGCCTCCGCCAGTTCGTCTTTGGAGGCGAAGTGGAAGTACAGCGCCCCCTTGGTCACTCCGGCGAACGCGGCGATCTCTCCCAGCGTCGCGTTCGCATAGCCGTTGCGGTGGAACATCTCGGCTCCCGCATGCACGAGCTTCCTGCGGGTCCGCTCCGACCTGTCCTGCATCGCGCTGCCTCCTCGGCCCGTGGTCCGGGCGCGCGTCCGGCCCGGCGAGCCGATCGCGGCCGCGTGCCTCGTATCGCGCAGGGCCATCTCAGCCCACGCGTACGAGTCGCTCGCTGTTCGTTTCCGTGGCCACCGGACTCTCGGGGCTGGCCATCAGGATCGAGCGCTGCAGCCGGCGCAACGCGGCCGACGGCTCGAGCCCGAGTTCGCGCACCAGGGTGGCGCGCAGCCGCTGGTAGACGTCGAGGGCCTCGCCTCGGCGGCCGGAGCGGTGCAGGGCCAGCATGAACTGGCCGTGCAGGTTCTCGTGGGTGCGGTAGCGGCTGGCCAGCACGGTCAGTTCGGCGAGCAGCTCGCGGTGCCGGCCGAGCCGCAGATCGGCCTCGATGCGCTGGTCGAGCGCGCAGAGCCGGGTCTCCTCGAGCCGCCGGGCCTCCATGTCCAGCTGGATCCCGCCGTGCACGTCAGCGAAGGCCGGTCCCGACCACAGGGCGAGCGCCTCGCGCAGCTGCCGGGCCGCGCCCGGGAAGTCGCCCGCGTCCATCGCCCGGTAGCCGATGCCGGCGAGCCGGTCGAACTCGCGGACGTCGCTGGTGCCGCCGCCGCTGTTGAGCAGGTAGCCGCCGGGCAGCGTGACGAGCACGTCCTTGGCGGTGCGCCGCTCCGCACCGCCCGCGGTGCCCCCGGCACCTTCGCCTTCGCCTGCGGCCGCGCCGTGCTCCAGTGCGGTCGCGATGAGGGCCCGCAGCTGCAGTACGTAGGTCTGCAGCGTGGTGCGGGCACTGCGCGGCGGTGTTCCCGCCCACAGTTCCTCGATCAGAGCCGAGACCGGCACGACCTGGTCGGCATGGAGTGCCAACAGCGCCAGCACCTGTCGCGGCTTGGGGGCCGTTGGCGTAACGGAGACTCCATGCTCCCGAACCGCCAGTGTGCCCAGTACTTCGATGTCCACGCCGTACTCCCCTGTCCGTGGATGAGCCGACCTCAGTAAAAAACAGGACCGGCGGTTTGTCAATACGAAACCGACCGTGCTGTTTTCATTGCTTAGCCCCTCTAACGATTCCTCGAAAATCCGCTCTGACCTGCTAAATCACCGTCCGCGAGGGACACGAGCTACCTTTGGTCATGCTCCACATCCCCTCCAGAACGGACCGAGGCGGACAAAAACAGACCGGCCGGTCTCACCCGGCGGGCGGGCCCCGGCACGCAAAAGCCCCGGCCCTCCGCACGGATGCAGAAGGGCCGGGGCGCAGTCGTCCCGTCCGCTACAGCGCGCGGGCGCCCTCGGCCTCGAGGTCCGCGAGAAGGGGAGCCGGTACGAGCGTCGGCAGCAAGAGCCGCCAGAACCGGGTGACCGTGGACGCCGAGAGCCACATCGCGTCGCGGGCGCCGAGCACCTCGAAGCCCACGGTCGCGGCCACGACGGCGCTCACCACGTCCCGGGCCGCCACCTCCGGGCGCAAATGGCCCTCGGCGTCAGCCTGTTTCAGGGTCTCCTCGACCCACATCTGCCAGCACTCGCGCAGGTCGGACTGCGGCACTCGGGAGGTCTCCCCACTCAGCTCGAAGCCGGCCCGCAGCACCACATCGGTGCGCAGCGCCGCGGCGAGCCCGTGGGTGACGTCGACCAGAAGCTGCACGCGGCTCGCCGCGGGAGGGTGCACGGCGTCGGTGACGGCCAGCAGTCGGGTGACCGCCTCCTCCTCGACGGCGTCCGCCAGTATGGCCTTGCTCGCGAAGTGGAAGTGCAGCGCCCCGTTGCTCACCCCGGCCAGAGCACTGATCATGGTGAGCGACGCCACCGAGAAGCCCTCCCGATTGAAGACCTCGGCTGCGGACCGGATCAGCGCTTCACGCGTGCGCGCCGCGCGCTCCTGTTTGACCATCGACTGCTCCGTCACTGCGAGGGATGCCACGCCTGCGCAGGGCAGGCGGCGTGGGTGTGCCGCGGAGCTGCGCGAGGGAGCTGCTTCCTGATGGCGCCTCGGCACCACCCCTCACAGCCACGATAGGCCTCTCCCCAAGATGCGAGCCCGCTCCGTGCAGCACTCTAACAAACCGCTCGTGCGGTTTTTGTCGCCATGCATGACTCGCCGCAAGTTCAGTCGTGGATGGATACCGCCAAAGCCTGCCCGCGTGCGATACGAAGTGCGGGATGCGGGTTGCCGGGTCGACGGTTCCCCCAACGCAGGGCTCCGCGCGCCATCCGGCACTCAGCTAAGGCAGTGCCACTGGAGTTTCGCTCGAGGAGCGGTGGAGACTGTCACCGGACATGCGAGAGCGCCGCGGCCGGTTGGGCCACGGCGTTTCGGAACATCGAGGGAGGACCGCCGGTCAGGCGTCCGCCTCGGCGGCCTCGGCGGCCTCGGCAGCAAGGCGCTCGCTCTCGGCGCCGAGCTCCAGAGCCCGGTCAACGGAGATGACCAGGCTGTTCAGCACGGCGGGCACCGCAATGCTGGGCAGCAGATGCTCGAAAAGCGAGACCACACGGGCCTCCAGGTCCTCTCGGCCCGCAAGCATCGTCGAATAGATCTGCACGCCGGTCCAGGCCCCGGAAAAGAGCCAGGCCGTGTCGGCCGGCACGACATGCGGCAGCAGCTCACCCTGCTCAGCGGCTTCGGTGAGCAGGTACTCGGTCGCCTTGATCCACTCGGTGAGGGCCGTGATCCCGAATTCCGCACGCATGTCCTGTTCCAGGGACAGCCGGGCCACGGCACTGACCATCGGGTCGCGCCGCATCTGATAGGCGACCATCAACCCGGTGTCGACGAGCGACTGCAGCCGGCATGCGCTGGGAGGGATGGAAACGGCCGCGAACTGCTGACGGAGCACACCCTCCGCAAGCGCCTGCTTGGAAGGAAAGTGGAAGTACAAGGCTCCCTTCGTGACGCCCGCCCTGGTCAGGACCTCGCCGATGGTGGCAGCTTCATAGCCGCGCTCGTCGAATACCGCCGCCGCCGCCTTCAAGATCGCGAGCTTGGTGCGGATCGCGCGCTCCTGTCGCGCCACGAGGCCTCCAGAGGTTGTAGCAGTTGGGATTTTACAAGACGTAGATCCACCCCCCTCTAGAAACAAAACCAGGTAGTCCGTATTTTCACAAGCTGGTTGGCACGCATGTGTCATATTCGGTCATCTCGAACGCCAGCGACCCACCCCAGGAGCCCGAAACATGCCCCAGAACATCCTTGTTTCCGGTGCCAGTGGGTTCATCGGACGGCATGTGGTGCGAGCTGCACGTTCGCAACCGGATGTCCGCCTTCGGCTGATGCGACACCGAGCCGCCTTCGAGCCATCGTCCGCCGACCGGATCCACTCCGTCTCAGCAGACCTACGGGACCCCTCGTCCCTGCGCCAGTTGTGCGAGGGCATCGACGCCGTGATCCACTGCGCCTCCGCCGTGAGCGGCGACGCGCAGACCCTGCACACGGTGAACGACCAGGGCACGCATGCCCTCGTCGATGCTGCACTCCAGCAGGGCGTGCGGCGCGTAGTCTACGTGAGCACGGCCTCCGTTTACGGGCGGGGCCCGTTCCGGGAGGCCGAGGCGCACACCCTGCCGGTCCGGCCCGGCTCCCCGACCAGTCACACCCGCGCAGCCGCCGAGCAGCACGTCCTGCGGGCGGGCGGCACGGTGCTGCGCCCGCACCTCGTCTACGGCACCGGCGACCGCTGGGTGATCCCCGGCCTGGCCGGACTGCTGCGGTACCTGCGCGCAGGAGTGGACTGCCCGTCGGTGCACTCCGCGGTGGACGCGGGCGCCCTGGCGTCCGCAGCGGTCGCGGCCGCGCTCACGGACCGGAACGTCGCAGGCGTGCACCACGCGAACCACCCCGTGCCCATCCAGGCTGCGGCACTGATGGACCTGGTGCGGAAACACCTGGATGTGTCCGCGCCCGGGACACTGGACGCCCAGCAGGCCAGGGCACGTGCGGCCGGCGCGCCCCAAGCCCTGCACCACCTCGACATGCTGCTGGTGGACCACTGGTTCGCCAGTGCCGACATCTGGCGCCTGCTGGACTGCGACCCGGGCCCCTCGCCTACAGATGGCCTGCCGGCACATCTTCCCTGGTACCGGGAGCTGCTGCGACCTGATCCTGCGCCGGGCCGGTGAACGACGCCCCGGCGTCGAGCCCGAGCAGTACGGGCAGCTCTCGGTGTCCGTTGGAAATGAACGACTCGAGCGGGCGCAGCTGCTCTGCCGGGACGGCGAGGGAGAGGTCCGGGAAGCGGCTGAATAGCTCGCTCAGGGCGATCTGCGCTTCCAGCCGGGCGAGCGGGGCGCCGAGGCAGTAATGCGTTCCGTGACCGAAGGCGAGGTGGTCACGGCGGGTGGACCGGGACGCGTTGAAGCGGTCCGCGCCGTCCCCGTGCACGGCGGCGTCGCGGCCGACCGCAATGAAGGAGATGACGAGCGGCTCACCTTTGCGGATTACGGTGTCGCCGATCTCCAGATCCTCGACCGCGTAGCGCAGGAGTCCGTTCGCCCCGGGCGTCTCCACGCGCAGGGTCTCCTCGACCACGTCTTCCCAGACGGCATCGCCGGATCGGACCAGGGCGAGCTCCCCCGGGTTGGTCAGCAGCAGGGCGATCGCGTTGGCCAGCAAGTTCACCATGGGCTCGTAGCCCGCGGTGTAGAGCAGAATCAGGTTGTCCACCAACTCCTTCTCGGTCAGCTGGGTTCCGTCCTCGTCCCGCACCGCGATCAGGGCACTGGTCAGATCGTCACCCGGCTGGCTGCGCTTGAGGGCGATGAGGCTGCTCATCGTCACGTAGAGGTCGATCCCGTTCTGCTGCGCCTCCTCCAGCGACACAGCCGTGTCGAAGAAGCCGGTGATGATCTTGCGCAGCGCGGCGCGGAACTCATCGGGGATGCCGAACAGTTCGGCGAGCACCAAGGCGGGGAGGTACTCGGCGAACTCCTTGCGCAGATCGACCGGGCTGTCGGACGGAAGCTGCGCGAGCGCATCGAGCAGGTCCTGCGCGATCCGCTCGATGCGCGGACGCAGCAGAGCGGTGCGCCGGGCGGTGAACGCCGCGGACACGAGCTTGCGCAGGCGCGTGTGCTCCGGGCCGTAGGCCGTCACCATGTTCTCGACCGAGACCCAGATGGCCAGGGGCCAGGTCTGCGCTATTTCGCCGTTGATCCAGGCGGGCCAGTGCTGATGGGCGTCCTTCGACACACGCGGGTCGGTCAGCAGTTTCTTGATCACTTCGCGGTCGGTCACCGCCCACGCCTCGACGCCGCCGGGCAGCTCTACCCGCGCCACGGGGCCCTGTGCGCGCAGGTGCGCGGCCTCACCGTGGACGTCCTTGCCTGACGGGTCAATCGCGTACGGGCACTGCTGCTGACGAGGCATCGGGGTCTCCAGGGAAAACGGGGGTCAGGACTTGCGGACCGCGTGTAAGAATAAAACCGGCTCCCCGGTTTTTCAAGGCGTCATGCCGCCTACCCCCGGGGCCCTGAAGTCGGGAAGGTCCCAAGCGGAAGCGCTCCTACCACTTCTATGACCGCTTCCAGCCCTCCAAGCCATCACACTTTTCAGCCTAGGAAAAAAACCGGTGAGTCTGTATCTTATGGCCCGGAACTCCTGAGCCATCCGACAACCCATCGCAGACGGTGGAGATAGGCGGTGCGAGCATGAGCATCCTCTCGATCCAAGAGGAAGATCTCGGGATACCTCGACAGGTTGCGCGCAGATCCGTAATCCGGACAGGCACTCACGCACTGCCGCGTCTGACCACCACAGTCCCTCGCGAGTACGTCCACCGCGCCAGCCACGCCGAGGTCTTCCTCACCGGCTGCGAGAAGCTGGACGAGAACAACTTCGCCCTCACCGGCCAGTGGCCCCGCGCCCATACGTTCTTCATCAGCACAGACGGGGTCCGCCATGACTCGATGCAGGCTGCGGAAACCATTCGGCAGGCTGGCCTGTTCCTCGCCCACTCCGAACTCGGCGTTCCCCTGGGCCACCACTTCCTCCTGTGGGACCTGAACGTCACCACACACCCGGAGAACATGAGGATCGGGCCCGGTCCGAGCGACTTGAGCCTGCTTGCCACCTGTACCGACGTGGTTCGCAGGGGCAAGCGGCTCGCGGAGTTCCGCATGGAAATCAGTATCGAGCGGGACGGCCTGCTGTGCGCCGTCGGTGGCGGCCGCTTCGCCTGCGTGTCCGAGACGACCTACCGGAGGCTGCGGGGAGCGGCGGGGAGCACCACCCGGCACTCGCGCCTCCAGCCGGACATCAAGGTCCTGCCGGCCACTGTGGGCAGGGCCCTGCCCAGTGACGTGGTGCTTTCCCCCACTGATCAGGCCAACCGCTGGCTGCTCGACCCGGATCCGCGGCATCCCATCCTGTTCGACCACGACGGCGACCACTTCCCGGGCATGGTGCTCCTCGAAGCCGCGCGGCAGGCTGCCGGAGCCTTGTGCTACCCGGCGTCGCTGACTCCGTCCTCCATCTGCACCGACTTCCAGCGGTACGCGGAGTTCGACACTCCCGTCTGGATCGAGGCGAGCGCCGCGCCCATGTCCCCCGCCGACATGCCGAGCATTCAGGTCACTGGCTGGCAGAACGATCAGACCGTCTTCACCGCTCTGATCTCCGGCCATGTCAGCCACCCGGACTCCGTGAGCGCGCCGGTTTCTCGTTTCGTGTAGCCACCGCAGCCGCGTCAGCTTCTAGCTCGTCGAGCGGCGGGTCCGTCGGCTGCTTTCCGGATGGCCGCCGTACTGGGCGGCATTGCGTATGGCTGCGAGGTCGGGACGATCACGGGCGCGGGTACAAGCCCCTACCGCACCCGTCTACCTGCACCTGATGCCGTTCGCATCATCGAGGTCGACGGGAAAACCCTGCCCAGAGAGCCTGGCACCTTGTAGCCGAATCACGGAAGCAGTTCTTTCATTGCCGAGGACATGGGGCCGCCCTCCGAGCGCTCGGTCTTGTGCCCCTTGATGCCCGGCGCCAGCGTCCGGGCGTCCACGGCCTCGGCCGGCGCCCCCCGCGCGTACAGCCCGTCGGGGGCGGTGTCCCGGTCGTGCGGCAGCAGCCAGAACACCCGCCGCCGGAAGGTGCCGGAGGAGCGCGACGGCTTGGCCTTCGGCCCTAGGAGGGCATACCCGACCATCCGGCCGTCACGGTGGTACGCGGGCCTGCCGCGCCGGGTCGGCAGCCGGTCCAGGCTCTGGCGGACGTAGTCGAGCCGGCTGATGTCCTCGAGCCAGACGAGGTCCACTTCGTGGACGATCTCGTCTTCTGCGATGAGGGCGCTCATGCTGTCTCCTCGTCCGCGAGCAGGCCGATGCCCGGGTAGTACTTGCGCTGGTTGGACAGGATCATTTCCTTCGGCGAGGCCAGTCCCACCACCTCGCGGACGCGTGCCGCGAAGGCCCGGGAAGAGATCGCCGGGGCCCCCTCATTCTGGCACCAGCCCCTGTAGGCCGCGTACAGCTGCGCTTGCTCCGCCCGTAGATCGGCCTCGAGGCGGCAGGTCTCGCCGATGAAACGCCCGGTGTGGTCCTCGGTCTCCGCGTACGCCGTGGTCGCGATGCGCACCCGCTCGGGGCCCGTGAGGTCCTTGTCGCCGCCGACGTACCGACGGGCGCCCTCGATGAGCCAGTTGAGGATGCCCGGGCCCTCCTGGGTGACGAGGATGTCCGCCAGGTTGTCTATCTTGCGGTCGTCGGAGACGACCCGCTCGAACGGGATCAGCCGCATCCGCCGCCAGAACGCGAACCCGCCGGTTCCCACTTCGGGCCGGTGGTTGCCCAGCAGCCACATCTTGTGCGTCGGCTCGAAGCTGAAGAAGTCCTGGCGCATCCTGCGGGCCTTGATGCGGTCGCCGCCGGTGAGCAGTTTGACGCGGGCCTCGTCGAAGCGGTCGCCCGGCTTGACCTCGCTGCACACGATCACGCGCCGGCCGTGCAGCTCCGCGAGGTCGGTCGGGTGCCCCTCGTACGGCCGTGACATCAGGAACCCGGGGGGCGCCGCGTCCGCGTAGTCCCCGAGCAGCTTCATCAGGACGTCGAGCAGCACGGACTTGCCGTTCTTGCCGGACCCGAACAGGAACGGCATGACCTGGGCGCCGACGTCTCCGGTGACGGAGTAGCCGAGCAGCAGCTGCAGGAAGTCGATCATCTCCGCGCCCTCCGGCCCCTCGCCGAAGGTGTCCGACAGGAAGCTGTTCCAGCGCGGCGTGGGCATCGGCTGCGGCGCGGCCGAGGTGGAGCGGGAGTGGAAGTCCTTCGTGGGCTCGGCCGGGCGTATGTGCCCGGTGCGCAGGTCCACGACGCCCGCGGGGGTGCACAGCGCGTACGGATCGGCGTCCAGCCGGGCCGCGTTGAGCACCATGCCCGGGGCGGACTTCGCCTGGGTGAGCATCGCGTTCATCCCGCTGGTGCTGAGCGTGCGGCGGCGGTGCTGCTGGAGCGCGGCGGGGGTGTAAATGCCCCGGGGGTCGGCGGTCGCGATGGACTCCGCGAGGTCGCCCGCGGACCACATCACGGTGTCGTCCTCGTCGATCTGCCAGCGCGTGCCGTCCCAGCGGAACCAGCCGATCCCGGGAACGTGCCGGTAGTCGTTGCGGTAGAGCTTGACGAACAGCTTGGCGTTGCCGCGGTCGGTGAGCGTGTCCGGCAGCAGCCCGTCCGCCGTCGCCTCGCCGGCCGCCGCCGGGGCAGCGCCGGCCGCCTCCCGGCCGGCAGAAGCCTCCATGGACTCCACCGACTCCCTGGGGGCCGGTACGGGCTGCGCAAGGATCTGGGCGGCGACGGCCTGCACGTCGAAGCCGGACAGCATGCTGTCGTTCTCGACGCTCACACGCGGCCTCGGAGGGTCAGCGGACGTACCAGTCCCGCGCTGAGGCCGCCGCGGATGATGGCGCGGCAGCGGTGCCCCTGCCCGGGGCGGGCCAGCTCGGCCGCCTCCTGCAGGGCCCGCAGGACCTCGGCCTCGCCGGCGAGCCCCCCGGCGACCAGTCCTCCGGCCGTGAAGGCGGCGCGGTTCAACTTCTCGGAGAAAGCGGCCCCTTCGGGTACGGCGGCGCAGGCGGCGACTTCGGCGAGCACTCCGGCCAGGACCCGCTCCGGCCCGCCGCGGCCCCCGCCCGCCGCGATCACGGCCTGCCGGGCGCGGGGCGGCACGGGGCGGGGCCCGTGGGCGGCCGCGGAGGGCAGGTGCCCGGTGCGCTCCAGCTCCCGGGCGAGCCAGGCCGGCAGCGGCGCGGGCACGCGCGTGGCCCCCACGGGCCGGTAGACGCCCGCCGGGGTCACGGTCCCCGGAGCCACGATGTAGCCGCCGTGCGCCCGTACGTCGACCTGCCAGGCCAAGGCCCGGCCACCGCCCGATCCCGCGGAACACTGCCACCGGTGGCCTCCGGCGTTGCGGTACCACACGTGCATGCCCCCGGAGGGCGTGCGCACGCGCAGGGTCGACTCGTCGTCGGCCGGACTGGCTGCGCCGCGCAGCGCCGCCAGCACTCCCAGCGTGTGGAAGCCGTTGGCCAGCCCGGTCAGGTCGACCGTGTCGGATATCCCGACGCCGGGCAGCAGCCGTTCGCGGTCGGGGAGTTCGCGCGCGTGCGCGTCGATGTCGATGACGACCAGGCCTGCGGGGCCCGTGGCGACGCCGACCCCGAACCCGGGGCGGGCGCCCCACCACTGCTCGATCCGTTCGAAGTCGAGCGTGGCTGCATGGAATCCGTGGCACCAGCCACCGGCCCGCAGACACTCGCACGCTCCGCGGTTGTGGCCCGGGACGCGGCACGCGTCGCAGTTGCCCACCGGCGTCTTGCGGCCCGGGGCAAGGGGATGAACCGGCCACCCCTGACGCGCACACCATCTGGCAGTCGTCAGAGGCTGCGATGCGACCGTTGCAGCTCTGGTGAACTGCCATGGGTCGCTGCGCGAAACCCGCAGCTCAGCTGCCATTCACTTCCCCCATCAGCGACTGAAGCGACTCAACGCCCAAAATCAGATTAGCGAAACCCCTGAGGGACGAGAGGCATGTGAGCCAGAACAGGTGTACGTGTCCACAGGGAGCCCCAGCGACCGAGCGACTGAGCGGTCAGCTACCGAATCTCTTTCAGTCGCTCGCCGAGCAGCTCACAGAACACCAGGTCACAGGCCTGCGCAAGACAGAACAGCGACCCAAGCGACTCAAGTCGCCTATATATGACGCACACGCGCACACACGCACACGCACGCCAATGTCTCCATATACCTGAGCCTTCAGTCGCTTCAGTCGCTGCCGTACCCAAATCAGCCCTCTGACCTGCACCTTTCCCCAACCACTCCCAGCGACCCAGCAATCGTTCAGTCGCTCCCGTTCAGTCGCTGCCCCCGCACCCACCGCTCCCGGGCCGTTCGAGCCCGCCTGGGCCCGGGATCTAGCGGGACGCAAGCGACGGGGGTCAACGCGTCGTGGCGAGCAGCGACCGGAGCTCCTGCGCGTAGGCCCTGGGGTGCGTGGTGTTCCCGTTGTGCCCGCCCGGGAAGGTCCGTATCCCGGCACCCAGGAGGTCCGCCAGTTCCATGGCGCACCGGTGGTCGAACACCCCGGCCGGGGTCCCGGCGCCGACCGCCGGGATGATCCGGGTCTGCGTGCGGGCCAGTCCGGCCGGGTCGAGGGTGTCCCCGATGACCGCCGAGAGGTCGTGCTCGATGAAGTAGCCGAAGTTGACGCGGCGCTGATCATCGATCGGCTGGGGGGTCAGGCCCGGCTCGGCGTCCTGCCGGGAGGGGTCTATGCCCACCACCCGGGCCATCTCCGCGAACACCCCGCCGAGCCCGCTCGCCCGGTACAGCTCCTGCAGCCCGGCGAGCTCCGCCTCGTGACGGCCCCGCAGCTCCGCGGGCAGCAGCCGCGGGGCCACCGGCTCGTGGGCCACCAGGGTGCCCACCTGCCCCGGATACCGCGCGGCCACATGCAGCCCGATCAGGGCGCCCATGCTGCACCCCAGCATCAGGGCGGGCTCGTCGGTGACCGCCGCCAGCAGCCGGTGCACGTCCTCGGCGTGCTCCGCGAGCGACGTGGTCCGCCCGGGCTCCTCGAGCCGGCTGCGGGAGAGACCGCGCCGGTCGTACGTCAGGACCCTGAACGTGTCGGTGAGATGGGGGACCATGTCGACCGTGCGGTCCGCATCCCCCTCCCCGCTCTGTGCGATGAGCAGCAGCGGGCCGGAGCCCTGGACCTGGTAGTGCAGCGTGGCGCCGGCCACCGCCAGGATCCCCGTGGTGCCGCTGCTGCTGTGAACGGTGTCGGACATGACGACTCCCCCAAGATGTCTGCCGCAACGGCCTTCGCCCGCTGCTCTGCGACCAGCCTAATCCATCGAAACAGATACATCAAGGGAGATGCATCTACCTTGATGTATCTTGCCTCCATGGATGGAATCGAACTGTTCCTGCTGGGCCGCGCCCTGATGAAGCTCGGCGAGGAAGCCCTGCCCGAACCCCCCGGCGGACCGGGCCAGTACGCGGGCAGCACCCGCTCCGTGGTCATCGTCGCCGGGGACATCGCCGCGCACCCCGACACCACCGTCGGCGAGACGGCCCAGCGCACCGGGCTGCCCCAGAGCCAGGTCTCCACCGCCGTCGCCCGCCTCCGCGAGGCCGGTTCGGTGCACACGGCCCCCGATCCCGCCGACCGCCGCCGCACGCTGGTCCGCCCGTCCCCGACGGTCTCCGACCGCGTGGCCGCCGTCCGGGCCGCGGGCTCCTCCAAGGTCGAGGAGGCCCTCGCGAAGGCCCTCGGCAGCACCGAGGCCGCGCGCCTCCCCGCGGTGACCGAGGCCCTGGAGCTCCTGGCCCGCCACCTCGTCCGGGAAGGTCACTAGAGGCGGCCGGGGCGGCGGGCGTGGCGTCGGGATTTGTACGGGTTGCCGGGTGATGATGGCGCCGTGCGACTTGATCACGTGTCCTATGCGGTGGCCCGCGACAGCTTCGTCTCGACCGTCCAGTGGATCGGATCGGCCCTCGGCGCCGGGTTCGTCGACGGCGGCGTGCACCCACGATTCGGCACCCGCAATTTCATTCTCCCGCTGAGCGGCGGCACCTACGTCGAGGTCGTCACCACACTCGACCACCCCGCCGCCGACCGCGCACCCTTCGGCCAGGCGGTCGCGCGCCGCGCCGCCGAGGGCGGCGGCTGGCTCGGTTGGGTGGTCTCCGTCGACGACATCGCCCCGGTCGAGGCCCGCCTCGGCCGCACCTCGGCCGAGGGCCACCGTGTCCGCCCCGACGGGTTCGACCTGAGGTGGAAGCAGATCGGCCTGCTGGAACTGCTGGAGGACCCGCAGTTGCCCTACTTCCTCCAGTGGTTGGTCCCCATCGAGGAGCGCCCGAGCGCCGACCCGCGCACCTCCACCACCATCCACGGGGTCTCCATCGCCGGCGACGCCGCCTCCATCTCCGAATTCCTCGGCGAACCGGCCGACCACCCCCTCGACCAGATCGACGTCACGTGGGTCGAGGATGAGGAACCGGGCCTGGTCTCGGTCGAGTTCGCCACCGCCCACGGCCCGGTCACGATCTGACCAGGGCCCGACTGCCCCGCGGGAGCAGCCGGCTGGGGTCTCCTGGCTAGCGCCTGTCTCTTTGATGGGTTGGTCAGTTGATCGGATGTGTCTGCCCGATTAGTGATCACTGATGCGCTGTGGGGCCGGATCGAGCCGCTGATGCCGGCCGATCCGGTCCGTGGACGGCGCTGGGCTGATCACCGCCGAACGCTCGAGGCCATCGCGTGGAAGTACGCACCCACTCGCCCTGGCGGGACCTGCCCAACGAGCTCGGCCCGTTCCAGGCCGCCCGCAAACGGCTGATCAGATGGGCCGTCGACGGAACCTGGCAGAACACCCTGACCGCCGTGCCGGCGGCCGCGGACGCCGATGACGACATCGGCTGGACCGTCTCGGTCGACTCCACCGTTGCCCGCGCCCACCAGCATTCCGCCGGAGCACGCGAAAGGGGGCCGAAGGCCGCAGCGAGCCCGCCGACCACGCCCTCGGCCGCTCACGCGGCGGCCTGAGCACCAAGGTCGGCCACCGCCTGCGGCGAGGACGCCGTGGCGGCCGCCCGCCCGGCTTCGACGCCGAGATCTACAAGCAGCGGAACAGCGTCGAACGCTGCATCAACCGGCTCAGGCAGTGGCGCGGCCTGGCCACACGATGCGACAAACTCGCCACCGCCTACCAGGCAGCACTCCACCTCGCCGCCATCCTCATCTGGGCACGACGCTGACCAAAGAGACAGAGCCTAGGCCCACTGACGGCCCTGGGCCCCGGGCCCCGGCCGTGGCCCGGACCACAGCCCCCGCCCCCGCCACGGCCCCCGTCCCGGCCACGGCCCCGTCCTCAGCCCGCCTGCGGGTCGAACTCCCCCGTCAGCAGGAGCTTCTTCTGCGGCTTGCCCATCGCGTTGCGCGGGACCGCCGGCACGAACCGCACCTCGCGCGGCCGCTTGTGCACGGACAGGTTCGCGGCGACGAACTCCGTGAGCTCGGCGCCCGTCACCCCCTCCGCGACGACGAAGGCGACGATCCGCTGCCCCAGGTCCGCGTCCGGAACCCCCACCACCGCCGCCTCGCTGACCTTGGGGTGGTCCAGCAGCGCGTTCTCGATCTCCCCGGCGCCGATCCGGTAGCCGCCCGACTTGATCATGTCGATGGAGGCCCGCCCCACGATCCGGTGCACCCCGTCCGCCTCGTCCACGGCCGCGATGTCGCCCGTACGGAACCAGCCGTCCTCGGTGTACGCGGCCGCGGTGGCCTCCGGGCGGCCCAGGTACCCCGCGAACAAGGTCGGCCCGGTCAGCTGGAGTTCCCCGATCTCGGCGCCCGGCTCGGCCTCGACCCGGGTCCGGATCCCCGGCAGCGGGGTGCCGACCGTACCGGGCCGGACCTCGCCGCCGGCGCGCCCGCTGATGGTGATCAGCGTCTCCGTCATCCCGTACCGCTCCACGGGCCGCAGCCCGGTCAGCCGCTCCAGGTCCCGGAAGACCGGCGCGGGCAGTGCGGCGCTGCCCGAGACCAGCAGCCGGGCCCCGGACAGCGCGGCCGCGGCATCCGGAGCCCCGGCGATACGGGACCACACGGTCGGCACCCCGAAGTACAGGCTCCCGCCCGCCGCCGCATACGCCTCGGGCGTCGGCCGCCCGGTGTGCACGAGGCGGCTGCCGGTGCGCAGGGCCCCGAGCACGCCGAGCACGAGCCCGTGCACGTGGAACAGCGGCAGCCCGTGCACCAGCGTGTCCTCGGCGCTCCACTGCCAGGCTCCGGCGAGCGCGTCCAGGTCGGCGGCGAGCGCCGCGCCGGTCAGCACCACACCCTTGGGCGCGCCCGTCGTGCCGGAGGTGTACAGCACCAGCGCCGGGTCCTCCGGCGCGGCGGCGGGCCCGTTCCAGTCGGAGCGCCGGGTGAAGTCCACGTCCACGAGCGCCGCCCCGGAGTCACGCAGGATGTGCTCGCGCTCGGCGGGCCCGGCGTCGGGCGGCAGCGGTACGAACGGCACTCCGGCCAGCAGCCCGCCTACCACGGCGGCGACGGTTTCCAGGGAGGCCGTCGCGGTTACCGCGAAGGCCTTCGCCCCGGCCACGTCGGCGGCCACTGCGCGCGCCGCGCCCAGCAGTTCCTCGTACGAGGCGGTCCGCCCCGCGACGCCGATCGCGTCCTTCCGGTCGCCGTACACCCCGTCCAAAGCGGTCAGCACGGTCACGCTCCCTTGGTGTTCTCATCGCCTGGTCGGCCCCAGGCTACGGCCCGGCTCCGCCCCACCGGGCAAGACCGGTCCGCCTGCACTCGAGCCGGAGTCGAAGCCCGCCGCCGCCCGCCCGGCAGCACCGCACCCCCGCACGGGCCCGGAGCCGGAGCCCCGGGCCCGCCCGGTCAGATGACGCCCTGCGCCAGCATTGCGTCCGCGACCCGCTCGAACCCGGCGATGTTCGCGCCGGTGACGTAGTCGCCCGGGGCCCCGTACCGCTCGGCGGTCTCGTACGCGACGGCGTGGATCGAGCGCATGATGTGCGCGAGCTCGTCCTCGACGCGCTGCGCGCTCCAGGCCACCCGGCCGGCGTTCTGGCTCATCTCGAGGGCGCTGACCGCGACCCCGCCCGCGTTGGCCGCCTTGCCGGGCCCGAACGCGACGCCGGCCTCCTGCAGGATCCGTACGGCCTCGGGAGTGGTCGGCATGTTGGCGCCCTCGGAGACCGCTTTGATCCCGCCCGCGACGAGCGTACGGGCATCCTGCGCGGCCAGTTCGTTCTGCGTGGCGGAGGGGAAGGCGACGTCCGCCGGCACCTCCCAGACCCGCCCGCCGGGCACGAACCGTGCCGAGGAGCCACGGCGCTCCGCGTACTCGCTCACGCGCCCGCGCTCGACCTCCTTGACCTGCTTGAGCAGGGCCAGGTCGATGCCCTTGTCGTCGACGACGTAGCCCTTCGAGTCCGAGCAGGTCAGCGGGTTCGCGCCGAGCTGCTGCAGCTTCTCGATCGTGTACAGCGCGACGTTGCCGGAGCCCGAGACCACCGCGGTCAGCCCGTCCAGCGACTCGCCGCGGACCGCCAGCATCTCGGCGGCGAACAGCACGCTGCCGTAGCCGGTCGCCTGCGGCCGGATCGCGGAGCCGCCCCAGCCCCGGCCCTTGCCGGTCAGGACGCCGGCCTCCCAGCGGTTGGTGATGCGCCGGTACTGGCCGAAGAGGTAGCCGATCTCGCGGCCGCCCACGCCGATGTCCCCGGCGGGCACGTCGGTGTGCTCGCCGATGTGCCGGTGCAGCTCGGTCATGAAGGACTGGCAGAAGCGCATGACCTCGGCGTCCGACCTGCCGTGCGGGTCGAAGTCGCTGCCGCCCTTGCCGCCGCCGATCCCCAGGCCGGTCAGGGCGTTCTTGAAGATCTGCTCGAAGCCCAGGAACTTCACCACGCCGATGTCCACCGACGGGTGGAAGCGCAGGCCTCCCTTGTACGGGCCGAGCGCACTGTTGAACTCGACGCGGTAGCCGCGGTTGACGTGGACGCGGCCCCGGTCGTCCTGCCACGGGACGCGGAAGACGATCTGCCGCTCGGGCTCGGTGAGCCGCTCCACCAGGGCCACGGCCGGGTCGGCGTACTCGGGCCGGGCGGCGAAGACGGGGGCCAGGGTCTCGAGGACCTCCCGTACCGCCTGGTGGAACTCGGGCTGCGCGGGGTTGCGGCGCTCGATCTCGGCCCGCAGGTCTTCCAGCCTGTCCTTCGAGTCCTTCACGTGTGTCCCTCCAGGGAGTGCGCGGTGTGTAGACGACGGCAGGTGCATGGTGCCCGCTCAGAGAGTCGTTGCGGGGAGGGATTCCGTTCCCGGGACGGCGGACCTCCCCGTGAATCCCCCGCGACACGCGGCCGTGTGGCCCCTACGATCGGCAGCCTTGACGATTCGATGACCCGTGCATGACCGCGAACAGACCATGCGCAGACCACCAACAGGGGGAAACGGACGTGGACACCGCAGGGCTCGTCTCACTCATCGCCGCAACGATCACGACGGGCCTGATGGCGGGCCTGTTCTTCGCCTTCGACGTCTCGGTGATGCCCGCGCTGGGACGCTCGGACGACCGCACGTTCATCGCGGTCATGCAGCGCATCAACGTCGCCATCGTCAACGGCTGGTTCATGACCGGCTTCCTCGGCTCCCTGCTGTTCACCGGCCTCGCGCTGGCCCTGTGCCTCGCCTCCGGCGCGGGCGAGGTGGCGCCGCCGCTGATCGGTGCGCTCGTCGCGTACGCCCTCCAGCTCGGGGTCACCGGGAGGGTCAACATCCCGCTCAACGACGCCCTGGACCAGGCCGGCGCCGTCGAGCGCATCGCCGACCCGGCCGCCGTCCGGAACGCCTTCGCGTCGCGCTGGGTGCCGGCCAACCGCTGGCGGACGCTGCTGTGCACGATCGCCCTGGGCTGCCTGGCCTGGGCCCTCGTACTGCACGGCCGCCTCTGACGCCTCTGACACCTCTGCGGCTCAGCGCGCGGTGGCCCGCCCGTACAGCACCAGGGCCCGCGCGAGGGCCGTCAGGGCCGCCGTGCACAGCAGGGTGCGGATGACGTTCGTGGTCACCCAGGTCCCCTTGAACTTGTCCACGATCGAGAAGTCGGTCAGCTTCGTCGCGTCGCCCGCGTCGGCGAGCTCGTTGTTCAGCGGGATGTTCACGGTGAAGGTGATCACCAGGACGACGAGGTAGAGGGCGGCCGCCGCCCCCACCCACACCGCGACCCCGCGCCGGCCCCTGCGGAACTCGACGGCCGCCGAAGCGGCGGCGGCGAGCAGGGCCACCACGAAGACGGTGCCGAACAGCCCGTTCCCGTCGATGACCGCGTTGAAGTTCTGCATCGCGGTGACGTACGTGCGCTCGTCGCCCCGCGCCAGCCCCGGCATCACCGAGACGTCGAAGGCGAAGAACAGGCCCGCCATCAGGCCCACGAGCACGGTCGAGACCATGAGCAGGAAGGTAGCGGTCCGGTTGCTGCCGCCGGCTGTGTCCGTCTGCACGAGAGGCTCCCCTCTGGTCGATCCGATCGATCCGGTCGTACTGCCACGGGTTCTGATCTGATCTCGAAAATTTCCGGTGTCTGTGCAGGAGACGCCCTCGGTAGGGTGCGGCCATGAGCACCTCAGCACTCCGCCTGGAGCCGGTCACCGCAGCCAACTTCGACGCGGTGTGCGCGGTACAGGTACGCCCCGACCAGACCCACCTCGTCTCCCCCGTGGTCAAGTCCCTGGCCGAGGCCTACGTCCACGGGGACACCGCCTGGCCGCGCGCCGTCATCGACGGCGACGAGGTCGTCGGCTTCGTCATGGCCTTCGTGGACATCGCCTGGGACCCGGAACGGGACCCCGCCGACATCCGCTCGGGCATCTGGCGCCTGAACGTCGCCGCCGCCCACCAGGCCAAGGGCTACGGCCGCTTCGCGGTCCAGGCGGTCACCGCCGAGCTCCGGCGCCGCGGCGCCGACCGCGCCTACGTCACCTGGGAGCCCGGACCCGGCACCCCCGAGCCGTTCTACCGGGGCCTCGGCTTCCGCCTCACCGGCGAGCTGAGCGGCGGCCAGACCGTCGGCGTACTGGACCTCCGGGGCCCCGCCGGCCAGGCGGGACTTTGACGACACCCCTAGATCGCGTCCGCCAGGACCACCGTGCGCGGGGGCCCGGCGGCCGCCGGGGCGGCGACCGGGGCGGCGCCCCCCGTACGGAACTCCTGCGGGCTGACCCCGCGGACCCGCTTGAACGCCGTCGACAGCGCGAACGCCGAGCTGTAGCCCACCCGTCGGGCCACCGTCGCCACCGTGGCGTCCGGCTCCCGCAGCAGATCGGCCGCCAGCGCCAGGCGCCACCCCGTCAGGTATGCCATCGGCGGCTCCCCCACCAGGTCCGTGAACCGCCGCGCCAGCGAGGCCCGGGAGACCCCGGCCTTGTGCGCGAGCTCCTCCACCGTCCAGCCGTGCGCCGGGTTCTCCTGCAGCAGCCGCAGCGCCCGCCCGACCACCGGATCGCCCTGCGCCCGGTACCAGCCCGGGGCGCCCGACCCGGGGTCCGCGAGCCACGTACGCAGCACCCCGATCAGCAGCAGGTCCAACAGCCGGTCCAGGACCAGCTCCTGGCCCGGCTCGTCCCGGGAGATCTCCGAGGCGAGCAGCCCGATCAGCGTGGCGTCCGCGTCCGCCGCCGGCCGGACCAGGACCGTCGGCAGCGCGCCCAGCAGCCGGCGGCCGATCTCGCTCGGCGCCTGGTAGGTGCCGCTCAGCATCACCGCCGACCCGGCGTCCTGGAACTCCGCACCCCAGGTCCGCACGCCCAGCGCCATGGTCTCGCTGACGTCCTCGCCGGCCTGCGTGCTGCACCGCTGCTCCGGGTCCACCGTGATCTGCACCGGCGTCCCGGGGGCGTCCGCCAGCGTGTACGGCTCGGGCCCCCGTACGACGGCCACGTCCCCGGGGCCGATCAGCACGGGCGTGCCCCCGTCGGGGAGCAGCCAGCCCGTCCCGCGCACCATCGTGACCACCGACAGCGGGGCCCGGTCCTCGATCCGCACCGACCACGGCGGGTTGAAGACGGACTTGAGGAGGAAAGCGCCCCGGGCCTTGGGGCCTTCGAGGAGGCCGCTCAGCGTGTCCATGGGCCCATCCTCTCCCGGTCGCCTGCCCGGCGACAGGGACTCAGACGTCCCAGACACCGGTCGCCGCCGCCTCACGGGCGAACTCGGCGAAGTCCTTCGGCTTCCGGCCGAGCACCTCCTCCACCCCGCCCACCGGATGCGCGTTGCGCCCGTCCAGGATCAACGTGAACAGGTCGGCGAACTCCTGCGGCAGGCCGTGCTCGCGCAGCACCGCCCGGTACTCCTCCTGGGAGACGGGGACGTAGGTGATCGTGCGCCCCGTCGCCTTCGACAGCTCGGCGGCGACGTCGGTGAAGCTGATCAGCCGCGGTCCGGACAGCTCGTACGTCCTGCCGATGTGCCGGTCGTCGCTCAGCGCGGCCACCACCACGTCGGCGATGTCGTCGGCGTCGACGAAGGCCTCCACGGCGTCCGCAGTCGGCAACGCGATCTCCCCTGCCAGTACGGGCTCCAGGAAGAAGCTCTCGTCGAAGTTCTGGTTGAACCAGCTGGACCTGACGACCGTCCAGTCGGCCCCGGACGCCTTCAGGCTCTCCTCGGCGCGCTGCGCGGCCTCCTCGCCCCGGCCGGACAGCAGGACCAGCCGGCGCGCCCCGGCGGCCACGGCCGCCTGCGAGAACGCGCCGATCTGCTCGGCGGCCCCGGGGAAGGCGAGGTCGGGGTAGTAGGTCACGTACACCCGGTCGACGCCCTCCAGCGCCGGGCCCCAGGTGACGGGGGCGTTCCAGTCGAAGGCGGGGGCTCCGGTACGGGAGCCGATCCGCACCGGGCGGCCCCGGAGCCGGAGCTTCTCGGCGACGCGCCGGCCGGTCTTTCCGTTGCCCCCGATGACGAGGGTGGCGGGGGCGGCGGACTTCGTGTTCTGCGGTGTCTGTGTCATGCCTCCAGTCAAGCCCGCCGCCGCGAGACGGAACATCGCCGAAAAGCTCAGCTCCATACGCGTACGTCCAGCGCCGGCGCTGTTCCTCAGAGCCGCCCGGCGTCCTCACCGAGGGTGTGCGCGACGAGGGCGTTGGCGTGTCCGTGCCCCAGTCCGTGCTCGGTCTTGAGCCAGGAGACGAGCTCCATGTGCTTGGTCAGCGGAGAGGACCGGATCAGGTCCTTCCATTCCGCGACGGGCCGTCCGTACTTCTTCTCGATCGAAGGGAAGTAGCTGGCGGGGCCCTTCACCGGCTCGCTCATGTCTGCGGTGCTCCTGTCCGTACGTCGTGCTTCGCTGTCACAGAGGGAGACGCGAGCCGGGCCCGGAACTCATCGCCCGCAGCCGAAGATCTTGGAACGACCACCGGAACAACCATTCGCACAACGTCCGTACAGTCATCCGGCATTCGCCCATATGGCCGATCACGCCACCTCAACTATGGTCGAGATCAACTCATGTGATCACATGGCGGTATGACCCCCACGAGGACGCTCTACCTGCTCTGCTCCGCCGCCCCGCCCGTCTTCGACGTGGCGCACGTCATCGAGGACGCCCAGTCCCGGGGCTGGGACGTCTGTCTCGGCCTCACTCCCACCGCCGCGCACTGGGTCGCGGGAAGCCTCGACGGCCTGGCCGCGCTGACCGGTCACCCCGTGCGCTGGCAGTACAAGCTCCCCGGCGAGCCCGACGTATGGCCGGCCGCCGATGCCCTGCTCTTCGCCCCGGCGACCTTCAACTCCCTCAACTCCTGGGCCCTCGGCCTCACCGACCGCTTCGCCGTCGGCGTCGCCGCCGAGGCGATCGGCAAGGGCATCCCCGTCGTCACCATGCCCTGCACGAACGCCGCCCTTGCCGCGCATCCCCAGTTCGACCAGTCCCTGGCCACCCTGCGCGGCGCCGGCGTCAGCGTCCTCTACGGCGAGGACGGCTTCGTCCCCGGGCCGGCCGGCCCCGACGCCCCGGCCCACTTCCCGTGGCCGCGGGCCCTCGCCGCCCTGGACGCCGTGACCGCCCCGCACACCTCGTAGGGGCCGGCTACTCCCCCGTCACGCCGTCGATCGCCTCGCGCAGCAGGTCCGCGTGCCCGTTGTGCCGGGCGTACTCCTCGATCATGTGGGCCAGGACGTAGTGCAGCGAGTACGCCTCGTCGCCGTACTGCCCCGTCACATCGAGCGACTCGGCGGCGTCCACGATCGCCCGGGACCGGGCGCAGGTCTCCTCCCAGACCTTGAACGACTCGGCCGGGTCCGCGTCCTCGACGTGGAACTCCGTCCACTCCCCGGCCTCGTTCTTCGGGAAGTAGCCGCGTACGTCCTCGCCGTTCAGGACGTTGCGGAACCAGCCCCGCTCGACCTCCGCCAGGTGCCGCACCAGCCCGAGCAGGGACAGCCCGGACGGCGCGACGGCCTTGCGCCGCAACTGCTCGTCCGTCAGTCCCGCGCACTTCATCATCAGGGTGTCCCGCTGCCACTGCAGAACGCTGGTCAGGGTGGCACGCTCGTCGCCCACCAGCACGGGCCGGGTGCGCTGTTCATCGATCATCAGGCGATGATCACACCTGTACGGCACGCAGATCGCGCCATTCCACATGCCGGACCGCAGCTCCCGGACGTCCCCGGCCCCGCCCACCGTTAACGCCGTTAATGCCGGGCGCCCGACCCAGGCGTGAGCGTTAACGCCGTTAACGCCGGGGCCCGACCCAGGCGGGGACCATTAACGGCGTTAACGCCGGACGACCGGCTCAGCGAGGACCGTTACGCCGGACGCCGCCCGGGAGGCCCGGACCGTTAACGGCGTTAACGCCCCGGCGCTCAACTCCTGCGGACCATTAACGGCGTTAATGCCGAAGGGCGACCGCCTCCTTCACCTCCCGCTCCCGCAGCGCCCGTACCACCGGGCCCGTCACCGCGGTCGTCACCAACGCCATCAGCACCAGCGCCGTGAACAGCTCCGCCCCGATCACCCCGAGCCCGAGCCCCACGTTCAGCACCACCAGCTCCGTCACCCCCCGACAGTTCATCAGCGCGCCCAGCGTCACCGCGTCCCGTACCGGCTGCCCCGCCAGCAACGCCGCCCCGGTCCCCCCGCCCCACTTCCCGGCGACCGCGACGACCAGCACCACCCCCGCCCACCACCACGCAGCGCCGCCGCCCAGCAGCCCCACGTCCGTCTTCAGCCCGCTGCCGACGAAGAACAGCGGCAGCAGCACCGGCACCGCGAACTCCCGCATCCGCTCCGCCGCCTGCTCGACCACCGCCGTCCTCGGTACCACCGCCCCGAACACGAACGCCCCGAACAGCGCGTGCACCCCCATCGCATGCGTGGCGTACGCCGCCAGGCAGACCCCACTGCACAACCCCACGACCCCACCGGCATCCCCACCCGCACCCGCCGCCGACCCGGACCCCCACCGCCTCACACCCCACCCGAGCACGGGCCGCACCCCCCACCACATCCCCGCGAGGAACACCCCGGCCAGCACCCCCATCCCGAGGATCCCCCACGCGCTCCCGCCCCGGCCCCCTCCCCCCAGCGGATGCGCCATGGCCGTCACCAACGCCAGCAGGCACCACGCCACCACGTCCGCCACCGCCGCACACGCCATCGCCAGCGTCCCCACCGGGGTCCCGTACAGCCCCTGGTCCTTCAGGATCCGCGCCAGCACGGGAAACGCGGTCACGCTCATCGCGACGGCCACGAACAGCACGAACTCCGCGCGACCGACCCCCTCCGGCGCGAGCGACCCGTACATCGCCAGCGCCAGCAGACTCCCGAGCCCCAGCGGGATCCACACGCTCGCCTGGCTCACCACCACCACGGCCCGGCCGCGCCCCCGCAGCAGCCCTACATCAAGCTCCAGGCCCACCAGGAACATGAACACCAGCAGCCCCAGGTTCCCCAGCACCCCCAGGTACGGAAGGACCTCGCCCGGCAACAGCCACCGGCTCCCAGCCGGCCAGAGCCATCCCAGCAGCGACGGACCCAGCAGGATCCCCACCAGGATCTCCCCGACCACGGTCGTCTGCCCGAGCCTGCGCATCACGGCGGCCGCCACCCCGCACGCGAGAACGACGACGGGTACGGCAATCAGCACGGCTTCGAGCGGATCACGTGACGCTCCCACCACCACAGGCTTCCGCCGAGACCCCCACCCCGGCAACGAACCGCCCCACACTTCCAGGGGTCGGGGCGTTAACGCCGTTAACGCCGTTAACGGTCCGCCCTCCCAAAAAGTAATAGCGAAAACCGCCCCAGAACCCCACGAACCATCACCCGCCCCTCACCAAAAAGTACTTGTCGACTGGTTTTCTTTGCCGCCGCCCCACTAGATTGACCTTGCACGAGCATCCGCCGCAGCGACGACACCAGCTCGTAGCCCGGCAACAGGCACCAACCGTCAGGCAACAGCGGGCGGCAAGCGGCAGGGAGAGCAGATGGCAAGGGCCCGCCAGGAACGCGCCGAGATCACCCGGCAGGCGATCCTCGACGGCGCAGCCATCGCCTTCGACCGTTTCGGCTTCGGCGGCGCCAGCCTCAGCGACGTGGTCAAGCACGCCGGCGTCACCAAGGGCGCCCTCTACTTCCACTTCCAGTCCAAGGAAGCCCTCGCCCGCGCCCTGATGGACGAGCAGTTCCAGATCGCCGCAGGCGTCCCCGCCGTCGTGGAACCGGGTCTGCAGACCGTCATCGACCTGACGCACCGGATGGCACACGGACTGCGCGCCAACGTCCGCATCCGCGCCGGCATCCGCTTGGTCATCGAGTTCGGCTCCTTCACCAACCCGGACCCGACCCCGTACAACGCCTGGATCGACACCGCGCACAGCTGCCTGAAGCCGGCCCAGGAGCGCGGCGACGTCCTCCCGGCGCTCGACGTGTACGGCCTCTCGACGCTCCTCGTCGGCTCGTTCACCGGAATCCAGGTCACCTCACACGTCCGCACCGGCCGCGAGGACCTGCACACCCGGGTCGTCGACCTGTGGAACTTCCTGCTCCCGGGGATCGTGCCCGCGCACCGCATCCCCCACTTCGACCCGGCGGGCTCGCCCGCGTGCCGGGCCGAACTCGGTCTGCCCGCCTCGGAGTCCTCCGCGGTTCCGGTCGGCTGACGACGTATCCAGGGCGGCCTCGCACACGCCGTGGCGAACCACGGGGGTGCTCGCTACGGCGTGTGCGAGGCCGCCCTGTCGCGTACCCGGTCCGGCCACAGCACCCCCGGGCACCCGTGCCTTCGCCCACTTCGTTAGCAAAACCCAAGCGTGGCGCCCACATCCGCCCACGAACGTTAGTAAAGTCCCTCTCATGACTTCGCCCTCGTCTCAGAGCGACCGAGAAAAGGTCGTCTCCAAGCTCCCCCCGTGGCTCCGCCAGGAGTTGAAAATCCGCACCGCGCAGCTGCGGGTGGACATCCAGGACGCCGTCCACCAGGGGATCGCCCACTGGAGCGCTCTCGCCTCCGCCCCCTCCCCCGTCGACACTTCGGGCGCCGAATCGTTCTCCACCTGGCTGCCCGCCGGCCAGTGGGAGTCCTTCCGCGCCGGCTCCAAGGACCGCGGTGTCTCCCTCATCCAGGGTCTGGCCCAAGCGGTCCGCCTCTGGCTGGAGATGAATCCGGCGCCCACGGTCAAGCGGCCCTCCGTCGTACGCCGCATCGTCGTGTGCAACCAGAAGGGCGGCGTCGGCAAGACCGCCATCACCGCCGGCACCGCCGAGGCCCTCGCCGAGGACCCGGAGACCCTCCACCCGGTCCGCATCGCCCGCCAGCTGGCCCGCGCCGCGGCATCGGACGAGGGCAGGCAGAGCGACCAGGCGCCCCACCCCGAGACGACTCCCCTGGACCTGGAAGACCTCCCGGGCCTCGGCATGCGCGTCCTGCTGGTCGACTTCGACCCCCAGGGCCACCTCACCAAGCAACTCGGCCAGCAGCCGCTGCCCATCGGCGGCGACAGCCTCACCTGCCACATGGCCGGCGAGGCCAAGGGCCCGCTCGCCGACCTGATCGTCCCCATCCCGGACCAGCGCTTCGGCAACCGCCTCCACCTGCTGCCCGCCTGCACGGACGCCTTCCTCCTCGACGTCCGCCTCTCCACGGTCCGCGCCCGCGAGGCCGCCCTCGAACGCGCCCTGGCGCCCGTGGAATCCGATTACGACGTCATCCTCATCGACTGCCCCCCGAGCCTCGGGCTCAGCATGGACGCCGCCATCTACTACGGGCGCCGCCGCGACACCGAACAGCCGGGCGCCTCGGGCGCGCTGATCGTCGTACAGGCGGAGGACTCGTCGGCCGACGCTTATGACCTCCTCACGTCCCAGATCAACGACCTGCGCGACGACCTCAGCCTCGACATCGACTACCTCGGCCTCGTCGTCAACCTCTACGACGGCCGCCGCGGCTACATCGCGACCTCCTCCCTCCAGGCGTGGATGGACATAAAGGATCCGCGCGTCGTCGCCGTCGTGCCGGACCTCAAGGAACAACGCGAAGCCGTCCGCGTGAAGCAGCCCCTCTTCGTCTACTCGCCCAAGGGCGACCAGGCGATCGCCATGCGCGCCCTCGCTAGGGAGATCTCATGAGCAAGGCCGACAAACTCGGAGTCTCAGCATCCTTCGCGCGGGCCCAGCCCGTCGGCGTCAGCTCGCGCCGCGCGGCGATCGCGGAGGCCACCGGCGCCCCCACCTCCGGGGTGGTCCCGCCGTCCGAGGTCCCCATCGAGGCCCTCGCCCACAACCCGTTCAACCTCCGCGAGGACCTCACGGAACTCGAGGAGCTGGCCCAGTCCCTCGTCTCCCGCGGCCAGCTCCAGCCCCTCGCGGTCGCGACCCGCATGGCCTTCATGGAGGCCCACCCGGGCCAGACCGACGGGCTGGGACGCGCCCCGTACGTGGTCATCGACGGCAACCGGCGCCTCGCGGCGGCCCAGCTGGCCGGCCTGAAGACCATGCACATCCACGTGAACGACGCCCTGTCCGCCTCCGCGGCGGACATCCTCGAGTCCGCCCTGATCGCCAATGTCCACCGCGTGGACGTGGCCCCGATGGACCAGGCGCGCGCCCTCCAGGAACTCGTCGACGTCCACGGCTCCCAGGCCCAGGTCGCCAAGCGCCTGGGCAAGACGGCGGCCTGGGTCTCGCAGCGCCTGACCCTCCTGAACCTCACTCCGAGCCTCCAGGAGAAGGTCGACACGGGCGAGCTCAAGGTCGAACCGGCCCGCCGCATCGGCCGCCTCCCGCAGGAGCACCAGGAGGCGGCGGCGGACGAGACCCTCAACACCGTCACCCCTCCCCGCCAACGCGCTCACCCGGCGCCGACCGTTAACGGCGTTAACGCCGTTAACGCTGCCCCCGCTTCCCCCGCTCCCTCCGCTTCCCCCGCTCCCCCCGCTCCCCCGGCTCCTCCGGCTCCTCCGATGCCCCCCGCTCCCCGGATCACGATCGCTACGGACACCCCGGAAACGATCGCGGACGCCCTGACCGCCCACCTCACCCCGGATGACCTCAAGGCCGTCACCGAGCTCCTGCTGCTGCGACTCTGAGCGGGCATCCGAGGCAGCACCCACGACGGGGGCGCTGACGGCATTAACGCCGTTAACGCCCCCACGTGCGTTTCATGTGCGTTCGGTCGTGCGATTCGCATAGGCTGCCCTTGGAGGTACCGATGCCCAACGAACAAGAGAGCCTCTTCGCAGCGGTCGACGCCCTGATCGAAGAAGCCGCCGCCCAGGATCCACTGCCGCACCCGGACGAGCGCAAACGCCTGCGTGAAGCCGCGGGCCTGAGCCAGGACCAGATCGCCAAGGCCCTCTCCGTCCGCCGCGAGACGGTCACCTCCTGGGAAACGGGCCGCACGGCCCCCCGTCCTCCCAAACGCGCGGCATACGCCCGCCTCCTGGAGGGCCTCTCCACCCTCCACCCCATTAACGCCGTTAACGCCGGCCCCCCCACCCCAGCGCCCGCCGTTAACGCCGTTAACGCCGTTAACGCCGTTAACGCCGTTAACGCCGAAGCCTCCGCCCCTCCGCACCCCGAGGCGCACCAGGACAGCGCGGCGCAGGCCCCGGCACCCACCGTTAACGCCGTTAACGCCACCCCGCCGACGGCACCCACCATTAACGCCGTTAACGCCACCCCGCTCACCGTCGATGCCACGGCCGCCCCGGCGCTGAGCATTAACGCCGTTAACGCCGTCGCCCCGACCGCACCCGTGAACGCCCCCGCCGACGCCGAGCCCCCAGCCGCACCGGCGCCCCCGGTGACCGCCCCGCGCGCCGCAGGCGCCGCGGCCCCCACCCCCCCGGGGTCTGGGGCGCAGCCCCAGTTTCGGGAAGGGGCGGGTAGGGGAACAGCCCCGCAGGGCTCCACCCCCACGCCCCCCACCGTTAACGGCGTTAACGCCGAGCCCCCGGAGGCGGCGACCCCGGCCCCCACCCCGACGCCCACCGTTAACGGCGTTAACACCCAGCCTCCGGCA
>NZ_JNZY01000048.1 GCF_000717655.1 Streptomyces katrae
AGGCCGCCCGGGCCCTTTTACCTCCGCCCAGGTCGCCTCCCGCCACACGGTGACGGCCTGCTCGTCGCGTTCGGCCACCCGCCGCGCGGGCACCTGCGGACTGAACCCGAGCCGGAGCATCAGCCTGGTGGCCCCGGAAACGCTGTAGGAGATGTGGAACTTCCGGCCGATCAGCGTGGCCACCCTCGAGGCGGTCCACACCTGGTCCTCGACCCAGCCGTGCACAGCCGGCCCCTCCTCCAGATACACGGCCAGCTTCTCCAGACACCGCGGGGACAGGCGGCACCGTGACCCACTCGGACCGCGGGAAGCCAGAGCCTGAACACCGCCGTCCCGCCACAACTGGTGCCACTGATACGCCGACTTCACGCTCACCCGCAGCCGCCGGGCGACTTCCGACGGCTTGATCTTCTGCTCGAACAGCTCAGCCGCCTGCATCCGTACCGTCTCGCGCCGCTGACGTCCTGTCGGAGTCAGCCCGCCCCCATCCGCATATCTCACACACCACGAATATAGTCACCCCCCCACACCCATCAGGAACTTCGCAACGATTCACCCCAACGAGCTCAAGTCAGTAAAGGGGAACGCCACCGACCGGTGCTTGCCGCTCAGCCGACTCGTGCAACCCTGCCGTTGTACGCTGCCGGGCTGCCGACACCAGAGCTTGTATCACTGCTTGGTCGGCACTCATCTCGGGGTGCCACTGCACGCCCAGGGCGAAGTGGTGCCGGGTACTCTCGATGGCCTCGACTGTGCTGTCTTCGGCGTAGGCCGCGACCGCCAGGCCTGCGCCGAGGAGGTCGGCTGCCTGGTGGTGGTGCGTGGCCACCTGTGTGGTCCCGGGCAGGAGTGCGGCCAGACGGGTGCCCGGCACGGTGGTGATGGCATGTGGCGCGAAGAGTCCGAGATACCCGTTGTGGGCGTCGTGACCCACCTTCTCGGGCAGGTGCTGGATCAACGTGCCGCCCGCGTGAACGTTCATCAGCTGCATGCCCCTGCAGATTCCGAGGACGGGAATGTCACGGTCCAGACTGTTCTTGAGGACAGCGCGCTCCCACCGGTCGCGGGCGGGGACCGGAGTCCCCGCACACGGGTGGGGCTCGGCCCCGTACAGGGCGGGATCCAGGTCCTCACCTCCGGCGAGGATGACGCCGTCCAATCGTGCGATGACGTCCGCCGCCGCGCCCGGCGCATCGGGCGGCAGAAGGACGGCCCGGCCTCCGGCAGCCTGAACGCATGTGGCGTACGCCGCGGGCAGCAGCGCGGCGGGCAGCTCCCACTCTCCCCACCGCGCGTCGGTGAGGTAAGTGGTGATTCCGATAAGTGGCTTGCGCACGCAGCGCCCCTTTCCCATGCAGCAGTCAAATCCAGTCAGATGACTGACCGCCCCCTGAAACCCCGGCCCGGGGCCGGTTGCGGGCAACGCTGCACGGACGACGGTGCACGGGTGCACCTCGCGGCATGGGTAAGGGGACGGCCACGGCACGGAGCGAGACGGGTCACGCCCCCTTGCCTGGTGGCAGAATCCTGCTGGCGTTCGTCCTTAAGCACAAGAAATGACATCTTTGTGTGAGGTAAGCCAGGCTTAACCCATGCAGATGCCAGATCCCCGCTTGCTCGCCACCTTGGAGTCCGTGGTGCGCCACGGCTCGTTCGCTGCCGCCGCCGGCGAACTCGGTTACAGCGCCCCCGCCGTCTCTCAGCAGATCGCCGAACTCGAGCGCCGCGCAGGCCTTCGAGTCTTGGAGCGCCGTCCCGTGCGTCCCACGCCCGCCGGCCAGGTCCTCCTCGATGCCGAACAAGGGGTACGCTCCGCGCTGGCCGCAGCTGCCCTGGAACTCGACGCCCTGCGTGCCGGCACGTCCGGGCGGATCCGGCTCGGCGCTTTCGCCTCGGCCGCCACGAGCATCGTCCCGAAGGCTCTCGCGCAGTTGCAAACGTCGTACCCCGACGTCCGGGTCAGCCTCTCGCAGCTGGAGCCCGAGGCCGGCTACGGCCGGATCAAACGGGGAGACGCCGACCTTGCTCTGACTTATGACTACGACTTCATTCCCCAGCCGCCGCCGCGCACACTGCGCCGGACCCTGATTGCACGGGACCCCGTCGTGGCGGTGCTTCCCGCGGGCCACGAGCTGGCCAGCCGGGAGGTCATCGACCTGGCGAGCCTGGCCGGCGAGACGTGGGTCGCCGCGCCCGAGGCCGCGCTGCGGTTGGAGCTGCTTGCCCAGATGGCCAAGACATCAGGCTTCGAGGCCCGACTGGAGTACGAGGGCGACGACTTCAACACCATCCTGGGCTTCGTTGCCGCGGGCCTGTGTGTCGCGGTACTACCCCGCTTGGCCCTGCCCAGCGGTGTGACCAATGTTGTCGCGAGACCGCTGGCCAACCCGGCGCTGACACGGTTCATCTACACCGTACGCCTCGACACCCGCCACGCCCCCGAAGCGCTGCTGGCGCTCGAGCGAATGCTGACAACACAGGTCCGGGCAGTCATTGCCTGAGCCCCCGACCAGCCGTTCGGCGGTGCACTGACACATTCGATCATTTGTGAATACATACATCGTGGCGCCCGTCCCAGGTCGGGTGCTGCCAAACAATCGCCCTCGGGAGGCTCCTGGGGAGCTGACCGCTGTCGTGTAGTGACGTGACGCGGAACCTCTTTCCGCATGAGCGCTGCCGTGATTCGACGTGGCGACATCGTGGCGCTGACTGATCACCGGTCTCCTGGCCGCGAACATGGCAGCCCGGCGTGGGCATGAGCGTCGCCCCCGACATGGACGCCTCGGCGGTGGAGGAACACCGCCGACAGCCGATCACGCCGGTGGGCGGTCGACCTGGACTGGACGACGTGACCGATCAGGACTGGCCATGGGCATGAAGCCCGATCTCCGCCGGCCACGACCGAGTCGAGCCATGCGCCCGCCACGATGAGTACTCCCGCCGTGCACGGCCGTCCCTGCCGGCTCGCAACCCGAGGCCCAAGCACGCGCAGGAAACGGCTGGCGGCTGTGAGCGGGCGCATCATGAGGGTGAGGCGTCGGATACGGCCCTCATCGTCGAGATCGAGATACTGGGTCTCCTCCAACCGCAGGCGACCGACATGACCCGCGGCGCGCAGGATCGCGTGCTGTCCTTCCTGGAACTGTGCCTCGTAGTGGATGCCGGTGAACACTTCGAACACGCTCGTCAGGAGTTCCTCGAGTTCACGGTGCCCCCGAAACGTGAACCGGTCCGCAGTGGCGAAACGAGCTCAACGTCCTCGGACATAGCGGCTACTGCCGCTCTCGCATCCCCCGCCTCGCCGGCCATTCGCCAAGCTGCGACGTGATCAGTCATGCCATCCCCGCAAGGCGCTCGGCAATGACGAGAGTGCCGGGCGCTGCGCGCCCGCCCGGGCCCGGCTGGACCGAGACGCCCTCCGGATGAACCGCTCCACTGCAGGTACGACACGTGACGGACACCTCTAGAACCTCTCCGCAGTGGTGCCGAAACACGATCGGCAGACTATCCGGCGCGTGCCAGTGGTCGCCCCACTGGGTGAGTGCCAAAAGCACCGTCACGAGCTCCCGTCCTGATGTGGTGAGCACGTAACGGAACCGCTGGGGACGCGTGGAGTCTCGACCCGTTCCAGCACATCGCCGTCCACGAGTCTGTCGAGCCAATTCTTCAGCAGTGCGCGGGACACGCCAAGGTCGCGGGACCAGCTCCTCAAAAGTGTCAATGCCTAGAGAGATGTCGCGCAAGACCAGCGGTGACCAGCAGTCACCCATCACGGCCAGGGAGCGCGACAGCGAACAGTGGAAGGCTGCGAATGAGGCACGAGGTATGGCCACAACCTAGTGCATTCATATTCTGAACGCACTCACGAACCCGTTCGGCGGCTGCTGCGCTGGGGGCAGCTCCTGGAATTGCCGTCACTCACTGGCGCGAGATCCCGCACTTCGCGTGCGACCGATGGTTTGCCCTGAGCTGCATCGGGCGGCAGCTGCCTCGTGGCGTGATAGTCCTTTCGGCGAGGGCGATTCCGGCACCCCATGGCGGGGATGCCAATCGTCCTGCCGGCGCCCACGATCAGTCCGCGAATACTGTGCCGACCGACTCGTGTGGTGATCAAGTGGGAGTTTCCGAGTAATACCGTTGGAAAAAAATGACTGCTTATGGCCGTGTTATGTTTGCCGGGCTTTAGTGGCTGTGGGCCGCGGGTCGGCGCCAGGGGATCGCCCTTGACGGAGCTGTAGCGGGTGGGTGAGAACCGTGCGCGCCTCACTCCACCGCGCTGCTGTGGACCGGGACGAAGCAGGCTCCGTGGGGCTTTATCCGTCACGGAAACCAGCAAGCGGCGCGACCGCCGACCATGCCCGAGTGGACCGCTGAGGCGATGCCCGTCGCCCTGCCCCGATTCGGGGCGGGTGATAATGATGAAATGAAATGAGTGGAATGACTCGCCATCAATACCGCTGCTCAGTCCGTTGGTCCGACATGGATGTCTACGGGCACGTCAACAACGCCGTCTTCCTCACCTATCTGGAGGAAGCGCGCAGCGACATACTCGGTGGCCAGGCCGCAATAGCCGGTGTGGACACCTTCACAGCGGGCTGCGTGAGCGCGAAGCACGAGATCGAGTACAAGGCGCCCTTGGAGTGGCGCGAAACGCCAGTCACCGTCGAGGTCTGGGTTACCGGTCTCAGGGCGGTGTCATTCAGCCTCGCCTACGAGGTGAAGGATGAAGGGACTCTGTACGCGAGGGCAGCCTCCACGATGGTTCCCTACGACCTGGAGGGCAAGCGCCCGCGGCGCCTCACCGAGGCTGAACGCGCCTACCTCACAGGATTTCTGACGCAGCAGTGACCGCTTGACCGAGCCGGCCCGAGTCACCCCCACATGGGCGATGACCGCTGACATGGGCGACGACCGCCTACCACGCCCGAGTGGACCCGCTGAACAAGTGCCATCGCCATACCGTGATGCGGGCAGGAAACAACGACGAAATGAAATGACTCGAATGACATCCCTGCTGCTCGACCTGGGGGGCGCGGCCTCGCCGTCTCAATCCGTCTCCGCCCGCGGCTCATCCGTCGTGCTGCGGGATGAGTAGGTCACAACCTCCGATGAGGTAGGAAGTCTGACCCGCCTCACTCGCACAAGAAAGAAACAAGTGAAGAATCGCTTTGTCCCCTTCTGTGTTGTGTGTCTGTTGAGTCTGAGTGCGTGCTCCGCAAATGGTCAGGGAATGCAACCCACCGAGACGTCGTCGGGCACATCTCAGGCGACACTGTACCCGAACACGGATGCAGGTTTCCGGAAGCTGATCATGGCTGTACGTTTTGGCGAGGATGTAGTGGCTTCACTGGAGCCGAATTCCGCTGACTACGCAGCGGTCTTCGAGCCGGAGTTCGCGGCCAAAGCCGAGAAGATGTACGAAGAGTGGATCTGGTCCAAGCCCCCCGCCACGCTTGACGTCGCCCGTGAAAAGACAGAAATCAAGGTGGCGAAGGCTACCACGGACGACCTCAGGAATTGGCCGAATCAGCCTAGTGAGGAATTCCCCCTCGGATATGAGAAGGTGGCCCCTTACCTCAAACCGGGAACGACGATCTACCGGTGGAAGTATCTGGAGCCAGGCGAAGTTCTCGGTAAGGCGTACGACGGAATGGCCTACGTCAATGGGCGCTGGGTTTGGTTCCCGAAGCTGTGGCGCGTCCTTGACTAGCCCTGAGACGTCCTGCGCGCTGGTCAGTGGTTGCGCCTGGCGGCCGCCCGGTGCCGCGGGCGTCTGCGATCAGTCCGCCCGGGGTGGCTCAGGGCGCCCGATGTCCCCTGCGCCGGTGCCGAGCTGGTTGAGCTTGTTTTGTCAGGCTGGCTCCGCTCTGGTCGTCGATTGCGCGGCTCCGAGGCCCTAAGAGGCGGGAGACGGGGGCCTACCCCGCGCGCAGTAAGCACGGCTTATCCAGCAAAAAGGTGTCTTTACTTGCGCTTACTTCTGTGCGATTGCAGGATTCTGCCGCGAGCAGGAGCGGAGTCGCACGTGCCACCTGCCAAACCTCTTCGTCGAGCAGCGCACGTGGTTCCCGTGTGTGATGCCTGCTCCGAGTCCGGATATGTCCCCTCCTCAGAGGCCGAGGTGCGACCGACATCCCGGGCGGGGGGCGGAGCAGACAGAGAGAACCGGCGGGAGCCCTGCGTGCAAGAAGGGACAACGAGTGCACCCACCACTACAGTCGGCCGTCAGCCGGCGAGGGAGTCGCGGCCAGTGACGGCAACTACCTTGGGGAGTGGCGACTTGGGCTTGGTCCTCTTCATCGGAGCGGACCGGTGCAGGCATCTCGTGTGTGGGTGGGGACCAGGTCTCACGGACAGTGTCGGCGGCGGGCGTCGGGGCCAGCGAGTCCTGCCTGTAGCCGAGAGTAGTCATCGACGCCTGGTGAGCTGCGCTCCGTCCGTCTCGTAACGAGGGCCCGAACCAGCAGGCGGGGAGACGGCTTGCCGTGCCGGCTGCCGGATTGATGCGATCTGTCGCCGAATTCTCCAAACAGTTGAGCGTTTGACCTCTGCTGTTCACGCTTTACCTGTCAAGTGCCCGGAGGCACGGTCCTCGGGCTCCACCGATTCAGAAGCGAGTCGAGCATGGTGCGTGTCCGTTCATCGTTGGCACAGTTGCCCGCCTATGTCCCGGGCCGCAAAGTGCCCGGCGCGGTAGTGCTGGCCAGCAACGAATCCCCGTACGGGCTGTTGCCCGGTGTAGCCGCAACGCTTACGGAGCTGGCCGGCGGCATGTCGCGCTACCCCGACCTGAGCGCCACCGCACTCGTGCGGGCTATAGCCGGGCACCACGAGGTCGAGCCGGAGCAGATCGCGGTGGGCGCCGGATCCTCGGAGGTCTGCGGACAGCTGCTGCACTCGGTCGTCGGCTTCGGCGACGAGGTCGTCTTCGGATGGCGGTCCTTCGAGGCGTATCCGATTCTCACGGCGGTGGCAGGCGGTGTGGCGGTACGGGTCCCGCTGCGCAACCATGCGCTGGACCTCGACGCCATGGCCGCGGCGATCACCGATCGGACCCGGCTGGTCTTCGTCTGCAACCCAAACAACCCCACCTCCACCGCGGTCGGTGAGCGGGCGCTGCTCGACTTCGCGGACCGTGTCCCGGAAGACGTGCTGATCGTCGTCGACGAGGCCTATCGTGAGTACGCGGATCCGGCGCTGGTCCCCGATGCCCTGGCCCTGCTCGGCGACCGCCCGAACGTGGTGGTTCTGCGGACGTTCTCCAAGGCCTACGGACTGGCGGGACTGCGCGTCGGCTACTGCGTGGCGCCGCCGTGGATCGCCGCTCATGTGCGCAAGGCGCAGGTACCGTTCAGCGTCAGCGCCCTCGCCCAGGAGGCCGCCGTCGTCGCCCTCGGCGAGCGCGCGGAAGTCGTCCGGCGGGCCGCCCTCACGGTCGTCGAACGGGAGCGCGTGATTCTGATGTTGCACGCGCTGGGCTTCGAAGTCCCCGACTCCCAGGCCAACTTCGTGTGGCTACCGCTTGCGGACGAGAGCGCTGACTTCGCCGTCCACTGTCTTGGCGGGCACGTCGTGGTCCGCCCGTTCCTCGGGGAGGGCGTCCGGGTGACGACCGGACTGCCGCAGGAGAACGAGGCTTTCCTCGATCTCGCCGCGACCTGGAGAGGCTGAAGGCCGTGCGCCCTGGGCCTTATGAGCGGCATCGCGAACTGCTTCAGCAAGCCGTGCGGGCCCTCGCCGCCGGTGAATGCCGGCGGCCCTTCACGGAGGCGACCGGACAGGATGCTGCCGACGCGGGGATGAGATCGGTCCGAACAGCTGTGAAGGTCTTCGGCTCCCTGCTGGGACGGCCCTTCGAGCTCGGCCAGCCCGGCGAGCTGGGCCGGGTGTGCACCGAGTCCTCGCCATACGGGATCGGCATGGGCATCGGTTACCCGCGATGCGACCCCGCAGCTCTGGTGGCGGCTGCCGCTCAGGCGACGGCCGGGTGGCGCGCAGCCGGGCTCCACCGACGGGCCGGGCTGGCCGTGGAGATACTGCGCCGGCTGAACACTCGCAGCCATGAGCTGGCCCTTGCGGTGCATCACACCACGGGGCAGCCGCCGCAGGCGGCGTTCCGGTCCGCGGGGCCGCGCGCCCAGGACCGTGCGCTGGAGGCCGTGGCCCTTGCCTTCGCTGAGTCGGAGCGCGTTCCGGCGGACCTGAGCTGGGAGAGCGGTCAAGGGACCCGAGGGAGCGGGCAACCATTGCCGATGCGGGGCACCAGCACACTGGTGCCCCGCGGAGTGTCGCTGCTCATCGGTTGCCCCGACTATCCGCTCTGGAACGGCTACCCGGGTCTGTTCGCCAGCCTGGTGACCGGCAATCCGGTGATCGTCGCCCCGCATCCGCGTTCCGTGCTGCCGCTGGCCATCACCGTGCGCGTCGCCCGGCAGGTGCTGGCGGAGGCCGGTCACCCACCGGACATCGTGACCCTGGCGGTGGCGGAACCAGCGGAACGGCTGCACGAGAGGCTGGCCACGGACCCGGGGGTGCGCATCGTCGACTTCACCGGCTCGGCGCAGTTCGCCGGCTGGCTGAGGGAACACGCCCGCCAAGCCGCCACGTTCGTCGACCGGACCGGCCTGAACACGGTGATCGTCGACTCCACCGGTGACTACCGGGATCTCGTGCGCGGCCTGGCCCACTCCCTGTGCCGGTGCAGCGGCACGGTCCGCACCACGCCGCAGAACATCCTGGTGCCGACGACGGGCATCGCGACCGATGAGGGGCGCAAGAGTCTGGTGGACTTCGGCGCCGACCTGGGCGAGGCCGTGGACCGGCTGCTCGGGCATCCCGCACGTGTGGCCAGGCTGCTGGGCGCGATCGCCAGCGATACGGTTCGGGCGGGGCTGGGGGAGGCCACGCGGTACGGCACCGTGCTCCATGCCTCCGGAGCGCTGCGCCATCCCACTCATCCGGCCGCCGATGTGCGCAGCCCCCTGCTCGTCCGGCTGGCGGCGCAGGACGAACGGATCTACGCCAGGGAGTGGCCGGGGCCCGTCTCATTCCTTGTCGGTACCGACTCGACGTCGCACAGTCTGGCTCTCTTCCGCCGCACGGTGGGCCGCCACGGGGCGTCGTACGCCACGGTGCACTCGACCGACCCGCTCGTGCTGGCGGTCGCCGAGACGGCAGCACTGGACGCCGGGGTGCATCTGGTGCAGAACCTCGCAGACGACTTCCCCGCGGACCCCTCCTCAGCAGGCGCGGATTTGCCCCCCGAGGGCGCCCACTTCGTCACCGGGCGGTTCCGGGTGGTGCGGTCTCGGCAGCATGCGGCCGGGACCGCCCCGGCTCCTGGGGTGGAAGCGGCCCCGAGCCCGACCCCCATCGGGGCTGCGGAGTCGCCTCCGGCTCCGGCGCCGGACGCGGGTTCCGCTGCCGCGCTGGTCGACGTCTGAGTGACCGAGCAGTCAGGCAGTCCAGTGCGTCCCGCGTCCACGCACCTCGTCGAAGACCAGCCAGGTGCGGGTCGAGCGCACTCCCGGTACCGCCTGGATGCGCTCCAGCACGACCCGGCGCAGCACCGAGTTGTCCGGAGTGCGGACCAGCACCAAGACGTCGAAGTCGCCCGCAACGAGGGTGACATGCTCGACGTAGGGGATCTCGCGCAGTTCCCGGGAGGTGTCCCGCCACGCATTCTGGTCGATCGTCAGCGTCACGTACGCGCTCGTGCCGAGGCCGGCCCGCTGCGGATTCAGCTGCGTGCTGAAGCCCGTGATGACCTCCTCGGCCATGAGCCTGTTGATGCGCGTGTACGCGTTGGCACGCGAGATGTGCAGCTTGTCCGCGAGTGCCTTGATCGACACCCGCCCGTCGTCGAGGAGCCCCGCCAGGATGTGCCGGTCGGTGTCGTCGAGTCGAACGGCAGTTCGTCCGGTCATCGACTCCGAGGGTGAGTTTTGCTCGGACACTTTGCCCTCCCAGAGCGCTTGGCTCGACAGTCCGTCGCCGGTTCGCCGGAAACCTTGAACACATATTCAGCATTGGTGACGATACTCGCGTCAAGTGTCCAGAGAAAGTGAGTGCCCTCCATGTCCGTGAAGAGCCTTCGCCAGACGGTCCAGGGCCTCCTGCCGTCCCTCACGCCGGTGCGGTTCGTGGCCGAGGACGGCACGCCGGTGGCCAAGCCCGCGCCCGGCTACACCGAGCCTGTGCCGGAGGCGCTGCGTGAGGCCTACCGGCGGATGGTCGTGGGACGCCGGTTCGACACCCAGGCCACTGCGCTGACCAAGCAGGGGCGGCTCGCGGTCTACCCGTCCAGCCGGGGCCAGGAGGCCTGCCAGATCGGCGCCGTGCTCGCGCTGCGCCCGGACGACTGGTTGTTTCCGACCTACCGCGACTCCGTGGCCCTGGTCGCCCGGGGCATCGACCCGCTCGAGGTGCTGACGCTGCTGCGCGGCGACTGGCACTGCGGATACGACCCGGCCGCCACCCGCGTCGCCCCCCAGTGCACCCCGCTGGCCACTCAGGTGCTGCACGCGACCGGCATGGCGGAGTCGTTGCGGCGCACAGGCGGAGCCGGTGTGGCGATGGCCCTCGTAGGTGACGGTGCCACCAGTGAGGGGGACTTCCACGAGGCGCTGAACTTCGCTGCCGTCTTCTGTGCGCCGGTCGTCTTCTTCATCCAGAACAACAAGTATGCGATCTCCGTGCCGCTGGCCCGGCAGTCCGCGGCGCCCGCCCTCGCGTACAAGGGCATCGGACACGGGGTGCGTTCCGAACAGGTCGACGGCAATGATCTGGTCGCCGTGCTGGCGGTGCTGACCGCGGCGGTCGAGCACGCCCGTGCCGGGCACGGACCGGTCCTGGTCGAGGCGCACACCTACCGCATGGACGCGCACACCAACGCCGACGACGCGACCCGCTACCGGGACGCGGCGGAGGTCGAACGGTGGAGCGCCGCCGATCCGGTCAGCCGTCTTGAAACGTACCTGCGGGCCCGCGGCGCCCTCACCGACGAGGACGTCGCGGCGGTGCGGGAGGAGGCGGAGACCCTGGCGACAGAGCTGCGCGGGGGCATGAACGAGGAGTCCGTGCCCGACCTGCTGGAGCTCTTCGACCACGTCTACGCCGAGCCGACTCCGCAGCTGCGCGAACAGCGCGCCCTGCTCGCGGCCGAGCTGGCCGAAGACGCTGCTTCCCCCGCACTCGACACCCAGGAGAACTGACGGCCATGGCCAAGGTCACGATGGCGCAGGCGCTGAACACCGCACTGCGCGACGCACTGCGCGAGGACGAGCGCGTGCTCGTTTTCGGCGAAGACGTCGGTCCGCTCGGCGGCGTCTTCCGGATCACCGACGGGCTGACCCGCGACTTCGGCGAGCAGCGCTGCTTCGACACCCCGCTGGCCGAGGCCGGCATCGTAGGACTGGCCGTCGGCATGGCGATGGGCGGCTTCCGGCCCGTGGTGGAGATGCAGTTCGACGCCTTCGCCTATCCGGCCTTCGAACAGATCGCCTCACACGTGGCCAAGCTCCGCAACCGGACCCGGGGGCGGCTCGCGCTGCCGATGGTGATCCGTATCCCCTACGCGGGCGGCATCGGGGGAGTCGAGCACCACTGCGACTCCAGCGAGGCGTACTACGCGCACACCCCGGGCCTGAAAGTCGTCACCCCGGCGACGGCCGAGGACGCGTACTGGCTGCTGCGCGACGCCATAGCCGACCCCGACCCGGTGGTCTTCCTGGAGCCGAAGAAGCTGTACTGGTCGAAGGAGGAAGTCAACCTCGAGCGGCGCGGAGCGCTGCCGTTCGGGCAGGCGGCGATCCGGCGGAAGGGCCGCGACGCCACGGTCGTCGCGTACGGGCCGTCGGTGCCGGTGGCCCTGGCCGCGGCCGAAGCGGCGGCGGCCGATGGCATCGAGCTGGAGGTCGTGGACCTGCGCACGCTGGTGCCCTTCGACGACGAGACGGTCACCGCATCGGTACACCGGACCGGGCGCTGCCTGGTCGTCCAGGAGGCCCAGGGCTTCGCCGGCGTGGGGGCGGAGATCGCCGCACGGGTGCAGGAGCGCTGTTTCCACTCGCTGGCCGCGCCGGTCCTGAGGGTGGCCGGCTTCGACATCCCGTATCCGCCGCCGAAGCTGGAGCACGCGCATCTGCCCAGCGTCGACCGGATCCTCGACGCCGTCGACCGTCTCCAGTTCAGCGACGCGCCGGACACCCGGCATCTGCTGAAGGGAACGGCCGCATGAGCACCGCAGCGCTTCAGGAGCAGCTGTTCCGGCTGCCCGATCTCGGCGAAGGGCTGACCGAGGCCGAGATCATCGAGTGGAAGGTCGCGGTCGGTGACACGGTGACGATCGACCAGATCGTCATCGAGGTCGAGACCGCCAAGGCCGCAGTCGAGGTGCCGGTCCCCTACGCGGGCACCGTGCTGCAACTGCACGCGGAGGCGGGTACGGCGCTGGAGGTGGGGAAGCCGCTGATCACGGTGGGTACGCCGACTTCCGGCCGGCCCGACGGCGCGGGGGAGGGCCCGGGCGCCCAGCCTCCCGTCGATTCGACGTCGGCCGACCCTGCGGCTGAGCGATACCGGGAGGAGGAGCAGGCCGGGTCCGGCAACGTCCTTATCGGCTACGGCACCGGCCACGGCCCGGCACCGCGTCGCCGCCGCCGACGCGGGGGCGCCGCGACGGGAGGCGGCACTGGTGCCGAGGCGGCGCCGTCCGGAGAGCTGCACGCTCCCCGGGTCATATCCCCCCTCGTACGCAAGATGGCGCGGGAACACGGGATCGACCTCGCCGCGTTGGCGCCATCGGGTCCCGCAGGAGTCGTGCTCAGACGAGATGTCGAGCAGGCCGTTGGGCGGGCCGGCCAGCTGGCGACGGACCCCGATACCGCACCGGTCACCCCGGACCGGCAGCAGTCGGCGGACCGTGCACCGCACGCTCGGCCGGCGCCGGCCGGCCCTGAGCGCATCCCGCTGCGCGGAGTCCGCCGCGCGGTCGCGGACAAGCTCTCCCGCAGCCGCACCGAGATCCCCGACGCCACCACCTGGGTCGACGTGGACGCGACGATCCTGCTCCAAGCCCGGAAGGCCATGCAGGCCGCAGACCCCGGCCGCCCCATCGGGCTGCTGGCCCTGCTCGCCCGATTCTGCATCGCCGGACTGCACCGCTTCCCGGAGCTGAACTCCACCGTCGACACCGAGCGGCGGGAGATCGTCCGCTTCAGCGAGGTGCACCTGGGCTTCGCCGCCCAGACCGAACGCGGCCTGGTGGTCCCCGTCGTCCGCGACGCACAGCGCATGACGACCGCACAACTGGCTGCCGAGCTCGCCCGGTTGACCGGGCTGGCCCGCGACGGGGCCCTGCCGCCCGACCGTCTGACCGGCGGGACCTTCACCCTCAATAACTACGGCGTGTTCGGTGTCGACGGATCCACGCCCATCATCAACCACCCTGAGGCCGCTCTACTCGGCGCGGGCCGCATTGTGGACAAACCGTGGGTGGTGGACGGCGAGCTGGCCGTCCGCAAGGTCATGCAGCTCTCCCTTAGCTTCGACCACCGGGTCTGTGACGGCGGTGTGGCCGGCGGGTTCCTGCGTTTCGTGGCCGACTGCGTGGAACGCCCGGCGATCCTGCTCGCCGACGTCTGATCCAACCCCGCTTCCCCCACTTCCCCTGCGTCCACCTGGGCGCCTCAAACCCATCAACCTACCGAACGTTCGGCCAGGAGCTCTCAGTGCCCACCGACCAGAATCCCGACTTCTTCGTCCGCCACGCGGCTCTGCTCGACCAGGCGGTGGAGTGTGCCGCCGACCGCACCTACTGGACGCCCTACCAGGAAACCCCCAGCACCTCTGTGTACGGAGCAGAGGCATCGCGGCTGGGCGAGGCCGCCTTCCAAGGCCTCCTCGGCCGCCCCTTCCCCATCCAAGGACACCCGAGCACCGGCACCGTCCCCGCCACCGAAGTCTCGCCCTACGGCTTCCCGCTCGGCATCAGTTACCCGTACCTGCCGCCCGAGGTGGCCGTCGCGACGGCCAAGTCAGCCGCAGTGGCATGGCGCGCCGCGAGCCCGGACACCCGGGCCGGCGTTGCAGCGGAGATCCTTGCCCGGCTGAACGAGGCGACCTTCGAGATCGCGTACGCCGTCCAGCACACCACCGGCCAGCCCTTCACGATGGCGTTCCAGGCCGGCGGTCCACACGCCCAGGACCGAGGCCTCGAAGCGGTCGCCCACGCGTGGAACGAGCAGACACGCCATCCGGTCGCGGCCCGCTGGAGCAAGCCACAGCGCAAGGGCGTCCCAGTCGTCATGGACAAGACCTTCACCACCGTGGGACGCGGTGTGGCAGTGCTGATCGCCTGCAACACCTTCCCCACCTGGAACGGCTATCCGGGACTGTTCGCGAGTCTGGTCACCGGCAACCCGGTGGTCGTCAAGCCTCATCGACGTGCCGTGCTGCCACTGGCAATCACCGTGCGGATCGCCCGTGAGGTGCTGGCGGAGGCCGGCTTCGATCCGGACGTGGTACTGCTCGCCGCCGCGAAGCCCGACGAGCGCACCGCCCCCGCCCTGGCAACCCACCCCGATGTGCGCATCGTGGACTACACCGGCTCCAGCGAGTTCGGCGACTGGCTGGAGACCAACGCCCGCCAGGCCGCGGTCCACACCGAGAAGTCCGGACTCAACACCGTCGTCGTGGACTCCACGGGCGATTACGCCGGTCTGCTGCGCAACCTCGCCTTCTCCCTGTCGCTCTACAGCGGCCAGATGTGCACCACCCCCCAAAACATCCTCGTTCCCCGCAACGGCTTCCCCACCGACCAGGGGCGCCGTACGGCCGACGAGTTCGCCGCCGACCTCGGCGCCGCCCTGGACAGGCTGCTCGGCGACCCGGCCCGTGCGGCCGCCACCCTCGGCGCGATCGTGAACGACGGTGTCCTGAAGCGCGTGGCGGAGGCGGCGGAACTCGACCGTGTCGCCCATCCGTCGAGGCAAATCACCCACCCGGACTTCCCGGACGCGGCCGTCCGTTCCCCGCTGTTGGTCCGGCTCGAGGCCGAGACCGGCGAAGAGACATACACGAGCGAGTGGTTCGGGCCGGTCTCCTTCGTCATCGGTACCGACTCCACCGCGCACGGCCTGCGTCTCCTGCACGACACCGTACGGCGCCACGGCGCGCTGACCGCCTCCGTGTACGCCACCGACGAGGGTGTGCTGGAGGCGGCACGAGCAACCGCGTTGGAGGCGGGCGTGAACCTGTCGGAGAACCTGACCGGTGCGGTCTTCGTCAACCAGTCCGCCGCCTTCAGCGACTTTCACGGCACTGCGGCCAACCCCGCGGCCAATGCAGCCCTCACCGACCCGGCGTTCGTCACCGGACGCTTCTCGGTCGTCCAGTCCCGGCGCCACGCACCCGCAGAGGAGCACGCCGATGCGTGATGAAGAGGTCTACCTGATCGACGGGGCCCGCACTCCGCTTGGCCGTCACCGAGGCGCCCTGGCCTCCGTACGCCCGGACGACCTGGCCGCCCTCGTGGTCGGCGAGGCGGTACGTCGCTCGGGCATCCCGGCCGACACCGTGGACGAGGTGATCCTCGGCGCCGCGAACCAGGCGGGCGAAGATAACCGGGACGTGGCCCGGATGGCCGTCCTGCTGGCCGGACTGCCGGACACCGTGCCCGGATATACCGTCAACCGGCTGTGCGCGTCCGGGCTGACGGCCGTCGCCTCGGCCGCCCAGGCGATTCGTGCGGGGGAGGCAGACCTGGTCGTCGCGGGCGGAGTGGAGTCAATGACTCGTGCCCCCTGGGTGATGGCCAAGCCCGGCACGCCCTGGGCCCGGCCCGGTGAAGTCCACGACACCTCCCTGGGCTGGCGCTTCACCAATCCGCGCTTCCCGGCCGCGAGCACACTGTCCATGGGCGAGACCGCCGAGGAGGTCGCCGCCCTGGACGGCATCACCCGCCTCGAGGCGGACACCTTCGCGCTGCGGAGTCACCGCAGGGCGGAGGCCGCCCAGAGGGCGGGCCGCTTCAAGGAGGAGATCGTCCCGGTGCCGGTGGCGGACGGCGAGGTGACCCAGGACGAGGGGCCTCGGCCGTCCACCTCGCTGGAGAAGCTCGGCGGACTGCGCACATCCTTCCGCAGCGACGGAATCGTCACCGCGGGCAACTCCTCGCCGCTGTCCGACGGGGCCGCGGCCCTGGTGGTCGCGAGTGGCGCGGCGGTCGAACGATACGGGCTCACTCCCCGGGCCCGCGTCGTCACCGCCGCCTCGGCGGGGGTCGAGCCCCGCCTGATGGGGCTCGGGCCCGTGCCGGCCACCTTGAGGGCGCTGGACCGGGCGGGCTGGCGGGCCGACGACCTGGACGCCGTCGAGGTGAACGAGGCCTTCGCCGCCCAAGCGCTGGCCGTGGTCCGCCGCCTGCAGCTCGACGAGGACCGGGTCAATGCCGACGGCGGCGCCATCGCCCTCGGACACCCGCTCGGCTGCTCCGGCGCCCGCATCCTGCTCACCCTGCTCGGACGCATGGAACGCGAGGACGCTCAACGGGGACTGGCGACCATGTGTGTGGGGGTCGGACAGGGCGTGGCGATGCTGGTGGAGCGCGTATGAGCACGCGGGAGGACACGGCGTACGAGACCCTGCGGGTCGAGGCCGGCTCGGACCGGGTCGTCGTGACCCTGCACCGGCCGGAAACTCGCAACGCCATCAGCAGCGGCATGATCGCCGAACTGCACCGCGTGTGCGAGGACCTGGAGCGCGCGCCGAGGCTGCTGCTGCTCACCGGGCACGGCGGGGTCTTCGCCGGCGGCGCCGACATCGCCGAACTACGGCGGCGTGGCCTGGAGGAGGCGCTGCAGGGAATCAACAGCCGTCTGTTCGAGCGGGTACGCAGGCTGCCCCTGCCCACCGTGGCCGCGGTGGACGGCTGGGCACTGGGCGGCGGCGCCGAGCTTGCGTACGCCTGCGACATCCGGATCGCCGGGCCAAACGCCGTCTTCGGCAACCCCGAACCTGGCCTGGGCATCCTCGCCGCCGCCGGGGCCTGTTGGCGGCTGCGGGAGCTGCTCGGCGAGTCGGTGGCCAAACAGGTCCTGCTCGCCGGGCGGCACCTCGACGCACCTGCCGCGCTCGCCTGTGGGCTGGTCACGGACGTCGTACCGGCCGAGCGGCTGAACGCCGAGGCACACGCCCTGCTGGACCGCATGGCTCGTTCCTCGGCGCTCGCCCTGCGGCTGACCAAGCTCGTCACCGACGCCCCGGGTGCCCATCCGGTGGCTGACGACCTCGCCCAGGCCGTGCTGTTCGAGGGCCGCGACAAGGAGGAGCGCATGACGCGATTCCTGGAGAAGAACGAGAAGAACGGAGGCCGGGCATGACCTCGGCATCAGCACCGCCCGCCGTCGTGGGGGTGATCGGCGGCGGCCGGATGGGGACCGGTATCGCCCAGTCCTTCGCGGCCGCAGGGTCGTCCGTGGTCGTCGTGGAACACGACGAAGCGGCCGCGACCGTCGCGCTGAACCGCATCGCCGCTGGCCTGAGGCAGGCCGCCGAGCGCGAGGGGCCCGGCGGATCCGCCACCGGTGAGGTACCGGACCGGGTCACCGCAGTGACCTCGATCGCCGAACTTCCCGCCGACGCCGATCTCGTCGTCGAGGCGGTACCCGAAGACGCCGCGCTCAAGGCCCGGCTGCTCGCCGCCGCCGAGCAGGCCGTGGGGGAGCGGTGCGTACTCGCCACCAACACCAGTTCCCTCCCGGTCACCGAACTCGCGGCGGCCCTGAAGAGGCCGGGAAGCTTTCTGGGCATGCACTTCTTCAACCCGGTGCCCGTCTCCGCGCTCGTCGAACTGGTCCTCACTCCCGACACCACCGGGGAGACTCTGACAGCGGCGGTCGGCTGGACACGCGCCCTGGGCAAGCAGAAGGTCGTCGTCCAGGACTCGCCGGGATTCGCCAGCAGCCGTCTCGGCCTGGCCCTCGGTCTGGAGGCCGTCCGCATGGTCGAGGAGGGGGTCGCCGAGCCGGAGGCCATCGACACGGCCATGCGCCTGGGATACCGGCACCCGATGGGGCCGCTGCGCCTCACCGACGTAGTGGGTCTCGACGTACGGCTGGCCATTGCCGACCACCTGCACAGGACGCTCGGGGAGCGGTTCGCCCCCCCGGCATTGCTGCGGGAGAAGGTCGCCCGCGGCGAGCTGGGCCGCAAGACGGGGAAGGGGTTCTACTCATGGCCGTGACCGACGGTGCGCCCACCGACGCCCACGAGCCGGGCCGCCCCGCGCGTCACGGGGTCACCTACGACGTCACCGACGCCGTGGCCGTCATCGAGCTGCGCGGTCCCGGGAGCGGCAACGCCCTCGACACCCATATGCGCAGCGCCCTCCTCATGGCAGCACGCCGCCTGACCACGGACACCGCACGCGGTGTACGCGCTGCCCTGATCACTGCCCGCGGAAGGCATTTCTGCGTCGGCCAGGACCTCAAGGAGCACGCCCGGCTGCTGAACACCGCGCCCGAGGCGGCCTTCGCCAACCTTCCCAACGACTACAACCCGCTGCTGAAGGAGCTGCACGGGCTGCCGGTCCCGCTCGTCGTGGCCGTCGAGGGCGCGTGTGTCGGGGCCGGGCTCGGCATCGCGCTCTGCGCCGATGTACGTGTCGCCGCCGAAGGAGCCCGCTTCGCGACCGCCTTCGCCGGCCTCGGCCTGGCCTCCGACTCGGGGGTCGCCCGCGGCCTCGCCCGCCAGCTCGGTCCTTCACGGACCGCAGGACTCATGCTCCTCGGAGACCGCTTTTCCGCACAGGACGCCGAACGATGGGGCCTGGTACACCGCGTCGTGGCGGATGGCTCGGCCACGGCTGAAGGGCTGGCCGTCGCCCGCTCCCTCGCAGGCGGACCCACCGCCGCCCACCGAGAGATCAAGGCACTGCTGCGGTCCGCGGCCACCGCTCCGCTGCCGGCCGCGCTGGAGCGTGAAGCCGTGATCCAGCGCCGGCTCGGCGCCACCGAGGACCACCGCGAAGCCGTCACGGCGTTCCTCGAACGCCGCAGCCCGGCCTTCCGCGGCCATTGACCCACTCACCGAGTACGACGGGACACGCACACCCCATGAACACCCCCACCCTCACACCATCCGGGCCCCAGGGCCCCGAGGCCACCTTCGAGGACACCATCGCCCGCGACCAGCGCATCGAGCCGCGGGACTGGATGCCCGACGGTTACCGCAGCACGCTGATCCGGCAGATCGCCCAGCATGCCCACTCCGAGATCATCGGCATGCAGCCCGAGGGCGAGTGGATCACTCGGGCGCCCTCGCTGCGCCGCAAGGCCATCCTCTTCGCCAAGGTGCAGGACGAGGCCGGGCACGGGCTGTACCTCTACTCCGCGGCCGAGACCCTCGGGGCGGACCGCACGGACATGACGGCGCGTCTGATCGACGGCCGCCAGAAGTACTCGTCCATCTTCAACTACCCGACCCACACCTTCGCCGACGTCGGCGTGATCGGCTGGTTCGTGGACGGCGCGGCGATCTGCAACCAGGTGCCCCTGTGCCGTACGTCGTACGGTCCGTACGGGCGCGCCATGGTGCGCGTGTGCAAGGAGGAGTCCTTCCACCAGCGGCAGGGATACGAACTCCTGCTGACGATGATGCGCGGCACCGACGAGCAGCGGGAGATGGTGCAGGACGCGGTGAACCGCTGGTGGTGGCCGTCGCTGATGATGTTCGGCCCGCCGGACGCCGACTCGCCCAACTCCGCGCGGTCCATGGCCTGGAAGATCAAACGGCACTCCAACGACGAACTGCGACAGCGGTTCGTCGACATGACCGTGCCGCAGGCCCAGAAGCTCGGCGTCACCCTGCCCGACCCCGTCCTGCGGTGGAACGAGGAACGCGGGCACCATGACTTCGGCGCCCCCGACTGGGACGAGCTGAAGCGCGTGGTCTCCGGCGACGGGCCGTGCAACGCCGAGCGGATCGCCCGGCGCCGGGCCGCCCACGAGGAGGGAGCCTGGGTGCGGGAGGCGGCCTCGGCCCATGCCGCCAAGCAGGCGACCCGGGTACGGGAAGGAGCGGCGGCATGAGTGGCACCGACCGGACTTCCGCCGGCGGACCCGTCCGCATACGGGACGAGTGGCCGCTGTATGAGGTGTTCGTTCGGGGCAAGCGCGGACTGAACCATGTCCACGTGGGCTCCCTCCGCGCGCCCGACGACACGATGGCCCTTGTCCACGCCCGCGACCTGTACACCCGGCGCAACGAGGGCGTGAGCGTCTGGGCCGTGCGCTCCGACTCCATCGCCGCCTCCACCCCCGCCGAGAAGGATCCCTTCTTCGCGCCCAGCGGGGACAAGGTCTACCGGCACCCGACCTTCTACGACATCCCCGACGACGTACCCCACATCTAGGAGCGGCCGCCAATGAGTCACGAGGACCTGTACGTCGACCACGACAACGCGCAGTGGGCGTTCGGCACCGGTTTCACCGACCCCCTGCACGGCGTCGACCAGAGGGTGCCGGACGGCATCGACGCCGGAGACCTGGCCGCCTGCTGTCTGGCCCTGGGCGACGACGCCCTGGTGTCCGCCCAGCGGCTCGCCGAGTGGTGCACGCGCGCTCCGGAACTGGAGGAGGAACTCGCCCTGGCCAACATCGGCCTCGACCTGCTCGGCCAGGCCCGGCTGCTGTACGCCAGGACGGGACGGGCCGACGGTACGGGCCGCGGCGAGGACGCGTACGCCTACTTCCGTGATCCAGACGGCTTCCGCAACCTAAGGCTGGCCGAACTGCCCGGCGGCGACTTCGCCTTCACGATCACACGGCTGCTCGTGTTGTCCGTCTGGCGGCTGGCCGTCTTCGAGGAGCTCACCAGCGCTCCTGATCCGGTGCTCGCCGCCATCGCCGCCAAGAGCGTGAAGGAGCTCTCCTACCATTGCCACTACGCCGCGGTGTGGACCGTGCGCTTGGGCGACGGGACTCCCGAGTCCCGTGACCGTCTCAGAACGGCGCTGTTCGACGTCGCGCCCTGGCTGGGAGAACCACTGACCGACCGGACCGCAGCCGGTCTGGGCGCCGAGTCCGCAGTGGTCGCCGACCGGACGCTGCGGCATCTCGCCGACGTCCTGGTGCGAGCGGGATTCGATCCCTCCGAGGTCCTGCCTCTCGGCCCGGCGTCCGCCCCTGCCATACCCGGCTCCGGCCGCGACGGTGACCGTACCGAACACCTGGCGCCGCTCCTCACCGAACTCCAGAGCATCGCCCGCGCACACCCGCAGGCGCAATGGTGACGCTCGCAGATGCCGGCGAGCACCGCCGAGATGCGGCGCACCGCGCCTGGCGTACCGCCTGCGAGATCCCCGATCCTGAACTGCCCATGCTGACCCTCGCCGACCTCGGAGTGCTCCGCGGTGTCGAGGTGGAGCAGGACGGTACGGTCGTCGTGCGGCTCACCCCGACCTACTCAGGCTGTCCCGCCGTGGCCGAGATGCGGGCTGAAGCCGCCACCCGACTGCAGGCGGACGGCTTTCCCGCCGTTCGGGTCGTCACCGTGCTCGACCCGCCCTGGACTACCGACTGGATCACATCCCAGGGCCGCCTCAAGCTCGCCGAACACGGCATCGCACCACCGGGGCCTCGGCGCCTCAGCGAATCCGGGCCGGTGTGGTTGTCCCTCGGGCCGGCCCCGTCGGATGTGCCCTGCCCGCGCTGCGCCTCGGTCGATACCGAGGAGATCTCACGGTTCGCCGCAACCGCCTGCTTGGCGCTCCGCCGCTGCGGCACCTGCCTGGAGCCCTTCGAGCACCTCAAGGACCTTTGATGACGACCCCCTCCCGTCCCCCCGTCACGGCGCGGACCCGTCTGCATCCCACCTTCCACGCCCTGCGCGTCGCAGAGGTTGAGGGGCTGTGCTCCGACGCCGCCGCGCTCACCCTCGCGATACCGGACCGTCTGGCCGAGGAATTCGCGTTTCTCCCCGGCCAGTGCCTCACCGTGCGCCGGGAGATCGACGGCCGCGACGAGCGCCGCTCCTACTCCATCTGCTCCCCCGTCGGGGAACCTCTGCGCATCGGTATCCGCGTCGTACCCGGCGGCCTGTTCTCTTCCTGGCTCGTCCATGGTGTGCACCCGGGAGACACCCTTGAGGTGATGGGGCCGGTCGGTGCTTTCACGCCCGACCTCACCGGAGCCGGACAACTCGGTGATTCCGGTCAACCCGGTGGCCTCGGCCACTTCGTGCTCATCGCTGCCGGATCCGGCATCACACCGATGCTGTCGATCGCCGCCTCAGTACTCGGCGCCGACGGCTCATCCCGCATCACCCTCCTCTACGGCAACCGGCGAACCGATACGGTCATGTTCGCGGACGAACTGGCAGATCTGAAAGACCAGTACCCGGCCCGCTTCCAGCTCGTTCACGTGTTGTCCCGCGAGCCGCGCCAGGCCGAAATGCTCTCCGGCCGCCTCGATGCGGCGCGGCTCACCGCCCTGCTCGATGCCCTGGTCGACACCGACGGCGTCGACCAATGGTGGCTGTGCGGTCCGCACGGCATGGTCCGTGACTCCAGCGCCATCCTGGCCGGGCTCGGCGTCCCGGCTGACCGAATCCACCAGGAACTGTTCCACGCCGATGAAGAACCGCCCGCTGCCCGCCACGAGGTCTCGGCGATCGGTCTCGCCACGAGCGAAGTCACCGTCGTCCTGGATGGCAGGGTCACCACGTTCCCGGCCCCCCGGGACCGCACCGTCCTCGACGCTGCTCAACAGCTCCGCCCCGACCTGCCGTTCGCCTGCAGAGGCGGCGTCTGCGGGACGTGCCGCGCCCTGGTGACCCAGGGCCGGGGGGACATGCGCCGCAACTACGCCCTGGAGCCCGCGGAGGTGGCGGCGGGATACGTCTTGACCTGCCAGACCCGCCCCGCATCGGACGAGCTCACCGTGGACTTCGACATGTGAGCGCGAACATGTCGACAACGTTCGATTTTCTCGACGATGAACGATCGGAAACCTGCGCTGGAAAAGGCGCATGCCGTTCGGCACAGTAAGCCCGGGTCAATCAATCGCTCTTTTCGAACAGACGTTCAGTAGGGCGGGGTGAAAGCCCGCTTGGCGCCTTGGTCCCCGACGCGGGAGACCGCGCAAACACGGGCCGCCCGCAACGTTCGTTGACCGACGGCGTGCGCCTATCGAAATCTTGAGCGGACCGGCAGTAACGGACCGCACTGCATCAACTTATGGAAAGTGAGAGCAAGGCGTGAGTGAGCAGCCGCTCGTGAAGCCCGGAGCGCCATCCAGACCGGCCCGGCCCAATGTCGACGCTGGAGACGCCGGTTACAGCAAGTCGTTGAAGTCCCGGCACGTCAGCATGATCGCCATCGGCGGTGCCATCGGCACCGGCCTCTTCCTCGGTGCCGGCGGCCGCCTCGCCGAGGCCGGCCCGTCGTTGTTCGTTGCGTACGCGGTCTGCGGCGTCTTCGCCTTCCTCGTCGTCCGCGCGCTCGGCGAACTCGTCCTGTACCGGCCCTCGTCCGGCGCCTTCGTGTCGTACGCCCGGGAGTTCCTCGGCGAGAAGGGCGCCTACACCGCAGGCTGGATGTACTTCCTGAACTGGGCCACGACTGGTATCGCCGACATCACCGCGGTGGCCACCTACACCCACTACTGGGGCATGTTCTCCGACATACCCCAATGGGTGATCGCGCTGATCGCCCTGGCGGTCGTCCTCGCGGTCAACCTGATATCGGTGCGGATCTTCGGCGAGCTGGAGTTCTGGTTCGCAATCGTCAAGGTCGGCGCCCTCGTCCTCTTCATGTGTATCGGCATCTTCCTGCTGGTGACCCAACACCCCGTCGACGGTCACAACCCCGGTCTGTCCGTGATCAGCGACAACGGGGGCGTCTTCCCCAACGGTCTGCTGCCCATGCTCCTGATCACCCAAGGCGTCATCTTCGCCTACGCCGCAGTCGAGCTGGTCGGCGTGACGGCGGGTGAGACCGAGAACCCCGAGAAGATCATGCCCAAGGCGATCAACTCGATCATGTGGCGCGTGGCGCTGTTCTACGTCGGCTCGGTCATCCTGCTCTCGATGCTGCTTCCGTGGAACAAGTACGTCGCTGGCGAGAGCCCCTTTGTGACGGTGCTCTCCAACATCGGTGTCCCCGCGGCGGGCGGCGTGATGAACCTCGTCGTCCTCACCGCGGCCATGTCCTCGCTCAACTCCGGCCTCTACTCGACCGGCCGCATCCTGCGCTCCATGGCGATGTCCGGCTCGGCGCCGAGGTTCACGAGTGCGATGAGCCGCAGCCAGGTTCCCTACGGTGGCATCCTGCTCACGACCGGTATCTGTGTGCTCGGCGTCGGCCTCAACTTCGTCGTACCGGCGGAGGCGTTCGAGATCGTCCTGAACTTCGCGGCTATCGGCGTCCTGGCCACGTGGGGCATGATCATGATCTGCCACCTGCTCTTCTGGCGGAAGACGCAGCAGGGCGAGCTGACGCGTCCTGGCTACCGGCTGCCCGGCTCGCCGTGGACCGAGATCGTGACCCTCGGCTTCCTGGCCTCTGTCCTGGTGCTGATGTATGCCGACGGCGGGGCCGCACGCACCACCGTGCTGTGTCTTCCGCTGATCGTCGGGGCTCTCGTCGCCGGGTGGTTCGGCGTGCGCGGCCGGGTGGCCGGTATGCGCAGGGCAGCCGAGGACGCCCAAGCCAGGCCATGACCTCGACGGCGACACATCGGGGCGGCTCGCCCACGCATCAGTGGCGTGACATCACCTGCCTGATACGGGCCGTGCCGCCAACCTGCCCAGGACGCATTCAACGTGACCTCGTAACGCTCTTCAATGGCCCGGTGGTCGCCTTACGATCCGACCGCGCCCCAGGGATTCCTGGCCACCGCACACCCCTCGATACGGCACCCAGCCCTAGAACCGGCGGCGCTGATCCTTGCATCCGCCGCCGTCAGCCCGAGTCAACCGCGAGGCGTAGCGTGACATCACACTCTGCGCGTCCGGCACAAGCTCTCCCACGAGAAAGCCAGCTGTTTCAGGCGCTGTCATGTTCGATCTTCACCGGCTCAGACTTCTCAGGGAGCTCAAGCACCGCGGCACGCTGGCCGCCGTTGCCGCTGCCTTGTCCTACAGTCCATCGACCATTTCTCAGCAGTTGTCGCTGTTGGAATCCGAGGTCGGCGTCCGGCTACTGGAACACGTCGGTCGGCGGGTACGCCTCACCCAACAGGCGGAGATCCTCGTTGCCCACACCGAGGCTGTCCTGGAGCGGCTGGAACGCGCAGAGACCGACATCGCGACATCCTTGACTGATTTGACCGGAATACTCCGCATCGCTTCCTTTCAGAGTGCGGCGCTTGCCCTGGTCCCCACCGCGCTGACCTTGTTGCATGCCGCTCATCCGCTGCTGCGTGTCCATCTGACTCAGATGGAGCGGGAAAGTGCCATTTCTGCTCTGCTAGCGCGTGACTTCGATCTGATCATCGACGTTGAGTACCCCGGTATTCCCGGTCCTCGGCCCGCGGAGGTGGAGCAGGAGGAGTTGTGTGAGGACACCCTGCATCTGGCTCATCCGGCCATTGGGGGCGTGGCCGACCCCATGGAGGCGCTCCTCAGCCTGGCAGGACAGCCGTGGATCATGGAGCCCGAGGGAACCGTCGCTCGCCGCTGGTCGATGGCACTGTGCCGCGAAGCAGGCTTCGAACCGGACATCCGGTACGAGTCCACCGATCACTTCCTGCATCTGCGGCTCGCCGAACAGGGTCATGCGGCCGCGCTGCTTCCGGGTTTGGCATGGCACGGCCGTCCCCGACCGTCCCCATACAGCCATTGCCACGGGCTCATCACAGGCGCAGACTGCTCACTGCCGTGCGTCGCGGAGGCGGCCAGCACCCCACCATCAAAGCCGCCCGGCAGGCACTGCTCGGGGCTGCTGAGCAGTTGGTGCTGTGACCGCATGAGCCGCGGGGGCCCTGCTCGTGTCAGGTCAGACGTCTGAGCACGTCTTCGACCGCGTCGATGAGCGGATCGCCTTCCGTGCCTGTCCGCCTTATGAGACCCAGTTCGACGTCAGGGAGTTCTGGCAGGCCGCTGTACGCGGCGGTGCCGGGTTCCACGCAGGCGGGCAGTAGAGCCGCAGCGCCGAGGCCGGCCCGGACGGCGGCTTGCACGGCGGCCAGGCTGGTGCTTTCGAAAACAACACGCCATGTACGTCCGTTGGCTTCCAGCGTGTCGAGCACCGGCGTGCGCCAGCGACACGGCAGGGAGAACAGCACGAGAGGGAGGGGGTCAGCGTCCGGATCCAGTCCGGGCCCGACGGCCCATCTCAGCGGCAACCGGGTCGTCCAGCGCGGTAGGCCGGGCAGGTAGGACGGATCACACAGGGCGATATGGATGCGTCCGGAGGAAAAGGCCTCCCTCATGTACGGCCCAGGAGCGCTGACCACTTCCAGCGTCGCTTCGGGGTTAAGGCGGGCAAAATCGGCAAGGGCCTGGGGGAACGGTGCAGCGGCGAGGTCTTCGATCAGTCCCACCCCGCAATGCCCCGTCACCGTTCGCCTGGTTGCGGTGAGAGCCTGGGCAGACAGGGCCAGGATCCGCTCGGCATAGGGCAGCAATGCCTCGCCGGCCTTGGTCGGGCTCACTCCGGTGGCCGTACGGTGCAGCAGTGGCTGTCCGACGGAGCGTTCGAGCTTCCGCAGCTGCTGGCTGAGGGCCGGCTGGCTGTACCCGAGCGCGGCTGCGGCGCGACTGATGCTGCCGAGGCGGGCGCAGCTGACGAACATCCGCAGCAACGACGTCTCTAGATCGCGGTCGAAGGCCATAACCGCACGTTATACGGCCCCCTGCTCATTGGGTAGTTCCATCTGAAGGAGCGAATCATTAGCGTCAGTCCCATGCACTACTTCCACGTCGATGTGTTCAGCTCTCAGCCCTTCAGCGGCAACAGCCTCACTGTCTTCCCCGATGCCGCCCAGCTCAGCAGCGGCCAGATGGCGGCCATCACGCGGGAAATGCGCCACTTCGAATCGATCTTCCTGACAGGTGAGGACGCGGGAGACGGAGCTTGGCGGGCCCGCGTCTTCGACCTCGTCGAGGAACTCGACTTCGCAGGCCACCCTGTCATGGGAGCCGCCTGTGTCCTGCACGCCCTGCATGGCAGTGGCGACAGTGAGACATGGAAGATGAAATTGAAATCCCGCACGGTGGAGATCACCACACATCGGCGTGGTCCTGGGCGGTACGCGAGCGTGCTGGATCAGGGCGCTCCCTCCTTCCTCGGCCAGCCGGACCGCAAGGACCTGGCGTCTTGGTTTTCGCTGAACGAAGAAGACCTGGATGCGGATCTCCCGCCCGAGGTGGTCTCCACCGGTCTGCGCTACCTGGTGCTGCCGGTACGCAGCGGCGCACTCGAACGGGCCCGGATTGCTTTCGATCTCGACACGCCGCTTTCCAGTCTCGGCGCACAGTTCGCCTATCTCCTCGATGCCGACACCTTGGAGTCACGGCACTGGAACAACGACGGCATCGTCGAGGACGTGGCGACCGGAAGCGGAGCAGGATGTGCCGCCGCCTATCTGCGCCGCCACGGCCGCATCCGCGACGGGGAAAAAGTGGTCCTCAGGCAGGGCCGGTTCACTGGCCGTCCCAGCCAGATGACGATCAGCGCGCAGGGCCCAAGTGGGGACGTCCGCTCGGTACAGGTCGGCGGCGAAGTCTCGTTCGTCGGGAATGGACGTTTGGAGGAGCTGCCAGCATGAGCGGGTTGCGACAGCCGTCGTCTGGTCGCTGTCGGGTGAACCAATCCAGGGGAGGGGGCGAGACTCGACGCTATCCTTTTACGGAGTCGGTCACGAATTCTCTTTGAGGGCTCGGCCGGTAGAGCGTCGGCGGCCGCGTCCGGCAGAGCAGTTTCTCGACCTGAGGATCCAAACTGGCGGCACATGCAGACCGCCTGGCGCCGTCCGACAGGTCGGCCGCTTTGGTATATCGCTGCACTGCATCTCCTCATGTCGCCCGCGGCCACGACGTCACCACGCTTGCGAAGGTTTGGAAGACGACTGTCGCTTCGCAAAAGCGCTCTGCCTCCGCGCGCGCGTAGGCAAGGGTGTTCAGGTGGGCGAGGCGGACGCGTACTGTAAGAACCCGGGGCTGAGACAGAGCCGGGTTGCCCGCCTCAGCGCTACGATTTCCCTCGGCGTCTCGGCCGACACCCTCGGCAGCCAAGCGCTGAAGCCGGCCTGTCACCAAAGGAGGCGGTCGCGCCGAAAGTTCCCCCAGCCAATGGCACTGGCACAGCAAACGTAGGCCGCATCTCGTCACAGGGGAAGACCCATGCTCAGATTCCCAGCCGCCGAAGCCGATTCGACGTCCAAAAGAGCAGGACAACACAGGCCGGACTTGGATGCCGAATTTCGCGTCGGTTGGTCAGTTGCACAGACTGGATCAATACACTCATGAACGCTGAACTTCCTACCGGATATGAGATATCCACAGACCCCACCCGCCTCGATCCTGCGCTGATCCACCAGTGGCTGTCACAGGACTCCTACTGGGCCGTTGGTCGATCCAGGGAAAAGCAAGACATGGCGCTCGCCAGTTCCTTCAACTTCGGCGTCTACGACAGCGTCTCAGGCGCCCAGGTCGGGTATGCCCGTGTTGTCACTGACTCAGCCACCTTCGCCTGGTTGTGTGACGTCTACATCGCACGCGACGCACGTGGCAAGGGCCTGGGGACCGCTCTGGCCACTGCGGTCCGGGACCGTCTTTCTCCTTATGGCCTGCGTCGAATCGTGCTGGCCACGGCGGACGCGCACGCGGTCTATGCCAAGGTGGGCTTCGCATCACTGGAGAAACCGGAGAAGTGGATGACTCTAGGGGAGCAGTGAGCCCCCAACCACTCCGGCGAAACGGGCCTCCAGCCGCGGGGTACGGGGAACGTGAGACCGGACCAAGGCAGCCGGTACGAGCTGTCGCAATGCGGTGCGCAGGGAAGCCAAGCGCCTCGCCGTAGTTGCGGTTCGGCGGATTCGGAACACCGCTCCGCCGACTCGTCCCAACGTGCTGCGACGCTCTTCGGCGTGTGGTCCTATGAGACCGGCCGGGATCAGGGAGAGGCATGCCGGAAGACCAGTCGGGCCTGTATCAGGCAGGCGAAACGGTGCTGTTGGTCAAGGTGCCCGAAGCCGAGCCGCTCGTGGGCGGATGGCGCCGGCGGTTCGACTCCTCGGCCGGAGCCAGGCTTCCGGCGCACGTGACGGTGCTCTATCCATTTCTGGACCATGGCCGCATCGATGCCGACGTGCTCGGCGCGCTCGAATTACTCGTTGGTGCCCACCGAGCCTTCGACATACGGTTCGAAGGCTTCGGACGGTTCCCCGACGTGCTCTTCCTGGTGCCGACACCGGAGGGTCCGTTGCGGGCTCTTACTCAAGCCGTCTGCGAACGATGGCCAGAGGTCCCGCCCTATGGGGGCCGGTTCGTCGAGCTCGTCCCGCACCTGACGGTGGCCCATGGTCAGGAGCGGAGCGTATTCGACGAGGCCGAGGCCGCCCTCACCGGCCGTCTGCCGGTCACCGCCCGCGTTTCGGCGGTTCAGCTTTTGGTTTGCGACGGCGAGTCCTGGCATGAACAGGCGGCCTTTCCCCTGCGCGGCCGAGGTGAATCATGTCGATGAGGTCGTCGCGGCTGGTGAGGTTGCCGTACCGAAGGTTGCAATCCGCCAGAATCCGCCCGGATCTGCGAAGCGGAGATCACCGTGCAGGTTGGGGTCAGGTGTGCGGCGATGCCCAGCGGCCACGTCGACTGCGGGCAGGATGGGGTACTGAGGCGGCTGCGACCGCCGCCAGGTCTAACCCGGACCGGTGCAGCTGGGACCACCCAGGCTGCCAGGCAACCTTCAGCCCCTCCGCCCCCTGGCCGCAACTGGACCGTCTGGAGGTCCGCTACCGGCGCCTACTCGGAAATCGGCTCTACTCCGAAAGCCTGCCGGCGCGCCGCAGCTCTTGATCCACAGCTTCGAAGAGTTCCACGGATGCCACGGAGGTGGGCACGACGCCGGTTGTCACACCGGCGACGCCACCGACCGTGACGAGTGGGTCCGCCACCTTGTCGCCCTTCAACCAGCTCGGCCGAGCCCGGCCTCCAGCACCATGCGGCAGCCCGCCGTGCTCACCCGCCCGCTGTGGGAAGGACAGCCCGTACGTGACGGCCGCCCCCACCTGTGACAGGGAAGATCCCGATCGTGGCGAGGCTTGATCTGCGGCGCAAATGCGGCCGGCCCCGCGTTCCTGGCGCTTCAGCTGTGACCACCTCCAGCCCCTTGACAATCGCGACGGGGTACCCCGCGGGGAAGCAGCCGATGCCCGAGCCCGCGCCGGATCGTCAATGCACGCTGCCCACGGTGAGAGCCAGCTCCGGCCCTGGCCTGCGGGCTGGTGTATCCCGTTGATGCGGCTGAGGTGATACCTCGGTGGTGGGCGGTCGAGAGGCAGGTCATGCGGGATAACGTGTCGACGTACCGCGGATGTTCAGGTAGAAGTCGATGAGTTTGACCGTGGCGAAGGCTGTGGCCCCGATGCGCAGAGCGTTGACCCCGAACCAGGCCCAGGCAAGTGTGTCGACGCGCGCCGGGTCGTTGATCGGAGGCCCGAAATACAGCGTGCCGTTGATTTGCGTGACGGCGACGAAGGTGAGCGCGGCCATGGCGAGATGGCCGCAGGTGGCGAGTCGCAGGCGAGTCTGGTTCGCGGGCGACAGCCCGCCCCGCTTCAGCCAGAGAAAGGCCAGCGAGCCCAGTGCCGGGAGAGCCACGATCGCATAGTAGAAGACCGGGTTGGCGACCGAATGGTACGGGTCCCACAAAGACTGGGCTTCCACAGCATGTGCGCCCATCATCATGTTCGGGACATCGACGATCTCCTCATAGAGGAAACCGAAGAAGAACCACGCGTGGCACAGAACCGCTGTGCCCGCAGCGGGGCCTATACGGGCATGCAAGGGGGACGCCTCCTGGATGGAAGAATAGAGCCGACCCCCATCAAATAGTCAAACTCTTTACATATCAACTTGCTTGAAGACTCGCGCTTAAGGAGGGGGGTCGACCTCCCTCGCCTGCTGACGGGGGAACTGACCGACCTCAGCAAGGCGATCGACTTGACAGGCAGCGCTGCGGCAAGCCGGATCGGTATCAACCAGATACACCTAATTTGCTTGGAACGGCTGGGGGCATCAGGGACTCATGAGCACGGGTCAGGTCGTCGGCCCCGTGCTGACGACTACCGCCATCAGCGCTATGGCCTTCCGGATGGAGGCTCGGGGGTATGCGCGTCGTGAAATGGATCCAACGACAGACGCAGGGTGCTGCTGCCCGGCGTCTCGGTGCTGGCCCGGCAGGTGTCGGAGGCCCGCACGGGGGCCGAGTGGCGTCTGTACGAGGCGGTGGCCCGCCGCGCGCCGGGCCGATGATGCGCTCGCGCCGGGCGCTGGCTGAGCTTGCTGGTGGTGCCGTAGAACAAGCGGGTCTCGGAGCTGGAGCGGCGGCTGCGTATGCCGCCGATCGGGGAGCTGTCCAACCGCAGGGAGGAATTCCATCGCCGCTGGGCCGCCCACAACGTCCGGATGCACACCACCGGCGTGAAGCTCCTCCACCATCCGGTCATCGGCGACCTCGCCTGCCCTTCGAGACCTTCCCACTCGGCGACGGCCCCAGCCAGTTCCTGCTGACCTTCACCGCCGAGCCCGCGTCACCCTCGCAGGACGCCCTGACCCTGCTGGCCAGCTGGGCCGCGACCAATGACGACCTCGAGCGGTCCGCGCCAGCCAACGACTCCGAGCCGGCCGAGCAGGCAGGGACACCCGACTGAACGACTGACCACCCGGACAGCACCATCCGAAGCGCGTTGGGCTGGGCGAGGCGGCGATCTGCTCGAGAACGGCAGGTCGTGCTCGGGCGGCTTGGATTTCGCGATCTTCTTGATCTCCCGCCGCTCGGACAGTGTGAACGTCTTGGGCCGGCCGCCGGAATACTTCGGATACAGAGACCCGAAGCCGTCCGTGTTGAAGTTGTGGATTACGTCCCGGACCCGGTCATCGCAGGTGAACGTGAACGACACCTCGGCGATCCGCGATACCGGCATGCCTGCGCGGACAGCAGCACCATCTGAGCCCGTCGCCAGGTCACCACCGACCCGGCGCCCCTGCGGATGATCCGCAGCAGCCTCCGTCCCTCGTCGTCATCGATCTCCCGCACGCGTACTGTCTTGGCCACGGCCACAGAATGCTCGGTGCGTGAACCACGGGTGCGGTGCTTGACAGCACACCGCCGGAACAGCCGTACGCCATGCACAGAATGGGGGCATTCGCCGCCCAATGCCGAACCGAAAGCGACTGCCATGAACCGCCTTCCTGCGGACCCGACGGTGCTTCACCCGTTTCCCGACCAGCCGCGCGTGGTCCTGCTGAAGCCGCTCCTGACCTCGCCGCTGATCGAGGCCGGGGAGTACTCCTACTACGACGACCCGGAGGATCCGACCGCGTTCGAGACCCGCAATGTTCTCTACCACTACGGGCCGGAGAAGCTGGTCATCGGGAAGTTCTGCGCACTGGGCACCGGAGTGCGGTTCATCATGAACGGAGCCAACCACCGCATGGACGGCCCCTCCACCTTCCCCTTCCCCATCATGGGCGGATCCTGGGCCGACCACTTCGACCTGCTCGCTGGCGTGCCCGGCAGAGGCGACACCATCGTCGGCAACGACGTCTGGTTCGGCTACAACGCCATGATCATGCCCGGCGTACACATCGGGCACGGCGCGATCATCGCCTCCGGCGCCGTAGTCGTGGACGACGTCCCCGACTACGGAATCGTCGGCGGCAACCCGGCCAAACTCATCCGCACCCGCTACAAGGACGACGAGATCGCCCGCCTGCTCGCCCTCGCCTGGTGGGACTGGCCCGCAGAACACCTCACCAAACACATCCGGGCCATCATGGCCGGCACCATCGACGACCTCGAAGAGATCACACCACGGTCCTGAGCCGACCTCCACGCACTACACGTCACACCGGGACAGGGCCACCGTTGTCTTACACGGCACTACCGACCCAGCGGGTCCACCCGCGCGCCTCACCCAGAACGCGCGCTGCCCGCCGGGCCCGGGCCAGCCGCGGGTTGGCCGGGTCGGCGTGCCGTTCCCGTTCGAAGGTGCGGTAGTCCCGGGTGGTGCTGAACAGAGGCGGCTGGACCCAGCTCGTGATCACGAGCGCAGGGGCTGGCCCTGGTGCCCGTTTCAGGCCGCGGCGCCCCTGCCTGCCGACAGGCGGTCCGCCATTGCGAGGCCGCTGCAGGTTCGCGAAGAAGAGCTGTTGGTACTTACCCCGCCGAAGGAAGATCGCCAGTGCGGCGTGGCTTCGCCGTGGACGCCCGCAGCCTTGATGGCCAGCTGGCTTCCCCGGCAGAGCCGGCAGTGGCAAGTCGTGGACGGGAACCTTGCGGCGGCAGACAGCACATGTGCCAGGCGAGTTGAACTGACCGTAGGTGTAGCAGGCCCGGCAGAACCGGCCGAGCAGCTGTCCCCAGGCGAAGCAGCCCACGCAGGAGGCCGCAGGCTTGTTGTTGCCCCAGCCAGTGAAGGGGGACCCAACCTCCGGCTCGCTCGGTGGAATCCGCAGTTGGGCGTCCTTCGCGCCGCGCGTGTTCATCTCGTCGATCGGGCACTCGATGACCCGGCCGGTCATCCGGTGAGTTCGACCTTGTGCCGCAGCTCCAGGAACATGAAGTACGTGCTCAGCGCCTGGGACCGGGCCAGCCGGGTTCGGCGCGGCGAGCTACGCAGCACCTTCTCGAAGTACGTGTCGGCGTCGGCCGGCTCCCGATCCCACAGGGTCGGCCGAACCAGGTCCCCTTCTGGTCCAGGTGCCCGACTTCCCCGCGGATCGTGCCATCCGCCAGTCCTGCCGAGGCACGTGCGAGGAGGAACCCGGACAGCGCGAAATCCCCTTACGTTGTTGGTGGGTTGATTCCGGTCACTCGTAGGATCGGGAAACCCTGGGGCACTGGGTGTGGCTGGCAACCTCATGCCGCACGTGGGGCTTCTACTGATTGGCCGCCCGGTGCCCCGCGACGACTCGGCCACTGATTGGGATGCGCGCGACAGGATCGCTTGGTAAGGACATGCTGCCGAGGTCGTCTGCTGGGACCGGTACGGAAGCGGAGGCTCTCGAGGCGGGTTGCCAACGACGAGAACGCACTGCTCCAGCTGATCGCAGATGTTCTCGCGTTGAGCGAGGACGAGCCGGTGACTTGGGCGATCGACCTCAACGCCGACGGGGCCGCGCTGATGATCGCCCTTCTGACCGACAACGGGCAGAGAGTCCCAGGCCGCACCGTCCACCACGCCTCCGGGTCTTACCGGGGCGACGGGAAAACGGACGCTAAGGACGCGTTCGTCATCGTGGACCAGGCCCGCATGCGCCGGGACCTCCAGAGCATGCACCGTGGTGACGACATCGCGGTCGACCTGCGCATCCTCACTTCGCGCCGCCTGGACCTGGCCGCCGACCGCACGAGGGCGATCAACCTGCGGGCCCAGATGCTGGAGTACTTCCCGGCCTTGGTTTAGCCACGCGATGTCGGTGGGCGCCCCGAGGCCCGGAGATCTGCCAGATCTCTTCGCCGAGCGACTTCGACAAGCGTTCTTCGAGCTTCACGCGCGCGCCCGTTCCTACCGGCCGCCGCCCCACCTGCCCCGGATCACGCTCCGGCGGCCTTGAGCCCGGGCCCCGCGCCGGAGCCGGTGAGTGCGGACGACCGCGGAATGTAGGGCCTGCTGACCGACGGCCTGAACGTTCCTAACGACCTGGACGGCCTCGGGCCCGGGCGGCGAAGGTCCCGCGAGTTGAGGGTCCCGTGCGCACTGCCGCGTTTCGCGTTGCAGGCCCCTGTGTTGAACGGCTGGACCTTGACGCAAAGTGAGGTTCGGCTCCGTCAGCAGGTCAACAAAAGCCTCAAACTCCGCAAAGGAACTAGGCCTGTGCTCCCGGTTACCACGGGTAGCGGGGGCTGGCCCCACCCCCGATCGGCCGGACAGCCGGATGGCCCGGTGGATCCCGTGTCGGCGACGGTGGGGCGGTATACCCAGCAAGTCGCCTACAGAGAAGACAAGATCGTGCGCATCGTCACGGCCACCGCCGTAGTCCTGGCCCTCGTCGGCGCAGCCGCACCGGCCGTAACCGCCCGCCAGCCGGCCACCGACGGAATCTGGCGCACCGACGGCTACGGCACCGCGTTGTCCATCCGGAACGGAACCCTCCAGGAGTACCAGACCACCGCCGTCAGCTGCATCGCGGGCGACACCGCGCAGCGGACCGGCCCCGGCGCCTACACCACGCCTGGAGGCACCGTCCTCACCGTGCGCACCCGCGGGGACCGGGACCGCGCTTCCGTACGGCTGGACGGTGACGTCGGCGAACGGAACCTGCGCCGGATGACGGAACTGCCCGACGCCTGCACGCGTTCCGCCCCCGGGAGTCCGCTCGCCTCCTTCGACGTTTTCTGGCAGTCCTTCGAGGAGAACTACCCCTTCTTCGCCGCCAAGGGCATCGACTGGCACGCCGTACGCGACCGGTACCGGCCCACGGTCCACGACAGGACGACCCCGGACGAACTCTTCGCCGTCTTCAGCAAGATGGTCGAGCCGCTCCACGACGCGCACGTCGCCGTCTTCGACGTCGACGGCGACGGCGACGGTGACCCCGACCGGGCCTTCGCGCAGGTCCGCCCGGGCACCGTCCGGCCCGACGGGACGCTCGACGCCAAGGTCAAGAAGTTCGTCGTGGAGCGCGACCTCAAGAACGCCCGGAACCTGCAGGACTTCGCCGCCGGGCGGATCACCTACGCCGACCTCCCCGGCGGGCAGGGCTACCTGCGGATCTCCGGTTTCGGCGGCTACACGGGCGGCAAGGCCCCCTACGCCGCCGAGCTGGCCGAGCTCGACAAGGCGCTGGACACGGTCCTCGACCAGGAACGCACCCGCCACCTGAAGGGCCTGGTCATCGACCTGCGGATCAACGGCGGCGGCTCCGACGCCATGGGGCTCCACATCGCCGGGCGGCTGACCGACACCCCCTACCTCGCCTACGCCAAGCGGGCCCGCAACGATCCCGCGGACCCCACCCAACACACGCGCCCCCAGCCCCTGTACGTCACGCCCGCCCAGGGCCCGCGCTATTCCGGACCGGTCGCCGTGCTGACCGGCGGCTCAACCGTCAGCGCGGGAGAGACCTTCACCCAGGCCCTCATGGACCGGCCCGGCCGGACTGTGCGGATCGGGCAGCCCACGCAGGGCGTCTTCTCGGATGTCATGGTGCGCAAGCTCCCCAACGGCATGTCGGTCTGGCTGCCGAACGAGGAGCTGCTGACCCGGTCGGGCAGGACCTTCGATGGCGCGGGCATCCCGCCGCACCTCACCGATCCGGTCTTCACCACGGAGGAGTTCGACCAGAACAAGGACTCGGCCTTCGACCGGGCTGTGAAGGTCCTGCGGGAGTAGGTCGGCTCCTCGCGGAGACGCCCCGGCCCCGTCGGCCTAGGAGTTGTCGTGAACATCGTCGATCCCGTCGAAAACCAGCGAGTCCTAGTGTCCTGCGCCGGAGATCCGTCGTTAGTTTGTGTATGACTAGTAGTGCTTTGTTAGGTGGTGTCGTAGGGCTGCCGTGGGACGGTTTGTTGGCAGGTGGGGCAGGTGCCGCTCCAGGTGGCCAGCAGGTGTTGGAGGAGGTCCAGGGTCTGAGGTTCCCCCGAGAGGCGGGGATGAGTGACGGATGGTCAGATGGGTCTCGCGAGAGGAGCCCAGACGATGCCCGCACCGAGGAAGTACCCGTTGGAGTTGCGTGAGCGTGCGGT
>NZ_JNZY01000049.1 GCF_000717655.1 Streptomyces katrae
GGCAGCGGGTGAAGCACCCGTGCCGCCCGGCGACACCTCCAGTTCTACGCACGTCCCGACCCCCTGGCAACGACCCCTCCTACTAGCGGCCCTCGCAGCGAGGGCCCACCGCTCTCGACGCTCGCGGACGTAATCGCGCAGATGGGGCGGCATGAGGCGGCGGGCACCGGGGCTCTCAGGCGGCTACTACCCGCGTTCGTGTGTGATGTGGGCCCTATGGGGCGGGTCACCTCCGGAGGGCCCGGATCTCACCGGACGTCACCACTCGTGCACCTTCGAGAAGCCCCACTGGATGTCCGATTTAGGCTGAAATCGAAGGAAATGACCGGCCTAAGGCTGCCTTCCGTGCGGCCCGCCCGGCCGGGGTGCCCGCCAGGTGGTGCCCACCGCACTGGCCGGCCTCCGCCGGCAGGGCCGGGCAGGTCCGGCCCGTGGGCCCGTACGTCCGGACGACGGCCGCGCTCCCGGCCGGCGACGAGCCCCTCGCGAGCCGGTGACGGCCCCTCGTCAGCCGGTGAACGCTACTGCCGTGGCGCCGCGTCCTCACCGCCGCCGGCGCCGTGACCGGCGCCGCCCGCGACCCGGCGCCGGACCTGGTCCTCCTGGGCGAGACGCCGCAGCAGCTCGAACACCGGGGCGCAGATCGCGAAGACGATGACCGCCCGCTCGGCCAGGGCCACCGGGTCGTCGAGGCCGGCTGCACGCTCCAGGTCCAGCCGGGCCACCGACTCGGCCAGTCGCGCGTAGGCGGCGAGTTCGCCCGGGGCGTACTGGGCGTCCAGCCGGCGCAGCTCCTCCAGCGCCGCCGTCAGCCCCTTCACGTGCGGTGAGGTGCCGGGCGCCTGCCAGTCCAGGGTCGCGAGCAGTTCCGCCACCTCGGCACCGGCGGCCGCGCCGCCCTCGGCCTCCTGTTCCCGGCCCGCGGCGCGCTGGGCCGCCACCGGCACCGGGAGCGCGTAGCTGACCGCTCCCAGGGCGCTCTCGGAACTGTGGGCCTGGTCGACCGCCCCGAGCACCTCACGGGTGGCGGCGATGGACAGGCCGCCGAGGGTGGTCAGCGCCTTGATCAGCCGCAGCCGTTGCACGTGCTCCTCCCCGTACTCGGCCAGGGTCGCGGCCGTCGCCCGCCCTGCGGGCAGCAGCCCCTGCCGAAGGAAGTACTTGATGCTGGCGACCGGCACGCCGGTCCGCCGGCTGAGCTCCGAGATCTTCATACGGCTTCCCTGCTGGTCATGCGGTCCGGTATCCGTCATCGCGATTGGACACCACAGCAAGATACTGCCACTATCCAGTAACTGGATACCATAAGTATCCAGCTTAGGAACGCAGCCGCACCGGAGATTCGATGCCTCACCCCACACCCCCCTCCGTGCTCCGCCGACCCCAGCTGTGGATCGGAACGGGACTCATCGCCGCGGTGGTCTCGATGCTGTTCGCCCTGCTCTACGTCGGCGGCAACGTCAACCCCCGGGGCAACCTGCGCGACCTGCCCGTGGCCCTCGTCAACTCCGACAGCGGCGCGGACATCAACGGCCGCCGCGTCAACCTGGGCGAGCAGATCGTCTCCGGCATCCAGAAGGCCGCCAAGGGCGACAAGAGCATCGACTGGCAGGTCGTCAGCCGCGAGGAAGCCGACAAGCGCCTGGGCCGGGGCAAGGTCTTCGGCGCCCTGGTCATACCGAGCGACTACTCCGCCACGGTGGCCGGGCTCACCGCCCCGCAGCCCGCGTCCCCGGGCAAGGCCGCCCCGCCGACCCTGACCGTGCTGACCAACCAGGCAGCGGGCAGCATCGGCTCCTCCATGTCCTCCCAGGCCGCCCAGAAGGCCGCCCACGCCGCCTCGGCCCAGCTCGGCCAGGAACTCCTCAAGCAGGCCGGAGCCCAGAAGACCCCGCTCCCGACGGCCGCCCAGCTCAAGCTGGCCGACCCGGTGACCGTGAACGTCGCCGACGGCCACCCCGTCGGCTCCCGCAGCGCCATGGGCCTGAGCGCCTTCTACTACGCACTGGTCCTGGTCGTCTGCGGCATGCTCGGCGCCAACGTGGTCAACTCCCAGGTCGACACCGCGCTCGGCTACCTGCACACCGACTTCGGCCCCTTCCGCAAGCGCGAACCCGTTCAGCACACCAGCCGCGTGCGCACCCTGGCCATCGGCACGGCGCTCATGCTCGGCCTGTCACTGGTGATGGGCACCCTGGTCGAGGTCGCCACGGTCGGCATCCTCGACATGGACGCCTCCCACCTCGGCCTGCTGTGGCTGTACTCGGTCGCCACCATCGCGGTGGTCGGCATCGGAAGCCTGGCCCTGTTCGCCGCCTTCGGCACGCCCGGCATGCTGCTCGCCACCATCGTCTTCGTCGCGATGGCCGTACCCTCCTCCGGCGCCACCGTGCCCGTCCAGGCGCTGCCCGGGTTCTTCCGCGCCCTCGCCGGGTTCGAGCCGCTGCGCCAGATCACCGAGGGTCTGCGCTCCATCCTCTACTACGGAGCCCAGGCCGACGCGGGCCTTGCCCGGGCCTGGGCCGCGATGGGCGTCGCCCTCGTGGCCGCGCTGGTCTTCGGCTTCGCCGTCACCCGCCTCTACGACCGCAGGGGGCTGCACCGCATCCCCCTCCCCGACGCCGAAACCGGTGCCGCGGTCCCCGCCGAGACCCCTGAGCCCCCGGAGACCACTGCGCCGGCCACGGCCTGACACGGAACGGGACGGCCACGGCCTCGGCCGGCCGGCGGCCGGACCCTTACAGGAGGAGGGCTCCGGCCGCACACGAGGCGGTGGCCTTTAGCGGAAGTTGCGCAACCCGGGCTGCCTCCTGGTCGGCTGGTCTATCGTCCACCACTGCGGCAGGGCCCCCATCCCTGCCCCGTGCGGACGGCGATGCGCCGATGACGACCGACCCGGAGGCCGCCCTTCATGCCCAGCGGATCGAGCCTCGCGAGGATGTCCGCAACCGTCCTGACGCTTCTCTCCGCCCTGTGCGCCCTGCTCCTCGGCGGGGCCGCCCCCGCCCTCGCACATGCCGGCCTCAGTGGCTCCGACCCCGCGGAGGGCGCCGTACTCAACACGGCGCCGAAGCAGGTGACGCTCACGTTCACCGAGTCGGTCGGCTTCCCCGACGGGTCCCTGCGCGTGCTGTCGCCCGCCAGTGACCGCGTGAACCCGCGCCCCGCACGGCATGCGGAGGGCCGGGAGAACACGGCCCAGGTGGAGCTGCCGGGAAACCTGGCCCAGGGCACCTACACCGTGGCCTGGCGGGTGGTCTCCGCCGACGGTCACCCCATCTCCGGCGCGTTCACCTTCTCCATCGGGAAGCCGTCCGAGACCACCGCGGTGGTGGCGAAGACCTCCCCGGACGACACGGCGGCCAGCCGCCTGTACGGCTGCTTCCGCTACGTCGCCTACAGCGGCCTGGCGCTGCTCGTCGGAGCCGCGGCGTTCGCCCTCGTCTGCTGGCCGGCGGCGGGCGGAAGCCGTCCGCTGCGCCGACTGGTGGTGGCCGGCTGGGCGACCCTGGCGGCGTCGACGGTGGCCCTGCTCCTGCTGCGCGGCCCGTACGAGACGGGCGGGCCCCTGTCGTCGGCGCTCGACCTGCCCCTGCTGGGCCGAACGCTCACCGGGAGACCGGGGACCGCCCTGGCCGCACGCCTCGTACTGCTCGCCCTCGCCACCGTGTTGATGCGGCAGAAGCCCGTACGACTCGGCGTCCGCCCGCGGCTCGTCGCCACATCAGCCCTCGCCCTGGGCTTGGCCCTCACCTGGGCTGGCGCCGAGCACGCATCCGCCGGCATCCAGGTCCCGCTCGCCATCCCCGTCGCCGTGCTGCACCTGCTGGCCATGGCCGTGTGGCTGGGCGGTCTGATCACTCTTGTGACCGCCCTGCGCCACGGGGGGCCCGACGGCTGTGAGATCCCGGCTTCCGCCGTCAGGCGCTTCTCATCGTTGGCCTTCGCGGCCGTGGTGGTTCTGGTCGGCACCGGGGTCTACCAGTCCTGGCGGCAGGTGGGCTCCTGGACGGCCCTCTCCACCACGTCGTACGGCAGGACCCTCGTCCTCAAGATCGCCGCAGTGGTCCTGCTGCTGTGCGTGGCGGCCCTCTCCCGACGGTGGACCGCCCGCCTGACGGGCGAGGGGGCGCCGGCTGCCATGGAACTCGAGCAGGTGCGCGTCCCGCAGACCGTGGGTGCGCCGAGTGCACCGAACGAAGCCGGCACGGGCAGCGGCAAGGAGACCACGGCCACTCGCATCGACAGCGAGCCCCCGGCCGTCGACGCCTCGGGGTATCGCCGTCGCTTGCGCCGCACCGTGGGGGCCGAGGCCGCCGTCGGTGCCGTCGTCCTGGTGATCTCCACCCTGCTCACCGGCACCCAGCCGAGCCGAGCCGCCGGGACCACCGCCTCGACCGCCGCGCAGGAACCGGCGGTGAAGGTGGTCACGGTGCCGTTCGACATGGGGACGGCGAACCACCAGGGCACGGTGCAGATCACGCTGGCGCCGGGCCACGTCGGCGAGAACACGGTGGAAGCGGTGGTCTTCACCCCGGACGGCGGCATCTCCAGCGTCCCCGAGCTACGGCTCGCCCTCACCCAGCGCGACCAGGGAATCGGCCCCCTCGACTCCAAGCTCAGGAACCAGCAGGGCTATTGGGCCACGTACGACCTCCGGCTGCCCATGGCCGGCACATGGAACCTGGACGTCACGATCCGCACCACGGACATCGACCAGGTCACCGTGGGCACGACCCTCCGCGTCACGCCCTGACCTTCCGCACGGAGCACAGCAGACCGTGTCCCGAGACCACCGACAGGGCCGAGTGGCGCAGTCCCGGGTGCCGGGGTCGTGGTGGGCGGGCACAGTGGGCGCGGAGGGGGAAAGTGGCGCGGGCGTGCCGCGCACGCGGGACGGCGCGTGCCGCGTGGTGCGGGCTCGCGGCCGAGGAACGCGAGAACGGGAGCACGGCGATGGCATCGGACGCACCCATGCAGCTCGGAATGGTCGGACTGGGCCGGATGGGTGCCAACCTGGTGCGCCGGCTCATGCAGGACGGCCACCGCTGCGTCGTCAACGACGTCAGCCCCGACGCCGTACGGGCACTGGAGGGTGAGGGCGCGACGCCGGCCTTCTCGCTGGAGGAGCTCGTCGAGCGGCTGGAACGGCCCCGCGCCGTGTGGCTCATGGTGCCGGCGGGCGTGGTCCAGGAGACCCTGGACCGGCTGGTCGGGCTCCTGGACCCCGACGACACGGTCATCGACGGGGGCAACTCCTACTACCGGGACGACATCACCCGGGCCCGGGACCTCACCTCGCACGGCATCCACTACGTCGACTGCGGCACCTCGGGCGGTGTCTGGGGCCTGGAACGCGGCTACTGCCTCATGATCGGCGGCGAGCAGGGTCCCGTGGAACGGCTCGCCCCGCTCTTCCGCACCATCGCGCCCGGCACCGGAAGCGCCGAGCCCACCCCCAGCCGGACCCGGACCGGGGGCACCGCGTCGCACGGCTACCTCCACTGCGGGCCCAGCGGCGCCGGTCACTTCGTGAAGATGGTCCACAACGGCGTGGAATACGGGATGATGGCCGCCATCGCCGAGGGCCTCGCCATCATCAAGCACGCCGACGCCGGCCTGCGCTCGCGTACCGCCGACGCCGAGACGGCTCCCCTGTCCGATCCCGAGGCCTACCGGTACGAGATCGACGTGGCCGAGGTCGCCGAGGTGTGGCGCCGCGGGTCGGTCGTCGGATCATGGCTGGTCGACCTCACCGCCGACGCCCTGGCCCGCTCCCCGCAGCTGGACGACTTCTCGGGCCGCGTGTCCGATTCCGGCGAAGGGCGCTGGACCGTGCTGGCGGCCATCGAGGAGAGCGTGCCCGCCCCGGTGATCAGCGCCGCCCTCTACGAGCGCTACGAGTCCAGGGGACTCGGCGAGTTCACCGCCAAGGTGCTGTCCGCCATGCGCAGCGAGTTCGGCGGCCATGCCGAGAAGCGCCCCGGCGCCGACGCGTGAGGAGGCCCGCCATGGACAGGGATTCCGACCCTTCCCGGCCCGGGCACCGCCCCGCGGACCACGTCGTCGTACTCTTCGGCGCGACGGGTGACCTGGCCAGGCGCAAACTGCTGCCGGGCCTGTTCCACCTCGCCAAGGCGGGGCTCCTGCCGCAGCGCTACCGCATCGTCGGCTCCGCCCCGGCGGCCGAGGCCCTGAGCGACGAGCAGTTCCGCGCCCACGCGCGCCGGGCGGTGGCGGAGTTCGGCCGCTCGCGCCCCGAGGGCCCCGCGTGGCAGGAGTTCGAGGCCGCCCTGTCCTTCGGTGCGGCCGACACGGGCGCGACCGAGCCGCTGGTGACGGCGGTGGGCGAGGCCGAGCGGGCCGTCGGCGGCACTCCGCGGCGGCTGTTCCACCTCGCCGTCCCGCCCGTGGCGTTCACTTCCGTCATCGAGCTGCTCGGGACCACGGGGCTGGCCCGGGACGCGCGTGTCATCGTCGAGAAGCCCTTCGGCACGGACCTCGCGTCCGCCCGCGCGCTCAACGCGGCCGTCCACGCCGTCTTCGACGAGTCCCGGGTGTTCCGCATCGACCACTTCCTCGGCAAGGAGGCGGTGGACAACATCCTCGCCCTGCGGTTCGCCAACGGTCTCTTCGAGCCTCTCTGGAACCGCGAGCACATCAGTCACGTGCAGATCGACGTGCCCGAGCAGATCGACATCCAGGGCCGCGCCCACTTCTTCGAGGGCACCGGAACCTTCCGTGACATGGTCGTCACGCACCTGTTCCAGCTGCTCGGATTCGTGGCGATGGAACCGCCGGTCGCCCTCGAAGCGCAGTCGCTCCGGGACGAGCAGGTCAAGGTCTTCCGCAGCATGCGGCCCCTGGACCCCGCCCACGTCGTACGCGGCCAGTACACCGGCTACCGCGCCGAGCCGGGGGTCGATCCGGCCTCGGACACCGAGACCTTCGTCGCGCTGCGCGTCGACATCGACAACTGGCGCTGGGCGGGCGTGCCCTTCCACCTGCGCTCGGGCAAGGCGCTGGCCGAGGGCCGGCACGTCGTCACCCTCGGCCTGCGCGAGCCCGTGCTGGGCATGTTCCCCCTGGACGCCAGGGAGGCGGCGGACGGCCGCGCCAACGCACTCGTCATCGACTTCGCCGACCCCGGCTCCATCACCGCCCACTTCCTCGCCAAGGAACCCGGCCCCACCATGCAGCTCGCGGAAGCCGACATGGTCTTCGGCTACCGCAGCTCCTTCACCACCGAGAACGCCCTGGAGGCGTACGAGCACCTCATCCTCCAGGCCATGCTCGGCGACCAGTCCCTCTTCACCCGCTCCGACGGCATCGAACGCCTGTGGGAGGTCTCCTCGCCGCTGCTGGACGCGCCTCCACCCGTCGTCCCGTACGCCGCCGGATCCTGGGGGCCCGAGGCCATCACCTCCCTCGTCGGCCCCTACCGGTGGCACCTGCCCGACCGGCACCGGTCCGGCGGCCGGTGAGGCGACGGGCGCGTTGCTCCGAACGCCACACCCCCTCAGCCGCACGGGGTACGGCGCCCGTCCCACGAGCGCCGTACTGCCCGCCGGCGGCCGCATCCTCCTAGCCTCGACGGCATGCTGGGACTCCCCGACCACGTCCGTGCCTGCCTCTTCGACCTCGACGGCGTGCTCACCCGGACCGCGAAGGTCCACGCGGCCGCCTGGAAAGCGATGTTCGACGACTACCTGCGCCGGCGGGCCGACCGCGACGGTTCACCCTTCGTGCCCTTCGACGCCGTGCACGACTACGACGAGTACGTGGACGGCCGTCCCCGCGAGGACGGCGTACGCACCTTCCTCGCCTCCCGTGACATCACGCTGCCCGAGGGCACGGGCAGTGACGGCCCCGAGCAGGAGACGGTCCACGGCCTGGGCACCCGCAAGAACGACCTGGTGCTGCGTGCGATCCGCGAGCAGGGGGTGGACTCCTACGAGGGCTCCGTGGCGTACGTGCGCGCCGTACGCGACGCGGGCCTGCGCCGCGCCGTCGTCTCCTCCAGTGCCAACTGCCGCGACGTGCTGGTGGCCGCCGGCATCGAGGACCTCTTCGAAGACCGTGTCGACGGCATCACCATCGCCGAGCAGGGATTGCGCGGCAAGCCCTCCCCCGACAGCTACCTGGCGGCCGCCCGCCTCTTCGCCGCCGACCCGCGCGATGCCGCCGTGTTCGAGGACGCGCTGGCCGGTGTGGCCGCCGGCAAGGCGGGCGGCTTCGGTTTCGTCGTCGGCGTCGACCGCACCGGCCAGGCGGCCGAACTGCGTGCGCACGGGGCCGATGTCGTCGTCACCGATCTCTCCGAGCTGCTGGACCGCGGATGATCACTCACGAGAACTTCGCGACCGAGCCCTGGCAGCTGCGGGAGACGACCCTCGACCTCGACGTCCTCGCGCAGAGCGAATCCGTGTTCGCCCAGTCCAACGGCCACCTCGGCTGGCGCGGCAACCTCGACGAGGGCGAGCCCCACGGCTTGCCGGGCTCCTACCTCAACAGCGTCTACGCGAGCCACCCACTGCCCTACGCCGAGGCCGGGTACGGGTATCCCGAGTCCGGGCAGACGATCGTCAACGTCACCGACGGCAAGGTCATCCGGCTGCTGGTCGACGACCACCCCTTCGACCTGCGCTACGGCGAACTCCTCTCGCACGAGCGCGTCCTGGACTTCCGTACCGGTGTCCTGAGCCGGTCCGCGGAGTGGACCACGCCCTCCGGCCGGACGGTACGCCTGATCTCGCACCGCGTGGTCTCCCTCGCGCAGCGGGCCGTCGCGGCGATCTCGTACAGCGTCGAGACCGTCAACGGTCCGGCCACGATCGCCGTGCAGTCCGAGCTCGTCGCCAACGAGCAGCTGCCCACGGCCTCCGGCGACCCGCGCATGGCCGCCGCCGTCGACTCCCCGCTGCTCCCCGAGGAGCACTACGCGCACGGCACGCGGCTGCGCCTCATCCACTGCACGGCCACCAGCGGGCAGCGCGTAGCGGTGGCGGCCGACCACATCGTGGAGGGCCCCGCCGGCACCGCATGGTCCGCCGAGAGCGAACCGGACGTCGCCCGCCTGACCGTGACCGCCACCCTCGAACCCGGACAACGGCTCGAACTCGTCAAGTTCGTGAGCTACGGCTGGTCCGCGCAGCGCTCCCTGCCCGCCGTACGCGACCAGGTGGAGGGCGGCCTGGCAGGGGCCCGCACCACCGGATGGCAGGGGCTGCTCGACGCGCAGCGGGCCTGCCTGGACGAGTTCTGGTCCAGTGCCGACGTCGAGGTGGAGGGCGACGAAGAGGTCCAGCAGGCCGTCCGGTTCGCCCTCTTCCACCTCTACCAGGCCTCCGCGCGCGGCGAGCGGCGCCCCATCCCGGCCAAGGGCCTCACGGGCACCGGCTACGACGGCCACGCGTTCTGGGACACCGAGTCCTTCGTCCTGCCCGTCCTCACGCACACGGCGCCGTACACCGTCGCCTCCGCCCTCGCCTGGCGGCATTCCACGCTCCCCCGCGCGCTGGAACGCGCCCGTCAACTCGGCCTGGAGGGTGCGGCCTTCCCCTGGCGTACGATCAACGGCGCCGAGTGCTCCGGTTACTGGCCCGCCGGGACCGTCGCCTTCCACGTCAACGCCGACATCGCCGCGGCCGTCGAGCGGTACGTGTTCGCCACCGGTGACCGGGAGTTCTACCGCGGCCCCGGACTCGACCTGCTGGTGCACACCGCCCGGCTCTGGCGCTCGCTCGGCCACTTCGACGCCGACGGCGTCTTCCACATCGACGGGGTCACCGGCCCCGACGAGTACAGCGCCATCGCACGCGACAACCTCTACACCAACGCCATGGCCCGGCGGAACCTCCTCGCCGCGGCGGACGCCGTCTCGCGCCACCCGGACCGGGCACCGGACCTCGGCGTCGGCGCCGAGGAGATCGCGGACTGGCGCAACACCGCCGCGCGGACGGCCCTCCCCTACAGCCAGCGGCTCCAGGTGCACGAGCAGTCCGACGGCTTCACCGACCAGGAACCCTGGGACTTCGACGGCACCTCCGAGGACCAGTACCCACTGCTGCTGCACTTCCCGTACTTCGACCTGTACCGCAAGCAGGTCGTCAAACAGGCGGATCTGGTCCTGGCCATGGTCACGTGCCCGGACGAGTTCACCGCCGAGGAGAAGATCCGCAACTTCGCCTACTACGAACCGCTGACGGTCAGGGACTCGTCCCTCTCCGCCTGCTGCCAGGCCGTGCTCGCCGCCGAGACCGGCCACCTGCGCCTCGCCTGGGCCTATACCCGCGAGGCGGCGCTGATGGACCTGGACGACCTCGAACACAACACGCGGGACGGCCTCCACATGGCCTCGCTCGCCGGCACCTGGATCGCGCTGGTCCAGGGCCTCGGCGGGTTGCGCCGTTTCCGACAGGCTCCGGCGGGACACCCGCAGGACCAGCCGTCCGGGGCCCCGCAGGCCGAGGAACCGCAAGCCCCGGTGCGCTTCGCACCGCGTCTGCCACCCTCGCTGACCCGGCTGGCCTTCAACGTCCGTGTCCAGGAGCGGCTGCTGCGCATCGACATGAGCCAGCCGACGGCCCGCTACACGCTCCTGTCCGGAGAGCCCCTCACCGTGATGCACCACGGCACCCGGGTCGCGCTCACCCTCGGCACGCCGACGGACCTCACCGTCCCGCCCGCGCCCGACTCCCCCGAACCCCGCCAGCCCAAGGGCCGCGCCCCCGCCACCTGAGGTGCGCGGCACGGCACGGAGTCGCTGCCTCAGTGCCGCTCGGACGTCCCGGCTCACCCCGACCGGGGAGCGGGTCAGTCGCGAGGTGATGCTGAAGCCGCCTGCGCGTTGGGTAGATACTCGCCGTAGAGGCCGGGGGCACCTACCTGGGCCCGGTCGCCCACGCCGTTCTCCACCACTCCGCCGCCCCGGTCGCGGTCGTTCCCCACCCCCGAGGGGCCACCTGTCCCGTGGATGGGGTGCGTCGCCCATCGTGGGGCGTGCGCGCACGCCCCGCACGCCGGCCCGGCCACCCGCGTCCTGGTGTCACTCGCCCACCACGCCAGGTGACACCAATGACGCGAAACGTCACGCAAAGTGTCATCCTGGCGCGTAGGAATCCTGTTCCGCCATAACGTCAGGAGTCGGCGGGCCGGGTGCGTTGTCGTGCAACGATGCAGTCTCTGACTCAGGGGCCGCGGATAGTGCCGGAGTGCGCGGACGGGCACTCGATCATGGAGGTGTCGCGAGCCCGCATGGCAGGCAGGGCTGTCATCGACTGCACGAACCCGGTCGACTACACGTCCGAACGCATGGCGGAATGTGGCAACGGGTCACGGCCGGCCGCTTGTGCGGTAGCAGCTCGCTACTCGTGGCCAGAAGAGCCCAGGGCTTTGAGAATGTCGACGTGCGCTGGCACAAGACCCGACCGTGTACCGCGTACCGTCTTCGTTGACCGGGAGAAAGTATGACCATCAAGGACATCGGGCCGGAGCCTCAGAGCTTCGACCTGGAGAAGGCGACGCTCGAGAACACGAACTACCGCGCCGTCGCCTGGTCCGGGAAGTACCTACAGCTGACCCTCATGTCGATCCCGGTGGGGGAGGACATCGGCTTGGAAGCGCACCCGGAGACCGACCAATTCCTACGACTCGACGCAGGCCGGGGCCGCGTCCAGATGGGCCGCACGAAGGACCGACTCGACTTCGACCAGGAGGTCGGGGATGGCTGGGCAATCTTCGTACCCGCCGGCACTTGGCACAACGTCACCAACATCGGTGACGAGGCCCTGCGGCTCTACGCCGTATACGCACCGGTCCACCACGCGTCGGGCAAGATCCACGCGAAAGCCGCCGACGCGGAGCGCGACGAGCGCTCAGGTAACGACGAGCCGGCAAGCTGGTCGGCCCAGCCTGCCCAGCAGCCATCGGACGAGCACGCCTAACCGCCCGTACACCCGTCTGGCAGCGCCGCCCTCTGCACCGCCCGCGCACAGTGAACACGGTGCGACGCTGCCTGCGGGCGATGTTGCTGCTGGCCCCGACCGGCTGCAGCCGGATGCCATCGATCGCGCAGCTGGTCCAAGCGGACGAGGGCACGATGCGGGACGTGATCCACCGGTTCGACAAGACAGGTCTGTCCTGCCCGGCCCCTCGGTGGGCCGCACGACGGCCCCGCCTGCTCAGCCCGGACGACGAGGCCTTCGCCGTCACCACGTCCCTCAGCTCTCGTGCCCAGTTGCGTGTTTCTTGGAGCTCGGGCCCCTCGACGCCGAAGGCTCGTTCTCGGCTATCGAGATCGACAGTCCGTCGGTCAGCCATCGGTGAGCCACCGTCATGTTCAGCACGCGCCCGCCGGTGGCGGTGCCGACGAGGGCCCAATACCGTTCCAGGCGGTGGTCGAAGCCGGATGACCTCGACACCAGCCCGTGCAGGTATGCGCGGAAGGCGGGGGTGTCCGACTCCCGCCGGGCTCGTGCGTGGGCGGATACGAATGCGTTCACCGCATCCCCGTCGTTGGGCGGGAGACCCTGGGCCAAAGCGGCGGCCGTCAGAACGGCAGCATCGTCGATCTCTCCGTAGAAGGCCGGGGCGTCCCTCATCTCTTCGTCGTGGTCCTGAGTCCAGCGGGTGAAACTGGGCGTGGCGATGAGCAGATGAAGCTCTGCGTAGGCCAGGGCCGAACCGGGATCGGGGTCCTGCGGTGGGGCGGGTGACAGCATGGCGATCATGATGTCGAGTCGGCGCTTGGGCATGGCCGCGGACAGCTCGCGATACCAGTGATCGGTGAGAGTGCGGTGCGCTTGTGGAAGCCGCTGCACGCGGGAGAGGATCTCCAGACGCCGGAGCCGCTCCTCGCCCGTGCAGTCGTCCAGGGACTTGAGCGTGGCCTGGCGCCACCGCAGTTCGGTCAGTCGTTCCTGCACCACTTCGAGCTCGGTTGCCACCAGTTCACCGAGGGAGCACTCACCGGTGACCACCTGCGTGATGGTCGCGATCGGGGTGTCCAGGGCCCGTAGGCGTCTGATGAGCCGGATCCGCTCCCACGCCTCAGGACCGTAGCGCCGATGGCCACCGGCGCTACGGCCGGCCACGGGCAGCAGACCGCTGTCGGAGTAGTAGCGGAGGGTCTTCACCGGAACCTCCGTTCCGGCCGCGAGTTCACCGATGCTCCACGTGTCTTGCGTCACAGCCTCTTGAACCTCCAGCGCGCGGGAGGTCCTAGCGTATTGAGCACTGACCGCGCCGGTCGGCACCGGCCCCCCACCACTCAGGCCTCGTTCCGGCCCGAGCGGCCTCGTGCGGCCTCGTCCGATCCCGTCCCCGACCAAGAACGGTGGGTAGGCATGTCCCCGACTACGACAGCACCCCGTCCATGCCGAAGAGCCAGGATCCGTGGGGTGCTCTTCCCCGTGCTCTCGGCGGTGGCGCTCGTCACCGCCACCGCCGTGCCGGCGACCGCCGCACAGCCCGGTTCCCCGCATTCCGCGAGGCAGAGCGGTACCGTTGTTCGGACCGACCACGGCCTGGTACGCGGTGTGTCACACGGCTCGTACACCACCTTCGACGGCATCCCCTACGCTGCGCCTCCGACCGGGCCGCTGCGCTGGCGCGCTCCGGTGCCCCCCGCCATGTGGCACGGTGTCCGGGATGCGACGACGGCAGCTGAACGCTGCGTGCAGATGCCGACACCAGGCACGAGCGCGGCCCTCGGATCGGAGGACTGTCTCTACCTCAACGTCACCGTCCCGACGCCAAAGCCGGCAGGACAGAAGCGGCCCGTGCTGGTGTGGATGCACGGCGGTGCATTCCTGGGCGGTTCCGGCGGTGACTACAGCGCCGAACAACTGGCGGCCCGGGGTGACGCGGTCGTCGTCACGGTCAACTACCGGTTGGGAATCTTCGGCTACTTCGGCCACCCCGGGTTGGGCTCCGCCCCACCGTTCGGCCTGGCGGACCAGCAGGCCGCTCTGCGCTGGGTGCGGGCGAACGCGGAGCGCTTCGGCGGTGATCCGCGCAGTGTCACGCTGTTCGGTGAGTCGGCAGGCGCCCTCAGCATCTGTGCACACCTCACCTCGCCGACGGCCGTCGGACTCTTCCAGCGGGCCATACTCCAGAGCGGTTCCTGCCTCACGTCCTTCCCACGCGGCGCTCTCGGACCCGGAATACCGGCGTACGAGCCGTTCGCCTCACAGCACGATGTCCAGACGGCCGGTGCAGAAGCCGCCCGGCAACTGGGCTGCCCAGCGGGCGGCGGAGACGAGGTGCTGGCGTGCCTGCGCGGGCAGAGCGCGGATCGCCTCGCCACCGCGCAGCTGATGCAGTCCTTCAACCGGCCCGCCTTCGGCAACGCGCTGCTGCCCGTGGCACCGGACCAGGCGTTGGCATCGGGACGCTTCCACCGCGTGCCGGTCATGCTGGGCACCAACCACGACGAGATGCGGATGTTCGTCGGCCTGACGCTCACCGCGTTCCCGATCCGCACCGAGAGCGACTATCGCGCCCGTCTGGTGGACGCCTTCGGGCTCGCCGCCCCAGCCGTCGAGGCGCAGTATCCGGCCGCACACCACCCCACGCCCGCACTGGCATGGGCCACGGTGCTGACCGATCGATCCCTCGCATGCACCACACTGGCGGCCGGCCGAACCATCGCCGCCCATGCCCCCGGCCTCCCCCTGTACGGCTACGAGTTCAGCGATCCGGACGCTCCTGTCCTCACCGGTCTACCGGCGAACCCGGGCTTCCCCTACGGTGCGGCGCACGGCTTCGAGATGCCGTTCCTGTTTTCCTCCCTCCCCACCGAGCGACCGCTGACCGACGCCCAGCGCGCCCTGTCGGACCGGATGGTCGACTACTGGACGAACTTCGCGCGCACCGGCAACCCGAACACCTCCAACGCACCGCTGTGGCCTCTCCTCCACCCTTCGTCACCTCTCGCGCGGTCGGTGCAGTCGCTGGCTCCCGGAGCAGGCGGAATCCATCCCGTCGATGTGCGTTCCGCACACCACTGCTCGTTTTGGGACCGCCTGCCACAGTGAGCCTCTGCGCGTATGCGAGGTGGGCAGCATGAGCGAGCCCACCGACGGCGCAGCCCGCGCAGTGCCCGGCCCACGGTCCGCCGCCTTACCGCTGCCTCCGGCAACGGTCCCTGCTGGGCCGGAGGACGGCGACATCACCGACAGGCTGGCAGAGGCGTACTGGGGGCGGGAAGACGTACGACTTATGACAGCAGGAGGACGCGGGCCACCCACCCGCCTCACCATCACGTTCCGCCGCGGCGGGGAGACGTGGACAGTGACCCGGAGGGCCGCCAACCCCGACAGGCGGCCTGAGCAATCGACGCAGCCGAGCGCTTGAGTGAGCGGCCTGTCCGTCCCTCAGAGCCGAAGGGACGGACAGGCTGTCACTGGCCAGCGGAGGACAGCCGTCCTCTCACCGGGTGATCTGGCAGCCAGCCGCTCATTCGCGAGGTTGACGGCATCTCGACGAAACGCTTCACCACTGATTGGCGATCCAGCTCTCCCGTTCAGCCTGGAGTTCGGGTACCTTGACCTCGATTGGGGCGAGGTCGATGCCGCTCAGCGGAAACGTCCAGTGCTGCACGGCGAGGCGCGCGTCGTCCTTCGTCAGATCTTGCCAGTACAGGTCGGCGGCGCCCAGCTGCATCAGGACTTGCTCGTTGAGCGCTTGGATCTCACTCCAGTGGGTGTCATCGGCCACGGTAACGAGGAGGCCGGCTTCTCCACCCAGGAGAAGGCGATCGCCCGCCTCACCACGGTCTACCAGGAGAAGAAGGCCGCCCCAAGGAACCAGAGCAAGGCCGAGCGCATCCAGAAGTACGGCGCGATGCAGTTCCGCGAGTACACCGCAGAGTGGAAGGCCGGCCAGCGCGGCCTCGCCGAGTCCTCACTCCGCACCCTGGAGTCCCTCCTCGAGCACCACATCCTCCCCACCCTCGGCAGTCGACGAATGAGCACGTTCGACCACAAGGTCGTCGACGGCTTCATCCGTACCATGGAGCGGAACGGTGCCGGCCTGGCGACCCAGTCCAACGCCTTCGACAAGGTGAAGTCGGTCCTCCTCGACGCCTACCGCCTCGGTGTCTACCGGCCCTGGGCCAAGTCCACAAAGGCGGACAGCTACTTCGCAGCCTCAGCCCGAAGGGTGCCGGCGCCGATGGCGCCCCGGAGGACGTGGGCGATCTCCTCGGGCTTGAGGTCGATTCCGTCGAGCCCCTCGACGGTCAACGGGATTTCCTCCAGCGCGTACTCGCCGCGGCCCTCGGCGCTGAACTCGGGACCGGTGCGGTCGTCGAAGGACCAGGTGGCGATGCGGGCGAGGTAGAAGAGCTGACGCTCGTCGTCGGACTCCATCGTGTGGAGGAGTCGGACGATGTCGGCCTTCCCAGCGACCTCCTCGTGGATCTCCCGGTGAAGGGCGGCCTCCCGCGACTCATCACTGGGTTCGACGCCGCCGCCGGGCAGGACCCAGTACACGGGGATGCCGGGCTTGGTCCGGCGGATGACCAGCATCGTGTCGTCAGCGGTGACGAGGACGCCGCGGACTCGTTCGATCATTTCGGTCTGTCTCCTTCCGTGTTGACGATCCTAGTGCAGCACTCAGCCGCCATCGACGTGGACGGATTGCCCGGTGATGAACGACGCGGAGGGGCCCACGAGGAACGCCACCAGGGTCGCGACATCTTCGGGCCGACCACGGCGAGGGACGCACTGGCGCTTGATCTGGTCCTCCGGGCGCGCGCAGTGCTGAGCGGGGACGGCGTTCTCGGCCTCGACCTGCATGGCGCCCGGCATGACCGTGTTGACGCAGACCCCGTACGGGCCCAGTTCGCGGGCGAGGGAGCGGGTCAGGCCCAGTAGTCCCGCCTTCGCGGTGCTGTACGCGACCAGGTGCGTGCGACCGGCGCGGGCGTTCATGCTGCCGATGTTGACGATCCGGCCCCAGCGGCGTTAGACCATCCTGGGGGTCACGGCGTGGCAGGTGCGGTAGTGGGCGGTGAGGTTCACGTCGAGGGAGTAGTCCCAGGCCGCCTCGTCGGTGTGCTGCCAGGGGACGCGGGGGCAGGAGCCAGCATTGTTCGCCAGGATGTCGATGGGGCCGAGTACTGCATGATGGCTAGGTTGCGGAGCCCATGTGCTGGCCCTCGTACGCGATGAGATCGTCTCGGCGAGGCGGCGATCGCCGAACCGTTGATCGCGGATACCCTGGCGCGGGAGGATCCCGCGAATCAGCGCGGCCGGGCGTTCCACGCCTTCTGGCTGGCCCGTACTCAGCTGCAGCGGGGCAAGCTCGACCAGGCTTGCCACACAGCGATAGAGGCACTGGTGCCCGCCGCGGCGGTGTCGTCCGAGCGGGTGACCGGGCACCTTCGCGAGTTCTACGAGCAGCTTGCGCCCTATCGCGAGGTGCCGGCCGCGGTTGCATTCGAGGCACGCCTACGAGCAATGCTTCCCCCCGCCGGGTCAGCGAACCCCTTCGTCCATCAGGACGTAGAGGAGGCCGACGAGAGAGCCGCTGCTGACGATCTCGCGGTGGTCGATCATGCCCCGGATGTTCGCCAGCGGAATCCACTCGACCCGATGTCGGTGAGCCACAAGTTCACCCACTTGTTTTCGTAGATCGGACGTTCACCGTGGATCTTCCACTGCATCGCTGCGGCCCCTCTCGATCGACCTCCAGCATCGCAGAGCCCTATCGAAAAGAAGCCTGGTTCAGGCAAATTCACGTCACACTGACGAATATGGGCAGGGTCCTGTCGGCGCTCAGGCGCTCCTGCTGGAGCCCGGCCATGGAGACTCCACCATCTTCGCCCCGTTGACCGCCGTCCGGGCCGAACACCTCGGCTGGCGGCAGACGTACGCAGTCATCGCCGTGATCCTGGCGTCATCAGCATCCCCGCACATGCCCTGCCCTGCGCGCCCCGTGGCCTGCCGCCCCGCCCCAGCCCCCCGCAGCGGACCGCATCCTCGGCGGATACCCGCCTCTCCTTGCCGTCCTGGCAGCCTCTCAGGCTCCTACGTCCCAATCGCCCACGTCCACCGCGGAGCACCCAGGGGTCACGCCATGGGCACGTCGTCAGCGGGGCCGGCGCTTGGGAGGAATGGGGCCCGGGATGACATCGAGGTTGAGATGTTCCTTGAACAGGTGGACGAGGTTGGCGCCGTCCAGGAGTTCCAGGCGTCCGTGGTCGTTCGCGAACGCCTCGCTCGCCCGGCCGAACCACGAGGTCGTCACCAGGATGCCCTTGGCTGCCCGCTTGTGCTCCACGACGCCGGCGAGGGCGGAGACCGATTCGAAGGGCACCACCTTGGCAGTGCGTTTGGCCTGAATGATGCACAGGCCTCGCATGACCGGGTCGGTGTTCATCGCCACAGCGTCCACACCCTCGTCCTGCGACGGTCGCGTGTTGACACTGTCGAGGCCAATGGCTTCGAACAACTGCCGGACCAAGTGCTCGAACTCCGTGGGCGAGAGGTCCATCAGCACGGGACGGCTGTCCAGGCCCGCCACGACGTCCATGCTGTCCATCAGCCGGTACTTGCTCAAGTCGAAGGTGACCAGCGGGCGCACCGGCTCCAGCTGGTACGGATTCGGTGAGATCAGCGATCGCAACCGCTTCAGGCAGGCCTGCGGATCGACTTGGGTGAGCACCAGTTCGCTGAACTCCTCCCTTGCCGCCTGGAGAGTGATCAGACACGGGTGCACCTCGCGGCCCGTGGCACGGTCGATGGTCGCCACGTGCCCGTTCAGCGCCACGGACCTCACCACCCCGTCGGTGTCCGCCGCGAACAACTCGTGGACGGTCCGCAGTGCCGTCTGCGCCAGTACGGACGCGTACAGCTCGTGGCGCTCCTTCTCGGGCCTCGGGACAGGCGTGATCTCGTCGCGCGTCTTCACGTACCGGTAGGCGCGGGCCGCCGGGACCACATCTTCCAGCGGCAGGTCGATCTCGACCAGCAGGTCTCCCGTATCTGCCTGGTAGGAGACCTGGTGCGCCTTCGGGAAGCCGTGGGGATACGTGGAGGCGGCCAGGACCTGGTCGATGAACCACTCGACCGCTTCGACGTCGCGCTCCTGGTAGGCGACGCGGCGTGCCTCGATCCCGGCATTCCACTCCTCGATGCGGGCCGCTTCCTGTTGGTTGCGTTCGTCATGGCGGGCCTGCGCCGCATCCAGCTTCCCGACCCGCTTGTGCTCCTCGCGAGCATGGTCACGCAGCGCCTCGTCGAACCGCTTGCGTGCAGCCTCCATCTCCGCGTCGTACGAACGGCGCCCGAAGCCGAGCGCGCCCAACCACCCACGCGGCGGCTCGGGCTCGTACTCTCCCCACCGCGGGAGGGGAACGGGCTTCGTGCGGCTCTTGGACGGCGCGAAGACCGCAGGGACGAAGTGCTGCCTGAGACTGTCGAAGCTCAGGGGCCGGCCCTCCAGCACCGCCGCACGTAACAGTCCCGCCAGCTGCTCGACGTCGTGCTCGGTCACGCTCGTCTTGTCGACGGCCTCCTGGGCACGTGCGGCCTCGTAGGCAACCTTCTCGTCGCGTGCCTTGCGCTTGGCCTCCGTCTCAGCAGCCTTCCGGCGCCGCTCACGTTCCTTGGCCTGCCGCGCCCGCTCGCGCGCGTACTCGTCGCCCCCACCCGCCACCGCCACCCCCAGGTCCCTGCACGCCGGTCCGCTCAGAACTTCCCCCACCCAGGGTCGTGCAATCCGCTTGCCTACCCACTCGATCACTGGAACGCCCGCAAGCGCCCTCTGCGTCCGGGCCGGGCGAGAAGAGCTTTGACGGCTACGCTCTGTAAAACCTGCTGCGCCGTGCCCGAGGAGCCCCTCCACGGTTCATTCGGGACCATCGGAAGACATCCCTCGACCTGACGAACCGTCATCAAAGTCAGCATTGGGTCAGCATTGGTCCTGGCAAAGCTGACCCCAGCTGGTCACACCTGGGAAACGTCGAGAGCCCGGAGAGGGCCTCTCGCAGCCCGCGTCGCCCACCCCGGCGGAACGATCTCCGCGCGGGATACGGCCCCTCTCCGGCTGATCTCGACTTGTCGGGTTACTTTGGAAAACCGCAGGTCAGCGCACCCGTCCGCGCGCCTTCAGCGGCCCCGGCGGGAGCTGCGGCGCAGGGATCGGAGGGCCGTCGTAACCCTTCACTTCGCCGTACCGGGAGCCTTCCATCCAGTCCTTGCGGGCTTGTACGATCTCCTCGTTGCTCCGGCCGATCCAGTTCCAGAACATCACGATCTCCTCCTCGAACGGCTCGCCGCCCAGGAGCATCAGGCCGGCGTCCGAGGTCGCGCGCAGGGGGAGTTCGGTGCGGCCGCAGCCGAGGTAGAGCATCGAGCCCGGGAGGACCGGGACGCCGTCCACGTGGGCCTCGCCGGACATCGACAGGACCGCGTACTCGAAGTCCGGGTCCAGCGGGAGCCGGGTCTCCGTGCCCGCCGCCAGCGCCAGGTCCGCACCGACGATCGGGCTGTACGCCGTGCCCGGTGAGGTCGCCGTGTCCAGGGTGCCCAGGATGACCGTGGCGGTCAGGCCCGGGGCGGTCACGCGCGGGAGCTCCGCGTGGTGCTGGAAATGGGGTTCCACATGGCGGTGGGCCTCCGGGAGGGCCACCCACAGCTGGGCGCCGTGCAGGAGGCGGCCGTGCGAGCGGGGGCTCTCCTCGGAGTGGCTGATGCCACGGCCCGAGGTCATCAGGCCGAGCTCGCGCGGGCGGATCGTCTCGAGGCTGCCCACGCTGTCGCGGTGCAGCACCTCGCCGTCGTGCAGCCAGCTCACGGTCTGGAGACCGGAGTGCGGGTGCGGGGCGACCTGCATGCCGGGCTCGCCGGCGATGTCGTCCGGGCCGTAGTGGTCGACGAAGCACCAGGCGCCCACCATGCGGCGTCCCAGGTTGGGCAGGAGTCGGCGGACCTCGGTGGATTCCCCGAGCTTGACCGTGCGCGGGCTGAGGAGCTCGCGGACGGGTTCGGCCACGACGAAGCCGCGGCCGCCGCAGGCGGAGAGAGCGGGCTGGCGATCGAGATTGCTCATACCGCACAACTTAGTACCGCCACCGGCGCCGCGTTCGGTGGAATGTCCGGCTGCCGTCACGTGTTGGAGGGGGCGGACGCACCACCTGAACGGCGGAAGGGACGCGATGAACGCGCCGACGGCGTATTTCGAGCTCGGGACGGCAGCCGAGCGCTGGGACCGGGCCCGGCTCTTCTTCGAGGCGAAGGAGTACGCGACGGCCGCACCCATCCTGGCCTCACTGACCGGCGAGGCCCCCGAGCAGCTGGCGCCCCGGCTGCTGCTGGCCCGCGCCTACTACCACTCCGCCCAGCTCTCGCGCGCCGAGCACGAGCTCCGCGCCATCCTCGAGCGCTGGCCCGTGGAGGACTACGCCCAGCTGATGCTCGGCCGGACCCTGGAGCGCCAGGGCCGGACCACCGAAGCCCGCCCCCACCTGCGGATGGCCGCCGCAATGGCCGGCGACTTCCCCGAGTAGCGCGCCCGCTGGCGCACCCACCGGCCCCGTGCATGCGGGGCCGGGCGGCCGCCTCGGTTAGCCTGGGAGCACGATGAACCGTCTGACCACGCCTTTCGGCTCCTACGAGCTCACCCGCTTCCCCGAAGACCCGCGCGACCAGCTCCGCGCATGGGACGCCGCCGACGAGTACCTGCTGCGCCACCTCGACTCCGGTACGGGGGAACACGGCCCGGTGGACCTGGCCGGCGCCGGCCAGATCACCATCCTCGGGGACCGCTGGGGTGCGCTCACGACGGCACTCGCCGCGTACCACCCGACGCAGATCACCGACTCCTACCTCGCCCGGGCCGGCACCGCGGCCAACCTGGACCGCGCCGGGATCGGCACCGCCAAGACCACGGTGCGGCTGCTGACCACGCAGGACGCACCGCCGGAGCGGATCGACGTACTCCTCGTCCGGGTGCCGAAGAGCCTGGCGCTGCTCGAGGACCAGCTGTACCGGCTGGCCCCGCACGTGCACGCGGGTACCGTCATCGTCGGCACGGGCATGGTCAAGGAGATCCACACCTCCACGCTGAAGCTCTTCGAAAAGATCCTCGGCCCGACGAAGACCTCGCTCGCCGAGAAGAAGGCCCGCCTGATCTTCTGCACCCCCAGCGCCACGTCGACGCGGGCCGTCGACCCCTGGCCGGTGACGTACACGCTGGACGCGGAAGCGGGCTCGGGCGCCGGCCTGACCGCCGTCAACCACGCGGGCATCTTCTGCGCGGACCGGCTCGACGTCGGCACCCGCTTCTTCCTCCAGAGCATCCCGAACAACACGAACGGCGCCCGGGTCGTGGACCTCGGCTGCGGCAACGGCATCGTCGGCACGGCGGTCGCGGTCGCCGACCCCAAGGCCGAGATCGTGTTCACCGACGAGTCGTACCAGGCGGTCGCCTCGGCGAAGGCCACGTTCCGTGCCAACGTCCTGCGCGAGCGCGAGCGGGCCGACTTCCTCGTCGGCGACGGCGTGTCGATGCTGGACCCGGCCTCGGTCGACCTGGTGCTGTGCAACCCGCCGTTCCACTCCCACCAGGCGACGACGGACGCGACGGCGCTGCGCATGTTCGCGCAGTCGCGCAAGGTGCTGCGTCCGGGCGGTGAGCTGTGGGTGATCGCCAACCGCCACATGGGCTACCACACGCATCTGCACCGCCTCTTCGGCAACAGCGAAGTCGTCGCGAGCGAGCCGAAGTTCGTCGTACTGCGGGCGGTCAAGCAGGAGATGCGGCCGCGCCCCACGTGACCTGCTGGTATACCCGCCGGTACAGCCTGCGGTACGTCCTACACTCGGCCGCGTGAACAGCCTGGTGCGACAAGACGGTACGGACGACCGTGCGGACAGCGGTGCGGACGGCGGTACGGGCGCCGGTGCGCACGACCGTGCAGGCGGCGGTACGGGCGGCGGTCCGAGCGGCGAGCGGTACCGCCGGGAGGACCTGGCCGCCGCGGCCGGCGTCAAGGTGCGCAACCTGCGCTACTACCAGGAGCGCGGGCTGCTCCCGCCGCCGCGCCGCGAGGGCCGTATCGCCTGGTACTCGGCGGACCACCTGACCCGGCTGCGGCTGATCAGCGATCTGCTGGGCCGCGGATACACCGTCAACGGCATCGCCGAGCTGCTGCACGCCTGGGAGGCGGGCGGCGGCCTGTCCCAACTCCTGGGCCTTGAGCGGGCGATGACCCGGGACTGGGTCCAGGAGGAGCCGGTCACCATGACCTTGGCCGAACTGCGCGAGCTGTTCGGCCCGGCCGCGACGGCCGAGGACACCCGGCGGGCCGCGCAGCTGGGGTACGTACGGATCGAGGGCGACCGGGTCACGCACCGGAGCGGGAGGCTGCTGGAGGCGACGCTCACGCTCGTACGGCAGGGCGTGCCGCTGGCGGAGATCCTCGATGCCGGGGACTTCGTGCAGACGCAGGCGGCTGCGCTCGCCGACCGGTTCGTCGGACTGTTCCGGCGGCATGTGATCGGCCCCGACGGACTTGAGCAGCTTTCGGCCAGCCAACTGGATCACATCTCGGACGCGGCTGGGGCGCTGCGGCCGGTGGCGGGCGAGGTCGTGGCCGCGGAGTTCGCCCGGGCGATGGCCCGGCGGATGGAGACGGAGGTCGCCGAACTGCTCCGCAAGGAGGCGGAGGAAGCCGTAACCGATCAGTAGGAGTCGGCCGAAAAGGTACGGTCGAGCAACCTTGCCAACCCCCATTGGCACTCTTACATTCAACTCGTCGGTAACAACGGTGCACAGCCGAAATAAGGGACGATCTCATGGCAGATTCCCCCAACTTATCGGATTCCCCAGCCCCGCCCGGCAGAGACGACGAGGGGGGCGGCCGCGTCCGCTGGCGCCGTTTCGCCGTCCTCACCGTCCCCGCGATCGCCGTCACCGCGGGCCTCGGCATCGCCCTCGCGCAGGGCGCGCTCGCCGCCTCCTTCGCCGTGTCGGGCCAGCAGTTCAAGGTGTCGGCGACGAGCCTGGAGGGCGAGGGCTTCGCCCAGTACGGCAGCATCGACGTCAACGCCCGCGAAGAACTCATCCCGGTGGCGGTCACCGCCATCAAGGAGGCCAAGCTCCACAGCCTCTGCCAGTCGGTGGTGACCACGCTCCCGGTCGTCGGCGACATCTCGCTCAACCTCACCGCGGGCAAGAAGTCCCCCGTCGAGGCCAGCAACCTGTTCGTCGACGCCACCCAGCTCTCCGGCAACGCCGTCTTCACCAACATCGAGATCGGCCGCGACGCCTCGACCCTCGACAAGGGACCGACGGAAGCCGTGGGCATGCAGGACCTGTTCGCCCAGCAGGCGGACACCGTCAGCATCACCGATCTGCAGCAGACGGCCTGGGCCACGAACGCCGGCACCTTCAAGCTCTCCGGGCTCAGCATGAACATCAGCAAGGGCAAGAAGGAATGCTTCTGAGCCGCTGGCGGCGGTGGCGGCGGGGCAGGCCGTTCTGGGGAGGGCTCTTCGCCGTCCTCGCCGGGGCCGAGATCTGCGCCCTGCCACTGGCACCGCTGAAGGTGATGCTCCAGCAGGGCATCGCGGGCATCCCGTCCGTCCTGATGGGCATCGTCATGATCGTGCTCGGCCTCACCGCCTGGTTCTCGCCCGCACAGCGCAGCCTCGCCGGTGTGCTCACCACGCTCATCGCGACCGCCGCGCTCGTCCTGTCGAACCTCGGCGGGTTCCTGATCGGCACCCTGCTCGGGATCCTCGGCGGCGGGCTGATGTTCGCCTGGCAGCCGCACGCCGCGGCCCCGCAGTCCCCCACCCCAACCGGCACCACTGCGCACCCCGATCCCCAAGGAGCACAGCCATGAGCCGCACGCGTACCGCGCTCGTCCTCGGGTTGGCCGCCGCCGGAGCGCTGTCGGTGGCCTCGGCCACCGCCACCGCCGCGCCCTCACCCCTGGCCGGGTCGACCACCGTCACCCCGGCCGGACACTCCTTCAAGGCCACCCTCAGCGGGAAGGCCACCCTCAAGGCCGGTTCGGTCACGGTGACTTGTACGGTCTCCGTCTCCACCGGCACGGTCCCGGCCGCCCCCGGGAACCAGAACGCCTCCGGGCCCGTCTCGTCGCCGATCTCGCCGCCGACGTACAGCTCCTGCACGTCCAGCGTCTGGGGTGTGACTCCGACGGTCACCACCAGCGGTTCCTGGTCGGTGTCGATGCAGGACGGCTCCCCGATCACCGCCACCATGACCGTCCCGGTGGGCGGGCTCGTCGTGCAGACGTCCGGCCTGGCCACCTGTACGGTCACCGCGGCCCCCTCCGCCCCGGCGAACGTAGCCGGAACCTGGACGAACGGCGCACCGCCGAGCCTGACCTTCACCAACGCCTCCGTGCCGGTCACGGTCACCGGCGGGTTCGGCTGCCCGACCGGCGCGACCTCGTCCGTCTTCAACGCCGTGTACAAGGTCACCGACACGACCGACCCGGCGCAGCAGATCACCGTCGGCCCCTGACCGCGACGGCCCGCGTACGAGGAGGCCCGCCGGCCCCGGGAGCGATCCGGGACCGGCGGGCCTTCCGCGTACGCGGCCCACCGGGCGTCAGCGGTGGGACGGGAACTCCACCACCTGCTGGTACGTGGGCCGGTTCTGCCAGTTGATCTGCGGGTGGCTCAGCCCGCCCACCGGGCGCTGCACGATCGCGTCCGCACACCACTGGTTGCCGGCCGCGCAGGTCCCGTCGGCCGGGTAGACGGCCGCCGGGGTGGCGGCGGCGGCCTGCTTGAGCGTGGCCGCCACGGTGTCACGGCACGCGGACAGCGAACCGCCGCCGCAGTACGTCCGGGCCAGCGGACCTGCGACCGGGCGCCCCAGCACCGTGCGCAGGTCCTTGTCCGCGTAGCTCCACCAGCCGTACTGGAACGCCGACCCGGCATGTGAACCGGTGGGCCCGTGGCCCGCGTTGGGCGCCTCGTCGACGGTGAGGGAGGCGCGCAGGGCGTCGTACAGCGGCGCCCCGAGCCCCGGTTTGAACTCGGCCTCGATCAGCAGCGGCCACCATGCGTCCGTGATCCGGATGGCGTCGGCGTGCGCATACGTCTTCGAGCCCTGAGCGGTCTCCTTGCGCTCGGTCCCCGCCGCCTGCCAGGCGGCGAGCTTGTCGACCGCGGCCGCCACCACCGGATCGGTGACCGGCGCACTGCGCAGTACGGCGAGCAGCTCGGGCAGCAGGTTCTCGGCCCGCAGGTCGGTGACGGCCGCGTCCGCCATGGCCTGGGTGAGCTTGGCGCGCGCGACCCCGCCCGCGGCGACGAGCGGTTCGACCCGCTGGTCGAGGAGGTCACCGCGGTGTACGGAGCCCATCCCGAAGCCGGCCGCGCTGTAGCCCTCGGCCTGCTTGTTGTTCCAACTGATGTAGTAGTCCTGCCCGATGGACTGCGGGTGTTCGGCGGGCGGCGTGTAGGCGGCGGTGTTGGCCGCCGGGTCGAAGCCCTGCCACTCGTACGGCTGCCGGGCGTGCACGGGCAGCGCGGCGTCGACCCCGGCCGGGCGGACCGGGTACCGGCTTCGGGGGATCGGCGGCGGCGCCCGTACGGTCGAAGACCCGCTGCTCGGCGGTGACCGAGCCGGGATCCGGGAGCGCGGCACCCTGGGGGTTCGCGGGCTAATCCGTTGCCGGAACTGGGGGGTGTCGGACACGCTCCTGCCATGTCTCAGACTGCGATGCCCCCACGCGCGCTCGCCGACCTGTTCTCCGGTGGCCGGCTCACCGCCATCCCGCGCAAGACCGCCCGCCGCGAGCAGTTGTTGGCCTACCTCGCAGAAACCCTCTTCGCCGGGGGCCGGGCGTACACCGAGCCCGAGGTGAACGACGCACTGCGCACCGTGCACGAGGACTGCTCGGCGCTGCGGCGGTACCTGATCACCTCGGGCCTGCTGACCCGCACCCGGGACGGCAGCAGCTACCGCCGCGCCGACGTCGTGGACTCGACTATCCCCGGTACGTCTCCAGCAGCCTGAGCCAGATCTCGCTGATCGTCGGGAACGACGGGACCGCGTGCCACAGCCGGTCGACCGGGACCTCCCCCGCGACCGCGATGGTGGCCGCGTGCACGAGCTCTGCGGCGCCCGGGCCGACGAAGGTGACCCCCAGGAGCACCTCCCGGTCCAGGTCGACGACCATCCGGGCCCGGCCGCGGTACCCGTCGGCGTACAGGCCCGCGCCCGAGACCTTGCCCAGGTCGTAGTCGACGGCACGCACCCGGTGGCCGGCCCGCTCGGCCTCGGCGAGGGTCAGGCCCACCGCCGCCGCCTCCGGGTCGGTGAACACCGCCTGCGGCAGGGCCTGCGTATCGGCGGTCGCCGCGTGCGCGCCCCAGCGGCCTGTGTCGAGCTCGGCACTGCCCGCCGCGCGGGCCGCGATGGCGGCGCCCGCGATCCGGGCCTGGTACTTGCCCTGGTGGGTCAGCAGCGCGCGGTGGTTCACGTCGCCGACGGCGTACAGCCAGTCGTGGCCCTCGACCCGGCAGCTCTCGTCGACCGGGATCCAGTCCCCGGGCGTCAGCCCGACGGTCTCCAGCCCGATGTCCTCGGTATGCGGCGAGCGCCCGGTTGCCATCAGCAGCTCGTCGCCCTCCAGGACCTCGCCGCCCTCCAGTACGACCTGGACGGGCCCGGCCGAACCGTCCCGTACGACCGCCTCGACGGAGACGTCCGTACGGACCACAGCACCGGCCTCGCGCAGCGCCTCGGCGACCAGTTCTCCGGCGAACGGCTCCATCCGCGGCAGCAACCGGGAGCCGCGGACGAGGACCGTGACCTGCGAGCCGAGGGCCTGCCAGGCCGTGGCCATCTCGGCGGCCACCACCGAACCGCCCACGATCAGCAGCCGGCCCGGCACCTGCCGGGCGGAGGTGGCCTCGCGGCTGGTCCACGGCCGCGCCCCGGCGAGCCCCGGCACGTCCGGGACCATGGCGCGGGTGCCGGTGGCGACGACCACCGCGTGCCGGGCGGCGAGCACGTGGTGCTCCCCCTCGGGACTGGAGACGGCGACCTTGCGGACGCCGTACAGGCGGCCGTGGCCCCGGTAGAGGTGGGCGCCGATCGAGTCGATCCAGTCGACCTGGCCGTCGTCCTTCCAACTGCCGGTCCAGTGGTCGCGGTGCGCGAACACGGCCGACGCATCGAGCGGCCCCCCGACCGAGCCCGCGAGACCGGGCACCCGGCGGGCATCTGCCCTGGCCAGCGCCGGGCGCAGCAGCGCCTTGCTCGGGACGCAGGCCCAGTAGGAGCACTCCCCGCCGACGAGCTCGGCCTCCACCAGGGCCGTGGTCAGCCCGGCGGCGCGGGTCCGGTCCACGACGTTCTCGCCGGCCGGTCCCCCACCGAGCACCACGACGTCGTACTCCACCGCTTCCGACACAGTCACCATCCGTGGTTCCAGGGGCTCATGTCCCTGTCACCTTACGTGGGCACCGCATGCGGCGCGGGAGACGCGCGGCAGCCGGTCGGAGCTCAGGCTTCCGTGGTACCGGCGGAGTCGGCCTGGCCCTGGCCCTCCTGCTGCGACGCGGCGATCTTCGCGCGCACCTCGTCCATGTCCAGCTGCCGAGCCTGCCCGATGAGGTCCGTCAGCGCGGCCTCGGGCAGCGCGCCGGGCTGCGCGAAGATGGCGACCTGGTCCCGGACGATCATCAGCGTCGGGATCGAGGTGATCTGGAAGGCGGCGGCCAGCTCCTGCTGCGCCTCCGTGTCCACCTTGGCGAAGACCAGGTCGGGGTTGGCCTCGGCGGCCTTCTCGTAGACCGGGGCGAACTGCAGGCACGGCCGGCACCAGCCCGCCCAGAAGTCGATCAGCACGAACGGGTTCTCGCTGACCGTCTGGTCGAAGTTGTCCTTGGTGAGCTCGACAGTAGCCACGGCTTCCAGACCTCCTGAGTGGTTCGTATGCAGCTTGAACGATCGGCCGGCCCCGCGCATTCCACCCGTGGGGCCCGGGCCCGCCGGGGCCCGGGCCCCACGGCCCTCAGAAGGGGTGCCCCGCCGGGGTCGAGCGGACCGTGGTCCAGCGCAGCTCCGTGAAGGCGTCCAGGTTCGCCTCGCCGCCGAACCGGGCTCCGGTGCCGGAGGCGCCGACACCGCCGAAGGGGGCCACCGCCTCGTCGTTCACCGTCTGGTCGTTGACGTGCGCGATCCCGGTCGGGATCCGCCCCGCCAGCTCGAGCCCGCGCGCCGCGTCCCGGGTCACGATCCCGAGGGAGAGGCCGTACGGACCGGCCGACGCCAGGGCGACCGCCTCCTCCTCCGTCGCGAAGGACCGTACGGGCGCCACCGGGCCGAAGACCTCCTCCGCGTAGGCGGGGGTGTCGTCGACGACGCCCGCCAGCACGGTCGGCCGGTAGAACAGCCCCTCGTGGGTGCCCCCGGCGACGAGCTTCGCGCCCTGCTCCGTACTGGCCTCGACCAGGCCGTGGACCCGCTCCAGCTGGCCGCGGTCGATCAGCGGGCCCAGGTGCACCCGGTCGCGGTACGGGTCCCCCACCACCAGTGCCTCGGCCCGCGCGGCGAGCCGCTCGACGTACTCGTCGTACAGCGAGGCGTGGACGAGGTGCCGGCCGGCCGTCATGCAGATCTGGCCCTGGTGGAAGAACGAGCCCCACGAAGCCTGCGCGACCGCGGCCCCGACATCGGCGTCCCGGAGGACGACGAGGGCGGAGTTCCCGCCCAACTCCAGGTGCACACGCTTGAGATGACGTCCTGCCAGCTCTCCGACGACCCGCCCGGCGGCGGTGGACCCGGTGAACGACACCACCCGGACCAGCGGATCGGCGACCACCGCGGCCCCGGTCTCGGCGCCCCCGGGCAGCACGTGCAGCAGCCCGGCCGGCAGCCCTGCTGCGGCGAAGACGGCGGCGAGCGCGAGGCCGCCGCACACGGCGGTCCGCCGGTCCGGCTTGAGCAGCACCGCGTTGCCGAGGGCGAGGGCCGGGGCGACCGAGCGGATCGCCAGGATCAGCGGGGCGTTGAACGGGGCCACCACGCCCACCACCCCGGCCGGGACCCGGCGGGTGAAGGACAGCCGCGGCGCCTCGCTCGGCAGCACCTGCCCGGCGGGACGGGAGGCCAGCGCTGCGGCCTCGTAGCACTCCTGGGCGGCGACGTGCAGCTCGAAGTCGGCCTTGCCGGGTATGGAGCCGGACTCCCGCACCAGCCAGTCCCGCAGCTCCCCGGCGTGGGCGGCGAACAGGTCGCCGGCCCGGCGCAGGACGGCGGCCCGCTCCAGGTGGGAGGCCCGCGCCCAGTCGTCCTGGGCGGCCCGGGCCCGTACGGCGGCCTCCGGGACATCGGCGGGGGCGGCCAGCCGGACGGTGGCGAGGGTCAGGCCGGTGGCGGGTTCGACGACCGGGGCGGCGCCCCCGGTCAGGGGCAGTCCGTCCTGCCAGAGCGTCGGTTCGAGGAGCGGCATGGCGCGGGGCCTCCGGTGGGGATGGGCGGGGCGGGGGGGGCGGCAGCACGCGCCATCGTGCCAGACCGGAGGCACCACATCTGTTCAGTTATTGGGCAGTTGACGGACCGTCGTGACCAGAAACGATCGACGGCCGGGCGCCGTGAGCGAGTGCCGTGAGCGAGTTCAGGCGGGCGTTCAGCGCTCCAGGACGAGCGCGATGCCCTGCCCGACCCCGATGCACAGCGTCGCCATGCCGGTGCCCGAGCCGGCTGCGGCCAGCTGGTGCGCCACCGAGCCGGCCAGCCGCGCCCCGGACGCACCGAGCGGGTGGCCGATCGCAATGGCACCACCGCGCGGGTTGACCACGGCCGGGTCCAGCTCCGGCCAGGCCGCGAGACAGCCCAACGCCTGTGCGGCGAAAGCCTCGTTGAGCTCGAGGGCGGTGAGATCGGCCAGGCTGCGGCCCGCCTTGGCGAGCGCCCGCTGCACGGCGTCGACCGGGCCCAGGCCGAACAGCTGCGGCTCGATGCCGGTGACCGCGGAGGCACTGATCCGGGCGAGCGGCTCCCGGCCGGTGGCCGCCAGCCCCTCCTCGTCCGTCAGCAGCAGCGCCGCCGCGCCGTCGTTGAGCGGGGAGGCGTTGGCCGCCGTGACCGTACCCGTGCCGTCCGTCCGGAAGGCGGGCTTCAGGCGGGCCAGCGCCTCGGGGGTGGATCCCTCGCGGATGCATTCGTCGCGCACGAGGTCCACCCCGGGGTACGGGACGACCTCGTCCTCGTACAGCCCGGCGGTCCAGGCGGCCGCGGCCTTGCGGTGGCTCTCCAGGGCGAACAGGTCCTGGGCCTCGCGGGTGATGCCGTGCTTCTCGGCGATGAGCTCGGCACCCTCGCCGAGCGAGCCCGTCCACTCCGTGGGCATGCGGGGGTTGGTCATCCGCCAGCCGAGGGTCGTGGACCACATCTGCTGGTGGCCGGCCGGGAAGGCCCGTTCCGGCTTCTGCACCACCCAGGGGGCGCGGCTCATCGACTCCACGCCGCCCGCGATGGCGACGGATGCGTCGCCCAGCGCGATCGCCCGGGCGGCCTGGATCACCGCTTCGAGACCCGAACCGCAGAGCCGGTTGACGGTGACCCCGGGGACGGCCACCGGCAGTCCTGCGAGCAGGACGGCCATCCGGGCCACGTCCCGGTTGTCCTCGCCCGCGCCGTTGGCGTCGCCGAAGACGACGTCGTCGATCTGCGCGGGGTCGAGGTCGGGCGTACGGTCCACCAGCGCCCGCACGACGTGCGCAGCGAGGTCGTCCGGGCGGACCCCGGCGTAGGCGCCGCCGAACTTGCCGATCGGGGTGCGGACGGCGTCGACGACGTACACGTCGCGGACGCTGCGTCCGTCGCGGGCGGTGCGGATGCTCATGGGGGCTCTCCTGGGCGGATCCGTACGGGCGGCGCCGGGCGGTGCCGGGGTCGGCACCCGGTACGGCGCCGGGCGCGCCCGGTGGGGCGCGCCCGCAGTCTCCGTCCGCAGGTCACCGCCTGTCAACGGCCCTTCGCCGACCATGGGCGGACGGCCTCGGCGGGGCGGGGCGGACGGTCACGCGGCTGCGGTCACGGGCGTGTCGTCGCGCGCTTGCCGTGACGAGCTTGCCGTGACGAGCTTGCCGTCACCGCCTGCTGTCACGGGCCTGCCCCTGCGGGCCCGCCGTCAGGTCGACTCCCGGTGGACGGCCACGGCGGCGATCAGGTCGTGCCTCTGCGTGATCTCGGACGGCTCGCGCACCGCCTGGTCCACCAGCGCGGCCAGGTGGTCCCCGGTGGGCAGCTCGATCTGCACCGTGCTCAGCCGGGGCCGCAGCAGCCGGCCGATGAGCAGGTCGTCCGCGCCCATGACCGCGACGTCCTCGGGGACCCGCAGGCCCTCGTCGAGCAGGGCGCGCATCAGCAGCATCGCGTACTCGTCGTTGTACGCGAACACCGCGTCCAGGCCGAGGGAGCGCCAGCGGGCGGCCAGGGCGGCGGCCGACTCCTCCGAGTAGGCCATCGGGAGGGGCTCGATCGTGGCGGCCCCGATCGAGCGGGCACCTTCCAGCCGGGGCGTGGAGAACAGTTCCAGCCCGTCCTCCTCGGGGACGACGACGCCGATCCGCCGGTGGCCCCGCTCGACGAGGTGGGCGGCGGCCCGGGCGCCGACCTCGCGCTGGTCCATGACCAGGGCGTGGGCCCCGGCGACACCGACCGGGCCCATCGTTATCACCGCGCGGGCGCCGGCCCGCTTGAGCGTGGCCACGTTGTGCGCGGACAGGGTGATCTCGCCGAGGGAGATCACCGCGACCGGGCGCAGCTCGGCCCAGGCGCGCGCGGCCTCGTCGCCGCTGAGGCCGAGGCTGCCGTACTGGACCACGGTGTAGTCGAGGCGGCGCAGCGACCACTGGAGCTCGTTGAGGAAGGCGCTGTAGAGCGGGCCGATCGGGACGTGCGAGGTGGGCAGCAGCACGATCCGGGTGTGCCCGGCGCGCAGGCTGCGGGCGGCGGCGTGCGGCACGTACCCGAGTTCTTCGGCGGCCTGGCGGACCTTGCGGCGGGTCGGTTCGCTGATGCGTACGGCTTCCGCGTTGTTCAGGACGTACGAGACCGTCGCGCGCGACACGCCGGCGAGCCGGGCCACGTCGGCGCTGGTCGGCACGGGGGCCGGTTTCGGCGATTTCGATGACTGTGACATTGCCGTGGCATCTTTCCAGACCGGTTGCACCTGGGGGCTGGCGGATGGCCGGAAACGAATGCTACACAGTGGTTACACGATTCATTGACACGTGTAATCCGGGTGCCACATCCCTTTCCCCGGGGCCGCGCAGCACGTGTCCGACCGTGTCCCGACGTGCCGTCGCCCTGTCGTGTTCCGTCGCACCCCCGCCGTCACGACAGGGCGGCGCGCACCCCATCTCCGCACTCCCTCCGAGTACCCCTCTACGCCCTTCCCGCCACGCCCCCGCACGCCTCCCCCGTTCCTCTCGCCTCGCCCTCACCCACCCTCATCCGCCCGAAGAACCCGCCCGGGAGGGCACCGCGGCCCTTTCCTCCCCGGCGCAGGCACCGCCGGAGCCACCCCGACGGCGCCTGCGCCGCACCTTCCGCCACCGCACCGCGCGGTCCCGGACGCGGCCTGTTCCCGTTGCTGCTCGTCGGCAGCAGGGCGATGTACGCCCTCTACATCGGCGTCGCCGGTGTCCTGCTCGCCCTGCAGGTCGAAGACGTCGACCCGGCGAAGAAGGTCTCCGACTTCGGCCTGATCGCAGGGGTCACCGGCGATCTTCGGTACGGACCTCCTGCCGGCGGCGCCGGTGGTTCCCTCCCCCGTACAGCTCGCCGACCCGAGCTTCCTCATCTCCCCGGAAAAGCGCGCCGCGCTCCTCGCGGAGCGCGGTTTCGAGGTGCGGTCGGTCGCCGGCGCCGGACACACCATCCACCGGGACGACTTCGACGGCTTCACGGCCTCGCTGGAAGGCTGGGTCCAACCGCTCTAGCCACCTTCGGCCCCTCCCCGTTACCGTCGGTCCTACCGAGCGGTAACGGGGAGGTCCGATGTCGGTGACGTCAGGTGCGAAGGCTTCAACTGTGCCTTCTGTCTGTTCCGGTTTGGCGGACACGGCGAAGGCACTCGCCGAAGGAGGCGTCTGCGCACGCCGGTTGACCGAGGAGGCGCTGGAGCGGATCGCGGCCGCGCAGCCCGAGCTCAACGCGTTCCGGATCGTACGGACCGAGGCCGCGCTCGCCGAGGCGGACGCGGCCGACCGGCGGCTGGCCGCGGGCGAGCGGCTCCCGCTGCTCGGCGTACCGGTCGCCGTCAAGGACGACATGGACGTGACCGGAGAGCCCACCGCGTTCGGCTGCGCCGGGGAGTTCCCCCCGAAGACCGCCGACAGCGAGGCCGTACGGAGGCTGCGCGCGGCCGGCGCGGTCATCGTCGGCAAGACCCAGACGCCGGAGCTGGGGCAGTGGCCCTTCACCGAGGGCCCGGCGTTCGGCGAGACCCGCAATCCGTGGAACCCGGCCTACACGCCCGGCGGTTCCTCCGGCGGCTCGGCGGCCGCCGTGGCCGCGGGGCTGGTCCCGGCGGCGCTCGGGTCCGACGGGGCGGGTTCGGTACGGATCCCCGCGGCCTGGACCCATCTGGTGGGGGTCAAACCGCAGCGGGGACGCATCTCCACCTGGCCGGAGCCGGAGTCGTTCCACGGACTGACGGTCAACGGCGTGCTGGCCCGCACGGTCGCCGACGCGGCGCTCCTGCTGGACGCCGCCAGCGGCCAGCACCCTGGGGACCGCCACCACCCGGCACCCGTCTCGGCCCTCGAGGCGACCCGCCGCACGCCGCGTCGGCTGCGCATCGCCCTGTCGTTCGCGATGGCCTTCACGGCGACGCCGAAGTCCCTTGATCCCGAGGTCCGTTCGGCGGTGGAGCGACTGGCCGGGCGGCTGGAGTCGCTGGGCCACGAGGTGGTCCCGGAGGACCCGCGCTACGGGCAGATCGGCCTGACCTTCGTCCCCCGGGCGACCCGGGGCGTACGGGACTGGGCGTCGCGGGTGCCGGACCCCGCCCTGCTGGACCCGCGCACGCACGAGGCGATGCGCACGGGCCGCATCCTGGGCGGGCTGCCGCTCCGGGTGTCCCGCCGGGCGGAAGTGCTGCTGCGGCGGCGGATCGGGGAGATCTTCGGCAGGTTCGACGTGGTCCTGACCCCGACGACGGCCACTCCACCGCTGCGGATCGGGGCCCTGTCCGGACTCGGGGCGATGGCCACGGACCGGGCGATGATCGCGGCCTGCCCTTACGCCTGGACGTGGAACGTCCTGGGCTGGCCGGGGGTCAACATCCCGGCGGGCCTCACGAAGACGGGCCTCCCGATGGGAGCCCAACTCCTGGGCCCGGAGGGGGCGGAACCACTGCTGCTGGGCCTGGCTGCACAGGCGGAGGCGGCAGGGGCGTGGGTGCAGGGGTGGCCGGGCGGGGGGTGAAGGG
>NZ_JNZY01000050.1 GCF_000717655.1 Streptomyces katrae
CGGAAGCTACCTCGCCACGCACTGGAACATCGCCGACAACCAGTTCCTGATGAAGGGCAAGGGCGGCAACCCGAACCCCGACCCCAACCCCAAGCCCACCACGAAGCCCACCCCCACCCCGACCAAAAAGGGTGGCGGGCCGGCCGTCACCGTCGGGCAGGTCCGGTCCAACTCCGCCGTGGCAAGCTGGCCCAAGGTCGACGGCGCCGCCTGGTACCAGGTGCTCCTCAACGGCAAGCACCTCACCTGGGTCCAGTCGCAGACGCTGAACATCTACAACCTCCAGTCCGGCACGGAGTACAAAGTCGCCGTCTCGGTGCGCGACGCAGCCGGCCGTGACAGCGGCCCCGGCAGCGTCACCACCTTCCGCACCACCAGCGCCGGTGGCGGCACCACGACCCCCGGCACCCGCTACACCTTCGGCAACGGCAGTACCGGCATGGCCGCCGAGCTGTGGGGCGGCCGCGCCGCCGACGGCACCCTCCTCGTGGGCGCGCGGACCAACGGCTACGCGCAGCAGCAGTGGCTGTTCGAGGACGCGGGCGGCGGCCTGGTCCGTATCAAGTCCGCGGTCTCGGGCAAGTGCCTGCAGGCGGGCGGCGCCCCCGCCGCCGGCATGTGGATCGCCCAGCAGGCGTGCGGCAACGCCCCCACCCAGCAGTGGAAGCTGAACTCACGCTCCGGCACCACCCCCATTACCGACGCGAGCGGCGGCTACGCCCTCACCGTGAGCAACCGGCCGTACTACGGGGACTGGCTGCTCGACCTCCAGCGTGCCGACGGGCGCGCGTCCCAGGTCTGGACGGTCCAGAAGGTCGGCTGATCTTCGACCGTCTGATCAACCGTCGGCGAACGGCTGTATTCCCCATGCGGCCGTCCGCCGCAGCCGCGCCCCCCGGTATGTGTCCCGCACACCGGACGACCAGGTTGCCGGTCAAGCAAGTTCCCGCATTTCTCAGAACAAGGAGCATGATGCACAAACGTCGCGCGTCCCGCCGCAAGAAGGCTCTGATTGCCGCGAGCACCGCCTCACTCGTCGGCGGTCTGCTGTTCGGCTTCGGCGCCCTCGCTCAGGCCGGTGCGGTCAACGGCACGGTCATCGGCGGGCAGGGCAATTACAAGACCGTCAACCACCGTGCCAAGCCGTCCCTCTCGGCCCAGGTGAACGGTTCCTCGAAGGTGGGCGACAAGATCCAGATGTCCTGCCGGACCACCGGGGACACGGTGGAGAACAATCCGCGGTGGATCTACACGGGCTCGTACTACATCGCCGACGCCTTCATCAACGAGAACACCACCCCTCTGCCGGTCTGCGGGTCCAACCCGAACCCGAACCCGAAACCGCCCACCCCCACGACGGCGAAGACGCTCAATATCGACATGCAGAAGCAGGTCAGGACCCAGTGGTGCTGGGACGCCTCCGGCGTGACCATCGCCAAACACTGGGGCCGCTCCGTCAGCCAGGAGCAGTTCTGCCGACTCGCCGCCCAGGGCTCCTGGGTGGACTGCAACAACCAGCCCGCGACGCTGGAAGACATGGCCAACGGCCTGGCCAGGCTGGGGCTGAGGGACAGCGGCCGCAGCCTGTACCGCAACGCCTCGTTCAGCGAGTCCGTCACCGAGATAGCCGCAGGCCGGCCGTTCGCCGTCCGGATCGGCTGGCGCACCGGCGGTGGTCACATGAACGTCATCTACGGCTACGACAGCGCCACCAACATGGTCGCGGTCGGGGACCCGTGGCAGACCACCCAGACCTACACCTGGTGGAACCACGCCACTTACGTGAACAACAACTCGTTCCAGTGGACCCACTCCCGCATCGGGATCCAGGGCTGAGGAGAAGACCGACCATGCAGACCACGCGACACACCAAGCACACGGCAGTCCGGGCCGCCGTCCTCACCACGGCCGCGCTCGCCGCCGCCCTGAGCGGAATCGTTCCCGCACAGGCTGCGGAGGGCGACGGCATCGCGGGCTACCCGTCTGCCCAGCAGGCCGTCCGGAGCGACCAACTCCGTGACACGGTCTCCCGCTTCCTGGTTTCGGCCCGGCAGCACGGCACGGGCCCCGGCGCGGACGGCGGCACCGTCGGCACCCCCGGCAACGCACCCGCCGCGGTCGCCGCGCCGCCCGGGTTCGATCTCAAGGACCCGGTGCCGATGTTCGAGATCAGCCCCGAGTTCGTGACCGGCAAGACCCAGGCGACCCCGCAGACCGCGATCCGGCTCTCCTACCTGGCCTCCCGGGTGACCGCCTCCGACGGCAAGAACGCCGCCGTACTGCTCGCACCCAAGGGGAACACCCCTACCACCGGAAGCAGCCCGCAGAACGTCGGCGCCGAGGGCTGGCAGCTGGCCGGCATCCGGGACGGGGACGCCGAGGTCGGCTTCGCCGAGCGCGGCACTCCACAGGCCCGTACCTTCACGGAGCCACAGATCCACGCCTGGTACCGGCTCACCGCCGAAGGCATGGTCGAGCCGCTCAACGAGGAGGCGAACAGCGGCCTCGGCGGAAAGCGCGGCATCACCCTCGCCGCCTACCAGAAGCTGGTAACCGCCCGCTACGGCGACAAGATGCCCGGCTCGGAGTACGAACGCAAGGGCCTGGCCGGCGGGTACGGCGGCCTCGTGGAGGACCAGCCGGTGCAGGTCGCCGCCGCATCCGGGAAGCCGGCCACGGAGGCCTCCTGGCAGCCGATCTCCGCCACCGGGGCCGCAGCCCTGGCGGCAATCGCCGGTGCGGTGGCGTACGCGCGCCGCCGACGGCCGGCCGCCGCCGGGCGCTAAGCGCACAGATCCAGCCGGCGTCGGTCCACAGGGATACGTGGGCCGGCGCCGGTGCAACTTCCGGGGGCGCGGCGCGCCGCCGAGGGCCTGTTCCGCCGAGGAGATCGTGCGCCACGTAAGCGGTGGCGCCGTGCCTCTGGTGGTGAGGGGCGGAGCGAGCGCCGCGGCGCAGGGCCGACTCTTCCGACGCACCGTCAGAACGTGCGGCAGCCCCTGCGGCCTCGCGACGGCGATTGCGGACCCCGTTGGATCCGAGTACCAGAGACGACGCCGTCCGGTACCAGGACCAGCCGCTGCGCCGGATACCGGTTGCCCGGCGCTCGGCCCGACGAAGCGGAGTGCGGTCCCTGCCGGACCGAGGAGTACTCCTCACAGCCGGGGATCGAGTCGGTGGCGAAGTAGTCGCGAGGAAGCGCACCACCACGGGCAGCTCTTCCTCGCCGGACTGCCGGCGCGCGGCGTCGGTGCTCCGCGCCAGAGGCATGAAGTACCCACTGGTCACGGACCTGCCCGCGATCTAGGTGCAAGTGCACGACGCGGCGGTCGTCCGGCGCCCTGACCCTGTGGACATGGCCGGAGCGTTCGAGGCGGTCCAGACATGCGGTCACGCCTCCCGCGCAACAAGACCGCGAATCTCTGCAACCCGGTGGGGCCGTCCGGCGGAAGTGTGGTCGGCGGCTCGTCCGTGCTGCGCATCCGACCAGAACATGGTCTCTCAATCGTCGAGATATTCAATGATCGAGAGATTCTGCCTCACGTGTTTGGGGAAACTAATGGCATCCGCGTCTCGATGGGCCCGCCGGCTCGTCCCGCTCGCCCTGCTGCTCGTCTGGCTGGGCATCGGAGGCACGCTCGGCCCCTACGCGGGCAAGCTGGGCGAGGTCTCCACCAACGACCGGGCCTCGTTCCTGCCGCAGAGCGCCGAGTCCACACGCGCCCTGGAAGCCCAGAAGGCGTTCAACCAGTCGCAGGCGGTCCCCGCGATCGTCGTGTGGACCGTGGCTGACGGCCGGGTCACCCCGCAGCAGCAGGCCGACGCCACACGGCGGCTGGCCGCACTCGGGGGAACCGGAGGCGTAGCGGGAGCCCCCTCCCCCGCCTTCCCCTCACAGGACGGCGAGGCCCTCCAGGCTGTCGTGCCGCTGAAGCCGGATCTCGGCGACGAGCTGCCCGCGGTCCTGCGGGACGTACGAGAGGCCGCAGAGCGAGTGCCGGGCACTGCGGTCCAGCTCGCGGGCCCCGCGGCGAGCCAGGCCGACCTGTCGGGCGCCTTCGCGGGCATCGACGGTCTGCTGGTGGGCGTGGCCCTCGGAGCGGTGCTGCTCATCCTCCTGCTCGTGTACCGCAGTGTGCTGCTGCCTTTTGTGATCATCACGAGCGCCGTGCTCGCCCTGGGGCTCGCCTGTGCCGTCGTCTACGCACTGGCCGACCAGGGCGTCGTCAGGATCGACGGGCAGGTTCAGGGCATCCTCTCCATCCTGGTGATCGGCGCTGCGACCGACTACGCCCTGCTGCTGGCCGCCCGCTTCCGCGAGGAGGTGGCCGCGCGCCCCGACAGGACTCGGGCGGCGCAGGCCGCGGTGCGCCGGTCCCTCGGGGCGATCACCGCGAGCGCGGCGACGGTCGTCCTCGCCCTGCTGGCACTCCTGATCAGCGACCTCACCAACAACCGCGCCCTCGGACCGGTCGGCGCGATCGGCATCGTGTGCGCCGTGCTGAGCACCCTGACGTTCCTGCCGGCCATCCTGGTCCTGCTCGGCAGGGCGGCGTACTGGCCCGCGAGGCCGCGCCGTGCGGACAGTGCGGCCGAGGGGCACGGCATCTGGACCCGTGTCGCCTCCCTGGTCGATCGCTCACCGCGGCGCGTCTGGGTCTGCACCGCGGTGGTCCTCACCGCCCTCGCCGCCTTCTCCCCGACCCTGTCCTCGAAGGGTGTGCCGCTGGACGAGATCTTCGTCAACGACGCGCCGTCCGTGGCCGCGCAGGAGGCACTGGGCCGGCACTTCCCCGCGGGATCCGGCAACCCGGCCGTGATCATCGCCGATGCCGGCCAGGCGGCCCGGGTCACAGCCGTGGCCGAGGACACCGACGGCGTGGCGTCGGCGGAAGCCGTCGGCCGGCCGGGTCGGCCCGGGGCGGGCGATCCGCTGGTCGTGGACGGCCGGGTCCGCGTCGATGCCACCCTGGAGGACGCCGCCGACAGCGACGCGGCCAAGCAGACGATCCATCGGCTGCGGGACCGACTCGACACGCTGTCCGGCGCTGACGCGCTGGTCGGCGGCTACACGGCGCAGCAGTACGACACCCAGGAGACCGCGGCCCACGACCGGACGTTGATCGTCCCCGTGGTTCTCGCCATCATCCTGCTCATCCTGGTACTGCTGCTGCGCTCAGTGCTCCTGCCCATCCTGCTCGTGGCCACCGTCGCGCTCAACTTCCTGGCGACGCTGGGCGTGTCAGCGCTCGTCTTCCGGCACGCGTTCGGTTTCAGCGGCACGGACGCCTCGGTACCGCTGTACGGATTCGTGTTCCTCGTCGCTCTGGGCGTCGACTACAACATCTTCCTGATGTCCCGGGTGCGTGAGGAGACGATCGCGCACGGCGCCCGGAAGGGTGTGCTGCGGGGCCTGACGACCACGGGCGGTGTGATCACCTCGGCCGGCGTCGTCCTGGCGGCCACGTTCGCGGCACTGATCGTGATTCCGCTGGCCTTCCTGGCCCAGATCGCCTTCATCGTCGCGTTCGGCGTCCTGCTGGACACCCTCGTGGTCCGCTCGCTCCTCGTACCCGCGCTCGCCATCGACATCGGCCCGCGCGGCTGGTGGCCGAGCTCCTTGTCCCGGGCCGACGGACCCCAGGGCTGAGTGGAGCTCCGGATGCATCCGGCAGGGGCGGCGCATACGTCCTCCCCGCCGGTGCGGCCCCCACTGCCGTCTCCGAGGTCGGCATCGGCGGGACACGATCCGGACCCATGCCGGCTACTTGGATCCGGGACGGATCGTGATCTGCTCCGGCTGCGCACAGGGCCTCGGCCGCCGCCTCGACGGGCCTGTCCCCGGCGTGGCGAGATGTGAATTGCCCGTACGTGGCGGGGGTGACTCGGCGCCATTCGCGAAGGAGGTTTTCCCGACAGCGAATGGCGAGCCAGAGGCTCAGGGATCCCCCCTCACCACCCGACGGACAGGTGACGTACGACGACGCCGATGCCGTGCCTGCAGAGGCGTTGCTCCATGGCGCGCACGGGCCAGAGGCGGCGGAGGCCGGAGCTGGGAGCCATGAACAGCGAGCCGCTGGATTCAGTCGATTCCATGCAGGTGCCGTGTGCGTCATAGCGGTGATCGATCAACTATCGCTCTAGATCGGTCAACGGGGCTTTTCGTTTCGGTCAAGGCCACCTGGCGTACCCGAACTCACTATGCTCGCCTCGCGTGTTGCGCTCCACTCACCGCGAGTCGCACGTCGCATAGCGCGCAGACGAAGCCGGGCCGCAGAGAGGCGTGACCACCGATGCGATCTCGAACCCGCCCCTCGGGCACACCCGTTGGAACATCCTTGCTCGGCCGAGCGAAGTCCCGACCGTTCTTGTCGGCGCACCGCATCACGCCCAGTCCACCAATTCCAGACTGTTTAGGGACCCTTCGATGGTTCGTGCAGGTTCAACCCCTAGAGCGCTGTCGCATGCAGTGGCTCCGGCATGGCTAATCCCCCCTGGTGTCCTGGCTGGGGCCTGCGGTGTGGCGCTGGTCTGTGTTTCCGCGCAGATACGCACGCCGGTTGCCTGGTGCGGCCTCGTCGCGGTCGTCCTGGCGGCCATCACCTCGGCTGAGACGGCGCGCCGGGCGCGCTCGGCGGAAGCGGCCCGCTACGCACGGGCGAATGCCGAGGTACAGCGGTACTACGCACAACGCGAGACCGCGCTGCTCGCGCGCCTGTCCGATCAGCGGGCCACCACTGTATGGCTCGCCGAAGAGCTCCTGCCCGCGGCTGTCGCCCGCCTGCAGAAGGGCGAGCCCCCTTCGGAAATCCTGCAGTCCGTCCCGTTCGGGGAACACCTCGACAGCGAGTTCGCCGAAGCGCTCCGGGCAGCTCTGCGGACGCTCCTGGAAGCCGTGGATGCCGAGGAACGCACCCGGGACTCGTCGCAGCGGGCCCTGGTGGCGATCGCCCGGCGGGTCCAGGCAATCGTGCATCAACTCGCCAAGGACCTGCGCGACATGCAGATCCTGCATGGTACGGATGTAGTGGTCTCCCATGGCCTGCAGGACATCGACCATCGCAATGCCCTGATCGGGCGCCTTGCGGCCAGCATCGCGGTACTGGGTGACGCCCGGCCCGGGCGTCAGTGGTCGAAAGCGATCCCTCTCTACGACATCGTGCGAGGGGCCATGTCACGCATCGTGGACTATCCCCGCGTGAAGCTGCAGTCGGTGACAGAGGTGGCTGTGATCGGCCAGGGAGCCGAGCCGCTGATCCACCTGCTCGCCGAGTTGCTCGACAACGCCACCACCTTCTCACCGCCGCACGCCCCGGTCGAGGTGACCGCGAGCGAGGTGCCCTCTGGTGTCGCGATCGAGATCGAGGACCGCGGGGTCGGGCTCACCGAAGAGGCCCGCCAGCGCATCGACCGCGTCATGGCTCAGGCATCATCCGGCATGGACCTGGCCGACCTGGGCGAGGCAACGCAGCTCGGCCTGCCCGTCGTCAGCAGGCTGGCCCGCGAGCACGGCCTCGACGTCGACTTGCGCACCTCCGCGTACGGAGGCGTGCGGGCCGTCGTGCTCGTTCCGCGGCGCCTGATCACCACAGTTCAGCAGCCTGCCCCGAAAGTCCAGCAGTTCGCGCCGAGGCCCACGGGCGCACCGGCCGTGCCGAGGCCGACGATGACGCGCGATGAACCAGCAGAATCGGTCGAGGCCGAAAAGACGGTGAACGGACTGCCTCAACGGCGACGCGAGTCGCCCGTCCCGACACCGGTCGTCCGCACGACCCCCCAACCCCCGGCCGCTCCGGCTGCCACCCCGGGAACGGCCGGCGCACCTCGGCAGCCGGGCCTGATGTGGGAGGCGTTCAGCGGCGAGAAGAGACCGAAGACGGACCCTTCCATTCGAACCAACGAGCCATCAGACGAGGGTGAGTAACCGTGCCGCCACTGCCCAACATGGACTGGATGCTCAAGGAGCTCGCAGCCAGCGTCCCGCATGTGCGACACGTGGTCGTGTTGTCGTCGGACGGTCTGTGCATCGGTCAAGCGAACACGGAGCCCGACACCGCTGACGCGATCGCCGCTGCCTGCGCGGGCATCCAGAGCCTGGCGAAGGCCATCGCCCAGAAGTTCCCGCACGGAGACGGCTCGACCCACATGGTCGGGATCGAAGTCGACGGCGGATACTTCTCCCTCATGGCGGCCGGACCCGGGGCCTATCTCGCGGTGCTGGCCGATGCGGAAGTGGACGCCGGGCTGCTGGGCGACCGCATGCGTACGCTGGTGGTCCGGATCGGCCAGCACATGACCAGCCCGCCTCGTGAGGACGTCGGGCAGGCGATGTGACGTCACAGAACCAGGACGCATGGGACGAAGGCAGTCCCGTGCCGCTTTATGTCATCTCCGGTGGCCCAGGTTCCTCAGCCAAAGCCTTCAACCTGGTCACCCTCATCGCATCGAGGTCCGCACCCGAACCCGGTATGCAGCCCGAGCAGGCAGCCATCCTCACCATGTGCCAATACCCGCTGTCGGTGGCCGAGATTTCCGCGTACCTCAGCCTGCCGTTCAGCGTCATCACGGTGCTGCTCTCCAAGCTCGTGGACAGCGAACGAGTTCAGGCCACTGCTCCCGTTCCTGTCGCGGCGGTCCCCGAACTTGGCCTTCTGGAGGCGGTGATCCATGGACTACGTAGGCTCTGATGCACCCGCTCCCCGCCGCTCGGATGTGCTGCTGCCGCACGGCGCGAGGGGAGTCAAGGTCGTGATCGTCGGCGGCTTCGGGGTGGGCAAGACGACCATGGTCGGGGCGGTGAGCGAGATCCCGCCCCTGACCACCGAAGAAACCATGACTCAGGCCGGCGTCGGGATCGACCACAATCCCGGTGCGGAGCACAAGAACACCACGACCGTTGCTCTGGACTTCGGCCGCATCAGCATCAACGAGGAGCTGATCCTCTATCTCTTCGGGACGCCGGGACAGGAGCGCTTCTGGTTCCTGTGGAACGGCATCTTCGAAGGGGCGCTCGGTGCCGTGGTCCTCGTCGACACCCGGAGGATCGAAGTCTGTTTCGAGATCATCACCCGTCTGGAAGACCGCCGCGTCCCCTTCGTCGTGGCCGTCAACACCTTCCCCGAGGCGCCGCAGCACCCGGTACCAGCCCTGCGTACTGCTCTGGCGCTCAACGAATCGGTGCCCATCATCACCTGTGACGCACGCGACCGGTCGTCCAGCCGCGACGCCTTGCTCTCGCTGATGGGCTACCTGTGCACTCTCGCCGCCGCTCAGGAGTCCGTATGACCGTCCCACCCACTGACCACACCACCACGGAACCAGGGCTCACACCGCCCCCGGGTTGCCCGGCACACACCGGCACGGGACTCGACGCAGCGACCCCGCTCTGGGGCGCCGCGGCCGAGACCGACCCCATGGGCCTGTACGAAAAGTTGCGTGCCGCCCACGGTCCGGTGGCGCCCGTCCTGCTCGACGGGGACGTACGGGCCTGGCTCGTCCTGGGGTACCTCGAGAACCGTGATGTGGCCAGCCGCTCCACCCAGTTCTCCCGTGACCCCCGCACCTGGCACGGCTGGAAGAGCGGCGAGATCGACGCCACCACCTCGCCGCTGGTGCCGATGATCGGCTGGCGACCCGACTGCGTATGTGCGGACGGCGAAGAGCACCAGCGCCTGCGGGGCGCGGTCACGGCCGGCCTCAGCCAGTTCGACCAACGCGGAATCCGCCGCCACATCACCCGCTTCGCGCACCAGCTGGTCGATGATTTCTGCGAAACGGGCGAGGCGGAGCTGGTTGGTCAGTTCACCGAGCACCTGCCCATGCTCGTTCTTACCCACCTGCTCGGAATGCCGGACGAGTACGGTCCCAGGCTCGTGCACGCCGCCCGGGACCTCTTCAAGGGCACCGAAACGTCGCTCGCGAGCAACGCCTATGTGCTGGAGACCCTCGAGCAGCTCGTCGTGGCCAAGCGCGCCCTGCCCGGCCAGGACATCGCATCCGTACTGATGGCCCACCCGGCCGGCCTCACGGACGAGGAGGTGCAGCACCACCTGCGCCTCATCCTGCTCGCGGGCTATGAGACGACCGCCAATCTCATGTCCAACGTGCTGCGCATGGTGGTCACCGACCCGCGGTTCCGCGGGTCGTTGGCCGGCGGCCAGATGACCTTGCCGGAAGCAGTGGAGCAAGTGCTCTGGGACGAGCCACCGCTGATGGTGTGCCCGGGTCGCTGGGCCACCGGTGACACCTCCCTCGGAGGACAGGAGATCAAGGCGGGAGACATGCTCCTGCTGGGCCTGGCCGCCGGGAACGTCGATCAGGTGGTCCGCCCGGACCCCTCGACCCGTGTGCACCACAACCGGGCGCACCTGTCCTTCAGCGCCGGCGCCCATGAGTGCCCCGGCCAGGACATCGGCCGTGTCATCGCCGACACCGGCATCGACATCCTGCTCACCCGGCTTCCCGACATCAGCCTGGCCGTACCCGAGGAAGAGCTCACCTGGCGCTCCTCCACCTGGTCCCGGCATCTGACGTCACTGCCCGTGAAGTTCGCGTCCCGCAGCACGGAAGCCCATGATGTGCTGACACCGCTGCCGTCCGCGCCCCCGCCGAGCAGCAGTGTTCCGACGGCGTCCCCCTGGCCGGGGGCCGAGCGCGAGTTGCCGCACCCAACCGAACCGCGCACCTCGTGGCGGGCGCGGCTGAGGCGGCTTCTGCGGAGGCGGTAGGCCTGGCAGCTCCCCTCAGAGCCGAGCATCACAGCCGAGGAGGCTGCCGGACGGCGTGGGCCGGCAGCCTCCTCCGAGCTGGGCCACCAAGTTCAGCGCCCGGTGGGCAGCGCTCGCCCGGTCGTGTTCGTCGTGCGGCGCCCTTCACGCGTGCGTCGACGTTATGAGGCCTGATGACGCTGAGACATACCGCTCGCCGGCGGGCGCAACGGCGGTGGGAGTCCGTTGCTCTTTGAACGGACCGTGTGCCGGAGCGTAGCGGGGCGCCCGGGTGTACCACGCGTGGAGGCCGGACAGGAAACTGGAAGCTCCCCGGAGCCACGCCTCCAGATCGATCCGTTCGCCGTGGTTCAACCGGGCCCGCCGGACGACCGGTGGCAGTTCGCTCCGTGTGAGGTGCTCGAAGTGGCGCAGTCGGGCGGTCACCAGATCGGCGGCCGCCTGCATCGCCTCCTGGACGGTGCTGCGCAGGGACGTTTGGAGGACGATGACGAGGTTGTTGACGTCGTGTTCGTCATGAATTTCCCGCTGGTAGGAGGCGATGTCGTTCGCCATTCCCATGTAGTCCATGAAGGCGTCGAGCAATGCGCGGAAGACTCGGCTGTGTCGGATCTGCTCAGGGATCCGTGCGCCAGTGGAGAGTTCGACGGAGTAGGGGGCGGTGTAGGCGGCAAAGCTTTCACGGCGGAACTGGGCATACTCGATGAGGTCCGGGACACGGCCGGCGCGGCTGTTGGCCAGTTCCTGAACTCCCGCGTCGATGTACCGTGCCAGGGCACGGTTGAGCCCCTGCCGCCAGTGCGCCATTCTCGGAGGGAACAGCCGTTGCTGGAGGTCCGCCATGCCCCTTTCGACGGCATTGGCGGGGGCCGGCAACCGGGCGCCCGGCTCCGTCGGCAGGAAGGCGTGGAGGCGGGCCGTGAAGGCTTGTGCGCCTGTGAGGTCGCCCGTCCGTTTGAAGGCGGAGGCGAAGTAGTCGTCCCAGGCCAGAGCCCAGAGGTTGAACCGGTGGTTGAGCCGGAGGTCGGCGAGTGAGGCGTCAGGAAGAGCCCAGGCGGTCAGCTGGTCAACGGCCATGGCGTGGAACTGGGACAGGGTCCATATCGCCCGGTGGGGCGAGGGTGCTTCGTCGCCGTCCAGCATGCTCATCTCTCGCGCCCACGTCTCGGCCTCCTCGCGCAGGGCCGGCAGATACGGATTCACCCGCACCGGGTACGGCATCCGCAGTAGGGGCAGCTTGATGGCCTGCACTGTCATGAGATCCCTGCTTCCCTTTCGGCGCGCATCGATGTTGCGTGTCGCCCCGGGCATGCCCTGAGCAGTTACAGGGGCCGGCGGAACCCGTGCAGTGGGCGAGGAAGTGAACGTGCTGTACATAGGTCCTGCGGCGGCGTCTGCGTCACCAGGACATGCGGATGCTGCGCGAGCACGACGAGCAGACCATCGGAGTCCCGGCCCCGCGGCGATACGACCCGGTGACGCCCCGTCACGAGCTCGAGACCATCCCGTGGCGGGCCTCCGGCGCGTCCGGGTCACACCCCTTGATCGGGAACTGGACGGGGATCACGAATGTCGGTTCCTGGGGCATCGTTTCTCCCTCCGAGACGGCCCAAAGGCTGACGATCCACTGCTGCCACGAGGACGGACGCCAAACCGTTCCCTCCCTTGGTGCTCCAAAACGTGCGCCCACCCCGGCCAATCCGCAACCCCGCGTAGCCGTCCCCGGACCACGATTAAGGCCGGTTTGCGGGGAATGAAACGATCCTTCTGGGTCAACTTGGCTCAAATTCGACCCCAAAGCTCACCGTGATCAATCAATGGCCGTCACTCCGCATGCGCGGCGTGTGGCCGAACATGGGCCGCAACTCTCGGCCAGCGCCGGGAAATGGACGCCAAGGGCATCGTCTACGTCGCCGACGGCGGGATGCTGCTGCGGTACCCCGTTCCGCGCCCGAAAGGCACGCCCTGCGCGTCGCCTCCCTGCGCCTCCCTTCCGCTGTCGCAGAGCGTGCCCGCTGGCGACTTGTCGGGTTCCGCCCCTTGCTCGCGCCGCTGCTCCGGCCGAGCGGAGTGCAAGGCCAGTTGTGGGACACGGCATGCTCTCGCGATGGATTGGATACGTCTGGCTGCTACAACCATCTTCGGGCCGGATCTCAGACGATGCCGACAAGAGTGCTTTGCGGGGCGGGATTCCTGGTCGCGAACCACAGCCGGTGAATACGCGCTGCCGGCATGGGCACACTCGTCGGCACGTGGAGGCGGATCATGGGTGGACCAAGCGGCGCACAACCAGATCCGCCGGTGATCAGGCAGGTGCGGTACGACAGCGACGTCCTGACCGTCTCCTGGAGTGGGCCCGGACGGCCAAATCCCGAGCCGGCGTACGTGGTGCAGGTGGTGAACGGCGGCCACACGGTCGCAGAGGCCTGGACCGGGGCGGCGACCAATGCCGCACTGCCGCTCGGTGTGACGCCTGGTCAGGCCTACCACGCCCGAATCGGGATGTTCGTCGGCAATTCGGGGCCGGAGCTCTCGCCGGAGGTCGCGATCGTCACCGACACCTTCGCGGTCGAGCGGGCCGAGACGGACCCGGTGACCGGCGCCCTGACGATGTCCTGGAAGGCCGCGGAGAGCGACGGCTTCCTGGTCCGGCTCGTGGTCAACGGCGCCGCGTCGGACCGGGAAGTCCCGGTCGCCGGCGGATCCTTCGTCGTCAAGCAGCCACCGCAGGCGGGGTCGACCGTGGCTGCCACTCTGGCCCGGGTGGTCCGGACCGGCGAAAACGTGGTGTCCATCGGTCCCCACGGCCCCGGGTTCGCGGCGCCGACCGAGCGGCCCGAACTCCTCGCCGTCGGGTTCGACGCCGGTCTCCTCTCGGTGGCCTGGGCCGCCGTCCCCACCGCGGACGCCTACTGGATCAGCGTGCTGAACGACGACGGGCTGTTCTTCCCCGCCGCCGAGGTACACGCCCCCACGACGACGGTCGAGCTGGAGCCCGGGATCGTCGGCCACGGCACGTACAGCGTCGTCGTCCAAGCCGTCAACAAGGCGGGCTCCGGGCCGCCGTCGGCCCCGCTCCAGATCCGGCGCACGCCACCGCGCGTCACGCGGGTGACGTCGGACGGGGCGACGGTCTCGGTCGACGTGGCGCCGCCCGACTTCGCACCCAGCGCATACGACGCCGTGCTGTTCCGCGACGGCGTGCCGGTCCACCGGGAGACCGTGGGCCCCGCGCCGACGCTGTCTCTCGCCGTCCCCGATCCGCTGCCGCGGGGCGCTGCGTACGCGGCGTCGGTGCGCGGGCGGGCCGGGCGCTCGACCGGCCCGACGGTGACGGCCCCGGTCGTGCCGGCCACGCCGACCGTCGCGTCGGTGGTCTGCGACGCGGACCTCGTCGTGACCGCGGCAGCCGGGGAGCTGCCCGAGGGCGTGCCGATCGAGGCGGTGCTGTACGTCGACGGGGTTCCGGGCACGCCTCAGCGAGTGGCCGCGGAAGGCGTCGCCGTGTTCACCGTGCCGGTCGGCGACGTCGTCGCCGTCGCCGTCCGCGGTGTGGACGGCGTGGCGACCGGGCCGTGGTCCGTGCCGCTCCCGGTGCCCACCAGGCCGGCTGATTTCACCCTCGCCCGCGCCGACGGCGGCCGGGCCGCCCTGGCCTGGAGCGGGCCGCCGGACGGGACGTTCCGCGTCGCCGTCGGCGCCTCCGCACTCCTGACCCAGGGCCAGTCCGCCGACCTGCCGCTCACCGCCGGCCTGGCCACGGTCGCGCAGGTCGCCGGCGTGGCGAGGGGACCGGTGGCGCTTCTCGACCTGGTCACTGCCGGTCCACGGCTCACCGGTGTGGCCGTCGGAGGCGGCCGGAGCGTGACGCTGGCGTGTACGCCACCGAAGTCGCCGCCGTTGACCGGCGTGCGGCCCGTGGTGCGCTGGGACGGCACCGAGGTCGAGCTCGAGGCCCAGCCGGTCACCGGTGATCCGATCGTCCTGACGCTGCCGGACGGCATTCCCAACACCGCCACGATCGCCCTGCGGGGACTGGCCGGCGTCGCCGTCGGCCCACCCGGCAACGCCGCCGCGCTCCTCACCGTCGCACCGACCGGCGTCAGGGTGGCATACGACGGCGCCGACCTGCGCGTCTTCTGGGAGGCGCTGCCCTCGCCGCTCGTGGACGGGTACCGGGTCAGCACGGTCGTCGGCAAGACCGTGACCACGCTCGGCGACACGACGACGGCCTCGGGCAGCTGGCCGCTGGTGATCGAGGACACCTCCACCACGGTCGTCGTACAGGCGCTCGCGTCCCTGGCGGTCGGGGCACCGTCGCAGCCCGTCCCGGTGTTCACCGAGGCGCTGTTCGTCGGCCCTTCGTACGTCGCACCACAACTCGGTCCGGTGCTGACGGCGGCCGACCTCACGCTCGGACTCCCGGAGCTGTTCCTGACCCGGCAGGTCGACGACATCGAGCTGCCGCTCGGCTTCGTCCTGACGCCTGCCGGCTCCGGGCCATACGTCTACACCTTGCTGATCCCGGCGACCAGTCCCGTGTGGAACTTCACCGACCGCCCCGACGTGATCGCCACGTGGACCGTGCTCCTCACCCGGCTGCAGCCGTTCGGCATCACCCCGTACGGGGTCGCGGCGCTCACCGAGGCGGTGTCGCGGTCGATGCCGCAGACCTTCGCCGAAACGCTGTACTTCGCCTACGGGCTGCGGTTCGACCGCGGCTACTTCGACCTGCGCCCGGGCATCGTGATGCGCGTCGAGTACGAGGGCTATCAGATCGCGCCGGGCGCCCAGGGCAACCCGCTGTCCGGCTTCGTCACGGCCGGCGTCGCCGACTACGAGGTGGCGTCCTACGGCAACTCGGGCACTTGGACCAACGGCCTGGACGCCTTCCTCGCCGAGCTCGCGCGGCAGAACGGCGTCGACGTGCCGAATCCGTCGGGGCCGGCCACGGGGCAAGGACAGCTCTACGGCAGCGCGGGCGCGTTCGACCTGTTCGCGAAGGCACTACGGCTGCCGTACGCGCGCCTGGTCTACCCGAGGACGCTGCTGCCGACGACCACGCCGGGTTCGCTGTGGCCCCAGCAGAACGCCGTCCTGCTGGCGGCCACCACGCTCGGTGCGCTGGACGCGGCCACCGAGAACGTCCGCCGGCAGGACCCGCCCGGCGGCGGCGTCGCCGCGGCCTACCTGCGCGGTCGCGCGATGGTCCGCGCGATGGTGCGGATCAGCGTGAACGGCGCACCCCGGCTGGTACCGGTGGGGACCACGCTCGGCAACGTGCTCGCGAGCGGGGGCCGAAGACCGCCGACCGTCCCCGTGCCGCTGAGCGGTGTGACGATGCACCGGCCGCGCACGGCGGCGGCGCCGCCCGACGGGCCGGCCGGCGACTGGCTGGTCGTCCCGGGCTGGCAGCCGCGGGACCCGGCCGTGCTCGAGTTGCCGCTGCTGCACGGTGATCGTCTCGATCTCGCCACGGGCCTCTGCTGATGGCCGAGCCCACGTTCACCCGTGCCGGAGACACACCGCTCTACTGGGCGGATCCGGCGGACCGCGTGGCGGCCTTCCTGGCCTCCGACCCGGGAGCGCTCGGCGACCGGCCGACGCTGACCCGGACGTGGGCGGACAGCCGTGGTGCGTACGTCTTCCTCGGCAAGCCGGCCACGGACTCGACCGGGTTCCTGGCGACGCTGCGGACCTGGCTCGACCACTACGCGCCCCAGGGCCCGCCGCGCTTCCTCTGGGTCGCCGACCCGACGGCACCGCCGACCGTGTGGGAGACGACCGTGCTGACCACCCGGAAGGACCGGGACGGGACCTGGGTGCTGGACGGGGCGACCTTCCAGCTTGCGGACTACCGGCTCGGGTTGGCCGGGGGCGGGGTGGTCGCTCCCGCGGACACGGCGCAGGGCTGGGGCTTCGCCGTCGCCGACGGGGCCGACTGGTCCGCCGTCACGCTGTACTCGCCGACGGCCCGGTTCCCCGCGCGGCGCACGACCACGCTGCTGTGCATGGCGGCCGGACACACCGGTGCGTGGGGGTTCGTCATCGACGCACCGGCCGGCGGCGGCGACGCGTTCGCCGGGCTCGGCGCCGGGCTGCGCTTCTTCACCCCCGGGGAGGAGGGCGTCGTCAAGACCATCCGGTTCGGCGTCGTACGCCAACCGGACGACGCCGGCCTGGAGTTCCACGCCCGGATCGATCCGCTGCGGCCGCTGGACGGTGAGCGCACTTCGCTGGGCTTCTTCGCGGGCACGACGGGCGAGGGCGATCCACCGGCGCTGCCGTCGGGGTACGCCACGGTGCTCGGCCACGGCGCGGACCTTCGTCCGCTCAAGGCCGGAACGAACGGGGCGAGCCCGGCCCGGCTGGTGTTCGGTCTCGCGCCGTACTTCTCCGACGAGGAGGCGAACGCCGGCTACTACCTCGTCCCGGACGGGCCGTTCGCCCTCACGGCCGCGACCGCGGGGTCTCGCGTCATCTGCGGCATGTCAGGTCTGGAATACCTCGGTCTGCCCGATGAGGGCTGCACGCTGGCGTTCCTGCCCGGGCAACCGGCGTACGCACCGCTCGGCCCGGACCGGACCGGCGCCGACTCGCTCACGGCGCACGGGACGACGTCATGGGTGTCGGTCGAATCGGCCGCGGACGCCGGAGCCGTCACGTACTACAGCCAGCCGGAGGACGCGCCGCTGTACACGGCCGAGACGGCCGAATCCTCGGCGGCAGCCGGCGGCGTCGACCTGTTGGACTACTTCGAGGTGCCGGCCGCGACACCGACCCGGACCCCCTTCCCGATGGCCCCGTTCCACGGGCTCGCCGACGACGCGGTTCCCGACGCGGTCGCCGTCGAGCAGCTGGCGATCGCACCGACCCGCCGCGCGGTGCTGTTGCCCGGCGAGGACAACGAGGACGGCGGACCGGCGCCGGACACCGAACCGACCGTGGCCGTGACGCCGCAGGGGATGGCCGTCGGACTGGCACCCGACTTCAGCTGGAGCTGGCTCGGCATCGGCCACGACGGCGACGCGGCGGCGAAGCCCGACCTGCGCTTCACGGCGGTCACCGGCCGGTTCCGGAAGGCGATGCAGACCAACAACCTCTTCCTGGTCCTCGGCGACCCGGCGGAGTTCAACCGGTTCGGCTCCGTCGCGTACGGGCTCACCACGGCGACGCTCAACGTCATCGCCACCATCCCCGTGGACCACGGCGGCGTGCCGGACGATGTCCTCAGCGCAGTACGCAACGCGATGCACGACCGCGAGTACGACACCCGAACCGCCTTCATCGCCGCACTGGTTGCCGCGTGTCCCCGGATCACCGAGGCGGAGCAGCTCGTCTTCCTGCGCTTCGGCGGCCGGCTGACGCCGGTCGCCGGGGGCTGGCCGTTCCGGCTCGCCCCGGACAGCTGGCGGGAGTCGACGTACCTCGTCGTCAAGTTCGTTCTGGGCCGCTGCATCGCCGACCTGGTGGAGGACGTGTCCACCTGGGCCTGGCCCGAGGCCGCCTCCCGTACCGGCCGGCCGGCGGACGCGCAGGAAGCGATCCGCGGTGTCATCAAGGCGGCGCAGAACGCGCCGTCCGGGTCGCCCTACGCGTCGTTCCTGAAGGTCGTCCAGGACCCGAACTGGACCGGAGTGCTGGCCCTCTCGGCGGAGGTCCCGCTGGACGAACTCCCGGAAGAACTCCAGGTGCTCGCGGCGGGCATCGACCCGGCGGAGTTCGCCGCGCACCACTTCGGGCTGTCGCTCACCCCGTACCGCCGGGCGGACGGACAGTTGGTCTTCGAGCGCTCGGCGATGTTCGGGCTGATCGACTACCGGAACCCCGAGGACCAGTACTTCAGCGAGAACGTCCCCTATGCCTTCCGCGTCCTGCAGTTGACGGTCGGCGTGCGCAACTCCGTCGTCACGACGTTCACCAGCAAGGCCGAGCTGCTCGTCAACCGCCTGTTCGGCGCGCCCGTCCGGTTGCTGCCGACCACGCACGGGAACAACATCATTCTCGACGGCGCGCTCCAGCGACAGCAGCTGCCCGACGGCACGACGCACGACACGTACGTGTTCTCGATGGCCGAGCAGAACACGTTTCAGCTCGACGGACTGGTGCTGCAGAGTGCGGAGTTGCTGTCGACGCAACTGGTCACCGCGAAGGCATCGGACCCCATGTCGGGCAAGGCGACGGTCGACGCCGTCTTCCAGATGGCGGGCAACCTGCGGTTCCAGGAGCCGGAGAAGTTCGACCCGTTCTGCTGGGGCGTGGACGCGGTGGGCAACGACGGCTACCTCCGCTTCGGCGGCCTGGCGATCGCCATGTCGTTCGACCTCGGCGATCCGGCCGGGACCACCAGGTTCACGCTGAAGGACGGCAACCTCTCGTTCGACCAGGCGAACAGCAGGGCGCGCGCGCAGTCGCTGGTCGCCCGCTTCCCGATCCGGCTGACCGGACTCATCACCACGCCCGATCCGCAGCTCACGACGGGCATGCCGCCACCGCCGCAGACTCCTGCCGACATGGGCTATGTCTCGGTGACCGCTCCGCTCGACCAGTCGACGCTCACCCAGCCGTGGTACGGGCTGGACTACACCGTGGACCTCGGCTCGCTCGGCGCGCTCGCCGGGAGCAAGGCGTTCGCCATCCAGGTGCTCGTCGCGTGGAGCCCGGGGACGGCCGACACCGAGCCGGGGATCTACCTGGGTGTGCGGCTCCCGGGGGCCGACGGGCTGCTCGGGGTCAACCTGCCGCTGCAGGGCGTGGTGACGATGGGCTTCAAGTCGGTGGAGTTCCTGGTCGCCGAGGAGCCGGAGCTGCCGCGGACGTACACGTTGAGGCTGCGGGACTTCGCGCTGCGGCTGCTGGGCCTGGCGTTCCCGCCCGGGCACAACGACGTGATCCTGTTCGGCAACCCGGACCAGGGCGGCGCCTCGAAGGTGGGCTGGTACCTGGCGTACGCGTCGGCCGCCGACCCGAAGCGCCTGCCGCCACCGCCGGTCCGGGCGGCGCTGCGTTCCGGCAGAGGAGACTGACCGTGCCGAGTCTGACACTGGTGAAACTGCTGTGGTGCGGTCAGGGCATGACCACCCTCGTCGAAATCTACGACGACGGTGTCGAGAAGGACGCGGCCGACTACCTCGCGCTGATCGACTGCGGCGGCAGCCCCACATACGGGAAGGGTGCCGTCACCCACATCAAAGACAAGGTCGCGAAGAGGACGACAACGCCCAATAAAATGCTCGATCTGGTCGTCATCTCGCACCAGGACGACGACCACAACAGCCTGCTCGGCGCATTGGGGAAGGAACTCAAGACGATCGACGCCCGCGTGGGTAGCGTGCACATCGGCGGGCGCTCTTGGATCCAAGGCAACAAGGATACGGTGAACGAGTTCCTCACAGCCGTCGGATACCCCGCGGGCACGGTCGTATTCGATGCGCCGGCACAGAGCAACTATCCTGGCGGGGGCACCGCGCCCACACATTTCGCCGTGCACAACGACGTGAAGTTTCGTCTCCTGATCTCGAACCTGAGCGTCCCCGGCGCGACGGACGACATCGTGAGGAACGGGTCGTCCGCAGTGGTGGTCGTGGACAACGGGATCAATACGGTCGTACTTCCCGGCGACGCGACATACCAGACGATGCGCGAGATCAACACGAGACTGGGTGGGGCACAGTTGACGCCCCAGGTCCTGGCACTCGAGATCCCGCACCACGGAGCGCTGCGCACGGCGGTCGAGAACTATTCCACGTCCGGGAGGAAGAAGACGGACTTCACCTGGACGATCATCGAGAATTTCGCCACCACGGTGATGAAGCCGAAGAACGTGGGGGCGAGCGCCGGACCGTGGAACACCGACAATCACCCGGTAAAGGAGGTGATCGATGTATTCGAGGGCACGACTGACACCGTCCCAACGCACACATACGTGGCCTTTGTCTTTTTCCAGAATAGGTCCACGGTCCGGTGGGTCACCCTTGACAGCACTCGCGCGGTGCAAACCACCATCCAAGAGCTCACTGTAAAGCAGAAGAGGGCGCCGAAGAAGAGGAAAGTCGGCTCGGGGGCCTCGACCGCGGTCAACAAATTCGTTCACGGCGACATCGTGTACCGGCTCACGGGCACTCCGGGCCTGCGACCGGAGGAGATGGTGGAATTCCGCCCGCGCCGGACGTTCGGAATGCACGGGCCGGATGAGGACGTCGTCCAGGCTCCGGAACCCTAGGCAGGCCACATGTCACTCGACGGCATCTACGACGCGTTCCGAAACGCCGCATCGTCCGGGGAGCTCCGCGGCGACGCACCCACCGGGCTCTCCGGTCTGCTGGGTTCCCTCGGCGTGGACCAGCTCGAGGTCCGTGGCGGCCAGGTGTCCATGGGGCCGGACAGCGTCTGGCTGACGGCCACCACGGAGTATCTCAACACTGCGTGGACCATGCGGCTCACCGGGTCTCCGCAGCCTGGGACCGACGTGGCGGCCCTGAGGCTCGAACTCGGCAGCACGCCGGGGAGCACGGCCTGGACGTTCAAAGGTGCGTTCGGCGAACTGCCGGGCAGCCGCCGTCCCTCCAAGGGCACCACCGGCGGACTGATCCTCGGGGCCGGCGTGCTCGGCCCGCTCGTCATGGAGCAGCCCGCAGTCACGGCCACGAACGTACCGACCGGCACACAACCGCGGCTGTCCGGCACCCTGCTGATGCGCGGCGGTGCCTCGGTGCCCGGCAGCGACATCCTCGCCGGGTACGCCGCCTTCCTGGGCGACCGGCTGTACGTCGACGGTTCCGTGACGTTCCCGGCCGACGGGCCACCGGTCCTCGAACTGCGTGCCGTCGCACCGGGCGTGCGCCTGCAGCTCGCACAGTTGGACGTCTCCGCGGTCGGTCTGATGCTGACCACGGACTACCCGGACCCGTGCCCACTGCCCGCCGCGGGGGCGCGCCGCTCGGCCGTCCTGATGTTCGCCGACGTCACCTTGCCGACCGAGCCGGAGGAGACCGTCACCATCAGCGGCCCGCTGGTCTTCGGAGACTACGTCTGGCCGCTGTCCATCGATTTCGCCACCCCGCTCGGACTGGAACAAGGAATCCAGGCGCTGATCGCGATGACCGGTGCAGAGGGCACGGACTTCACGCTGCCCAGTGGCATCGCGCCGATCGACGTGTTCGGCCTGAAGAGCCTCGGCTTCGGCGTCGTGCCGGCTTCCGGCAACCCCGGCCCCGGCCTGTCGTACGCCGCGGTCCGCATCGAGTCGAAGGAGCCGTGGGACCCACCGGTGCCCTTCCTGACCATCGAGCAGGTCGGCACCAGCTGGGTGTTCAGCTTCGATCCGGCCGGCCGGACGCTGGTCACCGGTGCGGTCTTCGGAACGATGCGGTTCGGCGAGAAGAACCGCTCCTCGCTGGGCGCCGCGGGGCCGTACGTCGCGGCGGCGGAACGTGGCGGACCGACGGGAGCCGGCCTGGACGACATCGTGGTGGCCGTCCAGCTGACGCTGCCCGAGCTGGCGTTCTCGGCGACCACCCAGGAGCCGTTCGACATCCCGATCTCGGAGGTGTTCCGCGCCTTCTTCGGCGGTGACGGACCGCCCGTGGGCGCCGGTCTGACCTGCGATTCACTGAACGTCTACGCCTCGCTGCTGCGCCACGAGTACTCGGCCGCGCTGGCCGTCAGCGGAGACTGGCCCATCACGGCCGGCAACGTCACCCTTGCGCTGACCGGGTTGCAGATGCAGGTCCAGGTGTCGCAGAACAGCGTCTCCGGCCTGATCACCGGCAAGGGCGAGATCGCGGTTCCGGACGCTGCGCCGATCGAGCTGCTGGCTCAAGCGGAGTACCCGGGCGACGGTTCCTGGGTCTTCAGTGCCATGATGGCCGGCGCCGTCGACCTCCCGCGTCTGGTCTACGGCCTGCTGGGCCAGAAGCCGGCCCCGTGGGTGGACCAGATGACGTTCGAACTCGCCGACCTCGGGATCCGGTTCAGCACGGCACCCGGCTACCCTTACACCGCCTCCGGCACCCTTCGGATGACGGTCGGCGAGACGCTGCTCGGTATGTCGTTGCGGCTGCTGCTGACTGCCGACATCGAGCGCAGCCTGCGCGCCACGCCCGCTGACGAGCACCTGGCGATCGCCCTTCGCGGCACGACGCTCGTGGACCCGCTGACGGTGCTGACCGGAAGCCTGTCCGGATCCTTCACGCTCAACAAGCTGGAGATCACCGCCTCGGTGTCGGTCACCGACGCGGGCAAGGACTACACCTTCGAAGTCGCCTACGGCGAGCTCTCCTTGAGTGCGCTGACGTCCTGGATCGGTGAGGGGACCGACCGACACCAGATCCTCACCCTCCGCCTCACCGGCACGCTCGGCGAGCTGGTCACGTCCCTCGTCTCGCTGGCCAACCCGAACGCGACGTTCCGGCTCGATCCGCCCTGGGACTTCCTCAACAGCGTCAACCTCACCGGTCTGGCACTGACCATCGACCCGGCCAAGCAGAGGGTCGCCGTCAAGCACGACCTGAAGCTGGACCTCGGATTCGTCAAGATCCAGTCCATCGGCCTGAGTTACGACCGATCGACCGGAAGCCCCGCGGTGAACATCGCGCTCGACGCCCAACTGCTCGGGGACAGCACCGCCAAGCCGCTGACATGGGATCCGGTCACCCAGGCACCACCCCAGCCAGCCGGCCTGGGACAGAAGCTGTTCTCGCTGCGCTACCTGGGCCTGGGTCAGCACGTTTCGCCGAAGAACCTCACCGCGTACACCAGTATCTCCGCCGTGGTCGACGCGATGGTCGCGGCGATGCGACCGGTCAGTCCCGCAGCCGGCAAGCCGCCGATCAACCCGGCGACGATGGTGTTCGACGCCTCCAGCCAGTGGCTGTTCGGCATCGATGCCACCTTCATGGACACGGTCGCGGTCAAGCTGGTGATGCACGACCCGGACCTGTACGGCATCCTGCTGGCGCTGAGCGGTCCGCGGGCCGGCTCGCTCGCCGGGCTGAGCTTCGAGCTGCTGTACAAGAAGGTCACCGACGACATCGGAGTCTTCCACGCCCGGCTGCAGATCCCCGACGCCTACCGGCAGTTGCAGTTCGGCGCGGTCTCCGTGACGCTCGGCGTGATCACCGTGGACATCTTCACCAACGGCAACTTCCGGATCGACCTCGGATTTCCGGCAAACCGGGACTTCGCCAACTCGTTCGCGCTCGAGGCCAGCATCTTCAACGGCCGGGGCGGCATCTACTTCGGCCTGCTGAACGGCGCCACCTCCAGCCGGGTTCCGCGCGTCACCGACGGGACGTTCAGCCCGGTCCTCGAACTCGGCGTCGGCCTGTCCATCGGCGTCGGCCGCACCTTCCAACGCGGCCCGCTGCAGGCCGAGATGTACGTCAACCTCGTGGTGATCTTCGAGGGCGTGCTGGCGTGGTTCCACCCGGACGAGGACGGCGGGAGCACCGAGCTCTACTACGCGTGCCGGGGCACGGTCGGCATCGTCGGCCGGCTGTACGCGACGGTCGACTTCAAGGTCGTCCGACTCGACCTCAACCTGCAGATCTCCGCGATGGCGACCGTCGAACTGGCCGCGTACCGGGCGACCGTCGTGGCGCTGAAGCTCTCGGTGCGAGCCAGCGCCAGCGTGAAGATCCTGTTCATCACGGTCTCGTTCTCGTTCTCGCTGACGCTGGAGACCTCGTTCACCATCGGTTCCGACAGCACGCCACCGTGGCGGCTCGCCCCCGGTGTCGCCCGTCGCGGCCTCACGGCCCGGAAAGCACGCGCCGCGCGCGCGGTGGAGGAGCAACCGCCGTACCGGCTGCGCTTCGACCCGGCCGTGCACGTCTTCCCCGACGGCCGGCCCCGGACCGCGGACCTCACGCTCGTCCCCGCCTACACCCTCGCCAACGTCCCGGTCGACTGGACCGGCCGCACCCCGCCGTCGAACGACGAGCCCGACTACCGCCTCGTCGTCATGCTGCTCGCCGACAACGCCGTCCCGGTGGACGCGGTCACCATCGCCCACACCGAGCGGCCCGACGTGTCGCGCAACCCGCGCGCGGACACAGCCGCCGACACGTCGTTCAACCTGCTCGCCGACGGCCTGTTGCGCTGGTCCCTCGACGCGCTCGGCGTCTCCTCGCCGAAGGTCACGCTCGACGAGCTGATGCAGCTGGTCGAGCAGTTGGCCCTGGCCGAGGCCGAGAACGACGGTTTCACCTGGGCCAACATCCAGGGTTTCCTCGCCAACAACATCCACCTTCGGATCAGCGGCACCCCGGCGGGTGACACCGCCGACGACGTCTCCGGGACGCCGTTCCCGATGATCCCGGTGCTGAAGTGGACCTCGACCGGCCTGCCCGACCCGGCCGACCGGGACCGCGACTTCGCGGCCTACCGGCAGATCGACGCGACGTACGCGGCCAAGGCGATCGCGTACTTCGCCGAGCTCGACCCGGTCCCGCCGGGCGACCGTGCCGCCTCCCCCGCCGTGACGGACGAGCCCAGCGAGTCCATGGCGACGTTCGTGCTGCGCGACTACCTGCGCATGGTCGCCCGCGCCGCCGCGCAGGCCGCCGTGAACCTGCTGACCGCGTTCCCCCACGAGGTGGAGGAGAAGGACTCGCTCCACTCCATCGCGGCGAGCTTCGGGACGGCCACCACGTCGTACGAGGTCGCCGCCCGGGACACCGCGGACCATCTCGCGTCGTCCCTCGGCGTCTCGGCGGCCGAGCTGCTGGCGCTGAATCCCGGCCTGCCGGACCGGCTGACCGCCGCCCAAGCCGGCGACACGCTCACGGTCACGCTCGGCGTCACGGCGCAGTCGATCGCCGTCGCGAACCCCGGCTGGCCCGTCGCCGCGGACGTCCCGGTCACCCTGGGCACGCTGCCGGTGCAGCTCGGCGCGGGCCAGTCGCTCGGTCAACTGGCCCGCGCCTACCAGGCCGATCCGACCGCGCTGCTCGACCACCTGCGCGAGACCACCCCGCTGCTGCGCGCCGGCGCGACCGTCCCGCTGCCCGGGTTCGTGCACGCCGGGCTGTCCGTCGACGACACCGCGGCGGTCTTCTACGTCCGGCTCGGGCTGACGCTCCCGAGCGAGGTGCCGCTCGCCGACTGGTACCAGCAGGCGATCGAGCGGCTGGGCGGCAACCCGGGGCAACCGCTGCCCCCCACCCTCAAGGTGCCCGCCGCCTACCAGAGCACCGCCACCCTCACCTGGACCACCCTGCCGGGCGATACCGTCCTCGATGTCGCCGCGTACGCCGCGCTGATCCAGAACGTCGTGCCCGGCACGCCGTTCGCCGACTGGCTGGAGGCGGTACGCACGGCGAACGAGCCGGTGGACCCGGAGGGCGTCCGCCTTCCGGCCGACGCCGCGGCCGTGGTCCTGCCGAACGACACGCTCCGCTCGCTCCAGGACCGTCTCCTGCTGCCCGCGGACCGGTTCGACAGCTACGCCGCCGCCGCGGACGCGCTCGTACCGCTGGTCACCGTCGAGGTGCCGGGCGCGGTCGGCACGACGGCCTCCGGCCTCACCCTGCTGACGCTGGCCCAGCGGTACGGGCTCGGGCTCACGGACCTCGCCGAGCGGATGGCCTTCGACACGGGCGTGCTGGCCGCCCAGCCCAAGCAACGGCTCACCGTGCCCGACGTGCCCGCGATGGCCGTGGACGAGCTCGTCGCCGCGATGCACGACGGCCCGGCCATGTCCACCGTGAGCGGCCAGGTCGCCCGGTTCGCGCTGGGCGGGTTGCGTCTGCCCGCGCCGGTCCGGGTCGGCGGCGCGTACCAGGCCACCGGGCCGATGACCGGTGGCTACGAGCTGATCGGCCAGCAGGTCACCGGCCCGCCGCCACCCCCGGCCGGATCCGAGGGCCCGGTCGTGACCATCACCGTCGACAAGGCTCAGCCCGCCGACTGGCTGACCTTCGCCGACTCCGCCGTACACGACGGAGTGATCCGGCTCGACGCCGCCGAGGCCGACAGCGCGGTCATCTCGATCACCGCCGCCGACCTGCGGGACAAGTACCCGGCGACCGGACTGGTGCCCGTCATCGAAAGCCCGCTCGCGGCCCTGCCGCTTTCGCACGAGGTCGGCGCGCGCCACACCGTCACACAGGTCATCCCGTGGCAGACGACCACCACCGTCCAACTGCCCGCCGAGGCCTCCGGCCCGCCCTCGCTCTGGACCCTGCCGAACGACCTGATCGCGCGCGCCGGGTCGGACCGCAGCGGCTCGGAGTTCCTGCTGGAGCAGACGACCCCCCAAACCGGCGCGGACGCCCGCTACACGGAGCTCGGCTGCTACGCGTGGGCGACGCTGGTCTCGTTCACCGTCCGCCGCCTGCCGGGCCTCACGGGGACGGTCGAGGTGCTCGGCGCCGACACCGCCGACCGGCAGCGGATCGCGCAGCTCCTGGAGTACCTGCGGAGCGTCCCCGAGAAGCCGGCGACCGGCGCCTTCCCGCCGGCTCCGCCCGGCGAGCGCCCGCTCCTCACCCTGCTCTGGCAGCTGCCGCCGTCACCCGGCCTCAGCCCGGGTCTGACCTCGGCACCACTCGTCGCCGACCGGACCTTCATCGTCCAGACGACCCTGTCCACCGAGACGCGCAGCGGTCCCACGGCCGAAAGCGCCACCGCGGGGAAGCATTTCGCGGCCATCGCCGACTGCGAGCGGTTCCTGACGCTGCTGTGGGAGTGCAGCGTCGTGGGCGGCGGCGGCTACTGGATGCAGTACCGCGGCGAAGTTCCCGACTCGATCTTCGACCAGGACGGGCTCGCCCAGTTGTCTCTGCTGGTGCAGCTCTCGTCGCAGTGCGGTGCCGCACCGGACCGGCACCTGTTCGCCTTCACCAACGTCGCGGTGGTCGGCGACGGGGTGGATCCGGCGTCGGTCGCGCTCGCCGCGCGTGCGGTGAACCCGCCCGAGCTGCGGCCCGTCGCCTCGGTCGACCCCGGTCAGGTCGGGTTCACCGCGCGGTTCGCCAACCCGCTGGCCGACGACACCCCGCAGGGCCGGCTGCGCCGTCTGTACGGGCTGCTCGGTTTCCAGCTGGACCCGACGACGGGCTTCCGCGGCAGTGTCGAGGGCCGGGCGGTGTCGCCGAAGCCTGCGGACGGTACCGACGAACTCGGGTTCCTGGTGGCGAACGAGGCTGCAGAAGAGGTCTGGGACCTGACCCGGATCGTCGACATCAGCCGGTTCGCCGTGCGGCACGCCCCGGGCGTGCCCACGGCACCGCCCTCCGTGGGCAACCCGTACGCCGGCGTCACCGCAGGCGCGAAAAGCCAGGTGTCGGTGTGGTTCCAGGACGTGTTCGGCAACCGGTCGGGCAGTCCGAGCCAGACCCCCGTGCCCGTCCGCTACACCGACCCGGTCATCGGCGTCGGCGCCTGGCCGTCGACCACCCTCCACTACACCGTCGAGCCGTCCGGCGCCCTGGCGGACCTCGCCGTCGCCGTCGACCTCCAGGCCGTCGCCTACCAGCCGGGCGCGGGCGACCCCGGCAGCGCGGCCGCCGACGCGGCGACGCGCGACCGGGACCGCCTGGTGCCGGTCTACTACCAGGTCACTCAGCCCGACGTCCGGGCCGCGCTGCTCACCTCGCTCCAGCAGGTTCCGGGATCGGAGCCCACCCCGCTCCCCGTCGACGTGGCCGTGCTGGGCCGGTACGTCATCGGTGCCCACGCGCTGCTCGGCTCGCTCGCAAAGATCGCTTCCGCACCCGCCACCGACGCCGCGACCCTCGACGGCCTCTGCACCACCTATGGCGTCGGCTTCGACGAGCTGGGCACGGCGAACGCGGGCACGGCCATCAGCGCCATGCTCGACGCCGATGAACTGGCGGTACCGGTGAGCGCGGCGTTCCGCAGCCAGGACACGATCGCCGGGTTGTGCGACGCGGTCGACCCCTCGCTCGACCCGGAACAGGTGCTGCTCGACGAGGACAACACCGTGCTGCCGCTCAACCCGTCCGTCGAGCTCGTCACCCCGCCGCGCGACGCGGTGGTGCCCCCCGAGTCGCCGCCGGCCGGCGAGCTCGCGGCGTCGCTGCGCTGCGCCCTCAGGACGCTCGTGACGGCCAACCGGGACCGTCCGGGGCTGCTCACCCCGGGGTTCGTCTTCGACTGCAACGGGGTCAAGGTCCAGGTCTCGTTCGACCGGCCGGCCAGCGAAGCGACTTTGGCGGGCGTCGAGTCGGCGTTCCGGGACCTCGGTGTCCCGTTCGACGCCGCGCAGGTGGTGTCGCTGAACGCGGAGCAGCCGGGCATGTTCCGTGCGGGCGCGTCCCTGCACGTCACCGGCTACCTCGTCGAGAGCGGCGACACCCTGCGCGACAACCGGGCAGGCCTCACACCCGACCGGCTCGCGCCGCTGAACACCACGACCGTCAACCTCTTCACCCCGGGCACCCCGCTGTTCCTCACCACGACGCCGACGGCCGTACCGGCGGGCGACACGCTCGAGCACTTCGCCGCCGTCAACGCCACCACCCCCGGGGCGCTGTTGCGGCACAACGGCTCGGTCGCCCTCTCGACCGGCTCTCCCCCGGACGTGCCCGGGATGTGGGCGTGGCCTTCGGACCCTGACGCTCTGCGGGTGCCGTACACCGTGCGCGAGGGCGACTCGCTCGACGGCATCGCCGCACACTTCCCCGGTGCCGGCCTGGTCGAGGTCAACGCCGGGATGCCGGGGACCGTCGCGTCCGGCGTCACCATCACGGTCGGCAGCGAGTCGGTGACGACGGCGGCGCCCGCCTCGTTCGCCGAAGTCTGCGCGCTGTTCGGCCCGCCGGTCGACCTCGCCGCACTCGCCGGGGCGATCGGCGAGCGGACCGGCGTGCTCGCGACCGGAGCGCTGCTGGTCTGCCCGCCCGGCGTCCTCCCCGCGCAGCCCGCAGCGGTCGGAGTGACACCGCAGGAGGCCGCCCGGCCGTTCGGCGTCACCGCGGTCGCGCTGCTCGCCGCGAACGCCGGCACACCGGGCCTGCTCCTGCCCGGGCAGGTGCTGCGCGGACAGCAGCCGGGCGCGGACGGCACTGCGCCCACCGAGACCACCGCGGCCTGCGACACGCTGACCGCCGTGGTCGCAAGGTTCCGTCGTCGGGGTGTGACGACCGGCGTCGAAGCCATCGCCGCGGCGAACGCCGACACCGGATTCCTGCGACCCGGCGCGCGCATGGTCGTCCCGCCGGCCACTGCCCGCCTCACCGGCCGGCTCGGCAAGTCGACGCCGGACGGCGTCCAGTGGTCGTTCCCCGAGCCTGTCTTCCCGGTCACCGTGGCGCTGGACCTCTTCCGCGAGCCCACACTGGTCGACCCGGCACTCGCCGCGACCGCAACGCGCGAGGTGACCGCCGTCCCCGCCGGCCGCAGCACCGACCCCGCCCAGAACGATGCGCTCACCCTGACGGCCTTCGCGGAGCAGGTCCAGCGCGCGGTACCGGTCCTGCGGCTGGCGACGGCACCGGGTCGTACGTCCGACACCGATGTCTGGGCCGTCGTCTTCGACACGGGCGGCATCGAGAGCGTCAGCATCGAGCCCCCGCTCGAAGTCGCCGGCACCATGCAGCCGCGCACCTTCGCGATCCGCCCGCTCGCCACCACGCTCATCGCACGGCCGCACGTGCACGCCCCCGGGTTCGACGTCCGGACCGGGCTGCTGACCCAGGGCCAGACCCGCGACTACCAGGGCATCGACCTCGAGCTATGGGCCCAGGGGTTCCTCGCGGACTTCGAGCTGCTGCTGTCGGCCGCGTACGTCCAGGGTGCGTACGAGCTGGGCCGGGAGGTGCTCGACGGGATCATCGGCGTCAAGAAGACACTCGCCGGTGCCGTCGCGGCGGGCCTGGACTACGTCCTCGCCGGGGAGGCGCCGGACGCCGGAACCGATCCCAAGCGCGCGGCGGCTGTCGAACGGCTGCGTCAGGAGCTGCTCGTCTCGCCGGCCCGCGGCTACGCGACCTCGGCCGTCGTCCAGTACGACACCAGCGCGGCGTCCCCGTGGACCGACCAGTACGCGCGGCTGTCCGGCCACCCGGTCGTCGACTACCGGGACGTCCCCGCACACCTGCGGACCGCGACGGTGTCGAACGGCAAGGTCTCGCTGGCCGACGGCGACTCGCAGATCAATTTCCTGATCACCGTCCCCGACGTGGCCGCGCACGCCGCGCTCGATCTCACCCTCGACTTCGCCGGCGTCGAGCTCGAGTTCGGGATCGCGCGGGAGGTCGAAGGCTACGAGCGGTCCGACTGGCTCACCTTCGTCACGCCGCTCGCCTCCGGCTCACCGCCCGCCCTGGACTTCGACCTCGGCGCTCCGCGCGTGCCGATCCCGCTGCGCGCGTACCCGCCGATGCCGATCCTGCTCGACCAGCACGCCGACGTCCCCACCGAGGCCGACGGGCTCAGCGACGCCCTGTACTGGCAGTACCGGTGCTCGGTGCAGCATCAGTCGGCCGAGCAGGACACCGTCGAACTCCAGGTCACGTACAACCAGTCGGCCCGCACGCCCGCCGTCGCACCGGCAGACGACCTGTTCGGTGCCCTGGCGCAGTACACCGCGGTCTCCGCTCCGCTGCTCGGCCTGCTCGCCGGGCTGCCCGACTGGGAGGCTGCCGACCCCGACGAGCGCACCGCCATGACGAACGCGCTGGGCACGTACCGAGCGCTCGCCGACGCTGTCGCGCAGGCCTGGACTGCGCACTGGGCAGAGGGGCCCGCGCCCGTACCGGTGGTCCCCGTCGCGGCCGGTGGGCCGGTTGCGGACGTCTACCGGTACGCGCTCGGTCTCGACGCCGAGAACGGCTGGTACACGGTGCTGCGGCTGACCCGCACGGTGGAGTCCGGCCCGGGTGAGACGGGCTGGCCGGAGAAGATCGTGTGCGTCACGGCGGCCGGTGAGCGCCACGAGCTCACGCCCTGCGATCCGAAGGCGTGCGGGTGCACCGACGCAGGCCACTGCCGGTGCTACGCGTTTGCGCTCCAGGCGGTCGAGGCCTTCACGCTGCTCACCTTCGAGTTCACGTTCCCGCGCGTCCACATCGCCGCGTACCAGAATGCGTCGGCCAGTGCCCGGGTCACCCGCAACGGGCGGCTTCTCGACGAGGGCTGGCCGGACACCGCGCCGTCCTTCGTCTACCGGACGCCGGAGGTCGGCCACCCCCAGCCGGTCGTGCCGTTCATCGACATCACCGGCGCCATCGCCATCGACCCCTGGGATCCGTCCGATCACAATCCGCTCGCGCCGATGTTCGACGCAGTCTTCGACGGCGACCCGTCCGACCGTACGATCGCGATCGGCGCGCGGTACGAGTACACCCTCGTCGCCGGCGAGCCGCCGGTCTCGGCGCTGCTTCCCGTCGTCCAGTCGACCGTGGGCAGGTACGGCACGGCAACGGTCCCGACGCTCAACCAGGCACTCGTCGAGTGGAGCGAGCGCGAGCAGCCCGCGACGGAGGGCGGGGCCTGGGTCTTCCGGGTCAGCCTCTACTCCTCCGTCGATCCGTCACTTCAACGGCCCGTGTTGCAGCTCAAGCACCTGTCGTCCGCGCTCTAGGCTTCCCCGTCGACCCGCTCAGGCGTCACCTCCTCCAGCGGGCACTCAGCGAGAACCCGCCGTCCCAGCTGAGGGCGACCGAGATCCACCAGCGTGCCCGGGTCTGGTCGGCCCTCACGTCCGAGAGCTACCCGAAGCCGTGGAATCCGAGGATCGGCGAGATATTCAGCACCAAGATCAGGGACGGCGTGGTCCTCTCCGGACGTCGGCTGCCTGACCTGCTGGTGGCCGCGAACACCGACAACGAGGCCTTCGAGGAGTTGGTCTCGTACCGTGCGGCGCACTGGCTGGCCTCCTTCTCCCTGGTGGAACCCGACCGCGGTTCGCTGGACGGCCAGGAGGCGATCGACGACGTGGGCGGGCGCGTGGCCAGGGAGCGGCGGACGGTGACGAACGTCCTGCAAGCGCTGCTCCACGAGCTGAAGAACCGGGCGGACGGTTCCCCGGCGTCCCCGCCCCTCACCCGTGGCCGGGCCGACGCGGCCGTACGCCGCCTCAACCAGACGGTGGCCCGCCTGCGCGAACTGCCCGAACTCGTCGAGACGATGGCGGAATCGGAGTGACGGTGCGCTCTTCGGTGCGCTCGGCCGGGGCGGGCACGGGGGGCCTGCCCGGCGGGCGCGGAAACTCTGCGCCCCGGGCGGGGATACCTGTGCTCGCGAGATGAGAAATTCGCGGACCGCGCACTGAGAGATTTTCACGGTTCACCGAGGGCGCGCGATATTTATGGCGCGGGCCACCGAGCCGTGCTAATGTCGATCTCAGTTGCAGTTGTGGTTCCCAAAATTTCAAGCACCCATTCGGACTTCACGTCCACTGTGAGTGCTTGTGTATTTCCGGTCTTTCGGTCCGGCGGGGCAATCATCGCGGCGACACGCGGTCCGCACGTTGCGGATCCCGTTGTACTGCCCCAAAGGAGATTTGACATGGCTACTGGTACCGTGAAGTGGTTCAACGCGGAAAAGGGTTTCGGCTTCATCGAGCAGGAGGGTGGCGGCGCTGACGTGTTCGCCCACTACTCGAACATCGCCGCCCAGGGCTTCCGCGAGCTGCAGGAAGGCCAGAAGGTCAGCTTCGACATCGCGCAGGGCCAGAAGGGCCCGACGGCCGAGAACATCGTTCCCGCCTGACGCTGACGCGTACTTCGCAGCTGGGGCCCGCATCCCTCGGGGTGCGGGCCCCAGCTGCGCGTTTTCCCCGCAGTGAGTTCACCTGCGGGACGATCCGAGGATTCCGCGCCTTCCGCACGAGGCTCCTCACCCGGGGACACCCGCACCGCGGCCCCTTTTCCAGCGCCTGAGCCCGCACCGTCTTTTGCCGGCCAGATTCGCTTTCGCGTTCCATCCGGCCCATTCTCGCAATTCTCCGCGCACTCACTGCTGCGGGAATTCCTTGATATGCGCCGCATTCGAGGAAGGTTCCGCATGAACCGCACCCGCACGAACAATCGCTCCTCCGCCTCCCGCACGGGCGGGAGCCGGTTCGGCTCGGCGGCCCTCGGCCGTTCGGGTGGTCAGTCCCGTTCCGGCGGCTACGGCCGCCGGCCCGCCGCCGTACAGGGGGAGTTCGCCCTCCCCCGGACGATCACCCCCGCGCTGCCCGCCGTGGAGGCGTTCGCCGAGCTCGACATGCCCGCCCCGCTGCTCGCCGCGCTCGACGCGGAGGGCGTGAGCGTCCCGTTCCCGATCCAGGCCGCGACCCTGCCGAACACCCTCGCGGGCCGCGACGCGCTCGGCCGCGGGCGCACCGGTTCCGGCAAGACCCTCGCCTTCGGCCTCGCGCTGCTCGCCCGTACCGCAGGACGGCGGGCGGAGCCCCGCCAGCCGCTGGCCCTGGTACTCGTCCCCACCCGCGAGCTCGCCCAGCAGGTCACGGACGCCCTCGCCCCCTACGCCCGCTCCGTGAAGCTGCGACTGGCCACCGTCGTCGGCGGAATGTCGATCGGCAAGCAGTCCGGCGCGCTCCGCGGTGGCGCCGAGGTGGTCGTCGCGACCCCCGGACGCCTCGCGGACCTCATCGAGCGCGGCGACTGCCGGCTCGACCAGGTGGACATCACCGTGCTCGACGAGGCCGACCAGATGGCCGACATGGGCTTCATGCCGCAGGTCACCGCCCTGCTCGACCAGGTGCGCCCGGGCGGCCAGCGGATGCTGTTCTCCGCGACCCTGGACCGCAACGTCGACCTGCTCGTGCGCCGCTACCTGACCGACCCCGTCGTCCACTCCGTCGACCCCTCGGCCGGCGCGGTCACCACGATGGAACACCACGTGCTGCACGTGCAGGGCGCCGACAAGCACGCCACGACCACGGAGATCGCCGCCCGCGAGGGCCGCGTGATCATGTTCCTGGACACCAAGCACGCCGTCGACCGGCTGACCCAGAACCTCCTCGACAGCGGCGTACGGGCCGCGGCCCTGCACGGCGGCAAGTCCCAGCCCCAGCGCACCCGCACCCTGGCCCAGTTCAAGACCGGGCACGTGACGGTGCTGGTGGCCACCAACGTCGCGGCCCGCGGCATCCACGTCGACAAC
>NZ_JNZY01000051.1 GCF_000717655.1 Streptomyces katrae
CGCACCGAACTCCACGACGCCTTCGTCTCCCTGGCCTGCAGCCTCATCTGCTGGAGACGCCTCAACAAGCCCGAATCATGATCGTGTTACGAGCTCTTATGTGCTGTTTCAGTACCGCGGTTACGCCCTTCGAGGACATCGCGGCTGTAGTCCTGAATGAAGCTCTCTTGGATGTCCGGCCTATCCTTGGCCCACTCACGGATCATGATCGGCAGTTGGTTGTTGACCTCAAGGTACTGGTCCGCGATCTGGGGTTGACCTTGGCGTCGATCTCGCCCTTCAGCCGCGCGGGGCGGTCGCTGATCGGCGATCGCGACGCACGCTACGGGTCCCCACGACGGCCGGGGCGCCTCCATGGCTCCGGAGGACGCATGCGTCCTGTTCTCATGTCTGGCCGCGTGCCTGACGGGCGGCGCCTCGCCGTCCCGGGCCCTGCGCCGCTACGAGGAGCTGCGACGGCCGCGCGTGGAAAAGAGGCCTTCGGACGTCCGCATCGGTGTCGGCCCGAGGAACGTGCCTGCGTCATCTCCGGAAAGAGCGACCTATCCGCACATCTCCATCAGCGGCAAGAGCGCACCCGACCGGGCGGCCCTGCCTAGGCAACCGTGGAAAGAAGTAAGCATCAGCCATACCAGGCCCTCGCGGGCAGGCAAACTTTTTGCCGTACCGCCCGGTTGACGCGTGATGTGTCAGAGCTTGATCTCGCGGTACGCGGTGAGTGCGCTGCGTTCGACTTTGGCGAGCAGTCCCTGCTGGGTCTGTTCATCCATCTTCCGTTCCTGGGCCCATGTACGGGCCATGTCGACGCCCTGTGTACGCAGCCGGTCGAAGCGCTCCTCTTTGGAGGCGTTCTTCAGGTTCTGGAGCCATGCCGCCGTGAGATGTGCGGCCCGGGGATCCTTGTCGCTCTTCGGGGAGGGCTGGCCGTCCAGAAGGGTGTCCAGGACAGTCTTGCGCCACGCCCGTGCCTGCCCCTCGTCCTTGCCGTGGGTGACCGCTTCGGCAATGCCGTCGAGGGTGCCGAGTGCACGCGCGCTCTCCGTCGGGGGAACACTGAGGCTGTAGTCCGTGGCGTCCGCGGGGACCGCCGCGAGTCGCTGCGCCGTGGTCCGGGTCTCCGTCATGCGCAGCAATGCGTAGGCCTCCGGATCCTGCCCGACAGCGCGGACAACGCCCCTGAGGGTGTCGGCGAAGACGGTGAGGTGGTGGGTGCCGTCGGACTGCCACGGCGGGGCCTGGGGTGCGGCCTTGGCCAGGAAGTCGGTGATACCGATTCCGCCGAGCATCTCGTGCAGATCGGGTGCGTAGTCGGCCAGGGCGGTGGCGAGGGGGACACGCAGTGCGGGATCCAGGGTGAGTTTTGTTGGATCTCCGGATCCGAGGACGACGAGCACGTCCTTCAGCGCCTGGGCCTGAGCCTGGGTGTGATGGCCGGGCGCGTCCCCCGACGACGCCTTCACGATCGCCTCGGCAAGAGCTGCGCAGCTCATGCCCGGGCGAACGGCCGCGCCCACTGACTTCTGTACACGCTCGTCCCCAACCAAGCCATTGCACGGTTCAGCCGGCTCCCTGCCGAGCAGCAGCCATGCTCCGACACCTCCCAGCAGAGCCAGACATAGTCCGAGCACGATGAATGCCTTGGCCGGCGTCGTGCGGTGGGGGGGCTCCTGGGCCATGGCTGCCTTTCCTGTGGGGGTGCGTCAGTTGGTGGTGTCGACGAGGTACTTGTGGGTGGCGTTGCTCCCTCGGTCGTGACCGTCGAGGATCTCGTCCTTCAGGCCTGCCCTGGCATCCTTGTCGATGTCCGGGCGGCCGTCCGCCCAGGAGTCGACCATGAGACCCATCTGGTTGGTGGCGGTGAGGTAGTGGTCGGCGATGCCTGCGTTCGCCGTGGCGTCCGCCTCCGCCTTCAGGTTGTTGCCCATGACCCAGGCCCAAGTGTCCACACCGCGCTGGAGCGAGTCACCGAAGGCGATGGACATGCCTCCGGCTGTCGTGAAGTACATCGGTGTCACTGCGCCACCGATGACGTGGTAGGCCATCTTCGACTTCCAGTCGGCCGCACTGTAGGCGGCCATGCGATCGTCGTTGAGGACATCTTCCCTGATGGCGCTGTACGCCCCCAGGACGGCGCCGGCGTTGCTGAGCGGATTGCTCTGGGCGAAGCCGGTGGCGCCCTGCGGGATCTTCTCCATTTCCAGGCTGATGTAGCGGGACTCCGCCTTGTGCAGGGTGGCGTACGCCTCAGGATCGTCCGAGAGGCCGCGCATGAACTGGGCCAGGTCCTTCTGGGTGACCGCCATGTGGGTCTTGTCGCCGTCGTGGAAGAAGCCGTCTCCGGTGGCAGAGGTGATGTACTGGCTGCTGCCCATGCCTCCCAGGATTTGGTGCGTGTCCTCGGTGTAGGAGGACAGGGCGCGGGCGAGAGGCTCGCGGAGGTTTTCCTCAATCTTCTGGGAGGGGCCGAGCTCGCCGATCACGTCGTGCATGACGCGCGCCTGGGCGTCGGTGTGCGGGGTCACGGGCCAGGGGTCCTGCTTGGGGCCGAGCGGGGTGTGCCCGGTGGTCGCGGCCTCCAGGGCGGCGCCGAGACCGACACGGCTGGTGGGGTCGACCAGGTCCGTGTTGTGGTAGCCGAGGACCGTGTTGGTAGGCCAGTCGCGGGTTCCATCACCCTTGCCGGCGAGGTAGTGCAGGTGGTCGTTGGTGACCTTGTCACCGTCCGGACCGTTGCCCTTGGCGTCGAAGAAGGCTGTCGCCGCGTCGGGGTTCTTGCTCATGACACCGAGCAGGCCGTCTATGGCGTCCGTTTCGATGCCGTCGTGGCCCGCTCCCCACTTGGTGAACATCCCGGGGTGCTTCTTCTCGGCTGATATGAGGTCGTCGCCGAGGTCGTAGAGGAACTGGTCGTCGAACTTGGCATCGGCGTGCTGCATCATGCTGACGAATGACTGGTAGCCGTACAGCGGGTTGGCCTTGGTTCCCGTCGCGTGGACGCCCGCTTTGTCCAGGCCGTCGGTGAACTCCTGGTAGAACTTGCCGTCGGGGCTGGCCAGCCACTCCTTGAACTTCTTGGATCCGGGCGGGGCGTCGGAGACCTTCCCCGGGACCTCGGTGGCACCCGCCACCGTGTTGGCCAGGCCCTTTTGGAGGTTCTGGTACCGGTCGCTGTTCTTCTTGTCCGAGTGAAGCGCCCGGTCGTTGAGCTTGTCCGTCAGCGTGATCGTGCCGCCCGGACCGATTCCGGACAGGAAGGTCTGGCTGAACGCCTTGTTACCTGTGTTGTCGCGGAAGGAGCGGTCGAGTTCAGCGTAGTCGGCTGCCGACACCTTGTCGCCGCTGTTGATGCGGGTGGCGATGTCTTCGGCGTTGCGGGCCTCGTAGACCTCGATGTCGCCCTGCGCGTCGGCGTTGAAGCCGTTGAGGGTTTGGTCGTTGCCCTTGCCGAAGGCGTCCTTGTTGCTGTCCACCACGACCGCCTCAAGGGCGATCTTGACGCCCTGGTCGGCTTCGGAGACGGCCTTGACCTGGTCGTTGATGTGCTGCTGCCACTTGTTGACCGCGTCACGGATGGTGGTCTGGCCGTCGGGGTCGTTGTGGTAGGCGCTGCGCTCGGCGGGAGTCAGCTTGGCGTAGTCGAACGCGACGTTGCCCTGCTCCGAGACCGTCATGCCCGCCTTGATCGCGTCGTCGCGCGCGGACTCGAGGCGCTTCTTCAGGTCGGCGAACTGCGTATGGGCATCGCGCAGCAGACTCGCGACCGCCTTGGCCTGAATCTGCGCGGCGGAGTACTCGTACCGCGTCGCGGCGAAGCCCGTGTGGGCGACGCCGACGCTGACACCACTCCAGTCGGGACCCATGGTGATCTTCTGGACACTGTCGCCATAACGGGTCTCGACCTTCTTCAGCTCGCCCGCCATCTCGTCCCACTTGCCCGCTGCCGTCGTCAGCAGGCCCAGGTCGGTCGACATCACTTCGTGGTACGTCAACATGTGCTGCTCCGCCTTACAGACCGTTGAGCTTCGACTGGGTGCCCAGGGGGCGGAACCCGTCCCCGGTGCTGAGGTCGTTCTGTACGAACAGGCCCGAGGCGCCGCGCAGCGAACCCTTTTCAGAACCGAGCCGGCCCATCAGGACCTTCACCTGCTGGTCCCAGGTGTCCGCCACCTTCTTCAGGCCCGCGGCCGCGTCCCAGCCGTCGAAGCCCTTGACCGCGGTGTTGGTGCTCTCGTCCGCGTGATCCGTGGCCTTCTTGGTGTTCGGGGCAGACCTCTTCTGCGCCGGCGTCGACGCGAAAGTCCCCCCGCCGCCGCCACCACCACCGCCGTCGGCTGCCGGAACACTGTTGAGCCGCATCGCTGCCTGATCGGCGGCCCTGGCTCTCTCGCTGCCCCACTCCTGCGTGAAGTCCCCCGACACGACCGCCCCCGTTCAACTCAAAACGCTGTCCCTGCAGACCGCCAAACGGCCCATGCCTGCGGGCAAACCACAGGCCGACGATGCTCTGGGAGCTGCGGGTGCGCGCTGGTCCATGCCTGCCGCGTCCAGTACTGCCGCGCGGCAGCGACCACCGGATACCGGGCACGGCGCAGCTCTCCTCGACACAGGGCGTTCCTTGATCCTCTCCGTCGCTTCGCGGCAGCGCATTGCCGTCGACCGGCAGTCTTTGCCCACCATGGGCTGCCGGTGAAGGACCCTTTGCTGCCTATGGCAACCTGATTGCGCGTCAACGGGTTCGCCGACGCGACGAGAACGGGGGAGTGCGTGACGGAGCGGGAAGCACCGCAAGACCAGCTGACGGGGTATGCCGAGTGCCTGCGCGACGCCTGCACCACCGGGCGCCGGATGACGCGCACCGAGCTGGAGGCACGCCGCGCCGAGGGGGAGCGGGCCGCGGAGCTCGGGCTCACGCTGCGCGTGATGATCCGCGAGCACCTGGCCGTATCCCAGGAAGTCCTCACCCGGGTGCCGATCCAGCAGGCAGGCTCCCTGCTTGCGGTAACCGAACAGGCAGTAGACGCCTTCGTGGAGGGGTACGGGCGCGCCCAGCACCAGGCCGTGCGCCAGGAGGAGGCCGCACGTCGCGAGTTCATCGACGACCTCCTCTACGGGCGCAGCGATCTGGGCCGGCTGGCGGAGCGTGCCGAACGCTTCGGACTGCGGCTGTCGCAAGCGCACGCGGTGGCTGTGGCGAGCGGACCTGAGCCGTACGGGGACGGCTACCCGGTGGCCCGCGGGATCGAATCGGCGGTACTGACCCGGTTTGCGGGCCGGCAGATCCTGCTCACCACCAAGGACGGGCGGCTGATCTGTGTGGCCCCGGGCGACCAGCCGGACGTTCTGGCGTTCTTCGCCAAGCAGGCGTACGCCGCCACCGATGGCGGCAAAGTGGCCATAGGCCGCTCCCATCCCGGCGCCGGCGGCGTGGTGCACTCCTACGAGGAGGCGCTCAACGCCCTCGATCTGGCCGAGCGGATGGGCCTGGACGGGCCAGTGCTGCACGCCGCGGACCTGCTGGTCTACCCGGTCCTGACGCGAGACCGGCAGGCGATGGCCGACCTAGTGGAAAACGTGCTGGGCCCGCTCCGTAACGGGCGCGGCGGCGCCCAGACTTTCATCGACACCCTCACCGCGTACTTCGACAGCGGCTGCGTGGCGACCGAGGCCGCGCGCCGGCTGTCGCTGAGCGTGCGGGCGCTGACCTACCGGCTGGAGCGGATCCACAGCCTGACCGGCGCCGACCCGGCCGACCCGGTCAACCGCTACACCCTCCAGACCGCGGTGATCGGCGCCCGCCTGCTCGACTGGCCCGACACCGAGGTGTGAGCCCCCGGCCTCAGGGCGCGCGGTTCCTGCGGGCCGCCGCCCAGTGCTCCCGGGTGCGGCAGCGCAGCCAGTGGGCCACTTCGCCGAGGCTGATAAGCAAAGCGGCGCTCGCCGAACACGCCACCAGCGAGGCAGGCGCTTCGCGGAGCTGCCCTCCACCCCACAAGAGCACGGTGAGCGCACCCCACCACAGGGCAGTGGAGACGGCCTCCACGCGTCGGCTGCCTGTCATCCAAGGTTTCCCTTCTCCCCTCCCGAGGGGAGGGGCGGTCTGTTTCTACACCGAGGTGAAGCAGTGCAGCCGCAGGTAGAGGGCGCAGATGGCGCGGCGGTGGTGACGAGTCTGTGAGCTGCCAGAAACTACCCCGAGGAGCCGGCGCCCTTCGTCCTCGCGGTCGATGCCTGCAACCAGCGGCACATGCGTACGCGTTAAGAGGTCCCTCGGCGTTCAGCCGAGCTCGGCAGCGGGCGCTTTGGTGTCGCGCCGGTAGATGTCTGGGATGCCGTCGGCGTCGGCGTCGAGGTTCTCTTCTTCGTACAGGCGCTTGTAAAGGGTGTTGCGGCGGCGGAGCAGTACGGCCGCCAGGACGGCGGCGATGAGGGAGGCGATGAGGACGGCTGCCTTGACGTGCTCTCCTACGGCTGCGCCGGGGAAGGCGAGCTCGCCGATGAGGAGGGCGACGGTGAAGCCGATGCCGGCTAGGACCGACAGCCCGAAGACGTCGGCCCAGGCAAGGTCTGGGTTGAGCTCGGCTTTGGTGAAGTGGGCCGCGAGGTAGGTGCCGAGGAAGATGCCGACGACTTTGCCGACGACGAGTCCGATGACGACGCCGAGCGGTTCGGGGCTGGTGAACACCTCCGCCAGGGCGCGTCCGGAGATGCTGACGCCCGCCGCGAAGAGGGCGAAGAGCGGCACCGCGACACCGGCGGAGAAGGGGTGCATCAGGTGCGAAACCCGGGATGCGGGGGAGGCGGTCTCGCCCTTGTCGCGGGTGGTGCGCAGGATGAGTCCCATCGCGACGCCAGCGACGGTGGCGTGCACGCCACCGTTGTACATGAGCGCCCAGATCGCGATGCTCAGAGGCACGTACCACCACCAACCGCGGACGCGGTAGCGCTGGAGGAGGTAGAAGACGGCGAGCCCGGCGAAGGCTCCCCCGAGTGCCCAGAGGTTCAGGTCGGAGGTGAAGAAGACCGCGATGATGAGGATGGCGCCGAGGTCGTCGACGACGGCGAGGGTGAGTAGGAAGGCGCGCAGGGCAGCGGGCAGGTGGGTGGAGATAACGGCGAGAACGGCGAGGGCGAAGGCGATGTCGGTGGCCATGGGGACGGCCCAGCCGTCGGGGCTGCCGCCACCGGCCCAGGCGGTCGCGGTGTAGAGCGCGGCCGGCACGGCCATGCCGCAGATGGCGGCGATGACCGGGAGGGCGGCCGTGGCGGGGGTGCGCAGCTCGCCGACGACCAGTTCGCGTTTGAGTTCGATGCCAGCGACCAGGAAGAAGATCGCAAGGAGTCCGTCGGCGGTCCAGTGCCCGACCGAGAGGTCGAGGCCGAGGGCGGGGATGCCGAAGTGAAAGTCGCGTATCGCCTCGTAGGCGCCGCTGAACGGGGTGTTGGCCCAGATCAACGCGATCACGGCGGCGGCGAGGAGGACGAGCCCGCCCACGGTTTCGGTGCGCAGGGCGGAGGCGATCGCCTGCCGCTCGGGCCAGGGCATCAGGCCGAAGACGATACGCGGGCGCTGGTCACTCATGCGGGGTGGCCTTCCGGTGGCGTCGGCTGGAGATGGGCACACGGCCCCAAGGACGCCGACCAGACTTCCCGGCACACCGCGCGTCGCGGACACTCAGCTTCCCCTTGACGCGTTAATTACACCCTATCCCGGGGTGCCACATCCCACCAGAGAGCTTCTCACCTGCTGAAATGCAGATGAGCGGGCTCGTACACACACCAAGGCCCAAGCTGGGTACGAGCCCGCTCAGGAGCCGGGGCCGCGGGGGGAACGGTCAGACGGCGGTCTTCACCGGCTCCTGGTCTTCATCCTCGTCCGCTTCGGTGTCCAGGCCGGCATCGCAGCGGCGGCCGTAGTCGAGGAAGGAGTTCAGCTCGCGCTTGACCAGCAAGTACAGGGCGATGATGTTGATGACGGCGAGCATGAAGAGCACCGCGTCGGCCATGTCGACCAGGGTCTACAGGGAACCGGCGAACCACGAACAGGGTGTACAGGACCTTGAACGTCAGCTCACTGGTCTTGCTGCGGCCCAACAGGTGGGTCCAGGCCTTCATGCAGTAGTAGCCCCAGGTCAGCACGGTGGAGATGGCGAACAGGATCACCGCGATGGGATGTACAGGAACCAGGGCAGGACCGTGCCGAAGGCGTCGGAGGTGATCGTCACGCCGCCGATGGACGCGCCCTTGCGGCCTCGCCCCGCTCGCCGGTTGGCAATCACGATCGTCAGCGCGGTCATGGTGCAGATGACGACCGTGAGCGACTGCACCGCAAAGGGCGGCGACGGGCTGAGACGACAAGGACGGGAGGGTAGGGGTTCCGCATGAACTGGCTGATCACCTTTGCGGGCGCGGCGCTGGTGCTGCTGGTCCTGCGAGACGTGTTCCACACCCTCTGGCACCCCACGCGCCACGGCGGTCTCAGCCGGCTGGTCATGACGGCCCTGTGGCGGCTGGCGTCCTTCCTGCCCCTGCGCCGCCGCCGGGCCTCAGGGTTGGCGGGTCCCCTCGCCATGGTGATCGTGGTCGCGGCCTGGACCGTGACCGCGGTCTTGGGATGGACCCTGATCTACTGGCCGCATACGCCACAGGCGTTCACCTACGCCACCGGACTGAAGCCCGCCGACCACGCGGGATTCGAGGACGCCCTGTACGTATCCCTCGTCCACATGTCCACTCTCGGACTCGGCGACATCGCGCCCGCCGCGGGATGGCTCCGGATCCTCGCCCCCATGGAGGCCCTCGTCGGCTTCTCCCTGCTCAGCGCCACGGTGGCATGGACACTCGGCATCTACCCCGCGCTGGCCCGCCGCCGCGCCCTCGCCCTACGTCTCTCCCACCTCGCCCGCACCCATCCCACGACGGAGCAGCTCGACGCCGCCGCGGGCGCGGCCATCCTCGACGGCCTGGCCGAGGCCGTGGCCGTGGTTTCCGTCGACTTCCAGCAGTACGCGGAGTCGTACTACTTCCACGACGGCGACGACCGGACCTCCCTGGCCCGCCAGATCACCTGCGCCATGAACCTCGCGGACCAGGCCGCGGGGGCCCGTCACCCCGACGTCCGGGTGTCCGCCGCCGTGCTCCGGGCGGCGCTGGACGACCTCGCGGCCATCCTCGACGAACGCTTCCTACATACCCGCGGATCAGCTCGGGAAGTCTTCGAAGCCTTCGCCCACGACCACGGCCACCACACCCGCGGCGGAACCTGAGGGGTCCCTCGCGCCTTCACCAGCGTGCTCGCCCTCAGGAGCAGCGTGCCGGCACCTGGGAGAGCGAGCAGGTGATGACGTGGGTCCGTTGCCCCGGTGATGGCGCTCTCCCCAGAGGTGACCCGGTCGGGGAGCAGGTTGCGTGCTGCGACCGCCCGGGATAGGAGCCACGGAGCTCGTGGTTCCGTTCGGCTCTCGTAGCTCTGGGCTGCAGCGGCGATGTAGGCGGCGTTGAGCCCCAGGACCTTTCGCCGCGCGGTCAGGGCGAGGATCAGCACTGCAGCGGGCTTCACCTGTACCGCGCACCAGGACCGGAGGGCCCTCAGGCCGGCGGGCCTGCCGGTGGCGTCTCTGCCTGATGATGACGTCCTGCCGTATCGAGGGAGGACGGCAGCTCGCCGGTGGCGGCGCCATCGGCTTCCGCTGCGTCGGCGAGGGCCTCCGCAGCGGCTTCTGCCGCCTTTGCCGCGTCGTTCGCGGCCTGGATGGCCAGGTCGTCCGATGACGTCCTGCGGGTGGCGGCGGACTGGGGGAGGACTTCGTTGAAGGCACGGGAGACGCCCTGAAGAGCGGATGTGACCTCGCCGGGGATCACCCAGAATGTGTTTCCCGGGCTCTTCGCGAGTTGTGGGAGCGTCTGGAGGTACTGGTAGGCGAGCAGCTTGGGGTCGGGATCGTTGCGGTGGACGGCCTGGAAGACTTCGTCGACGGCTCGCGCCTGGCCCTCGGCCTTGAGGATCTCGGCGGTCCGGTTTCCTTCCGCGCGCAGTACGGCGGCCTGCTTGTCGCCTTCCGCGGTGAGGATCTGGGACTGGCGCTGCCCTTCGGCTCCGAGGATGGCGGCACGCTTGTCCCGCTCGGCACGCATCTGCTTCTCCATCGCGTCCTTGATGGACTGTGGTGGGTCGATGGCCTTGATCTCCACTCGGTTGACCCTCAGCCCCCACTTGCCGGTGGCGTCGTCGAGTACGCCGCGAAGCTGGTTGTTGATGGTGTCCCGTGAGGTCAGCGTCTTCTCCAAGTCCATGGAGCCCACGACGTTGCGCAACGTGGTGACCGTCAGCTGTTCCACAGCCTGGAGAAAGTTGGCGATCTCGTAGGCGGCCGCGCGCGGGTCGGTGACCTGGAAGTAGAGGACGGTGTCGATCTCGACGACCAGATTGTCCTCTGTGATGACCGGCTGCGGTTTGAATGAGACGACCTGCTCGCGCAGGTCGATCACCGGGTAGACGCGGTCGATGTACGGGATGACGACATTGAGCCCGGGCTTCAGCGTGCGGTGGTAGCGGCCGAGCCGTTCGACGTTGCGGGCGCGGGCCTGAGGGACGATGCGCACCGCATGGATTACGGTGAACACCGCGAAAACCGCGATCAGCAGGCCGGCGATGAGGAACGCCGAGATCTCCATGTTCACTCCCGGGGGTAGACGAGCGCGGTGCTGCCCTTGATCTCGATGACGTCGACGGTCGTACCGGCAGGGATCACCAGCGTCTCGTCGTAGGCCCGGGCCGACCATTCCTCGCCGCCGATGCGGACCCTGCCGCCCAGTCCTGTCACCTCGGCTGTGACATGCGCAGCTTCCCCGACCAGGGCGTCCACGCCGAAGCGCTCGCTCTGCGGTGGGGACAGGTGGCGCAGGGCGACCGGGCGCAGGAACACCACGCCGACCGTCGCTACCAGCGTGAACACCAGAAGTTGCCAGGGGAGGGGGAACCCGATCGCAGCGAAGGCGGCGGTGATCAGCGCGGCGCCGCCGAGCAAGCCGAGTGCGGCAGTAAGGGTAAATATCTCTGCCACACCCAAGAGCACTGCGGTGATCAACCAGACCAGCCACGGGTCCATCGCTACGCCTCCTGACGCGGGAAGGAGAGCGCCCTTTTTGCTACTTTTCTAACATTTTATCTAATTTTTTTTGGGGTGGAATCCGGTCGAGCCCCGCCCATGGCGGATGCGGAGACCGTCCCGAAACCTCGTGCTGTCCCCCAATTTCGAGAACGGAACATGTATCCCGTCGGTGAGGGGCACCGGAACAGCGCCAGATCAGCTGTATACCGAGACCTTTCGCCGGGAGCGGGCGGACTTTATGGCCGTCCCATACGCCTCGATGACTGTTGTCCGACAGCAGTTGAGCGAGCCGGAACCTTGCCGGACTCTGGCATGAACAAGTCAGGAACACCCCGTCTATCGTGGGCGTCCGATCCAGGAAGGTACCGATGAACGGCAACCCCACTTACCACGCGGTCGCCCTCGCGGCCGGCACACTGCTCGTGCTGCCCGTCCCCTTGGCGATCCTCACCGGCTGGACGCCACGCGGCCTGCGAGGTCGACAATTGGCCACCCGCCCCTACGCCTGGGCCGTGCTCTGCCTCTACACCCTCATGCCGCTCAACGCCGTCCCTCGAATGCTGGACGCATCTGCGGATACCGTGATGGCCTGCACGGTCCTTGGCTTCGTCTTCATCGCGGCCGCTGTCGGCTGCTTCATCCAGGCCGAGCGCACGGCGCGCCGAGCCGGCCCGAAGCGGGTGGCCTGACCAATGGACGGCCGCAGCATCACGGCCTGGGCGCGCCGCAACTGCACCGAGCGCCGCCTGGCGGTCGCCATGGTGGTCGCAGGAACGCCCACCACCCTGGCCAGCGTCGCCATCTACATCCTTCACGGCCCCGGCTTCCCCTTCCTGGTTATCGGGCTCTCCTTGCTGATTACTGGTCTCGTGATGCTGGGGGCGGCCCGCAAGAGCCCCTGACCGCCCGAGGTGAAGCCGAGCGGAGTGTGGTGAGCGGGCTCGTGTACACCTGGCGCGAGGTGTGCACGACACGCATCACCCCTCACTCCCGTGTTCGTCCTGCGTGCACGCCGCTTCGTTCGCCGCGGACCAGGCGGGCGGGCGTGCTGCGTCCGTACCTGCCGTATTGCGTGCCGCGTCAACCGGTCACCGCTGCTTGGCGGAGATCCACGTGGCCGCCGCGGTCGCCACGGCGAACGCGCACAGGGCGAGGAGCACACTGCTGTACTGCGGCAGCACATACATCGCGGCTCCGGCTGCGGTCAGCACGGCACCGAAGGCGAACAGCGGCGAAGGACGCCCGATCCGGGAAGGGCGGGGCATGGCGAGCACTCCTGGCAGGGAGGGAGTCGAACCAAAAGGCTCCCACGGCCCGGGTGCCCGGTACAGGGCCAACCGCCGCCGGCCCCGCCGCAGCCGGAAGCGCCAAGTCAGGAGCCCCAGGCGTGCACGCCCCGGCGGCCGAGGAGCTCGGCCAGCCCCCGCCGCGTGGCGGCGAGTACGACCCGGTCCTGGGCCTTGAGGACGTAGCCCGGATGAAGGTCCCACATCAGCCGCGCGTGGGGTTCGGCTGCTTCGCCGGGCGTGGATGACAGGTCCGGTAGCCGTTCCTGCGGCGAAGCGGTGTCCAGGGCGATCACCCGCCACGCCCCCGGCCTGAAGGATTCGGCGATGGTGCGGCCTTCCAGCTGCGGGTGCCCGGCGACGTCCAGGGCTGCGAAGAGCAGCACGCGCCGCTCCACCGGGATGGCCCCGAGGATCTGCCGGCCCATCATGGCGCCGGCGAAGGCGGGCGCGGCCAGGTGCGTGACGCTACGGCTACGGGTGAGGGCTGCCGGGTGCGCGGCGCGCAGCGTGCGGTAGACGGCAGTGGCGAAGTCGTCCTCGTACAGCCTCATCACGACCCGCAGGTCCGGTCTGACCGCGCGCGCGTACAGGGCGGCCTCCAGGTTGGTGGTGTCGGCGCTGGTGAGGGCCAGGAGCGCGTGGGCCCGGTGGATCCGGGCGGCCTCCAGCACACCCTCTTCGGTGACGTCCCCCAGGACGACGGGCACCCTCATGCGGCGGGCCAGCGCGAGACCACGGGCTTCGGGATCCGACTCGACGCACACCACGGGAATCTCCAGCTCCCGCAGCCGGGCCAGGACCCGGGCCCCGATTTTGCCGAGCCCCAGCAGGACCACGTGACCGGACAGCCCGCGGGGCGGACGGCGTAGCGCCGTCGCGCTGCGGAACGCCCCCAGTCCCTCCAGTGCGGCCGCGACCAGTACCGGCAGGAGCAGCAGGCCGACGAAGCCGGCCAGGATCTGCAGTGTCTTGCGCTCGGGAGCCTCGTCGAGGGCCGGATCGTTGATCGCGAATATGTCGAGCAGGGTGATGTACGCGGCGTGCAGGGGGTGGTCGCCGGTGGTCAGCCAGGACGCCACCGCCAGGCCTGTCACCGCGGCCACGATGGCGGCCAGCGACCAGCGCAGCCGCCGCGAGAAGAACGACGCCACCGGCAGCGACGCCGCCGCCAGGCGACGCCTGGGCACGGCCGGACCCGCATGGTTCATCGCCTCGAGCGCCACGATGCCGCGTCCGGTCGCGGCGGCAACCGCCCGGTCGTCGGGCAGCAGTTGCGGCCCCAGGTCCCCGCTGTGGTCCGAGCCTTCGCTCCCGGCCGGATCGACGTCGGTAGCGGACAGCAGCGCCAGCGTGCACAGGCCCGGATCGGCGACCCGGCCCCGCCCCGGAGGGGTACGCTCCACCGCACGCAGCAGCAGACCGTCCGCCTGGACGACCTTGCTGGTCCCGGCGATCGCGCTGGCCGCGAGCGCCGGCGCGGCGGTGTCCGCGTCCGAGAGGACCGTCGTCGACGAGTCCAGTTCGCGCAGGTCGATACCCGGCTCGGCGACGACCGCGGCCTGGTCCAGCAGGCCTTCCAGGTGCTGACCGAGCTTGCGGTTGTACAGACGGATCACCAGCCGCAACCTTGGGTTGAGCCGACGAGCCACGAGCGCGGCCCGTACGTTCGTGTCGTCGTCCTCGTACACGAGCGCCAGCGCGGCCGCCCCTGCCACCCCCGCCATGACCAGCGCCTCCTCGTCCGGCTCAGCCGCCTCCACGACACGCAGATCCCGTCTGCCCGTGCGCTCTGCCGAGGGCCGTCCTGCCTGCCTGCTGCCCGGTACGCGCCCGCGCAGTCCGAGACTCCGTACGCTCCACCGGCCGACAGGCCCGTGCGGCGTGCTCGCGCCGGCCGGCACCACGAGCGTCACCCGTTCCCGATACACGTCGCACAGCTCGGCGGCCAGCCGACGCGCCAGGCCGTCATCGCCACAGACGACCATCTGACCAGCGGGAAGAGGAAGTTGAGACTGCAGGGAATTCGACACGGCCCCAGGATGCCTTGTCCCCGGCAGCCACACGCGCCCCCGTTCCGGCTACGAGGCTCCGCACGGAGCCGCAGCCGACCGACAAGCGGGCCCTTGATCCTCGACGCTTCGACCATGTGCGTCAAAGAGGCGTAAAGATTGCCGACGGCAGGCAATGTGCGAGCCGGTCTCCTCCTGTCAATCTGCAGTTGTCCAGCGGGAAGGCAGCGGTCAGACGGGGAGGTGCCCATGGGCTTGTTTCTGGGTCTCGGCATCGGGGGAGTCGTGCTGCTCGCTGCCTCGCTGGTGTTCGACGGGGTGCTCGAAGGCGTCTTCGACGGCGCCCTGGACGGACTGTTCGACGGGTGGCTGTCGCTGCCGGTGATCGCGGGCTTCGTCTCGATGCTCGGCTTCACGGGGGCGATCGTGCTCGGGTCCACGGGGCTGGGGCAGGGAGCGGCAGCCACCGCGGGGGCCCTGGCCGGAGCAGGCGCGGGCTGGGCCACGTACGGCTTCAGCCGGGCCCTGCAACGGGACGGCGACGGCAGCGCCCCCCACCAGGCGGACCTCGTCGGCTCAGCGGGCCGGGTGGTCACCGCCATCCCCGCCGACGGCTACGGCGAGGTGCTCCTGTCGCTCGGCGGCCAGCCGCTGAAGTACGCCGCGACCGCCGACGCCCCGATAGAGCGAGGGGCCGAGATCTGGGTGACGGCCACGCCATCCACGACCTCGGTCAGCGTCCGCGCCGTACAGCGCTGAGCAGCGCCACCAAGGCCCTCCGCCTTCCGATCCTTTTTCCATCAGCCCTTGAGTCTGCCCCCTTCCGGGAGGCAGGGGGGAACCGCCATGAGTCCTGTTGTCACCGCGGTCGTGGGAGTCGTCGTACTCCTCGTCCTGCTCGCCCTCGTCGTCGTCACCCGCTACAAGGTCGCAGGCCCCAGCGAGGCATTCATCATCACCGGACGCCGCGGCAAAAGCTCCACCGATCCGGAGACCGGTCGGATATCGACCGACAACACCGGCCAGAAAGTCGTCGTCGGCGGCGGCGTGTTCGTCGTCCCCTTCGTCCAGCAGCGCTACACCCTCGACCTGTCCAGCCGGCACATTCCGATCGCCGTGCGGGGAGCGGTGACGCTGCGCGGCATCAAGGCCAACCTCGAGGGAGTCGCGATCGTCAAGGTCGGCGGCAACGAGGACGCCATCCGCGCGGCCGCCCAGCGCTTTCTACAGCAGCAGGACGGCATCGTCGGCTTCACCCAGGAAGTCCTCTCCGGCGCCCTGCGCGCCATCGTCGGCCGCATGTCGGTCGAGGACATCATCCGCGACCGCGCCGCGTTCGCCGGCCAGGTCGCCGAGGAGGCCGAGGCCAGCCTGTCCGGGCAGGGCCTGGTCCTGGACGCCTTCCAGATCCAGGACATCACCACCGAAGGCTCCTACCTCGAAGACCTCGGCCGCCCGGAAGCTGCCCGCGCCAAGCAGGAAGCCGATATCGCCGAGGCCAACTCCCGCCAGGCCGCCGAACAGGCCCGCCTGAAAGCCGAGGAGGAAATCGCCGTCGCGCAGCGGACCCTGTACCTCCGGCAGGCCGAGATCAAGGCCGAGACCGACGCGGCGACGGCCCAGGCCAACGCGGCAGGTCCCCTGGCCGACGCCGACCGGCAGCAGCAGATCCTCGCCGAGCAGGAGAAGGTCGCCGAACGCCAGGCGGCGCTGACCGACCGCCAGCTCGATACTCAGGTCCGCAAGCCCGCCGACGCCCGCCGCTACCAGGCCGAACAGGAAGCCGAAGCGCTCCGCGTCGCCCGCGTCAAGCAGGCCGAGGCGGAGCGCCTGGCGGCCATCGCTGCAGCCCAGGCCGAGGCCGAGCGGGCCCGCCTGACCGGCGAGGGCGAAAAGCAGCGCCGCTCCGCACTCGCCGAGGCCGAGGCCATCGAGGGCGCCAAGCGCGGTGAGGCCGAACGCGCCCGCCGTGCGGCCATCGCCGAAGCCGTACGTCTGGAGGGCGATGCGGAGGCTGCGGCCATCTTGGCCAAGGGCGCCGCCGAGGCCGAGGCGATGCAGAAGAAGGCGGACGCTTTCGAAAGCTACGGTGACGCCGCGATGATTCAGATGATGGTCGAGGCACTGCCCCAGGTCGTGGCCAAGGCAGCTGAACCGCTGTCCGCCATCGACAAGATGACCGTCATCTCCACCGATGGCGCGAGCAAGCTCTCCCGCACGGTCACTGACAACGTCGCCCAGGGCATGGAACTTCTTTCCTCCACCACTGGCGTCGACCTCGCCGGCCTCCTGGGCGGGCTGACCGCCGCCAAGACGTCCGCCATGCCCGAGCCGAACTCATCCAACGGCAAGATCGAAATCGCCGGCTAGCTCGCACATCCTTGGGGCCCGCTGAGAGCGGGCTCCAAGACGCGGGCGGCGGCAGACTGGAAGCGAGGGGATGCCAGGTGAACTACGACCGTGAGCCTGTGTTCAAACGAAGCAAGTGGGGCACCCAGAGGTACTACTACAATCCGCGCAACCCCATCGGACTCACCCTGATCATCGTCTCCCTCCTCTTCGCCGGGACGATGATGCTCCTCATGGCGAACCGGGCAGGCCCGTTCGCACCGGAGCCCGCGCCCACATGGAGTCCGCCACGATACGAATACTCCTGGCCACCACCGGCGAGCACCCCCACACCCTGGCCGCCCCAGCCACCCACCAGCCCGCCCGAGCCTTGAGCGGCCAATCCGCCGGTGCGTGGCCCCGATAGCCGCCGAGCGTCTCTGAACGATGGAGCACGTTCTACCCGCGTGCCACAGCCCATACATCCCTCCGGTCCGTGAGGCGGCGGTCCCCTGCTTGCCTCGCGTTTGCCGAGCTGTGCTCCCCATCGCAAAGACGCAGGTCCGGCAACGACTTCCGGGGACGTCAGTCCAGGGTGCGCAATCAGGCTGTGATGAACTGATGATCGTTAATTGAGAGCAGGGGGACAAATGGAAGCCGATGAGACGGCTCTGGAAGTGTCGGTTCTTGAAGGCACCGCACCAGAGAGGGCTGAGAAGAGGGCCCGGGACGCGCGCCGCATCGAGGGGTGGTCGATCGTCTGGATGCTCCTCGCCATGCTGGTCTGGGGGTGCTTCATCTTCCTGATGGTCGCCGATTACGGCCCCGAGGCATCCTCATACAAGGGGACCCACGCTGTGTGCCAGAGCCCGCTAAGCGACCCGTCGCCTCAGGACAGAATCTGCCGAAGCGACGAGCTGCGGCAGTGGCCCGCGCTGATGGGCATCCTCGCGCTGGCGTCCATAGCGACTGTCACCGCAGCGGCAACCATGGTGTACGCCAAGGTCCTCGCCCGCCTGGCCCACAGCGACGGGTCCGGCGTGCGGCCACAAAGCTGAGACTCCCTCTGCGTGGACACCAGAAGGCCGCCTCTGGTCACCAGACCACCGTGAAGGCATCAGCACAGCCGCCCTGAACCCCGTGCAGATCACCGTACCGGCGAGAACCTGCGCGCAGCGCACTTGTCATGGGCCGCCCCCAGCTGTCCGACCCGGCAAGGACCTGGCTGGTGAGATGCACCGGCCGTGGCATCGATGGCCCGACGGGGTCCCGGCCGGTCAGGGCCCGATGCGAATCTCGTGGGTGCCGATGCCGCACCACACGATGTGCCGCTCGCCGCCGCGCAGCTCACGGCCGTATGACCACGTGGCGCGCCCGTCCGGTGCCCGGATGAGCTCGTAGACCCCGGGAGCGATCCGCACCCCCTTCACGCGTAAGCCGGGCCGGAAGAGCCAGCCGGTGCGCAGGTCGGGCACGAATGATTCCAGAACGACGCGGCGGAAGCGCCAGCGCTGGGCGGGGGTGAGGTGCTGGAGGTCGGCGGTGAAGCGGGAGAGCGTCTCGAAGGTCGGCACGAAGTCTCCTCCAGGAAGCACGAAGCCCCCCAGCGTGGTGCCGGAGGGCGGGGGACGGAAGGGCGTGTGCGGTGGACTCGGGTCACTGGTGTGCTTGGCCGTCATCGATCGCGTTCGGTGGGGTTCGGTGTGGTGAGGCGCCGGTGAGTGCGCCCCGGTGAGTGGTGAGTGGAGTGGTGACTCACCGGTGAGTGCGCCCCGGTGACTGGTGACCGGAGTGGTGAGTCACTGGGGTGTTGGAGGGAGGACCGGAGAGCGATGACATTCGCTGCCGGGGCCGGCGCCGCTTCCCGCCTGGCGGGCACTCGGGAAGAAAGTTCGGCCGCTGCTCCCGCCTGGCGGGACGTCCCGCCGATCGGCCTTTTATTGCAGGTCAGAGCCGTGTGGCGTGGTCTGCATGACAGTGGATATCAGGGTCGTCCGGGCCGGTCAGATGTACCGCTACTACCTGCGGCAGACCGTCGTCGGCGACGGCCGCCGCCCGGCTCGCACGCCGCTGCGCGCCGCCCAGGAGCAAGCCGGTGTCCCGGCTGGGCGATGGATGGGCCGGGGCCTGGCCGCGCTTGGCCTTGCGCCGGGGAAGGACGTAACCGAGGCGCAGCTGCGGAACCTCTTCGGCGAGCGGGGCAGGCACCCGTACGCGGACCGGATCGAGGCCGACCTGCTCGCCCAGGGCGCCTCCCCGAAGAAGGCGTTCAAAGCTGGCGCCCTCGGACGCCAGGTGATGGTCACCGGTGTCGACTTCGTCTTCCGGCCGCAGCCGACGATCTACCTCCTGTGGGCGCTGGGGGATGAGGAGACCTGGCGGGTGATCGAGGCCGCGCACGAGCGGGCGATCGAGCGGGTGCTGGAGTGGATCGAGGACGAGGTGGCGGTGATCCGCTACGGCAAGGACGGCATCTACCGGGTGCGGCCGCCCGGCGGTCTGGTCGCCGCCCGCTTCCGCCACTACGAAGCACGGTCGGGGATGCCGCTGCTCCATGACCATCTGCTGCTCTCCGTGAAGGGGCAGCGCCTGGACGGCAAGTGGGGCTCGATCCACACCCTGGCCCTGCACGAGAACACCGTCGCCGCCTCCGCGCTCTACAACGAGCTCGTGGCCGCGGAGGTCTGCGAGACACTGGGGCTGGCGACCGAGCCGCGCACCGTCACCCTGGGACGCCGGCCGGTGATGGAGATCGCCGGGGTACCGCACGAACTGATCCGCTGGACCTCCCGGCGCAGCGACCAGATCACCGCCTGCCTGGCAGAGCTGGAGCACGAGTACGTCACCGCCGTCGACGACGACGGCGAGCCGAAGTTCCTGCCCGTGGTCTCCGAGCGGGCCCGCGCCAAGCTGAACCAGATCGCCGCCCGCAAGACCCGCCCGCCCAAGCAAAAGACCCGGCCGCTCGCGCAGCTGCGCGTCTGGTGGAAGACGAGCGCGATCCTCACCTCCGGGGCGGCCGTCGACGTCATCAACTCCCTCCTCGAGCACGCCCGCGCCGCGGCTGCCGCGATCCGGGCCCGGGTCGCCGCCGTGGTCGACGTCCCCCTGGCGGCCGTCGACGTCGCCGCGACCGTGTTCGTGATGAACGAAGGCGGCCGCTTCCACCGCCGGCACCTGCTCGCCGAAGCCCGCCGCCACCTCGCCCTCGTCCTGCGCGGCCGCCGCCATCTCCACCTATTGCCTGGACATCAGCGAGCCGAAGACCGTGCGCGGTCTGGAGGCCGGCTACCGCCTCTACACCGCCCGCTGGGACCTGTCCGACCTCCCCGCCCGGCGCCGCCCACCCACTCCCGCACCCGGCCCGGACCGCCAACCCCCGGCCGATCCCGGCGAGCCGGCTGCACCCCGGCCCCCGGGCCAGGACACGGGGGAGTGGGAAATACCCCGCATCCCGCCGCAGTACGAGCGAGCTGTCCTCGCCGGTGTGGTGGTGCGGGAGAAGCTGCGCACCACCACCGCCACCCGCGTGCGGGGCAGGGCGTACGACGTCGTCGCGCACCAGCAGGCCGCGATGTACGAGCAGCTGCTCGCGCCCCCGGGCGCCGACCCCGAGGACGAGGACGACGACCAGGAGCCGGAGGCCGGACGCAGCGGGGCGATCGACATGACGGCGCTACGAGCCCTCCGGGAGTCCCGCACCGACGTCGAAGCCCTCGACCTCACTGCCGAGCGGCTGCGCCACCTTCAGGACGCGTTCACCAAGGCGGCCGACGACTCCCGCACCCGCGCCATTCGCTACGCCGAACAGGACGACGCCGACCCGGTGTGCCCGGTGCGCCGGGACGGCCAGCAGGTGCACCGCCCGCCGGAGCCCGTACCGCACCGCGGCCAGCAGGCCGGACACTGAAGCGCCCTTGATGCCCGCCGGGGCGAAGCCACAGTGCGCAAAGCCGCTCGTTCCGAGCCGGGGCCATTGAAGGCCCGAAGGTGGCCGCGGGTCGGTCACTGGTGCCTCCGCGTGGGGTCGTAGACGGCGGAGGTCAGGGTCGGAAGCAGCGAGGGGTGGCTGCTGGAACCCGACAGGCCCTTGCTCGATGTCGGGCCTGTGCCGCAGCTCTGAAGTCATGCCGACGAGTCCGAAATGACCATTCAGGACCTCTTCGGCGGGTCACCGCTCAATCCGTTGCCTGTACGCGCAGCGCTGTCCCCTTGACCGACCCATAACCCCCTGCGTTGAGGCGGAGCGGTAAACCGCCACCCCGATGACGGACTTGCTGCGACTCTTTGCCTCAGGCATGGGAAGGAGCAGACATTGATCATCTTGGATGCGAACATCCTCAAGAGTGTGTCGCTGCGCGGTCTGGAGGCCGAACTTCTTCGGGCGATTCGCGCCTCGGGGGTGGAGGAGATCGCTGCACCGTGGATAGCTGTTGAAGAGATCGCAGCCCAGGAGGCACTGCGCTACGCGGAGAAGTACGACCGTGTCGCCACCGAGCTGGACACCTTGGACAAGGCCACACCTTGGGAGACTGTGTCCCATCCGAGGCGGGCTCAGCCTGAAGAGGTACGTAGCCACTGGCGCGACCGATACGCGGAGATCGTTCATATTCTTCAGACCAGCCCGCAGGCGTATCAGCAGGCGCTCTTTCGGGAAGCGAACCTCCTTGCGCCGTGCAAGGCCATCGGCAAAGACGGCCACAAGACCGGCGCCCGGGACGCCGCTATCTGGCTGACGGCAGTCGAGTATGCGAGGGACAACCCCGGCCAGAGCGTCTACTTCGTGACGGCTGATGGCGACTTCGGAACTGCTGACTCGCTTCCCGACCAGATGGCGCAGGATCTCGCTCGCCTGGGTGGCCGATTCGTGCGCTACACGTCACTCACTGATGTGCTGACGAAGTTCGCCAGCCCGGTGACCATCGACGAGGAGACCGTCAAGGAGGCACTCTGCGCGGAGCACGTACTGCGCAGTGTCTCCGAGGCCGCGCGCGACGAGGCCGGGCGGCGGAGGTTCGAAGGGGTGGTCCTCCCAAGCGAGTCGGCTACAACTCAACTGACGTTCACTTTCCTGGGTTGGCCGGCTGATTGTGGGCCAGCGGTCGCACTCGGGGAAGTAAGAGACGTCCGGGCACATGAGATCAACGGGCAAACGTGGTGCACTGCTACAGCCCGATGGCTGCTCGCCGGGCACATCGAGCCTTACAGCGAGGGGCGGACCATCAACCTTTCCTGGCAGACCAGAGTCATGCTGCGCCCAGGTGCGCCAGAGGAAGGCATCACGATCACGCGGCCCCAACGTGGCGAGACGGTCACGCAGGAGGACGTGCCCCACCTGCCTGCGCTTGACCACTCCCACGAGGTTCCACGCGTCCAGGTCAGTCGGCTGGAGGCCGAGATCGTCAACCTGGCGATCCGCAACGTGCTCAGGCATGGTGGTGATCGGTACCCCGATATCGTTGGCGCGCTGAGGTCAGCGTCGCCTGATTCCCTGAGCGTTGCGCAGGACAGCTTCTTGCCTGATCAGCGGCGGGATGGTCGTCCTAACGATGTTCCTGACCCGACGTAGCTGACACGCCCGCTTTTTCGGCTGGTCCAACGTGACGACTCTCCAACAGGTCCAGCCCTCGGGCTGTGGCGAGGGCCCCGGAGATTTTTCCTCCCCTCGGGAACGGACAAACCCTGCGGTCAAGGGGCCTTACCGGACCCCATGACCAGCGTCCCACTCGACGCTGGCTCCGCCCGCTGGCCCGCCTTGACCAGTCGACCGCACGGCCGCGAACGCCACATCGCCCCTTGACCGGCCCTGCGACGGGCGACCGTTAGACGCCGGTCAAGGGGTCCCCCTGCACGCTCTCCCTCCTCGGCCCCGGTGTGGGGCGGTGAATGACGAGAAGGAGACACGACGATGGCGACGATCCACTGCCACCCGGCAGACGGCACGCGCCCGCCGGCCCCGCCTGGCGCTGAGCTGGTCGCGGGCAAGCCCCGCACTGGTTGGGCAAGCCGAAGTGGGCTCCTTGAGGGGGCACTTCAGTACCTCCTTCGGTACCCACTTGGGTGCCCGACACCCGGCGGGGTGGCAAACATGCAGGTCAGCACGCGAATCAGCGTGAAAACCGCGTCGTCACACCCCTCTTCTCCCCTCTTGTTGTCCGTATGGGAGGAGATCATCGGGTTACAGGGGGGCCCGGCGCCCTCCACGACCAGCCAGGTCCGGCTTCCGGCCGACCGGTGCAACTGGTTGCGAGCGGCGAAGGGGTGGAGCTGATGGCAGGCAAGCGGCTGACGAATCCGGCGGGATCCTCGAACGATTTGCGGGGCGATGTGTTGCGCGTGCTCGGGGTGCTGAAGGTGGCCACGGCCGACCAGATCCAGCGGATCGCCTCACCGCACCTGACCTACCGGCACACGACGAAGGCGACCGCCTCCGAGCGGAAGACCGCCCGTACCGCCTCGCACGCGGGTGCGCTCTCGGATCTGCGCAAGCATGGTCTCGCCGAGAACGGCGGCACCACCCGGGCGGGGGAGTCGCTGCGCAACCTGACCACCAAGGGCCTGGAGGCCGCCTCCTACGAGCTCGGGCGCCCCCTGTCGGAGATGGGCTCCACCGCTCGCGGCGCGGGCTCCAGCGGGGCCACCCACCCCATGGCCGTCAACGAGACCGTCATCGCGATGCTCCGTCCCAAGCCCGACCTCCGGCTGCTCACCGCGGAGCCGACGGAAGCGAAGGCGGCCGCGCAGGCCGCCGTCGACGCCCCGGCCGGTGTCGGCACGATCGCCTCGTACGCGACCGAGGTCCCGCTGCCCGCCACCGGCACGTGGGGCGCGCCCGGAAAGGGCGGCGCCCAGGCCGACATCGTGCTCACCGCCCCGCAGGACCAGATCCCGCTGTTGTTCATCGAGGTCGACAACTGCCACGAGAGTGCCGAGGAGATCGCGGCGAAGCTGTTGAAGTACTCCAGGTTTTTCAAGCGGCAGATCAAGGACACCGACGGCAAGGACAAGCCGATGTGGCGCACCCGCTGGATGGCCCGCGTCGCGGAGCGAGGGGAGGCCCCGCACCCGCCCGTGCTGATCGTCTTCAACCACATCGGCGCCCGCGACCCCAACCGCACCGTCCCCAGGTTGCAGGAGCTGACCCGGCCGCTGTGGGCGGGCGAGCCGGCCGACGGATTCAGCAGCTACGACCGGAAGATACCGATCATCGCGACCGGACTGCGCAACCTACGCGAGCACGGACCCAACGGCCCGATCTTCCTCCGCTTCGGCCGTACCCACATGCAGCCACTGCGCGACGCGATCGGCAACCCCCGCCGCGATGTCGTCCTCGCCAGCCGAGCGGAGCGGGCGCGAGCACAGCAGGAGGAGTACCAGGAGCAGCTGCGCCGCGCGGCCGAGCAGAAGAGGACCGAGCATGAGGCCGCCCGCCCTGCCTGCGCCGGCTGCGGGACGAAGTTCGACAACGACCGATGGCAGACCACCCGCCTCTCTCCGACGCCGGGCAGCCGGTGGCACCCGACGCTGTGCGAGCCGTGCGAGGACAAGACCGTCGCGGCCGCGGACCAGGCCGAGCGTGACCGACTGGAGCAGGAGGCCGCCGAGACGGCTGAGAAGGCCCGCGGCTGGCGCTCCCGCCTCCGCCCTGGGCAAGCCCAGTGACGTCTGGGCAAGCCTCCCAGCGACAGCGTGGGCATGCCTAAGGCGACCCTGGGCAAGCCCTGCTGGCGGCGGTGCACGACAAAGGGTCGTCCTCCGGGATGCTTACCGGGCACACTGGTCGCCGTGACCCCACCGGACGTCCGAGGGCTGGAGCAGCTTGAGGGCGCTCTCCTGGACGATAAGACTTCGCTGGCCTCTGCGTTGCGCCGCTGCCTGCTGCTGGGCGGCTACGCCCACCATGAGGAGCTGCGAACCTGGGCGCTCAAGGAGCTCGAGGGGTACGCCGCTGACGACGATCTACCGGCGTACCGGAGAGTGCCAGCGGCTCTTGAGATCAATGCGAACGTCCACCACTTCGGCGGGATCACGCAGTACAACGGTCGTCGGATCAGCCCGCACCTGTTGCCGGAACCGGCCCGCGAGCGCGGCGTCGGGGAGGTGGTCCCCATCCTCAACGGCGTCAAAGAACTCGAAGGACTCGTCGCTCGCGCGGAGAAGTCCGTCTTTGTCGCGCCTCCCGGCTCGGCGGAGTACGCCCTGCTGATGACTCTGCAGCAGCGCGAGGCCGGCAACGAAGATACGGAGATCACCTCTCTGCACTGGGATGTCGCTGTCGCCAGCATCGAGGGCATCCTCGACCACATCAGAACCCGCCTGACCCAGTTCGTCGCAGAAGTGAGAGCATCTATGCCCCCTGGCCAGCAGAACCCCAATCCCGCTCAGATCGGCGACGCTGCCGAGAGAGCCTTCAACATCAGCGCCGGCGACAACGCGACCGTGAACATCAACGCGCCCAAGGCGCACGCGGAGCGCGGCGCAACAGCAAGCGCAAACATTAACGAACCTGTGACGACTCCGGCGATGCAGCCCTTCTGGCACCGCACCCACGTCATCTGGACGGCCGTCGGAGCTGCTGGTGCGATCGCATCGGCGATCATTGCGTGGGCCGCTCTCAAGTAGCCGAACGGGCTGCCAACCAAAGAGCAACAGCCCCGACACCGCACAGCTATCGCTATGCCCACCGCATCCCGATCGTGGACCACGGACAGGGACGACGAGCTGCTGCGCGGCCGGATCTACGGCGAAGACCGCGACCATCCCCGGCCGGGCCCCAAGCCCGGCCGAGCGTATGCCGAGCTGGTCGGCGGCCCGCGCCCCTCTCCCCCGGGGGCGCGGGCTGTGCCCATGCCGGGCGCTCTACTCGCTTCGGCGCCGCTGGTCGCGCCGCTTCTGCTTCCGCTCGGCACGCCGGTCCCGGTACCGCAGGACGGCAATCACCACATCCCGCCTGTGCTCGGAGTCCGCGGGAAGCACCTCCTGAGCCAGGAGGACGATGCCCGGCACCACGATGCCGACGACGGCGACCACGGCCACAGCCCACCACGGGGCACCCACCAGAGCGAGGACGCCGGCCGCTGCGCCCCCGCTCAGCATCACGACCTTGCCGGTACGGCCGGTCATGGGCGGCGTCGGAGCGGGAGCGGGGAGCCCGGGCTGCTGCATAGGAGTGCTCACCGGCCCGCTCCGTCCGCGGCCGCATCCACGATCCGACGGCGCTCCCACTCGGCCTCGATTACCGGCGGGACGACCAGCTTGCCCTCTCGCCGGAGCGCCTTGACCTTGCTGCGGAAGGTGTAGAGCGCGTTGTCAACGTCGCCGAGCTTGATCCCGAGAGCCTCGGAGACCTCACCCCGGGAGCAGCCCTCCAGAGTCATGCGCCACACCGCGCGGTTGCGCGGCCTGAGGTCATCGATCATGGCCGTAAGGGTGGAGTACAGCCCAATGACGTCGTCGGGTACCGGGCCCACCGAAAGCGCCGACTCCACGGAGGACGGGCGCAGGACGCCCGACAGGATCCACCCCCGCTTGTGCTCATTGGCCGCCGTCACGAACCTGTCCGTGCGCTCCCGACGCCAGTAAGAGAACGCCCGAGGGAAGACCAGCCCGCACCGGCCGACGAAGAACGACGCGAGCGCCTTGTACTTGTTGTCCTTGCCCGGGTTGGCCGCCGGGTCGTAACCCCCCTTCCTCAACGCGTTCGGCAAGGTCCGCATGGCCTCGCCTATGGTCATGGTCGCGATGACCGCCCGGTCATCGAAGCTGCTGTGCAGGGCCGAACTCTCCTCGCTGCTCAGCACCAGCGGTGTCTCCGAGTGAGCGATCAACGCCATGAGCTTGAAGCTCTGGCGCATCGCAACGTGCAGCGTCTTGTAGGCGTACACGTACAGCTCGTCCGCTAGCTGCTCCCACTCCCTGCCCTGGAACCCAGCCGCGACCACGCGGGCGACGAGGTCCATGTCCTGCTGGATCTCGGGCGGTAGCTGGCCGCCCGCGCTACCCGGAATCTGGGAGCCCGAGCCCTCCGTCATGCTCACCTGCATAGTCTTCCCTTGTGAGGCAACCGCCCTCAATTTGTGAGGGAGCGGATGCTGGTCATAGCAACCGGTCGCCCGCTCTATGCAGACAAGTCGTCGACTGCACTAAGAATTCGGCGAGCAATCAACGCGACATTTGAAATTGAGGCCGCGTGAGGTCTACGAAACCGTGTCCCGAACGTGTCCGGACAGCCTTCGGAACGACTCCGGGCGTTGTCCGGACAGGTACCGGACAACGCAGGACAGCAGGTCACAGCGCCATACGATGGACGCCACCAACCCGCAGCCCTGGAGGCCCCGTTGACTGCCGCCGAGGACTTTGCTCGCCACCTGCGCCACCTGCGTACAAGGGCCGGCGAACCCGCGGTGCGCAAGCTCGCGAACGAGACCGGCTTCGGCAAGACGACGATCAGTGACGCCTTCGGCGGCCGACGCCTTCCGACCTGGGACGTGGTCAACGCCCTGGCCGACGCGCTCGACGCCGACTCGGTCGGCCTCCGCGAGAAGTGGGCCAAGGCCAAGGCCCGCACCAGCACCGCCAGCGTCATCGAGGCGCCCGTCTGGCTCACCTCCATGCGCACCGACATTCCCGACCTGCCGGGCGCGAGGCCCATGGAGGACATCTGCGCGCTGGTCGCGACAGACCCGAAGGGTGCGTTGGGCTGGAGCTGGTCAGTCGTGCAGACGGGGGCCTTGCGGCTCGCGCACACTCTGTACGGCACGATCCCCGGGAGCTGGGGGTCCGACAAGCTCGACACATACGGCCGGGCTGAAGAGGACGGCTGGATGCCCGCCGGGTCCCGGGCCGTCGCCGACCAGGTCCACCGCGCCTACGTGTTGGCCTGGGCGGCAGTGCCGGCGGAATTTCCGCACCCGGCCGTCCTGCTACAGGTCGTCGTCTTGTCCTACCGGCTGGGCTGGCAGGCGCAGTCTGCCGTCGTGGACGCCTCAACGCGACAGTAGAGCGCTGCGCCAGGAAGCATCTTGTGCTTCCTGGCTTCGAGCTCCGTGAGCCCGCCAACGAGGCAGCAGGCCGCTTCGTGCCACCGCGCCCAGCCGAACTGCGTGGAGGCCGAGCAATCCGGCTTAAGGCGACCCTGGGCACGCCCCACTGTCGGCGGCGGCTGGAAAATGGGGCATATGCCGCTACTGGGTCGGTGGGCGAGACCCCGACGACGTCATCCCGGTTTGTCTGCCCTGCATGCCGAACGCGAGCACTAAGCAGAAAGTGGTCGGGGACGGGAAGAAGGCCGGTGGCTTGCTCACGTACTTCCGGCTCTGCTGCGGGCAAAGCAGACTGGATTACCCCGCCAGTCGACTGGAGATCACAGACCGCCTACGCTGCGTGCTCGGGGAGTAACGAGACGGGGGGCGGATGGCCGATCCGATTGAAATCGAAGCACCGGATGACACAGGGTCAGGCGTGGTGCGACGGTTCGAATACCAGATACACATCGCCGTGCAAGCGGTCCTGGAGATGCTCGCCGGCGGATCGGTCATCCACGTGACCTGCGAGCACATCGAGGACATAGTCGTGGCCCGCGGTGGCGATCCCCGGTGTGTCGACGGTGGGGCGTTCTGGGATTTCCAGCAGATCAAAATGCCGTGGAGCCCTGGACGCTCACCGACGTGATCTCCAAGAAGCCCCTCAAGAGGCTGTGGCGCACGCACAAGGCCGTGGTGGGCAAGGACCTGACCTACCAACTGACTGCCGGCATCGAGGGCCATCTCGACCAGCAGACGACGCAGTCGTAGCGCTGTCGAAGGGGCAAGGCGGGGACAACGCGGCGTGCCTCAAGCGGGTCGCGAAGCACCTGGAGGTCAAGGAGGAGGAACTCACCGACTTCCTTCCCCTGGTGCGCATCAGGCCGCTGCCACGGCGTGGCGACATCGAGCTGCGCAACACACGGGTCCTGGCCGATCTCGGCCCAGGGCTCACCATGGCGATGATCGACGCCCTCTACGACGAGTTGCTTCGGCGTACCCGCGATGCCACCCAAGGTCTTCCCGTGGCCCGGTGGACAGAGCTCCTGGTCCTCGACAATCCGCCCCCGGCCGTGCTGAACAAACGCCTCGCTGTGGCGGCGATTGCCGACGTACGCCAGCGCCTGACCCGTCCGGACCACGTTCTGCTGGAAGACCTCTCCCAGCAACTGCATGACCCGGAGACCGCGCTTGTTCGCAAGCTCCGGGCGGGCGCGGCCTCCAGGGAGGTCATCGAGGAGGCGCAGATGCTCCGGGCCCACGCTGAGCGCCACCGCTTCAAAGAGCTGGCCCTGGGAGCCTGGCCCGGCGATCAAGCCATCGAGACCGACCTCGACCAGCGTCTGCTCTTGCTGGCCCGCCGCACCGGCCGCTCCTACAGAGGCCAGCCCCAGCCCGCGGACGCCATCTTCGACGAGCTGCAGCGCATGCTCGATGCCAGCCCCGGCACGTACGACCGCCATCCCCTCTACGCCCGGGACGGTGTGCTGCTGATGGGCAGGGCATGCGCGATCTCGGACGAGTGCAAGTTCGACTGGGGGAGCGATCGAGATGCCTCCTAGCGCTACCGCGCCCGTAACCGCCGTGCCGCCCACAAGGCCGCCTTCGGCCGATGCCCAAGCCCGCCTGCTGCTCCTCATCGATGTGTTCTCCGAAACCAAGGCGGCCAAGGGCATCGAAGGGCGCATGAAGCTGGCCAAGCTTGACTTCCTGCTGCGCTACCCGGACCGCTTCAACACACTCATGGCTATTCGACGGCCCAACGTCGACGCCGGCGAGAACCCGTGGCTGACCGGAACGATTGAGCAGAGCATGATCCGTTACAGGTACGGGCCCTGGGACCCCGCGTATTACGCGCTGCTCGGCGCCCTCACAGGCAAAGGACTCATCGAGCCCAAACACGAGGACGCCGTTGCGACCTACTGCACTACCCAGGCCGGGCATGACGTGGCGCGTGCTCTCGCTGAAAGCGAGAGTTGGCGCCCGGTGCGCGACCGGGCAGTGCTGTTGCGCCGGTACTTCAACCTGACCGGCCTCACCTTGAAGAACCTGATCTACGAGACGTTCCCCGACATCGTCGAGGCGGACTGGGGGACCCACCTATGAGACTGCGTATCGAAGAGATCACCTTGGTCGGCACGAGCCGCACGATCCGCTTCGAGCCCGGCATGAACGCGATCGTGGGTTCCATGAGCGGCGGCAAGACTGCCACCGTCAGCTGCCTTCGGGCCCTGCTGGGCGCAGACGTGAGCGTCGTCCCCGAGCTTCGCGGACGGACGATCGCCGGCACCGTGCTGGTCGGAGATCGCCGATTCCGCATCGTCCGCCCCCTGGTCACCACAGCGAACGCCATGGTGGAGATCGCCGAAGTCGAAGGCCGCCGGGAGGTCTGGCGGCTGCCAGCCAGCCAGCTCCAAGCCGGGTACGACGAGACGTTCCGTGACTGGTGGCGCGACGTACTGAAGCTGCCCCAACTCCGCGTCCCACGCGCCCCCAACGACGACAGGAGCCCCCTGGTTCCCGTCACTATCAGCGACTACCTCATGTACTGCGTCCTCAGGCAGAAGGAGATCGACTCCTCCGTCTTCGGAACGCCGGACAACTACTCCAAGAACATCAAGCGCAAGTACGTCTTCGAGATCCTCTACGGCCTCTACGACCCCGAGGCAGCCGGCCTACGCGACCGCCTGCGCGAAGTCACCACAGAACTGGCAGCCCTCACCGCAGATGCGAACACCCTGGAACGGATCCTCCTGAGCACCGCCTTCGCCTCCCGCGCCCAGCTGGAAGTCGAACGCCAGGAGACCGAGCGAGAGCTCACCCACGCTCGCCAAGCCGACGTCAGCCTCACCGGCAACATCAACCTGACCGGGCCGACCACCGTCACGCTCCGCGAACGGATCGCCCAGACGGAAGCAGAGATCGCCCGGATCGCCGGGGCGACCGAGGCCGAAGCCGTCTCCATCACCAACCTCCGTGAACTCCACGGACAACTCATCGCCCAGAGCCGTCGACTCACCCGCGCCCTGGTCGCCGAGCGCCTCCTCAACGACTTCGAGTTCCACACCTGCCCCCGCTGCGGAGCCGGTGTACCGGACAGGGGAGACGAGCACACCTGCCGTCTCTGCCTCCAGGCCCCACCCAACCTGCCGGCGCCGTCCTCTCTGGCCGCGGAACAAGACCGGGTCATCGAGCAGGTCACAGAGACCGAAGAACTGATCGCCCGGAGCAGCCACCGCCTCGCTCAACTCCAGACAGCCCTGGCTACCCAGACCCAGCACCGGACAGAACTCGGTGCCCAACTGGACCGAGCGACTTCCACCTACATCACCGACCAGGCAGACCGCATCCGAAGCGTCGCCGCCCAGCAGGCCCGACTCGAGGAGCACCTCGCCCGCCTGGGCGACGGCCTGGCCGTCCACGACCGGCTAGCAGGACAGGCCGAACGCGTTGCGGAACTGGAACGCGAGCAAGAAGACCTCAACAGCAAAATCGACGCCACCCGCCACAGCAACCAAGCCGTCAGCGAACGCCTGCGGAAACTCGACGACGCCTTCGAAGCAGCCCTCCGCAGCTTCGACGCACCCCGCTTCGACGGCGAGCCAGGCTCCTACATCAACAAGAAGACGTACATGCCTGTCGTTGACGGCCGCCCCTTCGCTGACCTGCAATCGCAAGGCGTCGAGGTACTGGTCAACGTCGCCCACGTCCTTGCGCACCAACACGTGGCACTCAACGACCCCGACATCCCCTTGCCCAATCTCCTGATCATCGACGGCATCAGCAGCAACGTCGGCCACGAAGGCGTCGACCTTGAACGCCTGCGCAAGATGTACGCCAGCCTCCTGCGCACTGCCACCGAACACGTCGACCGCCTGCAGATCATCGTCACCGACAATGACTCCCCTCCGATCGAGGGCATTCACCGGCCGCTGGAGCTGTCTGACACAGACCGACTCGTCCCCATGCCCCCTGCCGAACCCGGTGACGAGCAGCCTGCAGACGCGCCGCCAGGAGAGGAAGCCGGCGCCTGACGACCGCAGCGGGGCCGGACAGGAACACCCTGTCCGGCCCCGCTGCGCGTTGTACGGCTATGCCCACCGCATCCCGACCTTGGAAAGCAGTTCGACCCGCTCCGGCGTCAGCGTGCCGGCCCGGCGGCGCTGGTTGTCGACCCACGTTCCGAGCTTCAGCGCCACGTCCCGCTGCGCCTGGCCGTCGCCGGTGGTGATCGTCTCGATGTGCTTGCGGGGCACCGTGAGGTGGCCCTCGCGGGCGAAGAACTGGGCTGCGGCGGCGTAGTGCATGGCCCACTTGTTGGCCGACCCAGACCCGGCCCCGGGCGGCCGGGCCCTGGGCGCCAGAGTGAATCTGCAGATTATTTTGAATCAGGGGGTGGGTTATGTCCCTGACCGGCGTGGTCGGCGCGGGGGGCCGTGCGCATGCGTGGATGTTAGCTTCCTTCCCGTGGGGGAGCATCAGGATGAGACGAGGGCGGCCTACGACGGGGTCGTCGAGTTGTATGCGTCGCTGTTCGCCGGCCGGCTGGAGACGCAGCCGTTTTCGCGGGCGATGCTCGGCACGTTTGCCGAGCTGGTGCGTGGTACGGGGAACCTGCGCGTAGCCGATGTCGGGTGCGGGTCCGGGCATCTGGCGGCCATGCTGAGCGACCTGGGGGTTGGACGCCTTCGGGCTCGCCCTTTCCCCGGCCATGGTCGACCACGCCCGGCGGGCCCATCCGGAGCTGCGGTTCGAAGAGGCGCGCATGGAGGCCCTGCCGGTCGAGGGTGGCTCGTTCGGTGGGGCGCTGGCCCACTACTCGATGATTCATACGTCACTTGGGGCTACTCGCCGAACAGGCGCGTGTCCTGACACCGGGGGACCTGTTCCTGGTCTCGCTCTTCGCGACCGAGGCAGCGGATCGGTCCACTTCGGGTCATCCGAATGGGATAATTTCGGTCAGTTGCATGCGGCGGCGAGATGTGGTGCATCACTCCGGTGTTCATGTGGGTTCACCTGCCTCACAGCCCAACGCGGCTTCAGTGATGTATAGTTGACAATCCGATAATTTGAAAAAAATGGAGACAAATTGATATCCAGCAAAATGCGGAAAATGGCGACTGCGGCAACTTTCGTTGCCGCCAGCGTAGGACTTAATATCGCGACTGCACCGACGGCCTCGGCCGATGAGTACGCCTCCTATAACGGCGCATGCGGGTCTGGGTACAGCGTTGTCAATTCTATGGGTACTCACGGATATGCGATAGTGTACCTGACGTACAATAATTCAAATGGAATGAACTGTGTTGTGACTGTTCGCAGCAGTAGGGACCCAAACTATGGGAATCCCGCACCTATGAGCGCGAAGATATGGGTGAACAAGCAGACACAGCAAGACGATGGCTGGTATCAGACTTATGCTGGACCAGTCTACATGTACGGTGCAGGTTCCTGTATTACCTGGGCCGGAAGCATCGACCACTTTGTGGGTCAAAAGTACAATACAAACTGTGGTTAACTCTGAGCAAAGGATGATGCTTTACTGGATCGGTACTCCGTCTGGATCCCGGGGTCTAGCGAACTAGATTCCGAACCATGCGAGTTGGCGCGGCTCCGCCATACTTGAAGTACTGCCTCACGACGAAGGTTTCCAGGGCTCTGTCCGACGGGCTAGCTGCAGGTGAGTGGCGGGCCCGTTAGACAGGGGAGCGGAGCAAGACCTGGGCACTGGGCGGGTGAAGCGAAGCGCTCCGTTCAGTGCCCGGTGAAGCGAAACGGAACGGAATCAGTCCGAAGCGAAGCGTAGGGACCCCTACCCTCGGGGTCGGCCCTGAGGGTAGGGGTCCTCCCACTGAGCGAAGTGAAGTGGTTCCTTGGCGCAGCGCGGACCCGGAGCGAAGCGGAGGGTCCAGCCCCCGAAGCGGCTTGGGGCGAGCGAAGCGAGCCCAGTCTCTGGGTTTTGGGTTGGCGAAGCCGGGCCCTGCCTCGCACAGCGAGGCGTGTCACTGCCTGCGGCGAAGTATCGGGACCGTGACACGGAGGATCGGATCCCGTGAAACGGGGTCACCCCAGCCCGCGTAGCGGGCTGTTCGGAGCGCAGCGTAAGATTCCGGCCCGAAGGGCCGGTCCTGGCTTGGTGAATCCGAGCCCCGCCGAGCGCAGCGAGCCGGTTCTCCGGCTCCGGAGCGAAGCGCAGGTGAAAACGGGGTCACCCGGGCCCGCGGAGCGGGCCGTTCGGGGGAGAGCGAAGCGGAACCCCCGAACCTTGTCCGGAGCGAAGCGCAGGACACCAGCCCGAAGGGCCGGCCCTGGCTCGGCGAAGCCGAGCCTCGTCGAGCGCAGCGAGGCGGTTCTCTCCTGAGCGC
>NZ_JNZY01000052.1 GCF_000717655.1 Streptomyces katrae
CGCTAGTGCTGTGACCGGCAAGGTTCACCGGGTCGCGACGCCCGGCACGGCACCTCGCCGCGTTGTCGGACCGCGCAAGTACGTCCAGTACGAGCCGCGCCCCTCCGCCTTGCGATGCACCGCACCGGACGCCGCGCCCCGGCAAACCTTTCCGGCCACAGCACCAGGTGGTGTCGGCCCCGACGTCGTCAGCTGTTGTCCTTCTGCTGGGCGGTGGGGGACGGCTTGCCCTCGCAGCCGCAGCCGCCGCGCTGGACGGTGAAGCGGCGGCGCGGCGCCGGCGCGGCGGCGGGAGCGGCGGATCCGGTGGCGTCGGAAGCGGTGTTGCCCGGGCGGGTGTACTCGGTCATGTCTCCTGCTTTCGGGTGGGTGCGGCGCCGATGCGGCTCCGCATGAAGGTGATCGGAGCGGTTCAGGGTCGAGCGGCGCCCCAGGAGAAGCCTGCGAACGCCGGACGGCCGGTGGGGGCCTGTGGGGCCTCCACCGGGGGCGTGAGCGAGCGGACCGGGGCCTGCGGGCCGGCCGCCGACAGCCGGCGCGCGGCGTGGGCGGCCCTTTCGGCCAGTCCCCGTGCCGTGCCCGGTTCGTAGAGTGCGCAGTCGTATTGGAGGAGCAGTTTCAAGCCGCGTGGGCTACGCGCGAACTGGAACGAGAGCTCGAACAGGCCCTCGGCCAGCGGGATGGCGCCGCCGGTGAGCCGGAGCGCGCCCGGGCCGGTGTCGATCTCGTCCCAGAGGGTCACCCACACGTCGAAGAACGGGTTGCGGCCCGGGCTCCGCGGCGGGTCCAGGGTGCGCACCAGCTCGTTGAACGGCAGACCGCCGTGGTCCATCGCGCCGACCGCCTGGTCCGCGAGGTCGTCGACCAGCGCGACGCAGGGCGTTCCGCCCTGTACGGCGGTCCGCAGGACCACGGTGTTGACCATGCAGCCGACCGCGCCCGCCGGACCGGGCCCGAGGGCGGGGCGGCGGCTGACGGCCGTGCCGAGGCTGATGTCGCCGGCGCCGGTCGCCTCGTGCAGCGTGGCGGCGACGGCGGCGGCCAGCACCGGGAACAGCCCCGTACGGCGGCCGCGCGCGAGCTCCTCCAGCGCCTCCAGTTCGGCGGCGTCGAGGTGGACGGCCGTGACCGCGGTGGCCCGGCCGGCCGGGCCGGTGCGCGGATGGTCGACGGGCAGCGGGAGCGGAGCCGGCGGCGGGCTCAGCCGGCCCCGCCAGTAGGCCAGTTCGTCCCCGCCGGACGGCTGCTCGTACGCAGCGTGGCCCGGCACTCCCGGAGCCGCGTCCGGACCGGTTCCGGCCAGGGCCCGGGCGATGATCTCGAGCGAGGTCTGGTCGGAAACGATGTGGTGCAGGACGACCAGCAGCTGGTCCCGGCCGCCGGGGCGGCGCAGCAGTGCGGCCCGCACGAGCGGCCCGTGCGCGAGGTCGAACGGCGCGTGGGCCCACTCCTGTACGGCGGCCGCGCGGGCAGCCTCGTCGGGCAGGTCCAGGACCGCCAGGCGGGCGCGCTCGGCGGCGGGGCCGGAAACCGGCTCCCCCCACTCCTCGCGGAAGACGGTGCGCAGCTGCGGCTCGCGCTCCTGGAGGCGGGCGAACGCGGCGCCCAGCACCTCGGGATCGGCGACGCCGTGGCACTCCAGCAACATCGGCACGTGGTACGCGGCGCTCCCGCGCGCCCCCGTACCCCGGGTCCGGTCCTCCAGCCACAGCCACCGCTGAGCCCCGCTGACGCCCTGCGACCCGTCGGCGCCCGCGGCCGGGGCCACGGTCTCGGCCTCGGCCTCGGCCTCGGCCGAGACGGAGGCAGAAGCAGAGACAGAGGAAGAGGAAGAGGAAGAGGCAGAGGCAGAGGCAGAGGAAGGGGAAGTGGCACGGCGTGGCGCCAGCCGGTCGGCGAGGTCGGTGACGCTCGGGCATTCGAAGACATCGCGGACGCGGACCGGTACGGACAGCCGTTGCGCTGCCGCCGCAGCCAGAGAGGCGGCCTTGAGGCTGGTGCCTCCGAGCAGGAAGAAGTCGCCGCTGTCCGAGACCGGTCGGCCGAACGCCTCGGAGAACAGGTCCCGCAGCACGGCACGGACGCGGTCCGCCGCCCCGCCGGCATGCCCTTCGGGCTGCAGCCCGGCAGAGGGCACCACCGCACCGCCGGAGGCACCGGCATCCGCGGAGCCGCCGGGAGCCGCAACAGCCGCTACGGCCGCTACGGCCGACAGCGCCGTGGGGAGCGGCCGGGCGGAGAGGCTGCGGCGGTCTATCTTCCCGTTGGGAGTGCTCGGCATCCGGTCCAGCGGGATCACCGCCGCCGGAACCATGTAGTACGGCAGCCTCTCGGCCAGCCTGGCCCGCCAGTCGGCGGGCATCGGCCCGTCGGTGACCACGTACCCGGCGAGCAGCGGCTGCGCCGTCCCCTCCGGCACGACCACGGCGGCGGCCACGATGCCCGGCAGAGCGGTGAGCGCCACCTCCACCTCGCCGGGCTCGATGCGGAAGCCGCGGATCTTCACCTGCCGGTCGGCGCGCCCGCGGAAGTCCAGGGTGCCGTCCGGGCGGTGGCGGGCCAGGTCGCCGGTGCGGTAGAGCCGGGCCCCGGGACGGGGGTCGTCGGGGTCGGGTACGAAGCGTGGCGCGCCCGCGTCGGGCAGGCCCAGGTAGCCCCGGCCCACGCCGGCACCGCCGATCCACAGCTCGCCCTCGACGCCGGGGCCGACCGGTGCGCCGGAGCCGTCGCGCACCGAGTAGCGCAGATTGGCCATCGGGCGGCCGATGGACGCCGGCTCCCCGGGGGTGCCGGGCAGGCACCGGTGCCAGGACTGGAACACCGTGGCCTCGGTGGGCCCGTAGACGTAGATGAAGTCGCGGCCCGGGGCCCAGCGGTCCACCAGCGCCTGGCTGAAGGACTCGCCGCCGGTGACGACCGTCCGTACGCCCGGGAAGGCGGCCGGGTCCAGCTGGGCCAGCAGCGCGGCGAGCAGGAACACGGTGTCGGCGCGCCGTTCGCGGACCAGTGCGGCCAGCGCCTCGGCGGAGGCGACGGGCTCGTCAAAGACGACGACGGCCGCCCCGGCCCACAGGGTCGCGAGGATCTCCCACACCGAGACGTCGAAGGCGGGACTGGCGAACTGGAGCACGCGCCGGCCGGGGGCGAGGCCGAAGGGGACGGCGGTGGCCTCCAGCAGGTTGGCCAGGGAGTGCTGTTCGATGGCCACCCCCTTGGGGCGGCCGGTGGAACCCGAGGTGTGGATGACGTACGCGAGGTCGGCCGGGCCCGGCTGCGGCCCGCCCGGCTCGGGCACGGCAAGGCCGACGGCGCCCGGCGCGTCGTCCGGCTCGCCCCCCGCCACACCCAGCGCGTCCAGGTCGACCTCCAGCACACCCGCTGCCGGGAACGGGTGGGCGAGCCGGGCACTGGTCAGGGTGATGGGCGCGGGGGCGCTCTCGACGAGCTGGGCGAGCCGCTCGGCCGGGTGGTCCGGGTCCAGCGGTACGTAGGCGGCTCCGGCGCGCAGCACCGCGAGGACGGCGACGACCAGCTCCGCGGAGCGGGGCAGGCAGACCCGGACCAGGACGCCCGGGCCCGCCCCGCGCTCGCGCAGCCGTACCGCGAGCGCCTCGGCGAGGCCGTGCAGTTCCCCGTGGGTGAGCTCCCGGTCGCGGGCCAGCACGGCGGGCCGGTCCGCGACCGGGCGGGCGCGCTCGGCGAGCAGGTGCGCCACCGGGCCCTGCGGTACGGGCGCGGCCGTGTCGTTGAGTGCGGCCAGTGTCTGCTGCCAGGTGGTCACTGCTGCTCCTGCCGGTGCTCGTCGGTACGGTGGATCAGTGGGGCGGGGTACCAGGACGGGTGCGCGCGCAGGAGGCCCACCACCTCGTCGAGCAGCCCCTCGACGGTGGCCCCGGGGAACAGCGCCCGGTCGTAGACGAGTTCGAGCAGCACCCGGCCGTCGCGCTCGCTCGCGTAGATCCGCAGGTCGTCGGCGAGCGGGGCCTGCGACGGGGCCGCGGGCAGGAACTCGGGGCCGCCCTCCAGACGTTCGGGCGTCTCCCAGCTCAGTCCCGCGTCGTAGACGAACCGGCGCCCGCGTGTGGGCCGCTCCGCGATCTCCATGACCGTGGTGTCGAAGGGGAAGCGGGCGTTGTCGTACGCCTCGGCCAGCCGGTCGCGCACCTGGACCAGCAGCTCGGCCGGGCCGCGGGCCTCGCCGGGGGCGAGCCGCACCGGCAGGGGGTTGACGAAGCAGCCGACGGTCTCGGCGGTCTCCGCACGGTCGCGGGTGCCGGCCGGGCAGCCGATGATCACCTCGGCGCTGCCGGAACGGCGGTGCAGCACCAGCGCCCAGGCGGTGAGCAGGGCGCTGAACGGGGTGGCGCCCCCGCTCCCGGCAGCAGCGTGCAGCACGGCGGCGGGCAGGTCGCGGCGGACCACTCCCGCACCCTGCGATCCGGCGCCCTCGCGGGGGCCGGCGCCCGGCAGGTCGAGGCGGGGCAGCGGCCCGGAGAGGGTGCGGGTCCAGTACGCGCGCTGGCGGGCGGCCTCGGGGCCCTCCAGCCAGGCGGCCTCCTCGGCCACCCAGTCGCGGTACGGGCGGGCGGGGCGGCCGTCCCACGGTTCGCGTCCGGCCGCGAGGGCGTCGTACGCGGCCAGCAGGTCGCGGGCCACCACGGCGGCGCTGTCGCCGTCGTACACGATGTGGTGGGCGGTGATCACCAGGATGTCGCCGCCGGGGTGGCCGGTCAGCAGCCGCACCGCGAACAGCGGGCCGGCGGCGAGGGCGAACGGGGTTTCGTGGGCGGCACGCACCGCCTCGGCGACGGCCTCGTCGCCGCCCTCGACGCGCAGGACCGACAGCGGCGGCCCGTCGGGGAGGCGGTCCATGACGATCTGCCGGACGGTGCCGTCGATGACGGCCACCCGGGTGCGCAGCGCCTCGTGCCGGTCGGCGAGGGCGGTGACGGCCGCCGCGAGCACGCCGGGGTCGAGCGTCCGGCCGGCCCGCACCGCGTCGCTGATGTTCAGGGCGACGGGGCTGCGGCTGGTCCGGGCGGCCATCCAGATCCGGCGCTGGGCGCGGGAGAGCGGCAGGGCGGCGCCGTCGGGGGCGGGCGCGAGCAGGGGCACGGCCGCCGGGGCGGCCGGGGCGCCGAGCGGGATGCCGTCCGGCTGCCCGAGCACGGCCGCGAGGGCCCGTACGGTCTGCTGCTGGAAGACGGTGACGAGCGGCACCCGGACGCCGAACTCCTCCTGGAGGGCCGCGGCGAGCCGGGCGGCGGTCAGGCTGTGGCCGCCGAGGGAGAACAGATCGGCTTCGGGGTCGGTGACCGGGGCCCCGAGCACGTCCGCCCAGATCTTGGCCACGCGCTCCTCGGTGGGGTTGAGGTCCGCGCGCGCGGGCGGCTCCTCGCGGGGCGGGGCGGGCAGCGCGCGGCGGTCGAGCTTGCCGTTGGGGTTCAGCGGCAGCTCGTCGATCGCGACGTACGTACGGGGGACCATTGCGGCCGGGAGCAGCTCGGCGAGGTGGGCCCGCAGGGCGTGCGGGGCGGCTGTGCCCACCACGTAGGCGACGAGGCCGAGTTCGCCGCGCTCGTCGGGCACGGCGAGGACGGCGCAGCGCCGGACGTCCGGGTGCTCGGCGAGGACGGCCGCCACCTCGCCGGGCTCGACCCGCTGGCCGCGGATCTTGACCTGGTCGTCGATGCGGCCGAGGAAGAGCAGGTTGCCGTCGGGCCGCCGGGCGGCGCGGTCGCCGGTGCGGTACATGAGCCGGCCGGGGCGCAGCGGGTGCGGAACGAACCGGTCGGCGGTCAGCTCCGGGTTGCCGAGGTAGCCGCGGGCAAGGCCCGCGCCGGAGATGCACAGCTCGCCGGGGACGCCGACGGGGGCGAGGTCGCCGTGGGCGTCGACGACGTCGACCGTCTTGTTGGCGATGGGGTGGCCGATCAGGACATCGGCGCCCGGGTCGGTGATCCGGTGGACGGTGGTCCACACGCTGTCCTCGGTGGGCCCGTACTCGTTGTAGAGGACGGTGCCGGGGAGCAGTTCGGCGTGCCGGGCGGCGAGGGCCTCGGGAAGCCTCTCGCCGACCAGGACGATCTGGCGGACGGAGGTGAGCCGGGGCGCGCAGCGCTCCAGCATCAGCTGGTAGAGGCTGGGGACCAGCATGATGTGGGTGACCGCGTTGCGGCCGATCTCCTCGGCCAGGTGCTCGACGTCGAGGAGGCGGTCCTTGCCGAGGACCACCACCCGGGTGCCGGCGACCAGCGCGGAGAAGATGTCGTTGACCCCGCTGTCGAAGTGCAGCGGCGGCACCTGGAGCACGGCGGCGTCCGGACCGAACCCGTAGTAGCCGGCCCGGTAGTGGACGGTGTTGACGATGCCGCGGTGCTCGATCATGACGCCCTTGGGGCGGCCGGTGGAGCCGGAGGTGTAGATGACGTACGCCAGGTCGTGCGGACCGGCCCGGTGCGCGGGCGGCAGCGGGGCGGGGGCGGTGCCGGGCTCCGCGGGGGCGCGCGGGTCGAGGACGGGCAGGCCGGTCAGGTCGGCGGTCTTCGCGTGGTACGGGCCGTCGGCGAGCACGGCGAGCGCCCCGCTGTCGGCGAGGGCGAACGCGAGCCGGTCGCCGGGCTGTTCGGGGTCCAGCGGGACGAAGGCGGCGCCGGTCTTCAGGACGGCGAGCGCGCTCACGACCATCCACTCGGTCCGCTCGGTGACCACGGCCACCAGCGTTCCGGGGCCCGCGGCGCAGGCCGCCCGCAGCCGGGCGGCCACGGCCTCGGCGCGGGCGTCGAGCTCGGCGAAGCTGAGGACGGTGGTGCCGTGCACCACGGCGGGCCGGCCGGGGCCGGCGGCCGTCTGCTCCTCGACCAGGTCCAGGAGGGTCCGGTGCTCGGGGAAGGGGGCGGTGGTGTCGTTCGCCTCGTCGAGCAGGAAGCGCCGTTCGGCGGCGGGCAGGAGGGGGATCCCGGGCAGCGGGTCGTCGGGGCCGGCCAGCAGCCCGGCGAGCAGGTGGACCAGCCGCTGCCCCATGCGGCGTGCACTGTCCCGGTCGAAGAGGTCGTCGGTGTAGCCGACCCACAGCTCGCCGGGGGCCCCGGCCCGGGCGTCGAGGAAGCTGAACGCCAGGTCGAAGTCGCTGACCGGCTGTTCGAGGTCGAGGTGGCGCACGACCGGACCGGCACCGCCGGCGGCGGCGCCGGGCGCGCCGTCGTCGAGGACGGCCTCGACGAGGACGTCGAAGACGGGGTTGCGGCTGGGGTCGCGGGGCAGCGCGAGGTCCTCGACGAGCTGCTCGAACGGGTACTCCTGGTGGGCCATGGCCTGCTGCGCGGTGGTGCGTACGGCGGCCAGCAGCTCGCGGAAGGAGCCGACGGGGTCCACCGGGGTGCGCAGGACCACGGTGTTGGCGAACAGCCCGACCGTCTCGGCGGACCGCCGGTCGGGCCGGCCCGCGACCACGGTGCCCAGCAGGACGTCCGGCTGCGCGCACAGCCGCCACAGCAGGACGCGCAGCGCCGCGGTGAAGCCCATGAACGGGGTGGCCGCGCTCGCGTGGCACAGCTCGGCCAGGGCGCGGGTGAGTTCCGGGTCGAGGGTGAGGCGTACGGTGCCGCCGGCGGCGCTGCGGACGGCGGGGCGGCGCCGGTCGGCGGGCAGTTCCAGCGGTTCGGGCAGGCCGGCGAGGCGCTGCTGCCAGTACGCGCGGTGCTCCGCGCCCGCCGGCCCCGCGAGCCGGGCGGCGATCCGGTCGGTGTGCTCCGTGTACGTGGGAGCCGGATCCTGGGCGGCGGCCCCGCCGGCCGGTGAGCCGGTCAGCGAGCGCACGAGGTCGCGCATCAGCAGGCCGAAGGACCAGCCGTCGCAGATCGCATGGTGCACGGTGAACAGCAGCACCCCGCCCGGCTCCGGCCCGCTCCCGGACCGGGGGTCGGGCAGCCAGGAGACCTTCGCCAGCGGGCCCTCGGCGAGGTCGAAGCGGTGGCGGCAGGCCCGGGCGAAGGCCTCGTCCACGGTGACGTCCCGCTCGGTGGCGAGGACGGCGGAGGGCGGGTCGAGGATGACCTGGGTCAGTCCGTCGGGCGTCTGGCGCAGGACGGTCCGCAGGGATTCGTGCCGGGCCACCAGCGCGTCGACGCCGTCGGCGAGCCGGCCCTCGTCCACGGGGCCGTCGAGCCGGTAGGCCTCGACCATCGTGTACGGCGGGACCGGAGACTCGTCCAGCCGGTCCAGCAGCCACATCCGGCGCTGGGCGTTGGAGGCGGGGAACGTGTTGCCGGACCGGGGTGCCCGTGCGGCGGGCGCGACCGCCGCGTGCGCACCGGGGTCCCGGGGCAGGGCCCCGCGTTCACGCAGTACGGCGGCCAGCGCCCCCGGCGTGCGCAGGTCGAGCACGTCGAGCACGCGGGCCGCGTCGGGGCGTCCCGTGCCCTCGCAGAGCGCGGCGACGAGCTGGACGGCGGCCAGGCTGTGGCCCTCGGCCGTGAAGAAGTCCTCGTCGGCGGAGTGCGGCGGGTGGCCCAGCACCTCGGCCCAGGCGTCGTGGACGAGCTGCTCCAGGGTGTCGGCGGGCTGCCAGCCGGGGCCCTGCGCAGCGGTGGGGAGCGCGAGCAGCGCGGCCCGGTCCACCTTGCCGTGGACGGTGAGCGGCAGCGTCTCGAGCCGGTGCAGGCCGGCCGGGAGCATCGGGGAGGGCAGCTGCTCGCGCAGCCATGCGGCGAGGGCGGCGGGGGCGAGCGGGGCGCCCCCGGGCGCCTGCGGGCGGGCCACGTACCAGGCGTGCAGGGTCACGGTGGCGTCGGCGGCGGTGCGGGGCACGACCACGGCCTCGACCACCTCCGGGTGCCGGACCAGGGCCTGTTCGACCTCGCCGGTCTCCACCCGGGTGCCGAAGACCTGGACCTGGCCGTCGGCGCGGCCGAGGAACTCCAGTTCGCCGTCTGCGTTCCAGCGGCCCTGGTCCCCCGTACGGAAGACGCGGGCGTCGCCGGCGTGCGGGGAGCGCCCGAAGCGGGCGGCGGTGGCCTCGGTGTCCCCGCGGTAGCCGGGGGCGACACCGGGTCCGGCCACGTGGATCTCGCCCGGTACGCCGGGCGGGGCCAGTTCGCCGGAGGGGGTGACCACGAACACGCCGTAGCCGGGGGAGGGGCGGCCGACCGGCACCCGGTCGAGCCGCTGGGCGAGCGCTCCGTCCCGGATGAACATGGTTGCCTCGACGGTGGCCTCGCTGGGCCCGTACAGATTGGCGAAGGTGGCGATGCGCAGCCGCCCGGCGGTCCGCGGCAGCAGCCCGCGGGCGATGGTGTCGCCACCCAGCAGCAGGTGGCGCAGCGGGAGTTCGCCGCCCTCGGGCAGGGCGCGCAGCAGGACGGAGAGGAGCCCGGGCACGCAGTTGACGAGGTTGACCTCGCCGTCGCGGACCCGCTGCCACAGCGCGTGCGGGTCGAGCCGGTCGGGGTCGCCGACGGCGACGAGGGTGCCGCCCGCGAAGAGCGTGGCGAAGACCTGGAAGGCGGTGGCGTCGGAGGTGATCGCGGAGAGCAGGGCGGTACGGGTCGCGGCGTCGATGCCGAGCGCGCCGACCTCCGTCAGCATCTTGTGGCACAGCTGGTCGTGGTACACGGCGACCGGGCGGGGCGTGCCGGTGGATCCGGAGGTGAACAGGACCATGGCCGCGGCCCCGGGCTCGGCGGCGTCGGGGACGTCTGCGTCGGCCGGCGCTGCGGCGAGCAGGGCGGTCAGGCCCGCCACCGGGACGGGCAGCGCCTCGTCGGCGGGGCCGTACCCCTCGGCGCGCAGCACCAGGCGGGCGCCGCTCAGCCCGGCCAGCAACGCCACGCGGGCGGCGGGGTGGCGGTGTTCGAGGGGGACGACGGCCGCGCCGGTGCGCAGGACGGCGAGGAAGGCGGTGACGAGGTCGGCGCCGCGCGGAGCCATGACGCAGACGGCGTCGCCGGGGCCGATGCCGTGCCGTGCGGTGAGCGCGGCGGCGGCCCGCCCGGCCTCGGCGGCGAGCTGCCGGTAGGTCAGGGTGCGGCCCTCGCCGGTGACGGCGACGGCGTCGGGGGTGCGCCGGGCGGACTCCTCGAACAGGGCGGTGAGGGTGGCGGCCTCGAAGGCCGCGGGGGTGGGCAGCGCGGCGAGGGCGAGGAGTTCGGCGCGCTGGGCGGCGCCGAGCACGTCCGCCTCCGCCGGGGTCCGGCGCGGGTCGGCGGCGAGGGCCTCGAGGACGGCGGCCACGCAGCGGGGCAGGGCCGCGGTGAGGTCGGCGCTGCCGTGGGCGGTCACCGACAGCGCGCCGTCGGGGGCCGGTTCGGCACGCAGGACCAGGGCGGCCCGGGGGGCCGGCGTGCGGTCCCCGTACAGGGCCGGGCAGACGACGGCGAGCTGGGCCAGGGCGGAGCCTGCGCCGGGGGTGACGGCGTCCAGCCGGGCGCCGAGCGCGTCCCCGTCCCGCCAGGGGCGGGCGGAAGCCTGCTCCAGCTCGGCGTGCAGGGCCTCCAGGAAGTCGGTGGCGGGCGCGCCGGGGTCCATGGGGGCCAGCAGCGCGAACTCGGCCCCGTCGGACGGTGTGCCGAGGGCCGGTACGAGGACCGGCACCCGCCCCGGTGCCCCGGACCCGGTGGACCCGGTGAGCCGGGCGAGGACGATCCGGGCGGCGGCGACGGTGAGCAGCAGCAGGCCTTCGGGAGCGCCGCCCGTCATCGCGTGCAGGGCGGCGGCGGCTTCGGGGGCCACCCGGCCGGGCGGTGCGGCGACGGCGCCGGGCGCGCCCGCGGGCTCCAGCAGGGGTTCGCGGCAGGCGCCGTTCAGGCGCGGGAGCCAGAATGCGGCCTCCGCGGCCGACGCCTTAGGGTCGTCCCCATGGCCGAGCTCTCCGTCACCATCGTTGCGCAGCACCTCTACGTCCTCCCTGATCAGTTGTGGGTGCACCGCCTGCCGGCGGATGCCCCCGTTCCCCCGTTGCCCGGCCGTCCGTGGTCCTCGGTCACCCGGGCGCGGGACGGGCTCACCGTGGTGTGTGCCGAGCGGCTGCCGGGCGCGTCCGGCGCGAGCGGTCCGTACCGCGGGCTGTACGGGGCCGGGGCACACTCCCTGGACCTGCCCGGCATGCTGGCGAGCCTGTTGGTGCCGCTGGCCGGGGCCGGAATCGGCGTGTTCGCCGTGTCGACGTTCGACGCGGACCTCGTACTCGTACCGGCCGGGGAATACGAGCGGGCCCGGACCGCTCTGGAAGCGGCCGGGCACACGCTGTCGTCGGACTGACTCACACGCCGGTGAGGATCCGGGCCGGAGCCAGGCCGAGGGCCGGGAACAGCTCCACGTCGCGGCCGTCCACGCCGCGCATCACCACGTCGATGGCGGTGCTCATCAGGTCGATGTGGAACTGCGTGAACGTGCCCAGGCCCAGGCCCAGGTGCACACCAGGGTGCCGCTCGTTGGCGAAGTGGTTGCCGGGGATCAGCGGGGCGCAGCTGGCGTTGGTGCCGAAGCCCATCTCGTGCAGCTTGGCGTAGCGGTCGTCCTTGGCCAGCAGCTTCTCGAGGTTGGTGGCGAACTCGGTGCGTCCGGCGACGGCCGGGCGGACGGCGGTGATGCGGCCCTCGGCCAGCGTGATGATCGCCGGCTGGTCGATCATCCCGGCGAGGTCGCGGTAGACCTGCTCGGTCTCGGCGAGGCTGGTCTCGTGACCGCCGCGGTGGACGATGGGCGCGCCCTGGAGGGTGATCTCGCCGTTCAGCGTGAAGTGGGTGTGGAGCTCGAACTCGCCCGAGGCGTTGACCAGCGAGCTCAGCTCACCGGTGGGCAGGACGACCTGCTGGCCGGGCAGGAGCGGGCCGTGCAGCGAGAACCAGTGCTCGGAGAGCTGGTGCTGGAAGACGGCCTCGGTGCCGAACTCGCGGCCGAGGAAGAGCATGTCGTCGGCCTGGTCGAGGAGGGTCAGGAACTCCTCCTCGATGCCGAGCTCGCGCTCGTAGTCGACCTCGGCGACGACGCGGATGTTGTTGCGCAGGCTCTCCACGGAGAAGGGCACCGAGAAGCTGGAGAAGGCGCCCATGGCCATGCCGACGAGGTCTTCGTCGTCGAAGTGGACGAACTCGTCGTCGGCGATCCACAGGACGGAGGCGCGGCGGCCGGAGGCGCGGATGGCGGCCATCTCGGCGATGAGGCCCGCGCGGGAGTCGGGGCCGGTCCAGGTGAACTCCTGTACCGGGACGGTGCCGGTCTCCACGGTGAGCGCGCTGCGCACGCCCGGCGACGTGACCAGGAGGAACACGTCTGCGAGGTCACCCCCGAACACCTTGCGGAACTGCTCCGGGCTGATCGGTACGGGCTGTGCGGTGCTCAAGGAAACCTCCCTGTAAAGGCGTTGCCGGGGTGTGAGTGCCGTTCCCTGTAAAGGCGTGCCGGGGTGTGAGTGGCGTTCACTCACACCCCGGAACACGACTCGAATCAGCCCTCGAGGCGGTCGTACTTCCCGTACTTGCTGATGCGGGAGCTGATCGACGCCTTGTTCTCGGCCGCCGGCTTGTTGGTGGTCTGCACGGACTGCTGGTCCATCTTGTTCTGGGTCACGTCGACTCCTGGTCGTGTTCTGGTGGAACTCCGGATCCGCGGGTTGCGGGTTCCGGCGTGGTCGGGGCCGGTGCCGCTCGGGGCCTCGGCCTTTCCCGAGATCAAGAACAACCTGCTCGGCTACAGAACCGCTTGAGAGACGATCGAGGCGGCACACAGACCGACTTGCCTGGAGGGAAGACTGGTGGGGGCGCAAGGACGGGTGACGTCGTTGAGCGCAATTCGAGTGGATCCTGAGAGGCTGCGCCAACCTCACGTCTCCTGAGGAAGGAAGCCACCATGCAGACCGTCGCACCGGCCCCCATCGCACCGGCCACCGCGTCACAGCCGGGGCCGGAGGTCCCGCGCATCGAACTCCTGCCCGACGAGCGCCACAGCGTTGCCGCACTCGCCCACGAGTACGCGCGGGCCTCGGCCTCGCTGGACGCCCGGCGATCCCTCCAACTCGCCGCCCTGATGGCCCATGAGCTGCCGCGTTCGCTGCGGCGGCTGCTGACCGAGTTCCGCCTGGCCGGGTCCCCGAACGCCGGATTCCTGATCAGCGGGCTGCTCATCGACGAGAACGCGCTGGGCCCCACCCCGATGAGCTACCAGGAGCGCCCCGACCGCCCCGAGCTGCGCCACGCGGACGCGGTCCTGTGCCTGGTCGGCTCCCTGCTCGGAGAGCCCTTCTCGTTCAGCAGCCAGCAGCGCGGCCGGCTGCTCCTCGACCTGTTCCCGGTGCCCGGGCACGAGCTGGACCAGCTCGGCTCGGGATCGACCGCCATGCTCGACTGGCACACCGAGGACGCCTTCCACCCGCACCGCGCGGACTGGATGATCCTGCTGGGCCTGCGCAACCACGACGCGGTGCCCACGACCTTCGCGGCCATGGAGGACATCGAGCTCAGCGACGAGCACCGCGCCGTCCTCTTCGAGAAGCGCTTCGCGATCCTCCCGGACCAGTCGCACACCAAGAGCTTCAACGTGGCCACCGGCGCCGCCGACGCGGCCGAGGCCGCCGGAGCCGATCAGTTCCGGCGCATCGACACCATGGCGAACCGGCCCGAGCCGATCGCCCTGCTGGAGGGCGACCCCGCGGCCCCGTGGCTGCGCGTGGACCCGCCGTTCATGCACACCAACCCGCTCGACCCGCAGGCCGCCGAGGCGCAGGACGCCCTGCTGACCGCGATCGAGGCGAAGCTGACCGACGTGGTGATCGGCCGCGGCGACCTGTTCGTCATCGACAACAAGCGTGCGGTGCACGGCCGCCGGCCGTTCACCCCCCGCTACGACGGCACCGACCGCTGGCTCAAGCGCATCAACCTCACGGCCGATCTGCGGCGCAGCGCCGGATCCCGGCACGGCGAACACGGCCGGGCCGTGGCCTGACCCACCGCCGCCGTGCTCACGCCGCGCGCGGACCGCCCGTTTTCCCCTTGAAAGGATCCAAGGCCTTGGCCGCAGAACCCAATCTGATCCGACGCCACCGGCTGTTCCGCCGGTTCTGGCTGGCACGCGCGGTCTCGCTCGTCGGCGACGGCGCCGCCATGGTGGCACTCGTCCTGCTGGTCAGCCGCGGTGACCACGCCGGCACCGGTGTGTCGCTGATCCTCCTGGCCGAGTCCGTGCCGCGGTTCTTCGGACCGCTCGCCGGGGCGCTCGCGGACCGGATGGGCGTGCGGCGCCTGCTGATCGCCGCCGAGCTCGTCCAGGCCCTGGTCTTCGGGATCGTCGTACTGGCACGGCCCGGACTCGCCGTCCTCGTGCCGCTCGTCGCGGTGGCCGCCGCGGCCTCCACCGTCTTCTCCGCGGCCGGCCGTACGGTGGTGCCGCGCCTGGTCGACGAGAAGGACCTGATGCCCGCCAACGCGTGGATGGGCACCGCCTTCAACCTCCAGGCAGCGCTCGGCCCGGTCCTCGGCGGCGTGTTCTCCGCCTGGGGCGGCGAGTACGGGGCGCTGGCCGTCAACGCGGGCAGCTTCGTGGTCTCCGCGCTGCTGCTGACGCGCATCCCGGCACTGGAGCCGCTGCGCACCGGCCAGCGACGGACCCTGCTGGGCGACACCGTCGAGGGGCTGAAGTTCGTACGGCACCACCGCGTGTCCCGGGCCATCGTGCTGCTGCTCCTGCTCGGCCTGTTCTTCGGCTCGCTCGACAACCTGGCGCTGGTCTTCCTCGCCGAGCACACCCTGGACGCCGGCGACACCGGATTCGGCATCCTGTCCGCGTCGTTCGGCGTGGCCATGGTCGCCGCCTCGCTGTGGCTGGTCCGCACCGCCGAGAGCCGCTCGCCCGTGTGGGTGCTGCTGGCGGGCTGGTTCTTCACCGGCCTGGGCCTGCTGCTGACGGCCGCCGCGCCGGTGCTGTTCGCCGCGATCGCCATGCAGCTGATCGCGGGCCTGGGCAACGGTGTGGCCAACGTCGGCGAGGAGACGCTGCTGCAGAAGGCCGTTCCCGCCGAGGTGCTGGGCCGGGTGGGCGGCACGCTGTCCTCCGCCGCCTTCTTCGGCAGCACGGCCGGCTACCTGGCCGGCAGCCTGCTCAGCCCCGACAGCCACGCCCGCCTGGTCTTCGTGATCGCCGGTGGCGGCATCTTCCTGGCACTCGCCCTGTGCGGCCCGGCCCTTCTCTCCGCCCGCACGACGCTGACGGCATCCCCGCCCGACGCCGAGGCCCGGAAGCCCGCCGAACCCGTCGCACAGCCCGAAGCCGTGGCATGACACCACGGCGCTGAACCTGCGGCGCGGACGGCCCGACGGATGACCATCCGTCGGGCCGTCCGCGCATGGCGATCCGTTCAGCAGTCGGGGATGACGGTGCCGTTGTTGTCCTTGGCGACGTCGTTGCCCCACTTGGACGGGTAGTCCGTTCCACGGACCGCTCAGTCGAGCCGCACCGCCACCAGACACGTGTCGTCTTCGTTCCCCTCGGGCGTGAAAGCGGCCATGAGGCGGTCCATGGCCTCTTGCGCGCCGAGCCCTGCGCAGGACACCAGCACCCTGCGGAGGGTGTCGATACCCTGGCCGATGTCCTCCCCGCGCCGCTCGACCATGCCGTCGGTGTAGAGCAGCAGGAGGTCGCCCCGACGGAGCGGGACGGTCGCGGTCGCGTACTCGTGTCCGGGCAGCAGGCCGAACAGGGGCCCCCGGTGGGAGGTGTCGAGTTCCGACGCCCGACCGTCGCGGAGCAGCAAGGGTGCCGGATGGCCCGCGCACGCCCAGCGGAAATTGCGCTCCCCGTCGATGTGGCCGATGATCCCGGTCGCCGTTTCCGCAGCATGGTCGCCGCACAGCAGTTCGTTGAGCCAGGTCGTCAGCTGCCCCGCGTGGGTGTTCGGCGCATGTGCGAGGCCCGCGAGGGCGTGTCGTTGCTGCGCCATCCGGGCGACCGCGCTCAGGCCGTGGCCGCACGCGTCACCGATGGCGAGGAGGATCCGTCCGTCCGGCAGCAGGCGGCACTTGTACCAGTCGCCGCCGACAGCCGCATCCGGCTCCGCGGGCAGGTAGGCGGCCGCCACGGACAGTCCGAGTTCGGCGAGTTCCGCCGAGTGGGTCGGCAGGAGCGCCTCCCGCAGCGCAGTGGCCACGCGCCGCTCGGCGGCCGCCTCCTCGCGCAGCTGCTCCCTCTGACGGCGGGTCGCCGCGAGCCGCTGGCGACTGCGCACCTGGGCGGTCAGGTCGCGTGCGATGAGGTGCAGGGCCCAGGGAAGTCCGTCCCTGGCGATGACGGGATGGCCTACCAGGTGGAGGGTGCGGATCTCCCCCAGCACGCTGAAGCGGACCTCCGAACCCGCCGGCTCCTCGCCTTCCAGGAGAGCGGTCAGCATCTTGGCGAACCGCGGTACGTCGTCCAGGAGTACGGCGTCGCACAGCTCCACCAGCGACAGCGCACGCCCCTCCTCGGTACGGAAGATCGCGTGCAGCCCCTCCGACCAGGTGGTGTCGCCGGACAGCAGGTCCCACGTGCCCCAGCCCATGGAGCCGATGTACTGCGCGTCGAGCGACAGCATTTCCGTGCGGTTGCGGGCGGGCCTCCAGGTGGCCAGCACCTGGTCCCCGCACGACGCGGCGTCGTACAGCAGCCGGGCACGGTGAAGGCCGTCGCTGCGCTGCTCGGTGTAGTCGACGGCATGCGCGCGCAGGGCGCGACCGGTACTCAGAACCTCCGCCAGGGCGTCGATGAGCCCACCTGCCGCCGCTCCGGGCTGGACCTCCAACAGCCTCCGCCCGATGTGCCCGTCGGGAGCGTCGAGCCACGGGGCCGAGCGGACGTGGTTCCCTGCCCGGACGGTGAAGTCCCCGGTCCGTCCGTTCTCGTCCCGTACGGGTACCAGCAGCGCCGCCGACACGGGGATCGCAGGTAGCGTGGCGCAGACACACGCCCACGGGTCGTGGCCGTCCCCCTGGTCGCCGCACGCATGCCCGGGCCCGTCGCCCGCGCCGCACGGGCAGACCTCGGCCGGCTCGCCGTCCTGCGGACCGGGCGCCGGTGCGTGGTCCAGGCGTACGCCCGCGTCCTGGCGGGCGGCGGTGCGCAGCGCGGCCACCTCGCTCGCGACGACCTGCTTGAGCGTTTCGGGATCCTGCGGAATCACTGGAGTCATCGGTCCTCACCGGCGTGGAGCAAGACCCTGGATCAACCCTGTCCGAACCGAAGGTACAAGACCGTGCCCCCTCGCCCGGGAACGGACAGGCCGAGCGTGACGCGCTGCTGAGCGGGACGAACTGGGTCGTCAGCTAGGGGTGTCGTCAATGTCCGCCCCAGCCACCGCTGGGCGATGTCCCCAGGCCGGCGATGTTCACTGCCTGTCCGGACCGCCGAGCGGCGCGGTGAACCGCGGCCGCCAGCCCTCCTCCGTCCGCACCACCAGTTGGACCGCCGCCGCATGGGTGCGCAGCGGCAGCAGGCCGCCGACCGCAGCGCGCACATGGGCGGCGGCCGTCGGGTCGTCTGCCCCCAGAGCGACGGTGACATGGGCGGCGGGCCGCGCCCCGAAGCGGCCCCCGTACGGGCGCAACCCGGGCCACCGGGCGCGAAACGCATCGACGATGGGTTGGAGTCCCGGAACGGCTACGGCGACGAAGCCGGACGCCGTCACGACCTCCTCCAAGAGCAGATCGGCTGCCGGAAGACTCGCCGCCAGGGAACGCACGCCCTTCTCGTCCTGATCCGTCAGCGCCGATGCCGGCACGAACGGGTAGAGGAGCGAGACGTGCGCCGGAACTCCACGACGCACCAGAGCGGGGTCGATGCGCCACGCCGCATCGAGGAGCGGGGCGGCATCGGGCAGAACAATGACGACGGCAGTGGTTCCTGGCTCTGGCACTCCCTCATCATCGCGCCTTGGTGTCTGGGGGGCCGAGCGGGGGGTTCGTCCGGGGTGGTTCAGGTCGGTGAATCGGCCAGGTGGCGGGCCGGGCCGCTGCGGGCGTAGCGGCCCGGGCTGGTGCCCAGCACGCGCTTGAAGTGCCGGTTGAAATGGGACTGGTCGTAGAAGCCGGCCGAGGCCGCCACCAGGCGCGGTGCCATGCCTGCGAGCAGCAGTTTGCGGGCCAGGTCCACGCGCCGTCCGGTCAGGTACTGGTGCGGACCCATGCCGAACTCCCTGCTGAACACCCGGACCAGGTGCGCGGGGTGGACATGGAGCGCCGCCGAGGCGTCCTGGAGGCTGACGCCCTCCACGAACTTCTCGTCGAGGAGGTCGCGCAGCCGGTGCGCGATGCCGGCGTCGCGGGTGGGGGTGCGGTCCTCGAAGTGCCGTTCCAGGTGGTCGCGCAGGCGTTCGGACACCAGTGCCAGCCTGCTCTCCGCCTCGAGTTCGTCGCCGGGGTGCTCCAGCGCCTGGTGCAGCTGGCTGATGCGCCGGCGCAGCAGGAGGTCGTCCATGACGGGGCTGTCCACAGCCAAGCCGATGAGTCTGTCGCCCAGCTGTGAGGAGTCGAGATATACAACTCTTTTTTGAAAGCCGGTCGGGGTGACCGAGCGTCCATTATGTGGGACGTGTGGGGGCAGCAGCGTGACCATTTGGTCCAGGGCACCGTGTTCGTGCCGGTCCAGGTCGTATCTGACCATGCCGTCGTCGACGATCAGCAGAGTCCAGGAGTCATGCGTGTGCATGGGATAGACGTGGTCGGTGATGCGGGCGTGGTAGACCTCTTCGATTCCCGCCAGGGCGGGGCGCCATGCGCGGACCTGCGGATGATCAAGCATGCAAAGATCGTACAAGACTTGACCTGGGTGCTCGGGGTTTGATTCATCCATGGACAGCGTGAACGAACCCGTTCGTTTTGAGACAAAGATCGCCGTGGTCTTGCGTGACGATCTTCAGGTGTGGCAGCGCCTCAACATGACCGCCTTTCTCGTGAGTGGAATCGGGCGCAAGGTTCCGGAAGTAATCGGTGAACCCTATTCGGACGCCGATGAGACCGAGTACCTGCCCATGTTCCGCCAGCCGGTCCTGGTCTTCGAGGCGAGCAAAGAGGCCCTGACCACCTCGCACCAGCGTGCCGTCAGCCGGGGTCTGCCCCTGTCGGTCTTCACTGCCGACCTCTTCACCACCAACAACGACCGGGACAACCGGGCCGCCGTTGCAGCCGTCCACCGGGACCAGCTGGACCTCGTCGGCATGGCCGTATACGGGCCGCGCAACGCGGTAGACAAGATCATCAAGGGTGCTCGAATGCACCCGTGACGTCTCCTTAGGGGCGTGGCATGGAAAAGGAAACGTCGCTGCGGAGTGAATCCGCACAGGCGTATGTGTACCTGCTCGCGACCATGGCGCTCTTCGGTAGTGCTTTCGCCAGCTCTAAATCAGTGGTCGGCCATATGCCCCACCAGGTCGCCGCTGTTCTCCGCTTCGGTGGCGGCGCGGTCATCCTGGTGGTTCTGCTCGCTTTCATCGGGCGGAAGTCACAGGGGCCGTCGCTTACACGTTCGCAAATTGCGCGTGCGGCGGCAGTGGGACTCGTCGGGGTCTTCGCGTACAACCTGTTCTTCTTCTGGGGTCTTTCCCTGGCCCCTTCGATCGACGGAAGCATCATCGTTCCGGTTCTGAGTCCGGTCATGACGACGGGAATTCTCCTGGCCCTGGGCCGGGAAAAGGCTTCGCGAGCCCGAATGGGCGGCTTGGCGCTGGGAGTGTCGGGCGCCGTCGTGTTCTTCATCGGCGCGGGGGGCACCGGCGTGGATGCGGGCGGGTCCCGGTTGACCGGGGACCTCGTCTACCTTCTGGGCGCACTCTCCTGGGCCGTGTACAGCATCGCCTCGAAGAAGGTCCTGGTCGGCATGGACCCGCTGCGGGCCACCACGTTCGGCACCCTGGCCGGGGCGCTCGCCCTGCTGCTCTTCGCCGTGCCCGCGTTCCCGGACGTGGAGTGGAGCGCGCTGTCCTCGACGACATGGCTGAACGTCGTGTACCTCGCCGTCGGCCCCACCGCCATGGCCTACCTCTTCTACTACCGGGGCCTGAGGGTCGTCAGCCCCTCGACCGCGACCGTCATCATGTTCTCCGTCCCGGTGTTCGGGGTGACCTGCGCCGTCGTCTTCCTGGGCGAGTCGTTCGGCGGACTCCAGCTGGCGGGCGCCGCCGTCATGCTCGCCGGCGCCCTGCTGGCCGTGACGCAGGGCCGCCTCCGTCACCAGGCCCCGGATCAGCCCGCGCAGGAGACCGAGCGGGAGACCGATCGGGAATCCGGGCAGGCCGCACCCGCTCCCCTTTCGGGAGCCGACGGCCGGGAATCCCACCGCAAGGCCGCCTCGACGGCTGGACGGACAGTGGAAGACAACTAGAGAAATGCCGCAACGCCTCCGGGGGGAAGGCGTTGTGCCCGCTCATCACCCGCTCAGGGCCTCGCCCCGGCCCTGGGTGGGTGACTGCTTTCCCAACCCCCACGTGCACCCAGCGTCGCGTGCACGGAAATGAAGCTCATCCGTACGGAATGCAAGATCGGGGTCTCAACTTCATGTCTGAAGTCGAGTTTCGGGTGCTGGGGCCGCTTCAGCTCAAGGTGAGCGGGCGCACAGTACCTCTGAGAGGTATGAAACATCAGATTGTGCTCGGTTCGCTCCTGACCGCAGAGAGCCGGCGCACATCCATCGGACGTCTCGTCGACTCGGTCTGGGGAACCACGCCGCCGAGCACCGCGGGCAAACAGATCCGCAATGCGGTATCCGACCTGCGCAATATCCTGGCCCCCAGCGGAGCCGTCATCACTCCCGTCGCCGACGGCTACCAGCTCGACATCGGCGACGCCAGGCTCGACCTCCACGAGTTCCGCCGGCATCTGGCGCAGGCGCGCACCCATCTCGGCCAGGGGCGGAAGCCGGACGCGATCGTGGAGTTCCGCGCCGCGCTGTCCCTGTGGACCGGTCCGATGCTCTCGGGGATCGAGAGCGCCACCCTCCAGGCCCAGGTCGCCGGCGTCAACGAGGGCCGGCTCTCGGTTGCCGAGGAGTGCATCGACCTGGAACTCGCCCACGACCGGCACAAGAGCCTCGTCAGCGAGCTCGCGGCCTGGGTGGCCGAATACCCCCTGCGCGAGCGGATGGTCGCCCAGTACGTGCTCGCCCTGCACCGCTCCGGCGCCCGGGCGCGCGCCTTCACCGTGTACGAACAGGCCAGGCGCAACCTGGCGGAGTCGCTCGGTCTGAGCCCCGGCCCCGAACTGCTCGAAGTCCACCAGCTGATGTTGCGCGAGGACGTCGACGCGGCGGCCCCAGCAGCCGCACCCGCCGTCCGGATCGCGCCCTCCGCCCCGCCCGTCCCCTTCCCCGCTGTGCCCGTCGACGCCGCTTCCACCGCCGATGCCGGCGTACCCGTACCGGACAACCTGCCGTTCGAGAGCGGGCACTTCGTCGGCCGGACTGCGGAGATCGAGGCCCTCCTCGCCGGCGGCACGGCCGCCGGGCCGCGCCGCGTGCTGTCCGTCGACGGCATGGGAGGCGTGGGCAAGACCACCCTCGCGGTGTACGTCGCCCATCGCGTGGCGGACCGGTACCCGGACGGCCGGATCTTCCTCGACCTGTGCGGCCACACCCGGCACGAGGACCCGCTCGGCCACCGCGCCGCGCTGCGCCAGCTGCTCGTGCTCTCCGGCCTGCCCGAAGGCGAACTGCCCGACTCGGTCGAGGCCCTGGTCCAGATGTGGCGCGGACGCACCGCCGGCCGGCGGATGCTGGTCGTCCTGGACAACGCTGTCGGCGCGGAGCAGATCGGGCCGCTGCTCCCGGCCGGTGACGAGTGCCTGACCCTGGTCACCAGCAGGCGCCGCCTGACCATGACCGCGGTGTCGCCCACCCGGGTGGTGTCCCTGGACCCCGTGTCCCGCGAGGAGGGGTACGCACTGTTCTGCCAGCTGCTGGGCAAGCGGCACCCCGAGCCCAGGCGCGATGAGGTCAGCGGCATTCTGGACCACTGCGGCGATCTGCCGCTGGCCGTCGCCGCAGCCGCGGCGCGCCTGCGACGACGGCCTTCCTGGCAGGTGTGGTACTTGGCCCAGCGGCTCGCGGACCCGGCGTTGCGGCTCGCCGACCTGCAGACGGAGCACGGCGGGCTCGTGGCCTGCTTCGACGCCTCCTACCGGCATCTGAACGCGGGTCAGCAGCGGCTGCTGCGCCTCCTCGGCACGGCCGAAGGGGAACGTACGGACGTGGCGTCCACGTCCGTACTGGCCGGACTGCCGCCCTTCATCGCCGAGCAGATGCTCGAGAGCCTGGTCGACGAGCACCTCCTGTTCCAGCCGGAGCCGGGACAGTACCGCATGCACCCGCTGGTGAAGACGTACTGCGCGCAGCTCCCCGGGCACGACGGCACGAGCGGACCGCAGCCGGAACGACACGGTGACCTGAGCGCCGAGCCGCTGGCCGCCTGAGCCGGCGGCCCGAGCCCGCCGCGCCCTCTCCCTCCTCCGCCTTCCTCCACTGCGCCCTCACGGAGCTTCGCCATGACCGGAAACACTCTCGCGGACTTCTTCCTCACGTTTGCGCTCGTCCTGGGCGCCGCCAAGGTCTTCGGGACACTCGCCCGCCGACTCGGGCAGCCCGCTGTGGTCGGCGAGATATGCGCCGGGCTGCTGGCCAGCCCGATGGTCCTCACCCAGGCAGGGTCCGACGCCGTTCTGCCCGCCGACGTGAAGCCCCTGCTCGGAGCCCTGGCCAACGTGGGCCTCGCCACCTTCATGTTCATCATCGGCTACGAGATCGACGCCGGCTTCCTGCGCAGCCGCAGGAAGGCCACGATGGGCCTGGTCGCCGGATCCGTGGCCGTCCCCCTCGTCGCGGGTGCCGCACTGGCCGTCCCTCTGGCCCGTACCTACGCTCCCGGCAGCCACACGGGCTTCGTCCTGTTCGTCGGGGTGGCCATGTCGGTCACCGCGTTCCCCGTGCTGGCCCGGATCCTCGCGGACCGCGGCCTGAACAGGCACCCGGTCGGCGGCCTCACCCTGGCGGCCGCGGCTGTCGGCGACCTGGTGGCCTGGGCCTGCCTGGCGGGAGTCGTCGCGTACGCGGGGGCCGCGGGGCAGTGGCGCATGATGCTGCTCCCGGTGTACCTCACCGTCATGTTCGCCGTGGTCCGGCCCGTTCTCGGCGCGTTCGTCGAGCGGGCCCGAGTACGGGACGTGGGCGCCGGGCGGATCGTGCCCGCCCTGGTCGTGGGCCTGATGCTGTCCTGCGCGGCCACGGAATGGCTCGGGATCCACTTCATCTTCGGCGCGTTCGCATTCGGTGCGGCGATGCCCCGCAGCACACGGGGCGAGCTGCGGACCCAGATCATGCGGAACATGGAACAGGTGGGGCACCTCCTGCTTCCGCTCTACTTCGTGGTGGCCGGCACCAAGGTCGACCTCTCCGCCTTCGACCTGGCCGCCCTGCTCACACTGGCCGCCGTGATCGTCGTCGCCGTGGCCTCGAAGGCGGCCGGCTCCTATGCCGGTGCCAGGCTCTCCGGGCTCCCGCACGCCACGGCCGTGCCGGCCGCCGTACTCATGAACACCCGCGGACTCACGGAGATCGTCATCGTGGCCGTTGCCCTGGAGATGGGTCTGATCAACCAGGACTTCTATTCCATGATGGTCGTGATGGCCGTCGTGACGACCGCCATGACCGGGCCGTTGCTGAAGCTGACCCGCGTATTGCCCGAGGCCTCCCCGGTAGTCCCGCCGGACGGTTCCGCCGCCGACCGTCCCGCCGCTCCGTCGTCAAAGGCCGTGAAGACGGGTTGAAGACGGGTTGAAGACGAGCTGAGGGCGGCCTGAGGGCGGCATGAGGATCGCTCGGGGATGCATCGAGGACGCCTCGTCATACGTTTGCCGACATCAGGTCGAGGAATCCGAACTCGCCGCAGACTGCGCCGTTCCGCAGTTTCCAAGGGAGGCAAGAAATGATCGAGGTTGCACCGGAATCCCTCGCCGTATCGCGGCTGAGGACCCCTGCCGGCCCGCGTCGCGACGACCAGCTGTGGTGGAACGCCCAGCGCGGATCGGCGATGCCCTTCCAGCGTTACGAGCGGCTCGGATCCCGTCTCCCGTACGACCTGGCAGACCGTACCTGGCCTGCGAAGTCCCTGGTGAGGGCGCCGCTGTGGGCCTCGGTCGACCTGCGCGACGGGAACCAGTCACTCAGCAGCCCGATGGACACCGAACGCAAGAGCCGCATGTTCGACCTCCTCGTCCGTATGGGATTCAAGGACATCGAGGTCGGATACCCCTCGGCCAGCGACGCGGACTTCTTGTTCCTGCGCACTCTGATCGAGCAGGACAGGATCCCCGACGACGTGACGATATCCGTCTTCACGCCGGCCCGGCCCGAACTGATCGACCGGACCTTCGAGGCCATCGAAGGCGCGGACCGGGCCATGGTGCACCTCTGCAATGCGACCGCCTGCCTGTGGCGTGAAGTCGTTTTCCAAATGAGCGCCGACGAGGTGCAGCAGATGGCCCTCCGCTCGGCGCAACACATTGCGCGCCGAGCGGACGCGACCAAGGGCACGCAGCTGCGGTTCGAGTACTCGCCGGAGACGTTCAACGTCACGGAGCCCGAATACGTGCTCGAGGTGTCGAACGCCATCACCTCGCTGTGGGACGCGAGCCCGGACCGTCCGGTGACGCTGAACCTGCCGACGACGGTGGAGACCGACTCGCCGAACGTGTTCGCCGACCAGGTCGAGTGGATGCACCGCAACCTCGACCGCCGCGACGCGGTCATCCTCTCGGTGCACCCCCACAACGACCGGGGAACCGCGGTCGCCTCCGCGGAACTCGCCGTCATGGCCGGCGCCGACCGCATCGAGGGGACCCTGTTCGGCAACGGCGAGCGCACCGGCAACGTCTGCCTGGCCACGCTGGCCCTGAACCTGTTCAGCCAGGGTGTCGACCCGCAGCTGGACTTCTCCGACATCGACGAGATCCGCAGCACCGTGGAGTTCGCCAACCAGCTCCAGGTGCCTCCCCGCTACCCCTACGGCGGCGACCTCGTGTACACGGCCTTCTCCGGTACCCACCAGGACGCCATCGCGAAGGGCCTGGCCGCGATCGAACGCAAGGCCGCCGAGGCGGGCACCTCCACCACCGAGGTCCCGTGGGACGTCCCCTACCTGCCCATCGACCCCAAGGACGTCGGCCGCACCTACGAGTCGGTGGTGCGGGTCAACAGCCAGTCGGGCAAGGGCGGGGTGGCCCACGTGCTCAAGAGCGCCTACGGGCTGGACCTCCCCCGCGGCATGCGGGTGGAGCTGGCCCGCGAGGTGCAGCAGGTGGCCGACGGGGACGGTATCGAGCTGACCTCCCGGGAGCTGCGAGCCATCTTCGCCGGTATGTATCTCGAATTCGACCACCCTTCCCTGCTGCTGAAGGAGTTCCAGCTGACGGGTGACGGGACCGCCTCGACCGTCGACGCCCTGGTCGTCGACGCCGACGGCCGGGAGAGGCGGCTGACCGGTTCCGGCGAGGACACGGCCGCCGCCTACGCCGCGGCCCTGGCCGGCGGCGGACTGGCGGTGGAGATCGCCGAGACCACGGGTCACGCCCTCACCGACAGCCTCGGCACGCGGTACGCCGCCTACGCGCAGATCAGCCTCGACGGCACGACCGGGTACGGGGCCGCGATCGCCGGCGACGAGGTGAGCGCCCGGCTCGGCGCCATCACCTCGGCCGTCAACCGCGCCCAGGCCTGACCGCCGACCCCCTTCCCGCACCCGAACCCGCACCCTGTGAGCTGAGAGATGGACCTCACCTTCGTCGAAAGCAAGAAGGATCCCGGCCGAGACTGCTTCGTGTACACGGCGCACAGCGACTTCGACCTGCTGGGCATCGACAGCCTGCGCGGGCGCGGCGACCGTGACCTGCTCGGTTTCCCCGCAGCAGTGCCCGTCGGCGACCCGTTCGCCCCGCACACCACCCACATGCTCGTGATGGTCGACGGCGGCCTGGTCGCCGGCGCGGAACTCGTCGCCTACTCGCCGCTGGGGCTGCCGCTGACCCAGTGGCCCGAGCTGGCGGGTGTCCTGCGGCACAGCGGCCGGCTGGTGCAGTGCCGCCTTCCGGTGGTGCGCCCCGAGTTCGCCGGCACGGTCCTGCCGGAGCTTCCCTTCGGCGTCCTCGGAGGCCTGTTCAAGGGCTGTCTGCAGTGGGCGGTCTCGCACGAGGTGAGCGATGTCGTGGTGGAGGCCGCCGACCGGCGGGCGGTCGACAAGCTCACCCAGCTCGGCTTCGTACCGGCGGACGGCTCGGGAGCGGAAGGGGCGCCCCCGGTGTACCGGCTGAACGTCAGCAGGCTCGTGGCCCGCGGCTTCCGTGCCAGCCACCCCTTCTACCGGTACCTGCTCGAGTACGACGAGAGCGTGCTGGTCAGCAGGTCGGCCCTCGCCGCCGCCTGAAGGCCCCGGCCGTCCCGCTCCGCAGCCTTCCCCCATTCCCCGCATTCCCGCATTCCCACAGTCCAGGACACTGGAGAGGAACGGACCCCGTATGTCCCTCATAGGCAGGCGCCTGGCGCTTCCACCCGACCTGCTCGTGCACCGGGTCTTCGAGACCCACGCCCGGCAGCACCCCGACCGGCCCGCGCTGACGTGCGGCGCCGAAGAGCTGAGCTTCGCCGAGCTGAACGCACGGGCCAACCGGTTCGCCCACCACCTCATCGCTCTCGGTGCGGGCCGGGGCTCCGTGATCGGCGTATGCCTGGACCGTACGCCCGAGCTCATGGTCGCGATCCTCGGGACCATGAAGGCCGGCGCCGCCTACGTGCCGCTGGACCCCACCTACCCCGCCGAGCGGCTCCGGCTGATGGTGTCCCAGCTCGACGAGATCAAGCTCAACGTGGTCTCGGCCGACACCCGCGCCCTGGTCGCCGGGGCGCCGGGCGATCTCGTCGTCATCGACGAGCTCGGTGGGCAGCTCGACGCCCTGCCCGCCACGGATCCGGTCGTCGACCTCTCCAACGACGACCTGTGCTACGTCGTGTTCACCTCCGGCTCCACCGGAACGCCCAAGGCCACCGCCGTGCGCCACGAGGGCTGGTACAACCTCCTCGAGTGGCTGCGGGTCGAGTACGGTCTGGGCAGCGGTTCGAGCGGGCTCACCGTCAGCTCCTTCGGCTTCGACATCAGCCAGCGCGGACTGATGGCGCCGCTGTTCTGCGGTGCCACCCTCCACCTGCTGCCCAGCCGCATCTTCGACCCGGGCATGGCCTACCGCCTGATCGAGACCCACGGCGTGCGGCAGCTGCACTGCGCGCCGAGCACCTTGTACGTGCTCATCGAGCACGAACAGGCCCTGGGCACCGACGCACTGACCCGGGTGGGCCACGTCTTCATCGGCGGGGAGCCGCTCACGGTCTCCCGGGTCGAGGACTGGGCCGGCCGGGAAGGCAACTCCTGCGTCCTGCTGCACCAGTACGGGGTGGCCGAGTGCACGGACGTGGCGACCTCCCACGTGCTCGCGGACTACGCCCGCTACCGGGGCACCGCGACGCCGGTGGGAGAGCCCGTGTACAACACCGAGATCCACCTCCTCGACGACGAGTCGAACGAGGTGCCGGACGGCGAGACCGGAGAGATCTGCATCTCGGGCCTCAGCGTCAGCGCCGGCTACCTCAACGCCTCTGCGGCCGACACCCGCCGGTTCACCGACCGGGACACGGGCGACGGCGCCGTCAGGACCTACCGGACCGGTGACCGCGGCTACGTCACCCCGGACGGGGAACTGGTGGTGGTCGGCCGCGTCGACGCCCAGGTCAAGATCCGCGGCATGCGGATGGACCTGGGAGACGTGGAACACGGGGTCCGGTCCCACCCGCTCGTCGACGACGCCGTGGTCCTCGCGGTTCCGGACGACTCGGGCGAGCTGCGTCTGGTGGGCTTCGTGCTGCCCGCGGCCGACGGTCTCGACACCCGGGCGCTCTACCGCGACCTGCTCGGCACCCTGCCCCGGAACATGGTGCCGCAGGAGTTCACGGTCCTCGACGCCTTCCCGCTGAACCCGAACGGCAAGACCGACCGGCGGGCCCTGGCCGCCGGCTGACGCAGGCCCTCAGCGGCCCACCTGCCCGCTCGCCCGCGTCCTCGGCGAGCGCTCCAGAAACCTTCTTTTCCGCACGCGTGGCTTTCGAGCAAAGGAACAGCATCCGCATGACCATCGACCAGCAGCGCCCGACCCCGGCCGCCCAGATCTCCGGCAACGCGATCGTCCCCGAGGACATCAAGGCGAACATCGAGCAGTTCAGCCTCGACGGCTTCACCGGCCCGATCAAGCTGTACGAGCCGGAGGAGGCCGCTGCCCTGATCCGCGAGATCCGGATCAACAACCAGGACGCCTCGCGCGCCCTGTACAAGAACAGCGTCAACTACGACCGGCACTTCGACATCCCGGAGCTCAGCCGGCACATCACCCACCCGACGATCGTCAAGTACCTCACGGCCATCCTCGGCCCGGACGTACTGAACTGGCGGACCGAGTGGTTCCCCAAGTTCCCGGGCGCCAAGGCGACCGAGTGGCACCAGGTGCGCGACTACAGCTACGCCAACGGCAAGCCGCAGCTCCTGCCGACCGAGTCGGACTGGAACGCCTACATCGACATCACCGTCTGGACGACCTTCACGCCGGCCACCAAGGACAGGGCCTGCATGAAGTTCGTGCGCGGTTCGCAGCGTGACTGGATCTTCGACGAGCACAAGGCCACTCAGGCCGGCCGTGGCGCGGACTACGACGTCGCCCACTCCGACACCGGCTTCTTCGGCTACGACTTCGCCGACTTCAAGATCGACCCGAAGTGGGAGCCGCGCCCCGAGGACGTCGTCGAGCTGGAGATGCAGCCGGGCGAAGCCGTCATCTTCACGGCGTCGTGCGTGCACGGCTCCACCCCGAACAACACCGAGCGCGAGACCCGCTTCGCGATCGCCAGCCGGTACGTCCCCACACACGTGCGCGTCTACCCGGGCCAGGACTCCTTCAGCGCCCACGGTGCGACGTTCGACCTGTCCGAGTACGGCAGCGTCGTCGTGGCCGGTGAGAACCGCTACGACCACAACCGGATCCGCACCGAGAACAACCACGGCACCCCGTTCGGCTGGACCGCGAACTGACCCCCCTCCCCTTCCCCTTCACCGAAAAGGACCCAGAACGTGATCGCAACCAAGATCCACGCCATTTGGAGCCGTGAGCTCAAGCTCGAGGAGTTCGCCGACACGGACGACTTCTTCGACCTCGGCGGGCACTCACTGATCATGACCCGGATCCAGCGCGCGATCCTCTCCGAGCTCGGCATCGAGGTCGCGATGGACCAGCTCTTCCGCAAGTCCACGGTCGCGGCGATCTCCGAGCACATCGAGACGGCCCCCGCGGCCGCCTGATCCCGGCTCCGCTGCCGCCAGACCTTGCTGCGACGCCGGGGACAGGGCTCCACAGCCTGTCCCCGGCGTCGCAGCCGGTTCATCTCCCACCACTACAGGAAGATCCCCCAGTGCAGCTATCGAGTCGGGGCCGGCAGATGTCCCGCCTGTCGGGCATCCGCAGCATCATGGAGGACATCGCCGCGGCCGACCGGGACGCGGGCGACGACGAATGGCTCAACCTCAGTCCGGGCAACCCCTCGCACATCCCCGAGGTCGTCGAGGCCTGGCACCGCCTCACCCGTGAGGCCCTGGACGACCGGTTCGTCGAGTCCAGCACCCGGTACGGGCCCTCGCGCGGCACCGCCACCCTCGTCGAAGCCATCGTCGACTACTTCAACCTCACCTACGGCTGGTCGATCGGGCCGGAGAACGTGGTCGTCGGGCCCGGCAGCCAAATGCTGTCGTTCATCGCGACCAGTCTGTACACCGGCCCGGACGCGGACGGCGTGCTGCAGCCACTGGTGCTGCCCCGCCTGCCCGACTACACCGGTTACCAGGGACTCAGCCCGGACCCCGGCGGCACGGTCGGCATCGAGCCGTTGATCGTGCCCGAGGGATCCCACTCGTTCCACTACAGCCTGGACACAGAGGCCCTGGCCCGGCAGACCCGCATGGGCATGATGCTGCTGTCCAACCCGGCGAACCCGACCGGCAGCAGCATCGAGGCGTCCGAGCTGAAGACGCTGATCGCCACCGCCGAAGAGCGCGACGTGCCCCTGGTGCTCGACCACGCCTACGGGGAGCCCTTCCCCCAGGTGGTTCGGACGAGGCTCGCCCCCGTGCTGCATTCGCACGTCATCAACCTCTTCACGCTGTCGAAGGCGGGGCTGCCCGGCGAGCGGATCGCCTTCGCGATCGGCCCGGCCGACCTGATCGACCCGATGGTGTCCTTCATCGCCAACACGACACTGCACGCGCCGCAACTGCTCCAGGCCGTCGTCGAACGCTCGTTGACGACCCGGCAGATCGACGTGATCTCCGAGCGCCACATCAAGCCCTACTACCGGGCCAAGCGGGCGATGGCCGAGGCCCTGCTCGCCGAATCCCTCCCGGACGACCTGAACTGGCGGCTGCACTCCAGCGACGGGGGGATGTTCTGCTGGCTGTGGATCGACCACGACTGGTTCGACGACCTGACGCTGTACGAGTTCCTCAAGCGAAGGCAGATGTTCATCGTCCCCGGCCGGCACTTCTTCGTCGAGCCGCTGGACACACCGTTCCTCGGCACGCACGGCAAGCGCTGCATCAGACTGAGCCTGAGTCCGGACGAATGGGCCGTGGCCGACGGCATCGTCCGGCTGGGTGAAGCGCTCGAAGAGCTGCGCGCGAGCGCGGGAACCGGAGAGTGACGACCATGGGCAAGTGGCTGCGCCGCCGTGCGGCGCAGGAGACAGCGGTCAGCCGGCTCGTCTGCCTGCCGCACGCGGGCGGCACCGCCGCGTCGTTCGCCGGCTGGGGCGGCCGGCTGCCGGCCGGCGTGGAGTTGATCGCCGTGCAGTACCCGGGCCGGCAGGACAGGCTGGGCGAGGAGCCGATCGGGGACATGGCCACGATGGCCGAGCAGGTGGCGGACGCGCTGCGGCCGCTCCTGGACCTCCCGATGTTCTTCTTCGGGCACAGCATGGGCACCGGCCTGGCCTACGAGGTCGCCGGCATCCTCGAGCGCGAGCACGGGTTCGTGGCGGAACACGTCTTCGTGTCCGCCAGGCCGGCGCCCCACTTGATCGACGGGGAGCACCGGCACCGGCTGAGTGACGAGGACCTCGTCGCTGCGATGCGCCGACTGGGCGGTCCGGACGCGGCGGTGCTCGACCATCCGGAGCTGCTGCCGCTGATCCTTCCGCCCCTGCGGGCGGATCTGGCTCTGCTGGACCGGTACCGGCCCGAGCGGCTGACCCCGCTGCGGGCGCCGCTGACCGTGTTCGGCGGCGAGAGCGACGACACGTGCCCGGTTTCCCGGCTGTCCGCGTGGAGCGCGGCCACGACCGCCGGCGTGCGGGTGCGGACGTTCCCCGGCGGCCACCACTACCTGCGCGAGTGCGAGGACGACGTGCTCGAAGCGGTCTGCGCGGAAATCCTTGCGGCGCGCCGGGGCCGGCAGCCACTTGATGCATGAACCGTACGAAACGGCGCCGTCAGCCGACGTGGTGCCCGGCGGTCGCGTCGACGTGGTCGGGAATTTCCTCGTGGGTGTCCCCGACCGTCAGCGTGCCCGTCGGCTCGATGATGTGCGATTCCTCATCGGACACCGGCTTGTGCTCGATGCCCCGCGGCACGACGTAGGTGTCCCCCCGGTGGAGTGTCACGCAGCGTTCCACACCGTCCTCCCGCAGGTGGATGACCAGCCGTCCGGCCGCGACGATGAAGAGCTCGTCGGTGTCCTGGTGGGAGTGCCACAGGTATGCGCCGTGGAATTTCGCCACCCGGACGTCGTAGTCGTTGAACTGGGCGACGATGCGCGGACTCCAGAGCTCGCTGAAGGAATCGAGGGTCCTCTGGATGTTCACCGGTCCGGTCATCATGTGTTCAGGCTCCTTGAATGCCGCGGTTTGGACAGGCGTGTGCCGCCCTGGCCGGAGCGACCGGGGGCGGCACACGGGGTGGGTGGGAGATGCGCCCCTAGACGGCGGCCCGCACGGCGAGCGCGTCGCCGATCTCCTCCGTGGTGCGGAAGGTTCCGTCGCGCTCCGCGAGGTCGGCGGTGACGGCGTCCTCGATGCGGGCGGCCTGGGTCTCGTGGCCGAGGTGGCGCAGCAGGAGG
>NZ_JNZY01000053.1 GCF_000717655.1 Streptomyces katrae
CGCAGAATCCAACTCCGGCCCCACCTTGTCGACGGCTGCCTCACCGCCACCGGTCTGGCCATCAACCCACCGACCCCACCCTGAAATCTTCAGTAACCGTGCCCTGGGCCCGCACATCTGGACCACGGCCGGGACCTTGGCGGGTGCCACCCCTCACCCGCATGCTCGCGCTCCTCCCCCGGCCTCGCCCGCGGGTGAGATCTGGCAGCGGTTGTCGTCGGTGGTTGGCATCAGCCGATGCCTGGCCGACGTTGGAATGTCGGTGGGCGTTCTCGTGAACAAAGCCATCGGGACGATGGACTCGAGGCGGAGCCGTTGTCCAGGAGCTGCTTCAGATGGGCGTAGTGGCGTTGCCGGTCGATGTCCACCCTCAGGTACCAATTCCTCGCGATAGCCAAGGGAGAGGTCTGCTGTGAGGCCCGGGGCAGCGCTGCGGTGAGGGGATGGAAGTATCGGTATGGCGCGTGAATGGATCCGGAGCTGACCCGCCTGGTCACCGAACGCCTCGCCGAGCCCAGCAGGTGGCTGGCACCGTGCGCATGCCAGCAGTGGTCGGCGAGATCCTGGATCAAGTTGTGGTCGGCGTCTGGGCCCGTCCCAAGTCCCGTCCCCGAGCTCGAGACCGTGCAGGCTCCCGGCGCCATCACTGCGGAACATGGTGCCGACACGTCACGGTGGCGTGAGTTCCTGATCACGGGCGAGTCTGTCCTGCAGCAAGGCGTGCCGGAACTGGTAGCTGGCGCCTTCCGCCCGGAGGATGCGATGGTCGTAGGCGTCTTTGAGGAAGTGCATGCCCCGTAGCGGGAAGTCACCGCGCAGGCATAGTTGGAGAAAGAGCAGACTTGTCCGCCAGTGATCGGAGATTGCCGCCACGCACGCGTAGGAGAACGGCAGGCCGAAGCCGATCACGATGAAGGGGAAGGTGCTCCAGTCAGGGGCGCCTGCCGCCGCGCCTTCGCTGGTGACTCCGATCACCTGGCTCACGCCGAGGGCCAGGCTGATAGAGAAGCCGAACACTGCGCCCGTCACCAGGGCCAGGTTGCGGTCCTGCCGCCACGAGGTGTACGGATCGGTCACCGGGTCCAAGAGAGACACGGGGCGGGCCGCTACGACCACCGCGCCGACGATGCCCATGGTGAGGATTGCCATAATCCAGCTCGACAGCACCTGATTAGGCGTGCCGTCGTCTTGCCGGGGGGTGAGGACCCTGCAGAGGCCGGCCAGGCTCGCCGGGGCAAGGACCGGCCAGTAGCGCAGGCCCTTCCACCGGGCCCATCCCGTCCATCCGGGTGCCGCAGGAACCTGCGTCGCCGCGAAACCCGCCAGGGCGCCGGTCACCAGCCCACCGGCAAGCGAGACGGTCCAGCTGAGCGGATCGGTGATGTCGAGCAGGGCCATGACCGTCACCGCGATCGCGACCAGGACACCGGTCGGCGAATGGAAACGGCGCCGGGGCGCGGAGCCTGGGGCATGCAGTCGTCTGCGCCAGCGCGGTGCCGGGTCCCGGAGTTCAGCGAGAGCCCCCGCCCCGGCTCCGAAGGTGATACCCGCGATACTCCCGTAGACCGCCCCGAACCCGACGCCGCGGAAACCCTCCCATGCAACGTGTCTGCCGGGACCGTACGCCAGCACACAGCCGGACGCCCCGAGGAGGGTGCCCACGAAGGCAGTGAGAGCGATGCGCGGCCACGGTGACGCCCAGTGATGTAACCGCCGCCAGTTGAGGCCGTACGTCCTCGCACCTCCCGGCCGACCGTAGTCACGGGTGTGTTGCCGGTTCATCCGGCCGGCCAGGTAGCGCAGCCAGCGCTCGGCTTGCTGCGGCCCGTACGCCGCCCGTGATGCTGACGGTTCGGGCCGGTAGCGAATCTTCACAAGCCGACCGAGTAGATACTCCTCGACCTCGCGCCGGGACGTGAATCGTTCGGCGAGCAGGTCGTCCAGGTCGGTGATGTGGCGCGGCGGGAAGGCGTCGCGCAGCAGTGTCAGGGTCAGCGGCGTGCTGAGGGCTTGGGAGAGGGCGCTGTCCGGCTCGTTCTCCAGATGCATGACCAGGTGTTGCCAGGGGGCGAGTCCCGGCATGGTCCGCAGGAAAGCGACAGCGTCACTTGCGGGTACCGGGGAGAGCTCCAGGGCTACGGAACCGAGGAGATGCCCGTCGGCGACGGCGGCCTCGAACTCGCCGGGGCGGGAGAAGACCACCACGCGGTAGGCGGCGCGGTCGATTTCCTGGAGCGCGGCACGGCGCAGATCGCCCGCTATCTCATCGAAACTGTCAAGGAACAGCGAGATCCACCCGCCCTCGATCAGCCCCTCGGCCTGCTTGCGCCCGATGCGGTAGTCGTCAACGAGCCGGGCGGCGAGCCAGTCTTCGAGACTGTGGCCGTCCCACCCGACGATGCTCAGCAGTACGGGCACCGGGTAGCGGGCACGCCGGGCGCCCCTGTGCAGGGTGTCGCGGTGGTCCAGGGCGCGCAGCACTGTCAGGAGCGCTGCGTCGGATTTACCGGCTCCCGGCCCGCCGAGAACGACTACGCGGCCGGATGCCACCCCGCTGTAGACGGAGAGAAGTTCAGGGATTCCGCCCTCGCGTAACGCACCGTCATCAGGTGCGGCAGCGTAGGGTACAGCCCGGACCAGCCGCGGCCGGCCCGGGTCCTTCGGGGCCTCTTCCTGACCGGCGACCGGGCGCCGGGTACGGCGCCACCGGACAGGGATCTCCTGCTGCAATTTCCTTTGCCGCGCGGCCTCCTGCCATTGCCTGCGGACTGCACGGGCCAGCGCGTCACCCAGTTCCAGCGGCATTGCGTCCCAGTCCTGGTCCTGGTCCAATGCATCGGCGCCATCGAAACGAAGGCTCCCCCTGCTGAAGGCCCCCGCGTAGTGGTGGTGGTGTATCTGCTGGTCGAAGTCACGACCGACGGCTATCGACGCGGGGCCGCTGGCCACGGCACGCAACGAGCGGGAGGCGCTGTCCGGGTGACCGTTCGGCTCCCCTTCGGACCCGGAATGGGAGGGAGCGAGAGAAGCCCCGTCCTTAGGAACTCCGAGTGGAGTGTTGCCGGTGACGGGCCCGCTGACGCTGCCGCCCACCGCGATCGCGCCAGTGCCACTGGCTGTGACCGAAAGGTTCCCGCCAACAGCCACCCCGCTGTCCGAGGCGGTGACCTTCCCGGGACGGTGCGCGGCCTGCCACCTGAAGTAGACGGCAGCGATGGTCCCGGCCAACCCGGGATCGGCCTCGGCAGCCGCCTCCACCGCCGACGCGACGCGTTGCCGCGTCCGTTCCGACGGCCCCGCCCATCCCGGCTCGGTCACCTCCCGTTGCAACTGATCCCACGCACTGTGCGTGGCCAGACGTTGCATCAGGGCGTCAGCGACCGCGTTCAGGGCCGCTTCGACATCCTCCGGGACCGAAAGCGGGCCGTCCGAGGACCGGCCAGCCGATGAGGCCGCCCGGCGGCACAGCCATCCCACCACCAGCGCGACGTGCGCCTCCAGCATCGAGCCACGCTCCTCCCGCCACACCTGGTCGGTCCGTCAGCCCTCGGAGGGGTCCGGTCCGGCAGGACCGCCGACGTGTGCGCCAGCGTTGATGACGCCAGCCGCGATCGAACCCCCCTCCGCACGAATCTCCACATTGCCACCGACCGCCAGCCCGCCTCGACCGGCCGAAACACCGCCCCGGGGCGCGTGCCGGGCCAACAAGGCACGCAGACTCTCGGCAGCATGGATCTGCTCCGCCTCTTCCAGGTTCTCCAAAAGGATCTCCACACGGGTCTGCCACACGCCCTCCTGACGCATGCGCAGCCGCTCCACCGCGCCCGCTGCGGCCGCATCCAGCTCACCCGCGGTTCGGTCCAGCCGCTCCAACTCCGCCCGCTCGCGCTGCTGGTCTCCCCGTCCGAACCAGCCTGCCAGTGCCTGCCGTAACCCGGCCCACGCGTCCGTCCCTGCGGCCTGGACCACGGCGGCCCCGCCTGCGGCGGCCAGTGCCGCCAATGCCTGCTCCAGCATCTCGTCGTGTCCCTCCCACAAGGACCGGCCGATCTCGTCAACACGGTAGCTCCGCATCAGGCATCTGCGCAGTCCCATGAGATAACACCCCGTCTCCCACCACAGTCCCAGTCGGAGGAGCCCGCCAGCATCCGGTGGGGTCAGACCCTTTCGTGGAGGCGGAAGACTGCCTCGCCCGGCTCCTCGACGGGGGCCGCCGTCTCGTCCGGGGCGACTCGTTCGGCGATCACCCGGCAGAGTCGGGTGACTTTGGGCCCCCAGAACTGCCCAGTCAGGACATGTCTCCGTCAGCCCTGTTGTTAGCGCAGAAGTTGGACCACGCCCACCGAGGTGTGTTCGTTCGGCGAGGCGTGAACGGCCCGGACCGTCCAGCGGCCGGGCCCGATCGGTACGGGAGCCTCCTCCGGCAGTCCTCCGCCGTTCGGGTATTCGACGTCCAGCTCGGAACCGGCGGTGACGGAGTCCATGAGCACCGCCGGACCGTCCGTCTCCCCGACACCGCACTCCTCCCACTCGGTGGTGGGGTCGGCAAACACAGCCTCGGCCGCGGCGAAGAGATCGGCCTCGGATTCTGCGCCGAGCCAGCGGACGAAGGCTCGGTGGTCAGGCAAGTAGCAGGTGCTGGCTGGTTCGTCCGCCAGGACAAGCCCCCGGGCGCCTTCCTCGCCGACAGCGATCACTCCGGTCAGGCCCTCGACCTCGCACGCGCGGTCGTAGTCGTCCCGAAAATCTCCCTCGCCGATCACCATCCCCGACTCTGTGCAACCACGCCAGCGAGCCATCGCGGAAACCGGTAGTGCTATCAGCGGGCCACCCATCGACTCGACCCAGGCAGGGGAAGACTCGGCTGAGCTGGCTTCGGTGGAGGAATACCAGTGTCCCCTCAGCCACTGACAACGCGCCCTCGGGCTGATCAGCACGAGCGGTTGCTTGACATCGAGAAGTAGCGGCCCCCGCAGCACCGAGGCCGGGACGGCTGCAGCCCCCAGCAGTTGCGTTCGCTCGGGCCCGCCGCGTAGATCGCAGACGGCCGCGGAGTTGAACTGCCCGCGCTGCCGGCCTGACGCTTCCCTCGGCATGCTGGAGTTTCCGGCCGGCGGCACGGTGGAGGAATGAACCCTGCCCTGCGCGTGATCGTCTACCCCCCCCAGGACGAGGTCAGCTTGCCCCAGCAACCGTATGGGAAGGCTTTTCCCACACACCGCTGGGTGCTGTCAGGAGGCTGGCTCCCCCCGGAGTCTTCCTGGTCCGACGACGGCCGGGCGCGGCGCGGTTTCGGATGGGTTGCCGCCAGCCCGTGCGTCCTCGTCTCCGTCATGCACGCCAACAACGAGGTCGGCTCCCTCCAGCGGATCGCCATCCTCTCCCAGCTCACCACCCACCGCCGAATCCTCCTGCACACCGACGCCGCTTCGGTCCTGAACAAGGAGGTCACAGCCTTGGTCGCGGCGAGCGGCATGGACGAGGAGGCTCCGATTCACTTCCTCGAGACGTTTCTCGCCCCCGTCCGCGATGGCATAGCAGGCCCGGGCAGGAAGGGTCGAGGCCGGGCGCAACTGGCACCAGGCCGCCAGTTCTTTTCTCGTTGATCTCATCCCGGCTGCCTGGCAAAGTTCACGAACTCCACCCATGCGGCCGGGTTGACACCGACGATCGCCCGGTCGCGGCGCTTCGCGTCCCGGACCAGAACCCTGTCCGGATCATTGTCAGCCACTTCGACGCACGTCTCGGTCCCTGTGTACGAGCTTGTACGCCAGTTCGGGATCTCGACCATGTTTTCCTCTCAGTGATTGAAATAGTCGATGGCAGACCTGATTAGCGCCATTGCGGGCTCGCCATAGACTGCGGACTGCTTTAGAAGCGCGAATGCCTTCGCATAAAGCTCGATCTCCTTGGGCTGAGTCACCGACATCTCTGCGGAGAACGTCTCTACGAGCACAAGCTTGTCATCAAACATCGAAAACGAGTGACCAAGCCAGATCTCCGCGGGCGCCGCTTTCGGGACGATGCCCACGCTCACCCGCGCGAGTCCCATCAGCGCCACTAGACGATCGAGCTGCGACTTCATTACCTCCGGGCCGCCGACGTTGGAGTAGAGCGCCTGCTCACCAAGAATGACGTTATAGATCCTGCTGCCCTCGTACAGGTACCTCTGTCGCTCCAACCGCTTAGCGACCGCAGCCTCTGCGTCATTGACGATATCGTAGTAGCGAATGGCCTGCTGGAAAATCGCCGTAGCATAGTCGGCCGTCTGAAACGTTCCCCAGATGGCGTTGGGGTGCCAGATTCGGAAGACCTTCGTCCTAGCGTAGACGGGAAGGGATTTCTTTTGCCGAGACTCGGCGCCGGTCTGGAGCTGTCGGCGCCACTCAAGCCACAGCTCGTCGATGTGTCGCACGGTGGCAATGAGGTCATCAACATGCTCGTCCTGGCCGGTCGCCACACACCAGGCCCTGATGTCTTCCTCGCTCGCGTTCTGCTTGCCGTGCTCGATGCGCGAGACCTTCGACTCGTGCCAGTCGAGCACACCAGCGAATGCCCGGCCGCTCGTGTATCCGGCGTCTCTCCGGAAAGTACGCAGCCGGGCACCCAGCGCCTCGCGTGTCTCTTGTACTCGGTTGCTCACGATGGGTCAGGGCTTGTACTCGTGGTGAGGCAGAGCGGCGTTCCACAAGAGGTCTCGGACGCGAATGCACTCGGCCACAACCTCGGGGGCCGTGATCAGCTCCGAACCGAGGACGCGACCGTTCTCGTCAAAGTGCCCAACAGCCAAGGTCCTGTTGTCGAACAGCCACCAGTCGTTGCCGGCCACGGGGAAGGCAAGGCCGCTGGGAAGCATGCGCCGCGGAAGCCATCGGATGTCTTCGCCAGCTGCCTCGTTGATCGGAGTGGTCGCGTACTCCCATTGGACGTAAAGCGTGTGCGGCTCAGTCACGACGCGAACGCGCCGGACTGACTTCCCTTCGCCGGTGACTCGCCTGGTCATGCGCGTCCACGGCTCCATGTAGGAGTTGTCCACCACTCCGCGAAGCCAGTCCGCGAACGGGCCGTCCTCGTCAGGGACGGAGTAGTCGTCCCTCAGCTCCAGGTGGAAAGCGTCCTGCGCGAAGCTCTCAAAGAGCTGGTTGCGCTCGGCGCTGGAGATTAGCTTCACGCGGCTCCTCCAGTAGTGCCTTGATCGCGGCCTTGGGGACCTCGACCACGGTTTCGTAGTCCGGAATATTCATCTGCGACAGGGCCTCGGGGTCGGTCACCTCCCGGCCCTGGACGACGAACGTACCGCCTGGCGTAAGGATCATGATCGGTTCGTCAATTCGCCTGATCTCCCCGACCGGGAGGTCGTCCTTCGTCAGATACTCGAACAGCTCCGTCGGGACCTCCACGGCGGTCTGGCCCTCAGGGATGTCGAGCTGCATCAGCAGGTCGTTCGCGAAGATCCTCCAGCCTTGCACGAGGTAGGTGTCCCGGTCGGTTGCGTAGAGGGTGGGGCAGTCCCCAACGTTGGAGTTCTTACCAAGGAACCGTAGCTTCATGGTCGTTCCCCTGTCCGCTTCCTTGCGTTAGTTTGCGCGACAAACCGATCGTCGACGCCCCGTTCGGGCCCGTCAACCGAGCTGCCGCAAACTGGCGCAAGTTTCTTGGTAGTTGACGCGCAGCCGCCCTACGTTCGTCTCGGCATCCAAGCGACGCGAGATCAAGGGGACCTCCATGAGCAGCAAGATCACGGCACGCACCGAGCCGCTGGCCACGAGCCCGAGAGTCACTGCGGGAGTGATAGCGCAGCACGCGGTACCCGATCTCCAGCAGGCTCTCAACTGCACCGGCATCGCCGCGGCGGTCTACGCGGCGGGCGTGAACGAGACCCGCGACGGCAGGTACGAGGGGATGGTGCACATCGCCCTCGCTGCCTCCGATGCCTCCGACTTCACGAGGTGGGTCAAAGCCCACACGGCGGCAGTCAGCAGTGAAAGCCTCAGCCACCACCCGCAGGAAGGGCGGTGCGCCTCATGAGCCGCCTCGCGCACCCCGACGACCTGCCGGACGACAGCTGGGCCGTCAGGTGACCGGGGAACGCGACCACCACCTCACGGAGATCACCGACCACCGGCTGATCGGCCGGGCGGTCGCCCACCTGGAAACCGGCCGCAAGGGGACTGTCAGCCTGGTCCTGGAACACCGAGCCAGGACCAGCAATCGCCTGATCAAGACAGTCGCACACATGCGGCCCCTGGACTTCTCGGGCCGCGAGTGGACCGCCGATGTAGAAGTACTCCAGCCCATCCGCCCCATCGCGCCGGAAATACCAGCGAGATACCGGTGACCGGCCACGACCAGCCCCACGCCGCTACACCGACGCCTTCCTTGCTGGCAGGTCCGGCGCGAGACAGCGCGGCAGGCCGGTCGCGCTCCTCCTCCGCGAGGCCAGTGCCACCGCGCTCCCCCGCGGAAGGCAGCCTCCATCCGCCTTCCAACGACCTCCGTGCTGATCCCTTCACTACCTCCACCCCAAGGCTCACCCATGTATGTGATGAAGCTGCTCACCCTCAGTCATGTGCCGGCTCTCAACCGGCTGCTTGCCCTGCGTATGGACTGGCTGGCGGAGAAGAGGCACCCGCTGAGCGGGGAGAGCTCCAATCTGATGGAGCTCGTACGCCTTCCGGAGCCAGAGCCCGGAATGGTGCCCGTCGGAATGTGGGACGGCGAGAGGCTCGTCGCTGCTCTCGCGGTTCAGTCCGCGGCACCTATGTTCGGCTGGACGCTCGGAGAGCGGCAGGAGCCGAGCCAGGTGTTGTCCCTCGCTCACACCGACCCGAGGGAGTCGAGGGTGGGTGCGCTCCTCGTGTCTGGGCTCTGCGACCACGCCGCGCGCAAGCCCGCTCCGCCAGTCTGGATCCGCTGCACGGTCCGTCCGAAAGCACTGGCCGACTATCTCGAACAGGCTTGTGGCTGGACCAAGGTCCGTGAGGTCAGCAGTCCGTACGGAGACTCCCACCATCTGCTCCAACGTGCTCCTCGGCGAGCCGAGCACACGACACTCCTCGTCCGCACTGAAGGCGGGCTGGCGTGATGTTGACAGTTGCGCCGGACACCGCCGCCGTCGAGGCAGCGGAGCGGGAAGCGGCTGTGGCGGAGTTATGCGAGGAGATCACCCGCCGCATCTCCATCGGCCGATACGCGCCCGGGATGGCACTCCCGGCCAAAATCCTCGCTGTCGAACTCGGGGTGCCCACCGCCCTGCTGCCGCGCGCATTGCGGGACCTGGCAGAGGCCGGGACACTGGCCCGAACCGGCGACCGCATCGCGGTACCTCATCCGTCGGATGAGCGGGCCTGGCGGGCGCGCCACCTGGCCGACCGGGCTCTCGATCAGATCGCGGCCCGGCTCTACCTTCCCGAGGTGCCGCTGCCGGGAATCGCCGAGCTCGCCCGCGACCGCGTCACCGAACCAACGGTCATGCGCCAGGCCCTCAATGTCCTGGAAGACGAGGGATGGGTCGGCCGAAAGCCGGGGCAGGGCCGCGTGGTCCTGCCCTCGGGGTGGCTGCTCGCTCCGCCCCGGACTGTGGCCCTTCCAGCGCGAGCCACCGGCACGGCCAGGCTGACCGAGCACGAAATCCGGGACGCCGTCAGGTTGGCGTATACCCGCTGGCGCAGCCGGCAGTTCCTGCCACCCGAGGACGTCGAGAGGGCATGGCAGGAGATGCGCGTCATCGCCGTGCAAGTCCTGCCGCCCACGCCGCCCGGAAGTCTCCATCCGCTGCGCCGCGGGGAGCGCGCGGCGGCCCTGGTACGCGAAGCCGCATCGGCCCCGCTGCCCGATACCGCATTGCTCGGCCTATGGCACACCGCCTGCCTCGCCATGGCCATCAGGGGCCTTCTGGCCTACGCCTGCCGGAGAACTCCATGACCGCACACCGCGGCGACTGGCTGCTACGTGCTCTTCGTCCGCTGACCGGTACGCCTCTCGTCGGGCCGATCGCGAGGGCCATCACTGTGGCGATCCACCGGCGCCGGGGTCGGCGCCACGTCCAGGCGCTGCTCGGCCGCGCCCTACTCACGGACGCCCGGCCTGGCCGCGGCGAGGGACCTCCGTTGACGCCCCGCTGACTGAGCCCCATTCAGGTGTCGTGGTGTCCGCACTGGCGGTGGATCTCGCTCTGGGTTTCGCCCCGGTGAATCAGGTGCCAGTGGAGGTGCTTGGACTCCTGATAGTCACCCAAGTTGGTGATGACCGAACAGGCGCCGTGGGCTTGTACCACCTGGGCGGCGACGCGTTGGACCAGTGCCACCACCTCAGGAAGGAGGTGTTCATCGGCGCCGGCCAGGTCGGTGAGCGAGCCGACGTGCTGTTTCGGGATGACCACGATGTGCACGGGATGAGAAGGGCGGGTGTGGTGGTAGGCGAGAGCACGCTCGGTTTCCTCGACCACCCGTACCTCCACCAGTCCGCTCAGAACCTGATGGCAGTAGAAGTCGCTGACCTCTGTCACGTGTGGATCCTTCCGTTCCCAGGACCGGCCGGAGCGGTGACCGTACCGGGTCTGCTCCCGCGACACGCCCGCATCAGCCGCTGCCTCGCGCCAGCGGGACTGGGACGGCTGGCTAGACCACCAGTTCCGGCGGCACGCGACGGACCGGATGTCGGGGTTGCACCGGGCCGCACGACACAACCCCGACATCGGGATTGCCCGATGTCGTTGCCGACCGAGTGAAGGGATGGAGAGGCTGTGACCTCGACGGATAGCCCAGGATTTGGGGGGACCACAATGCTGGAACCGCAATGGCGTGTGACGGTGAACTCCCGCTGCAAGAGGGCCTGCAGCTACTGCCGGCCGTCCGGTGAAGCCGTCGTGACGGCGATGGACGCGGAGCTTGCCCCCGACGATCTGCTGCGCGTTGCCCACGCGGTGCGGGCCCGCGGGTTGACCTCGGTCAAGCTCACCGGCGGTGACCCGGCGCTGTACGGGCCGCTGTTGGAGGTGGTGCGGCGGCTGCGGGACGAGGCCGTGTTCACGGAGATCGAGGTGATCTCCCGCCACCCGCGGATCGGGGACCTCGCCGAGGACCTCGCGCGGGCCGGGGTGACCTTGTTCAACGTGTCCCTGGACACCCTCGACCCGGCGCTGCACCACGAGATCTGCAACGTGGACGACCACGGGCAGGTCGTCGCGGCGATCAAGAGGTGCGTGGCCACCGACGTCCCGGTGAAGGTGAACGTGGTGGTGATGGCCGGCGTCAACGACGCGGAGGTCCCCGCCCTGGTCGAGATGTGTGAGGAGGCCGGCGTCCACAGCGTCAAGCTCCTCGACGTCATCAAGGACCTCGACGCCGGCAGCGAGTCCTACGCCCGACGCCTGAAGACCAAACGTGGCCGCACCCTGCAGGACGTGTACATGTCCCTCGGGGACATCACCGCGACGCTGCGCCGAAGGGCCGTGCAAGAGGAGACCGTCCACCAGGGCGGCCTCGGCCACCCCATGACCGTGCTGACCCTGCCCTCGGGCACCAAGGCCGTCGTGAAGGACTCCACCGCCGGCGCCTGGTACGGGTCCGTGTGCCGAGGCTGTCCGCTCTTCCCGTGTCACGACGCGCTGATGGCACTGCGCCTGACCGCTGACATGCGGCTCCAGTTCTGCCTGCTGCGCGAGGACAACCTCATCGACCTGACCCCGGCCCTCGCCGAGGACACCGACGCGACGCTGCACGCCCAGGTGGAGGCGGCATTCGAAATGTACGCGGACGCCCACTTCCACACGACTCAGCCGTCCGCAGCCCTGGAGGCAGCCCGATGAGCGTCATGCTCGGCATGCCCGCAATCCCCAGCCGTGCCCCGGCCACCACGGGGCCCGGTGGGACCGGCGGCCGGCCGTTGGTGATCCTCGTCTACCCGAAGATCGACCACGAGAAGAACTACGTCTACTTCTGGATGCCGTTCGCGCTCCTGACCCTGGCCAAGCCGCTCATGGAGTCAGGCATGGTCGACGTCGTGCTCTTCGACGGCAACCAGCAGGACGCCGCAGCCTGGGAGCAGCTCCTCGACGAGGAGCTGGATCGCACGGTGTGCATCGGGGTGAGCATCATGACCGGCGGCGGGCAGATCGGCCACGCCCTGGACCTGGTCGCCTCGGCGAAGACGCGCGCCCACTGCCCGCCCGTGGTGTTCGGCGGCCCGCACGTCAACGTGCTGCCCGAGCAGTCCGCGGCCCACCCCCTGGTCGACGCTGTACTCCAGGGGCCCGGCCAAAACTCCATGACCGTGTACGTCGCCTCCCTGCTGGGGCGCACCCGTCGGCGGGACGTGCCCGGCCTGATCTCCCACCAGTGCGGCCAGACGCTGAAGGGACCGGTGAACCCGCCGCGGACCGGCGCCATGGGCGCCTACCCATGGGATCTGCTCGACATCCCCCGGTACATCCGTGACGACCCCACGGTCGCGACCCGCACCCTGAACTACATCTCGTCCCAGGGGTGCATCTATCTCTGCGACTTCTGCTACGAGCTGGTCTACGAGCGCAAGTACTCCGCCATGCCGGCCGGTGACCTGGTCACCGACATCGCCGACTTGAAGGCCCGGTACGGCATCAACGGGGTCAAGTTCTACGACGCCGACTTCTTCGTGCACCTCCAGCGTTCCATGGGGTTCTGCGAGGGGCTCATCGAGCAGGGCCTGGACCTGAAGTGGGCCGCCTCCATTAACCCGAACGACATCCTCAAGGCCCGCAAGAAGGGCATGCCGCTGCTGGAGCGGATCGCGGCCAGCGGCTGCACCCGCCTGCTGATGGGCATGGAGTCCGGCAACGACCGCGTCCTGGGCGAGGTCGTGAAAAAGCAGATCACCCGCGAACGGCTGCTGGATGTCGCCCGGGAGATCGCGGACAACGGGATCCTCGGCTCCTACACGTTCATCGTCGGGTTCCCCGGGGAGAGCGAGGCGGAGATGGAGGACACCTATTCCCTCATCGACGAGCTCCGCACCCTCTCACCGGCCCCCGAGACTCGGGTACACCTCTTCGCCCCGTACCCGGGCACCGGCTTGTACGACAAGGCGCTGGAGCACGGCTTCGTGCCGCCGGACTCGCTGGAGGGCTGGTCGAACTTCGACTACTACACGTCGCTGACGCCGTGGACGAGTGAGGCGACCGCCGAGCGTGCCCGCGATGAGACGCGTATGCGGCTGGCGCCGACCCGATAACCCCCTCTACCGTCACGCAGTGTGCCGGGAAGTACCACCCCCGTTACTTCCCGGCACACCCCCCAACGCTTCGAAGGAGTCCCCCGCTTGAGCACCACACCTTGCTTGGCTGCCCCGCTGGCCAAGGGCGACCGGATCGGCATCGTTACCGTCTCGGCGCCCGAACCCGCCGCCGACCCGGCCATCTTCGAACGCGGGATCTCAGCCCTGACCGCCCGTGGCTTCGAGCCCGTCCTCGGCGCGCATGTCTCGGGCCGGGCCGGATACCGTGCCGGCACCAGCGCCGAACTCCTGGACGACTTCCACACCATGATCGCCGACGAGGCGATCGCCGCCGTGGTGTGCGCCGGCGGCGGGAAGAGCGCCAACCGGCTCCTGTCCGGCCTGGACGTCACCCTGATCGCCGCGCACCCGAAGGCGATCGTGGGCGTCAGCGACCCCAGCCTTCTGCTGAACGCGATCACCGCCCGCACGGGGTTGGTCACCTTCCACGGGCCGTCGGTGATGTGGGACTGGGCCCAGGAGGGCCCCGCCGAGACCGCCGAGCACTTCACCGCGCTGCTGGCCGGTCGGCCCTCCGCCGGCCGGATCGACGCACCGCTGACCTGGACCCGGGCCAGCGCTGCCGAGGGTCATCTGGTCGCCGGCTGCCTGTCCTCCCTGCGCTGCCTGCTCGGCACCCCGTGGGAACCGGTCTGGGACGGTGCGCTCCTGGTGATCGAGGATGCCTTCAAGTCCACCGAGGTCCTCGATCAGGCCCTGACGCACTTCCGTGACTGCGGCGTTCTGGACCGGATCGCCGGCCTCATCGTCGGAGAGACCGTGGGCTGCGAGCCAACGGCCGGGATCACGGTCGCCGAGATGGTCGACGAGGTCTGCCAGGACTACGCCTGGCCCCTGGCCCAGGGGCTCCCGTACGGGCACACCCCCCTCAAGGTCACCCTCCCCATCGGCGCGACCGCCCGCATGGACGCCGACGCCGAGCACCCGCTCACCATCACATCCCCGTGGACCGCCGACCGCAAGGAGACGCGATGACGACCAGCGTCCGCGACGAGGCCCGCCGCTTATACGGCACCTTCCTCAAGGAGAACGCGGACGAACGCGACCTGGTCCTCCTCAAGGCCGACCTCCTGCGCGCCGTCCGGGACTGGCTCCACGCCACCGGATACAGGGAGGTCCCCACCCCGGTTCTGTGCCAGGACCGCGAGAGCGCCCCGATCCCGCAGTTCGCCACCCGCCACCCGCTCACCGGCCAGGGCTTCCACCTCAAGCACTCCGCCGAGGAGCACCTGCGCCGCCTGATCATCAGCATCGACCGGGTCTACGACCTCGGGCCGGCCATCCGCGCCGAGCATGAGGACGCCGACCACGCCATCGAGTTCACGATGCTGCAGACCGCAGCCCGCGACGTCACCCTCGCCGACGGCATGGGCATGGTCGCCCACCTCATCCAGGCCAGCGTGCAGACCGCCTTCGCCACCCTGACCAACCCCGGCGCCAACTTCACCACCATCTACCAAGTACCGGTGGACGAAACCATCGCCGAGGCCCTCGGCACCACATCCGCTCCCGAAGGCGCCGAACTCGTTGCCGCCGCGCGGGACTGGATGGCCGCGCACAGCATGCCGTCCCACGGCGGGGCCTGGGAAGTGATGGAGGCATTCGTCAAGCACGGCGTCGAAACCGCGGTCACCGCGCCCACCCTGCTGCACTCCTTCCCGTATGAGCTGCGGCACAACAGCCGTATCGACGAGAAGACCGGCCGCGCCCAGCGGTTCTCGTTGATCATCGATGGCGTCGAGATCTGCGACGGCGGCGTCAAGCTGCGCACCGCGGCCGACTACCGGCCCATGGTCGACGCCAACATCGCGCTGCGCGAGGCACTCCACGGCGTCCCGGCCGATGACGGCCCGCTCGACTTCTACGCCGACGTCGACCGCGACCCCGCGGACGTCTTCACCTTCGGCCTCGGCCTCGAGCGTCTCCTGGCGGCCGTCGCCGGCCGCAGCGTCGCGGACGTCCTGTCATTCCCTTTCCACTGAGCCGCGGCCACCCCTGACCGAGAGGAGCGAGTGCGTGTCCGCTTCGTCGATGCGGGCTGTCGTCATCACCGAGAGCCTGACCACCCCCACCCTGCCGGACGCCTTCACCGGACTGCCCGAGCGCCGCTACCCCCACGATCTCGATGGCCGTACCCCGATCGAGATCATCGAGGTGAGCGTCCCGGCAGACCAGGCAGCGGCGCGCGCCCTCGACCTGGCGCGCGCTTTGAAGGCGACCCTGTTCTACGCCCACCTGATCGACGGTGAGCGGATGCTGATCGCGTTCCCGGACACCGTGGTCACGGTGGAGCGCGGCGATGAGGCCGCAATCGCCCACGCACGTGCGGTCGGCGCGCTCTTCGATATCCCTGACGAGCAGATGCGGTTCGCCGAGATGTGGGACACCGACCACCCAGATTCCCCCGCAGGCACGGAAGACGGGGCGTGACCATGCTCGGTTTGCCGATCGACATAGAGGCCCTGCGCTACCCGCGGGGGCCGATGGCGGTAGTGACGGGGGCCTCCGGCGCCCTCGGGGCGGAGATCACCCGCCAGCTGATCGCCCGGGACGTGTTCGTGGTGGCCACCTACCGCACCCGGCCCCCGGTCGAGCGCCCGAAGGGCAGCCTTTGGGAACGGTTCGACGCCGCGGATCCCGCGACCGCTAACCGCCTCCGGCTGGTGACCGAGGACCTGCCCCACCGGCTGGAGTCGGTGTTCGCGTGCGCCGGAGCTCCGTCGAGCAAGAAGACTGTCGCCGACACCGAGCCGGGGGAGTTCGAGGAGGTCTACCAGGCCAACGTCGTCTCCTTTACGGCCGCTTGGCGGGCGGTGGCCGCCCGGGCCCGCTACGACGGCGCCTCGGTCCTGGCGGTGGGATCCGACGCCGGGCGGGCCGCGCGAGCGGGGAACGGCCCCTACAGCGCGGCGAAGGCCGCCCTCGAGGCCGTAGTGGTCACCCTCGCCAAGGAAGAGGCCAACCATCGGGTGCGCGTCAACCTCGCGGCGCCGTCGCTGATCGAATCCCCGCTCGCCCGTAAGGTGATGGCCGCGAAGGGGGTCACCGACCCCGACACCTACCTCGCTAGCCTGCCCTGGGGCCGCCCGCTCGCACTCGACGAGGTCGCCGCCGCCTGCATCGACCTGGCCACCGCTCGGCAATGGGCGTACGCCAGCGGGCAGGTCTTCCCCCTCCAGGCGGCCACCTGATGGTCAACGCCGCCCACGCTCGGCAGCTGGGCATCATCCAGATGCTCCGCAGCCGCGGCCACGTCCCCGCCCGGGACATGGCCGAACGCTTCGGCGTGGACATCCGCACCATCCAGCGCGACATCACCACCCTGGCCGGCCACGGAATCCAGATCGACTCCCTCCCCGGCGCGAAAGGCGGCTACCGCTTCGCCGGGGAGGACCCGGTCCACCCCGCCACTCTCGACTCCGACCAGGCCCTGCGCCTGTACGTCATGGGCCTCCTCGACACCGACGCCGGGGACGGCGAGCGGCTCCAGGCGGCCGGGATCAGCCAGAACGTGCGGGAGGTGATGCGCCGCATCAACCAGCGCTTCCACTTCGACACCGCCGACTGGTACTGGACCGGGCAGGGCTCCGGCCACCTCCCGGTGCTGCGCACCGCGGTCCTGACCGACACCGCCCTGCAGATCGTGTTCCGCACCAAGGACGGCCGGCAGGAGAGCGCCATCCTCAAGCCACTCGGCATGGTCTGGAAGGGCGGCGAATGGCACATGGTCGCAGCCCCGCCGAACGCCGAGCCGCAGCGGTACCGCCTCAACCTGATCGACCGGATCCACCCCACCGACCTGACGTTCCCCTACCCCGAGGGCTTCTCGGTGAGCTCCTGGTGGGCCACCGCCATGGAGGAGTTCGGAAAGGGCGACACCCGCGTCGAACTCGCCGTCACCCCAGCCGCCCGCGACGAGCTACTGCGCCTGAGCCTCAAGCAAAACTCCGAAGTCGCCCACCATGAGGACGGAGGCGCCACCCTCGTCCTGTACGTCGACCGGTGGGAATGGCTCATACCCCTGATCGCCTCGTACGGGCCCGACGTCACCGCCATCGGCCCACCCGAACTGCGCACCGCGCTCGCGGCCCACCTGCGGGCCGCTCTCGCCGCCTACCAGGAAATCCCCGCAGCCGACACCACCGTGCCTACCCAGGTGGGACCCGCGGACGACTCCCGTCTCCGCGCGACCCACGGACAATCCCCCAGGAGTCCCTCACCGTGACCCTGCTCCACCTCGACCACGCCGACACCCTCCAGCTGCCCGTCACCGGCGACGGACCGTTCAACATCCTGCACACGCTCTGGAAGCCTTCCCACTACGCGACAGGTCTCGAGGCCCACACCAGGGAGAGCAGCTGGCGCACCTTCCGCGTCGGCGACCTCACGGCCGGCGTCCGGCTGCGCTACGAGGACCGGACCGTGATCGCGGACATCCATACCGACGGCGACTACAAGCCCCACCACCGCGAGCAGCTCACCGCCCGCCTCATCGCCTCCTACGGTCTGGACGAGGACGCAGCGGCCTTCACCGCCCTCGCCGAGCAGGTCCCGGCGATGCGCGAACCGCTCGCCGCTCTCGCCGGGATGCGCCAGTCCTGCCCTGAGGACTACTTCGAGATCGCCGTGATCGCCCTGCTCCTGCAGAACACGACCGTCTCCCGCACCACGACCATGACCCGCAACCTCCTCACCCATCACGGCAAGCTTGTCCACTTCGACGGCATCACCCTGCGGGCCTGGTTCACCCCCGCCGAACTCGCCGCGGTCACCGCCGCAACCCTCAAGGAGAAGGACAGGCTGGGATACCGCGCGAACAGCCTTCCCGCCTTCGCGGCCTTCTTCACCGACCACACCAGCGACGAACTGGCGGGTGAGGACCTGGTCGAGGTGTTCCAGGAGATCAAGGGCGTCGGCCCCTACACCGCCGCGGTCATGGCCTCCCACGCCTCTCGGGACCCCTCGGTCTTCGGTATCGACGTCTGGAATCGCAAGATCCTCGCCCGTCGGATCTTCGACGCCGCCGACGCCGACCCCACAGCGATCACCCGCCGCATGAACGACCTCTTCCCCGGACACGCCGGCACCGCCGCCCTCTACCTCGTCGAGCACGAATACCTCAACGCCCCCGTCGCTCCACTCCTCGACCCCGCTGGCATCGGCGCCTGGAACCAGGCCCTGGAGGCCACCGCCGCCTGACCCCCCTTCGCACTCCGCCAGGGCAGCGGCACACCCCGCCACTGCCCTCCCCGTCATGCCCGTGGCCGACCGAGCCCGGCGCCGGTTACGAGGCCCGCAATCCCCCGACGCAGTGACCAGAACCTGTTCGAGCGAGTTTCAACACCACCACGCCAGGCATGCCAAGCCCACCGGACTCGACCAGAACATGCGTTCACCATTCGCTCCCCATTCGGCCGTGACGCACCCGAAAGGGAGCCGTTCTTAGAGCACCAGTACCAGCCATGCGCCCATACGGAGGACCCCGTGCATCCCCTGCCGCACCGGCCCGACGCCGCCACCCGAATCGAACAATCCCGGCCTGGCCCGTGTCCGCGACCGTCCTGCCGCCGCCGCGTTGACCCCCCGGCCGGGCGCAGCCGCGATGCGCGACCGGATACCAGGAGGGCCGCGTGAGCAAGGACCCGGCAAGCGGATCCGGCGCTGCGGGGTTGTCGGAGTCCGAGCGGCTTCTCTTCGGCGGCGAACTGGCCTACGACGTCGGCTGGGACCAGCACGAGGGGGCCTGGCTCAAGCTCGGGCTGTGGACGATGGCGCGCCAGCTCCCCCGGCTGGCGGGGACCGGCCTGCGGCTGGCCCACCTCGCCGACGCGCGGGCCCTGCGGGTGGTCCTGGCCTCTGAGGCCGGCCGCGGCATCGCTCAGGCGGTCGGCCTGGCCGCGGTCAACAGCGTCCTCGGGCATGTCCTCGCTGCCGGCAGCACCAACGAACGCCTGATTCAGGCGGTGCCCGCGCTCACGGTCGTGGCGGTCACGGCGTTCCTCGGGTCGCTGCTGCGCTCGGCCTCGACGGCGGCGACGGGGGCGTTGGAGCCGAAGGTGCAGCGGGTGGCCACCGAGCAGTATCTGGGGCTGGTGCACCGTACGGAGCTGTCCGCGATCGAGGACGACGAGTTCCACCGGCTCCTGGACGCCGCCCGGTACGGTGCGGACTCGGCCCGGCGCATGATCCGGTACTGCACCAACACCCTCAACGCCGCAGTCTCCCTGATCGCCGCGGCCGGGGTGCTGACTGTCCTGCACCCGCTGCTGCTGCCGCTGCTGGTCCTGATGACGCTGCCGAGCGCGTGGAGTTCGCTGATGATCTCCCGCCAGCGGTACATCTCCTTCCACGCCTTCGTCCAGCACGCCCGTGCCGGGCACCTCCTCGGCCAGCTGCTGACCCAGAAGGAAGCGGCCGCGGAGGTCCGCGTCCATGGGGTCGGGCCCTTCCTCCTGGGGCACTTCCGGACCATGGCCGAGACCAGCGAGCGGGAGCAGACCCGGCTGGCCCGCCGGGCCGCACGGATCGGGCTCGCCGCCGACGGCGCCGGCGGGATCGCCGCGCTGCTCACCTACGGCGCGCTGGGCGCCCTGCTGTGGAGCGGGGCCATGGAACTCGCGGTCGCGGGCACGGCCGTCCTGGCCATCCGCACCGGCGCCGCGAGCCTGGACACGCTGGTGCTCCAGGTCACCGAACTGCACCAGGAGAGCTTGTTCGTCGCGGACTTCGAGCGTCTGTGCCGGGAAGCGCGGGCCCGGGCCATCCCCGTGGGCGGGGACCCGCTTCCCGAGCGGCTGCGGGAGGTCCGGTTCGAGAAGGTCACCTTCACCTACCCCGGCAGCGGGAACGGCAGCGCCGTGCCGGAACCCACCCTGCGCGACGTCAGCCTCTCCTTCCCGGCGGGGAAGATCATCGCTCTGGTGGGCGAGAACGGCTCCGGGAAGTCCACCCTGGTCAAGCTGCTGGCCGGCCTGTATCTGCCGGACGAGGGAAGCGGCACCATCCGATGGGACGGCGTCGACGCACGTACCGCCGACCGCGACCAGGTCTTCGGCCGTGTCGCCCTGATGTCCCAGGACTTCTACCGGTGGCCCTTCACCTTCCGCGTGAACGTCGGCATTGGCCAGCCCGGTACCGCCATCGACGACCACGCGGTCCGGGAGGCGTCCGCGTTCTCCGGAGCCGATCGGGTCCTTGCCGACCTGCCTCGCGGCCTGGGCACCCTCCTGGCCCGCGGCTACCGCGGTGGGCACCAGATTTCCGGCGGGCAGTGGCAGCGCATCGGCATCACCCGCGCCAAGTACAGGCAGGCCGAGATCCTGATCGTGGACGAGCCCACCAGCGCCCTCGACGCGGTCGCCGAGCAACGGGTCTTCGACCAGATCCGCGCCCTGGCCGCGACCACCGGGCAGACGATCGTGCTCATCACCCACCGCCTACACTCCGTGCGCCACGCGGACCTCATCCACGTTCTGAAGGACGGGCGGGTCGCCGAGTCCGGCACCTTCGAGGAACTGATGGACCCGGCCACTGGCACAGGCGAGTTCCGCGACGCCTACCTCGTCCAGGCCTCCGCCTTCGAGGCGACGATCCCCACCCAGCCCACCGGTAACCACGACGACACCACCGCGCGAGACCACGCATGAGCACCGGCGCGCAAGCCGGGACGCGGCTCGGGCCGGGCTTCACGCTGTACCTGAGTGGGGAGGCTGCCGGGCTCGTGGGCACGTCGGTGCACCTGGTGGCCCTGCCCGCCCTCGCCGTGCTGGAACTGGAGGCGACGGCAGGTCAGGCCGCGCTCTTGGCCTCCCTGACGCACCTGCCCACCTTCCTCCTCGCCCTGCCGGCCGGAGCCGTCGTAGACCGGCACGGGAAACGCGCCCTGATGGTGGGCACCGAGCTGGCCGCCGCCGCGGCGGTCGCGGTCATCCCTGCGGCGGCCGCGGCCGGGGTGCTGTCCATGCCGGTCCTGTACGGAGTCGCGCTGGTCCTGGGCGCGGTGACCGTGGTGCATCAGGCGGCGGCCATCGCGTTCGTGCCGCAGCTGGTGGACCCGGACCGGCTCCACCGGGCCAACGCCCGCGTCGGCGCCGCGTTCGGGGCCGCTGACACGGCCGGCACGTACCTGGGTACCGCCGTCGTCGCCGTGCTCGGCGCGGCCCGGTCGTTCTGGCTCGACGTCCTCTCCTATTTGGTGTCCGCCTGGTGCGCGGCCCGGATCCCGGAGCCCGGCGCCCCGGTGGGGGAGACCGCCGCCGCCCGCGGGCGGCGGCGCCGGATCGTGGGAGAGATCGGTGAGGGACTCGCCTACACGGCCCGGACCCCGTTGGTGCGGGATCTCGTACTGGCACTGACCCTGACCGGCGTGGGCGTCGGCGTCAGCGGGGCCCTGTGCGCGTACTACCTGCTTACCTCCTTGGAGGCTGGGGCGACCGGGCTGGGAATCGTGATGGGCCTGTCCGGCGCGGGCGCGCTCGCTGGCGCGCTGCTGGCCCCGCGGATCGTGGCCCGCTTCGGCCCCGGCCGCACCCTGCTCGCCGGCTTCGCCACCTGCCCGGCGGCGGGTGTGCCCCTGCTGATCGCCGGTCCCGGGCCGGTCTGGCTGGCGGTGCTCGCGGCGGCGGGCGCCCTCCAGCTCGCCGCGGCGGCCGTGGCGGGGACCACGCAGAGGTCCCTTTCTTGGGGCGTTTCAGATCTGTCTCATCGGTCGTCCCTCGTACCGGTGAAGGGTGGCCACGAGTTCTCTGCTGACTGCCATCTCTCGTCTCTCAGATGTCTCGGGAGGCAACGAGTATGCAGTTGTTCGCAGTTGACACGGCGTTGGTGCGCCGCTATTTGGACAGTCCAGTCTTGACGGGTGCCGAGGCGGCCAGGCTGTTGGAGCTTCAGGGGATCTCGGACGGCACGCCGATCTATCTGGACGACGAGACGATGATGCCGGTGGAGCCGCTGTGCTCGTGGGGTCGGAGCATGTCGTACGCCGATCTGGCCGAAGGCACCTTGAGGGACTACGGGCGCATCATGGCCCGGTTCAGCGGCCACCAAGCCGGGCGTGAGCACGACGTGCTCACGGCCACGGAGGCCGACATCGTGGCCTACAAGAAGTGGCGCACGCAGTCGCAGAAGAAGCCGGTCGGCTCCTCGGCGTGGTCGAAGGAGTCGTCGGTGCTGGACCAGTTCTTCACCTTCGCGGTCGAGCAGCGATACCTGAGGCGCCGACCGATGCGGGTGGCGTCACGCGGGCGGAATGCCCTGAGCCCGCGGACGCGGCGAGGAATGGACATCCGGCACCTTTCCCTGGAGCAGTACCGCTACTTCCGGGACGTCGGGCTCGGCGGGCAGCGCCCGAATTCGCAGCTCAACCCGTCCTATCGGGGCAGTTCCCCGCATCGCGACCGGGCGGGCGCGGATCTGTCCGTGTGTACCGGTATGCGGTGGCAGGAGTGGGCCACGGTGCTGCTGCCCGAGCTGGGCATCGGCGTGGACCGCTACGCGGACGAGGCCGAGTTCAATGTCCAGGCATGCGCGAAATACGGCAAGGAACGCGGGATCTTCGTCCCCGAGCAGGCCATGCGGACGGTCGAGACCTACTGCCTGCTGGAGCGCCGCGAGTTGACCGCGGCGGCGGCCCGACGGCTGGAGCGCCAGCACCGGGAGCTGTTCGTCGTCTCCCGCGTCGAGCCGGAGACGGGCCGGATCCACGGCACCATCGACGGTATTCACCAGGTGTTTTCCATGCAGGCCATGCCGCCCAAGCTCCGCCGGATCACTGTCTGGGAAGGGGAGTTCGGGCTGGAGGCGATGGCGGTGTTCCTCTGCCGCGGCGGTCTGATGCCGGAGGCGGACTCCTGGAAGCGGTACCGGCACGCAGCCTGGCGCCGGATGGTCGCCCTGGCCAATGAGACCACGCCACGGCTGCCCGCCAAGAGGTGGCGCTGGCACGATCTGCGCCACACGTACGCCTTGCAGCTCCTTACCTACCTGGAACAGCAGATGGACGGAGCCGAGCCGGACCTGGCCGCGCGGCGGCGCCGTCACCGCTCCTACGTGAGCGGACACATCCGCTACAACCCGCTGCTGATCGTGAGCCGCAGACTCGGTCATTCCAGTCCGGAGACCACGTACGCGTACCTGGAGTACACCGACGATCTGGTGCACGAGTACGAGGCGGCGTTCGCAGGGTGGCTCGGTGACCCGGACGAAGAGGCCACGTACGCGCAGATCGCCGCCAGGGCCTTCCATCTGGAGAAGTCGCCGGCGGGGGCGAACTGATGGCGCGCAAGCGGGGGGGGCGATGTCGGCCGAGCGGACCGAGTTCCTGCGTGCTGCGCTGGGGGCGCTGAGCGGGGACAACCGGATCGGCGTCCGTGTGGTCGCGGTCGATGACCAGGGTCGGGAGCGCCTCCACTACATCGACCCGGCGGACTACCGGTGCTCGCGGCTGGCCGCGCAGCTCGCCGACGAATGGGCCGAGTACGTCGCGTCTACCGATCTCTCGGCCTCAGCGTCCCGCGATTACGCGCGCGCGGTCGACCTGGTGTGCTCCGGCTTGGACGACTCGTACAGCGACTCGGCATCCCTGTCGCTGGAGTCGGCGGATCTGCTGCCGCTGCTGGCTCGGTGGGAGCGCACCTTGCCCACCGCCTACAAGGACGGGTCGCGTCAGCCCGGGGTGATGTCGTCTGGTGTGAGGCTCCTGATCGTGCGGCGGGACGACCATCCCGAACGGACGGTCGATGAATCCCTCGCCAAGTTCGCCCGCGGCCGTACCTTGACGCCCTGGGGAGAGACGTCGGAGCGGGACGAGTTCAGCCGGACCGACAAGCAGGCGCTGATCAAGGCCGCATGGTCGGCGGTGCACGCCCTGGAGAAGCGGCTCGTCGCCGGCTGGGCACTGGCGGCTCAGGGCCGGCACCCGGATGAAGGGGACTGGCTGCACCTGCCGGATCTGCTGTGGGGGCTGTCCCGGGGAGTGATCCAGCCGCGACAGATCGCGGACCGGCTGCCGCCGCTGACGTCACAGTGGCCCGACGAGCTGCGGGAGATGGTGATCAACCCGGACGGCACGGTCACACAGCGGCGAGCCAGACGGGACCTGGCTTGGCGGCTGATCACCCGCCTGTACCCCACCAACCTGGACCTCCATGCCTTCCGGGTACTGCTGATGGACGCCACCGGGCACGCCCCGGAGGAGGTCACGGGCTTCGGCGAGGGGAACATCGAGTTCCTCCCCAAAGGCGTACGCCTGACTCTGGTCAAAAACCGCGCCCACCGAGTGCGCCACCGGGCCTTCCGTGACGCCGCCGCATCCCAGAGCCTCGACGAGGGCGAGTTGCCAGCAAGCGAGGTGCTTGACCGGCCCCGCCGCGAGGTGAGCGCGATCGTGCTCCGGCTGCTGGCCGTGACGGAGAAGGTCCGTGAGCGGTGCCCGGACGTGACCGACACCCTGTTCGTCCGTCCCTCGCTGGTGTACTACGAGCTGCGCTTCGGCCGCTGGGATTCCAACATGCAAGGCCACCGATTCACCGACTGGCTGGCCTCGGTCGCCGTCACGGTCGACGGCGAGGCCCACATCGGTCGGCTACGGGAATCCACCAAGGTCGAGAAAGCCATCGTCTCCGGCGGCCGGATCAGCGTCGCCGCCGACGACCACCTGGAGGAGACCTTCGCCGGGCACTACGCCCAGGGCACCACGCTCCGGATCCTGTCCGGCAAGGTGATCACCACGGCTCAAGACCACTGGTTCCAGCAGGCCGTCCACGGGCCGACCGTCATCTCGTCCGACGCGGCCGAGGTCGCCGAGAACAGCGAGCGGCTGCAGGAACTGGGGCTGGACAAGGAGCAAGCGGACGGGATCGTCCAGGGCGAGCTCGACATGGGAGTCTCGCACTGCAAGAACCCTGGGACTCGCCCTTCAGCCCGCCGGGGGAACTCTGCGCCGTCGCGCCACTGCGCTGCCTTGAATGCCGTAACGCTTGGGTGCTGCCCAGCCAGCTGCCGCAGCTGCTGCTGTTCGCTCAGCACCTGGAGAAGGTACGGCGGCGGCTTGACCCGAAGACATTCACGCGGCTGTGGGGCCAGTCGTACGTCAACCTCCGCGCCGCTCTCGATGAGCGCACCGAGGAGGAGAAGGCCCTCGCACAGAAGCACATCGACGCCGGGGACGTCTCACTGGACCTCCCCTGTCTGCACACGTGGAGTTCGACGCATGATCATTGCGAATCCCGGCGGCCGCCCGCAGTCCCTGTTCCGCGCGGACGAGCCGATCGTCCATAGCCGCCCTCTCCTTCCGCAGGCACGCCGGCCCGAAGCCGGGTCCCGCTATTCGGCGACACCGAGGTCCTGGACTTCAACGGCGTGGTGCGTAAGCCCGCCAACCGTCACCCATCCTGGTGGAAGATCCGTCTGGCCGGGGATCTGGCAGAGCCACGTTGGAACCTCCTCGCCCGTGAAGTCGTGACGATCCTGGCGAATCCCCAACACGAGCAGCTGCAGGCGTCAGGACTCCACTTCGGCTTCGACCCCTGGGACATCGGCACCATCAACTTGAACATGAGCTGCCTTCGCGGCCTGATCGAATGGGCCCGCCAAGACGGTCTCCCCGATGATCCGGCGTACTGGAGTGAGGCCGACCTCCGGCGGCGCATCAAGGTCCTCAAGTCTGACGTCGAGCCCCCAACCCTGACCCGGCATGTCGCCTTCGTGCAGAAGATGGCGGCATTCGCCCCGGCACTCAGCTGCGGCTGGCCGGCGGGCAACCCCTGGCCGGGGAAGCTGGCAGCGCAGGTCGCCAAGGATGTGCGCGACGGGACGCTGTCCACGAAGGCGATCCCGCCCGAGATCTGGTTCCCGCTCGTCCGCGCGGCGTGGACGTACATCCACACCTTCGCCCCGGACATCTTCCGCGCTCTGCGCCAGGCCGAACAGCTGCGCACCGCCGCAGGGCCGTCGGCCGCGGGGAAGGACGCGGAAGTGGACGCGTGGTTGGCCGACCCGGCGAACAAGGTGCCCTGCCACTACGACCCGGAGTGGCCCGAAGATCAGCCCCCCGAGGTCTACTGGGGGATGCTGATGCTGATGCTAGGCGTAGAGGACCGGCACCACGGCTCGCTGTTCGGACGGAGCTCGGCAGCCAGCCGAAGGCGGCGGGCCAAGGTGCTCCGAGCGGTAGCAGAAGGCCGCTACGCCTACGGGCTGCCCGTAGAGCTGACTGAGGTGACCCGCCCGGACGGCAGCACCGGTCCCTGGCACCCGGGGTTTGACCTGTATGAACTGTCCCGGCTGGCGACCATCCTGCGTAACGCCTCGTTCGTGCTGGTAGGCGCCCTATCAATGATGCGGGACTCCGAGTTGCAGGAGATCGCCCGCGGCAGCATGGTCGAGCACTTCAACGCGCCGGCCATCGCCTCCACCCTCGTCAAAGGCCACCAGGCACGCCCGCGAAAGCACTGGTGGATCAGCGAGCCGGTCGCCGAGGCCATCACTGTCGCCGAAGCGGTGTCCCCTAACCCCTCGCGGGTCTTCGCACCCCTGCAGCCAGGGGCGGTCAACGAGGAACTCGACGGCGGCGACATGGTGGACTCGTTCATCGCCTTCGTCAACGCCGGCCGGGCCTGGTCCGGGCTGGAGCTGATCCCCAAGGGCAAGGTCCGGCCCCATATGTTCCGCAGAACGATGGCGATGCTCACCGACCAGTTCGCCGGCTCCGAGATCGCGCTGGGTATGCAGCTCAAGCACATTGCCACCCGCGCTCTGGCCAACCGGTCCACCCGCGGCTACGCGGCGCCCGACGCCTCATGGGCCAAACACCTGGACGACACCGTCCATGCTGCCCGGTTCCGCCGGCTCAAGGACCTGTACCAGGTTCACGGTAGAGGTGAGGAGATTGGATTCGGGCCCGGAGCCGAACGCCTCAAGGGCTTATTCGACCAGATTATGGCCACGGTCAAGGCCCGCCACGGAGATGCCCGCGTCGAGGACGACCTGCTCCGCAAGGCGCGGATCACGATCCGCTTCGGCGCGCTCAACAACTGCCTCTTCGACGAGCGCAACCCGGCCGGGGCCGTATGCCTGGACAACGCGATCGTCCCCGAAGGGCACACCGGCCCGCTGGAGGACCGCTGCCGCCCCGACCGCTGCCCAAACAGCGTGATCGGCACCGAGCACATGCCGTTCTACGACGCGCACCACCGCACCCAGCTCAAGCTGCTCCAGACTCCCGGCCTGCCCGCCTGCCGCAAGGCCCTGATCACCAGGGAGGCCGAACGCGCCGAGGCAGTCCTGCACACGATCCGAGGCACCACTCCATGACGCACCGCCCCCGCATCACTGAAGACGGCGTCTCCGCCGAAACCGCCAAGGCCCTGCGCGCGGCGATGCTGCGGCTTTTCGCGGGCAAGCCGCAGCGTACCGACGGACGGCTGACGAAGGAGAACCTCTGGCGCGAAGCCCAGGTCAGTCGCGCGACGATGAACCGGGCCCAGCCGATCCTTGCCGAATGGGATGCCCACGTCGCCGCTCAAGGCTCCGCCACCGCCGGGGAGGCCAGCCGGGATGCCGAGATCAGCCGACTCCGCAAGAGACTGTCGGAGAAGACCGGGGAGTGCACCCGGTTGCAGAACCGACTCCAGGCCGCAGCCACCGCCATCGCCGCCCTGCACCACGACAGCCAGGCTTTGCGTGACGAACTTGCCCAACGTGCCGGCCACGTGGTCGTACCGCTCGCCCGCCGGCCGTAACCACCCTCCCAGCCTCACCCACTCAGCTTCCACCTGCGAACCTCCCACCTCGCCACGGCACTGCCCACGGCGTTCAGGAAACTGAACGCCGTGGGCAGTGTTCCCTGCTCGGATACTCCCCGAATCCCCAGTCGGTCGGCCCAGAGGCGATCATGCTCAGGTGGGCAGACCATAGGAAGCAACACCCCACTGAGAATCTGGCACCCCGCGGGGAATCTCAGCGGCGAGCGCCAAGCCACAGATCCTCGTGCGTTGCGCGCGGGAGGCGGCATGTCTGACCAACGAGACCGAACGCCGGAAGGCTTCACCACTGCGGCGGCTTTGGCCGGAGCGAAACCTACAGTGCGGATGAATCTAAGACGTCATCTCATTTGGCGATTCTGCGGTAGCAGATGAGGGTGCAGGCGATGCTGGTGAAGGCGAGGAAGTGTTCGGCTTTGCGTTCGTAGCGGCGGTGGAGTCGGCGACAGCCGGCGAGCCAGGCCATGGTGCGTTCGATGGTCCAGCGGTGGCGGCCCAGACGTTGCGAAGACTCGATGCCCTTACGGGCGATGCGGTGTGTGATGCCGCGTCCACGTAACCATTTCCGCAGGTGGGCGTAGTCATAGCCCTTGTCTGCATGGAGCTTGCCGGGCTTGCGCCGCTGGCGTCTGCGGCGCGACCTGATGGGCGGTATGCCGCGGACGAGGGGTTCGAGTGCCTGGCTGTCGTGCAGGTTCGCCCCTGAGATTCCGACGGACAGGGGCAGACCGGTCCTCTCGGTGATCAAGTGGATCTTCGATCCGTACTTGCCCCGATCGACAGGATTCGGACCTGTCAGGTCCCCCTTTTCAGGGCCCGCATGTTGACGGAGTCGATCGCGCAGCGGGACCAGTCCAGCTCGCCGCGGGCGCCGAGTTCGTCGAGGACCAAACGGTGGAGCTTGGCCCACACCCGCGCCTTCGTCCACTCGGAAAAGCGCCGGTGGGCTGTCGCCCCCGATGGTCCGAACGATGCCGCGGGCAGCTGCTGCCAGGTACAGCCCGAGGTGGCGACGAACACGATCGCCGCCAGCACCTCCCGGTCACCGTGCCGACGCCGGCCACCGCCCTGAGGCCGCGACGGCGCCTCCGGCACCACCCGCTGGAACAGCACCCACAACTCATCCGGCACCAGCCGCTCAACAATCCCCGCCACGACCGACAGCTTACCCAGTCATCCAAATGAGATGACCTCTAAGGGTTACTGTGGTGCTCTTGCTCCATGTGGGCAAGTGGAGTGGAAGGGGCGGCCTCGTTTGCGCGTCTCTGGCCGCGGGCAAGCGGCGCTACCAACGTAAAGGCGGCTTCTTGACCTGGGCCGTGACGCGGTCATAAGTCAGAGTGATTGCGTGCTCGATACAGGCGCCCAGGCGCGCACCGGAAAGGATGCACCACCGCGATCGGCTACCTCACCGCCAAGGCCGAGTTCCTGCGCTACGACATCGCGTTGGCCGCCGGCTACCCGATCGCCACCGGCATCATCGAAGGAGCCTGCCGCCACCTGGTCAAAGACCGCCTCGATATCACCGGCGCCCACTGGGGCCTGGCTGGCGCCGAAGTGGTCCTCAAGCTCCGCGCACTACGCAGCAACGGCGACTTCGATAACCTACTGGGCCTGGCACGAGCAGCAGGAGTTCAATCGCAACCACCGAGCCCGCTACCAGCACAAACGCATACTCACAGCGTCACCCATAGCTCCCTGAGAAGATCTGCACCCGTCGAGGAAGCCTTCCAGCCGGCGACGAACGAGTGCGACTCTCTCCGATCAACCAGAACGTGATCGGCGAATCCACAATTGACGATTACTCGTTTCAGTCCCTCCTGAGGGACAGCCGCACCTAGGGGCTGACACGAAAGCCCGAACACTCCAAGGTCAACGCAGGGCGGCATGCTCGGCCTCAAGCATGACCACGTAGCACTCGGTCGAGAGGGTCAACGAGGAGGGCCGCGGAGGAAGCGCATCAGGTTCGGATAATCAATCTCGTACAAGGCGTACCCCACCTCAAGGCCATAGTCGCGCATGGTATGCCGAGCCCAAGCCTGAGCCGTGGTGATCTCTATTTCCTGTCCTGCAAATTCTCCGCTCGTAAAACGTAGATCTGTCGACGACTTGAATTGCCCTCTAGTGTTGCGCGATTTACCTATGGAGACGACCCCTTCTTCCTGAAGTGACTTAATTGTCGCCCGTTCGACTGCGTTTCCATATTCTCTGCCCAAGGCGCTCCGTAGTTGGTTTTCGTCGATCGCTCCTACGGTGAATCGGTAGGCTGCCTCTCCTAGCCGGTTGATCGCACCTGGGCTAAGATGTTCCTCGAGCTTCTGAGGGTCATTTCGGAAGTTGTTGACGATAGCGTCAACCTTCTCCTGTACCACCGTTTGGGCAGTCCGCAATGGCCGCTCAGTGTACCTATCCTTCTGCGCGGGAGGCTGACCTACCGTTTCATTGTATTTGCGGGCCGTGCCATCTTGGGCGACGGCTCTGGCGAATTCGCCGACAAGTTGGCCAGCGACCGCCCATGCATGTACGCGTTCCGGATCCTTTTCGCCATTAAGCCTGGCCATGGCGGAAAATAGGGAGCCCAGTACAGAGCTTGTCGCGACACTGGACGTATCCCAGGCCATCTGGTTGCGTGCCTGAATCTCTGCCAGGGGCGTCCCGTGCCGGTCGCCTTCAATCCCCTCAGGGTGACCAGGCGCCGGATGCCAAACGTCTGCGCTCGGTAGGGACAGACACTCCGGTGGTGCTGCAGGAGCAGGCGGTACTACCGGCGGAGCAACCGGCGGACCAGCCGGTATTTCCGCTGGCCCAGCTGGCGGAGCAGGCGGACCGGCAGGCCCAGCTGGCGGAGCAGGCGTCTCAGGTGGTGGTGTTGCTGGCGGAGCAGGCGGACCGGCAGGCCCAGCTGGCGGAGCAGGCGGACCGGCAGGCCCAGCTGGCGGAGCAGGCGGACCGGCAGGCCCAGCTGCCCCTACTCCGGGCGCGGGCCCAAAACCTGAGAAAGAGAACGCCAGTTGAGTTTCACCTCCAGTTGCTGGCAGGCTCCAATCACTTCCGCCGGTCGTACCGTCGTCCACTGCCCCCGCCGCACTGTCTCCCTGGCCTGCCCCAACGTCCAGACCTCCAGTTGCTGGCAGGCTCCACTCACTTCCGCCGGTCGTACCGTCGTCCACTGCCCCCGCCGCACTGTCTCCCTGGCCTGCCCCAACTGCCTTGCCCTGTTCGCCTTCGCCCCGGTCGTTGGATCCTGCGCCTGGTGACTCGGCCTCGGCGGCCTCGCTCATCGAGGACGCCTCAGCGCCCTCGCTCATCGAGGATTGGCCTGTTGGTTCACTCATCGTCTGTTTCCTGGGTGATTGCGACTGCGTCGCGGCTCATTTGGGTGAGCAGCTGGGTCAGTGCGCGACGCGCGGTGGCTGGATGAGCCCATTCTTCGGCTGCGAGCATCTGTTGTGCGAAGCACAGGGCGGTGCAATTGGCAACGTCTTTCAGCTGTGTTGCGAGGCCCAAGGGTTGACCTTCGGCTGGGAATTCGATGAGCTGGTAGGCGGCGTCTTTAGAGATCTCCCACGCCGCGGGTCGGCCGCCTTCGTGCGAGGCGCGGTCGGCCTCGCGCGCCTCGGTCCAGGGTCTAAGGAACCCGCCCGCGGCCACCAATTCAGCTACCGGGTGCGCGCACAGGCAGGGCCCTGGGCGGTCTTTCCAGATGCGGGCGCAGCCTTGGAAAGATCCGTAGGTCTCGCCTTGGAGCGCAAGCAGCTGCAGTCGCAGTGCGATTACGTCATCGGTCGAATCGTGGCCCTCCAGGAGGGCGACCAGGGCCTTGTCGATCAGGTCGGCGACGGACGCTGTCTCAGCGTAGGTCCAGCCGGCTCGGGCGCCGCGGGAGTCTGCGAGGTGTCGGGCGCCGTGGCGCGCCAGGCAGGCCAGCAGTGCCGAGCGGTCCAGCCATCTGGGCCGATGAGGTTCGATGGTGGCGGTCACGTCTGGCCAGGTGCGTTCCAGGCCACCGCGGGTCTGCACCGCGGATAGGATGGCTCGGGCGAAGGAGCGCATCACCTTTGGCTGGTTGAGGAGGGCGCGCGCCGTCTCGCAGGCTGCGGGTGTGGTCAGGCACCTCTGGTGGCAGTCTGTGGATGGCGTCAAGCTGTCCGGGCCTGCGTCCGCGTCATACCGCGCCATGTGCTGCCGTACGTCGTCGTGGGTCGGCCATGTGCCCGATCCGCCTTTGGCGGGCGGCACCTGGATGAGCAGTGGTGCGTCCTCGCCGTCGGTGAAGACTGCTGCTCGTCCGACTGGCAGCGTGGCGAGGGCGACGTCCTGGCGGGAGGTCATCACCATCGTTGCGCCTAGCACCTCGCGATCGTCTCCAGCAACGATCCGATGCGCCACTTTGAGGTTGGTGTTCTTCAGTACATCCGGTGCGAGTTTGGCTGGGATTTGGTCGACGACCACGACGCCCTGGCCATAGGCCCTGATCTCGGAGAGCAGGTTTGTGAACGTCTCGACGGCCTTACTACGCACGTCGGCTTCGCCCTCTTCTCCGCGTGTGCCAGATGTGTTGGCGAGCAGTCGGTGCGCCTCTTCGATAATGAGGAGATGCCGGAGTCCTTCGGCGTCGCCATTGGCGCGGCGTTGCTCGGCGAGCCGGATCATCAGCAGTCCCATCATGAAGGCTTTATCGTCATCGTCGCCCATACCTTCGAGCTCGAGTACGGTCGGCCGCCCGAGTAGGAGCTCGATCGGCAGTGAGCGGCGGACGTCGAGCATTCGTCCCTTGCCACCGGTCCGTAGGCTGTTCAGGCGGGTTCGCAACGCTGCACGCAGGTTGCCGGTGACCTTGTCCTCGTAGCCGAGCTGTGGAATGACCTCTTCGACCTTGCGCACGAGGTCGGTGAGCGTGGGGAACGCCGCCGAGCGGTCGGAGTCGCTGTCGAGTCGCCGGTTGGTGCCAGTTGTTACGTCCCAGCCCCTGTCCTCGTAGATGCCGTGCAGGCTGACTTCAAGTATCTGCGGAAGAGGCGTCCACATTCCAAAGCTCGCGTTGAACGCAGATCGCAGCAGGTCGAGATGGACCGCGACAGGGATGCCCTCCGGTACTTCGAAGGGGTTCAGCCGGACAGGCGACACCATCTCATTGCCAAGGGTAAACACCTGCAGCTCATGACCGAGTTCCTTGTCGTGCAGAAGGACCCGGTACTCGGTCTTGGCCGGCTCCAGGACAAGGAAAGGAACACCGCTACGCGCGACCTGTCGCATCAGATGGAACACGGTATTGGTCTTGCCTGATCCCGTGACCCCGGTGACGAACGTGTGGCGCGTCAGCTTGGCAGGGTGCACTCCGTAGGCTGTGGCGGTCACCCGCTGGTGCTCCACCAGGGTTCCCAGACCAAGAGCTGTAGGGTCGGCAGGCGGCGGCACGGTGTCGAAGTCGGGGACCTGGGTGATGGCGAAGCCGTTGGTCTCCACGTTGGGGAAGTGCACGTATGCGGCGAGCTGTGTCGAGGTGAGCAGCGTCTGGTGCTGGAAGGGCTGGAGGTAGTGTCCTTGGGCGCTGGTGTCGGTGACTGGGTCGGGCATGGCCCAGGAGTTGGCGAGCATGGGCACGTCATCGCGGTCGGATACGCGTACGGGTTCGGGGAGCGAGCGGTCGCCGGAGAACACGCCGCGCCACAGGCTGGCGATCTGGGGATATCCGTCGGGGTCACCGAGGAGGTAGGCGGCGGTGCGCCAAGCGCCGGTGCCCTGAGCATCGGTGAAAGCTCTGAGTTGCACCCCGAGCATTTCGAGGTAGTGGTCGGCGAGCGGGCTGGGGACGCCGCCCGTCTGTGTGGCGGTTTGGACCGAGCGCATCTCGTTGATCAGCCTGAGTTTGAGGTCACGGACGAGCGTCTCGCCGATGGGCTGAGCCAGGATCAGTGCGGCCCACCGCACCTGGTGCAGCGCGCGCACTAGTCGGTCCAGCTGGAGAGCTCCGTCGGCAGGGTCGGGAGGTCTAGGAGTAGGAATGCCCAGGACGAGTCCGCCCATTTGCCATGTTCCAGTTACCGGGTCGTCGGCGAGGAGGTCAATGGTCGGATACAACGCCCGCAACGCTGTCTCCAGCAGCCGCTCGTTCTCTTGCGCCGCCGGCCTGTTGCCGCCTTCGGGAAGCCATGTACCAACATGAAATGACGCCCGGCCTGGTTCGTAGCTGACCATGAAGGCCAGCGGCACCTGGTAGGTGTAGAGGGCGACCAACAGGTCTCGCGAAATCGACCCGTTGGCACCGTCCAGAGAATACGTGTCCGGGCTGTCGCGGTGTGTGCTATTCGTGCCGCCGCAGAGCGTGCGCTGAGTCTTCTCCAGCCGCCCGATACCGGCGACGCGCACAAGAGTGCGCAGGTTGTACGGCGCTTGGGTCAGGTGCGTTTCGGGGGTAAGCCGGGGTGGCTCGAACCCAGTGCGTTGCAGATAGTCCAGGTCCTGCGCGGTCAGGCGCTCGATCGGCATCGTCTGCTCACCCGCTCATTGTCCGAAGGAAGCCCCAGATGACAAAGGCGAGGACGGCGGCAAAGAAGATGGCAAAGGCGATCGCGACGGGGATGGAGCAACTCTTGGGCACCGTCCTGGCGTTAACGCTAGCCCCACTCGTCAGGTTCTCCACTTTGCTCGCCCGGAGCGTGCCCCGTTTCATCTTGCCCCGTGCCTGTACCCAGTCGCCTTCGGAAATCGCCCCTTCGAACGCGTAGCCCCGCATCTCGACCGGCACCAGCATCACCCGGTTCCCTGCCTCGTCATAGCGTTCGACCCGGAACGTCCACACTGTTTCGGGTCTTGATTCCCCCTGTTGCTCAGTGCGCGTCTGCACACCGCGCACCTGCCCCTCCAGCACTTCACTGCTGCCATGGAGTGGCCGAGCAGGATGAGAGCTCACAGCAGCCAGCCGAGGAGACCTGGCAGAACTGGGTGCCTCGGGTGGCCGACGGCCCTCTACCGGGGACGGCCCGTTCCACCCGCCCCCGCCGGGGCGCACGCCGGGAGGCGCCGCGCTGGGAGGAGCGGGCGATGCAGAAGAATCGCCGGGAGACCGCCGGGCAAAATCATGCTCGCAATAGCTGCACCTCTCGGCACCGGGCGTCGCTTGGGCTCCACAGTGAGCACACACCCAAGTACTAGTCATTCGGACCACTCCCAGATCATCAGCGGCCTGCACCAAGGCCACTCAGCCGCCGTAATCCGTGACCCCTAGGAAGATGAGAAAGACGAACCAGGCGGCGAAGGCAACACATACAAGGATCAAGATGATCTTGGGTACCATCTTCGCCTGGACATCAGCCCCGCTTGTCAGGTTCTCCAGCCTGCTCGCCCGCAGCGTGCCTCTCTTCATCTTGCCGTGTGCCCGTACCCAGTCGCCTTCAGAAATCGCTCCTTCGAACGCGTAGCCCCGCATCTCCACCGGCACCAGCAGCACCCGATTACCGGCCTCGTCATAGCGTTCGACCCGGAACGCCCACACCGTCTCGTAGTTTGATTGCCCCTGCTTCTGCTCGGTGCGCGACTGCACTCCGCGCACCTGCCCCTCCACCACTCCGCCGCTTACGTGGGGCGACCGAGTGGGTTGAGAGCTCGCAGCGGCCGGTTGCGTAGGCCGGGCGGGAGTGAAGGCCTCGGGTAGCGGACGGGCCTCTCCCGGGGACGGCCCGTTCCATCCGCCCCCGCCGGGGCGCCCCCCGGGAGGCGCCCCGGCGGGAGGATCGGGCGGCGCAGAAAACCCGTCAGGAGATCGAGGTGCAAGATCACGCCCACAATGGCTGCACCTCTCGGCGCCAGCCGTCAGGAGGGCTCCGCAATGAGCACACACCCACGGACTAGTCATGCGGATCACTTCCGGGCTATTAGCCCCTTCTACAAGAAGACACCCATGCACACCTTGGCGCAAACAGCAGGCACCAACAGTTACCCGTTCAACAACTGAGCTGTACTGAGATTTGCGAAGTCCCTGATGCCAGGGTTACGAAGAGCTCGTAACACGATCATGAGTCGGGCTTGTTGAGGCGTCGCCAGCAGATGAGGCTGCAGGCGAGGGAGACGAGCGCGTCGTGGAGTTCGGTGCGGCGTTCCCATCGGACGGCGAGTCGTTTGAAGTGGTGGAGCAGGGCGAAGGTCTGCTCCACGACGTAGCGGAGCTTGCCCATACCCTTGATGTTCGGGGCTCCCTTGCGGGAGATGACCGGCAGGATCCGGCGTTTACGCAGCTCCTCGCGGTTGGGGTTGGAGTCGTAGCCCTTGTCTCCGAGCACGGCCTCGGGACGACGGCGCGGACGGCCGGGTCGGCCCGCCACAGGTGGGATGCCGTCGACCAGGGCTAGGGTCTGGGTGACGTCGTTGACGTTCGCCGCGGTCGTGATGACTTTGAGCGGGGTGCCGCGTCCGTCGCAGATCAGGTGGTGTTTGCTGCCCGTCTTCCGCCGGTCGACCGGCGACGGACCGGTGTCGGCGCCCCTTTTTTCGCGCGGATGTGGGATCCGTCCACGCATGCCCTGGACCAGTCGAGGCGGCCGGCCGCGTTCAGTTCGGCGAGGAGGATGCGGTGCAGCTGGTCGAAGACCCCGGCCTGCTGCCACCGCTCCAGGCGCCGCCAGCACGTCTGCCCCGAGCCGAACCCCAGCTCAGGGGGCAGAAGTTGCCAGGCGATGTCGTTGCAGAGCACGTACACCCCGGATTTTGAACACATCTATGCGGCTTGGGTCAGGTAGCTGCTGCTGGTTGGAGGTCGTTCTCGTAGGCGATCGGAGTTCGCTGGCCGAGGCGGGAGTGCCGGCGGCGGGTGTTGTATCGGGTCAGCCAGCGGAAGGC
>NZ_JNZY01000054.1 GCF_000717655.1 Streptomyces katrae
GATCGCGGTGGCGCCCAGCTCCTTGGCGATCAGGCCCTCCTGGAGACCGACCAGAGCGGTGGCATGCGTCAGGTTCGGGAAGTACCCGATACGCACCTCCGAGGCCGAGAGCTTCTTGGCGCCGTCCGCGGGGGCGGCGGACGTCTTCGCGTCGTCCTTCTCGGCCTCGGAACCGTAGCCGCAGGCGGTGAGCAGCAGGGGAAGCGCCGCTGTGACGGCGATGGCGCGCAGGGTGGTGAGCGGTCTTGCGGCAGACACGGAGGTGTCCTTTCACGGGATGGCGTTCAGGGAGATGCGGAGATGGGCGACGCGAAGCATCGGCACACACGGCACCCGCTCCCGGCCGTCGCCGGCGGGATCGCGGTCGCAGACCGAGGAGCGGAGAGGTGTGGTCGGACGGCCGCGCTGGAAGGCGGGCGGTCAGTGAGGTCGGCCGAGGGGCCTGCCCGGCCGACGGAGAACGAAGTGGGACAGCGTCCAGTGGTGCAGTACGCGCGGCGCCGGCCCGGCGAAGGGTCTCAGCAGGGCTGACAGATGGCGCTGGACGTACGGACCAGGTCGATGTGCCGGCGGGACGTCAGAGGCAGCATCCGGCTTGCGTGGTGCTCTGTTCGCACGGCCACCCCCCGATCCCTAGTTTTCCCACCTGGTTGGTAGGCATCTTGGCAGAGGCGGACACCCGCCCCAAGAGGCTGACCGCATGGTGGACGTCAAGATCTCGCGATGTGAGAAAGTGCAGGTGGGGGGAGGTCAGGGGTTGGTCCAGGCCCCGGGGGTATCGGTCAGCGCCGATACGTCAGAGGGCAGATCGGACGACGCGACGTCGGCGAGCGTCACGCCGTCGAGGATCTCGCGCACGTTGGCCCGCAGTGCGATCCACAGGGGGAGCAGCGACTCGGCGGGGCCGGTGTAGGACAGGTCCGGCGGGCGGACTCCGCGCACCGAGACGAGCGGTCCGTCCACGACGCGGATCACATCCGCGATGCTGATGGACTGGGCGGGCTTCGCCAGCCGGTAGCCACCGTTGCCGCCGCGCTGGCTGAGCACGAGTCCGCCTCGGCGCATGTCGTTCAGGATGCCCTCGAGGAACTTGTGCGGGATGTCCTGGGCATCGGCGATGGCTTCGGCTTTCACCGGCCCGTCATCCTGTGCCGCGGCAAGCTGCAGTGCGGCACGTACCGCGTAGTCCGCCCTGGCTGAGATCCGCATAGGGCCATTATCCGGCATGGATTCGGCCGCCGTCGGTCGCGGGTGGTCGCAGGCTGCCGGCCGGGCGGCCGCACCCGGCAGCCGGGGGAACAGGTCGCGGATCCGCGTCCTGGAACGGTGCCCTGCGGGTCAGTGGAAGGCCGCCGCCACCGCGCGGTGGGAGCCGTTGAGGTAGTGCTCGCCGATGGAGCGCAGGCGGTGAGCGACCGGGCGGTGGGCCGTCAGGACGCGGGCGTTGCGCCAGAACCGGTCCAGACCGGGGGCATCGGCGAGTTCCAGCACCCGGGCGGTGATGTGCAGGGTGGCCTTCGACATCACGGCCTCGGCCGTGGCGACCAGGGCGGCGACGCCCGCGGGTACCTCGGCATCGAGCTGCGCACCGGCGGCCAGGGCCTGCGCCATCACCTCCGTCGCCCGGTCGGCCACGGCGGTGGCCGTCTGGGCGGCAGAGGCGAGTTCCCCGTACGTCAGGAAGAGGTCCGGGTCCTCACCGGGCAGCCGGTGCGCGCGGCCGCCCCTGCTGAGGTCTCGTGCTTCCGTGAGGGCGCCCTCGGCGATGCCGAGGCCTACGTGGCACAGGGCGAGCCGGAGCGCCGGCTCCGCGAGCGCGGTGAAGGGCGCTGTCGACTCCTCGTCGTGCGGCCGGCGGCCCAGCACCTGCTCCGGTGTGATGGTGACCCTGTCCAGGACGACCTCGCCGGCGCCGGCGACCCGCTGTCCGAGGCGATCGTGGGCGGATTCGACGGTCACGCCCGGTGTGCCGGGTGGGATCCGTAGGACCAGGACGTCACCGGTCGTGGCGCAGACGGCGTCCACCACGATCTGGTCGGCTGCGGCCACCGCCGTGTCCACGGACCGGCGCCCGTTCAGCAGGTAGCCGGCGGCGCGCGGTCTCAGCGTGAGGTCCGGTCCCTCGGTGTCGCCGCCCGGTGCGGGAGTGCGGACCGCCCCGGTCCACAGCCACCGCTCGCGCACCGACTCCTCTTCGAGGGCGGTCGCGTGCGCGTGACTCGCGTAGAAGCGTCCGCTCCAGGTGTGTACGTAGTGGCGCGCGAGTACGTCGCCGACAGAGCTGTCCGCTGCGGCGACCTCCCGTATGACGGCGCATCCGGTACGCCAGTCCGCCCCGCGGCCGGGTCCGGGCGGGGTGAGGGCCGCCGGCAGGCCGGCCTCGCGCAGCCGGGCGGTCTCGTCGGTCGGCGGCTTGCCGGCCTGATCGCGGGCGATGGCGTCCGCGGCGAGGTCGTCCGCCACATCGCGGGCGGTACGCAGGAGCGCGTGGCGCCGCTCGTCGGTGGATCGGTGGCCGGTGGGGCTGGGTGTCCTCCGCATGGGCGTCACCGGCAGGCCCCGGTGCCGCTGTGTGGCGCGGGGGCTGGGCGGACAGTGGTGCCGCAGGGGCTGGCGGTGGTCATGTCGGCTGCTCCGGAACGTTGTTGGGTGGCATCGGCCGGTCGCCGAATCCCCACCTTTCCCATCGGATTGATAGGGATACTTGCCCGAAGCGGCCTTCCGGGCAAGGGTGTGACCGCATCGTGGACAATTCGATCTCGGGATGAAAGATGCTGCAGGTCAGGAGCCGGCTTGTGGGGTTGGGTGCAGCCGGATCCTCTGTCAGGGGGTGCGTGCACCCTGGGGGTTCGCCCGAGGCGATGCCTGTCGGCGAGCCTTCGCCGAGGCGGAGATCCGCTGTGCCGGCGGGGGTGGGCAGGCCCTTCACCGGAGGTTTCCTATGTAACCAGTAGGGAAGTATTGACGTGTGCCCGTCGCGCACTTCACGATGTGGCCATGTCCCCGTCGCAGCCGTTGCTCGTACGCCGCAGGCACGTTGACTTCCGTCTCGTCGCCAGCGCCATCTGCCGCCCCGTTTAGGGCTTTACGACAGGGCATTTCCTCGACGCGCGCCGGTGTGCCGGCTGCCGCTGCTCTCTGTGCTCCGCGCTTTTCGTGACCCCGGCCCTTGAGCCGTACGGGTCCGCCCGGCGCGCGACGCGCCGACCCTCCCGGTTGGCTCCGGCGCGGACCCCATGCCCTGACGTGCCCGAACATCCGGCATCCGTACCTCGATCCGCGCAGCCGAAGGGGCTCACCGTGACCACCGCAATTCCCGCATCCGCCCTCCGCCGTTCCCCGGCCCCGCGCCTCCAGCTGGTCGGCGACCGTCCGCTCGGTGTCCTCGCCGACGGGAGCCATGGCGGCCGCGTCGGATACCTCGTGTTCCTGCCGGCGGACGTCGACCCGGTGGCGCTGATGAAGGCGCACGGCATACGCCCGGAGATCCGTTCCCTCGAGCCCGGGACGCTTCCGGCTCCCGAGCCGGAACCGGCCCCGGACCCCGACGCCGTTCAGCTCGACGATGCCATCCGGGTCGACCGGGCGCGTCGGCTGGTCGAGGTCGACGGCCGCGAAGTGGAGCTCACCTACCTGGAGTTCGACCTCCTGGCCCACCTTGTGTCCCATCCGTACACGGTCCACACGCGTGACGCCCTCATCTCGGGCATCTGGGGTTATGGGCACATCGGCGACGGCCGTACGGTCGACGTCCACGTGGCCCGACTGCGCCGCAAGCTCGGCCCCGCCTACCGGGACCGCATCTCCACCGTGCGCCGCGTCGGCTACAAGTACGTTCCCGAGCACCCGTAGCCCCCGGGGCCGGCCAGGGGTGGAACCCCTGCCGCCACCGGCGGTGGGTTCCTCAGGCGTTCGCGATGACCAGCAGGGTGCGGGCGGCGGCCGGGCCCGCCAGGCGGCAGCGGTGGGGGACTTCACCCCGGTGGTGGGCGCTCTGGCCGGCGCGCAGGGCCAGCGGTTCCTCGCCCTCGACCTCGAGGACGATCTCGCCCTCCAGTACGTAGAGGAAGTCCTCGCCGGGGTGCTCGAACCAGCCGCGCTCGCCCTGGCCGGGCTCGAAATGGTGCTCGTAGGCCTCCATCAGCGCGCTGCGCCCGCCGGGGATGAGGACCCGGGCGATCTGCCCGGCGGCCTCGCTGACGCGGATCACCTGCGGGTCGCTCTCGTGGCTGACCGCACCCGGCCGGGCGGGCGGTCGCAGGAAGGTCCCCGGGGTGACGTCCAGCGCCTCCGCGATCCGGTAGATCGAGCTGAGACTGGGGGTGGCGAGGCCGCGTTCGAGCTGGCTGAGGAACGGCTGGGAGAGGCCGGAGAGCGTGGCGAGGACGGCCATGGAGACGCCGCGCTGTTTGCGGCAGCTCCGGATCACCCGTCCGACCTCGATCGCCTCGGGCGTGGGTTCAGGTCGAGACACGCACGTGAACGTACCTCATCACCGATCAAGTACCGGGGGCCCCGGCGAGGTTTCGTGCTGCCGCAACACTCCCGTCATAAGCGTGGTCAATTATTGACCTCACTTATCGACGAGGAACCGAACGAGGAGCCGCCCCGTGCACGCCACCCCCTCACCGCCCGGCCGCAGCATCGGCCGGCTCGGCCCGGCCCTGGGCGCGGCAGGCGCCGTACTCGCGCTGTGGAGCCTGATCGCCGGGTCCGGTTCGGTGGCCCCGGGGCTGATGCCCACGCCCGGTGAGACCGCGGCCGCGCTCGCGGACAGCGCCCGCAGCGGCATCCTGGCCGCTGATCTCGGCGCCAGCCTGGCCCGCGCAGGGCAGGGTTTCGTGCTCGGCGCCCTCGTGGGCAGCGCGCTGGGCTTCGCCACCGGCTATCTGCCGAGGCTGTCCGCCGCCGTCACCCCGGTGATCTCCTTCCTGCGCCCGATCCCGGCCATCGCGCTGGTGCCGCTCGCGACCGCCTGGTTCGGTATCGGGGAGACCGCCAAGCGCCTGCTCATCGCGTACGCCGTGCTGCTCGCCGTCTGGCTGTACGTACACGACGGGGTGTCCCGGGTCCCGGCGTCCCATCTGCGGGCGGCCCGGTCGCTGGGGGCGCCGCTGCACCGGCGGTTCACCGAGGTGCTGCTGCCCGCCGCCGCGCCCGCACTGCTCGCCGCGTTGCGGTACGGGGCCTCGGTGGCGCTGCTCGCCCTGGTGGCGGCGGAACTGGGCGGCGCGGACAGCGGGTTGGCATACCGGCTCCAGGTGGACGGCCAGTTCCTGCGCGTGGACCGGATGTTCGCGGGGCTGCTCGTGCTCGGGCTGCTCGGCGTGGCCGTCGATATCGTACTGGCCGCGGTCGGTCGCCGGTTCGTGCACTGGAGCGACTCATGAGCCTGGGGGTACGACTGGAGGGCCTGTCGGTCCACTACGGGGCTGCCCCGGTGCTGGAGCGCACGGATCTGGAGCTCCCGGCGGGCTCGTTCACGGCGCTGCTGGGGGCCAGCGGGTGCGGCAAGTCCACGGTTCTCAACCTGGTGGCCGGGTTCGTGCGGCCCACCCAAGGGCGAGTGACGGCGGGTTCCGCTCAGGTGGGCGGGCCGGGCCCGGAGCGGGGCGTGGTCTTCCAGCACTACGCGCTGTTCCCGTGGCGCACCGCCCGCGGCAACGTCGAATTCGCGCTCAAGCGGCTCGGCCTGCCGCGTCCGGAGCGCCGCCGGCGCGCCCTCGCGGCACTGGCCGAGGTAGGGCTGGCGGACGGTGCCGAGAAGTACCCGGCTCAGCTGTCCGGTGGCATGCAGCAGCGCGTGGCACTGGCCCGCGCCTTGGCCGCCGAGCCCGAAGTGCTGGTGATGGACGAGCCGTTCGGAGCCCTGGACGCGCTGACCCGGACCCGGATGCAGACCCTGCTGCGGGAGCTGTGGCAGCGCCGCGGAACCACCGTGCTGTTCGTCACGCACGACATCGACGAGGCACTGGCCCTCGCCGAACGGGTCGTCGTCCTCGGCGGGACACCCGGGCGTGTGCTGGCCGACCACACCGTGCCCGCCGGGCCACCCGACCCGGTCCTGCGCGCGCTGATCTCACGTCACCTCGGCTCCGACTGAAGCCTTCCCGATTCCCTCGCCCATCCCCACCCCACCCCCCCACCCCCACTGTCGTCCCCGGAAGGACTCCCACCCATGCTCAGAACCCGTGCAGTGGCCGCCCTGTTGACGGCGGCCCTGCTCTGCGCGCTCACCTCCGCATGCGCCGGCGCCTCCGGCCCTGCGGGCGGCGGACGCCCCGCCGTTTCCCTCGCCGGGAGCGATCACCTCGGCGGCGCGCCCGTCTACGTGGCCCAGGAGCGCGGGCTGTGGTCCGCCGAGGGCATCGACGCCACCGTGACCACCCGGCCCAGCGGGCGCGACGCGCTGAACGCCGTGCTCGGCGGTCAGGCTCAGCTCGGCGTCGTGGGCGACCTGCCCTCGGTGACGGCCGCGCTGAGCGGGCGCGAGCTGCGGATCGTCGCAGACCTGTCCCGGTTCTCCGACTGGCGCCTGCTGACCCGGACCGACCGCCAGATCACCGGCTTCGCCGCGCTGAAGGGCCGCAGGGTCGGAGTCCCGCAGGGTACGAACGTCGAGTACGCACTGTCACGGATGCTCGCCTCCGTGCAGCTGACGTCCGCTGATGTGACCGTGGTGAACCTCGCCCCGAACCAGGTCACGTCGGCGCTGGCCCGCGGCGACGTCGACGCCGGGGTCACCTTTCCCAGCTTCTACGCCGCCGCCCGCGTCACCCTCGGTGACCGCTACGCCGAGCTCCCCTTCACCGGCTACACGGCACGGACCCTGCTTGTCGCGGGTCCGGCGGCGACCGAGGAGACCACCACGGCCGTGCTCCGGGCGCTTCTGAAGGCCCAGCGCGAGATCGCCGCCGACCCGGCCGCTGCGCGAGAGGCCGTACTCGTCCAGTCGAAGGGCGCGCTCCAGGCCGATTACGTGGACGCCTTCCAGCCCCGCTACGGCTACGGCGCGACCCTCTCGCCCGAGCTGCTGGCCGAGTTGGAGCAGGAGGCCGGCTGGGCGAAGACGGCCCAGGGCCTGCCGGGCTCCGCCGACCGCGCCGTGCTGCTCCGGCACCTGCACACGGCGCCCCTGACGGCCGTCGACCCGGCCGCCGTCACCGTCCACTGACCACACCCACATCCTCACGGGAGATCCTCATGACCATCGACCAGAACACCCTGCGCCGCCGCGGCGTCGGCCTCATCGCCCATGACCCCGCGCGCAGTTACGGCGGCCTCACCCTCTACACGCCCATCACCAGCGCCGGCGAGATCCACCTCGTCGACATCGAGGGCCGTCCCGTCCACACCTGGAACTCCCCGCACCCGCCCGGCCGCCAGGCACAGCTCCTCCCGGGCGGCAACCTCTTCTACGCGGCCAAGGACACCGGCAGCCCCACCCTCTTCCCCATCTGGGACGTCTACCACGGCGGCATCTTCCAGGAACTCGCCCCCGACTCCACGGTCCTGCGCGAGGTCCGGCACCCCTTCCACCACCATGACGCCTCGATCCTGCGCAACGGCAACCTCATCGTCACCGTCGTCGAACCCCTGGACCCGGCCGACGCGGCCCGCATCCGGGGCGGCATCCCCGGCTCCGAAGCCCCGGGCGGGGTGATCTACGGGGACGTGGTGTACGAGCTGACCTGGGAGGGGGAGGAGGTGTGGCGCTGGGCTGCCATCGAGCACCTCGACCCCGAGGAGTTCCCGCTCAACCCCCACTTCGCCCGTGAGCACTGGCCCATGGCCAACACCGTCAACGAACGCGCCGACGGCTCGATCGTCCTGGGCTTCCGCAGCGCCTCCTCCACCGTGGCCGTCGACCGCGCCGACGGGTCCGTGCTGTGGCACATCGGCCCCGACGTCCTGGCGCAGCAGCACCACCCGCACGAGCTCGCGGGCGGGAACATCCTGGTCTTCGACAACGGCACCTATCGCGACACCACTTCCGTGCCGTACTCGCGGGTGCTGGAGCTGGACCCGAGCACGGGCGAGGAGGTGTGGTCGTACGAGGACAACCCGCCGCAGAACTTCTACAGCCCGTACATGTCCAGCGCGCAGCGGCTTCCCAACGGCAACACCTTCATCGCCGAGGGCTCCTTCGGACGGCTCTTCGAGGTGACCCCCGGCGGAGAGGTGGTCTGGGAGTTCGTGGTACCGCAGTTCCGGTCCTTCGGCGAGGGCGTGGGCCTGGAGTCCTCGGCCGGCGCCCAGAACTCCGTCTTCCGCGCCTACCGGTACTCCGCCGACGAGCTCCCCTGGCTGTGAACGACGGGCCGGTTCATTTCGCCGGAAGGCGCGCGCTGTGTGTACGGTGGATGAAATCGCCGCACGCTTTCGCGGATTCCGATATCAGGGCCGTTGACAGCCCTTCTCCGGGCTGCCTGGCTTACGCCGCAGATAACGACATCGGCGGCCTCTTCACTTCGGCATGACGGCTGCTTTCCGATTCTTCGATCCATCGAATGCTGCTGGAGTGTCCTTGACCGAACCACTCGTCCTCGCCGCGCCCCCGGGACCGCCGGCGGCGGAGAGGGTCCTCCCGTTCCGCCGGCCCGGGCGGTGGATCGCCACCGCCGTCGTGCTGGTCCTGGTCTCCCAGGCCGCCCACGGGCTGCTGACCAATCCCTTCTACCAGTGGTACCGGTTCGCCTACTGGCACGCCCGGCCGGTCATCCTGGAGGGCCTGCTCATCACCCTCCAGGCGGCTTTGTACAGTGCGGTCCTGGGCCTCGCGGGCGGCATCCTGCTCGCCCTCGACAGGCTCTCCGCGAACCCCGTGCTCCGGTCGGTGAGCTGGACGGAGGTCAACCCGCCGGGCCTGCCGGTGACCAACTCCTGAAACCCCGGGCCGCGCCACGGACGGAGAGAGCCCGCCCCATGAGCACGAACGCCGGCCCCAGCACGAGTACGAGTACGAGCCGGGGTGCCGTGGTGTTCCCACACCTCCTCGACAACCCCGCCTGGGCCTCGTTGTTTCGGTGCGCACGCCGCCTTCGCCGAGCGGGCGGCCCGGCCCGGGGCCGACCTCTCCCCCTCCCGCGCCGCCCGCTATCCGTCGGAGGTCTCTCCGTTCGCCGCCCTCGCGGACCCGGCGGACCCGGAGTCGTGGGCCGACCTGCGCAGGCTGGTCGGCGAGGGCGGGATCGCCGCGCTCGGCGGCGTACTGACCCCGCCCGACGGCTGGGAGACCGTCGGCTCGGTCCCCGGCGTCCAGCTGGTCGACACCTCGCCGCGCGCCGAACCCGCCCCCGCGGCGGTCCGGCTCGGCCCCCGTGACGTACCCGAGATCCTCGCTCTGATCGAACTCACGGAGCCCGGTCCGTTCCTGCCCCGCACCGTCGAGCTGGGCACGGACCTCGGCATCCGGCACCGGGGCAGGCTGATCGCGATGGCCGGAGAGCGGCTGCGGCCACCCGGCTGGACCGAGATCAGCGCGGTGTGCACGCATCCCGACCACCGGGGCGGGGGACTGGCGACGCCGCTGGTCCGTGCCGTCGCCGCGGGCATCCGGGAGCGCGGCGACGTCCCGTTCGGTCCGTGCGCCCGGCAACACCGCTGCCAACTTCTCTTAATATTCAGGTCATTGTACGCCACCGCTACCGGGCGTAGCGTCTCGAAGAGATATCGGTGACGGGCTTACTCATCGCCCTCTCATACGTCCCCATATTCGGCGAAGCGTATCGGCCGTCTTTTTCGCGCGGCCGATCAGGAAGGCGTTATTCGACGTGGCCTCATCCCCGCCCGCATCCGGTTTCACATCGGCATCCTCCGAATCGCTGCACCTCGCTGTCGCGCTCGACGGCGCGGGCTGGCACCCTGCCGCCTGGCGCGAGCCGGATGCACGGCCCGGTGAACTCTTCACGGCCCGCTACTGGGCCGAGGCCGTGGCCGAGGCCGAAGCCGGACTGCTCGACTTCGTCACCTTCGAAGACTCCCTCGCCCTCCAGTCGTCCTCGGCGGACGGGCCCGACGGGCGCACGGACCAGGTCCGCGGGCGCCTGGACGCGGTACTCACCGCCGCCCGCGTCGCACCGCTGACCCGGCACATCGGACTGGTCCCGGCCGTGACCGCCACCCACACCGAGCCCTTCCACATATCCAAGGCGATCGCCACCCTGGACCACGTCAGCCGCGGACGGGCGGGCCTGCGCATCCAGGTGTCACAAACCGCCTACGAAGCCCGGCACTTCGGACGCCGTGCGGTCCCGCTCCCCGAGGCGGAGTCCTACCAGGAGGCAGCCGACCACATCGAGGTGATCCGGCGGCTGTGGGACAGCTGGGACGACGACGCCGAGATCCGGGACGTGGCCACCGGCCGGTTCATCGACCGCGACAAGCTGCACTACATCGACTTCGAGGGCCGTCACTTCAGAGTCCGGGGGCCCTCGATCACCCCCCGCCCGCCCCAGGGGCAGCCTGTCGTCACCGCCACCACCGCGGCCGACGGCGGGGGAGCCGCGTACGGCCTCATCGCCCGCTCCACGGACGTCGGGTACATCGCCGTGCACGACGCCGACGGGGCCCGCGCCGCGGTCACCGAGATCCGGCAGGCCCGGGAATCCGCCGGACTCTCGGCGCAGCCGCTGCACCTCTTCGCAGACCTCACCGTGTTCCTGGACGGGGACGCCCCGGCGGCCGACGCGCGCCGCAGCCGCCTGGACGCGCTCGCGGGCGCCCCTTATAGCAGTGACACGGCGGTCTTCACCGGGACCGCGGCGCAACTCGCGGACCTGCTCCAGGACTGGCGGACCGCCGGCCTGTCGGGCTTCCGGCTGCGGCCGGGCGCACTCGCCCACGACCTGCCCGCGATCACCCGCGGGCTGGTGCCGGAGCTCCAGCGGCGCGGAGCCTTCCGCCGCGCGTACGAGGCGGTCACCCTGCGCGGACTGCTGGGCCTGGAGCGCCCGGCCAGCCGCTATGCCGCCCACCCCGCCGCCTGATCCCGACCCGTAAGGACCCGTCATGAGGAGCAAACCGCTCAAGCAGATCCATCTCGCGGCCCACTTCCCCGGCGTCAACAACACCACCGTGTGGAGCGACCCGGCGGCCGGCAGCCACATCGACTTCGACTCGTTCGTCCACTTCGCGCAGACCGCCGAACGCGCCAAGTTCGACTTCCTCTTCCTCGCCGAGGGGCTGCGCCTGCGCGAACAGGGCGGAAAAATATACGACTTGGATGTCGTAGGCCGTCCCGACACCTTCACGGTGCTCGCCGCCCTGGCAGCCGTCACCGAGCGCCTCGGGCTGACCGGAACGATCAACTCGACCTTCAACGAGCCCTACGAGGTGGCCCGCCAGTTCGCCTCGCTGGACCACCTGTCCGAGGGCCGGGCCGCCTGGAACGTGGTCACCTCCTGGGACGCCTTCACCGGCGAGAACTTCCGGCGCGGCGGATTCCTGCCGCGAGGGGAGCGCTACGCGCGGGCCAAGGAGTTCCTGGCCACCGCGACGGAGCTGTTCGATTCCTGGGACGGCGCCGAGATCCTCGCCGACCCCGGTTCGGGCGCCTTCCTGCGGGACGCGCGGGCCGGGGCCTTCGCCCACCAGGGGCAGCATTTCGACATCGAGGGCCACTTCAACGTGCCGCGCAGCCCGCAAGGACGGCCGGTGATCTTCCAGGCGGGCGACTCCGACGAGGGCCGCGAGTTCGCCGCCTCCTCCGCCGACGCGATTTTCGGCCGGTACGGGACGCTCGACGAGGGCCGGGCGTTCTACGCCGACGTCAAGGGCCGGCTGGCCGCGTACGGGCGCAGCCACGACGAGTTGAAGATCCTGCCCGCCGCCACCTTCGTCCTCGGCGGCACCGATGCCGAGGCACACGAGCTCGCTCACGAGGTGCGCCGCCTCCAGGTCAGCGGGCAGACCGCGATCAAGTACCTGGAGCACGTCTGGAACCGGGACCTGTCCGGTTACGACCCGGACGGCCCGCTGCCCGACCTCGATCCCCAGACCGGCGAGAACACCGTCGCCCTCGGGCGGGCCAGCGTCCGGCAGTTCCGCGACCCGCTCGAAACCGCCCGGCAGTGGCGCGCGCTCGCCGAGGCCAAGAACCTCTCGATCCGGGAGCTGGTCATCGCCACCACCTCCGGCCAGACCTTCGTGGGCTCCGCAGCCACCGTCGCCGAGCAGATCGACACGCTGGTGCAGGCGGACGCGGCCGACGGCTTCATCCTGGTCCCCCACCTCACCCCGGGCGGCCTGGACGTCTTCGCCGACACCGTTGTCCCGCTGCTGCAGGAGCGGGGGGTCTTCCGCACGGAGTACGCCGGCACCACCCTGCGCGACCACCTCGGGCTCGGGGTGCCGGAGGCCGCGGGCTCATGAAGTTCCTGGCCATCACCCTGATCACGGACTCCGCGGACCCGGTGACGAGCGCCCCCACACCCACCCGTGAGCGATTTCGCGAGGTGGTCGACGCCGCGCTGGTCGCGGAGGAGCTCGGCTTCGACGGCGTCGGGGTCGGCGAGCGCCACGAGCGGCCGTTCCTTTCGTCCTCGCCGCCCGTGGTGCTCAGCCACATCGCCGCGCTGACCGCCGGATCCGGCTGTTCACCGCCGTGACCACGCTGAGCCTGCTGGACCCGGTGCGGGCGTACGAGGACCACGCGACGCTCGACCGCCTCTCCGACGGCCGCCTGGAGCTGATGATCGGCAAGGGCAACGGCACGGCCCTCGCCTTCCACAAACAGCAGGGTGTGGATCCGGTCTTTGCGACGCTGGAGGACTTCGTCGAGCGGAGCTCGGCACTGGTCGGCAGTCCCCAGTCCCGGATCGCCCCGGTATTGCGCCGTGAGATCCCCGACCCTTCCTTCCCCGCCCCTTCCCTGCCCGACCTTTAAGGAGCCCGGCCATGTCCGGCATCCCCCTCGGTGTCCTCGACCTCGTCCCGGTCCCGTCCGGCTCCACAGCCGCCGAGGCCCTGCACCACAGCATCGATCTCGCCCGGCAGACGGAGGCGTTCGGCTACGCCCGCTACTGGTTCGCCGAGCACCACCTCAATCCGGGGGTCGCCGGGACCTCCCCGGCGGTCGTGCTCGCGCTGACCGCCTCCGCGACCTCGACCATCCGGCTGGGCTCCGGCGCCGTCCAGCTCGGGCACCGCACCGCGCTGTCCACGGTCGAGGAGTTCGGCCTGATCGACGCGCTGCACCCCGGTCGCCTGGACCTGGGTCTGGGCCGCTCGCCCGGCCGTCCGCCGCAACGGACGTCACAGGAACCCCCGTTCGAGGGGTACACCCCGAACGGGCTCCGCATCCCGGCCCGGTTCTCCTTCGCACACCTGCTGGGTCATCCGCGGGTCGCGCTCCAGCAGAGGCTGCTGAACCTGCCCGGTGCCCGGCCGCAGGACTACGCCGAGCAGGTGGACGACCTGCTCGCCCTGCTGCGGGGCGACTACCGCTCCCCGGAGGGAGTGGAGGCACATGCCGTCCCGGGCGAGGGGGCCGACGTACAGGTGTGGATCCTGGGCAGCAGCGGCGGGGTCAGTGCGGAGACCGCGGGCCGCAACGGGCTGCGGTTCGCGGCCAATTACCACGTCAGTCCCGCTTCCGTGCTGGAGGCTGCCGACGGCTACCGGGCCGCCTTCAAGCCGTCGGCCGACCTGGGCCGGCCGTACCTGACGGTGTCCGCCGATGTCGTCGTCGCCGAGGACGACGCGACCGCACGCGAACTGGCCACCGGGTACGCGCCCTGGGTGCGCAGCATCCGTACCGCCGAGGGCGCCATCCCCTTCCCCACGCCTGCCCAGGCGCGTGCCCTGCCCTGGACCGAGGCGGATCGCACGCTCGTCGCCGACCGGGTGGAGACCCAGTTCGTCGGCTCGGCACGGACCGTCGCCGACCACCTTGAGCGGCTCCAAGAGGCCACCGGCGCCGATGAGTTGCTGATCACCACCATCACGCACGACCACGCGGACCGGGTGCGCTCCTACCGTCTGCTGGCCGAGGAGTGGCAGCGTCGCTCCGGCGCCGACGGAGCCGTCACGCGTTTCTAATGCCCTGTGCATGGCCATCGGGCGGGTGCTCTCCGCGTGATCGAATCCCGTCCCGCGAGAGCCAAGGAGCCCCCGATGCCCACCCGCCGCCACTCCCTCGCCGGGTCCGCAGCCACTCTGCGGAACGGGTTTCCACGGTGCCGCCGGCGCCGGTCGCCGACACCTACCTGAGCGATCTCGAGTGGGCGTCGGCCGCCAACGGCTGGGGTCCGGTGGAACGAGACCGGTCCAACGGGCGACAGGCTGCCGTGGACGGCACGCCGATCTCGTTCGGCGGAGTGACCTACGCCAAGGGCCTCGGCGTCCATGCACCCTCCGAGATCGTCTACCACCTCGGCGGAACGGCGGACCGCTTCACGGCGCTCGTCGGCATCGACGACTTCTCGACGAACCCCCCACCGGCGCGACGAAGGCCTCGGTGCAGGGCGACGGGAAGGTGCTGTTCACCAGCGGCAAGCTGACCGCGCGGGCGGTCCCGTGCCGGTGGATCTCGACCAGCGCGGGGAAAGCTGCTGCACTTGGTCGTCGGGGACGCCAACGCCAACTCGGCGTTCGACACACCTCTTGGGCCCTCGCCCGGGTGACCGTGCGCTGAGCGGGAGGCCAGCTTCGGGGCTGCCTGCCATGATGCGTTCGACGATCTCCGCCGGGCCGTCACCGGAGGCCGATGCGGGCAATCGAAGGCGGCCATCAGGGGCGCAGGCCGGCTTGCCTGAGCGCCACCCGGGACAGGTCGCCGATGACCTGCTCGTCCGCCCGGCGCCAGGCAGCGGCGAGACCCTCCGGCGGAACGGCGACCGATGCGAGGTCCCGCACCGGCCCCGTCAGGGCACGCAGGGCAAGCAGATCAGCACCGCCGGGAGTGTCGAGAAGGCCTCGGATCCGAGCGCTACGCCGGATCCACCGCACGCGCGGGGGAAGCCAGAGTGCCAGCACGATCGCCACCGAGGTGGCGATCAGGACCAATGCGGTCAGGTCGGCCACCCGGCCCACCATGTCCTGCATCGACTGTCCGGCATCGGAGAGCCCGTTGCCGGCCTCGGCGGCAGACTGCAGCGGCTTCTTCAGGATGCCCCCGACCAGCGGCACGTTCGAGGCCGCATTCCCCGCATCGCCGAGACCGGAAGCAAGACTGCCGCCCGCGTCCTCCACCGTCCGCCCCGGCTCGGCCAGCAGCATGATCCCATCGTGGACAGCCAGCGCGAACCACACCGCGGCCGCCACCAGGACCGCGGCGATGAGGTCGGCGAGCACCTGCCGGCAGCGACGTGCTCGAGTCTGGGCGTAAAGACGCATCGGCGTGCTCCTGTTCCGGGCGCCATCAGCGGACGAGACCGGTCCCCAACCGGATGAAGGGCGACAGCCGTGACAGCGAGCCACGGCCCACCTCCGACCGTACGCGCCACCCGCCCCGTCCAGTCCTCTTCACATGCCGATTTCGCCGCCACGTTCACTACGCAGGGGCCGGCTCGCCCCAGGAATTCCGGCTGGGTATGCCCAGGGCGTCCTGTGCCACCGAACCTTGATCATTGCCATCGAGCTTTGATGATCATTAGGTTTATGCCGTCGAAGGCCCCGTCCGGCCGGCGACGCACGTGCCGCCGATGCCGCAGGACCTCAGAAAGTGAGTAGACAGATGCAACCGACACTCGTACTGGTTCACGGAGCCTTCTCCAACTCGTTCTCCTTCGCTCCGCTCCAGGCCGAACTCGGCCTTCTGGGACACCGTTCGGTCGCCGTCGACCTGCCCGGCCATGGTTTCGAGGCGACCTACACGCGCGCCTACCAGACGCCGCAAGACCCCGAAGGGCTCGCCACGGCGCCCGGCTCGATCAAGGGCGTCACGCTCGCCGACAACGCCGCGCACCTGATCGGGATCCTCGAACGGGCCAAGCAGAACGGGCCGGTGGTCCTCGTCTCCCACAGCCGCGGCGGCATGACGGCCACGGCTGCGGCCAACGCGCGGCCAGATCTGATCGACCGCATCGTCTACGTCTCGGCCTGGTGCCCCGTCGACCTCGACGTCAGTGACTACTACGCCGAGCCGGAGATGGCCACGGTCGACGCCGCTTCCCTGGGCCTGGCGCTGGCCGGGAACCCTGCCGAACTCGGCCTGCTCCGCGTCAACTTCCGCACCGCGAATCCGGACGCCCTCGCGGCCTTCAAGGCGTCATTCCTCGCCGACGGAACCGACGAGCAGTTCCTGACCTTCCTGAACACCTTCCAGCCGGACGAGAACCTGGACGTCGGTACCTCCGCCGACCGGGCGCAGGCCGAGACCTGGGGCCGCATCCCGAAGACCTACGTCCGCCTGGCCGACGACGCCAGCCTGCCGCTCGCCCTACAGGACCGGCTGATCCGCGAGGGCAACGCACTGACGCCGGACAACCCGTACGACGTCCGCACCCTTGGGGGCAGCCACCTGAAGTGGCTGATCGACCCGGCACCAGCGGCCCGAGTCCTGAGCGAAGTTGCAGCCCTGACGGCCTAGCCGGGGCAGGGAAGGGCGCGGCCCGAGGGCGGAGCCAAGGCCATGGTGAGCTGCTCCACGCCGCCGTGGCTGCAGGGCAACTCGACGCTCCCTGCAGAGCGGACGAACCGTTGACGGTGCACACCACGGCCATCCTGCCGGCCTTCGGCGCCGGTCGATGACGCACCCGCCCCGGAGGACCGCTGCTCCCTCAGCCATGCCGAAGGCAACGGCCCTGCGTCGAGCGGCCCATGTCCTCGCGGACGTGATCTACGAGGAAACAGTGGGACGACTGAGGGCCCGCCGACTGAGGTCGATGCTGATCGGACCCATCCGAGCAACGGTCGTCCGACCCGGCGGAGCGCGGTCGGTGTGATCAGACGGAGTCGGGCTTGGCCTGCCGTACGGCGTCGTGGGCGGCCAGTGCAGCGCGCAGCGTCAGCGCATCGGCACCGCGGGCAGCGTCCAGTCCGGTGAACTCGGTCGCCTTGCGCAGGCGGTAGTCGACCGTGTTCGGGTGGACCTGGAGCCGGGCGGCGGCCCGGCGCCGGTCGAGGCTGCACGCGAGGAAGACGCGTAACGTGACGAGGAGCTCCGGGCGCGCATCGAGCGGGTCGAGCAGCGCGGCGAGCCCGTCCCTGGCCGGGCTCGGGCGGCTCAGCTGGTACTCGAGCAGCACATCGTCGAGCAGGTACAGTCCGGGCGCTCGGCCGGACGCCTCCGCCACCTCCCGCACCTCGCCGGCCAGCCGCGCGGCTTCTGCAACGCCTTCCGGTGCTGCGGCCGCCGCCGCAGCCCACAGCTCGGCGCCGCACATCCGGCCGAGCTGGTCGACCAGCCGGCAGAGCCGGTCCCGGTCCGTACGGCCGAAATCGGCGGCCGGCGTCTCGTACGGGATCAGCACCAGCCCCCCGTCGCCGGACAGCACGGACAGCGGGACACCCCTCGTCTGGCGCTGCAGTTCGTTGCGCAGCCGCCGGAGTTTGCGGCGCGCGGCGACCGAATGGTTCATGCCGGGCACCAGCTCGTCCGGGTGCGGTCCCACGGTGAGGCTCAACACCAGGTAGCAGGGCGGCAGACGGATGCCCGCACGGTCGGCCGCGACCTGCGGGCTGCCGCCCTCCAGCAGCCGGGACAGCAGCGACTGCAGGGCGACCTGTTCGTCACTGAGCGCCGTCTGCCGCTCCTGTACGTACCCGGCTGCGACCTCGCAGCTCACCAGCCGCAGATACGCGAGCAGCTGGCGCTGGACCGACAGCACGTCGCCCAGGTCACCCGGTTCGGCGGCCGAGAAGACCTGGGAGGCGCACTCCTCCGCACCCAGGTGATAGGCACCGACCACGGCCTCCAGCGGCACGCCCTCATCCGCACGCCGGGCCGAGGACTCACGGATCACCGCCGCTTCGGCCAGCCCCGGCATTTCGCCGGTGCGCAGGACCGCGGCGAAGCTCCGGATGCCGCGGGTCACCTGCTTGGCGATGTCACCGCCGAGGTGTTCCGCTGACAGCGTTCCATAGACGGGCAGCCGCTCCACGAGCCGGACCATCACCGCACGTTCCAGCGCCCCGGCGGCGTCCTGAAGCCGCTTGTGGACCGGCACACCGCCGAACTGCGGCACCGAGTCCGGTCCCCCTGCGTTGGATCCGGTCACAATCCACCTCGCACATCTCTGTTCCCCACCCCGGAGACGCGGCCGCCTACCGGCCCCATGATGTTTCCGGGACATCACCTACTGGTTGGTAACACGACTGGCCGGTGGATGGCCAGATGTGGCGGACCCCGGCCGCATCCTTCACCGCAATCCCCCTGCCGGGGGCCGCCCGCCCCGGCCTGACGCGCCGATGCCAGCGACCTCGTGCCGGTGCGTCAGCCCCCACCCAGGAATCGAGGAACGCATGTCCAAGGCAGCCGTTCGCCTGATCTCCGTCGCTGTCGCCACCGCCGCGGTCATGGCCGCCGCGCCGGCGGCCACTGCCGCCCCGTTCACGCCTGCAGCAGCGACGGCGACGACGAGCGACCCGTTTTACGCCTATGGCGGCAGCGAGGCCCTGTCCGCGTTCGCGCCGGGCACCGTGCTGAAGACCCGGACGCTGCAGTACCACCTCGTCGGCATCTCCACGCCCCTGAAGGCAGTCCAACTGCTCTACCGCACCACCGACGCCCAGGGCCGCCCGGCAGCCAACGTGACCACGGTGGTGCGCAGCCCGACCGGTGACCGCAGCAAGGCGGTGTCCTACCAGTCGTTCTACGATTCCCTCAGCCCGGAGGACGGGCCGTCCCGTGCGATCGCCGGTGACGTCTCCCTGGGCGGACTCATCCCGAACGTCGAAGCCGTCTTCCTGGCGCCCTTGCTGGCGCAGGGCTACGACGTCGTCATCCCGGACACCGAAGGACAGCAGGCACACTTCGCTGCGGGACCGGAGTACGGGACGAACACATTGGATTCGATCCGTGCCGCAACCAAGTCGGCGCAGACCGGACTGAATTCCGCCACCGCGTTCGGCCTCATGGGTTACTCCGGCGGTTCCATCGCAACCAACTGGGCCGCTGCGCTCGCGCCGAGCTACGCACCGGACGTCCAGCGCAAGCTGGTCGGCTACGCCGAGGGCGGCCTGCTCGTGGACCCGGCACACAACCTGAAGTACGTGGACGGCTCACTGGCGTGGTCGGGCGTCATCCCCATGGCGGTCATCGGGGTCTCCCGCTCCTACGGCATCGACCTCAAGTCCTATCTCAACGGCTACGGCCTGGAGGTGTTCAAGGAGCTGGAGCACGGCTCCATCATCGACGCCCTCGGTCGCTACCCCGGACTGACCTGGAAGAAGATGGCGAAGTCACAGTACGCCGACCCCAACTCGATCCCCGCGTTCGTGGAGGCGATGAACAAGCTCAACCTCGGCTCGGCCGCCACCCCCACCATCCCCGGGTTCATCGCCCAGGGCAACGCGGGCGTCCTGGAGGGTACCTTCGGCAACCACCCGGGAATCGGTACGGGCGACGGCGTCATGGTCGCGGGGGACGTGCGGGCGCTCGCCCGGCAGTACTGCGCCACCGGCAACTCTGCCGTCAAGTACAGCCAGTACGAGCTGCTCAGTCACACGGGCGCGTCCGTGGTCTGGGCGTCTGCCGCGCTGGGCTGGCTGGGTGACCGCTTCGCGGGCAGGCCGGCCCCGTCCGACTGCGGTCGCATCCCCACGGGCAACTCACTGGCACCGGAGGAGCCGGCGCCACTGTCCTGACGTCCGTGAGGGGTCCAGCCGCGTCGAACCCGCGCGGCTGGACCCCTCACGCGCCACGCGTGCTGAACGCGCCGGACCGTCAGGTCATGAGCAGCAGCCGCGTGTTCGACACCAGCTTCCGGTTGACGCTGGTGCTCTGCACGAAGATCGTGAAGTCGTCATTGTGGTCCGGCTTGACGCGCACTTCCGCGTCGGGCAGGCCGAGCAGAGCTCGGGCCTCTGGTCCCGTGTACACGCGATCCGTCTTCTTCTCCAGCACCGCGATCTGCTTTCGCGCCTGGATCTTCTCCGACTTGCTCAGCTGGTAGAAGGCGCAACCCGTACGGTAAGTGTGCCCGCACTCGATGACCCAGTCCCGGATCGCCGCTTCGCGGGCCACGGGAATCAGCTGGTACTGCGACAGATCCACCGGGGTCAGACCGGCTTGCTTGATGCTGTCCTTGTTGACCGCTTCTGCGCCCGTGGAGAACACCGCCCGCGATCCCCGGATGCCTTTGGCGCGGCCCACCATGAATTTCTCGGTGGCCTCCCGGATGACCTGCCCGGCCTCTTCCAGACCCTGTGTGCTCGTGGCGTCCCAGATGGCGATGTTGTCCTTCGGGAAGCCGCACTGCATGGCCTCACGCTTGCCCATCTGGTCCGGTACAAGGACGGCCAGAGTCCAGTTGTCCTCCTGGGTCTCGATCATCGTGGCCACTGCTCGCACCAGTTCACGCGGGTCCCGAGCAGGGGCATCGGGGCAGCGGTGACTCGCGTTCTCCTGTCCGTCGGTCAGTACGAACGTCAGGAAGCTGTGGTCGCCGTAGAGCTGAGCCGTCTGGGCCAGCTCCCGCTGTGACTTCAGCGTGGCCGCCAGCAGAGCCGTCATTCCGCCGACGCGGTACAGCTGCTTCAGGGACGGCATTCGCAGCACGTCCTTGTCGTAGATGACGCACTCCGCCTTGTCCGAGAAGACGTACACCGTGACGCGGGTTTCCTGGTCCAGTTCCTGCGATCGGCGGGCCAGGTAGGCAATCTGCTGGTCGGCGACTTCGACGACCTTGCCACTCAGCTGCGACATGGACGAACTGGCATCCAGCACGAGAGCAACGTGATTGATGTAGTTCTGGATTCCGGACATGAGCGCTCCCCCTGTTTCCGACTTGATGCTCCGATCTTCCCACCCACCACTGACAATCGATCTTGCGCGCCGGGGGGCAGGCTCCGGTGTGGGCCCCCTGACCGGGGTGGCAGGCTCGGTCCGAGTCCCCGTGGCCGGATCGGCGCTCCGGCCATGGGCCCGAGGCAGTATGACCTCCTCGGGCCCGGCGCCCTCGCATCAGCCGTACGCGACCGTCACGTCGCGGAAGCCCAGGGAACGCAGCAGCCCCTCGGGGCATGGATGTTGGTGTTGGTGTTCTCCTCGGTGCGCCCGGCGAGGCCGCTGTCGCGGGCCGCTTCGTCGATGTGCTGCGCGGCGAGCTTCTGCACGGCCTGCTCACCGGCCGGGGTGTCGGGGAACAGGTCGCCGATCCGGTCCAGCAGGCCGCACTGCTTCGACACCGCGTACGAACGGTTCGGGTCGAGCGGGTTCCACGGACGGCATCCGGTAGGAACGCCGCATCTTTCTGCAAGTCGACGCCCCTTGGAAGTTGCCGACAGCCGCCTCGTAACGAGCCACGTCCTCGCGGGGCCGCCGCGTCCTGTTGGGCCTGCCTGCCGCAAGCCGCTGAGCGTACGCGGACGGTGGCTCCAGAACATCCGGCCTACGGCATCGATAAGGACGGCGTTCCAGGGTAGACGCCCGTTGAGGCACTGCGGCGGATTCAACTGCTCCGCCGAATTCCCAACACGAGAATGGGGCCACCATGGTTTTCGCCGGGCTTATCCTCCTGCTCATCGGCTTTCTGACCGGAATCTCCGTCCTGTGGACCATCGGGGTCATCCTGCTCGTGGTGGGTGCGGTGCTGTGGGTCCTGGGCTCGGTCGGGCACGCGGTTGGCGGCCGACGCCACTACTGGTAGCCGCCGGGCCGGTGGCGGTCGGCCGGACGGCGGGGCGCCGCCCGCTCTGCGGTGTGTCAGGAATGAGCTGTCGTGTCCGTCGTCCCCGTGGGGCCGGCCCCTCGATGGAGGGCCCGGCCCCACGGGGCTGGGCCGTAGGGAGGCTCTCCGGCTCCTGCACCGCGGAGGGTTTCGCGGGACGTGATCCCGCCAAAGTGCCAGGTATGGTGCGAATCCGGTACGCGGCTGCGCCAAGCCGGGCACCAGGTCCCCATGCACGCCAGCCACCGCGCGACCGGCCTGCCCGGCCAAGACCTCCTCCGCCACATCCTGGCGAGGACCGCGACCGTAGCGGCGACGACCTGCTGAGCGCCGCCCATGGCACCCTCCGTGGCACGTACTTCGACCGGCTCCCCGCCCTGCACGCCGCCGCCGACCTCCTTCGTACGCGGTCGTGGAGGGCAAGCTCGCGCCCGATCCGGTGCTCCGGGCCCTCGAGACGGCGCAGGTGCCGCCCAGGCGCGCGGTGTTCGTCGGTGACACCGTCTGGGACATGAGGGCCGCGGCCCGGGCCGGTGTGAGCGGTATCGGCCCGCTGTGCGGGGGGAATCCCGCGCGACGACCTGCAGGGGGCGGGAGCCGCCTCCGTCCACGGCGATCCGGCCGAGCTTCTGGCCTGCCTCGGCGGCAGCCGGTTCTCACGGGTTCTGCCGGCGTGAAGCTGCCCCGGGAAGCGTCGGGTGATGGTGCGTCGGGCCACCGGCCCACGGGGCCGGGAATCGGGATTCCAGCCCGGGGAATGAAGTCGCAGGGGTGGGGCACGCGGAGTGCAGGCGGAGAGCGAAAACCGCCCGGCACGACGAATGGAAAAGGGCAGGGCGGCACGGAATTTCCCTGCAGTCCGCTGTCCACCTGTTTACCGGAGGAGTTGTTTTCGGGTGACTGAGCATGTGTGGAGTTACAAGTCGACCTCGGGCCACCTGGCCGGTACCGACCTGACCGGCTACAAGGTCGAGGCGACCGACGGCAGCATCGGCAAGGTGGACAAGCACTCCGACGAGGTCGGTGACGCCTACCTGGTCGTGGACACCGGGGTCTGGATCTTCGGCAAGGAGGTCCTGATGCCGGCGAGCACCGTCGTCAGTATCGACCCGGAGGAGCGGAAGGTATTCGTCGACCGGACGAAGGGCCAGATCAAGGACGCCCCCGAGTTCCACCGGGACGAGCACCTCGGTGACGCCCGGTACCGAGAGGAACTGGGCACCTACTACGGCACCTGAGGCCCCTTCGGCACCCCGCCCGCCCACCGCCTGACCGCCTGGGGCCGGTGGGCCCGAACTCGAGGAGTTCGGGCCCACCGGCTCGTCCCGAGCCGGTCGTCTCCGATCACCGCCGCCCGGGCATGTTCCATCCTGCCGAGCCGAGAAGGCCGATCGGGGCCGGGCGGGCGCAGCGCGGCCGGTATCTCGCCCCGCACGCGTGGGGGGACGATGAAGCACTGGCCATCCGGGCCGACGTCCCCGCGCGGGCGAAGGACGCGACCGCTGCCGTCAGGGGGCAGCTCGCGCAGGTCACGGGCCGGCTGCGGGAAACGGCCGCGCGTCGGGCGCCTGGTGGCGGGCCGGACGCCCGATCCCGTGTTGATCGCCGCGGCCGGAGTACTGGCCGCCGTCTGCTCGTCCGGCGAACCCGGCGGGCGGGGTGAACACGGCGCCAGCGCTGAACGCCTCCGAGGCGGTGGTCCGGCCGAAGCCGGGCGTGACGCGCACGACGGCCCCGCGCCCGCCGGAGCATGAGGCGCCGGCCCCGGGGTAGGCGCGGGCGGAAAGGACGTTTCAGGGAGGCAGCAATGCCGGATGCTCGCGGGGCCGGACGGGACGAGACCGCGGAGGAACGCGCGGACCGGCAGTGGCAGGAGCTCATCCAGGAGATCCGCGTCGCTCAGACCGGCGTCCAGATCCTCTTCGGATTCCTGCTCACGGTCGTCTTCACCCCCACCTTCCACGGGCTTGCGCAGACCGACAAGATGATCTACGTCATGACCGTGGTGCTGGGCGCACTCGCGACAGGTGCACTCATAGGGCCGGTCGCCTTCCACCGCGTCGTCTCGGGCCGACGGATCAAGCCCGAGGCGGTCGCGTGGGCCGCGCGCCTCACTTTCACGGGCCTCGTCCTGTTGCTGGCCACCTGTACCGCAGCCCTCTTGCTGGTCTTGCGGGTCGCGACCCACAACGCGCTCGTGCCGTGGCTCGTGGGAGGCGTGCTGGCCTGGTACCTACTGTGCTGGTTCGCGCTGCCCCTGTGGGCGCGGATCCGCTACACCGCCGAGAACTGACCGCCGGGCGCGGAGCTCAGTGGGAGTCGACCCCCACCCACACGGACCTTTTCCGATCGCAGCCCGGCCCGGGCCGTCCCTCCGTCCGGGCCGTCCCTGCGTCCGGACCGTCCCCTTCGGCACGTGCGGCTCAGGTGTCGAGCAACCGGTTGACGAGCGAACGGTAGGCCCGCAGGGCCTGCCTCAAGTCCTCGGTCGCCACCTGTTCCCCGCGGTCCCAGCCGCTCGGCGGAGCGCATGTCGGCCCGCTCCTCGACGGTGCGGCCGTCCTACGGCCCGGTACGGGCGGGGCCGACCGCGGCAGCCGGGGTTTGAACTCACGGGCGCCGAGCAGGCGCCGAAGCGAAGACCGAGAGCAGGAGGTACGTGGCATGGCCGCGGACAAGAAGGAGAACCAGGACGTCGTCGCCCTGATCCTCAAGGACCACCGCACGATGGAGGACCTCTTTCGCCGGATGCGAAGTGTGGAGGAGGACCGGGCAGACGCCCTCGCGAAGTTCTCCGCCCTCCTCATCGCGCACGGAGAGGCCGAGGAGTCGGAGGTCTACGGCGCGCTGAAGAGGTTCAAGGACGTCGACAACGAGGAGGTCGAGCACGGTACCGAGGAACACGCCGAGGGCAACGAGGCGCTCCTGGCGCTGCTCGAGGTGTCCGAGGTGGGTTCCGACGAGTGGGACGCCCGCCTGGAGGACCTCGTCAAGGCGGTCTCCCACCACCTCGACGAGGAGGAGCGGACGATCCTCAACGGCGCCCGGGAGAACGTGCCCGACGAGCGGAGGGCCGAGCTCGGGGCGGCGTTCCTACGGGAGAGGCAGCGGCAGCTCGAGGCAGACTGCGGCAGCATCGCGAACGTGCGCGCCGTCGTAAGGGGATGACGATGACGGCAGCGTCGGGGCCCGGACAGGGCAAGGGCGAAGGCGTATTGCCCTATTCGAGGCCGGCCGCGGGGCCTGGTCACCGCGTTGCCGGCCACACGGGTCCCTGGCCCGGCTCGGTCATGGCGGCCGCGCGCATCGACCTGAGGCAGGGCTGCGACAGCCAGACGGCGGACGACGCGATGTCCGGATCCGGCGCGAGGTGGGCGGCCGTTGGCCCGAGCCGGACCAGCAGGGGACAGCACCACCCAAGGAGGACGAGATGACGGCTCACGACAAGTCCCGGGGCCACCCGCGCACCACCCCGTCGGAGGCAGTGGGGGAGAGCGGCGATCGCGAGGCCCGGAAACAGGCGGATGACGCCGTCGCCCGGAGTTCGGGCAGGGAGGACGCGGACGCCGGTGGTCATGTGGCCAAGCGGCAGCGCCCCGGCATCGGCCGCGAGGAGCAGGCGCGCCCGGACGGCCCGCGGCCGTCGGGCGGCGAGGAGAACTGAGAACGGCGCATCGTCCCACGTGATCTGCGGGGTCAGTCCGGCGGTGCGTACACGGTGAACAGGGCGCCCTCCAGATCGCTGAGGGCGACCCACCGGCCGGCGCCGGAGGTCTCGACCGAGGACATGATCCTCCCGCCGGCGCCGGTCGCCGCCTCCACGGCGGCTTCCAGGTCGGAGACCCGGAAGTGGACGTGCCAGCGCGGTCGGACCTGCGGGTCGGGATCCTCGTCCACCGCACCGCTGCTGATCTGCGCGACGACGTCGTTGCCGTGGCGCAGGACGACGTTGTCCTGCTCGTAGGCCACCACACAGCATCCGGGGGGTTGGCCGGCCCAGTCCAGGACTTCCCCGTAGAAGATGGCGGCTGCGAAGGCGTCGCGCGTACGGAGTTCCAGCCAGGCGGGGGCGGTGCCGCGGCCCACTCTCCAGTCCCGGATGACTTCGCCCTGCCAGAGTCCGAAGACCGCCCCGGCGGGGTCCGCGGCCAGGGCGGCCCGGCCCGTACCGAAGGACAGCGGGCCCACCGCCACGGTGGCTCCGCGTTCACGGATGCGTGCGGCGGTCACATCGGCGTCGTCGACGGCGAAGTACGGCGTCCAGGCGGCGGCCAAGGGCGGGCCCCCGGCGAGAGCCCCGATCCCGGCGACCGGAGCGCCGTCGCGGAACGCGAGGGAGAGCCCCTCGCCGAGCCGGCTCCGGTGGAAGGTCCAGCCCAGCACGGCACCGTAGAACCGTTGCGCGGAGTCGCGGTCCCGGGTCAGCAGGCTCACCCAGCAGGGTGCCCCAACGATCTCATGGCTTGACGTGGACACAGCTTCCAGCCTGCCTCATTCGCTACGTGCCTGGTGTGGGACACCATCACCGTAGTGCCGTCGGGAGGCTACGGCCCGCCAGGCGAGGCGCCCGCGCGCCGACCAACCGGATCCTTGCCCCGTCCGGGCAGGCTGCCCCGTAAACCTGCCGATCACGGGTGGGCGCCCGTCATGATCGCTACCGAGATCCTCGCGGTCGAAGGCCAGGCGCGCTCCTTCTCATCCTGGCCGGAGTCGGCGTGCTGACGCGGGCGGGCAGGGGGGCGCCGCGTCGTTGAGGCCCAGCGTGGAGCGGGGTGCGGCCCCGCCCCGGCCCTGGGGCCCGATACGAGCGGTGCCCATCGCTTCGTGGCGTAGGGGCGCCAGGGCCTGGCGACCGGGGCCGAGGAGAGCGAGGAGCTGGTGACGTCCGTGCCCAGTACCTCTGACAGCACCCCGTGCGGGCTTTCACGCGGCCGCCCGCACGCAGGGTGTCCGGGGACCCACAGAAGCCGGTCCTCGTCGAGGGGCCCCGGCGGGCGCACGACGCCGGCTACGCCGCCTCGCCGCGTTGTCGGAACGCCCGAATACGCCCAGTATGCGGACGCTCCTCCGCCTTGCGATGCACCGTATCCGACGCCGCGCGCTGATCCACCGGGGATTACGGGACAGCCCTTAGGCTGCCGGATGTGCTCCGACGGCCTGCCGATAGGCCACGTGCCCGCCCAGCGCACCGGAGACGGCGACTGCCGTCAGCCCGCCCCATGACCACAGCCTGCCCTTCGTCGAGCGACCGCGGAGCCGCGCCGTCAGGGACGCGGTGTAGCAGGCCACCGCAGCCACGTTGGAGACCGCGTGCGCCAGCCCGACCCGGGCCTGCTCGGGCGGCAGGTCCGCCCAGTCCACCCAGCCGGCGACCGCCGCCGGGGCGACCCCGGCCAGCCCGACGGCGGTGAGGGTCGTTGCCGCACGTTGTGCGCCCGGTACGACGTCCAGTACCGCGGCTGACAGCCAGCAGCCGATCGGTACCTGCACCAGCACGGGATGCACAGGATGGCCCAGCGGCCTGCCGCGCAACAGGTCACGCATCCCGCCCAGGGGGAGCGAGCGGATTCCGCGCTGGAGAACCCCGATCACAGGATCGGCCACCGTCGTGCGTTCGAGCCGGTCCAGGGCCGTCAGCCACCATGCGGATGCGGTATCGAGTGCCGCGGGGTGTCCGGCCGTCGTCGGGGTATCGAGGGTGTGTGCGTCCATACACGACGCCTACCCGGCATTCGGCCGCCATCCCGGCATGGCCTCGACTGCACCCGAACGGCCTGCCTGCCAACGGGGGAGTCGCCCGTGGGCCGACCCACTGCGACGGCACCCCTGGGCGCCGAGGACGCGGTACGGGTCGCGCCACCGCCCGAAGCGCGAGCGTCGGCGACGTCCCGGCCGCGCCGCCTGAAGACACCGCCCCGGGGACCGGCGATGTCAGCGGTGCGCGGCACGGTGCCCGAACCAGTGGCGGCGGCCGGACGGGGCATCGGCCACCCGCACACCGTCCTCGGAGGGGGCGCTGTCGCGTTGCTCGACCAGATCGTCGCGCTCGTGGTCGACGGCGGCGGCCTCACGGCGCGACGTGCCGAGTTCCTGTCGGGCCCGCGGCGAGCGGCGGGCCGAACGGCGGGCGCCGATCATGACCAGGGTCAGGCCCAGGAGGGCTATGGCTCCCACGATGATCCCGCTCAGGAAGAGAGACCCGGTCGACCCGGTGGCGTGGTAGCCGAAGATCGAGAAGTCACCGCCGGCGCCGAGATCGTGCCCTGCACCGCTGTTGCCGAACATTCCGGCCATACCGACGACGATGGCGGCGATCAGAATGACGAGTCCGAGGATGAGAATCATGACCGCTCCCTGGCTCCGAGCCCGGACATGCCGCCGGACGCGGCTGGCGCCTACCCGGGTTACGCACTGTCAAGCGAAACGGGGGACAGGATCCTGCGGGACCCGGGGGTCACTCTGCTCGTCGTCGGGGCCGTGCTCCGGATCCTGGGAGCGGCCGATGATTCAGTTGGCGGCCGCCGGCACCACTGGCTGCGCCGTTACGGAACGCGCAGTGCCAGCACGACCACGTCGTCTCCAGGACCCGGGTCCGCCGGCCGGCTGCTGATCAGGCGGAGGAGTTCGGCCGGCGGACTGTCACCGTGGCGGGTGAGCAGGGCGACGAGTTGTGCGATGGAGGCGTCGATGTCGTGACCGCGGCGCTCGACGAGCCCGTCGGTGTAGAGCAACAGCGTGGAGCCCGGGGGTAGGTTCCGCCGGTGCTCGGTGCGGGGGAACGGCCCCAGGGCCGAGTGGAGGAGGATGTCGTGCTCCACCAGGGGCGTCACGCGGCCGTCGGGAGTGCGGAGCAGTGGCGGCGGGTGGCCGGCGTTGGACCAGGTCAGCGTCCATCCGGCGCCGGCGCCTGCGAGTTCGAGGCGGGCGTGGACCAGGGTGCCGCCGGCGTCGATGGGCAGGACCGAGCACGCTGCATCGAGGGCGGCCAGAGCAGTGGCGGGGCTGTACGGGGGGTGGTCGAGGGTGGCCTGCCGCAGCATGCTGCGGATCTGGCCCATCACGGTTGCGGCCTGCACGTCGTGGCCGGTGATGTCGCCCACCGTGACCATGAGTGCTCCCGGCGCACCGCCGGGTGAGGCGGGCGGCAGGTGGTAGGCGTCGTACCAGTCCCCACCGATCATGTCGCCGTCCGCGGACGGCTGGTACATGGCGCTGATCTCTACGTCGTCGGCGACGGGAAGGTCGGTGAGCAGCGCCTCCTGGAGCTGGCGGGCGACGGAAATCCGCTCGTCGAGGTACAGGGCGCGTTCCACCGCCTGCGCGATGTAGCCGGAGGCGGCGGTGAGCGTGGCGCGCTCGGTGATGCCCACCTCGTGCTGCTTGGCCCAGCAGATCGCGAGGACGCCCAGCAGGGTGCGACTGCCCCAGAGCGGCAGGCAGAGCACCGTGGTGAAACCCATGCGTTCGGAGAAGCGGACCGCTTCGGGGCTGTAGTCGGCGACGAGCGCCTCGCGGTCGGGTACGAAGACCGCCCGCTCTTCCCGCATGGCCCGGGTGCTCGGGAACCCCGCGCTCATCGGCAGGGAGAGGACCTCGCGTTCCACCGAGTGCACGACGTCCGGGTCGGGAACCCGGTGGAGCTCGTCTTCGTCGGCGACGAGCAGGCCGACGTACGAGGGCTTCCCTGCGCCGACGAACAGGTCCCGCAGCCGTCGTCGGACGTCGTCCAGCCCGGAAGTCTGGGCCAGCTCCTCCGACACCCTCAGCAGCAGCTCGGCATGGTCCAGTCCGGCCTGGGCTTCTTGCCCCAGGCGCTGCGCGTCGCTCCGGGCGCGCTCGGCAGCGGCCCGTGCGGTCTCCAGCACGTTCTGTGCGGATCTGCCGTGCGCGGACAGGATGCGCAGGCGCAGCTCGGCGGAGCAGGCCGCGGCCAGATCCTCCAGGTCGGACAGCTCGCCGTCACCCCAGGCACGGGGCGCGTGGTCGATGGCACACAGGGAGCCCAGGACGAGCCCGTCGGCGTCGGTCAGCGGCGTTCCCGCAAACGCGATGAGCCCGAGATCCGCGATGGACGGGGTGGTACGGAACCGGTCGTCGGCGCGGGTGTCGGGCACGGCCAGCGGCTGCCCGGAGGCCATCACGTGGCGGCATAGCGAATGCGACGGCGGCAGCGTGCGGCTCTGCGCCCAGGGCTCCGGCAGACCGATCAGTCCGGGCAGGATCTGCCGGTCCTCCTCGACCAGGGAAACGAATGCGACCGGCACGCGGAGCAGCCGTGACACCAGCCGGGCGAACCGGTCCATCCCGGTATCCGCAGCTGCTGAGAGACCGGCCTGCCTCAAAGCCCGCCGCTGTGCACTGCCCGGGTCCGCTCCGGGCTCCCGGCCCTGCTTCGGCATCTGCCCTCCGGTCCCACCGTCCCGAAGTCCTCAACGGAATCGTAGAACAGGGGCATCGTACCGCCGGTCATCTGCCGCAAGGGCCGACCGGCACGGAGACGCTCCACACCGGCTGACGCAGCTCCGCCTCCGGACGGTCACCGGTTGACGGTGGGGGTGGGCCGCCGAAATCGCCCCGGCGGTCGATCGGCGGGGCAGCCCCTGCGGAAGGCGTCCCGCGCGCAGGGAGACCGTGTGCTCGCGGACCTGTTCGGGCGTCAGGTACGTATCGGTGTGTTCGAAGTCCCGCAGCGTCGGTGGCCTCCGGGCCTGGAAGCCCGTCCGTACGAAGTCGTCGCCCGCGACCGCGTTGAGGAGCCAGTTCGTCAGCACCCTCGTCCTGGCCACATGGGTGCGCAGCGCCGCATATGCCGGTAGAGCCGCAGTGGCCGGTGGCGCAGGGTCGCGATGAGGTTGTCGGCCGCCCTGCGTCCCTGCCGCTGGGCGTGCTGGGCGGTGGGCGGGCAGACCGCCCCGTCCCGGCCCGCGGCGAGATCGGGCACCGCGGCCGCGTCGCCGAGCCCTGGTCCTGTCACGCGCTCCTTCGACATCCCGGGCTCACCGAGCACGCGCGAACTTCTGTACGACGCACACCTTCGCCCGGGTGCCCACGCCGACGGCGCCGCCGGGAACGATGCGGGTACGGTGCCGGCGGCTCCGGCGCAGGGACACGGCGATCGACTGCGGGATGGACACCGGCGGCCACCGTGGCGGTAGCGGTGGATAGAGCTGGAAGGACGACGGGGCGATGAGGGCGATCTCCGCCTCGGTGGGGGAGAGCCGCCGTTCCGGGCACGGCCGGGCGCAGGGGCCGGGGCCAGGGAGTTGAGCGGGTTCGATGTCATACCGCGCGACTGCCGCGCCTGCCGCGCTCACGCGCCCGTACGGGGACGCAGGTGCGGGGCGGCCGGTCCGGACGACCGCCTTGAGGTACAGGACGGACCCGGCCGGGTCACCGACCGGTGGACCTGCCCGAGGTCAGCCGGGACGCCTCGATCTCCGCCCAGACGGCCTTGCCGTTCTCGTGGGTGACGGTGCCCCACCGATCGGAGAGACGCTCCACTATGTACAGGCCGTGGCCGCCCGGGAGGCCCCGTTGTGGGGACGGGTGACGGCGGGGGAGCGTCGTCGTGCCGTCGAAGACCTCGATCCGCAGGACCTCACCGGCCGTGAGCGCGAGTTCGATGCAACCACCCGCGTGCAGTGACGCGTTGGTCAGCAGTTCGGACACGAGGAGCAGGGCGTCCTCGGCGGTCGCGTTGCCGTCCCAGCCCCAGTCCTGCAAGGCCCGGCGTGTGAAATCGCGCCCCTTGGCGACATGGCCGCGGACGCCGGACAGGGCGAGCCGGCGGCGCTGCCCCGGACCGGAGAGCCCGGTACGCAGTGGATCGCCGGTTTCCGGTCCGATGGTTTCCACTGTGGACTCTCACCCCCGCGTTGACGCTGGTCTCTGTTTCGCGGGCACCCTTGTGGTCCCGCCGGCCTCTCCACGGTCGGTGTCCTGAACCTTCCGTACACCCCCGGAACCCGGGACAACGAGCGTGCCGGCGACAGTCTAGGGGAGCTCCGGCCTCAGGAGGTTGCCATGTGCAGTCTCAGAGCCAGGCCGCTGTCCGAGGCACGGATCTCGACCAGGTCGCACAGCTGATGGATCATCCACAGACCGCGGCCGCCGTTGACCGACGCCAGGGAGGGACGGCGGCGCCCCGCCAGCGGGTCGGCCAGGTGGCCGCCGTCGCGGATGTCGGCCACGATCCCGGCACTGGTGCTCCACAGCCGGAGCGAGCCCCGCCCGCCCCCGTGGGAGAGGGAATTGGCGGAGGCCTCGCTGATCGCGAGGATCAGATCGCCGCGCCGCGCCGCGCTCAGGGCCGTGCCGCGGGCCCAGGCCTCGACGTGGTCGCGCACAGTGCCCAGCTCCCCGTGGGCGTACTCGAGCCAGGGCGCACCGCCGTCCGGTTCGGGCAGGGGGTGATCGCAGTCGGCGCAGACCGAGGGGGCGTCGGCGTACTCGGGGCTGAGCAGGTCCTTGCCCTTCTCGATCAACGTGGGATGGGTGCGCCGGGCATCGGACACCACCGCGGCAGGCAGGCCCAGCACGTCGTACGGGCACAGGATGGTGGCCTGTCGTCCCGCGAAGGCGGTGTTGATGAGGGCCTCGTGGCGTGTGGCCTCGAGCACCTCGGCCTGCGAGCGGCCGGGCCAGATCGGTTCGCCCACGATCCGGGCCGGCCGGCCGGCGTGCCGGTCGGCGAATTCCTGCAGCGCGGCCAGGATGCGGCCGGGGTTGCGGCCCAGCTGCGTCATGTCCGTCCAGGTGACCTCGTCCGTGCCCGCGTCGAGGCTCTCGCGCAGAGCGTTCAGCTGCGGGCCGGGCACGGCGACGAGCACCGGCTCGTCGGCCGCGAGGGCGGCACGTACGAACCCTCCCACCCCTGCCAGGTACTCCTCCTGCCCCTGGTAGAAGAGGGCGGGGTGGACGAAGGCCCCGGGGGCGGCGGGCGCAGGAAGGTTGATCATGCTGCGACCTCCAGCGCGGCACATTCGTCCGGGAACAATTCCACTACCTTGCGGAGGGAGTACGGCGGGTGGTGGAGCAGTAGGCGGCGCCCCTGCCCGGTCACGGTGGCGGCGGCCTGCAACAGCGCGGCGACCGCTGCCGTGTCGAGGAAGCCCACGGCGGAGAGATCGAGATGGACGACCGGGCCGGGGATCCGTGTGACGACGCCGAGCGCCGCGCAGAGGATCGGCCGCGTGTCGAGGTCGCAGCTGCCGCTCAGGAGGGCACCGGGACGGTCACGCAACGGCCGGGCGGTCAGTGTCGCCGCCGTACCGGTCCCCGCGGTCGCACACCGCACGACCGCGTCCGCCCACACCACGTCGTCGTAGAGCGCCTGGGCACCGTCGGGCGGGACGGACGGGTCGTGTCGGCCGGGGGATGGCATGTCCGCTGCCTACACCGAGAGCATTCCGGCGCGCAGCCGGGTCAGCGTCCGGGACAGCAGGCGCGAGACCTGCATCTGCGAGATGCCCAGCTCGGCGCCGATCTCGGCCTGGGTCTTGTCCTGGCCGAAGCGCATCTGCAGGATCAGCCGGTCGCGTTCGTCCAGCTGCTCCAGCAGGGGGGCGAGGGTGTGGAACTCCTCGAAGAGTTCCATGGCGGGGTCGACGTCACCGAGCTGGTCCGCCAGCGGCCGGGTCGTCCGGCTCGACGTCGACGGCTCGTCGCCTTCGGCGCCGGCGGTGTCCAGAGAGCCGCTCGTGTAGCCGTTCGCGGCGACCAGGCCGTCGATGACCTGTTCCTCGGTCAGTTCGAGGTGCTGGGCGACCTCCTTGACCGTCGGGGCCCGGCCCAGGACGTCGGTGAGCGCCTCCTGGGCTTTGGCGAGCTCCGTACGCAGTTCCTGCAGGCGGCGCGGGACGTGCACGGCCCAGGTGGTGTCGCGGAAGTAGCGTTTGATCTCACCGGTGATGTAGGGGAGGGCGAGTGTCGAGAACTCGACCCCGCGCTCGGGGTCGTAGCGGTCGATGGCCTTGATGAGGCCGATGGTTCCCACCTGGATGATGTCGTCCATGTCCAGACTGCCGCCCAGCGCGCGGGCGCGGAAGCGCCGCGCGGCGAACTGCACCAGGGAGAGGTTCATCTCGATCAGGGTGTTGCGGGCGTACTGGTACTCGCGAGTGCCCTCTTCCAGGGAGCGGAGCCTCCCGAAGAAGATCTTCGAAAGTTCGCGTGCGTCGGCGGGCGCCATCTCACGTGCGTTCTCCACCTGGAACAGGTCCACGTCCTGCGTGGGGGCTCCCACGGTGCCGGTCGGAGCGGGCGTGATCTGCGCGTCTGTTGCAGGCATGGGGCTTACGGCGGTGGCCGAGCGAGACATGGTGGCCGTTCCCTCCCGATTGACTGACGGCTGCCTGGGCGCTCTTGCCCGGACTTCGCGGTCTTACACGGACCTCGCCGCATTCTTTGCGTCAGCTTCCCCCCGCCGGGGAGGCGGTCTCGGCCACCGGTGCGTGTGCCGCGGTCTCGCCGTCCCTCGTCCGGTCTGTGAGCAGGCATACTCCCTTGCGGAGGCCGTACAGGTGACGATCCGGGGAGGCGGACATGACCGGAGCACGGGACGCGTACCACGGAGGCGTGGTCGGGGAGAGCTACTTGGCCGGGCCGGGGTGGGTGGTGGCCGCACACGGGGAACTCGACCAGGACACACTGGGCCCGCTCGAGGAGGCGCTCGTCTCTGCAGCGGATCAGCAACACCGGATGGTGGTGCTGGACGCGGGCTCCATCACCTTCGGCGACTCCTCGTTCCTGAACCTGCTGCTGCGGCTGCACCATCTCACCGCCCTGCGGATCGCCGCACCCTGCGAGCAGCTTCGCCGTTTGTTCGCCCTGACCGGTGCCGATACGGTCCTCTCCCTGTACCCGACCGTCGAGGACGCCCTCGGCGAGTGAGGACCGGCGCGGCACGGCCCGGGTGGTCGGGCAGCGGGTTTGGGGGACGGGGTCGGTGCATTCGGTGCTGCTCAGCGTCTCGGGTGTCCGCAGCCCGGTCGTTCCACGGCGGTGACGCCAGGTGCACGGCGGGCCACTGCCGTGCTGCCCGCACCCCCCTCGAAACCGGGAACGAGCGTGCCCAGCCCAGTGCCTTGACCGCCCATGCCTTCCCCCACTTCGTCCGCTGTGTTGCTTGTCACGGATTCGTCTACCCGCCGCTTTCGCAAACACCCCCCCGGCTTGCGCACCACTGTGCGGAAGCGATGCTTCAGAGTGATCGCCGTGCCTTATGGTCGCTTCGGCGGCGTTAGCCTTTTATCGTCCGGCGGTGCGGCGAATGCAGAACCGCCGGCCGGGCCAGGGGACCCGCTGCGCTCTCGTGCCGGGTCCCTGTCCCGTGTGGCGGCACGGTCGTTTCCTAGAGTGAGGTTGGCGGATGGCTGAGCGGACGGTCACGGAGTCACTGAGCGGGTCGTCGGCGGTCAGGGGCGAGGGCGGGATCGGCGAATCGGAGCTGCGCCTGCTGCTGGCCGGACTGACAGCCGTGCGGGACGGGGATTTCCGTACCCGGCTGCCGGATACGGCCGACGGGTTGCTCGGGGAGATCGCCACCGTCTTCAACGGAATGGCCGATCAGCTGTCGCTGTTCACCTCCGAGGTGACGCGGGTGGCCCGTGAGGTGGGCACCGAGGGGACCCTGGGCGGCCAGGCCGACGTACCCGGAGTCGGGGGCGCCTGGCTGGACCTCACGGATTCGGTCAATTTCATGGCCGGAAATCTTACGGCCCAGGTGCGTTCCATCGCGCAGGTCGCCACTGCCGTGGCCAAGGGCGATCTCTCGCAGAAGATCACCGTCACCGCGCGGGGGGAGATCCTGGAGCTGAAGGAGACCATCAATACGATGGTCGACCAGCTTTCAGGGTTCGCCGGGGAGGTCACACGGGTGGCCCGCGAGGTCGGCACCGAGGGCAGGCTCGGCGGTCAGGCGGACGTCAAGGGCGTCTCCGGTACGTGGAAGGACCTGACGGAATCGGTCAACGTCATGGCCGACAACCTGACCGCGCAGGTGCGTTCGATCGCAGAGGTCACCACCGCCGTGGCCCAGGGCGATCTGACGCAGAAGATCCGGGTGGACGCGCGGGGGGAGATCCTGGAGCTGAAGGAGACCATCAACACGATGGTCGACCAGCTCTCCGCGTTCGCCGACGAGGTCACACGGGTGGCCCGCGAGGTGGGGACCGAGGGCAACCTGGGCGGACAGGCCACCGTACGGGGGGTCTCCGGCACGTGGAAGGACCTCACCGACAACGTCAACGTCATGGCCTCCAACCTGACCGGGCAGGTGCGGTCCATCGCCCAGGTGGCCACCGCCGTCGCCCGCGGGGACCTCTCGCAGAAGATCGTGGTGGAGGCGAAGGGCGAGGTCGCCGCGCTGGCCGGCGTCATCAACACGATGGTCGACACGCTGTCCGCGTTCGCCGACGAGGTGACGCGGGTGGCCCGTGAGGTCGGCACCGAAGGCCGGCTCGGCGGCCAGGCACAGGTGCCCAATGTCGCGGGCACCTGGAAGGACCTCACCGACAACGTCAACTCCATGGCGAACAACCTCACGGGCCAGGTCCGCAACATCGCCCTCGTCACGACGGCCGTCGCCAACGGCGACCTGTCGAAGAAGATCGACGTGGACGCCCGCGGGGAGATCCTGGAGCTGAAGACCACGATCAACACGATGGTCGACCAGCTCTCCGCCTTCGCCGCCGAGGTCACCCGGGTCGCCCGCGAGGTCGGCAGCGAGGGCCGGCTCGGCGGTCAGGCCGAGGTCGAGGGCGTCTCCGGCACCTGGAAGCGCCTGACGGAGAACGTCAACGAGCTGGCCGGCAACCTGACCCGCCAGGTCCGGGCCATCGCCGAGGTCGCCAGCGCGGTCGCCGAGGGCGACCTGACCCGCTCGATCACGGTCGATGCCTCGGGCGAGGTCGCCGAACTCAAGGACAACATCAACTCCATGGTCGGTTCGCTGCGGGAGAGCACCCGGGCCAACCAGGAGCAGGACTGGCTCAAGTCGAACCTGGCCCGCATCTCGGGCCTGATGCAGGGCCACCGGGATCTCGCCGCCGTCGCCGAACTCGTCATGGACGAACTGACGCCGCTCGTCGCCGCCCAGTACGGTGCGTTCTACCTCGCCGAGGACCGCCCCGGCGGCACCGTGCTCACCCTCGTCGGTTCCTACGGCCGTCCCGCGGATGCCGAGGTGGGCACCCGGTTCACCCTCGGCGAGTCCCTCGTCGGGCAGGCGGCCCGCAGCCATCGGATCATCGCAACCGACCAGGTCCCCGGCGACTACGTCATCTCCTCCGGGCTGGGCCACACCACCCCGGGCAGCCTGATCATCCTGCCGATCGTGGTGGACGACCAGGTCCTGGGGGTGATCGAACTCGCCTCCTTCAGCGCCTTCACCCCCGTACACCGGGACTTCCTCACCCAGTTGATGGAGACCATCGGCGCCAACGTCAACACGATCGTCGCCAACGCCCGCACCGACGAGCTCCTCGGCGAGTCCCAGCGGCTGACCGGCGAACTCCAGGCGCGTTCGGAGGAACTCCAGGTCCAGCAGGAGGAACTCCAGCGCTCCAACGCGGAGCTGGAGGAGAAGGCTGCCCTCCTGGCCAGCCAGAACAGCGACATCGAAGCCAAGAACCTGGAGATCGAGCAGGCCCGGCAGGAACTGGAGACCCGTGCGCAACAGCTGTCACTGGCTTCCACCTACAAGTCCGAGTTCCTGGCCAACATGAGCCATGAGCTGCGCACCCCGCTCAACAGCCTTCTCATCCTGGCCCAGTTGCTCGCGCAGAACCCGTCTCGCAACCTCACCCCCAAGCAGGTCGAGTACGCGGGCATCATCCACTCGGCCGGCTCGGACCTGCTCCAGCTGATCAACGACATCCTCGACCTGTCGAAGGTCGAGGCCGGAAAGATGGACATCAATCCCGAGCGGGTGGACCTGCCCCAGCTGCTCGAGTACGTCGATGCCACCTTCCGGCCGATGACCACGCAGAAGAGCCTCGGCTTCACCGTCACCACCGCCCCCGACGCCCCCGACGACTTGCTCACCGACGACGCGCGGCTGCGTCAGATCCTGCGCAACCTGCTGTCCAATGCCGTCAAATTCACCGAGCGCGGCGGCGTCGAGCTGCGCATCGAACCGGCGACGGCCCCCGAGATCCCCGCCGGGCTGTCCCGGCGCGGGCCCATGCTCGCCTTCCGAGTACGGGACACGGGCATCGGCATCCCCGAGCAGCAGTTGGAGTCCGTCTTCGGGGCCTTCCAGCAGGCCGACGGAACCACCAGCCGCAAGTACGGCGGGACCGGCCTCGGCCTTTCCATCAGCCGCGAGATCGCCCAGCTCCTCGGCGGGGCCGTGGTTGCGGAAAGCACACCCGGCCAGGGCAGTACCTTCACCCTCTACCTGCCGGTCAGCCGCTCGGACTACGAGGGCGCCCCCGCCACGGACGCTCCCGTGCCGTTCCCGCCCGGCGGCACGTCCGGGGCGGCCGGTCCGGGCCGTCCGGACGCGCCCGCGCTCCCGGCGCAGCGACGGCCCCGCCGCCTGCTGGTGATCGAGGAACGGCCGAACGGCCTGCTCTCCCTCGTCGCCGAGAGCGCCGCCCGGGACTTCGCCCCCCGCCATGAGGTGACGGGGGAGCGCGGCGGGATCCAGGTGGTCAACGCAACGAGCTCGCGCGAGGCCGCCGCAGCCCTGGCATCCGATCCCTTCCACTGCGTCGTCCTGGAACTGGACATGCCCGACGGCGAAGCGCTGGACTTCCTCGACGCGCTCGACGGGGACCCGGCCCTCTCCTCGCTCCCCGTCCTCGCCCACAACAACCCACGGGTCAGAACAGGCCAGGAGGAGGCCCTGCGGGAGCGGTCCGCATCACGCCACGTGGAACTGCTGTCGAGTCTGGACGAGTTGCGGGAACGCATCGCGCTCCACCTGTCCGCCGAGCAGCCGGGGGACGTGCTGCCCCCCGGACACGGCGTCGCGGAGCGGCAGCAGGCCGTCCACGTGCTCGACGGCGACCTGGCCGGACGCACGGTCCTGGTCGTCGACGACGACGCACGCAACCTCTTCGCCCTCAGCGGGATCCTGGAATTGCACGGCATGCACGTGCTCCACGCCGAGGACGGCCGCAAGGGCATCGACGCCCTCACCCACCACACGGGTGTCGACCTCATCCTGATGGACGTGATGATGCCCGAACTCGACGGCTACGCCGCCACCGCCGAGATCCGGCGGATGCCGGCGTACAAGGGCCTGCCCATCATCGCGGTCACCGCCAAGGCGATGCCCGGGGACCGGGAGAAGAGCCTCGCCGCGGGAGCCAGCGACTACGTGACCAAGCCGGTGGATGCCGACGACCTCATCGCCCGCGTCCGGCACTGGCTCACCCGATGACCGGGGACACGCAGCGGCACGATGATGCGCGCCCGCAGCGGGCGCCGGTCGGTGACCAGCCCGCCCGCGCCATCCCGCACCAGGCCCCGACGCCGTTGGGGCGGCTCGTCGCCACGGTCGAACGGCTGCGCCGGGAGGTGCTGGAGGCGCAGGCGGCCGCCGACGGCCGAGCCTTGGTCGAACTGGCCAAGGGCATCCTGATCGGGCAACTGCACTGCACCCCGGCAGCGGCGGCACGCCAGCTCGACGTGCTGTGCCGCGACAGCGGGATGTCCCCCCTCGAACTCGCCGCCGACATCGTCAACCAGGCGTCCCGTGACCACGTCAGCGAGATCGCCGCCGAGTTCGTCGAGCGCGCCGGTGCGGTCGGCGACCCGACCGAGCAGCACTCCGCGGTGTCGGTCCGGCTGCGCACCGCCGAGAGCGGCGTGCTGGCCGCCGCTGCCGACACCCAGGCGGTGGCCGAATCCCTCCTGACCAACGCCCTGGGCCCGCTGGGAGCGGTTGCCGTCGCCGTGTGGACCGCGGTGCCCGACGGCTCGCTTGCCCTCGCCGGCCACGCCGGGTTCCGCCCCGGGGAGGCCGCCCGCTGGCGCCACGTACCCCCAGGGGTCTCCACCGTCGCCCGCCTGGCCCTGCGGGAGCGCCGACTGGTCACGCTCGCCAGCCTCAAACGCGAAGGGCTGCCCTCGATCGGCCACCTCCAGTGGTCCGACGGCGGACGGATGGCCGTCCCCACGGGGACGGGCGGACGGATCCACGGCGTCCTCGAAATCTGCTGGCCGCAGCCCCTGGCGCCCCAGCCGCCGCAGATCGAGCGCCAAGTCGAGGCACTCGCCGAGCTGTGTGCCCGCACCATGGACGCCTCGCCCCCGCGCGACCTCTCGACCACCGAGACGGTGCTCCCGGACGTCGCGGAGCTGATCGACCTCGCCGAGGGTCTCCAGGACCCCGCCGTGGTGCTCACCCCGGTCCTCGATCCCGATGGCCGACTCAGCGACTTCCGGATCCGGCACGCCGGCAGCCGGTTCGTCGACCCGGTCGGGCGGCCGCGCGGTGACGTCAACGGTGCGCTGCTGCTGGAGGCCTATCCGACGGCCGCCGGCGAGAGCGGGCTGTTCGACATCATCGAGCGCGTGCACGCGACGGGCGAGCCCTTCAGGGCTGAACGCATGAGCCTGACCGCGCTCGTCGACCAGATCCCGCTCACCTCGGTCGCGGACATCAGCGTCAGCCGTCACGGCGCCGCCGTCCTGCTCATCTGGCGGATCGAGGACGAGACGGCCCGGCTGGCCAACCTCCTCCAGCACGCCCAGCGGCTGGGCCGGATCGGCGGTTTCGAGGAGAACCTCGCCACCGGCGAGACCACGTGGAACGCGCAGCTCTACGCGCTTCACGGGCTCCCTGCCACCGCGCCCCCGGTAAGGCTGCAGGAACTGCCCGGCTACACCCATCCGGACGACTCCGCCGCCCTCGGCCGCTTCCTGCGGGCGGTGCTCCGCCACCGCCGTCCCGCCTCGGTCGATCTCCGCCTCCAGCGGCCCGACGGAATCACCCGCCACATCCGGGTCGTTGCCGAGCCCGTCCTCGACGCCCACCGGCGCCTGTACGCCGTGCGCGGCGCCTACCAGGACATCTCCGCCCAGCACTGGACCGAGGTCGCGCTGGCCGCGACCAGGGACCAGCTCGCCCACACCGAGGCCGAGTCCGCCGAACGCAACCGGCTGGCCCTCCAGCTCCAGCACGCCATCATGCCCCCCACCCCGCCGGCCGTCGAAGCCCCGGGCCTGAGGGTCGCCGTCCGCTACCGGCCGGCGGAGACCGAGTCACTCGTCGGTGGTGACTGGTACGACACGGTGGTGCTGCCGTCCGGTCTGATCATGCTGTCCGTGGGCGACGTCGCCGGGCACGGCATCGAGGCGGCCACCGGCATGGTCGTGCTGCGCAATGCCCTGCGCGGCCTCGCCGTGACGGGTGCGGGCCCCGCCCAGCTGCTGTCCTGGCTGAACACGGTCACCCATCACCTGGCCAAGCACGTGACGGCCACCGCCGTCTGCGGCCTCTTCGACCCTCGTACCCGGGTGATGCGGTGGGCGCGCGCCGGGCATCTGCCGCCCGTACTCGTCCGCGGGGGCGAGGCCGACGCCTTCCCCCTGATCGAGGGCCTGCTCCTAGGAGCCCTGCCCGATGTCACGTACGTGGAGCGGGAGGTGCAGCTCGAACCGGACGACACCCTGCTGATGTTCACGGACGGGCTGGTGGAACGGCGGGACTCCTCGGTGCAGGACTCGCTCCGTCATCTCGTGAACGCGGCGGGCGCCGGAGCCGGGGGTCTGGACGGCCAGCTGGACCGCCTCCTCGCCGAGAGCCGGTCCGATACGGACGACGACACGTGTCTGATCGGCATCCAGGTCGGCTGATACCCCACCGCGGCACGGCCCTCGTCCTCACGTCCACTGGCGGCGTCCACGGCGGATACGACGATAGGCAGCGGTACCAGCGTCAGGAACAACGCGGGATGCGGGAGCGAGGTGAACGATCCGGTGTTTCCGGGCCGGCGCTCAGATGAGGGAGCCGCCGGTCGTGATGCGCGCGCAGTGGGTGACCACGGCGGCGAGGCTTCCCTGCGTGCGCAAGAGCTCGCGCTGGATGCGCGCCCCGTTGCCCCGTTCCAGCAGACCGGCGATCCCTGCCTGAACCCGTTCGTCGTCTCCGTGCTCACGCAGGGCTTCCCGGACATGGGCGTGCAGGAGCCGCACGGCTTCCGCCGCCGGTGTCTCCTTCATGGTTTCGGGATGGAGAAGGGGTCCGTCCAGACCTGACCGGCCGGCCCGCCATGCCGCCAACCTGAGCAGGTTCGTGCCGATGCGGGCGGGCGGCTCGCCGTCGCGCCAGGCCCGGGCAGCGGTCTCGACGAGGGCGCGGACCAGGGCGGCGAGGAGCACGGGCGTAGATGCTTCGAGGCATACGTCCGCCACCCTGACCTCCACGGTGGGGTAGGAGGCCGAAAGCCGGGCGTCGAAGTAGATCATTCCCTCGTCCTGCAGCACACCGGTGTCGAGCATGGCGCGGACCTGCTCGTGGTAGCGGTCGGCGGACCCGAAGACGTCCACGGGGCCGGCCGAGGGCAGGCGGTTCCACACCCGGCTGCGGTAACTCGCGTACTTGCTGTCCTCTCCCTGCCAGAAAGGGGAGTTCGCGCTCATCGCGGTCAGCACGGGAAGCCACGGACGGATCCTGTCCAGCACCGCGACGCCTTCCTCGTCCGACTCGACCGATACGTGGACGTGGCAGCCGCAGGTCAGCTGTTCCTGCGCGGTCAGGCCGAGCTGCCGGCCCAGCCACTCGTACCGCGTGCCCGCATTCAACGAGGGCCGGGCGGGCAGGGGCGAGGTGGCCATGGCCGCCACGAGCGCACCGGCGGATGCGGCGTGCCGGCGGGCCTCGTCGCGGCAGCGGCTGATCTCACTCTGGAGCTCACCCATTTCCGTCACCGGCTTGGTGGCGAACTCCACCTGCTCCTTTTGCAGTTCTTTCTCGAAGGAGTGCCCCGGCGCGCCACCACCCTGTGGTTGCTGCCCGGCTGACCGGTCCGCGGCGGCCAGAACCGCCCCGGACACGGCCAGGGGCTCACCACTACGGGCGTCCACCAGCAACAGCTCTTCTTCCACACCCACGCTTCGCATACCGCCGCCCATCGTTCCCACGCTCAGGTGTCCCCGCGCCTGCCCACGACGCCGCGCAGGGGGTGCGGAACGCGTGAGGCCCGACGGGGGTTGGCCTCCCCGGCGAGGCCCTGGGACCGGTTGCCTGCTCACTCACGTGCCGAAGGCGCGCCGACTCGCCTCACACACGCCGTGACGCCAGGCATCATCTCGTGCAAGACAGTGGCGAACGGGCCGTCGTTCGTGCGCCGTGGCCCCGCGCCGCGTGGGTCCGGGACCACGACGACACCGTTGGCGGGTCAGCCCTTGAAGATGTCCTTCATCTTCTCCTTGGCCTGGCGAGCATCGCCCTTGGCCTTCTCGGCGCCCCCTTCAGCGGTGAGGCTTTCGTTGCCCACCGCACGGCCGGCCGTCTCCTTGAGCTTGCCCTTGGCCTGCTCCGCCTTGGCCCGGCTCTTCTGGTTCTTCGACACAGCTGATCACTCCTGAAGGATGTGGACAAACCGTACGCCTTGCTTCTGACCGCGATTCCGGCTGCCAAACAAGCTGGACGTCGAGGCGTGGGGAGACGGACGGTGAGTCGTCGTTCGGACACGTACGAGCCCGCGACGACTCCTGTGGGCCACAGGCGGATACCCGTACGTGCCGCCCGAACGCCGCCACAGCCCGGTGCCCGGCGTTGGGCCGGGCGCTGCCGAGCGTGCGCCGGCCCAGGTGAGTGTGCGCCCAGTAGGTGCGCCGGGCTGCTGCCGCGGGGGTCCGTTGCCCGGGGGCGGCGGTAGGAGCGCCGTCGTCGGGGGTTGCCCGGGCGGGCCCGGGTTCCCGGCCGGGGAGGGGACCGGGCACCCGGGGCGTCCGGGTTCCGTACGGATCCGGGCGGCAGCCCGTCGTGCGGGCGGGCCGGCCGCTGACACCGGGGAGGGTCGCCGCGCGGCTGAGGCCCGCTCCGGAAGATCCCCACCCCGCAGGTGGCGGCTTCCGGTATCCACGCGTGTATCCCGGCCGCCTTCCCCCAAACACTCTCACGGCAGGAGTTCTGAGGAGACGTCACGAGCCACGGAACCCTCGAGACGCGCGATCGGAGCCACGGCATCGGTGTTCGGCAGGCAGGGGTGAACCCCGGAGGCCGTACTGGCCGGCCCGCGGCACTCTGGTCGTATGACGGACCAGACGGAGATCGTTGTTCACCCCGTGTCGCCGCAAGGCGGGCGCAAGGTCACCGTGCACGCGCTCGGCGTTGACGCGGACCTCGGCCGGGCCTTCACGCCCGCAGACGTGTCGGAGTTCCTGCGCCGGGTCGGCCTGGAGGATGTGGACCTGTCCGAGGACGGGCCGATCCGGTGGGAGGGAGGCGGCCCCGAGGTGTGGACCGGTGGCATCTGACGCCTTCGGGCACCCGGTCACGAGCGGAGCTGCAGGGCCGCGCTGCAGGATCGAGATCATCCCAATGGCGGCGGCCGAGGTGGAAGCCAACCGCGCAGGTCCGGTGTCGGGAGTCGCCGGGCATCAGTGGCTGTGTTGCCCGGGGCGCCGACGGGCTCGGCAGCGGGAACCTCCGCTTCGTCACCCGCATGACGTACTCGGGGCCCGCTCCCCGAGCGCCTGCCGTAATCCGGATGGATGATCGACGCAGGACGCAGTCGGTACCCGGCGGCCGCTGTGGGCGCCGTGAAGGGGTGACATCGCCGTGTCGGACAGGGCAGGCAGCCGGGGCGCTGACGGCCCGGCAGGGGATGGCACGGCAAAGCCTCCGGCCCGGCGGCGGAGGCGCCGGCTGCTGCGCTGGATCGGGCTCGGCATGGCGTTGCTGTTGCTGGTCGGGGCCGGGGTGGGCTGGTGGACCTACCGCACGCTCGACAGCAACATCACAGCCGACGTTCCCGCGGCCTCCGAGCTGGGGCGGCACGAGGCGGAGCGCCCGGCACCGGTCGTGCGCAGGGCGCTGAACGTGCTGATCATCGGATCGGACTCGCGCGCGGGCCAGGGCAACGGCAGGTACGGACGGCGCCGGGGTACGGGGCGTTCGGACACCGCGATCCTGCTGCACGTGGCGGCGGACCGGAAGAGCGCGACGGCCGTCTCACTCCCCAGGGACCTGATGGTCGAGATCCCCTCCTGCCTGACGGCTGACGGGAGCCGCACCGAGGAACGGTTCGCGCAGTTCAACTGGGCCTTCCAGTTCGGCGGCGCGGCCTGCTCGATCCGTACGGTCGAGAAGATGACCGGGATCCGGATCGACCACCACGTGGTGGTGGACTTCCAGGGCTTCAAGAAGGTGGTCGACGCGGTCGGCGGGGTGGAGGTTTGCCTCGATGAGCCGGTGAACGATGCCAGGGCGAAACTTCGGCTGCGGGCCGGACGCCAGACCCTCAGCGGTGAGCAGGCGCTGGGTTATGTGAGGGCCCGCTACAGCCTGGGCAACGGCAGCGATACCGAACGGATGACCCGCCAGCAGCAGTTCCTCGCCTCACTGGTGAAGAAGGTGCAGAGCAACAGAGTGCTGTTCAACCCCGCCCGCCTGTACGCGGTACTGAATGCGGCCACGTCCGCAGTGACGACCGACCCACAGCTCGCTTCCCTGCGCAGTCTGTACGAACTGGTCTTCAGCATGCGGGACATCCCGGTGGCCCGGGTCCAGTTTCTGACCGTGCCCCGGGAGCCCTACCACGCCAACGCGAACCGGGACGAACTGATCGCCGTGGATGCTGCCCGGCTCTTCCAGCGGCTGCGCGTGGACCAGCCGGTGGAAGTGGTCCACGCTGAGCCGGACCGCGCGCGGCCGTCCGCAAAGCCGACCGGGTCTCCCACACCGGCTCCCGCTTTCACGGGCACCACGGCGGCCGCGGCGACCTGCGGGTAGACGCCAGGCGGCCGCACCTGGGGTGGGCCGATTGCCGTACGGGGTGTTGCAGCCGCCGCCCTTGCTCCGCACGGCTCAATCGATCGCTCGGCGAAGCGCCTTTCGGGAAGAAGAGCACCATGGACAGCAATCGCGAGATGGACCCGGAGCACCAGGTGCCCGACGGCGTCGACGACAAGACACTGCGCGCCCTGGGCGCGCTCTCCAAGGCGCTAGAGACCACGGAGCGGGCCCGCGGACACCTCTACGGATTCCACCAGCTGACCGGGACCGCGGACTTCGAGCTCGGTGACGCCGTCCGGCTCCTGCGCGAGGCGGGCCACGAGGAGCAGGCCGCACGGGTCGAGCGCGACATCGTGGGCCGCAACGTCATCCCGGACCACTGGACGTTCCAGATCATCGAGGCCTACAACTCCACCTACCACCAGCCCTTCGCCGCGATGGAACGCGACATCGTCGACGAGCTGGCCGGCGGGCGCGAACACCTCCTGGAGGCCCGCCTCAAGACGATCCGCCGCACCCGCCACCATCCGGACCACACCGCGACGCCGCCCGCCTCCTGAAACGAAGGCCGGCAGGGCGCGCCCGTGTTGCTAGGTGTGCTCTGACGGCCTGTCGATGGGCCACCTGTCCGCGCCGCGCCGGTGACGGCAGCATCTCAGTCTCGGCCGTTCAGGGCGTGGTGGACCAGGCGGTGTCCGAGCATGACGCACAGGGTATGGCCGGCGTCTTCGAACGGCAGGGCGCGGTGGGGGGCCGGTCGCCATGAGCTCCGATCTTCGGCCTCGGGAATCCGGCCCCGCCCAGCGGAGGGAGCGGGTTCGGGTTCGGCGCGGGTCAGAGGGCTGCGGGGAACCGGTCCCAGGCCCGGTGCTCGCCCAGCGCCGTCGTGAGGGCTGCCAGGACCCCGGTTGCGGTGTCGGCGACGGCGATGCCGGGTTCGGCTGCCGTGATGCCGGCGGTTTCGAGGAGTCGCTCCGCGCCGTTCCAACCGCCGATGGCTTTGCCGTGCCGGTACGCCTCGGTGAGGAGCAGCAGTACGCGCGGGTCGGGAGCCTCGGGGGGCTGGGCCGTGCCGGCCTTGGCGTCGCGGGCACCGTACGCGTCCGCGCCTGCCCGGGGCACTCCGGCCAGCAGGATGGCGTCGAATTCGACGGATCGGGCGGTGGCGAAGGTTCGCTGAATGGTGATCGGGGGGCCGTCGCCGTCGAGGGTGCCGCCGGTCGGGGCGATGACGAGGGGCACCATGCCGGCGTCCAGGACGGCCTGCCGCGCGGTCCTCACGCCGTCCAGGTCGGCTGAGGCGTCGGCGACGATGCCGATCACGCGGCCGTCGGTCGGCCAGGTCCCGCCCATCTGGGAGAGGGCGGGGCTGGAGTCGGCCGAGTCGAGCGGCACGGTGCCGGCGGGGGCTGGCAGTCCGAGGCCCGCGGCGACCTGTTCGCACAGCTGCGGATCGATGTTCGCCAGCACCTTCAGGGTGCGTTCTTTGATCGCCTGCTCGTAGCACTTGTTCAGTTCGAAGGTGTAGGCGGCGATGATGTGCTCGCGCTCGGGCGGGGTCATGCTCAGCCAGAAGAGGCGCGGCTGGGTGAAGTGGTCCGAGAACGAGGCCGGTGCCTCACGCACCTTGCTCGCCGCGGGGACCTTCACGGGCGTCTCGATGAAGGCGGCCGTATCGGCTCCGGCGAGGAAGGGGCAGCCGCCGTCGAGGCTGTTGGGCCGGTAGGGGGCGACGCCCGTGTGGACGGCGCTCTGGTGCATCCCGTCGCGGAGCATGTCGTTGACGGGGGCGTGCGGCCGGTTGATCGGGATCTGGCCGAAGTTCGGGCCGCCGAGTCGGCTGATCTGCGTGTCGAGGTAGGAGAAGAGGCGGCCGGCGAGCAGCGGGTCGTCGGTGACGTCGATGCCGGGGACCAGGTGGCCGGGGTGGAAGGCGACCTGCTCGGTCTCGGCGAAATAGTTCTTGGTGTTGGCGTTCAGGGTCATCAGCCCGATGGGCTGAACGGGTGAGAGCTCCTCCGGCACGATCTTGGTGGGGTCGAGGAGGTCGATGCCTTCGAAGGTCTGCTCCGGGGTGTCGGGGAAGACCTGGATGCCGAGTTCCCACTGCGGGAAGGCGCCGGCCTCGATGGCGTCGAAGAGGTCGCGGCGGTGGAAGTCGGGGTCCATGCCGCTGATCATCTGTGCTTCCTCCCAGACCAGGGAGTGCACGCCGAGCTTCGGCTTCCAGTGGAACTTCACGAGCACGCTCTCGTCGGCCGCGTTGACCAGCCGGAAGGTGTGTACTCCGAAGCCCTCCATCATCCGGAACGATCTGGGGATGCCCCGGTCGGACATGTTCCACAGGGTGTGGTGGGTGGCTTCGGTGTGCAGGGACACGAAGTCCCAGAACGTGTCGTGCGCGCTCTGCGCCTGCGGGATCTCGCGGTCCGGGTGCGGCTTTCCGGCGTGGATGACGTCGGGGAACTTGACGGCGTCCTGGATGAAGAACACGGGGATGTTGTTGCCTACCAGGTCGAACGTACCTTCGTCGGTGTAGAACTTCGTCGCGAAGCCGCGTGTGTCGCGCACGGTGTCTGCCGAGCCGCGTGAGCCGAGGACGGTGGAGAACCGGACGAACACGGGCGTCTCCACGTCCTTGGCGAGAAACGCGGCCTTCGACACCTCGCCGGCGGTTCCGTAGCCCTGGAAGACGCCGTGGGCGGCGGCACCACGCGCGTGGACGACCCGCTCCGGGATCCGCTCGTGGTCGAAATGCGTGATCTTCTCGCGCAGGTGGTGGTCCTGCAGCAGCACCGGGCCGCGTGCTCCGGCCTTCAAGGAGTGATCGGTGTCGGGCAGACGCGTGCCTTGGGCCGTGGTCAGGTAGGCACCGCTCTGCGCCATGCGTGCCTGGTCCGCCCCCGTCGCCTGCCCGGTTGGACCCGCCGTTTCGGGACCGTCCTGGTCGGGCTTCGGGGGAAGGGGTTGCGCGGGCTCCGTCGGCTCGAGCAGAGGCGGTGACGTCGGCCCGGGCTTGCCGGGCAGCTCGTTCTTGGCGGTGTCGGGTGAGGACTGCTGCTTCGTCATGATCGTTCTCCTTGTCTCCGGTCCGGGACGCGCTGTGCGGAGGGACGGAGCCGTGGCTCAGCTCGCCGGGTACGGAGCGGCCTTGAGGCGGCGGGCGAGGTGGGCGGTGTTCGCTGCGAGGGTGGCGGTCGTGCCGGCCGTCTTCTCGGGGGTCTTGTCGAGGTCCTGGTAGTCGGTGCCCTGCATGGCCTCGCCGACCCAGTAGGTGACGGCGTTCGGAGCGAGGGAGAACCCGACGTCGTTCAGGCCCTGGAAGAGGTCGGCGCTGACCTTGTGCGCGCCGTCCTCATTGCCCACGACACAGACTGCGGCGACCTTGCCGTAGGTGAGCATGCGGCCCTCGTCGTCGGTCTCGGAGATCTCCGCGTCCAGCCGCTCCAGGACCCGCTGGGCGATGCTGGACGGGTGCCCGAGCCAGATCGGCGTCGAGAGGATCAGGATGTCGCAGCCCAGGATCGTGTCCCGGATCTCCGGCCAGGCGTCGCCATCGCCCATGGCGGTCTTCACACCGGGCTTCACATCGTGGTCGGCGATCCGGATGGTCTTACCGGTGACGCCGTGCTCGGCGAGGGCGGCCATGGTCTGCTCGGCCAGCAATTGGGAGCTCGACGGAGTGGGGGAGGGGGACAGGGTGCAGACGAGCGCGACAGCGCGAAGAGGGGTGTGATTGTTGGGGTCCATGGTGTCCGGCTACCCGCACACCTCGCTTTGATGTCGCACGCTATGCGATTCATCCCCTTTGGGTCAGTCCGCGAAGATGCGGAAGCCGCGGCAGTGTGCCCCTGCATCCTGGTGGTGGACCGATGCGCATGGGATCGGGGTTCTGAAGCATGCGCGGCGTATGGAATGCGTGGTGTACGAGGAGCGGTCGGGCCGGTCGGAGACGGTCGAGTGCGGCCTTGACGACGAGGCCTGCCGACTGGTGCTGAAGCGGTTGCGCGGGCTGGGCGACGGCGAGTTCGGCTGGGTCCGTCTGGTCGACCCGGCCGAGGACGAGCTCGTGCAGTTGGCCGAGGAGCTGGGTCTGCACCCCCTGGCCGTCGAGGATGCGGTTCAGGCGCGCCAGCTGCCGAAGCGAGAGCGCATCGGCGACGTGCTGGCAGTTGCGCTGAAGACCCTCTGGTACGTCGAGGAGGAAGCGGCGGTGGAGACCGGCGAGTTGATGCTTTTCGTCGGCCCCCGCTACGTGCTCACCGTCCGGCACGGCGAGGTGGATCCGGCAGCCGACGCAGCCCGCAGGCTGGAAGCAGACGCGTCCACGCTGCGCTTCGGCCCCCTGTCGGTTCTGCACGCCGTTCTGGACGTCGTCGTCGATGCCTACGGCGAAGCCGCCGAGACCGTGCGTGCCGCGCTCGACCGGTTGGAGGACCGCGTCTTCTCGTCCTCCCGCGTCGACCACACCGAGGACATCTACTCCCTGAAACGAGAGGTACGCGAGTTCCGGGACGCCGTACAGCCGCTGGTCCCCGTCCTGACCGGCCTTCTGAGCGGCCTGGCCGAGGAAGGGCGTCCGTCGAAGGTCCTGCCCTACTTCCGCGACGTGTCGGATCACCTCCACCGCACCGACACGGAGGTGCGGACGCTCGACGAACTGCTCAATTCGGTTCTCGCTGCCCAGCAAGCCAGGGTGGGCACCTGGCAGAACGACGACATGCGGCGCATTTCCGCCTGGGCCGCGATCTTCGCGATCCCCACCATGGTGGCCGGCGTCTACGGAATGAACTTCGAGCACATGCCGGAGCTCGGCTGGAGCTACGGCTACCCGCTCGCCGTCGCCCTCATGGCGTTGGCGTCAGGCCTCCTCTTCCGCTCGTTCCGCCGCAACGGCTGGCTCTAGGAATCGGGTCCGGGAGCCGCGCCCGCGGACGGGAGGTCGAGGAGCGGGCCCGGACCAGCCCTCGCAGCTGCCCGCACGCTCCTGGAGGGCGGTCCTGCGCGGCACGGCCAAAGGGTTCCAGAACGAGGAGCTCGCCGACCGCGCTGCGGCCCTGCCCTAGGATCCCCTCCTCGGTCTCGTCGTGGCGATGTGGACCGCCTCCGGGTACGCGGCCGCGTTCATCCGTGCCGCGAACGCCGTCTACTACATGCCCGAGGGGCACCCGGTGTGGACTCGTCACGATCATGATCGCGCTCCTGTACCGGGCGGCGCCGTACGCCGAGGGCCGCGGATTCGAGCGACCAGGAGCGCCACCGCATGGAGGAGTGAGGGGCCGCACGGACCGCTGGGCCGGCCACGAGTTGCAGCATCACGGCTTTGCCCGTTGCGCGACAGTGACCACCGGCAGAGAAGGCGCATCGGGGGATGCCACCGGTAAGCGCCGGGCCCGGCATGGGTGCTCGGCCGTTTACCGGGTAGGCGCGCCACGACAACGGCGTGCGCATCGCAACAGGGGAGACTCCTCATGAGCACGATGGAGCGGCAGACCCACAGCACCGATGAATCCGTGAGCGTGCTGGTTTCTCGCGCTTCCCGGCAGATTTCGGAGCTGGTCCGCGAGGAGATGCAGCTGGCTCGAGCAGAGATGACGCAGAAGGGGAAGCGCTTCGAAAAGGGCGGCGGCCTTGTGGGCGCGGCTGGACTGATCGGAATCCTGGCAGCTCAGGCCCTGGTGGCAGCCTGCATCGCAGCCCTCGCACTGATACTCCCGGTGTGGGCATCGGCCCTGATCGTCGCGGCGGTGCTGGCAGCGGTTGCCGCAGTGACAGCCGTGGCGGGGAAGAAGCAGATCACTGAGGCCGGAGCCCCCGTTCCGGGGAAGGCCATCGACAGCGTCAAGGCCGACCTGGCCGAGATCAAGGAGAAGGTGCAGCGATGACCGACGAACCCCGAACCGACATCGGCACACCCACCCCCGACGAGCTGCGCGAGCAGATCGAGCGCACCCGTGACGAACTCGGGCAGACCGTCGAGGCGCTGGCGGGCAAGGCCGACGTCAGGGCCCAGGTGAAGGAGAAGGCGGCCGGTGTCAGAGAGCAGGCCGCCGAGAAGACCGCGCTGGTCGCCGACCAGATCCGCGGGAAGACCCAGCATGCCGCGCAAGTGGTGAAGGACACGACACCCGAGCCGGTTCTCGACAAGGCCGGCCACGTCGCGAGGACGGCACGCGCCAACCGTACGCCACTGCTCGTGGCCGGCACCGCTCTGGTCGTCGTCTATCTGCTGGTGCGGCGCAGCCGGGCACGACGATGAAGGCGTCCGAGATGGCCCACAAGCCGGTCGGGCCGGCCTTGGGCGCCGTCAGCGGCTTGATCGCGGAGGCGGTGTTCCAGCAGGCCGGGAAGGTCGTCGCTGGGCCCTGAGCGCCTGGCAGACCACCTGGTGAAGACCGGCGCCCTGCTGGACCGCCGGATGATCTACTGGTACCCGCGTCCCTCCGAGCACGTCCGACACTGCCCGGCCCTTGCTGCGCCCGGGCCGGCAGCCGCGGCAGACCTCGAGTTCGAGCAGCAGCTTTTCCACCGGGTGGGGCGCTCCGGGCCGGGGCGGCCCGTCAGCGCGCCGGGTACGTCTACATGGGGTCCATGGTCCCGCTGCCCCTGCCGTTCTCACGCTCTGTCTTCTCCCGGATGCGCAGGGCCTCGTCCATGAGCCGCTGCCGCTCTGCCGGATCGGTGGCGTGCTGCGCCGCCTGCTCCAGCTCCTGAGCCCTGTCGCGCCTCTGCTGGGCTCGCTTGCTCGGCTGGCTGTCGCCGCTCATGATCGCTCCTCTTCGGGTCGGGGTGCGGGTCCCCCCAGGCAAACAGCGGCAGGGCCGACGCGCCACCGGAGCCTTCGGGCCGGCCCTTCTGCCGAATCCGCCGGAAGGCCGTGCCCCGACCCGAGAAGCGCGCTGGCCCCCGGAGCCGACGCGACCACTTGGGCGAACAGTGGGAGGGCGGCAGGACCGGCCGGTAGCGGAGCCGGATGTGGACGAGACCCGCGAGCAGGACAACCCGAGCGCCCACCGTTCCTTTCACCCGGACAGGTACGCACCCGCCAAGGGGCCCGAACCGACGGTTTCCAAGGAAGAGGCGGGCAACCCCCACGGCGACGCTTCCGCCTCGAAAGGGTGGCCCCCCAGGACCCGCCAGGCACGCGCAGCCGGGCCGACCGAATCCCTCGCGGGCGACCGGGACGCGGCCCCAGCCCGTCTGCTCGTGCGGTGGGAGCTACCTGCAATGGCACCGACCGGATCCGGGTCCTGGGCACCCCATGGACCGGACTCGCGCAGGGGGAGCCAGCGCGCCGACGCGTTGGTCGGCAAAGGGCCTCTTAGGCTGGCCGGATGCGTCACCACGATCTTGTCGTCATCGGTGCGGGCTCCGGCAACGCCGTCGTCGACGACTCGTGCGCCGACCTGGACGTGGCCATCGTCGAGGAGCGCTGGTTCGGCGGAACCTGCCTGAACGCCGGATGCATCCCGAGCAAGATGCTCGCCTACACCGCACATGTCGCCCGGACCGTCCGGGAAGCCGGGGCGTACGACGTGGACGCCGAGTTGCGAGCGGTGCGGTGGCGCGGGGTGCGCGACCGGATCTTCGCGCGGCTGGACGCCGAACGGGACGAAGGCCGTACGGACCGTGAGCAGCAGGATTCGGTCACCGTGTACGAGGGCAGGGCACGGTTCACCGGCCCCAGGACGCTTCGGATCGACGGGGTGGACGGGGCCTTCGACGTCAGCGCCGGGCAGATCGTCGTCGCGGCGGGCGGGCGGCCCGTGGTCCCCGGGCCCGTTGCGGAGGCCGGCCTGCCGTACGAGACGTCCGACACCGTCATGCGCATCGACGCGCCGCCCCGGCGCTTGGTGGTCCTCGGCGGCGGTTACATCGCCGCGGAGCTGGCCGATGTGTTTGCCGAGACGGGGAGCTCCGTCACCATCGTGGAGAAGGAGGAGCAGCTGCTCGGCCCGCAGGACGAGACGGTCCGGGAGCGGTTCACCGAACTGGTCCGCTCCCGTTACGACCTCAGGCTCGGCCGGGAGGTCACGGCGGTCGGTGGCCGGCCGGGCGCGCTGCGGCTGACCCTGGACGACGGATCGACGGTCGAGGCGGACGTGCTGCTCGTCGCGGTGGGCCGTGTCCCGAACAGCGACGGGCTGGACCTCGAGGCGGCCGGCATCGCCACCCACGACGACGGCCGTGTGATCGTCGACCGACATCAGCGCACCACGGCTGAAGGCGTCTTCGCGCTCGGGGACATCTGCTCGCCGGTGCCCCTCAAGCACGTGGCCAACCGCGAGGCGGAGGTCGTCGCCCACAACCTCCGCCACCCGGACGACCTGATCGCGGCCGACCACGAACTGGTGCCGGCGGCCGTCTTCACCAGGCCCCAGATCGCGTCGGTCGGCGCCACCGAGCAGGACTGCCGCGACAGAGGGCTGGACTACCTGGTGGGCATGGCCAGTTACGGTGATTGCGCCTACGGCTGGGCGATGGAGGACACCGCCGGATTCTGCAAAGTGCTCGCAGACCCCGGCACCGGGCGCCTTCTCGGCGCCCACCTGATGGGCCCTGAGGCCCCCACCCTCATCCAGCCCCTCGTCCTGGCGGCGATCCTGGGCATCGACGCCCTCACCCTCGCCAAGTCCCCGTACTGGATCCATCCCGCGCTCACCGAGGTCGTGGAGAACGCCCTCCTCGACCTCGGCCTGTGAGCCCTCCCGCCGAGGGCGGCGAGCGGTCGACCGAGCCCGGCCCTGCCCGCCCGGCCCGGCGTGGATCGAGGGTCAGAGGCCGGGGGCCATGTCGTACGTGACCCACATGGTCCGGGTGGCCACCTGGTCGTACCTCGACCGCGCGCGGTGGTTGTCGTCCGCGGTGATCCAGCGGACCACGCTCCAGCCGTGCGCGGCCGCGAGCTCGCGCAGAGCGCCCAGCAGCCGGTCGCCGGCGCCGGAGCCGCGGTGTTCGGGCGCCACGAACAGGTCGTCGAGGAAGCAGCCGACCGTCGCGGAGAGCGGTCGGGAGAACGGGCGGTAGTGTGCCAGGCCGACGAGCCGGCCGGCGGCGTTCTCGGCGACCAGGCCGCTGACCTCGTGGCCGGGCTCGAGCAGCCAGGACCACACGGTGGCGGCCGCTTCCTCGGTCTGCTCCACCTCGTAGAAATCGGCGTAGCCGCGGTAGAGGGCGCGCCACTGGGCGAAGTCCTCGGCCCGTACGGCGCGCACGATGATGTCGGACATGTGACGGGGCTCCCGTGATCGAAGGAATGGGGTGGGAGCAGCGTGGACGCTCCTCCTCCGCTCCAATGAATCGATCATGCTCGAACCGGGCGGGGGGCGGCAGGTGCCGGGGCGGAGCAAAGCGGACTGCCGGAGCGCCATGGTGGACGGGTGGCCCGGTGGCCCGGGGCTGCTAGAGCTGTGACCCGGAGGCACCGAGGGCGGGCTCGTGCTTGCGCAGGGCCGGCGGCCGGGCGCGGGTGCTCGGCGCGGTCCGCGCCCCGGCGATGACCACGTCCAGCAGGGCCAGCAGGGCGTCGCGGGCGTCCGTACGGGAGCGGGCGTCGAGCAGCAGGACGGGCGTGGCCGGGTCGCGCAGGTGCAGTGCGGCGGCGATCTCCTCGGCGGTGTACGGCTGCTCGCCGTGGAAGCAGTTCGCGCCGACGACGAACGGCAGTCCCCGGCTCTCGAAGAAGTCGATGGCGGGAAAGCCGCGGTCCAGGCGCCGCGTGTCGACGAGTACGAGTGCCCCGAGGGCCCCGTTCAGCAGGTCGTCCCACATGAACCAGAACCGCTCCTGGCCGGGTGTGCCGAACAGGTAGAGGACGACTCCGGCGTCCGCGAGGGTGATCCGGCCGAAGTCCATCGCGACGGTGGTCAGTGTCTTGGACTCGATGCCGTCGAGGTCGTCGACACCGACTCCCGCACTCGTGAGGCGCTCCTCCGTACGCAGCGGCTCGATCTCGGAGACCGCCTCGACCAGGGTCGTCTTGCCGACTCCGAATCCACCGGCAATGAGGATCTTGACGGGGGACGCTTCCTGGACGGGAGCATCGGAGGTGTCATATCCGGGCAAGGTTGTCCCTGATTTTCATGAGCAGGTGGACATTGGTGGTCTCGGCCCCCTCCAGAGGCGGCCGATGGCTGATGAGCCCGCGGTCCGCGAGTTCGCCGAGGAGAAGCGTCATGGGGGTGAGGCGCATGTGCATCCGCGCGGCGATCTCGGCGACCGCCAGTCCGCCCGACGGCGCGCACATGGCCAGGATGGCGCGCCATTCGGTGGGCAGGCCGCTGAGGGCGTCGTCCTCGGTGACCGCCGCCACGATCGTGGTGTCCATCGTGAGGGCGGTCTGGGGAGCCGCGGCTGTACGTCCGTCGGTCAACGCGTACAGCCGGGTCCGGCGGAGGCTCCGGCGACGCTGCGGCTCGTCCGGCATTACGACGTCGACGCCGGTGTCGATGTCGGCAGCGGCGTGCGCTCGGGGGTTCCCAGCCACTCGCCGAGCGCCTGGGCCGTTCGTACTGCCTCGCCTCCCAGCTCCCCGAGCCGTGCCTTGCGGGACGTCACCACGATGAGGGTGCTGCCCTCACCGCACCCGACGATGCAGAGGTACCGGTCGTTCATCTCCACCAGCTGGCGGATGACCCCGCCGCCGCCCACCTCCCTCGATATCGCCTTCATGGTGGCGGCGATACCGGAGGACGCGGCCGCGATGCGCTCCGCCTGGTCCCGCTCGAGCAGGTAGGCGCTGAGCTTGATCCCGTCGTTGGACAGGAGTACGGCTCCCTGGATGCCGGCGATCCTGCTCAGGTTGTTGTCCAGGACGCTGTAGATCATGTCGTTGGCTGTCGTCGTCATGGCTGATCCTGTCTGAGCTCTGCTGCCACTTTCTGGGTTCCTTCTTCGTAGTCCGCCCAGGCGTCGGCCACCTCTTCGGGTGTCGACGCGTCCCGGCCTGCGTCCGGCTCCGGGGCGCGCGGCCCGCGGAGCTGCCGGGTGAGGTGGGTCTGCGGGACGCGCTCGGGCAGGGCAGGGCGCGCGCCGTCGGCGGATCCGGAGCGAGCGGGCAGCGCCGGCTCGGTTCGCAGCCGTACGGGCATGGGGGCGGGGTCCGGCCGGACCTCGGGGGCGGGTGCCCGTACGGGGGTGAGTACGGTGGCCGGCTCCGGAGTCCGGTCGGATACCGTTTCGGGCTCCGCCGCAGGCACCGGATCGCGCTCGCCCTTCCCTTCGGGCGGCACGAGCAGGTCGCCCGGCAGGATCACCACGGCCGCCGTCCCCCCGTACACCGAGCGCCGCAGCGTGACCCGGGCCTGGAGCTGGTCGGCCAAGTGGCCCACCACGAAGAGGCCCAGCCGGTGCGCGTTCTCCGCGAGGACGGAGTACGGCGGCGCCGTGTGCAGTCGCCGGTTCATCTCCTCGTACCCGGCAGCGGCCACGCGCGGTCCGCGGTCCTCGATCTCGATCGACAGCCCGTCCGCAGCCAGTTCGGCGCGCACGACCACCTTCGAGCGCGGGGGAGAGAACCGGGTCGCGTTGTCCAGCAGCTCGGCCAGCAGGTGGCTGATCTGACTGATCACGTGCGGCTGCACGCTCGCCTCGTCCAGCGCATGGCGTTCGATCCGCCGGAAGTCCTCGACCTCCGCGGCGGCCTCTCGCAGCAGGTCGGCGAGGCGCATGGGGTCGGTGTGCGGGTCCGGGATCTCGCCACCGGCGAGGATGAGGAGGTTCTCGATCTGGCGTCGCATTCCCACCGTCAACTGGTCGGACCGCATCAACTGGGCCAGGAGCGCCTCGTCGTGGCCGAAGGCGTCCTGGATGTCCTCGGTCAGGCTCAGCTGGCGGCTGACGAGGTTTCCGGTGCGTGAGGCGATGCCCGAGGCGAACAGGCCGAACCCGTGCCGCTCGGCCGCGAGCTGCCGGTGCCCGTCGACGGACACGGCGACGACGCGGGCGAAGGCGTCGCTGATCCGCCCGACCTCGTCCTGGTGCCCGGCCACGGCCGGCAACGCCTCCGCGTCTACGGCCTGCCCGCGCTGGAGCCGGGCCACCACCTGGGGCAATGTCTCCTCTGCGATGGCGACCGTACGGGTGTGCAGGCGGTTCAGCCTGCGCAGCACCGACCGCGTGGTGAGGACGACGACCCCTGTGACCAGCAGGAGGGTGCCGCCGCTGCCCCCGACCAGCCAGTACACATCGGTCTCCAGCTCGGAGGCCTTCGCATCGGCGTGCGCGAGCACGCTCCGCGACCGGTCCGCGTTGAGGGCGGCCAACTGCGGCGCGAACGCGTCGTGCGCGGCACGCCAGCTGCCGACGTCGGCCGGCAGCTTCACTCCGGACGCGGTGTCCTGGTGGTTGCTGACGACCGCATTCTCGATGCGGATCTTGGTGCGCCAGGCATCCGAGGCGGTGAGCTTGTCGTACGAAGCCTGCTCGGCGGGCGACAGGTACGGCACGATCCAGGTGTCGTACAGGTACCGGTGGGTGCCGAGGGCATCGAGCCACTCGGAGAAACCGGTGGCTGCCAGTTCCTTGGACGGCCCGGCCAGCGCGAGGAGAGTGTCCTCGCGCGCGACCATCTCTCCCGCGGAGAACAGGGCCACGGCGGGCCTGCTCTCCTGGGCGAGTTCCGCGTCCTCCGCGTGGCCGAATTCATGCTGGTATGCGCGGATGATGTCGTCGATGACGCCGGTGTAGTAGTCGACCACCTGTTCGGCGCTGCCGCTGTGGGCGTCCGCGCGCTTGCGGAACGCGGCCAGCTGCTCGAGCCGGGCGCCCACCTCGTCGAGGTGGCCGTCGCTGTGCCCGAAAGGCTGCGCAGCGCCGCTGCCGCTGCCGGAGACCTGCCTGACCTCCGCCGCCGCGCGGTCCGTTGCCGCCCGCTTCTCGCGGAGGTCGTCGTCGGCGACGGAGGTCCCCGCCCACCGTGCCGCCGTCATCGCACGCTCCGCCTGCAGCTGGGTCATGAGCCCGACCAGCGGTACGCCGATCCGCTCGCCGGCTTCCACATCCGCGCGCAGGTGCTCGGACTGGGCCAGCAACCGCTGGGCGGTCACGGTCACCTGGGCGGCCATCGCCACGGTCGGGACGACGGCCAGGCAGACCAGCATCGTACGGAGGCGCATGGTGCGGCGGCGCCGAACGGTCGGCGGCGGGCTTGGTGGACCTTCGGGTTCCATCGGAGACATCGGTCCTCGGGAGCGGCAGAACGGGGATGGGCCACGGACGGTTGAGCACAGTCCTCGAGCGGGCAGGGGGGAACTGCCGACGCGGCCCCGTGGGGTGAGGGTGTCGATCATATCCAGCCAGTCCGAATAAACGGAGAGCTTACTTACATGCTTGTGCGTGGTAAGGGTGCCGCTGCGTCACCGGCGCCGAGATGTCACCGGTCCGAAGCGGTGGTCGTGCCGCTGCCCGCAGCAGTCGGTATCGCCCCTGACGGCCGTGATCATGCTGGTCCCTGGTCCCTGATCCCTGCTCCCCGGGGGTGTTGCGGCCGGAGCGCCAACGGTGCGGCTCTTAGAACTGCTATCGGAATGACTTCAGGCGTCGCCAGCAGATGAGTGAGCAAGCGAGGCTGAGGAAGGCTTCGTGGATGTCGTCGCGGACTTCCCAGCGGA
>NZ_JNZY01000055.1 GCF_000717655.1 Streptomyces katrae
GTCGGAGTGAGAGGTTGAGAAATCCGGCATCAGACTCCGTCTGGCCCGCTTTTCGCCCCCAGCAGCGTGCAGCCGCCCGAAAACCCGCCCCCGGAGGCGGCTGGGCGGCCTATGTCCAGCCCCAGACGGCCGTCGGACGCCGCGCAGAGAGGAGCGCGTAGCGATTTGGGGCGCCCGCGGGCCCACTCCTACCGGCCTGGTCATCTGGTCGCTGTCGCGTGCACGTTGACCCTGCGTGCTGGGTCCGGAAAGGGTGCCTATGGGCCCTTCAGGGGACCGTGGCCTCCCTGTGGCCCCATCCTGCTCCGGCTCGGTGGTCCTGGGGACTGGCTCCGGACGACAGGGGCTGCCGGGCGGCATCTCTGATCGGGGCTGTCGCCTTACCGACCCCGAGCACCCAGCTCCCCCGCCCTCCCGATCCGCTCTCCTGCTGCCGAATGCACGAACTCCGCCCTCGGCGTCCCGATCGCGCCTTCCGGCGCCGTGTGCGTGGGTCCGCCCCCCGTCTTGCGGTCGGCACCGCTGGCGCCGTGTGCGTGGATCCGCCCCCTGTCTTCCGGTCGGCCCCGTCGGCGCCGAGTGCGTGGGTCCGCCCCCCGTCCCCCGGCCGGCACCGCCGGCGCCGAGCGCACAGACCGCCGCCCCCCAGCCCCCGCCCCGCATGCCCCCTCCGCCTACCCCCGCACGAACCTCACCCCCACCCCCGGTCTGGCCTGGGCTGCTGCGTTCAGGGGTGGGCCCGGGGGGACCACGCCTACGACCGGGTAGCCGCCCGTCACCGGGTGGTCGGCCAGGAACACCACCGGCAGGCCGTCCGGGGGGACCTGGACCGCGCCCAGCACCATGCCCTCGCTCGGGAGTTCACCGCCGCGGCTGCGGATCAGCGGGGCCCCGGCCTCGGTGCGCAGTCCGATGCGGTTCGACTCCGACGAGACCCGGAACTCCGCGCGCCACAGGGCCGCGAGCGAAGCCGGCTCGAACCAGTCCGCCCGCGGCCCCAGCCGCAACGGCAGCACCAGCTCGGTCGGAGCCCCCGGCACCCGCAGCGCATCCGCCCCGCTGACCGGATCCGGCCCGGGCGGACCCACGGGCAGCTTTGTCCCGGCCGACAGGACGCCCGGCCCCAGCCCCGACAGCAGGTCCGTCGAGCGACTGCCCAGGACCGGTGGTACGGCGAACCCTCCCCGCACCGCGACGTAGCTGCGCACCCCCGACTCCGCCCGGCCGACCTCCAGCTCCGCCCCGGCCCGGAGCCGGACCGGGGCTCCCCAGGCCACCGCCCGGCCGGACACCCGTACCGCACATGGAGCGCCCGTGACCGCCACGGTCACGGGCGTCAGCGCCCGCAGGCCGACCCCGTCCAGGGTGGTCTCCAGCGCGGCCGCCTCCGGCGGGTTGCCCAGCAGCCGGTTGGCCAGGCCGTGCGCCCCCGTGTCCAGCGCGCCCGACCTGGGCACCCCCAGATGCGCGTACCCGGGCCGCCCCAGGTCCTGGACCGTGGTCAGCGCCCCCGCCCGGAGCACCTCCAGCGCAGCACCGCTCACCCCGCCACCTCCTCGAACCGCACCCGTACCCCCGGCGCGAACAGCGCCGCCGGTTCCCGCTCCGGATCCCACAGCACCGCGTCCGTCGTCCCGATCAGCTGCCAGCCGCCGGGGGAGGAGCGCGGGTACACCCCCGCGTATTCGCCCGCCAGCGCCAGCGAGCCCGCCGGGACGGCCGTACGGGGCGTGCCCCGCCGCGGCAGGTGGTAGCGCTCCGGCAGCCCCGTCAGGTACCCGAAGCCCGGGGCGAACCCGCAGAAAGCCACCCGGAACACCGTCCCCCCGACGATGCCCGCCACCTCCCGCTCCGCGACCCCCCACAGCCGGGCCGCCTCCGCCAGGTCCGGCCCGTCGTACCGCACCGGGACGGTGACCAGGGGCCCCTCGGCCTCCGCGAGCGGCGGCACCTCCCAGTGCGCGATCCGATCCGCGAGTGCACGCGGCTCGCGCACGCCGTCCAGCAGCACGGTCCGCGCGGCGGGCACGACGTCCCGTACGGCTCCCAGCTCGCCCCGGTCCCGCCGCCGCAGCAGCTCCGCGTGGAGCGCGGCCACCTCCGCCGCCGAGTCCAGCTCGATCAGCAGCGCCTCACCGCCCACCACCAGCGGCCTCACGCGAAGGCCTCCACCCGGACGCCCGCCGCGCCCAGCGCCTCGCGGACCCGCAGGGCGAGCTGCGCCGCCCCCGGGGTGTCCCCGTGCAGGCACAGCGAGCGCGCCTCCAGTGCCACCCGGGAGCCGTCGGCGGCCGTCACCGCACCCTCGGTCGCCATCCCGACCGCGCGGGCGACCACGGCGTCCGGGTCGTGCAGCACCGCCCCCGGCTCGCTGCGCGGCACCAGCGTCCCGGCCGGCGTGTACGCCCGGTCGGCGAACGCTTCCGGTACGGCCGTGAGGCCCGCCGCCTCGGCGGCGGCCAGCAGCAGCGAGCCCGGCAGGCCGAGCACCGGCAGGCCGTCGGGCCCGGCGGCCGTCCGCACGCCGGCGACGACGGCGCCCGCCTGCCCGGCGTCGTGGACCGTGCGGTTGTACAGCGCACCGTGTGGTTTCACGTACGACACCCGGGAGCCGGCCGCCCGTGCAAAGACCTCCAGCGCCCCGATCTGGTACGCCACCTCGTCGGCCAGCTCGCCCGCGGGCACGTCCATGGAGCGCCGCCCGAAGCCCGCCAGATCCCGGTACGAGACCTGCGCGCCGATCCGTACGCCCCGCTCCGCTGCCAGCTCGCAGACCCGGCGCATGATGGACGGGTCCCCGGCGTGGAAACCGCAGGCCACGTTGGCGCTGGTGACGACGGACAGCAGGGCCTCGTCGTCGGTCAGCGTCCAGCGCCCGAAGCCCTCGCCGAGGTCGGCGTTGAGATCGATCAGAGGTGTGATCATGGCAGCCATGCCGTGAGCGTAGAACAGCGCCCGCACGGCGGTGACGGGGTTCGGCCGCGCGTTCGGCGGGAGGTCTGTGACACGCCTGCAGGTGCCCGGGACTGATCCGGCCGAACCATGCCGTTTGGGATGTTGTCGGTGTCAGCGCCTAGTCTTTGTCCGTGACTCTCCCTGCCCCGGCGAAGACCCTTCCGTCCCCGGCGCCGGGCCCGGCCGCCGACGAGGGCCTGGCCCGGCGGCTGCGCGCGCTCGCCTGCACCGCCCCGCTGCACGACCTCGACGTACGCAAGGCCAATCTCGCCGGCGAGTACGGGATCTACGCGATGGCGGAGGTCGCGCTCGCCGCGATCGACTTGGTCACGCTCAACATGGACTTCGACACCGGCGCCGACCACGAGCAGATAGTGGCCCGGCTGCTGCCGCGCATCGCCGCGCAGGCACCGCACCGACCGGCCGCCGAGCACGAGCGGGTGGCCCGCTGGGTGCTGGAGAACCTGATCAACGTCGGCAGCGTGGACCGGGGCTTCCGGGCGATCTACGGCACGTTCGGCCCCGACGGGGTGTACGTCCGGCGGGACTACGACTTCAAGCTGATCGAAGAGGTCCCCGGCTACGGCGGCGCGGTCTACCTCCGGACGACGGACGAAGCCGTCAACGTGCTGGTCGGCGCCCTCGACACGGACGTCACCAGCGCGCAGATCGCCGCCGAGGTGAAGCTGGAGGTCCTGATCAGCCGGGGCCGGCTGGCGGACGCCCAGCTCGCCGCCGAGCAGGCCCGGTACCGCACGGTCCAGTACGCCGAGACGCTGCGCCGCACGCTGGACGCCACCCGGCGCAACGTCCGGGCGGTGGACTGGCTGCAGTCCGTGCCCGACATGATCGAGGAGGCCCTCGACCACGTCGCCGACCGCTACCGGCACGAGAACGCGATCCTGACGAACATCCGCCGGGCGCGCGACGAGGCGGAGGATCCGGAGAACAAGCGGCGCGCCGCCGAGCTCGTCGACATCGTCAAGGACTGCATCCGCCGCCACACCCAGCTCCAGTCGCGACTGCTGGACGCGGGCCCGCTGTTCCGTGCCGAGCAGGACCGGCAGGCCTTCGCGGCGCCGGCCCCGCGCTCCGGGATCGACCTGTACGGGCAGCTCGTCGCCCCGATCCTGCCGCTGCCGGTCGCGCAGGCCGGGCGGGTCACCGACGCCTTCTTCGCCGCGGGCGCGGGCCTGCGCACGCCCGTCTCGGTGCGCGTCGCCGACCTCGTCGAGATACTGCTGACGCCGCCGGTGGAGCGCGAGCACCTCGGCGCGGAGATGCCGGAGCCGGACCTCATCGCGACCCCGGACGACAGCCGCTTCAGCGAGGAGCAGCTGGCCGCCGCGATGGAGCTCCTGGACCTGCCGCACGACGCCCCGCGCCGCCTGTCCGGGCTGCTCGCGCAGGCTCGGCGCAGCGACCCGGACCTGCCGTACCTGGTGGCCCTGCTGGCCGTCCACGCGGCGAGCCCGGCGGTCGGCACGGCGTACCGGCAGGGCGAGGAGCGGCTGCTCTTCGCCGTGGACGACGGCACGGAGCTCGACGACCCCGAGTTCGGCGGCGCGGACCTGATCGTCGGCACGGCCCTCCTGGACGCGGCCGCGATGACCGCGGACCGCACGGAGGCGGCGTGACCGCCGTCCGCCCGGGCCGCCGCCCGCGCCCGCGGACCGGTGTCGCCGCCGGTCCGACCGCCGGGCGCCCCGGCGCCGAACATCACGACCACCCCACCGCCGAGGAGATCCACCCGTGAGCGACCACCACGCCGAGAACCCCGCGTGGAGCGAGCCCGACGCGCCGTCGGCTCCCGTCGCGCCCGCCCCCGGAGGGTCCGTCACCCCCGCCGACGCCGCGGACGCGGCCCGGCTCGTCGCCTTCGGGCTGCAGCCCAAGCTGCTCCCGGCCCGCGACGCCGAGTACGCCGAACTGCTGCGCCGCTACCGCGAGGACCCGGCCTTCGGGCGTCTTGCCGACGCCGTCGCCACCGGCCTCGGTCTCGTCGTCCTCGAGGTGTCCCCGCGCGCCGGCATGGCCGTCGCCGCCGGCGAGGACTCCGTCTTCGCCGTCCGGATGGGCGACTACGCCCGCCGCACCACCGCCGACTCCGCCGACCGCTTCCTGCACGGCCTCGCCCACCTCGCCGTCGCCGCCCTCGCCTTCCCGCGGCCCGAGGACCTCGCCGACGACGGCTACATCGGCCGCGTCACCGTCAACGGGGTCGACGCGTTCGTCCGGCAGACCTGCCGCCGCCTCGAGGAGCGCGCCGAGGAGCTCGGCGAGAACACCGACCCGGCCACCGGCGCCCCCGGCCTCGAAGCCGCCTGGCGCGTCTACGCCCGCCGCAGTGCGACCGGCGCCACCAAGGACGCGCGCCGCCTCGCCGGCTCCACCACGGGCATCGTCGGCAAGGCCGCCGCCTTCCTCACCGACTCCGGGTTCCTCCAGCGCACCGGCGACGACGCCGGCGGCACCTACCGCACCACCCCCCGCTACCAGCTCCAGGTCCGCGACATGGCGGGCAGCGCGGCCATGGCCGAGCTCCTGGAACTCGGCGTGGTCCCCGTCAGCGACGGCTCCGCCAGCCTCCTCCCGCCGCCCGAGGGCGACGACCTGGAGCTCGCCGCCGACGCCGGCCTGCCCTTCCACGCCTGAGTCCCGCCGCCGAGCACCGCCGCCCGACCTGCCCCACGTACCGAGACACACCGAGAAAACAACGAGAGTCCGCCGCCATGTACGAGCTGTCCCGGATCCGCCTCTACTCCATCGGGCCCGCCGGTGCGCGCTACGCCGACACCGTGCTCGACCTGCGCGGAGTCGGCGAGCCGGTGCCCCACCCGGCACCCGCCCAGGCGGAGTTCTTCGAGGACGAGCCCACCGGCCCGCCGCGCCGCCCGGCGCCCGCCGGCGTGCTCTTCCTGGAGAACGGCGGCGGCAAGTCCGTCCTGCTCAAGCTCATCTTCTCGGTGATGCTGCCCGGCCACCGCAACACCCTCGGCGGCGCCAGCTCCGGCGTCCTGCGCAAGTTCCTGCTCGCCGACGACTGCGGGCACGTGGCCCTGGAGTGGCAGCACACCCAGACCGGCGAGTGCGTCGTCGTCGGCAAGGTCAGCGAGTGGCGCGGCCGCCAGGTCTCCAACGACCCGCGCAAGTTCGCCGAGGCCTGGTACTCCTTCCGCCCCGGGCCGGGCCTGAGCCTGGACAACCTCCCCGTCGCCGAGGCCACCGCCGTCCGCCCGCCCGTCGAAGGCGCCTCCGGTGCCCAGGGCCGGCGCCGAACGATGAAGGGCTTCCGCGACGCCCTCACCGAGGCCGGCAAGGCGTACCCGCACCTCGAGGTGTACTTCGAGGAGATCCACGACCGCTGGAACGAGCACCTCACCGAGCTCGGCCTCGACCCCGAACTCTTCCGCTACCAGCGCGAGATGAACGCCGACGAGGGCGAGGCCGCCGGCCTCTTCGCGGTCAAGAAGGACTCCGACTTCACCGACCTGCTGCTGCGTGCGGTCACCGACACCCGCGACACCGACGGCCTCGCCGACCTGGTGCACGGCTTCGGCAACAAGCTCGGCCGCCGCGCCGAGCTGATGGCCGAACGGGACTTCACCGCCGGCTCGGTGGACCTGCTCACCAAGATCGTCGAAGCCGCCGAGACCCGTTCCCGGCTCCGCGACGTCCACGCGGGCGCCGAGCGCCGTACGCGGACCCTCGCCCGGCGGCTGTCGGCCCGCGCCGCCGAGGAGCGCGGCCGCGCCGCCGACCTCGCGCAGCGGGTCACCGGAGCCGCCCACGGGGTCACCTCCGCCGAGTCCGCGCGCTCCCGCAGCGCCGCCGTCTCCGCCGAACTCGCCTACCGGCACGCCTCGCTGGCGCTGACCGTCGCCGACAAGGCCGCCGCCGCCCAGCGCCGCGAGCTCCTCGAAGCCCGCACCCTGCACTCCGCGTGGCAGGCCGCCGAGATCGTGCTGCGCCACCGCGCCGCGTCCGACCGCTCCGCCCGGGTCGCCGCGGCGATCCTGGAGGCCGAGCGGGACGCGGCCCCGGCGCTGGCCGCCCGCGCCACGGCCGCTGCCGCGCTCGTACGGGCCCTGCACACCGCAGCCGAGGACGGGGAGCGGGTCGCCAACGAGGAGGAGGAGCGGTCCGCCGGCCTCCAGGAGGCGGGCGAGGCCGCCCACCGCGATGCCACCGCCGCCGCCACGGCAGCCCAGCGCGCCCGCAGCGAGGCCGAACACCTGCGGGCCCGGCTCGCCGAGGTCCAGCAGGAGACCGCCGAGGCCGTCCGGGCCGGCTGGCTCGACGACTCGGCGCCCGACGCGGACCCGGCGCGCGCGGCCCTCGCCGCCAGTGACGCCGAGAAGACCGCCGTGGCCGCCTGGGACGAGTCCCGCGAGGCCGCGCGTACCGCCGCCGACGCCGCCCGCGAGGCCGCCGCCGCGGAGTCCCGCGCCGAACTCACCGCCGCGCGGGCCGCGGACGCCGCCGATGCGGCCGAGGCGGCGCACGCAGCCGAGCACCGGGCGGCCGCCTCCCTGGCCGCCTCCCCCCGCCTGGCGGAACTCCTGGGCCTCCCGCCGGTCCCCGAAACCTTCCTCCCCCACCCCCGTACGGGCACGCCCGGCGCCGCGTCCGGCACGCAGCCCGGCCCGGCCGGAGCCGGGCACGGCTCCACCGGTGACGGACCGGCCCCGACCGCAACCGCCGGAGGCGAGGGGCTGACCGTCGAGGACCTCGACCGGAACGCCGACGAACTGCGCGAGATGCTCACCCGCGGAGTCGGGGCGGCCGAGCGGCAGTTGTTCGAGCTGCGCACCGCCGCCGCCGACGACGCCCGGATCCTGGGCGCGCTCGGCGACGGCGGACTGCTGCCGCCCGGCCCCGACGTCCTCGCCACCGTCGAGTACCTCGGCGAACACGGCATCCCGGCCCTGCCCGGCTGGCGCTACCTCGCCCAGTCCGTGGACCCCGCCGACCACGCCGCCGTCCTCGCCGCCCGCCCCGAGCTCGTCGACGGCGTCGTCATCACCGACCCCGACACCCACGCCCGGGCCCGCGAGGTCCTCTCCGCGGCCGCCCTGCTGCCCCGCTCCACCGTGGCCGTCGGTACGGCCGCCGCACTGCTGGCGCCCGTGCCGCCCGCCGACCACTCCGACACCGGGGTCTTCCTCGTCCCGCCGAACCCGGCCATGCACGACGAGCACGCCGCCGACGAGGAGCGCCAGGCGCTGCGCACCCGCGCCACCGCCCGCGACACCGAGATCCGCGACCTGGCCGCCCGCCTCGCCGGGGACCGCGAACTCGCCGCCCGCCTCGCCTCCTGGCGCACCGGCTGTCCCCCCGGCCGCCTCGCCGAGCTGGCGCAGCAGGCCGAGGCCGCCCGTGCGTTCGCCGAGGAGGCCGACGCCGAGCTGGCGGAGGCCCGTACCGTACGCGCCGAGGCCGACGAGGCCGCCGCCGACGCCGCCCGCGTCCGCGACGAGCGCCAGGACACCGCCCAGCGGGCCCGCCGCGCCGCCGACGCCCTCGCGGGGCTCGCCTTCCGCCTGCGCGAGCGCGCCGGCTGGCAGGCCAAGGTCCGCGAACTCGCCGACGAGGCCGCCGAGTCCGAGGCCCGCGCCGAGGTCTGCCTGGACCGGGCCCGCGCCGCCGACGAGGACCGCCGCGCAGCCCAGCGCGCCGCCGACGACGCCCGCCGTACCGCCCGCGCGCTGCGCGCCGAGCGTGCCGAGATCGCCGGCGCCCCCGAGGCCCTGCCCGAGGACGACGGCACGGCCAAGGCACCGCTGCCCGACCTCCGCGAGGCCTACCGGGCCGCCTCCCGGCTGTACGAGAAGGTCGGCGTCGGCGCCGACCTGCGCGCCGAGCAGGCCCGCGCCGAGAGCGACGAGAGTGCCGCCCTCGCCGAGCTCGACCGCCTCACCAACAAGGTCCGCACCCGCGCCGCCCAGCTCCTCGAAGGCACCGACGGCGCCGACGGGCCCTCCCGCCAGGCCGCCGCAGCCCGCGCCGAGTCCCTCGTGCAGATGCTGGAGACCCGCGCGCAGGCCGCCAGCGAGCAGCTCGGCCGGCTGCGCGGCGAGGCCGAACGGCTCGCCCCCACCGAGGGCGAGGCGCACACCGACCTGCCGGAGGAGCTGATCCCCGGCGACGTGGAGCAGGCGCAGGCCCTCCTGCGCACCGCCACCGCCCAGCTCGCCGCGCACACCGCGGCCGTGGAGACCGCCCGGGCCGCCCACGCCGACCTGCTGCGCGCCCACCGCACCGCCGAGGACGGCGCCGGAGGCTTCGACGAGACCGCGGCGATGCTGCGGGACCTGCTGCGCGACCACACCCACCAGGACGACGAGCAGGAGCCGGCGGCCCACCCGGGCACGCTGGAGGAGGCCAGGCAGTCGGCATCCGAGGCCCGCCGCTCCCTGCGCGGCTGCGCGGCCGACCTCTCGGCCGCCGAGGCGGCGGTGCGCGAGGCGAGCGACATCCTGGTCCGCCACGCCAACGCCAACCGCTACGAGCAGGTACGCACCCCTGCGCGCCAGCAGATCCGCGAACTGCCCGCCTCCGCCCTGCCCGAGCACGCCGCCGCCTGGGCGGCGGCCTTCGCGCCCCGGCTGCGCGTCCTCACCGACGAACTGGCCCAGCTGGAGCGCAACCGGGACAGCATCGTCGACCGGCTGCGCGGACTGGTGGAGTCCGCCCTGGCCACGCTGCGCTCCGCCCAGCGGCTCTCCCAGCTCCCCGAGGGGCTGGGGGAGTGGTCGGGCCAGGAGTTCCTGCGCATCCGCTTCGAGGAGCCGGACCAGGCCACCCTCACGGAGCGCCTCGGCGAAGTCATCGACGAGGCCACCCGCGCGGCCGTGAAGAAGAACAGCAGCGCCTCCTTCGGCGAGGGCCGCCGCGACGGCATGTCGCTGCTGCTGCGCGGAGTCCAGGCCGCCCTGGAACCCAAGGGCATCTCGGTCGAGATCCTCAAGCCGGACGCGGTGCTGCGCGCCGAGCGCGTGCCGGTCGGGCAGATGGGCGACGTCTTCTCCGGCGGCCAGCTGCTGACCGCCGCGATCGCCCTGTACTGCACGATGGCGGCGCTGCGCAGCAACGACCGCGGCCGTGACAAGCACCGCCACGCGGGCACGCTGTTCCTCGACAACCCGATCGGGCGCGCGAACGCCACGTACCTGCTGGAACTCCAGCGCGCCGTCTCCGACGCGCTCGGCGTCCAGCTGCTCTACACGACCGGCCTCTTCGACACCACGGCCCTCGCCGAGTTCCCGCTGGTCATCCGGCTGCGCAACGACGCGGACCTGCGGGCGGGCCTGAAGTACATCAGCGTGGAGGAGCACCTGCGCCCGGGCCTGCCCCAGCAGTCCCCGGAGGAGGAGACCATCCACGGCGAGATCACGGCGACCCGCATGTTCCGCCGCTCCACGGTCGGTTCCTGACCGCAGCCCGGGAGCACCCGGCGGGCCGGCCGTACGCCGGCCCGGCCCGCCGGGCCTCCGCGGGGCTCCCACCGCCCCGCCGAGGACCCGCAGGGGCCCCTAGGGGTCAGCCCCGGCCCGAACTCGCCTGATAGCGCCTGTCCGCGCCCGGAGGCGGCCACATGGCCGGCCGGGCGCCCGAGCCCGCGCCGCTCCGCCGTATTCGGTCCGCCCCGCCGGCCGCCTCCGCACGGGCCTCGCGGCCCGCCCGGCGCCGCTCGCGACGGCGGTCCCGAGCCGTGCTGCTCGGCACCGACACCACCCCGTACCGCTGGTTCCACATCTGCCGGGTGATCAGCACGTCCAGCACGCCCCAGGTGGCCACGACCGTCCCGGCTATCGCGCCGATCCCCATCGGCAGGGCCAGCCAGGAGCCGGTGAGCGTGAGGAAGAAGGTGACCGTCGCGTCGGTCAGCGTGACGGCCACGATCAGCACCGCCCGCACGGCCGCGTCCCGCACCGGGTCCGGCATCCTGCGCCGCCGGGCCGGCTCTTCCTCCCACAGCGACCGCCCCGGCGCGCCCACCGCCGTGCCGGTGTCCTCGTACATCCCCATCGCACGCTCCCACCCCGACGAATCCCCTCGAACAGGTAGACGTTCGACGCCGTCGAGAGATTCCCGTATCCCGGACTCCTCCCCCAGCACCTGCCCATCCCGGAACGAAGAATTCCAGCCATCCATCAGGTTGCGGGAACTCACACCCCACCAAGTGTCATCTGCCACATAACGGGCCGCTCTTGACCGGATGTGTCGGACAACTCGTGATCTACGCCTGGGCGTCCGGCCGAAAACGTCCGGACACGCCTTCGAAGCCGCCCCCCGGCAGTAGTAGGCTCACGCCGTTTAAATGACGGAACACCGACCCCCGACAACGGGGTTGAGCTGGGGGAGGCTGGGGAGGCCATGCGCTTTCGCGGGAAGTCCATCCGCCGGAAGATCGTGGCGTTGCTCCTTGTGCCGCTCATCTCCCTCACCGCCCTCTGGGGCTTCGCGACCGTGATCACCGGCCGCCAGGCCGTCCAGCTCCTCGACGTCGCCTACGTCATCGACAAGGTCGGCTACCCCGTCGAGGACGTCGTCCGCGTCATCCAGAAGGAACGCCGCCAGACCCTCGTCGTCCTCGGCGACCCCCGCGCCTCCACCGCCACCGCCGAACTCGCCAAGCGCCGCGCCGCCACCGACGAGATCGTCGACCGGATCGGCCGCAACGCCAAGGACCCCGAGGTCGCCGACGAGCTGGCCCCGGCGGCCGCCCAGCGCCTCGACTCCATCCTCGACGCCTTCCACGGCATCGGGGCACTGCGCCGCTCCGTCGACCAGAACACCCTCGACCCCAGCCAGGCGCTGGAGCTCTACAGCCGACTCGTCGACCCCTGCTACGAGTTCCTCATGAACCTCCACGCGCTCGAGAACGTGGAAATGGACAAGCAGGGCCGCGCCCTCGTCGGCATCACCCGCGCCCGCGAGACGCTCTCCCGCGAGGACGCCGTCATCGCCGCCGCCCTCGCCGCCCGCAACGTCAGCGCCGCGGACATCCGGCACGTCTCCGACCTCGCCGCCAACCGCACCCTGCTCTACGAGTTCAACCTCGCGATCCTCCCGGCCGGCGACCGCGAGCTGTTCGAGCAGTACTGGAGCAATCCCGAGACCAAGCCGCTGCGCGACGCCGAGGAGCGGTTCCTCGCCGGCGGCGCCGGCAAGAACCCGCGCATCACCGCCGCCCAGTGGGACGAGGCGGCGAACAAGGTCCTCGACGACCTCGCCGCGATGGGCACCGCCGCCGGCGACCGCTACCAGGAGCGCGTCGAACCCGTCGCCATGGACGTCCTCGTCCAGGCGGCCGTCGCCGGCATCCTCGGCTTCATCGCCCTCGTCGTCTCCGTCGTCCTCTCGGTGCGCATCGGCCGCGACCTCGTCCGCGACCTGTCCCGGCTCCGCAAGGAGGCCCACGAGGTCTCGGGCGTCCGGCTGCCCGCCGTGATGCGCCGCCTCGCCGCCGGCGAACACGTGGACATCGAGACCGAGGCCCCGCGCCTGGAGTACGAGAAGGACGAGGTCGGCCAGGTCGGCCAAGCCCTCAACACCCTCCAGCGCGCCGCCGTCGAAGCCGCCGTCAAGCAGGCCGAGCTCCGCCGGGGCGTCTCGGAGGTGTTCGTCAACCTCGCCCGCCGCAACCAGGTCCTGCTGCACCGCCAGCTGACCCTGCTCGACACCATGGAGCGGCGCACCGAGGACGCCGAGGAACTCGCCGACCTCTTCCGCCTCGACCACATGACCACCCGCATGCGCCGCCACGCCGAGGGCCTCGTGATCCTCTCCGGCGCCGCCCCCTCCCGCCAGTGGCGCAAGCCCGTCCAGCTCATGGACGTCGTCCGGGCCGCAGTCGCCGAGGTCGAGGACTACGAGCGCATCGAGGTACGCCGGCTGCCGCGGCTCGGCATAGCCGGCCCCGCCGTCGCCGACGTCACCCACCTCATCGCCGAACTCCTCGAGAACGCCACCGTGTTCTCCCCGCCGCACACCGCCGTCCAGGTGCTCGGCGAGCGCGTCGCCAACGGATTCACCCTCGAGATCCACGACCGCGGCCTCGGCATGAACCCCGAGGCGCTGCTCGACGCGAACCTCCGGCTCGCCGAGACCCCCGAGTTCGAGCTGTCCGACACCGACCGCCTCGGTCTGTTCGTCGTCAGCCGCCTCGCGCAGCGCCACGGCGTCAAGGTCGTCCTCCAGCCCAGCCCGTACGGCGGCACCACCGCCGTGGTGTTCCTCCCGGCGGCCCTGCTCACCGAGGCCCCCGAGACGAACGGCACCGGCCTGCGCCTCGGCGACGGCAAGGGAGGCCGGGCGAACGGCCACGGCCCCGGCCGGCCCGCCCCGGCGGCCGTGGAGCGCACCCCGGCCGGCCGCCCGCTGGCCGCCCCCGAACTGCGCGGCCCCGTCGAACTGGAGGCCCCGCTCGGCGTGCTCGGGCTGGACGGCCTCGACGACCCGGCCGCCCTGGACGAGGTCACCACCGGGCTCACCGGGCTCACCGGCGCCGGCGGGCGCCCCGCCATGGCCACGCTCGACGACGAGACCCCGCCGAACGGCACCCCGCGCAGCGCCCTCCTGGGCCTCCGCCCGGCGGACCGGCCGCACAGCGACCGCAAGGGCGGCCGCGGCCGCGACCGGGAGCAGCCGGCCCCCACCGGCCCGGTCCGCCTCGACAGCCACCGACCCGAGGCGATCCGCAGCGTCCGCCCCGAAGCGCCCCGGTCCGCGGGTGCCGTTCCCCTCCCGCGCCGCAGGCCCGCCCCGACGCTGGTCGCCGAGCACGGCCGTCGCGTCGAGCCCCGCCCGGTGTCCGCGGTCCCGCAGCCCGCCCCGGCCCCGGAGGCCGGCGCCCGCCCCGGCGCCGCCCAGCCCGGCAGCGCCCCCGCCCAGGGCCCCGGCGGGCTGCCCAAGCGCGTCCGCCAGGCCAGCCTCGCGCCCCAGCTGAAGAACTCCCCGGCCCCCGCACCCGCCGAAGCCGCCGCGGACCCGGTGGTCCACCGCGACGCGGATGACGTACGTACGCGCATGACCGCACTCCAGCGGGGCTGGACGGCGGGCCGCAAGCAGCAGGCACAGCAGCAGTCCGGGACCGGGGCAGGCACTTCCGCCGCCACCGGTCCCGGATCCGAGAACGAGGGGGACGGTCGATGACCGCACCGCAGACCGGCAACGACACCCGGGGCCGCGGCTCCGGTCCGCTCAACTGGCTCCTCGACGAGCTCGTCGACCGGGTCGGCAGCATCCGCAAGGCGGTGGTCCTCTCCGGCGACGGCCTGCCCACCGGCAGCTCCAAGGACCTGACCCGCGAGGACAGCGAGCACCTGGCCGCCGTGGCCTCCGGCTTCCACAGCCTGGCCAAGGGCGTCGGCCGCCACTTCGAGTCCGGCAGCGTCCGCCAGACCGTCGTCGAGCTGGACGAGGCCTTCCTCTTCGTCATGGCCGCCGGCGACGGCAGCTGCCTCGCCGTGCTTTCCGACGCCGACTCCGACGTCGGGCAGGTCGCGTACGAGATGACCTTGATGGTCAAGCGGGTAGGCGACCACCTGGCGACCGCTCCCCGCTCCGGGCTGCCAGCCGGAGGGTGAGGCGGACGGTATGAGCGATCCAGGCCAGAACCGCCCGGACCACCGCCCGGACCACCTCGCGGGCGCCCCCGGCACACCCGGGGCACCGCAGGAACCCGCCCACCCGCACTGGTTCGACGACGAAGCGGGCCCCGTCGTCCGCCCGTACGCCATGACCCGCGGCCGGACCAGCCACGCCGGTCAGCACCGGCTCGACCTGATCGCGCTCGTCGTCGCCGAACCGGCGGCCGACGATCCGGTCTGGGACATGACCCTGTCCCCCGAACACGCCCACATCCTCGGGCTGTGCCGGGAGCGCCCGCAGTCGGTCGCCGAGCTCGCGGCCGAACTCGACCTCGCGGTCGGGGTCGTACGGGTCCTGATCGGGGACCTGGTCGACGAGGAACTGGTCCACGTGACCCGGCCGGTACCGCCGGCCGAACTGCCCGATGAATCCATTCTGCGTGAGGTGATCGATGGCCTTCGGGCGCTCTAGCCGCACCGGTGCGATGCACGCCGTGTCGCCGGTCGAGCCGCTGACCCTGAAGATCCTGGTCGCGGGCGGCTTCGGGGTGGGCAAGACCACCCTGGTCAGTGCGGTGAGCGAGATCAGACCGCTGCGGACCGAGGAACTGCTGTCCGAGCCCGGTGTCGGCATCGACGACACCGGGGGAGTGGAGGGCAAGTCCACCACCACCGTGGCGATGGACTTCGGGCGCATCACGCTGCGCGAGGACCTGGTCCTGTACCTGTTCGGTACGCCCGGACAGGACCGCTTCTGGTTCCTGTGGGACGAGCTGGCCCAGGGCTCGCTCGGCGCCGTCGTCCTCGCCGACACCCGCCGCCTCGCCGACTGCTTCGCCGCCGTCGACTACTTCGAGCGGCGGGGGATCCCGTTCGTGGTCGCCGTCAACTGCTTCGACGGGGCCGAACGCCATCCGGTGGTGACCGTACGGGAGGCGCTGGACCTCGATCACGAGGTGCCGGTGCTGCTGTGCGACGCCCGGGACCGGGAGTCCGTGAAGGACGTGCTGGTCGGGGTCGTGGAACACGCGATGTCACTGGCGCGGGCCCGGCGCCGGAGCCTGACCGCGGGGACCTGAGCAGCGGACTCCGGGCCCCGGGGACCGGCTGCACAGGAGGCGGCCCGTACCCCCGCCGACTGGGGTACGGGCCGCAGCTCTCATGGGGGGACGGAGGTCTCTCGCTCGCGGCGTCGTACGCGGAGCGGGACCGTGGAGCGAGTGTGAACCTGCCGCCGGGAGCCGTCAAGCGGTCCGACAGCAGTCCCTGTTCAGGGTCCGCGCCCGGCCGCCGCCGTCACCCCGGCGCAGCCGTCTGCGTCACCTCCGCCGGTGTCGTCACCGCACGGCGACGACCGCCGATCCGTGCCCGAACAGCCCCTGGTTCGCGGTGATCCCCGCACGGGCCCCCGGTACCTGCCGGTCCCCGGCCGTACCGCGCAACTGCCAGGTCAGCTCGCACACCTGGGCGATGGCCTGGGCCGGCACCGCCTCCCCGAAGGAGGCCAGCCCGCCGCTGGCGTTCACCGGCACTCGCCCGCCGAGCGCCGTCGCGCCCTCCCGTACGAGCTTGGCCCCCTCGCCCTCGGCGCACAGGCCGATGTCCTCGTACCACTCCAGCTCCAGGGCGGTGGAGAGGTCGTACACCTCGGCGAGCGAAAGGTCGCCCGGCCCGATGCCGGCCTCCTCGTACGCGGCACGGGCGATCGACGCCCGGAACGAGCCCGGCGCCGGCCGTACGGCGGTCGCCGAGTCGGTGGCGATGTCCGGGAGGTCGAGGACCGTACGGGGATACGTCGGCGTCACCGTCGACACCGCCCGGATCCGCACCGGATCGGCGACCCCGCGCGAGCGCGCGAAGTCCATGCTGCTCAGGACCAGCGCCGCGCCCCCGTCCGAGGTGGCGCAGATGTCGAGCAGCCGCAGCGGATCGGCGACGACCGCCGACTGCGCGACCTCGTCGGCGGTGACCGGCTTGCGGTAGCGGGCGTGCGGGTTGAGCGCGCCGGCCGCGGCGTTCTTGACCTTCACCTGTGCGAAGTCCTCGAGCGTGTCCCCGTACACGGCCATCCGGCGGCGCGCGTACAGGGCGAAGTACGCCGGGTTCGTGGCGCCCAGCACGCGGAACCGCAGCCAGTCCGGATCGTCCGGCCGGTCCCCGCCCGCCGGGGCGAAGAACCCCTTGGGCGCCGCGTCCGCGCCGACCACCAGGACGACGTCGGCCAGCCCGGCCAGGATCTGCGCCCGCGCCGCCCCGATGGCCTGGGCCCCGGAGGCGCAGGCCGCGTACACGCTGGTCACCCGCGCGCCCTGCCAGCCGAGGGCCTGGGCGAAGGTCGCACCGGCCACGTAACCGGGGTAGCCGGAGCGCACGGTGTCGGCGCCGACGATCGACCGGACGTCGGCCCATTCGAGCCCGGCGTCGGCGAGGGCGGTGCGGGCCGCGGCCCGCCCGTATTCGACGAAGCTGCGGCCCCACTTGCCCCAGGGGTGCATCCCGGCCCCGAGGACGGCGATGTCGGCGCTCACGCGGCGCCTCCCGTCGGCTTGAACCGCCAGGTGGTCCAAGCGGCTTCGGCATCCTCGTTCAGCACACCGCCGACCACCTCCACCTCCATCCCGACCGCCAGATCGGCGACGGTGACCCCGGGAACCGTCTGCCCGAGCACGACCATCCCCTCGGCCTCGAGCTCCACCGCGACCAGGGTGTACGGCTCCCAGGGCGCGTCCGGGTCGCAGACGTACGGCGCGGGCGGCCGGTAGCGCCCGTCGGTGAAGGACCACACCCGCCCGCGGGGGGAGAGCGGGACCTCGGCGAGCTCGCCGCCGCCGGGGCAGTGCGGATTGCGGCAGTACGCGTCCTCGCGCGGGAAGAACACCGCGGTACAGGCGGAACACCGGGTGCCGAGCAGCCGGAAGCCGCCGCCGTCCGGTCCGTCCTCGGTGAACCACCCGCTCACCACGGGGGTGCGTGCGCGTCCCAAGGGAACCCCTCCCTAGCCAGTCACAGTAATCTGACGGTTCGTCAGGAGTCTGTCACGGGCGGGCAGCCCTGGCACGGGTTCTCGGCAAGCCACTTCTGCGCGATCTCGGCCAGCTCCGCGTCCCGGCCTGCCAGCATCATCCGGATCATCTGCGCGTCCCCGCGCAGCGACCAGGCAGGGTGCCCGAAGGTGGCCGGGTTGTTCTTCTCGAGCAGGAAGTGCGCGGGCCAGGCGCTCCCGTACCCGATCAGAGGGAGCGCGGCGAGGTAGCGCTTACGGCCGCGGGCCAGGCCGTACGCGGTGAGGGCGAGCCCGGTGAGGGTGCCGGTGAGGTGGACCCAGCGGGTGGCGGCGCGGGAGTGCATGGCGACGTAGTAGGGCCAGAACTCCTCGTACGAACGGTACGAACGGTTGGTCATGCGGGCACGGTACTCACGGCCGGACCGAGGCGACAGAGACCGGGAAGTCGAAGGCGGAATCGGGAAAGGCCTCGGGCTTGAACGTGAAGTGCCACCACTCCTCGGGCAGGTTCACGAAGCCCTGCGCGGCGAGCGTCCGTCCCAGCAGCTTCCGGTTGGCGCGGGCGGCGCCCGTGATCCCCGGGTTGTCGGTGTGCGAGAGCGGATCGAAGAGATCGAAGGGGGTCCCCATGTCGACGGGCCGCCGCAGCGGCAGCCGCACCAGCGTCACATCGACCGTACTCCCCCGGCTGTGCCCGGACTTCTCGGCGATGTACCCGTCGGGAATCAGCCGCTCCTTGTCGACGTCCGGATAGAACTCCGCCTTCGTGGACTGGTCCTGCGGATCCGCCGCCCACCGTACGAAGCTGTCCACCGCGCGCTGCGGCCGGTAGCAGTCGTACACCGTCAGCGAGTACCCGCGCGGCAACAGCTCCCGCTGCGCGCGCCGCAACGCCTCGGCGGCGGGACGGGCGAGCAGGCAGACGGGCTCCTCGTACCCGTCCACGACCGCGCCGGTGAAATTGTCCGCCGTGGCGTACCTGATGTCCTGGCCGATCGTGGGATCCACCTCGGCCAGGGCCACGAACCCGGGCGGCGCCGAGCCCCCGGTGCCGCCACCGGCGAGCACCGCCGCACAGCCCATCACTCCCGCAACTGCAGTCATCCTCACGCCCCTTGGCATATCATCACGGCATGCAGGTACAGCCGAGGGACTCGCACTGCTCCACCTGCGGTTCGCTGTTCGACACGACCGCCTGGCCCCGTACGTGCGCCTCGTGCGGCGCCGTCACGTACCGCAACCCGCTCCCGGTGGCCGTCACGCTGCTTCCGGTCGAGGACGAGGCGGGCACCGGCCTCGTGGTCATCACCCGCACCATCGAGCCGGCGCTCGGCGGCATCGCCCTGCCGGGCGGCTTCATGGACTTCGGCGAGGACTGGCGCGACGCGGTCGTCCGCGAGCTGCGCGAGGAGACGGGCATCCGCGCCCCGGCCTCCGACGTCGTCCTGGCCGACGCGATGAGCTCCCCGGCGGGCCACCTGCTGCTCTTCGGCCTGCTGCCGCTGCGGCCGACGGCATCCCTGCCGCCGTCGGTCCCGACGGACGAGACCACGGGCTGGCACGTCCTGCGCACCCCGACGCAGCTGGCGTTCCCGCTGCACACCCAGGCCGCCGCGGCGTGGTTCGCGGGACGCTACGGCGTCTGACGGCGAGGCGGGTGTCCGGGTCGGGCTCGGCGTGATGCCGGCCCGCCGCCCGCCGCTCATATCCCCAGGTCCGTCACGAAGCCGGCCATCGTCACCACCGCGACGGCCACCGCCGTCACCGTCAGACCCCGTCCCCACAGCGCCCTCAACGGCACCGGCCGGACCCGGAGGCACGCCCCCGCGATCATCGGGAGCGCAGCACTCGCCACCGTGCACGCCCAGACCGCCCCGAACCCGGGGGCCGGCGCGACGTGGTCGCGCAGCCACCCGTGGCCCAGCAGGGCGGGTGGCGCCGATACCGGCACCAGCAGGACCAGGACCAGGACCGCGACCGGCTCCGGCCACGCCGTCAGCCGGGCGGTCAGGCGGCCCAGGAGCGCCAACGGCTTGACGAGCAGCAGCCCGTGCAGGAACCCCACCGCCACCGCGGCGACCGATCCGACCCCGAACATCACCAGGAATCCGACCGGGGACGCCTCCTGCGTCGCGACGAGCAGCCCCCATGCGAGGAGCAGCTGGCAGGCGCCCACGACCTCGGCTCCCGGCGCGATGTCCCACTGCCGCGGTCGGCGCAGTGACCGCAGCCCGGGCACGTAGGCCCGCGCGGGCCTCGCCGGGTGGGCCGGGCTCGCCGAAACCATCACAAACCCCCTGAACGAACGGCTCCGACGGCAGCAGGGTGGGTCGCCGCCGCACGGGGCAGGATCCCGCGGCCTCCTAGAAGGACCCTGCATCCGCGCTGGAATGCGCCCCGGAAGCGGCCCCGGATCCCGCTGCCGGAGCCGAACCGGGTACCGTCCCGGATCCCGGGCCGGAGCCGGCCCCGGAGGCCGGTGCGGGAGTCGAGCCGGATACCGCCGCGGATCCCGCCTCGGGTCCCGCCCCGCATCCCGTCCCGGCCTGCCCCGGCCCCTCGCGGTCGAGTCCCCGTACCTCCACGCCCTCCACGGGTTCCCCGGCCTCGTTCTCCACCACCACCGCGTCCCCCAGCCACCGCACCGTGTACCGCTCGACCACGCCCGGCTCGAAGCCCGGTCCCGGGTCCCGGATCACCACCCCGCCGCCCGTGCGTCCCCGTGCCGGGGCCCACGCCTCCAGGGCCACCCCGCCCTCTCCGGGCCGGCGCACCGGCAGGACCGCCCCCGCCCGGGCCAGTACCGGGATCCGCCCGGGCGGGGCGTCCAGCAGGATCTGCCCGGGGCCCTCGTGCGCCGCCCCGGTCGCGGTGTCGTACCACCGCCCGCGGGGCAGCCGGACCGCCCGCCGGTCCGCCCCGCATTCCAGCACCGGCGCCACCAGCAGCGCGTCGCCGAGCAGGAACGCGTCCTCGCAGTCCCGCAGCGCCCGGTCCTCCGGCGCCCCCCACCACAGCGGCCGTACGTACGGTGCCCCCGTCCGGCGCGCCAGCTGGGCCAGCGTCATGAAGTACGGCCTCAGCCGCTCCCGCTCCGCCAGGACGGCCCGCGCCCGCTCCTCCACCTCCGCCCCGAACTCCCACGGTTCGCGCCGCCCGGCCCAGATCGCCGAGTGGGTCCGGAACAGCGGCAGGTACGACCCCAGCTGCAGCCAGCGCAGATACAGCTCCGGCGCGGGCGCACCCCCGAAACCGCCGACGTCCGGGCCCGAGTACGGCACCCCGCACAGGCCGAGCCCCAGCACCAGCGCGAGCGAGGCCCGCAGCCCCTCCCAGCCCGTCTCCACGTCCCCGGACCAGGTGCCCCCGTACCTCTGCATCCCCGCCCACCCCGACCGGGAGAACAGGAACGGCCGCTCGTCGGGCCGCAGCCGCACCAGCCCCTCCCAGCCCGCCCGCGCCATCCCGAGCGCGTACACGTTGTGCGCGGCCCGGTGGTCCCCGCCGGCGCCGTCCATCGCGTGCCGCGCCGAACGCGGCAGCGTCATGTCCCCGAACGGCGCGAAGGACACCGGTTCGTTCATGTCGTGCCACACCCCGGAGAAGCCCTGCTCCAGCCGCTCGGCGTACAGCCCGCCCCACCACGACCGCACCGCCGGATCCGTGAAGTCCGGGTACGCGCACTCGCCGGGCCAGACCTCGCCGCGCACCTCCTGCCCCCGCGCATCCCGTACGAAGGCCCCGCCCGCCCCCACCGCACGGCCCGAGTCGTGCACCGCGTCTCCCGCCTTCACCGCCGGGTCGACGATCGAGACGAGCCGTACGCCCTGCTCCCCCAGCTCCTGCGCCAGCCCCGGCAGATCGGGGAACCGCTCCTTGTCGACCGTGAACACACGGTGCTCGTCGTAGTGGTCGATGTCCAGGTGCACGGCCGACAGCGGGAGCCCCCGCGCGGTGTAGCCCGACACCACCCGCCGCACCTCCTGCGCGCTCCCGAACCCCCACCGCGCGTGCTGGTACCCGAGCGCCCATTCGGGCGGTACGGCGGCCCCGCCGGTCAGCCCCGACCAGCCCTGCAGCACCCGCGCCGGCGTCCCCACCAGCACCCAGCACCGCAGCGGCCCGCCCTCCATGCGCAGCTCGCTCGAGCCCGGCCGGTCCGCGCCGGAGCCGGCGCCCTCCTCGCCTTCGCGCAGCGCCACCCGGCCGTCCCAGGAGTTGTCGTGGAACACCAGATGCGTTCCCGCGTCCGCGACCACCATCTGCACCGGCATGGTGATGTACAGCGGATCGTCGCCCGGCCCGAAGCCGCCCTTGGGATCCGTGTTCCACAGCCGGTACACCCCGTCCCGCAGCCGCGGCCCGCCGGCCCGTCCGCCCAGCCCGAAGAACCGCGCGTCCGCCGGTACCTCGGCCCGCTGGAGCCACCGCGGTTCGACCGGCTGCCCGGCGACCGGCTCCGCCGGCTCCCACCAGCGCGGCGGGAGCTCCCGGCGCAGCACCGCGCCGCCGGGCGTGCGCACCTCGACCGCCCCGTGCCGGGACACCGCCACCGTGACCCGCTCCGACACCACCCGCCAGCCGCCGCCGGTGTCCGGTTCCAGCACGGCCCGCGGGTCGGGCTCCGGCCCGCTGCCGACCAGTGCGTACGAGGGCGTCGGCGCGGCCCCGTCCCAGCCCCAGAACACCGCACCGCCCGCCGTGACCCGTACGAGCAGCTCCGACCGGGCGAACCGCAGCACTCCGCCGCCCGGCCGCGGTTCCGTACCGGTCAGCAGACCCGGCACGCGGGCCCGCTCCGCGCCCCGGCGCGGGAGCCCCACCGCGTCCGTGCGCCGGTGGCGCCAGGCCGAGCGCCATGCACGCCGTCCGCGCTCCGTACCGATCTCTTTCACTGCACGCACCAGATCGCGACCGTCCATGCCGCTCACCCTGCCACCGGCCGCCGGGCGAGCGGGCTGCGTTCAACTTCCGTTCACTCGTCCATGACGCCTCTGGTGCGGATCTAGATCGCATGGCATGGTCCCTGTGAGCCGCCGCGCGCACACCCACCGCGCGATGGCACCGTACGCACACCACGCGAGAGCCGCAGACTTGACCGGGAGCCGACCCATGACCTCAGCCACGCCGCCGGAACCCCTCTGGTCCCCGGGCCCCGACCGCATCGCCGCGGCCCGTATCACCGCGTTCCAGGCCTGGGCCGCGGAGCGGTTCGGAGCCCCCGCGGACGGCGGCTACCCCGCGCTGCACAGCTGGTCCGTCGACGAGCTCGACACCTTCTGGCAGGCCGTCGCCGAGTGGTTCGAGGTCCGGTTCACCACCCCGTACGAGTCCGTCCTCGCGGACCGCTCCATGCCGGGCGCGCGCTGGTTCACGGGTGCCGAGCTCAACTACGCCGAGCACGCCCTGCGCGCCGCCGAGGACCCGGCGCGCGCGGACGACGCCGCGCTGCTGTACGTGGACGAGACCCACGAAGCCACCCCCGTGACCTGGGCCGAGCTCCGCCGCCAGGTCGGCGCGCTCGCCGCCGAGCTGCGCGCCCTCGGCGTACGCCCCGGCGACCGGGTGAGCGGCTACCTCCCCAACATCCCCCAGGCCGTCACCGCGCTCCTCGCCACCGCCGCCGTCGGCGCCGTGTGGACCTCCTGCGCCCCCGACTTCGGCGCGCGCAGCGTCCTCGACCGCTTCCAGCAGGTCGAACCGGTCGTCCTGTTCGCCGTCGACGGCTACCGCTACGGCGGCAAGGAGCACGACCGCCGCGACACCGTCGCCGAACTGCGTGCCGAGCTCCCCTCGCTGCGCGCGGTCGTCCACATCCCGCTGCTCGGTACGGCCGCCCCCGACGGCGCCCTCGAGTGGTCGGAGCTGACCTCCGCCGCCGTCGAGCCGGTCTTCGAGGCCGTCCCGTTCGACCACCCGCTCTGGGTGCTCTACTCCTCCGGTACGACGGGCCTGCCCAAGGCGATCGTGCAGTCCCAGGGAGGCATCCTCCTGGAGCACTTGAAGCAGCTCGGCCTGCACTGCGACCTCGGCCCCGAGGACCGGTTCTTCTGGTACACCTCCACCGGCTGGATGATGTGGAACTTCCTCGTCTCCGGCCTGCTCACCGGTACGACGGTCGTCCTGTACGACGGCAGCCCGGGCTACCCCGACACAGGGGCCCAGTGGCGGATCGCCGAGCGGACCGGGGCCACCCTGTACGGGACCTCCGCCGCGTACGTCATGGCCTGCCGCAAGGCGGACGTGCACCCCGCGCGCGATTTCGACCTCTCCGCCGTGAAGTGCGTGGCGACCACGGGCTCACCGCTGCCGCCCGACGGCTTCCGCTGGCTCCACGACGAGGTCGCCGAGGACCTCTGGATCGCCTCCGTCAGCGGCGGCACCGACGTCTGCAGCTGCTTCGCCGGAGCCGTCCCCACCCTCCCCGTGCACATCGGCGAGCTGCAGGCCGCCTGCCTGGGCACCGACCTGCAGTCCTGGGACCCGTCCGGCAAGCCGCTGACCGGGGAGGTCGGCGAGCTGGTCGTCACCAACCCCATGCCCTCCATGCCGGTCCACTTCTGGAACGACCCGGACGGCAGCCGCTACCGCGACAGCTACTTCGAGATGTTCCCCGGCGTCTGGCGCCACGGGGACTGGATCACGATCACCGACCACGGCTCGGTGGTCATCCACGGCCGCTCCGACTCCACCCTCAACCGGCAGGGCGTCCGGATGGGCTCCGCCGACATCTACGAGGCCGTCGAACGGCTCCCCGAGATCAAGGAGTCCCTCGTGATCGGCCTGGAGGAGCCGAACGGGGGCTACTGGATGCCGCTGTTCGTCCACCTCGCGCCCGGCGCCACCCTCGACGACGACCTCCGCGGCCGCATCAAGGCCACGATCCGCGAGGAACTCTCCCCACGGCACGTCCCCGACGAGATCATCGAGGTCCCGGCCATCCCGCACACCCTCACGGGCAAGCGCATCGAGGTCCCCGTCAAGCGCCTCCTCCAGGGCACGCCCATGGCGAAGGCGGTCAACCCCGGTTCGGTCGACCGGCTCGACCTCCTGCCCTTCTACGAGGAGCTGGGCCGCACCCGTACCCGCGACTGAGGTCACTGTCAGTGGCCCTGGTTACTGTGAGTGAGCAACCGATTGCGCCACTCAGGGGGAGCCATGCCACGGACGCGCCACGACAACGGCCGCACGACCGGCGACACCACCGGTCGTACGGCCGGCCGCACCACCCGGCGCCGCATGCTGCGCCGCGAAGTCCCCAGCACCGTCGGTCTCCTGGCCGACGCAGGGGACTTCGCGGCCATGCGCGGCTACCGCAGCTTCGCCTTCGACCACCACGACGACTACAGCGACTACCTCCGGCACGTCGACGGCCTGCTCCGGTCCCTCGCGGCCCAGGGCATCCACACCACCGTTGCCCTCTTCGACCCCGACGAGTACGCCGAGTTCTGCACGGAACGCGGCCTCGATCCGGACACCGCCGCAGCCCGCACCCGCTTCACCGCCGAACTGGCCGGCGCCGGGGCCGTGCTTCCCTACACCGGCCAGCCCATCGACGAACTCGTCCCGCTCCTCGTCGACGCGGCCGTCCGCCAGGCCACCTGGGAGTACGCCACCAGCCTGCTCGCCGGCGTCGGAAACTGCGCCGACTGCGGCGAGGACATCGGCCGCACCTCCTTCACCCGGGCCGCCGACACGCTCACCCGCCTCGTCGAGGGCGCCGGGCCCGGCCACCACCACCTGGTGTGCAGCGTCCCGACCCAGGACGAACAGCTCCTCGCCGTCCTGCACGCCGAAGTCACCGACAATCCGGGCGGCCCACCACGCATCGAGGGCCGCGCAAGCCTCGACTTCGTCACCGTCCTCGCCGCCGGCCTCGCCCTCGGCGGCCCCGGGGGACTGGTGCTGCGCAGCACCACCGAGGGCTTCAGCGACCGGGTCCACGGCTGGCGCCTCGACCGCGGCCGCCTGGTCCCGCTCTCCGCGGCGGCCGTGTTCAACGCCTACTGCACGGACGCCGACACCGGGGACCCCGTAGCCCCCGAACCCGGCGTCGAATACTGCCCCGGCTATGAGGTGGACGGCCCCGCCCCGCACCACTAGCGCGTCCCGACCGGGAGACGACCGAGGGGCCCCCGCCACCGGCGAAGGCCCCTCGATCGACAACACCCCGCCCGGCTACTCGCCGGACAGCACCGCCTGAGCGGCCACACGGGCCTCCTCGGCGCTGTCCGCCGCACGCGCCGCGGCAGCGGCACGCTCGCACTGCGCCAGCGTGTGCTTGGCGAGCGTCGCCCGCACGTAGGGAATCGAAGCGGCACCCATCGAAAGAGAGGTGACACCCAGACCCGTCAGCACACAGGCCAGCAGCGGGTCGGAAGCGGCCTCGCCACACACGCCGCAGCTCTTGCCCTCAGCCCTGGCGGCCTCGGCCGACATGGCGATCAGGTCGAGCAGCGCCGGCTGCCAAGGGTCCTGCAGCCGCGACACCGCACCGACCTGACGGTCGGCGGCGAACGCGTACTGGGCCAGGTCGTTGGTGCCCAGCGACAGGAACTCGACCTCCTGCAGGATCGAGCGCGCCCGCAGCGCAGCGGACGGGATCTCCACCATCGCGCCGAACTTCGCCTTCAGCCCGGCCTCGCGGCACGCGACCGCGAACGCCTTCGCGTCGATCCGGTCGGCCACCATCGGAGCCATGACTTCGAGGTAGACCGGCAGGCCCTCGGCCGCCTTGGCCAGCGCGGTGAGCTGCGTGCGCAGCACGTCCGGGTGGTCCAGCAGCGACCGCAGACCGCGCACGCCGAGCGCCGGGTTCGGCTCGTCGGCCGGCGTCAGGAAGTCCAACGGCTTGTCGGCACCGGCATCCAGGACGCGTACGACGACACGACCCTCGGGGAAGGCCTCGAGCACCTTGCGGTACGACTCGATCTGCTTGTCCTCGGACGGCGCCTTCTTGCTGTCGTCCAGGAACAGGAACTCGGTACGGAACAGGCCCACACCCTCGGCTCCGGCCTCCACGGCCGCCGGCACGTCCGCCGGACCGCCGACATTGGCCAGCAGCGGCACCTTGTGACCGTCGGAGGTCGCACCGGGACCGGACGAGGCCGCGAGAGCGGCCTTGCGCTCGGCGGCCGCGGCCTCCAGCTCGGCCCGCTTCTCGGCGGTGGGCTCGACGAACAGGTCACCGGTACTGCCGTCGACGGCGATGACCGTGCCCTCGGCGATCTCACCGGCACCCGGCAGCGCCACGATCGCCGGTACGCCCAGCGCCCGCGCGAGGATCGCGCTGTGGCTGGTCGGGCCGCCTTCCTCGGTCACGAAGCCGAGGACGAGCGCCGGGTCGAGCAGCGCGGTGTCGGCAGGGGCCAGGTCCCGCGCGATCAACACGTACGGCTCGTCGCTGTCCGGCACACCCGGCATCGGCACCCCGAGCAGCCGCGCCACGATCCGGTTCCTGACGTCGTCCAGGTCGGCCACCCGGCCGGCCATGTACTCCCCGGCCCCCGCGAGCAGGTCGCGGTACGAGGCGAACGCGTCGTACACCCCGCGCTCGGCGGTGCTGCCGACAGCGATGCGCCGGTCCACGTCCGCCATCAGCTCGGGATCCGTGGCGATCATCGCCTGGGCCTCGAGCACGTGCTGGGCCTCGCCGCCGGCCAGCTGGCCGCGCGCGATCAGGTCGGCGGACACAGCCTCCACGGCTTTGCGGGCGCGCCCCTGTTCGCGCTCCGCCTCGTCCGCGGTGATCTGCTTGGCCGGCGGCTCGAGAACCGCCGTGCCCATGTGCCGCACCTCGCCGATCGCCACCCCGTGGCTCACGCCGACGCCTCGCAGCGTTGTCTCCATTTCACCCGTCTCCGATTGAGCGGCGGCCCCGGCCGCCGCGGTGGATGTCCGACCCGCCCGTGTGGGGCGGACGCGTCACTGCCAGCTGAAGAGAACGTCTCCGGCCTTGACCTCGCCGTCCTCGTTCATGTCGCCGAGGGCATCGGCGGTGGCCTCCAACGCCACGACGGGGCAGATCGGCGACTTGCCGGCGTCCTCGACGGCCTGCGGGTTCCAGCGGATGACGGCCTGACCGCGGGTCACGGTGTCGCCCTTGTTGACGAGCAGCTCGAAGCCCTCGCCGTTGAGCTGAACGGTGTCGATCCCGAGGTGGGTGAGTACGCCGTGTCCTTCGCCGTCGACGACGACGTACGCGTGCGGGTGCAGGGAGACGATCACACCGTCGACGGGGGACACCGCCTCCGAGGGCTCACGCACGGGGTCGATGGCAGTGCCCGGACCCACCATTGCGCCGGAGAACACCGGATCGGGCACTGCCGCGAGTCCGATGGCGCGCCCGGCAAGTGGGGACGTCACGCTGGTCATGGGGGGCCTCCCAGGGGTGGGGCTTCATCGTGCAGCCGTCACAGCCTGCGCTGCGACGGCATACTTTTTGAAGGGTATGTCATGACACGTCCCGGTTCGCACGTAGTGAACCCCCTGCCAGAGGCCACGACGCGCTGCCGCGACGACGTAGTGGACTAGACCATACGCCTGAATCGATTTGCTTGGGCACCACCCGCCCTGTACTGTCGTGACTCCCGCCAGGACGTGCCGCGTGAACATCTCGCGAACAGCTGATGGACGGGACTCCTCCTCTTCAGCGCCGATCTTGATCCTTTCTTCTCTTCGTATTGCCTTTTCGGTAAATCGGGTGAGTGGTCAGGAAGCCAGAAAAGCCCTGATAGAGTCGGAATCGCCGGAAAGGGAAAGTGCGAAAGCGAATACCCCGGAAAGCAAGCGGGACTGACTCTGATAGAGTCGGAAACGCAAGAACGAAAGCCCGGAGGAAAGCCCGAGAGGGTGAGTACAAAGGAAGCGTCCG
>NZ_JNZY01000056.1 GCF_000717655.1 Streptomyces katrae
AAGTCAGTGAGCAGCACCTCGGTGAAGGCGTCGGCTGCGGGCGCGCGCACCGGGAAGTTCGGCAGTGGGGTTCTAAGCCAGAGCAGACGCAGGACGGGCGACGGGGCTGGCTGCCGAAGAGTGGCGCTACTGCAGGCCACTGAGCAGTTCGCATCACCAGCAGTACCGAGTGGAGCAGTACCCGCAGTTCGCATTACCAGCAGTACAGAAGTTCCCGCAGGTAGCAGTTGATCACCAGAGGGAAGAACGGAGGAGTTGAGGCGCCATCAGGATCGCCCGGACGCCACGCGAGTCCGGGTACCGCAGGACATCGTTAGTGAGGTGGTCTCCGGTCACGCATCCGCGATCCCCGCATCCCCGACGAAGCTCAGGTCGGGCAGGCGGAAACAGAACGCCGGCGCAGTATCAGGCCCGGCAGATGGTGTAGCAGTTCCTTCGGGGCCCGGGTGCCAGCAGGCACCCGGGCCCCTCCACGCGTTCCGCAGAGAGGTGAAATGACCGCAGAAGACATGCTTGGCCGTCTCGACGACGACGACTACCCCGCCTACACCATGGGCCGGGCCGCCGAAATGCTCGGCACCACCCAGGGCTTCCTGCGCGCCATCGGAGAGGCCCGCCTGATCACCCCGCTGCGCTCCGCCGGCGGGCACCGCCGTTACTCCCGCTACCAGCTGCGCATCGCGGCCCGCGCCCGGGAGCTCGTCGACCAGGGCACCCCGATCGAGGCGGCCTGCCGCATCGTCATCCTGGAAGACCAGCTCGAGGAAGCCCAGCGCACCAACGCCGAGTACCGCCGCGCCGCCGGTTCGGCGAACCCGGCGGCCGCGGCCTGAGACCGCACCCACGCCCGCCGGACACCGGCGGGCCCCGCGGCCCGGTGTGCCGAGTCGTTTCCTCTGGTGACAGGGTGTGCGGGCGTGTAACGTTTGGGTCAGCTGTCGTGGTTCGGAAGTTCCCTTTGCCCACGCCTTCGGCGTGGGTGTTTTGCTGTGCTGTGCCGCAGGAACCAGGGCGATCACCTCCGCTTTCCGCACATCGTGGGAGGCGTACATCGACTGGAAGGCATGGATATGGCTACGGGAACTGTGAAGTGGTTCAACGCTGAGAAGGGCTTCGGCTTCATCGCCCAGGACGGCGGCGGCCCGGATGTCTTCGCCCACTACTCGGCGATCAACTCCTCGGGCTTCCGCGAGCTCCAGGAGGGCCAGGTTGTGACGTTCGACGTCACCCAGGGCCAGAAGGGCCCCCAGGCCGAGAACATCACCCCGGCCTAACCCTCCCCACCTCCGCCTGCGGGCACCGAGATCGGCCCGGCTTCCCAACCGCCCGGTAGCGGGCGACCCGAACGACGGAACCCCGGTCGGCGCCCCAGAGGCAACGGACACGCACCGGACGAGGGCTGCGCGACTGCGCCCGGCCCTCGTCCGTGGTGCACCGCCACCTCCCGCGCGGTCGCCCCATCGAGCAGGGGGCCGGGTACCGCGCCGTGCAGAGGCGCTCAGCCTGCCTGACTGCTCGGCCGCTTGGGCAGGAAGAACATCAGGGTCCACATCAGGGCCCACATCAGGGCGAGGGTGCCGCTGATCCACCAGAGGGTGCGGTGGGCAGTCAGCGCGGTGCCCAGCGCGATGCCCAGGCTGGTCTGTAACCGGCGTTCCGGGGTTTGCCTGACCTCGGGGGAGCGCAGGATCGGTCCATGATTGAGCAGCGGCAACTCGTGGTCGCAATCATGCGTGCAGGTTCGTCGGGACCTTGCCCGTGTGTGACGAGGTGACGGTGCCGTCCGCAGGGGCCCGCCCCGGTTTCGGCGGGCACGCAGCCGGTCCTGCCCGGCTGTCTCCCGCGGTACGGGAGACAGTCGAGGCGATCGTGCGGGCGGTGGGAGCCGGCGACGACATCCTGATCGACCGCCTGCTGACCCGCTTCACGCACCTCGCGGACTTCCACGCCCTCATACACCTGCGCACCCGCCTGCACACCACACTCCGAGCAACGACGGGCCTACGCCCGAACACCACGCTCCCGTTTGCGCCTGGAAGTCGCAGTTCGCTTCGCGCTGCTGGCTACGCCAGGGTGCTGGGCCAGCAGGCCGACTCTCTTGTGGAGGGGTGACGTGGAGGCTGCCGGATCGTTTCAGCTGATGTGAATTATGCATTCCGCTTTCTCGTTCCGGGCTTCCGCCGTCCGGTCCACACCAGCATGCCGGTCCGGGGCCGAGCGTCCACGGTGGCAGTCGTGGCGCGTCCGCGTGAGGGGCGCCGGGGTGAGGGGGCGGTCGTTCTACTGGTGTCGCTCCTGCCGCGGGCCCCTCTACGCCACCAGTTTCCACGCGATTCCGGCCGGCTGGGACTGGGAGATCGACCATCAGCAGCCCGGCGACTGCGCCAACGGGCACCTGATGCCCCTGACCGGCACCGCCACCGTCCCTGAGGACCTGCCCAACGCACCCGGCTGCTCGTCCTCGGATCCTGACCCCGAACCGCCGGCACCCAAGGCAGGCATACCCGTCACCCCGTTGCGGGTCTCCTGGTGACGGTCGGGATACGGGCCGCCACGGCGCCCGGCGTGGGGCCGCTGGGCTGCTTGTGGACCACAGGAACGCTCCAGTGCAGAGAAGTTTCGCCGACGTGCGGGCGGGCGGCGGGTGGGTGTCGGATTCTCCGAACTACGACGCCCTCGAGCGGCAGTGGGGCCAGGAAGGCCGGGAGGTTCCCGGCGGCGAAGGAACGCGCCAAAAGGAAGGCACCGGTCGGCAGGCGCAGACCTGTTCCACCGCGGCTGACCGTACCGGCGGTGCCGCTGGTACGGCCGAAAGGTCTGACCCAATACCGGGAATCAGGCCGCGACGAGCTCCTGCTCGCGGTCCGGCGTTTTGACCTTGGGCTTCCTGTTCGGCAGTGAGAGCCGGAAGACCTTGCGCCACGCGGAGAACACCTGCTTGGGGAGCGGCCCGGTGACGTACTCCAGCTCGTACTTCTCGAACAGCGCGCGCACCTTCACCGCGACCTCGGCGTATCGGTTGCTGGGCAGGTCCGGGAACAGGTGGTGCTCGATCTGGTGCGACAGGTTGCCGGTCATGAAGTGCATGGCCCTGCTGCCGCTGATGTTCGCCGAGCCCATCATCTGGCGCAGGTACCACTGGCCGCGCGTTTCGTCCTTGATCGACCGGCGCTCGAAGACCTGTACGCCCTCGGGGAAGTGCCCGCACATGATCACCGAGTGGGTCCAGACGTTGCGGACCAGGTTGGCGGTGAACGTGGCGGCGAGGGTGGTGAGGAACGACGGGCCCGACAGCAGGGGGTGGATGACGTAGTCCTTGAGGACCTGCTTGCGGATCTTGCGGCCCACGGCCTTGGCCCGCGCGCGGAACTCCGGGTTCTTGCGGCGGCGCTTGTGCAGGTTCTTGCCCAGCTCCAGGTCGTACGCGGCGATGCCGTACTCGAAGAAGCAGGCGTTGATGAAGTTCCACAGCGGCTGGCCGAGGTGGAACGGGTGCCACTTCTGGTCCTCGTCGACGCGCATGATGCCGTAGCCGAGGTCGTTGTCCTTGCCGAGCACGTTGGTGTACGTGTGGTGCAGCTCGTTGTGCGAGTGCTTCCACTGGTCGGCCGGCGAGACGTGATCCCAATCCCAGGTGGAGGAGTGGATCTTCGGGTCTCGCATCCAGTCCCACTGGCCGTGCAGGATGTTGTGACCGATCTCCATGTTGTCCATGATCTTCGCCACGGACAGCCCGGCGGTGCCGAGCAGCCACGCGGGCGGGAAGAACGAGAACAGCAGCACGCCCCTGCTGGCCAGCTCGAGCTTGCGCTGCGCCGAGATGACCTTGCGGATGTAGGCGGCGTCCTTCTCGCCGCGGTCGGCGATCACCTCGTCGCGGATCGCGTCCAGCTCGCGGCCGAGCTCCTCGATCTGCTCCGCGGTCAGGTGGGCGGTGGGGTCGATAGCGGTCAAGGTCTTCCTATCGTTCGATGTCGCAGGGGCCCGCGGCGGCGGACACGCAGGTCTGGATGAGGACGCCCGGCTCGGCCTCGGTGATCTCGCCGGTGCGCAGGTCACGGACGGCGCCCGCCTTGAGCGGCGTGATGCAGCCGAAGCAGATGCCCATGCGGCACCCGGAGGGCATGAGCACGCCGGCCTCCTCGCCGATGTCCAGCAACGGCGTGGCGCCGTCCGCGTCGACCGTCTTGCCCGTGACGCTGAACGTAACCTCGCCGCCGTCGCCGGCGACGACGATGCTGGGGCGGAAGCGTTCGGTGTGCAGGCGCTCTGGTACGCCGTGCTCGGTCCAGTGCTCTTCGGCGGCGTCCAGCAGGCCCGCGGGCCCGCAGGCCCAGGTCTCGCGCTCGGCCCAGTCGGGCACGAGTGCGTCGAGACGGGCGATGTCGAGCACGCCGTCTGTCTCGGTGTGCACCTCGGTGAGCCGCAGCTTCCTGTCCGCGACCAGGCCGTGCAGTTCGTCGCGGAAGATCACGTCGTGCGGCCGTGGCGCGCAGTGGACCATGACGACGTCGTCGAGCTCGTTGTCGCGCAGCATGCCCATCACGGGCGTGATGCCGCTGCCGGCCGTCAGGTAGAGCACTTTGGCGGGCTTGGCCTGCGGCAGCACGAAGTCACCGGTCGGCTGGTCGAGCTGGACCAGCGTGCCCGGTTTCGCCCTGCGGACCAGGTGGTTGCTGACCTTGCCGTCCGGGATCGCCTTCACGGTGATTGTGACGCGGCCGTCCCGGCGGTTCGTCGGCGAGGTGATGGAGTAGGCACGCCACAGGCGCACCCCGTCGACATCGACCCCGATCCGCATGTACTGACCGGCTCTGTGGCCGCGCCAGCCCCGTCCCGGCCTGATCACGATAGTCGCGGCGTCACTCGTCTCGGGGTGCACGGTCTCGATGCGCCCACGCAGGTCAGCGCCCGCACGCAGCGGGCTGACCAGGTCGAGGTAGTCCGACGGCAGCAGCGGCGTCGTGACCATCTCCAGCAGTTTCCACGCCCTGCTGCGGAGGGCTGCACTCGTCATGACTCCAGCTTGCTGCGCCTCAAGGGGTAAAGTCCTGACCGCAGGACGTAAATCTGATCGGCTGAATTGTTCGCAGGGAACAAAACCGTGAGCCATGCAATCCGGAGGGCCAGCGAACTGGCCCTGGATGAGACGACGGTCACCGCACTTCGGGCCGCGCTGAAGACCACCGCCGACGAGGTCGTTCAGGCGATCATCGACGAGGTCCCTCCCTACGCCAACGCCCTTTCGGGCCGCATGGGCGCCACCATCCGCCGAGCCGTCCGTACCGCCCTGGGGCACTACCTGGACCTCGCGAGCGGGAACGCCACAGGCGGCGACGCCGGTGACGCAGCCTACGAGCTGGGCCGCGGCGAGGTGCGCGACGGCCGTTCGATGGACGCCCTGCTCAGCGCCTACCGCGTCGGCGCCCGCGTGGCCTGGCGATGCCTGGCAGCGGGTGCCGTACCCGTAGGTCTGCCCGCCGCCGAGGTCGCCAAGTTCGCCGAGCTGACCTTCGCCTACATCGACGAGCTCTCTGCCGCGAGCGCTGCGGGCCACGCCGACGAACTGGCCGCCCGGGGCAGGGCCCACGAGCGCCAGCTGGAACACCTGGCCCGCGACCTCCTCGCCGGCGCGAGCCCGGAGGTGCTGCTGGCCTCTGTTCAACGGGCCGGCTGGCAGCCTCCGGTTTCGCTGACCGCGGTCCTTCTGCCCGCCGCCCAGGCCCGGCCTGCCTACCGCGCGCTCGACCCGAGCACCCTCGTCCTCGACGATCTGCCGGACGCCACCGGTGTGCTGCTCGTCCCCGATGCCGACCGATCACATCTCTTGCGGCAGCTGACCGACCGCACCGCCGTGGTCGGCCCGGCCCGGCCATGGACTCGTGCTTCCGCCTCGTACGCACGAGCCGTACGCGCGCGCTCCCTCTCCTCCGATATTCGCGACACCGAGGACCACCTGCCCGAGCTGGTGCTGAGCGCCGACGTGGACGCGTTCGCAGACCTGCGTGCCCGAGCCCTCGCACCGTTGCGTACCTTGCCTGTCGCGACGGCACGGCGGCAGGAGGAGACGTTGCGGGCGTGGCTGCTGCACCAGGGCAGGCGGGACGAGGTGGCGGCGGCGTTGTTCGTCCATCCCCAGACGGTCCGGTACCGGATGTCGCAGCTGCGGGAGCTGTTTCCGGATCTCGCATCGCCGCACCGGGTCCTTGAACTGACGCTGGCGGTCGGTCTTCGGGTCAGCTGACGCGTACTTCGACCGTCCACGACCGCGTCCGCGAGCAGTCCAGGAATCGTGCCTCGTTCTCGGTGCCATCAGTTGGCTCATGCGGCCCGGGGGAGAGCTGTATTGGCCAGCTCAATGGGGATCGGTGGCCACTGGTGTCCTGGGCGTGGTGTGGGTGTGCGGCAGGTAGAAGGTGGGGTGGGGGGTGAGGATGACGGTGGTGTCTCTCTTGCCGTTCCAGGTGTGGCCGAGCCCGTTGTAGCGGGGGTGAGGTAGGACCATTCGAGGTTCCCGGCCAGCATCGCTTCCAGCGCGTCGAGGCAGGCGTGAAGACTGCTGTCCTGGCCTGCCGCGGCTTTCACCCGGTGGACGGTCGCGGCGATGCGGTCGACGGCGGCTTGGAGGTTGCCGCCGTTGTCGGCGAGCGAGAGGTGGATTTTCGTTCATGGAGGGTTTTCAGCGGTAGCTCTCCAGGGTGAGGACGGCTTTGGCTGCCTGGGTGAGCCAGGTGGGGCTGCGGCGGGCATGGCGGAAGATCTTCCAGGTCTTCAGTCGTGCGATGCCGCGTTCGACGGGGTAGCGGAGCCTGGCGTGGGCCCGGTTGATCGACCGCTGGCCAGCGAGGTCCTGGCGGGGCCGTCGTCGGTGGGGAACAGCGAACGTGCCGCCGGCCCCGACGTAGCCGAGGTCGGGCAGGACCGGGGTCCCGACGCGGACGCAGGTGGCGATGATGCGGTGCCGGCGGGCGGCCGTGAGGTCGTGGGTCCGGCCCGGCAACGCTCGCGAGACCCAGAGGATTTTGCCTGTGGGGTCGGTGATGACCTGCAGCGAGTTCGGTGCGGTGGCGGACTGGCTCGGGGGCGGGTGCACCTCCGTGCCGGCCACCGGATCGGGGAAGCCAGGGTACCCCCACCTGCCCCGGGCCCTGGCAGCTCTGTAACCTCTCCCGCCCCGTCAGTTCGACCGCCGCGCGGTGGTCCTGGCTCCTCGCCCACGACAAGATCGAAGTACCCATGGGGCCGACGGTCGCTTCGCTGGTGCTGGCCGGTGCCGTGGGCGCCACGCACCGGGTCCGTCTCGATGACCCGGGGCTGACCCCGGCCGACGACGCCAAGGGCGAGGACCAGTTGTCCGGCTGGTCCACCGACTATGACGCCGACGCGCTGGCCGAGCTGGCGGCATGGGGAGCTTGGGGCTTCGGTGCGCCGGCTGACCGCGCCGGGCGCGGGGCCGTCGGCGGTGCTGGGGGAGGTGCGGGTGATCAAGCGGTTCCGGTCGGGGTCGGGCGGCCTGCGGATGACGCTCGCGTGGCCGGCTGGTCTGCGAGGCGCCGCCTCGGTGGGCTCGGTGGGGGTGGTCCGTCACGGGGTGACGTACGCCAGCCCGGGGCCGGAGTGCGTGTGCAAGCGGCACGACTGCGGCGGCGTCGTTCCGGTCGACTGGTGCCGGGAGCACGGGCGCGCGCCAGGGCCCTGTACGAGCGGCGCAGCTTCACGGCCGTGCGGACCGAGCACACGTCGCCGAGTTGGGTTCCTTTGAGCACCGCAGACCCTTTGGAGGGGTCACGGGCTCGCTTCCACAGCGCGCGGCGGCAGCATGCGCGCCATGTGGGTTTTCCCGGCTCCCTACGGGCCCATCACGTACAGGGTGACCGGGTCGTCCTGCGGGGTGATGGAGCTCAGGTACATCGGACGATCAGCTCGTGGAAGATCCACGTGTGCTCGCTGGCTGAGAGGCGGTGGTAGTCGACGCCGGGCGGGACCGTGAGCGGTTACCCGGTCCGGCGGACCGGCTCGGCCAGCGCGGCGGCGCGCCCAGGCCGCCGGCCACCGCCAGGCGCCGCTCCGGCGTGAGCACGGCAGGGTGCAGCCGCTGCTCCGCGCCCCTCACCGAGAACTTGAAGCCCTAGAGCGGGCCGTGGCAGATGAGCCCGGCCGGGATGGGGATGCCGATGCCGTCGGGGCAGAGGGTGAAGCCAAGCCAGCCTGCCCCGGTGCCCCAGTAGGGGCGCCGGGGCAGGTGGGTTCATCTGTGCCGGGCCGCACCCGTGGCTACAGGGTGCGGGTCAGACGGTCGGTGAGCAGCCGCGTGAAGCGGGCCGGGTCGGGCAGGTCGCCCCCCTCGGCGAGCAGCGCGCTGCCGTAGATCAGCTCGGCGATCTCCGCGAGTGCGGGGTCGTCGGCGCCTTGGGCGTGTGCTGTGCGCAGGGCGTTGATCAGGGCGTGTGTGGGGTTGAGTTCCAGGATCCGCTTGACCGGGGGCATCTGCTGGCCCATTGCCCGGTACATCTTCTCCAGGGTCGGCGTCACGTCATGGGCGTCACCGACGATGCAGGCCGCCGAGGTCGTCAGGCGTGAGGACAGACGGACCTGCTTGACGTGGTCGGACAGGGTGGTGGTCAGCCAGGGCAGCAGGGCGGCGAAATCCTGCTCGCGCTGGGCCTTGTCGGCGTCGGTTTCCTTCTCACCGTCGGCGGACTCGTCGAGGTCGACCTGGCCCTTGGCGATGGACTGCAGACGGTGGCCGTCGAAAGCCGGGACCTGGTCGACCCACACCTCGTCGATGGGGTCGGTGAGGATGAGGACCTCGTAGCCCTTGGCGGCGAAGGCTTCCATGTGGGGGGAGTTCTCCACCATGGCGCGGCTCTCGCCGGTCAGGTAATAGATGGTGTCCTGGCCGTCCTTCATACGCTCGACGTACTCGCGCAGCGTGGTGGTCTTCTCCGGGTCATGGGTGGAGGCGGCCGACACCAGCTCAAGCAGGGCCTCGGTGTGGTCCGTGTCCTCGACCAGGCCTTCCTTCAGCGCCCGGCCGAACTGCTCCCATACCTTCGCGTAGCGTTCGGCGTCCTTGGACTGCATATCCTTGAGGGCTGCGAGGACCTTCTTGACCAGGCGCCGGCGTACGCCGCGGATTTGGCGGTCGTGCTGGAGGATCTCGCGGGAGACGTTCAGCGACAAGTCGTGCGCGTCCACGACACCCTTGACGAAGCGCAGGTAGTGAGGCATGAGCGCTTCGCAGTCGTCCATGATGAACACCCGCTTGACATACAGCTGTACGCCGCGCTTGGTCTCGCGGGAGAACAGGTCGAAGGGTGCCTGCGAGGGGATGAACAGCAGCGCCTCGTACTCGAAGGTGCCTTCGGCGCGCATGTGGATCGTCTCGGCCGGGGGCTGCCAGTCGTGGCTGATCTGCTGATAGAACTCGTTGTACTCGTCCTCGGTCACTTCGGTGCGCGGCCGGGCCCACAGCGCCTTCATCGAGTTGAGCGTGTCGAGGTCGGAGGTGGTTTTGCCCTCGGCATCGGTGCGCTCGGTGGCCATCCGGATGGGCCAGCGGATGAAGTCCGAGTACCGCTTGACGATCTGGCGGATCTTCGGCTCGGACAGGTAGTCGGCGAGTCCGTCCTCACTGTCGGCGGGCTTGAGGTGCAGGGTGACCGAGGTGCCCACGGGCAGGCCGTCGACGGCCTGGATGTCGTAGGTGCCCTCGCCGTCGGACTCCCACTGGGTGCCAAACTCGGTGCCGGCCCGGCGGGTGCGCAGGGTGACCTTGTCGGCGACCATGAACGCCGAGTAGAAGCCGACGCCGAACTGCCCGATCAGGCTCTCCGCGGTGGCGGCGTCCTTGGACTCCTTTATCTTCTCCAGCAGGCCGGCGGTGCCGGACTTGGCAATCGTGCCGATCAGCTCGACGAGATCTTCCCGGGTCATGCCGATCCCGTTGTCCCGGACGGTCAGCGTGCGGGCATCTTTGCGGACCTCCAGCGAGATGTGCAGGTCGGTGGTGTCGGTCTCGGTAAGGCCGGAGTCGGTCAGCGATGCCAGCCGCAGCTTGTCCAAGGCGTCGGAGGCGTTCGAGATCAGCTCGCGCAGGAAGATGTCCTTGTTCGAGTAGATCGAGTGAATCACCAGCCGGAGCAACTGGCGGGTCTCGGCCTGGAATTCCAGCGTCTCGACACTGCTGCCCATGTGGGTCTCTTTCTGTAGGAACGTCATAAACGGATTTGTACTCGGGCTGGGACGGATCGTTGCCCGTCGTCGGCGTGGTTCGGGGCGGGCCGGAGCGTACCCGCATGGTGTGACTCCGCATGGCGGGAGTCAGTCATCGCCAACGGCTGCAGTTGTCGTGCGCCGGGCTTCAACGGTGTCCAGGCCTTCGATGAGGTCGGTGTGGCGGGCATCGAGGTAGGGCCGCATGCCGGCCAGGGGGGCGATGAGCTCGGCGGCGTCGGTGGCGCCGAGAGCGGCATTCAGGACGGCCTGGGCTGAGCGCGCTTCGGGTGCGAGGTGGCTGAGTGCGGTGATCTGTCCGGCGATGCTGCGCAGCTCGGCGGCGTGGACCCGGGCCCAGGTGGCGGTGGCGCGTTCGGCGGCCCGGGCCTGGCGGGTGGCCGTTACGCGCTGCTCGCCGGTGGTGCCGACCGCGCCGGGGCGGCCGCGCAGGTAGCGGCGTTCGGCGGCCTGGCGACTGGCGACGCCGAGGGGGCCGGCGAGGTCGGCCCAACTGGCGCCCACGTTGCGGGCGGTTTCGATCAGGCCGGTCTCCCATCCGGCGAGCTGCTCGCGTACCTGCCGCAGCAGCATCAGGGAGGCCAGAGCCTGCTCGGGGCCGGGCCCGGAGGCATCGGGGCTCTCGTGCTGGGCGTCACGCAGCGCGTCTTCTATGGCGGCAAGGGCTGCCGCGGCGGCGAGAAAGGACGCCGGGCCGTGGGCGGCGGTGCGGGGCGTGGATGGTTGTTCGACTGCGGTCACGGGCACCTCCCTAAGGCCGTCAGCAGGTCGACGACACCATGATTGTCGTCGGTTGGATGACATGTTACAACGGTTTCAGTGCAGCGCATTGGCAGCCAATGGCTCGAATCTGCTGGAGGTGTTTCACGAGGTTGATGCGCACTGACCCTCTCCGTGAGCTGGACCGCATGGCGCAGCAGCTGATGGGGCCGGGTGCGTGGTCAAAGCCGTCGGTAATGCCGATGGACGCCTACCGCGAGGGCGACCAGTCCGTGGTGGCCTTCGACATCCCCGGCGTGACCGCGGACGCGATCGACATCGACGTAGCGGAACATGCTCACCGTCAAGGCCGAGCGGCGGCCGGTGGCGAAGGGCGACGACGCGAAGGAGGAGCTGGAGTGGCTGGCGCGAGCCCTGCGTGCCGCGGGTCAAGCCTGACCGGCCGTACGGCCCCCCTGCCTCGCATGGTGCCGAGCTGGAGCAGACCCGAATCGTCAGCCCGCAAGGACTCGTCTCCTTCGCGGGCAACCACTACTCCGTCCCGCCCGGGCTGACCGGTGCCCGCGTGACGGTCCGGATCCGCCTCGGGGGAGGGGCGACCTGCATGTGGTCACCTCTGGCCGCTCGGTGATCGCCCCACCACCGCCGGGCACCGGACGGAGCCGGGCAGACCATGCGGGACGCCGGACACGTGATTGCCCTCGAACGAGCGGTACTTGCCTCGTTCTCCGACAGGGCCCCGTGCCGCACCAAGGTCCGCCGCCGGCCCCGGTCGGCCGCGGCCCAGGCGAAAGCCGAGAAGCTCCGCGGCCGACCTGGTCCCACTACGCCGCCGTCGCCGACCGGCTGCGGCAGGCCCCCACCCATGAAGGCCAGGAGCGTGAGAGTGAGTGACGTCATGCCGATGAGCGAGCCCGCCGCTACCAGAGCTGCAAGGCCACCTGTCCTATCTGAAACTCAACGACGCCGCCGAAGCCCTTGCCCGTGTCCTGGACCGGGCCCGAGCCGAGCGGATGACCCTCACCACCGCCCTGGAGAGGCTCCTCGAGATCGAAGTGGAGGCGACCGAGGCCCGCAAACCTTCTCCCGGCTGAGGTTCGCCTGCCTGCCAGAGCCATGGACCTTGAACGACTTCGACTTCGACTTCGCCACCCAGCCCGGCGTCGACGAGAAACTCATCCGCGATCTGGCCACCCTGCGGTTCCTCGACAACGGGCCGCCTGGAGCCGGCAGGACGATGCTGGCCCGTCGCACTCGGCCGCTCCGCGGTCGATGCCGGCCACCGCATCTGCTTCACCACCGCCGCCGAACTTGCCGCCAAATGCCACAAGGCCGCACTCGAAGGCCGCTGGTCGAGCATTATGCGGTTCTTCGCCGGACTCCGCCTGCTCGTGATCGACGAACTGGGCTATCTCCCGCTGCCGGGCGACCGCGCTTCGGCCCTCTTCCAGGTGATCAATCGGAGGTATCTGAAGTCGAGCACGATCCTCACGACCCGTGTCGAAAAGCGCATACGTTCCGGCGAACCTGTGCCAGGCGGCGCCGAAGCTTCACAGATTCCGGCAGAAACCTGGATGCTGCATGAGCGAACGATGCTGATCGAGCTGGAGAAGGTCGCAAAGGAGATGGCAACCTTTCCGCTTTGAGTGGCCACTTAGGGGTGTACCGACGAGGGCGAGCCGTGGTCAGCGGCGCTACGCCCTCTGTGTCAACACCCGATCGGAGCCCCACGTGTCACCAGACAACCCAAGATCCGCCGAGCAGCCGATGCTTCGGGGGCGCACGCCCCGCCGTAGCCGGATGCGTTGGCGCTTTGTCGCGGGGGCGGTGGCAGTGCTCGCCGCCTCGGCCGGTGTCGGCGCCCTGGCGCCCAGCGCGGGCGCCGCGCCGACCGTCGGCATCAGTGTGGATGCCGGTGCCTCCCTGGGCACGGTGCCCAGCAGTGGTGTCGGCCTCAACACGGGCTTCGGCGACGAGCACATGGGGGACGCCAAGGTCACATCGCTGATGAAGGCCGCAGGAGTTCGGCAGCTGCGCTATCCCGGCGGCTCCGGCGCGGACGACTACCACTGGAAGACCCACACCTCCGGCGACGGCACCGGCTGGATCCCCTCCAACACCAACTTCGACCGCTTCATGGCCACCGCGAAGACGGTCGGCGCCCAGCCGATCGTGACCGCGAACTACGGTTCCGGCACCCCCCAGGAGGCCGCCGACTGGGTCAAGTACTCCAATGTCGACAAGGGTTACGGCGTGAAGTACTGGGAGATCGGCAACGAGGTCTACGGCAACGGGCACTACGGCAACGGCAAGGGCTGGGAAACCGACACGCACGCCGACAAGAGCCCGAGGGAGTACGGGAAGAACCTGGTCGCCTACTCGAAGGCGATGAAGGCCGTGGACCCGACGGTGAAGATCGGAGCGGTGCTCACCACCCCCGGCGGCTGGCCGGACAAGGAGAAGGCTCCCGGTGACAGCGCCGACTGGAACAACACGGTGCTCTCCATCGCGGGAAGCTCGATCGACTTCGTCATCGTCCACTGGTATCCGGGCGGTACCACCACGGCCGACCTGCTGAACACCCCCTCCCGGATCGCCGGTACCAGGTCCGAGCTGCGCTCGCTGATAGCCAAGTACACGGGCTCGCGCGCCGCTTCGGTGGAGATCGCGGTCACCGAGACCGACGGCGTCGGCTCGCCCGCCTTGACCAGCCAGGCCGCGGCCCTGTTCGCGCCGGACACCTACATGACCTGGTTCGAGCAGGGTGCCACCCACGTGGACTGGTGGAACCTGCACAACGGCTCGGGCGAAGTACCCACCACCGTCAACGGCGAGATCGACTACCGGGACGGGGGTGTGCTCTCCGCTGGAACCTGCGCCGGGGGGAAGTGCCAACCGCCGCGCGATACGCCCTTCCCCACCTACTGGGGCATCCGCTCGCTGACCGCACTGGCGCAGCCCGGCGACACCATGGTCAAGTCGTCCTCGGGCAACTCGTCGGTCACTGTGCACGCGGTGCGGAGCGGCAACGGTGGTCTGAACGTCATGCTGACCAACAAGAGCCCGCAGAACGCGGCGCAGGTGTCGCTCTCGTACGCCGGATTCACCCCGGCCGCAGGGGCGGTCACGACCGTTTCGTATGCCACGGGAGGCACCGCCCTGACGACGGCGGAGCGGGGCACGGCGGTCGCGCAGACGCTGCCGCCGTACTCGATCACGACTCTTCAGCTGAAGCCCGCGTCGGGGACTGCCGGCGCTGTCAAGCCGACGCCCGTCCCCACGCCGACCGCCGTCACGCCGGTTGTCTCCGCCCCCGGCACGACCGGCACCCGTGCGCAGCAGGAGGCCGGGGCACCCGTCGGCCGGCCGACCCCGAGCAGCACGTCCGGCGGCCTGGCTTCCACCGGGGTGAGCAACACTGTCACGTACAGCGCCCTCGGTGGCCTGCTGGCCATCGCTGCCGGCGGCGTGCTGGTGCTTCGCGGACGTCGCCGCAGGGCTTTGCACGGGAAGTGAGACCGCGTGAGTGACTGACGGCCCGGCAGCAACGCCACCCACCCCTGGCGTGCGCGCCGGGCCGTCGGCCTCCGCGCCGGAGTCGGCGGTCAGGAAACAAACAAGGCCCGGGTCGTTTGACCTGGACCTGGCCTACCTAGTACTGCAACGGCGTTTGCCGTGACGGTTGGGCAGGTCGGTCGTTGGTCAGGTCATGGGTGGGGAACTTGGGGATGCCCGGTTGTGGGCTGGTGAACTGCAGGCCTTGCACGAGCGGTTCGTACACCGTTTCTCCAGGTCGGAGCCGCGGGAGTCGGCTCTTGCCTATATGCGGGGGCTGGTAGCTCCGTTGGACGGAAGAACGGGTGGACGCTTGCCGAGGAGGCGGGGCATGCGGGTCTGGACCGGATCCATCGGCTGCTGAACCGGATCGAGTGGGCCGCGGACGAGGTCCTGGACGATGTGCGGGACTACGTCATCGATCACCTCGGCGACCCGGAAGCGGTGCTGATCGTGGACGACACGGGCTTCCTGAAGAAGGGTGTCCGCTCGGCCGGGGTCCAGCGCCCCACCGAAGTGGTCATCGGCGCCATCACCGGCACCCTGGCACGCCCGCAGCTCCTGATCCTCGGCCGCCACGACCAGGCCGGCCGGCTGCGTGCGATCGGCCGCACCGTGCCGCTGCGCCCGGACGCTTCTCGGCAGATCGGCGACCACCTGGCCGCCACCGACACCGGACACCCGTGGACTGGCGTACGGTTCGCCGTGTCCTGGGGCACGCGCGAGGCCCTGGACGCGGTCTTGGTCCGCCCCGAGCTGGTGGCGGAGATCAGCGCCGACCGGGCGATCGACTACGGTGGCGTCTTCCGCCAACCGCTGCGCTTCCAACGGCTACGCCTGGACGTGAGCGCCGACGACGTCCCGCGGTTCGGGGCGGGTTGGCCGCGAGCTGACACGGCAAGGCGCGGTCGCAGGACGTCAAAAACTAAGCAGGGCCGACCCGGGGGTCGGCCCTGCTGGTGCGGCACTCGCGCGGCAACGCGGTGCTGCTGTGTCCCTTGCGTGACGTCACCACTTCAGGGGGCCGCCGGTATACCCGACGGATCTATCCCCCACGGTGCCGGGGACTTGTCCTTGGGGCAAGTACAACCGGGACGACGGTTGACGAACGAGGGCGTTCGTACCAGTGACGGGGGGCATCAATGGGGGCTGATTTGGGGTAGTTTGTGAACGGCCTGGCGGGCGCGGCGGCGAGGCGGGCGGAGCATGTCGCAGGTCAGAGGTGTTGCTTGAGAGATTGGACCCTGTGGACACTGGTGAACGAATTCCCGGCATTTCCGCCAGTGGGTGGTCAGCGGGCCCGCCCAGCGGCCGTGAGCGCTATCGGGTATCCCGGGGGTGCGTGCCATGCTGTGGTGACCGGGTCAGCGACGGCAATCGCCCCCGGAAATACGCCACTTGGCGTTACGTCACCAGCGTGAGAGAGGGAAGTCCCGCGCCTTCGCACGCACGTCAGGGGGCCACCGCGTGGTACCCGGAAGGGAAAACCATGCCGACGTACCAGAAGACGGGCCGCGCACCGGGCGGGCAGGAACGGGCGGAAGTGAGCCGGACGGCCGGCCCCACGATGCCGCAGGCGGTGATCATCAGCACGATCGTCAGCGCGGTCCTCGCCCTCGCGGTGGTCCTGCGGCTGAACGGGATCCCGATGGCCGAAACCCTCCAGATACTGGGCGGCGCCGGAGGAATCGCTGTGGGCGTGGTCCTCGCCGTGACGCCCGGCGGCCGCGGCCGTATGGCCGCCATGGCTCGCGCCGCCCTGCACGCCGCCCGCTGAAAAGGGGGACGATCATGGGACGCCTGAGCTCCCCGTGAACCACACCGTTCCCGAACGCGCCGAACTCGCGACAGCCCTACGACGATGCCGCGCCAAGGCAGGACTGAGCGGCGAGTCCACTGACTGTTGCGGCTAAACCACGAATGTTGGGCAGCTCCGCCAGATAGGGGAACTGCACCGAACCAGCCCGCCCGCTCTTCTGCACCGTGGGTCGGACAGATCGGGCTGGTAGGGGCGTCGGCCGTGGCTCAGTGAGTAATCCCCGTGGAATGCATGTTCTGGGCGTGTGTTCGGCAGATGCCCGCCCCTTGAGTGCGCCGAAACATCACACACCGTCATCCGCCTACCTTCCCGGCCTTCCGGTAGAGCGCCAGGGTGGTCGGACCCGACGGTGACTACCGGGCTCACAAAGCCCGCCCACAGGAGGTTTGTGATGGCGCTGACACAGTGGACGAAGGCAATGGAGTGGCTGGCAGCCGCCGCCGACGATCCGCAAGCCTACGAGCGCGACTGCCGCCGCAGCGGCGCTGGCATCCATCTATTAGCTGCCGGACGTCTATGGGACGTGCTGATCGTTCCCGCGTGCCTGGGCCTGCGCGCTGCGGACATGCTCGATGACCTTCCTTGCGGCGGTCCCGGCCCTGTACTGCTGGACGGCCGGCGGCGTGAGGTCGGTTTCTTCCTGCCTCCCGACCCTCGGGCCACCTGGGTCGGTGACGGCACCCGCCACATCACCCAGGGAGGATGGATCGCCGTCCCTGCCCCTCACTGCCGCTGGGGAGACCTGCGATGGCTTGTACCGCCCGACGGAAGCGGCGCCCTGACAACACCCCGCGCCATGGAGCTCGCCCTGCACCGGGCCACGCGAGAGCTCGTCCGCTGCCACGGCACCCCCATCCACACCGGTCGGTCCCCCCACCGACGTGCCGACGGCACTTCCACGGCGATCGACAGCACAAGCCGTCGGGACCGGTGACGAGCACAGCCAGGACTGGCAGCCGCTTCCGTGTGGGTGCGGCGAGGGCTTGGACGGCTTCGTCGTGGGTGGCGAACAGGTCGCCGGCCGTCAGTCGGAGGTCGGTGGGGTGAGGTGGCGGGAGAGGCGGGCGAGGGAGAACCGGGCGCTGGCGAAGCCGGTTCCCCGGTGACGGAAGTCCTCGGCGATCTCGCGGACGGCCCTGGCGCCGGTGTAGTCGATGCCAGTGACGGCCTGCGCGTCGAGGGCAGGTTCACGCGTGCACTCCGGGGAACAGCTTCCGGAACAGTCCGTGCGTGGCGTCGATGGCCTCGGCGCCGGTGGCCCGCTCCAGGTCGATGGCTGTCACGGGCGTCCCGAGTTCGGCGCCGAGGGCGAAGACGGTCGCGAAGAGGGCCTTGGCGTGGCTGCCCAGCGGTGCGTCCAGCGGTACCAGTGACTCGTGCAGCGGGGGTACGGGCTGCGGGCTCACCTCCGGCCAGTCCTCCTGCGGGCGCGGCGCATCGAGGGTGAAGATGTCGGTGAAGGTGGCTGCGGCCGCGTCCCGTTCGGTCAGCGGGGGCCCCAGATTCCACCGCTCGCGCAGGGTTGCCAGTACGGAGGTGTTCCAGTGCTCCCGGGTGACGACCGTGCGCTCGGGGATCCAGGCGGAGACGGCGATGGTCGGGACGCGTACGCCGAGGCGGTCGAAGCGGAAGCCGAGCTGCCCGGCCGGCGCGCCCGCTGTGGGCGCGGGCGCGGGGCCGGGCGGCACGTGGTCGTAGGTGCCGCCGTGCTCGTCGAACGTCACCAGCAGCGTCGTGTTCAAGTGATTAGACCCCTGCGGCGACGACGAGGAGCGCACCGCCTCGTACACCCGCGCGAGCAGGTCCTCGCCTCCCAGCACACTGGAGGGCGGGTCCCACATCATTCCGGGCGCCGAGGACCAGAACGGGGGGTGCATGTCGTTGTGCGCCCAGCCGATGATCTGCGGCTCGATGAAGGAGTACCGGGGCAGTCGGCCGGCCTCCGCGTCCTCGAAGAACCGTGTGGTGGAGGAGAAGTGGGTGGCGAACTTCTCCCGTAGCCGTGCGGCGTGGATGAGCCCGGTCAGGGAGTAGTGGGACAGGGGATCGCAGTACACCCGCCAGTCCAGGCCCGCCGCGTCCAGACGGTCGAAGAGCGTCTCGGCCGTGTTCTGGCGCAGGAAGTCACCCTCCTCGCCCATGTTCACGACCAGCCCGGACGCGGTGGCGGCGTGGAAGAAGGAGCGGTTGGTGAAGGTCTGCGAGGGGACGTCGCAGAACCAGTGGTCGAAGGCGGCGAACCCCTTCACCAGAGCGGACACGACCGGCACCTGCTTGGGTGTGTAGCCGGCCATGATCTGCCGGTACTCCTGGTAGAAGGGCTGGCGGCCGGTGGCCGCCCACCAGGTGTGGATGTAGTCGGTGACGAACCCGTCCATGGTCGGCACCGCCCCCGGCGCGGGCGCGTTGTAGGGCGGACTGAACGCGGCCGTCCCCGGCTGGCCGAGCACGTTGAACAGCTGCGTGTTGATGTGCGGGTACTCCTCGCCCGGATCCAGGCTCGGAGTGTTCATCGAGCTGGCGACGCCGTACGGCACGCTGCCGCGCTCGGCGCCATCCTCGGCCCAGGACGGGATCGGGTTCGACAGCTCCTTGCCCAGCACCCCCTCGAACGAGGCCACCTCACCCGGCTCGTACAACCGGCCCAGGAGGTTGTCGAACGACCGGTTCTCGAACATCAGCACCACGACATGGTCCAGCGCGTTCTCCGGCCCGACCGCCACAACCCTCACCCGCAATCGCATAGCCCGCCGCGCCGGATCCGACGCCGAACCGGGTCCCATCTCCAAGCTCCGCCATCAAACCTGTCCCGCGGGACCAGGGGCCCGCCCCTGGTCCCGCGGGACAGGGGCGGGCGCAACACAAACCCGGCCGCTCTCGCCGCTACACGGAGATCAATCCACTACGGGCCAGCCAGGTCCGCACCAATACAGGCCGAGGAGCTGCACATATTGCGCCCATATGCGCAGACTATGCACTTTATGGATGTCGGTCGTGTAGGCGCGGGGCTTGCCCGCCGGGGCGCGCGTAGCTCCAGACGATGAGGCGCTGCGGCCCCGCGCTTGCCTCGGCCCCTGCACGGATGGCATTCCGCATCGATCCCTGGTGGGTCCCTGTGCTGTGAGCTGCCGCTCGGCGCTCGGTCAGCAGGTGTGGTGCTATCGCTCGATCCGGTGGTCTTGAGGCTTCCCGATCTGGTTCAGCCATCGGGCAGCCTGGGATTGGCAGCCGGTTCTTTTCAGGCAGATGGTCGTTGATCGGATTATGAAGACGATGAAGATCGCTGCCAGCATGACGCTGGCAGCCGCCGTAGCCTTTGCCGTGGCTTCCCCTGCTCTTGCTGCCCCGGCGTCAGTTCCCAGCGGCCGCCCGTCCGCGGTTGCTGACGGGAACCTCATCCACGAAGTTGGCGGCGCTGCCGTCCGGCCTGCTGAGTTCATCCGCTTCCAGGTCAAGCAGATCATTGGGCCGCAGTAGGGCTAGTCGGCTTCTTCGGAGCCTGCAGCGGACAGGCAGACGGATTCTTTGAAATGTGTTGGGTCCCCGGCGGCGGAGCCGCCGGGGACCCACTGCTGTGACCTGTCACCCGGGTCTCGGTCAGCGTGACTCTTGAGGGGCGTGGTTCAACGCCCGGGTCAGTTCACGGTTCGCGGCCCGCGCAGCATCCAGCTCTTCCGTCCGCTCTTCGAGCTGGCCTTTCTTCTCGGCGAGGTCCTGTTCGAGCAGGGCGATCCGCCGTTGGAGCTGGTCGATGTCGACCGGGACTCCGAGCCCGCCCGGATTCTGCCCAGACGCCCTCGCCGAGCTGGGACGACAGGCTTTTCTCCAGCTGCCGGACCCGTGCGGTGAGGTGCTTGTTGGCTTCCTGCCCGTTCGCGAGGTCGGTTTGGAGCGAGGTCCGGCTGACCGCGGCCATCCGTCCGTTCTCGACGGGTGCGCTTGCAGCGACGTGGACGCGTTCGAGCAGGGTACGTCGTCATCTCCTGGTAGACAGCAGCCCGCCCCGGCCGCGATCGGTGGATCAGGATCAGCGGAGGCGCTGTCTGTAGTAGGCGGCCGACTGCCCGAACGCTGACCTCGCCTTCGCGCGGGCACACTGAGACAGCCCCGCGCAGGAAACGGCGGCTGCGGTCACCGTCACGGTAACCGCAGCTGTCGTGCGGGTACGCGAGCCTGTGAGTAGGTGTCGTACTGATCATCCCGGCTACTCCGAGGCGCTGCACGACCGGACAGACGCAGGCTGCTCGGCAGGCATCCGCACGGGACTCGCTCCAGCCAAAGGCGCCGTGGCATTGACCGCTTCCTCCTGGGGTCGGATGGGAATGATGGCCCAGCTCTCCTGTAGCCGACTGCGAAGGCAGGTCTGGCGAGTGTGGCGAGGACCACCGGTGTCCCTACCAGGGCGAACCATGGTCACAGGGGGTCGTGCACGGCGTTGTTCTGCTCGTCAGGCCTGCCCTCTGTAAGCCAGCCGGGTCCGATTTCACAGACCTGGTGGCCGTCGGGATAGGTGGCCAGGACGGGGCGGTGGGGACGGCTGTCCGGGCGCGGCGGCAGCACCCGTAGGAGGCGGCCGCGCGTCCGCAGCAGCCAGGTGACCAGGCGCCGGTCGCGTGCACGCGGCAGGGGCAGGCCGACCGCATGCAGGAGGGCGTCGTCCAGGCCTGCCAGGGAGTAGCGGCGCATCACCGGCTTGAGCGGGCCGCGCAGCGACTTGGGGAGCAACTCTTCGGTGAACGCCATGGCCCCTTCGGCCAGGCGCCGGCTGCTGCCGGTGACGGCGAAATGCAGGCGCTCGTATGACTGGGCGAACTGGTCGAAGTCGGCGAAGGTGGTCGGGACGTCCTTGATGCCCATGAGGTGGGCCAGGCGCCTGCCGTAGTTGGTCAGGGCCCGCTGTTCGTGCACGGTCAGCCGGCGCCAGCCGAACCGGTTGATCCACTGCGCCGGCGTGACGATGAACAGCGCGATGGTGTACAGGTTGTCCTCGTTGCTGATGACGTAGCGCCGGTGCATCTGGTTCATGCGCCGCAGATAGGCCCGACCTTCGGGGCTTTCCAGGCCCAGGCGGCCCATCTCGTACATGATCAGCAGGGTGTCGTCTGCGCGTTTTTGGGTGTGGCCGACGATCTCGCCGGTCTCCTCGAGCAGGGCGCTGATGGACGGGATCGCGAAGGTGCGGAAGAAGGCCAGGGATACCGACTGCCAGTAGTCCCACGGGAACTCGTACGCGGTGACCAGCTGCCAGATCTCCTCGTAGTCCCGCTCCGGATCCAAACCCTGAATACGGCGAAGCCGGTCAAAGCGTCGTTGTGCAAAAGTCACAGACAAGCTGGCTCCAAGAAACATCGCTACCCGATGGGCGGTATGCCGCGGACGAGTGGCCCGAGGGCCTGCCGTGCAGGTTCGCCCCCGAGATCCCGACGGACAGGGGCAGACCGGTCCGCTCGGCGACGAAGTGGATCTTCGACCCGAACTTGCGCCCGTCACCAGGATGCGGAGCCAGCAGCCCCCCTTTTTCAAGACCCGCATATGGACGAGATGGCCAGGGCCCCGCGGTAAGTACGCGTTTCGTCCTTTGAGCATTGTTGCGGCGCCGCCGACACTGTGCAGCCCCTCACAGGAGTGAAACCCGCACTGCCTCGCAGGATCCGGGCGAAGAGGCGGGGCGGCGCGCGGGCCTACGGCGTACCCGGGACACATGGGATGGCCGCCGTCAGGGACCGCCTCAAGCGGTGTACTACCGGGGCGGGCTCTGCGTAACTCCCGCTGTGGAGTGATCGTTGAAGGGCTGTGGCCGGACAGGAAGAGCATGCTGCTGCCGCTGGGAAGTGGACGAACGGCTCGTGGCTGTCCGGTGGTTTCGGCGTTGTAGGCATGGTCGTGTGGGGCTTGGCGGCGGTGGCCGCGGTGTTCGTCGTGGCCATCGGCCTGGGTGATCTGCGCAGTACAGGGTTGCCGGTGCCGAAGGGCGGTGACTCCCAGCGGGCTGGCCGTCTCATCGCGGACCGGATGCCGCAGCTGGGGGAGGAGCAGGCTGTTCTTGCTTTCTCCTCACAGCGGTTGCGCGGCGGGGATGCGGCCTATGACCGGGCCATGGTGGCGGCGGCGCAGGCGGCCGCCCGTGTGCGGGGGGCCGGCCAGGTGCTCGCGCTGCCTCAGGTGCCGGGGCAGGACCCCCATCACGCCTACCTTCTGGTGGCTTTGAAGGGCGATACCGCCGCACGGCTCGGCGGTCTTCCCGTTCTGCGCGAGGCCGTGCACCAGGCCGTGGCCACCGCCTCCGAGGGCCGTGTCACGGTGGCGGTGACCGGCCAGACGCCACTGGCGGAAGAGCTCGTGACCTCGGACCTCAGGGACGTGCGCGTCGTTGAAGCCGTCACGGTGCCCGTCGCCCTGATGCTGCTGGTCTACGGTCTCGGCTCGGTGGGGGCGGCCCTGCTGGTGCTGTTCACGGCCGGGCTCGGTGTTCTGGTCAGTGCGGGAATGGTGGCCGGGCTCGGGCTGATGATGCCCGTGGACACGCCCGCGCTGGTGGTGGCCATGACGATGGGCTTCGGGCTGGGCCTGGACTACGCGCTGCTGATTCTGATCCGCTACCGCCAGGCCAGAGCAGAGGGCCTCGGCCCGCAGACGGCCGCCGAACAGGCGACGGCGACGGCCGGGCGTGCGGTGCTGTGGTGCGCCGGAGCGGTGGTCGTCACCGGCGCTGCCCTGCTGACCGTCCCGGTAGAGCTGCTGCGTACGGTCGCGGTGGCGGCCGGTCTGGCCACTGTGGTGGCCGCGGGGGTGGCGACGACGCTGCTGCCGTTGCTCCTGCCCCGGCTCGATCGGCTGCTGTCGGCCGGGCGCGTCCGGCGGCCGGGTGACGCGCGGGAGATCTGGGAGCGGTGGGCACGTCACCTGATGCGCCGCCCGTGGCCGTACCTGGGCAGTGCTGCCGTTCTGCTGGTGCTGGCCGCGCTGCCCATGGCCGGCATGCGCTTGGGCGTGGATGTGGACCGTGCCTCGCTCACCGGCAGCGAAGTGGGCGCGGGACTGGCGCAGACGGAGCGCGACGGTCTGGCGAACGTCACACTGCTGGCCCTGCCGCATGCCGCCGGCCAGGACCCTGTCGACACGACGGACCTCATCACTGCCCTGGCCGACGATCCGCGCATCACCACCGCCGTGGCGCTGGACAACGGCCGTGACCTGACCGTCGTCGCTGTCGCGGACCGGATCCCGGTGGACAGCCCCGCGGCCGGACAGCTGCTGGACGACGAACGCCGGCTCGGGCAGTCCACCCTGACCCAGGGGCAGAAGATTCTTGCCGGGGGAGGATCGGCTGCCCTAACCGACCTGCAGCGCGCAATGCGCTCCGCCCTCACCCAGGTGGCGATCCTGGTCCTGGCGGGCGCCTTCCTGCTCATGCTCGTCGTCTTCCGCAGTCTTGTGCTGCCGGTGAAGGCGATCGCGATGAACCTGCTGGCCACCGGGGCGGCCTGCGGGCTGCTGAGCTGGTTCACCGGCCACACGGTCAACGTCCTCGTCCCTCTGATGGCCTTGACACTCGTCTTCGGCCTGTCGCTGGACTACGAAGTCTTCCTGGTGCACCGCATCACCGAGCACTACCGTGCCGGCGCCTCCTGCCAGGAGGCCGTGGTGCGCGGCCTGTCCAGCACGGCCCAGCCCATCACGCTCGCCGCCACCACCATGTCCGTCGTCTTCGCCGGCCTCCTCGTCACCGGCCGCCAAGAACTCCGGCAGGTCGGCTTCCTCGTGGCTGTCGCCGTCCTGCTCGACGCAACCGTCATCCGCCTTCTCGTCGTACCCGCTCTCATGCGTCTGCTCGGCCACCGCAACTGGTGGCTGCCCAGCCCCCTCGCCCGGCTGTGGCCACCCCTGCCCGTCCTGCACACCACCCCACAGGTCCCAGGGCAGGTCCCAGGGCCCAACAAGGCCGCCGACTCGTACACCACCACCGCCTGGTCACACAGTGAGGAACGCCCCTCATGAACATCACCACGCCGACACCGTCCACTTGGCGGACCTGGACGGCAGCGACCGCCGTTCTTCTCACCACGGCCACTCTCACCGCTCCGGCCGCCACACCCGCCGCAGCACGCACCACCGCCATCGCGGCGAACACACCTCACACAGCCCTGTCCTGCCGGGCCGCGACCCCACCGGGCCGCCCCCTCACCTTCACGCCCGCGCTCACCTTGAGCCAGCGCACCACCCGCATCACAGCAACCCTCCGCCTCACCGGATGCACCACCCCCAACGGTCACCACCCCCAGCTACGCAGCGCCACCCTCACCCTCGACGGCACCGCCCGGGCCGGATGCAGCGGCGCCTCCACCCCGGACGGCTCCGCACGCATCACCTGGTACAACGCCCAAGGCCACCACACCGGAACTTCCACCGTCCAGTCAACCCCGCGCTTCGTCAGCAGCTACAACCCCGGCGACGCCCTCCTCAGCGGACGGGTCACACAAGGCCCGCTGCACGGAACCCGGATGACCGGAACCGCCACACCCACCAGCGACGTCAGCGGCTGCGCCGCCCATGGGCTACGTACCCTGTCCGCCACCGGAACGCTGAAATTCCAGTGAGGGCAGCAGTCCCTCCCCTGAGGGCACCGGTCCTTCCCCACAGTCCCGCTTCTCCTCGCTGCGTGGAGGCCACGTGATCCATACCGCCTACTCCGGGGCGAGCCTGCATGACGCACGTCTGCGGGAGGCGTACAAGGTGTGCCTGCGCCTGCTCCGGCGGCGCTACCCCAGCGAGAGCGACTGCCTGGCAGTGCTGCCCGCCAAGGTGCTGCTCAGTTTGTCCCCGGTGCTGGCATCCGGGAGCGTGATCGACGACCTGTCGGACAACGGAGCGGCGTCGGCGGACGAGCGTGCGGGACAGGCGTCGGCCTGGATCAGGATGCTGGAAGAAGACATCGAGCGCGGTGACAGCACCGATCCCGTGCGCCGGGCGATGGCACACCTGACACGGACGCTAGACCTGCCGGCCGACAGCGTGCGGCTGATGCACGAACGGATCGCCCGGGACGCAGTCAAGGCCACCCCGCAGACATGGCAGGAATGGGCGGAATACCAACGAGCGGCCCTGGGCCCGATCCTCATCGCGGTGGACTGCGTCACCTCACGGCTCGGAGCGCCCCTGATCATGTCCGCGGGACACGAAGCGGCACTGGTAGACGCCATGCTCGGCTTCCAGCTGACCGACGACCTGACGGACTTCGCCGAAGACCTTGAGCGTGGCTACGTAAAACTCCCCGCGGAGGCACTGGACGGGTGCGGCGTGTCAGCCGAGGACCTCCTCGCCCGCCGGTGGACACCGGCCACCGCCCGCCTGGTGCGGGCCGCGACCGAACGGGCACGCGCATGGCTCCAGCCGCAGGAGCCCACCGTCCACTGGTCCATCACCTCAGCCCTGCTCACCCGGGCGTTCACGAACGTGTACCTAGCCGCGCTGCACAAGGTCGAACGCGCCGGCCCCGCCCTCCTGTCGCAGAAAGTCACTCTCTCCTCCGCCGCCCGGCAGCGCATCCTGCTGCCCACCCGCGCGGCGGCAGCCGTGGCCTGGAAACTCAGCCCCTACGCACGCCATACGCCCACGGCCCCCACCCCGCACGAGCAGCGTGCCGCAGCAGACCTTTCCGGCCGTCTGCCCGCCCCGCGCGGCCGGATGCTGCCCCCGGCACCCCACCCGTCCGGAGCGCGACCACCCGTCCTCAACCCCGCGGCGTTGCCCCGGCACGTGGCCGTCATCATGGACGGCAACGGCCGCTGGGCCGCCGACCGTGCCCTCCCCCGCGCCGAAGGGTACCGGGCGGGAGCCAACGCACTGCGGGACGTCGTAGACGGCGCTCTGGAGATCGGACTGCCCTGCCTGACGGTCTACGCCTTCTCCACCGAGAACTGGAACCGCTCCTCCACCGAGGTCGAAGCCATCTTGGACGTGGTACGAGACAACATCGCAGACCAGGAGTTGTTCGACCGCGACCTGCGGTTCTGCTGGGCAGGCGTGCCCGACGGACTCCCCAAGGACCTCGTCGACGGGCTCCGGGAACGTGAGCGCACCACCCAGCACCGCACCAGCCTCACGTTCACCATGTGCGTCAACTACGGCGGTCGCAGCGAGCTGGCCCAAGCCGCCCGAAGCCTCGCCCGGGCAGCCATGGCCGGCGAAATCAACCCAGCACACATCGATCAGCGAGCCCTCGCCCGGCATCTGCCCCACCCTGTCCCCGACGTCGACCTGCTCTGGCGCACCGGCGGGGAACAACGCACATCCAACTTCCTGCCCTGGCAGAGCTCCTACGCCGAACTGCTCTTCACCCCCACCTACTGGCCGGACATCGACCGCCGTGATCTATGGCAGTCCATCACCACCTACACGCAACGCCAGCGCCGCTACGGCACCGCGCCCATCGAGAACACCGCCCCGATGTCGAGCTCAAAGTGAAGGGAGCACCGCACCGTCCTTTGCACCTGCCGGTGGGGACGATCAAGGCGGGCTGGGTTGCCACAAGGACCGCGAAGCGCTGACCCTGCTGCGCTATCTGACCCCGTCCCGGCGCCAACGGCGCGGCAGTTGCAGCGCGACCCGGCGGGAGGCGTTCGGTGTGCTCTGCAGCAGCGCACCCGCGCCACCGGTCTGGGTGAGCCCGGCTCCCACACCATCCCGCCCTCGGGTCTGCCCTTGAACAAGCCGCCCTGCGGGGCCAACCTGTTGGCGAAGTCCGCGTGTCCCGGCATTCCCGGGATGGTGCGCACCCTCGAGACGCCGACGACCGGGACCGAGCAAGGAGGCGGGATCGTCTGGGCGGGGGATCAAGCCGTCACCAGGGCAAACGTTGCCTGATGCGGCACTAGTAGTCGTCGCAACACCCCAGTTCAGGGGGTATGCGGTGGACGTCTGTGGGGCGGGAGGATGGTGCTGCGCGGGCCGGGGTGGGCTTGGGCCCTGGGTCCAACCGCATACCCAAACGGTTCCTCTTCCCGACGGCGGAGTCGCTGCGTATACGCGAAGACTGCAGCGCACAGCCCGGCACGATTCGGCCTCCCCTGGGGAAGGAAGGGGAGGCCGATTTCGGTACCGGGCTGTGCGCTGCGGCTGGTTCAGTTGGCGCT
>NZ_JNZY01000057.1 GCF_000717655.1 Streptomyces katrae
TCCCCGCCTGACCTGCAATGGCGCGGCCCCCACCCATTCGGGTGGGGGCCTTTTCGTGTTTCCGGTGCGAGTCCCCGTTGACTTCCACGTGGAAGTTGCCGCACTCTTGGAGCACGCAAACAACCTCCACGTGGAAGTTGGAAGCGGCCAACCTGTCGTGCCACTAACCGGGAGCCTTCATGCGCCACGAGACCCCGGCCGCGGAGAACGTGGCCACCACCCCGACTGAGTTCCTGAACGCCTCCGAGGTCGCCCTGCGCCTTCGGGTCTCCCGCTCCACTGTCTACAACCTGATCGCTGCGGGCCGACTGCCCGCGCACTGCAACGGCGGCGGCAAGATCCGTCCCCGCGGCTACCGCGTTCCCGAGTCGGCCGTCGCCGAGTACCTGTCCGGCTCGCTCGTCTCCCCGACACAGACGGAGGTGGCCTGATGGCCGCGACCATGCTCACCCGCCCTGCTGCCTTCGCCGTCGTCGACCTGCTCGCCGCCGCGGCGGACCGCATCGAGGCGAACCCGCATCTCGGCCCGAACGCCACCGTCAGCGCCGGCTTCCCCCGCGGCATCCTGACCATGACGGTCCGCGCCCAGCTCGCCGAGCTGCGTGAGCAGGCCGCCAGCACCGAGCGCACCGAGTACGGCACCGGCATCACCGCCGACTACTACGCCCGGCGCCGGCCGAATGGCCCCGCGCACGGGGACGCCGCCCGCTACGCCAGCAAGACCAGCGACCGCGCCACCGCCGCCCGCCAGGCGCTGCGGGACGCCGAGATCGCGGCCGAGCAGCACATCGGCGCCGCGCTCGACCTGATCGGCCCGATCGTCGTGGGTACGACCCGCGGCCAGCTCGCCGACGCCTTCCGCGTTGCCGCCTCCCACGTCCGCCGCCCGGCGATGACGGCATGAGCGCCGCGACGACGGCCTGCGACTGGTGCGGGCAGGGTGGCAGTGACCCCATTGAGCCGCAGGACGGCGAGTAGCCGTGCCCTGCGACCCCTGGGCGAGCAGCCTCGCCCCGACCGTCCCCACGTTCATCCCGACCCGGGCCGACATGGAATCCGAGCACTACGGACTCCTCGTCTCCAGCCTCGGCGAGGACGGCGACGGTGAACTGATCGCCGTCGGCCGCGACGTCACCCCGCGCCGGGCCCTTGCCGCGATGACCGCCTACACCCGCAGCTACCTCAACTGGTCTGGCTACGACGCCGTCGCCGAGCTGCGGGACCGCATCCGGGACCGCGAGCTGACCGTCGCGATCACGCCCACCGTGTTCATTCGCCGGCCCGACGGCGGCTGGGATCTGTGCCGCCGTGCGGACGGACAGCCCGCAGCCTGGCTCGTCAGCTCCTGGCACCCCGCCGCCCGCTAGACCCATCCCACCCCGGCACGACCAACCGGAGGCACCGTCATGCCCGAAACCAAGTGCCAGCTTTGCAGCACCCCCGGCGGCTACCCGTACTGCGATGCCGCCTGCAAGGCCGCCGACCAGCCCGACGAGGACGGCGACTACACGGTCACCTTCCTCGCCATCGACACCCGCAAGCCGTAACCCAATCCCGCCTGACCACCGGAAGGACCCACAGTCATGTCCGTTCAGACCCGCCTCGCCGTTCTCGTCGCCGATTACAAGGACGCCTTCGCCGCTGGCGACCTGGACCTGCAGCTCGAGATCAAGCTCGCCGCCTACGACCACGACCGGGCCAACCCGGACAGCCCCCGCGCCATGGACGCCATCCGTTTCGTCGACCGCGGCGTCAAGGCCCGTACCGCCCAGGCCGCCTGATGGAAGTTTCCGGCTACCAGTTGTCGAGCCGGTACGCCAAGACGCTCCGTCTGGTCGAGAGGGTTGCCGATCAGGCCGCCACCCTCGTCCAGCAGCGAATGCGGGAGCGGATGCCCGCCACGACCATCCAGGTCGCGGACGGGAAGAGGTACCTGCAGGCCCTTGTGGAAGGGCAGCAGGCGGTACTACGCACGACTCGCCTGCCGACCCGGCGCAGCGACCCCCACTGCTACGGGGTCACGACCCTCAGCCGGGCCGGCGTCCTGATCATCATCAACGCCAAGGTCTGTGCAGATCCTCAGAATCTCGTCGAGACGGTGGTGCACGAGCTGGTCCACGCCGTGCAGTACGGGCGCCCCGGGAAGCGCGAGGACGCGATGAAGGGCCTGCTCAACAACTTCGACATCGAGCCGATGTCCTGGCGCGGCGCTTGGAAGCTCAACCGGATTCACGACCGGGACGAGCGCGAAGCCCAGGCCCTCGAAGTACTCGCCCGCGAGATCCGCTGAACGGAGACCGAGATGAACGAGGAGTACACCAAGACAACCGTCGCCAGCCTGATCGTCGTGGCCGGCCTACTGCTACTCGACCTGATCGCCCCCGGCGTCGCCAGCTTCGGCCTGGCCGCGCTCCTGGCCGCGGTCGTCATCCCGGCCGTGATCGCACCCGAAGCAGCCTGACAGGTAGCCCTCGCCGGCCGTCTCGAACGGCCGGCCTGGAAATCCTCCAGCGCCACCACCCCACCATCCACCCGCAGAAGGGTTCATCAGCCATGGGCGTGAACATCAGCCACGGATCCAACCAGTTCGGCCAAGAGCGCCTGTCGTACACGTCGGTCGCCGCGATGGGGCAGCAGATCGCCTACGTCCTGAGTGGCCGCGACTGGCGCAAGGTCCGCCACCTGTTCTCTGGTCGCCTCCCCGATGACCTGCTGATCAGCCCGGACAAGGCTGGCGAGATCGCGGACGTCTTTGCCAAGGCTGCCCAGCACTCGAAGATGCCCCGCGAGTGGGGCGACACGATCCGCCGGTGGGCTGCCGCCGGCTACCGGGCCCACAGCTCCGGCGAGCCCTGGAGCTGGTCATGACCGCCGTCACTGCCGCGGCGACCAAGGCCCGCAGCCTCCTCGCCTTCATCGGGGTGCTGTCGATCCTCGGCCTCGACTGGACGACCACCACACGGCTCATCGTCGGCGTCGCCCTTGTCGCGGCCGTCGTCATGGAGATCGGCGGCGATGGTCACCGCATCTGGGCCGCTCTCGCCCGTTCCGCACCACCCACCAGCATCTGACTCAGGAAGGAGACCTCCCATGACCATCGCCCCCGACAAGGTCAACGGCACTCCGCTCGTCTCGCCCGCCGAGTCGTGGGCCCGCGCCTCGATCGCTGACGCTGAAGCCGATCGGATCCGCGCCCTGACCGCTTCCGAGGTCGAGGCCAAGCGAATCGCCGCCGAGGCGGCAGCCCAGGCCGAGATCATCAAGGCCAAGGAGGAGGCCGAGAAGCAGCGACTGGCCAATGAGCGGTCGGCCATGCGACTGGAAGCCGAGCGTGAGGCCCACAACGCTCGGATCGAGGAGTCCAAGGGCAAGGCCGCAGAGGCGCGCCGTCAAGCCGAGGCTGCGGCCAAAGCTGCTGAAGCCGCCGAAGCCGCAGCAGCCGACGAGCAGGAAGCGCGGGACGCTTCGGCTCGCTCTTGGAGGAAAGCCGCCCTCGGGTTCGCCGCCGTCTGCGCTCTCGTCGCGCTCCCTGTGCAGATGTCCGCCTTCTACAGCGACGAGCGCCCGTACCTCGGCGGCGTCCCGATCGTTCTCGAAGCGGGAGCCTGGGTCGTCCTTAAGGGCGCAGCAGCTGCGGTCACCGACCACCGGCCGCACTGGCACTACCGGCTGATCGCCTGGCTGATCGCAGCCGGTGCCGCCGCCGTGAACCTCGGCCACGGCCTCAGCTCCTTTGACACCGTCACCGCTATCGCCACCGCCGTCGCCTCGATCGCCGGCCCCGGCGTCTGGGACCTCCACGAGCACGGCCGCATCCGGGCCCGCGACGGCATGCAGACATGGCGGCAGCGGTGGGCTGAGCGCAGGGCCGAGAGGAAGAACGTCAAGCGGGAGGCTGTCCTCGCAGCAGAGCGGGCGGCAACCGCGGAGGCGGAGGCCGAGGCGGCCGCCGCAGAAGCCAGGCAACTTGCCGCAGACCGCCACCGAGACTCCCCGGAAGTGTGGGCGCACGCCGTGAAGCTCGCCTCGGCGCTCGGCGAGACCACCGTCACCGAGGCCATCTGGCGACGTGCGCACCGCGACATCGAAGGTACGGACCCTGGCGAGACCGTAGCCATCATCCGCGGCCGCAACGCAGCCGCCAGGCGCCTCCTTGCAGCCCGCTCCGAAGCCCCCGGCGAGAAGCCCGCGAAGGTCAACTCCCCGCAGGTCGCATCGCAAATGCCCCCCTCCGGCAGCAGGCGCATCTACAAGCCCCCGACACGGGCAGGCATCCGCCGCAAGAACGACACCCCGAAGTACGTTCCGGCCGCCAGTCGCCAGGCCGCCATCACCGCCAAGCAGGCCGCGAATCGAGAGGGTGAGACCGCATGAGCACCGCCGCCCCGCACCCCCACCTGACCGTCGTACCCGACCAGCCGGCCGCCCCCCTTGAGGGCGTCGTGGTCGCCAAGACCGGCGCCGTCGAGAAGACCGGCCGCCCCGCATGGCTGGAGGCCGCAGTCGATCACGTTAAGGCGAACAGCGGCTACGCCCCGCTCGTCGGCCGCGGCTACCGGCGACTCGGCGCCCACTGGCTCGACCGCTACCACGACGACTACCCGGAGATGATCGCCGCCGCCCGCCGTGAACTCCGCGAAGCGCCGGCAAGCGAGCACAAGGACTTGAAGAAGCTCGTCCGCGGGCATCGCTCCGACTACCGGCGCCACCGGCTCCTCCACGCCGGAGTCACGGGCGCCTGGACCCTCGCAGGAGGGGCCGGCATCACAGCCGGCACCATCACCGGCGGACTCTGGGTCGACCTCGCCGCAGGACTCGGCGCATACCTCTACGGCATCTGGCAGGGAGCCGGAGACGACCCGCAGTCCGCCGACACCCCCAACACCGACATGCGCCCGGCCCCCCTCATCATTGAGCCCGCCGCTGGGCCTGCAGGCGAAGAGGCGCTCCTCGCCGCCCTCGTCAAGGCCGGCATCATCACCGCCGCCGAACGCCCGGAGACCCGCATCATCGGCGGCATCCACCCTGAAGGACCCGGCTGGACGGCCACCATCGAGCTCCCCGAGGGCATGAAGGCGATCGAAGCCACGTCCAAGGCCGGGGAGCTGGCCAGCGCCCTGCGGAAGAAGGGCATGCAGATCGAGTTCAAGCCCGACACCTCCGAGGCCGGCCACGAAGGCATGGTCACCCTGTGGGTCGGCGACAACCCGAATCCTCACGCTGGCCCCAAGGTGTACAGCCAGCTGATCCATGCCGACCGCTGGCACTTCTGGCGCGACGGCATCCCCCTGGGGGGAGACGCGAGGCTCAGCCGTCAGACCCTGAACCTGATCTGGTCGTCCATCCTCATCGGCGGACTCCAGGACTACGGCAAGACCTACCTCGCTCGCCTCATCGCCGCAGCCGCAGCCCTCGACCCGACCGTTCGCATCATCGTCATCACCGGGAAGAAGGGCCCCGACTGGGCGCCGCTCAAGCAGATCGCTCACCGCTACATCGCCGGGTCCGACCCCGACACCATTCGCGAGATCTTCACCGAGATGAACACCGTCATCGGCGACATGCAGGAACGCGGCGACGAGCTTGAGCGACTCTTCGAGAAGGAACCCCATCGCGTACCGGAAGGGAAAATCACCCCGGAGCTCGCCGACAACGGCATGGGGCCCGTCATCGTCTTCGTCGAAGAGCTGCAGGAACTCCTGGGCGGCGCCGCCGTGACCAAGATGCCTCTGCCGGACGACGACTCCGAGAACCCCCGCCTCGTCTCCGCCAAGCCGCTCCTCGTCGACCTTTTCGGGCGCTTCAACCGGGCCGCTCGCTACGTCCTCGGCATGGGCGTGTACATCACCCAGCGACCCGACTCCACCAGCGTTCCCACTGAGCTCCGCGAGGTCTGCGTCAAGCGGGCCAGCTTCCGCACCAAGTCCCGGGAGAGTTCCGAGATGGTCCTCGGCGACATGGCCGTCGCCGCCGGCGCCTCCCCGCACGCCCTCCTCGAAAGCTCCAAGGGTGTCTTCGTCCTCGAAGAAGGCGCCGAGGACGGCCACCGGACTCTGCGCGGAGACGTCATCGACCTGCCCGACTTCGTGAAGATCTGCGAGCGCGGCAAGCAGCTCCGCCTCGCCGAGAACAAGCTGACCGGCGACGCCCTCCGGCTCCACGAGCGCCAGGCCGCCGCCGACGAAGGACGGGCGTTCGTCGCTCGCTGCCTCCATGTCATGAACGACCTTCAGGTCGACCGCATCCGCACCGAGACCCTGGCCGACGCCCTTCACCTGACCGTGGGTGAACTCAAGACCCAGATGAGTGCCGCCGGCGTACCGGATCCGAGCGGGATCGGTCCGACTGATGGCCTGCAGAACCCCCGCGGCTACAAGCGGGAGACCCTCGCTAGCGCCTGATATGCGCAGATCGTACCCCGATCGGGCGCTGCTCGGCCTGCTCCACCGCAGGTCAGCGCCCGATCGGGCCCCGATCGCCCGCTGCTCGCGACGACCGCCGAGCAGCCCCCCATCAGACGGCGAGCAACCCCTGACCTGCAACGGAGCAGACCAGTACGCCCTCGATCAGGGAACAAACCACCACAAACCGCATTGGAGATCATCATGGGCAAGCAGTGGACCACCCGACGCCGCGGAGACGAGAAAGCCTTCCTTCGCTCCCTCCACAAGGGCAAGACCGTCTACGTGATCAACACGCCCCAGCATGCGGGCCACGCCCGGATCTGGAACCACGCCCAGACCTGGAGCGCCCACACCGTCACCGGCAAGCACCCCATCCTCGGCGGCTGGATCTTCGACGGCAGCCCCTCCAACGGCGCCGTGAGCTTCTTCAAGTGGGCCGGAACCGTCTACGAAGACCAGCCGCGCGGCATCCCGCACGCCTCCGACCCCGGCCCCAGGGTCGCCGGCCCGCTCCCCGCTGGCGAGGAGTTCGATCGGGTCCTCGACGCCGGAGGCCAGGAGCTCAAGCAGATGGAGTACTGGCGCGACGAAGCCAACGAGCGCCGCGCCGCCGACCTCAAGTCCGGCCGCCGGAAGTGGTTCTAATGGCCGTGGCAACCGCCACCCCGACTCGGACAGCGGCCCCCGCCCTCACCCTCGACGACAAGCTCGTCCTGTCTCGCCTGGCCATGGACGAGCGGCTCGCCGGTGCCCACGGCGACATGGCAATCCGCACCGCCTGCATCGACACCGAAGCCCCCGAGATCCTTGCCGCCCCCATGCCGACCGCCGCCCGGCCGCCGGCCACGGTCGCCGACGTACTGCGGGAGGCGGCCCGGCTGATCACCGCCCACGGCTGGATCCGCCAGTACGTCGGCCGCGCCGAGACCGGGTACTGCCTCATTGGCGCCATCCGGGCAGCGGCAGGCGGGAACCGGCAGCTCGAGGACGCAGCCGAGACGCTGATGCTCGAGCGGATCCGGGCGGAGCAGCCGGACATCATCTCCGTCGGCGCATGGAACGACGCACAGCCCGGACCGGGTCCCGTGCTGCGGATACTCGGCTGACTACCGCTCGACCAGGCCCTCGCCCACCGCGGGGGCCTTCGTCATGGGGACCGCGCGAGCCATCCAGCCCGGCCCCGACGCCCGCATCGGCGCCGTCGTGGCCACCGCCCCCAACAGGCGGCACAACCGGTCCAGCTCACGCTGACACTCAGCAGCCGACGACCCGCGCACCATGTACGAAACGCCCATGACGACATCATGCCGTCACGGGCGCTGCGGGTAGGGCGGGATGCCGATCTACGACACGTCAGCATCTGGCGCCAGCGAAAGACCGGCCTCCGCGAGAAAGTCATCCAAGTCAATGCAGCCGTCAAGACTGCTCTCGCCGAAGCTGGCGATGACCGAACCCTCGGTAGACCATGTATCAACGTCTGGGCTCGGCTGCCTCTCCACCGTGCCGATGCCGAACCGGTAGCGCATGTATAGGTACTGGCCGTCAGCGGCCCACGCGTCCCATTGCGATGGACATGCTGTGCACGTCTCGACGACTTTCACCAAGGTGAGGTCCATGCCTCATTGTGGCCCGAACGCATCTTCCTTGACTCCAAGATCTCGCATATGTCACAGTGCCCTCAGCGAGATACTCGTGTGTCCGCATCCTCAAGCCCCCAGCCTCGCCGGGGGCTTTTCGCGTTCCCGGGGGTGGCATGGAACTGCACGAGATCTACCCCGACGACCTCGTCTTCGAGAACGAAGCCACCAAGGCAACCGGCGTACCCGGGACTGTCATCCGGCAGTGGGCACGCCGCGGCAAGATCCGGCGGTTCCAAGGCCGGCCCGGCGAGTACGCCGGCAACGGACGCGAACACAAGACGATGTACGCCCTCCCAGAGATCCGCGAACGCGCAGCCGGCTACCGGCCCATGCCGCAGCGGAGCCCCAAGGCCGCCTGAACCCCTGCGGGGTGGGCAGAACTGCGGCAGCATAGGCGCCCCAGAACCGCGACCAAGGGGCGCCCCATGTTCGGCAGCAAGAAGACACCCGAAGAGAAGGCGGCATCAGCCCGCCTCAGCAAAATCCGCGGAGCAGCAGCCGCCGCCGGAGTCACCATGTTCGGCGGCAAGTTCCGCTCGCCCAACCAGATGGACGTCCCCGTCGAGGGCGCCAGGGTCACCATCGAGCGCGGCGAAGAAGCCAAGGCCCGCATTACCGCGACCAGGGTCGCCCTCACCGGGATATTCGCCCTGTGGCTCAAGAAGGACATGACGAAGCTCTTCATCACCATCGAAGGCGCTGGCGGAGAAGTCCTCGTTCAGCCCGTCGGGGCCGCCAAGGAACCCCAAGCCCGCATCTTCGCGACCCTCGTGAACGGCGAGGCGACCGCACCGGAGTGACCTACGCGAGGAGGCCGTCATGCCGCTGCCTGTCGGCCTCCAAACCGTCACCATCGAGGACGCCCGGGCTCACCCCGACGGCGGGCCCATGCGTGGCCGGGTCATTTTCCGGCCCGAGGTTCCCACCGTCACCTCCGCCGAGCATGGCGTCATCGTCATGGGCGATGCGGTCGGCAAGTGGGTTAACGGCGTCCTCAGTGTCGAGCTGCTGGCCTGCGACGCCGAGGACTGCACGCCGACTGGCTGGACGTACCGGGTTCTCGAGCAGCCCTACGATACGGATCACCGCAGCTACTCGATCCTCCTCACCACGGCCCTTGGGCCGACTGTGCAGCTGGCAGACCTGGCGCCGACCGACCCCGCCAACGGTGACTACGTCACAGTGCCCGGTCCGCAGGGGCCGACTGGACCGGCCGGTCCCCAGGGGCCGGCAGGCCCGGCGGGCGCCACTGGCCCTGCCGGACCGACCGGGGCGACTGGGGCGACCGGCCCCCAAGGCCCGGCAGGGCCCGCCGGAGCCGACGGTGTAGATGGGGCAGACGGAGCCCCGGGAGCGACCGGAGCGACCGGCCCCCAGGGAGACCCCGGACCTGCCGGGGCCACCGGTCCCGCTGGCGCCACCGGCGCGACAGGAGCCACGGGCCCCGCTGGCGCTACGGGAGCCCAGGGATTGCAGGGCTTGACCGGCCTTGACGGTGCGGGCCTCCGAACCGCCGAAGTACGCATCACCGACGGCGCGGTGCAAGACCTGGCCAGCGCCGCCTCATGGACCATCGCCACCACCAGCGTCGGGACCCAGCTGGCATGGCGCATTCCGGCAGAGCCGGGCGACAGGATCCGCGTCGACTTCGGGATGCTGTACTCCGGCAGCCGGTACCTCGACGCGGTACTCCTTGACTCCGCCGGCGCCATCGCCTTGTACGCGGGCACGCAGACGAGCAGCCCTCTGGCCGAGGGTAATCCGGAGTTCTATCCGAGCACGTCGTTCGGCAAGGCCTCGTCGGGGATCCTGTTCACGGTCACAGCCGCCCACCTGTCCGGCGGGCAGGCGACCATAGCCCTCGCCAACCAAGGCACAGGCGCGGGGCGGGTCTACGCCTTTTCTGGCTACCCCTTCCGCCTAACCCTGACGAACCTGGGTCCGGTGCCAGCCCCGACGAGCATCAGCGTCGCCCAGACCAGCACGCCGACATCCGGCTACATCAAGTACGCGCCTGCTGGCGTGACCCTGAGCGGCAGCGACGTGACTGGCCCGTTCAGCTACCTCGGTGCCTCTGGCTTCCAGATCGGCTCCGGAACCCCGGACAGCACCTACGTGCTGCCGACCACGCGATACCCCAATACCCGTGGGACGTTGTCGTCCAGCCAGTCGATCTGGTCCGTGGAGTTCGGTACGGACGCGACCGCGTTCCAGTTGCGGTTCAATTGGCAGACGGGCGGCTGCTACCGGATCACGGTCGACGGGCGCCGCATGACCGACCTCATGCAGTCCCTCGGCGGCACGACCCCTGGCAGCACGCACCTGATGACCGTCAACCTCGGGGCCGCTCAGCCGCGGACCGTCCGGATCGACTTCAGCGTCGCCCCGTTCGGCGGCATCTATCTGCCGCCCGGGGCGTCGATGTGGAAGCCGGCGACGCCAGCTAGGCGATTCATGGTGCTGGGCGACAGCATCCCCGGCGGCAGCAACATGAACACGGGCGGTGGCTCCGGCACCTGGTTCGCCAGGACGGCGCGGCTCCTCGGCTACAGCGACGCCTGGAACGAAGCTCTGGGTAGCACCGGCTACATCACGGCGGGTACGACGGCAACTCTCGGGACCCGGGCGCCGATCGACGTGATCCCCAACGCGCCGGACACGCTGATCATCTCGGCGGGCTACAACGACAACGGGGGCAGTCAGCCAGCGATCTCGTCGGCCGCCGCCAGCCTCTACAGCGCCATCAAGACCGGACTGCCCAGCACCGCTATCTACGTGATCGGGTGCTGGTCGCCCACCGGCTCCCCAGCCGCGTCGATCACCAACACGGACACGACGCTCCGAACCGCGGCTGCGGCTGCCAGCCTGCCGTTCATCTCTCCGATCACCGGGGCGATCTACAACTCGGCCGGCTCACTGGTCGCCACTCACGGACCATGGATCACCGGCACGGGTCGCGTCGGCGCGACCACCGGGTCCGGCAATGCCGACACGTACATCGGCACAGATGCAGTACACCCCACAGATGCCGGGCACAAATACCTGGCTGACAGAGTCGTAGCCGCCCTGCAGGAACTCGCCAACGCCTAGCCCCCCGGGGTCAGTCCCCCCCCAGGGGCTAACCCCGGGGGGGGACTGACCCCGGGGGGGATCACCCGGCTCACCCCTAACGGGCCCCTAGAGTGCAGCCGCCATCCGCCAGAGGAACCTGCGAGGGAGGTGACCGCAGTCCATGCCCACCTCTCCACCCAGCAGATGCAGCAGCATCGGATGCGCAGAGCTCGCCACCAACCGTGGTCGATGCGCCGACCATCAGCCCGCAGCATGGGCGAACCGTGCGCGCAAGCAGGACAGGTACGGCATGAGCTCGGGCACCATGCGCTCGCTGAAGAAGCGGGTCACGGCCCGCGACAACGACACGTGCTACGTCTGCGGCCGAGAGCGGCAAGAGGACGAGACGTTCGATCTTGAGCACATCACTCCGATCAGCCAAGGCGGATCAGCTCGGGACCTGGACAACCTCGGCCTGATCTGCGCCGAAGATCACCTGATCAAATCCAAGGCTGAAGCCGCCCAAGCCAACCGATCAAGAGCCCGGAGAAGCCGCAGGCCAGAGGGGTAGGGGAGTCCAGATCCCTAGCTTGATCGTCTGGGGGCCCGCCGCGGTCAGAGAAAAACGCCGCTGCACAGATCTGGGGATAGGGGGTCTTGATCATGGCCACTGCTCAGCCCGCCGCCCTGAAGTTGATCAAAGGGCGGTCGCCCGGCAAGGACACGGCCGGCCGACCGGTCAACCCGGGTCCCGCCTTCCGGCGGATCGCTCCAGAGCCCCCGGACTGGCTGTCCGCTGAGGCGGCCGCCGAGTGGCGGCGCGTCGTCCCTGGCCTGACCCGCCTGGACATTCTCAAGGAGGAGGACCGGGCAGTCCTCGCCGCGTACTGCGAGACGTGGGCCACCTTCGTGGACGCGATCCGCCAGCAGCACAGCGAGGGCCTGACCATCGAGGCGAGGCAGGGCACCCTCGCGCACCCGGCCGTCGGCATTGCCCGCGCGGCCGGCCGTGAACTTCGGAGTTTCGCCGCCCACTTCGGCCTGACCCCTTCGTCGGAGCAGGCCCTCGCGAGGGGGGCCGACGATGGCAGCGAGGACGACAACCCGTTCGCGTAAGCGGGCACCAGCAGACGTGGATCTGGAGCGGCTGCGGCTGTCGCCTGAGGTGGCCTGGTACCTCGAGGACCGCGGACTCCCGATCCCGGACTGCCCGCCGCTGATCCAGACCCCGTCGCCGGGTGAGGCGCCCGGGGCGGTCTTCGACCCGGACCGTGTCGACAAGGTCATCCAGGCGTTCAGTCTCCTGCGGCACACTCAAGGCCAGTGGGCCGGGCAGCCACTGAAGCCGGATCCGTGGCAGGTCGCCTACATCCTGGCCCCCGTCTTTGGCTGGGTCCGCTGGGATCAGGACTCCGAGTCCTACGTCCGTGTCGTCCGCGAGCTGTACGTGGACGTGCCCCGCAAGAACGGCAAGTCGACGCTGGCCGGCGGCTTGGCCATCTACATGACGTGCGCGGACGGCGAGCAGGGCGCTCAGGTCATCACTGCGGCAACGACGAAGGAGCAGGCCGGCTTCGTCTTCGAGCCGGTGAAGAAGCTCGCGGAAGCGGCGCCTGCGTTGAAGAAGCACGTCCTGCCCCTGAAGGACAAGATCCTGCACAAGCGGTCCGGCTCGTACTTCAAGCCGATCGCGTCGGTGGCTGGCGCCCAGCACGGCGCGAACATTCACTGCGCGATCGTCGATGAGCTGCACGAACACAAGACGCCCGAGCTGGTGGAGACGATCGAGACGGGTACCGGTTCGCGTCGGCAGCCGCTGGTCGTCATCATCACGACTGCTGACTCCGGGAAGCGAGAGTCGGTGTACGACCGCAAGCGCAAGCGGGTCGAGCAGCTGGCCCGCCGGGTCTTCGAGGCGCCGTCGGTGTACGGCGTGGTGTGGGCGGCCGAGCGCGAGGACGATCCGCACGTAGAGGCGACCTGGCGCAAGGCGAACCCGGGCTACGGCGTCTCGCCGACCCGCTCCTACCTGCAAGCCAAGTCCGATGAGGCGAAGCAGTCCCCGGCGGACTTGGCGAAGTTCCTGCGCCTGCACCTTGGGCGCCGGACGAAGCAGGAGACGAAGTTCTTGACGCTGGAGTCCTGGCACCGCAACGCCGGGATGGTCGACGAGGCGCGTCTGGCTGGCCGCGAGGCTTACGGCGGTCTCGACCTCGCCGCCACGTCCGACCTGTGCGCGCTGTGCTGGCTGTTCCCGGACGACGAGAACGGCGGCTTCGATGCCCTGTGGCGGCTTTGGACGCCAGAGGACAACGTCGCCGTTCTGGACCAGCGGACGGCGGGCGCGGCCAGTGTCTGGGTGCGCGAAGGTCTGCTCGTCGCCACCCCTGGCAACGTCGCGGACTACGACTACATCCAGCTTCAGATCGAGCGAGACCTCAACGATTTCGACGTCCGTTCCATCGGCTTCGACCCGTGGTCGGCGGTCCCGCTGACGAACAAGCTGGCCGAGTCTGAGGCGCCGATGGTCAAGGTCCGGCAGGGCTTCATCACGATGAGCCCGCCGCTGAAGGAGCTGCAGCGCCTGCTCCTCAAGGGCACCCCAGAGGTTCCGCAGCTGCGTCACGGAGGGAACCCGGCGGTGACGTGGATGGTCGACAACCTGGCCGTGGCGATGGACCCGGCGGGCAACGTGAAGCCAGATAAGGCCCGGTCCGCCGAGAAGATCGACGCCGTGTCCGCCCTAGTGACTGCACTGTCCGAAGCGATGACCCGCGAGGCGCCCGTGAAGAGCGCCTACGACGACGGCGACCTGATGGTCCTGTGACAGGAGGCCTGCCGTGTGGGGATGGTTCCCGTGGCGTCGTACCGCCCTGCGTAAGCGGGTGGTCGTGAACCTCGCAGACAAGGCCTTTGCCGGCGTTCTTTGGGCAAAGCGGGGGCCGCTGCTGGTCCTGAAGGACGCGACGCTCATGCAGCACGGCGCCGCAGACACGCCCATGGACGGCGAAGTGCTCATCGAGCGCTCGAAGGTCGACTTCATCCAGGTGGCGGGAGGCTGACGTGACGTTCGTCGTCTCCCAAGGGCAGCTGTCCGGTGTATCCGTCGCTCCCTCCCTGGCCTTCCCCGCCTATGTGCAGCTCGCCTCGGACGTCTACCACGAGTACGGGCACCTCTACCGGCGGCAGCCGCAGATCCGAACGGTCGTCTCCTTCCTCGCGAGGAACATCGCCCAACTGGGCCTGCACTCCTACCGGCGTGTATCGGATACGGACCGCGAGCGCCTGACGGACCACCCGCTGTCCCGGATCCTCGCGGCGCCTGGCGCCAAGCTCACCCGCTACCGGCTGATCGAACGGCTGGTGTGCGACTACGCGATCTACGACGCTGCCTTCTGGGTCAAGGTCCGCATGGACTCCGGCGAGCTGCTCGGGGTGATTCCGGTTCCGCCACCCCGGATGGAAATCAAGGGCGACAACTGGCTTGAGCCGGAGAAGTTCGTGGTCCACGGCTCGAAGGGTGAGCTGAAGCTCGACCCGGAGCAGGTGGTGCACTTTCACGGCTACGACCCCGACGACCTGCGTAAGGGCTCCTCGCCGATCGAAGCCCTGCGGTCGCTGCTCGCCGAGGAGTTCGAGGCAACACGGTCGCGCGAGCAGATGTGGCGCAACGGCGGCCGGATGTCCGGGGTACTGAAGCGGCCAGCGGACGCTCCCAAGTGGGACCCGACGGCCAAGGCCCGCTTCGGGGAATCGTGGAGGGCTTACACCGCGGGAGGGGGCCAGGCCGGAGGCACGCCCATCCTCGAGGACGGCATGGAGTACGAGCAGATCGCGCTCGACCCGTCCAAGGCCCAGTACATCGAGGCCCGCAAGCTCACCCGGGAAGAGGTCGCCGCGGCGTACCACATCCCGCTGCCCATGGTTGGGATCCTGGACCACGCGACGTTCTCCAACATCAAAGAGCAGCATCAGCAGCTCTATCAGGACACCCTCGGCCCCTGGCTGACGATGATCCAGGAAGAGATTGGACTGCAGCTCATCCCCGACCTGCCGGACTCGGAGGACGTGTACGTCGAGTTCAACCTGCAGGAGAAGCTGCGCGGCAGCTTCGAGGAGCAGGCCAGCCAGCTGCAGACTGCCGTCGGCGCGCCGTGGCTGCTCCGCAATGAGGCGCGCGCCCGCATGAACCTGCCAGCGATCGACGGCGGGGACGACCTGATCACCCCGCTGAACGTTCTCGTCGGCGGCATGGCCTCGCCGACCGACACGGCTCCGGAGCCGGCGGCACTCCCAAAAGCGCGCGGCCGCCTGGTGCTGATGAAGGCAGCCCCGGAGCGGCCGGACCTCGGGGACTTCGACGAGGAGCGTGACGCGTTCACGTCTTCGCTGGAGCGCTGGACCAAGCGCCAGTTCGCTGCCCTGGAGTCCCGGGCCGGCGCCAAGGCGGACGGCGTGCCGGATCTGCTGGCCTGGTGGGACGAAGGCTCAGAGGGCCGGCTGGCCGAGCTGGCCTCGCTGATCTCCGACCACGGCTACCGGATCGCACAGCTAGCCGCCTGGGGCGTTCTGGCCGACTTCAACCCAGAGGCGGCGGGTTGGGATCCCGAGGTGATGCTGCCCTGGCTGCTCGCGGCCGCCGAAACCCACGCCTCGCAGCACGAGGACGCTGGCAGGGCATCGATAGCCGAAGTCGACGACGAGGGCGACGGCTGGCAGGCCAACCTCCGGCACGCCGGCGAGGTGTGGGCGTCAGCAGCCACCGTTCGGGCCCTGACCGCGTCCACGGAGGCCCGCGGGTTCGGCTCCCACGATGCGGCCGGAGCGTCGGGCCTGAAGAAAAAGGTGTGGCGGACCGGCGGCACCAATCCGCGCGCCTCCCATCGCGCCCAGGACGGCGAGTCTGTCTCGCTGGACGACGTCTTCTCCAACGGCCTTCGCTGGCCCGGCGACGGCAAGGGCGAAGCCAAGGAAACCGCAGGCTGCAAGTGCCGTCTCGACTACGCAACGGAGTGACGATGCGAATCAAGAGCTGCCCCGTGCGCATCAAGGCGGCGGGCGAAAACGAGGGAACTGAGGACGGGGTTTTCGAGGCGATCGTCGCCGCGTACAACGTCGACTCGGTCGGCGACAAGATCATGCCCGGTGCTTTCGCGGACACGATCGCCGAGTGGCAGAAGAGCGGGGATCCGATTCCGGTCCTGTGGTCTCACATGTCCCACGACCCCGAGTACCACATCGGCGAAGTGCTGGAGGCGAAGGAGACTGATGAGGGGCTGTGGGTGAAGGCCCGCATCGATCTCGACGAGGAGTCCCCGAAGGCGCGGAAGATTTACAGCCTCCTGAAGGGGCGCCGCGTCAAGCAGTTCAGTTTTGCCTACGAGGTCGAGGAAGGCGCGTGGGTCGACAAGAAGGACGAGGGGCAGAGCTACTACGAGCTGCGCAAGCTCAAGCTCTACGAGGTCGGCCCCACCCTGATCGGCGCCAACCAGTCCACCGAGCTGCTGGACGTGAAGTCCGCCTCCAACCCGAACTTGCGCATCGACCTCCACAATGCAACCCACGCCGAGGCCGACGCGCTCCGAGACGCCGCCGAGGTGGCGCTAGGAATGAAGGCTGGCCGCACGCTCAGCCAGAAGAACGAGCAGCGCGTGAAGGACATCGCGCGCCTCGCCAAGGAGCTGCTGGACTCCCTGTCTTCCAGCACTGATGACGATGAGAAGGCCACGCCGACTCCGCCCGAGCAGTCCTCGCCGCAGCCCCCTGCGGCCAAGGAGGCCCCGGCCGGTCCGAGCCCCGCCTCGCTCCGTCAGCTCGCCGACCTGCAGGCCCTTGAGGCCGAGGTCTCCACGCTAACGGGATGAGGACCCCATGACTGTAAAGACTGAGGAGCTCACCGACGAGCTCGTCCACCACCTGAAGGAAGCCCGCGAGATCGCCGCCAAGGCCGAGGCCGAGGACCGCGACTTCACGGACGCCGAGCGCACCCAGCTCAACGAACACATGGCGAAGGCGAAGGACGCCAAGGCTGGCCTGGAGAAGGCCAAGGCGACCAGCACCATGCGCCAGGCCCTCGCCGACCTCGGCGACGGCATCGAGCTGAACGAGAAGTCCGGCGAGCGGCGCACCCCCTCCGGGCTGGTCGTGCCCCCGGCCGGGAAGTCACTCGGCGAGCACTTCACCGAGTCTGCTGAGTACGCAGGCCTGATGTCCCAGGCGCCGCGTGGCGGCTTCGGGGCGAAGTCCCGCGTGCAGTCGCTGCCGGTCGGCTACAAGTCGCTGGTCACGGGAACCTCGGATACGTCCGCGGGCGCCTGGGTGACCAACGACTACATGGGCCAGCGAGTCGGCCTGGATCTCTTCCAGCGTCCGCTGCGCCTGCGGGACGTCGTCACCAACGGAACCACGACCAGCGACACGGTCGAGTACGTGCGGATCACCTCGGCGACGAACAATGCCGCCCCGGTCGCAGAGGCGACGTCCTCGGCAGCGCCGACCGCTCCCGGCGGAGCGGGCGCCCTGGTCAACAACGCTGGCGGCGGCTACAAGCCCGAGTCGGCGCTGGCCGCGGCGAAGGTCACCACGCCGGTGCGGACCATCGCTCACTGGATCCCGATCACGAAGCGGGCCCTGTCGGACGCCTCGCAGATCCGCACCCTGATCGACTCCTTCCTCAAGTACGGCCTCGAGGAGGAGCTCGAAGACCAGATGATCGCCGGTGACGGTACTGGCGAGAATTTCGACGGCCTCGGCAACGTGTCCGGCGTCCAGGCTCAGGCCTGGGACACCAACGCGCTCACCACCCTGCGCAAGGCCAAGACCAAGGTCCGCACGGTCGGCCGCTCCGTCGCCAACGCCTACCTCCTGAACCCGGCCGACCTCGAAACGGTCGACCTGCTGCAGGACAACGAAGGCCGCTTCTACTTCGGCGGCCCGGCCGGCGTCGGCTCCGCGTCCGTCCTGTGGGGCCTGCCGGTCATCGAGACCGAAGCCGTCCCCGCCGGCACCGGCTACGTCGGCGATTTCCGAAAGGCCATCCTCTGGGATAGGGAACAGGCCTCCATCACCGTCACCGATTCGCATGCGGATTTCTTTGTGAGAAATCTTGTAGCGATCCTGGCAGAGATGCGTGCCGCCTTTGGCGTCATTCAGCCGTCCGCCTTCGTCGAGGTCGACCTGACCGCCTGAGGAGGCTGACATGGCATACCTGAACGCCGGTGCGGGCGCGGCCCGCGAAGGCAAGCAAACCGCGGCTGTCACCGACGCCGCGGCGCCCACCTCGGTTGTCGCCGCCGGTGCCAACCCCACGAAGGCCGAGTACGACGCCCTGCGCGCCGACTACTTGGCACTCCGCACCAAGGTCAACGCGCTGCTCGCCGCGATGCGGACGTCGGGCCAGCTCGCGCCGTGACACTGGTCAACTCACGAATGGTTCGAGGGCGGTGTCCATGCGGTGCGCTTCACGCAGCGTGCGGCCCGCCCTCAGCCAGCACACCAGTCGACGAGAATCTGGAGGTGGCCGTCGTGGGCGGACCGCTGCGCAAGTACCACGTCACCCTTCCCGGCGGCCGGACGACCGTCATGAAGCTCAACGAGACCGATGCCAGCCGCTACGAAACCACCCCCGTAGACGGCCAGCCCGAGCCGGCGCCCGAAGCGCCAGAGGCCGGCGAGAAGGCCGACGAAGGAGCGCCCGACAAGTCCCGGACGCCAGCGAACAAGTCGCGAACGGCCCGCGGCAAGGCCGCCCCCGGTGGCGACTGACCTGCTTGCCGACCCTGAGGAGCTCGCCGAATGGCTCGGGGTCGACGCGAGCGACACCAAGCTCCTCGCCGCTCTGCGGGCAGCGTCTCGACGCTTCCGCGGGGCGGTACGACATCCGGTCACCCTCATCGAGGACGACGAAGTCATCATCGACGGCAATGGATCCGAGTCCCTGCTCTTGCCGGCCGCCCCGGTCCTCGACGTCTCGCTCGTAGAGGTCGACGGAGAGGAGCTCGTCGCTGGCACCGACTACTCCTGGTCTGCCGACGGGTACCTGCGGCGCCTCGGCGGGCGAGTGTGGCCTGCCACGCTGCGGTCGGTTCGGGTGATCAACTCTCACGGCTATGAGACGGTTCCCGAGGACATTCAGGGCGCGGTCCTCGACCAGGCCCGGGCAATCTACGCAATCCAGCCTGGCGTTCAGCAGAAGACGGTCGGCGCCCAGTCCGTCACGTTCGGGGTGCAGGCGGCCACCGGCGTCACAGCTCAGTGGACCGAGGCGGTCGAGCGCCACCAGCTGAATCGGGGCGACCGGCCGTGATGTTCAATCAGAGCGCCATCCGTATCCGGGCCGGTACCCGACTCGACCGAGGCGGCAACACCGTCCCGGACTGGTCGCCCGGCGCGGTAACCCAGCTGACCGTGACCGGCCTCAACATCCAGCCCAACAGTCAGAACGAACAGGCTGATGAGCAGCGCAATTCTGTCGTCACCGGCTACCGCGTCCAATCCGCGGAGGGTACCGCGCCTGACATCACCGCGGCTGACCGGATCCAGTACGCCGGCCTGCTGTACGAGGTCGACGGTGAGGTCGGCGTCTGGCCTGAGCTGTTCTCCGACACCGTTCACCACATCGATTTCGTCATGGTCCGCGCCACCGGATAGGAGGCCGTGATGCTCATCGATTGGCGGCTCGACGCGGCGGGCGTCCGGGAAGTGCTGCGAGGTCCGGAGGTGCGGGACCTCGTTGACGGCCTGGCGCAGAACGTTGCGGACAACGTGAAGGCTCTTGTGCCGGGCGGCACCCCGATCGAGGTCCGGAAGTACACCACGGACCGCGGCGCTGCGACAGTGGTCGTTGCCCACGTGCAAGCCATGGCCTGGCAGGCCCGGGACGGCATCCTCACCCGCGCGGCCGGATTCGCGGGCCTCGAGGTAAAGGCCTGGAACCGGTGAAGCCGCTCGTCACATTCGGGGACGTGCAGGCCGCGGCGGCTGGTGTACTGCGGGCGGCGTTGGCTGCACGGTCCGAGCCGTATGCGGACGGGGCCACGGTCGGTACGCGCGTGCCGGGCGACCGCTCGCCGGAAACGCCCGGGCTTCCCTACGTCCTGGTCCGCAAGGACAGCGACCTGCCCCACAACTCGATGGCGAACTCGCGCTGCACGATCCGCGTCACCGTCTGGCACGAGGACGCCGATCAGGCGCACGACCTGGCAATGCTCTGCCAGGCCCTGCTGCTGGTGCACTCCGGTCCGGTCATCCGCGGCACCCGCCCTGGCACCGGACCGCTGGCCGCCACCGACGACCCGAGCGACGTCGATCTTTCGACGTTCACGGTTCTGGCGAACGTCAAGCCCATCCCGCTGACTGCCTGACCATCCCGCCCACCTGCGGCGACAACCCTTTCCCTAGATGAGGAGGCCGCGGCATGGCCGGCGACCCGCTTAAGGCAAATCTGTGGACGGACGCGGACGTCTACATCTCGACCAACCTCTCCGCGACCCTGCCCGCCAACGCCGGTACCCCGTTCGGCGTGGACTGGGATCTGGTCGGTCTCCTTGACGGCGACGATGGGTTCCCCGAGTCCCGCGACGAGGACACCGACGACAAGTACGCCTGGGGCGGCATCCTCGTCCGCACCAGCCGCACGCACTTCAAGCTGACCAAAAGCTTCACCGCGCTTGAGGACAACGACACCACCTTCAGCCTGCTGTGGCCGGGCTCCACCGCGTCGGTGATCAAGGTGCCCCGGCCGGCCAAGGTTCTGGTCGCGTTCGAGACCCGCGAGGGCGACAAGGTCCGTCGACTCATCACCTCCAACTACGCAGAGGTCACGCTCGACGGCGATCACGGCGAGAACGAAACCGACCTTGAGTCGGCCACGTTCGTCGCCACGATCTTCCCGACCGCGGACGGCGACCTGTTCGACCGGCAGACCACTCCGGTCCTGGTCAGCATCTCGATCCCGACCACCCTCTCGGTGGCCGACGGGGCGATCGGCAGCCTCACCGCCACGGCCACCTACGACGACGCGTCCACCGCGAACGTCACCACGCTCGCGTCGTGGGGTACCTCCAACGCGGCCAAGGCCATCGTCACCGCCGGCTTCGTCACCGGCGTCGACCCCGGCTCGGCAACCATCACGGCGACCTACCTCGGCCAGTCCGACACCTGCGCCGTCACGGTCACCTGACAGACGCCGGGGCGCGGTCCTTCGTCGCGGTTCGGCCGCGCCCCGGTGTACCACCCGAACCGCGACAGGGAGCCCTCATGCCCGTCAGATACACCGAACAAGAGATCCGCGCTCAGGCCCACCGTCTGGGGCTCATAGCCGGCAGCCAGGACGTACCGCGGAGCATGCGCAGCAAGGTCATCTCCACTCTGCTGGAAGCCGACCGCCCGCCAATCGAGGCGCCGGTCGAAGCGCCCAGGCTGGCGCAGCAAATCGTCATCCAGCCGGGAGGAGCCGTCCTCATCGACGGCAGTCCCTTCCCCTGGCTCATTGCCCGCCACCCCATGGAGATCAGTCTCGACCCCGACGGCACCAGCACCGTCCGCCTGACCCTCATGGCGGGTGCAGTGCAGATCGTCCAACCCGAACCGCGACCCGAGAGCGAGTAGCGAAATGACCACCCGAACCGCGATCAAGCCGGCTGACGACCAGCCGTTCGACTTCAACCTCGACTCCGTCCAGGCGGAGGTCGACCTCGCGCCTTTCCGTGTCCACCACGGCGGCCGACGCTGGGAGTTTGCCCACCTTCAGGGCCTCGACGTGTGGGACCTGGTGGGTGCCGCCGAGACCGGAGACCTGGGGGCGACCCTCGGCCTGTTCCGTGTCGCCCTGGGTGACTCTTTCGACGACTTCCGCAAGATCAAGCTTGCCCAGTTCAAGATGCAGAAGCTCTTCGCCGCCTACCAGCAGCACTGTGGGCTGGAGCCGGGGGAATCCGGGGCCTCCGGGAGCTGATCCGGAGGCACGGCAGAGCCCTCGAGGCGGACCTTGCGGCTACATATCCGGGCGTCCGCCTGCGCCACATCCATACCGGTGAGATGACGTGGCGCGAGCTGGCCAGCTATGTGCAAGGGCTGCCTCCGCACGCGCGCGTCCGTACCGCACTGCGTGAAGGCCGAGAAGAGCCGACCGGCGAGCAGGTACTCCTCGCGGACGTCTTCGACATGCTCCAGCGCGTGAACTGGACGCTCCAGGCCGTCAATACGCCCAAGGAGTCCAAGCAACCGAAGCCGCCCAAGGCGTACCCGCGCTGGTGGCTGCAGGGGAAGACCGGGACCCCTAGGGATACCGCGGCCCGACTCGCGCGCATGGAAGCCGCGCGCGAACGGGCTCGTGAACGGAAGCGGCAGCTGAGCGCCAGCGCCTGAACCACGTGAGGGGGTTCCGTGCCGAACGTCGGTTACGCCACCATCCAGATCATCCCCTCCGTTCGCGGTATCTCCGACGACCTTCGACGACAGCTGTCCGGGCCCGCCGGCGATGCTGGCGGGCGCGCGGGCGAGGAGTCCGGCGCCCGCTTCGGCGACAAGTGGAAAGCCGGCATCGCCGCAGCGGGCGCTGCGGCCGGTGCCGTACTGGTTGCGGCGACCATCTCCGCCATCGAGAAAGAAAAGATGGCGGACAAGTTGTCCGCCCAGCTCGGCCTGTCCGGTAAGGGCGCCCAGCAGGCCGGGAAGCTGGCTGGCTCCTTGTACTCGAAGGCGGTCGTCGACAGCTTCGAGGACGGTGCGGCCGCAGTGCGGGCCGTCATGGGTTCCGGCCTCATCCCGGAGAAGGCCACCACCGCGGCGATCGAATCGATCACCACCAAGGTTGCCGACTTGGCCAACGCCTTCGATCAGGACTTGGGTGGGGCAGCGAACGCGGCAACCCAGCTGATTCGGACTGGTCTGGCCAAGGACGCGCCAGAGGCTCTTGATCTGCTGACGAAGGGTCTGCAGACGGGCGCCGACAAGGCGGGGGACCTGCTCGACACCGTCAACGAGTACTCCGTGCAGTTCCAGAAGGCGGGGGTGAGCGGCGCAGGGGCTATCGGTCTGATCAATCAGGCGCTCCGCGCGGGCGCCCGGGACGGTGACCTGGCAGCCGATGCCATCAAGGAGTTCTCTGTCCGGGCTGTCGACGGGTCGCAGAGCAGCATCGACGGCTTCGAGGCCCTCGGCCTTTCCGCTGATGACATGGCGGCCAAGTTCGCCAGCGGCGGCTCGGCCGCGACCGGCGTTCTCGACATCACTCTCGATCGGTTGCGCGACATCAAGGATCCTGTGCTGCAGGCACGGACCGCTGTGGCGCTCTTCGGCACGCAAGCCGAGGACCTGGGTGCCGCGCTCTTCGCTATGGATCCGTCTACGGCGGCGGCGAGCCTCGGCAAGTTGGATGGTGCAGCAAAGGCCGTCGGCGACACCATCCGCGGCAACACGTCCACTCAGCTCGCGGTCCTCCAGCGGCAGCTAATGAGCGGCGTCGGCCAAGTGGTCGACGCGGTAGTCCTGCCTGCCCTGCTCAAACTGCTCGAGACGATCGGGCTCGTTGGCGACGCTGTCCGTCCGGTAATCAACTGGTTCCGCGAATGGGGCGTCTGGCTGATCCCCGCAGCGATCCTCATTGGAGGGCTAACCCTCGCCCTGAACGCACAGGCAATCGCCACCGCTGCCGTCACCGCGGTCTTCTCCATCTACCGCGCGGCCATCCTCCTGGGCACCGCCGCCACCAGCGGCTTCACCGCTGCGCAAGCCCTACTGAATGCGGTCATGGCGCTGAATCCGATCACGCTAGTCGTGATTGCGCTGGTTGCCCTGGCGGCCGCGATCGTCATCGCCTATAAGCGCAGCGAGACTTTCCGGGCCATCGTGCAGGCGGCCTGGGCAGGGATTCAAGCTGCCGCCCTGTGGGCCTGGAACAACGTCCTGAAACCGGTCTTCGACGGCCTCGTCATCGCCTTCAAATTGGCTGCGGCCGGAGCCATGTGGCTTTGGACCAACGGAATACAGCCCGCATTCTCCCCTATCGTTACGGCCGCCCGATATCTCTGGACGATTGTCGCCGTAGCGGTGTTGACGCCTCTTTACCTTCTGTTCAAGCTGGTGGGCTCCGTCGCTCTGTGGCTCTACGAATCGGCCGTGAAGCCTGCGTTCTCCGGAATAGCATCCTCGGCGCTATGGCTATGGAGCAATGGAATTAAACCCGCGTTCGACAGTTTCGTTGCGCAGGGTCGATTCCTCGCGTCAGTCGTCTTGTGGCTTTGGGAATCAGTCGCCAAGCCTGCGTTCTCGGGCATTGCGGCCGGAGCGATCTGGCTGTACCAGAATGGCATCCGGCCAGCGTTCGACAGCTTTGTCGCTCAGGCTCGTTTTCTGGGCTCGGTGGTCACCTGGCTTTGGACTAACGCAGCCAAGCCTGCCTGGGAAGGCATATCGGCCGTCGTGAACGGCGCCTGGCAGAACGGCATCAAGCCCGCCTTCGATCTCGTGAAGCGCGGGATCGATGCGGTGCGAGACAGCTTCAGTAGCGGCGTCAGTGGAATCAGCAAGATCTGGGACGGCCTGAAGGACGTAGCCCGGAAGCCCGTTCAATACATCGTGGACGTGGTCTACAACTCGGGCATCCGAAAAGTCTGGAATGCCGTCGCCGACTTCACCGGTGCCAAGCAGCTTGGCGTGCTGACCTTCGCCAGCGGCGGCTCCGTCTTCGGCGCCGGCACCGCCACCTCGGACTCCATCCCCGCGCTGCTCTCCAACGGGGAGCACGTATGGACGGCAGCCGAAGTGCGGGGCGCAGGCGGCCACTCCGCGGTCGAAGCCCTCCGGGCGCAGGCCGCACGCGGCGGGTCGGCCTTCGCCAAGGGTGGCGCCGTCGGCATCCCGCGGTTCGCAGACGGGGGCGTCGTCGACTGGCTGTCCGGCAAGGCCCGCCAGATCGGCGGCGCCCTCATGGATGGCATCGAGTTCATGACCAGCCCGAGCAAGGCTTGGGACGTCGCGACGAAGTTCATCCGCGACCAGATCGGCTCCAACCTGACCGGCTCGCAGTGGGCCCAGGCACTCAGCCAGTTCCCGATCAAGATGCTGCAGGCGCTGAAGGACAAGGTTGTCGCTGCCGCCGAGGGGCTGATCGGCGGATCCGCGAGCGGTAGCGTCGCCGCGGCGATGGGCTTCGCCCGGTCGCAGGCCGGCAAGCCCTACCAGTGGGGCGGCGCGGGCGATCCGTCGTGGGACTGCTCCGGGTTCATGTCCGGCATCCAGAAGGTGATCCAGGGTCTCAGCCCCGGCGGGCGCCTCTGGTCGACGTTCTCCTTCCAGGGGGACACGGCCCCGGCTGGGTGGAAGCGCAACCTGCAGAGCCCGTTCATGATCGGCATCACCAACGACGGGGTCGGCCACACTGCTGGCACCCTCGCTGGCATGAACGTGGAGAGCAGGGGCGGCGACGGCGTTGTCGTGGGTGCGCGCGCCCGCGGGTACAACTCGCCGCTGTTCCATGACCGGTACGGCTTCGCTCCCGCCCTGCGCAAGTACGACGACGGCGGCTGGCTCCAGCCAGGAGTCACCACCGCCGTCAACGCGACGGGGCGCCCCGAGGCCATCCTCACCGCCCCACAGTGGCAGGCCGTCTCCTCGCTGGCGACAGCTAACGCAGGGCTCGCCGCTGGTGACCGGCTGACGCTCGTCGTCGACGGCCAGGAGTTCAACGCCTATGTGGACGAGCGAGCGGACGCCCGCGTCGTGGGCGGCATGCGTCACCTGAGCCAGACGACCCGGCCTGGACGAAGGGGGTAGGTAGTGGCGATCCCCGGCAACATGCTGTCGCTGGTCACTGAGACGGTCGACCCGAACACTTCGGGCTGGCTGGCCAAGCTCAACTGCACGATCAGCAAGGGCACCGGCGGACGGTCGGGCGACGGGACATTGCGCCTGTCCTCGACCGCCGCCGGTGAGATGCAGGCCCGCACCCAGTCCTCCTACGCGGTCACCCCCGGGCAGGAGTACCAGGCTTTCGCGGACGCTTCCGGGGCCACGGTCCCGGAGCGAATCGGACTGCGCTGGATGAACGTCTTCAACGCCGAGATCTCCATCACCTGGTCCCTGACGACGGCCACCGCATCGGCGACCTGGCATCGCATCGCCGTCTCCGGGACGCCCCCGCTCGGGACCTCGGATGTGCAGGTGGTGGTGTCGGCGACTCCGGCGGCCGGGTCAGTCATCAATCATTTCGAGAACGTCTACCTGGGCGTGCCGATGCGCACCCCCGGCAACCTGCTGTCGGCGGATGCGGAGAACATCGAGCACGCCACCCTGAAGTGGGCGGCGGAGACGAACTGTTCGATCGCCCGGCAGGCGCCCATGGTGTCGTGGCCGGTCGACTACTACCTGGCCGGCGGCCACGTGCTGGCTCTGACGGTCACTGCCAACGGTAACGCGTCGGCGAAGATCACAGAGAAGCCGGCGGCGACCGCTGGCACCGAGTACGTGGGACGCTGCTACCTCAACCCGCCCACCTCGGGCAGCACCACCTGGGTAGAGCTCCGCTTCTACACAGCCGCGGACGTCCTGCTGACGGCGACCCGGTCGAACCTTGCCGCCCCAGGAACCGGCTACTACGAACAGCGGGTCTCTGCGATTGCCCCGGCCACCACCGCCTACGCGACGCTCGCCGTCGGCATCACCTCCGGCACCGCGGCCCAGGTCATGCGGATCGACACCGCGGTCATCGCGACCGCGCCCGTGATCCGCGAGGGCAGCATCGTCCCCTACGCCGACGCCTCGTTCGAGAAGGACGCCGCCGGCTGGACCGTGACGAGCGGCGTGGCGACGCTGGCCCGTTCCACCCCTTGGGGCGCCTACGCCATCGACGGCGCCTACGCGCTCACCGTTTCCTCGGCGACGGCCACGGCCAGCACGATCCGCTCGGCGCGGTTCCCGGCCGGCGCCGCGGCGGGGAAGAGTTTCCGGCTGCAGCTGTACACGAACGTTACCGCGGGCGGCTGGACGATCCAGCGGCATATCCGCTGGTACGTCGGCCACCACTCCGGCCGCCACATCGCCGCCTGCACCGACGTCGACGACGCGAACTGGGTCGCCAACGAGATCGCCAACTTCACCGACT
>NZ_JNZY01000058.1 GCF_000717655.1 Streptomyces katrae
GGCCGGCCCGCACCGGAAGGACGATGGGACTGACGGGAAACCCCCAGACCCTCCCCGATCCCGGGTCATCGGGTCCCGGACCCCGAAGCCACCGCCCCCCACCGGTCGCCTCGGCTTGGCTCGGCGGAATCCCGCTGCCCGCGCCCCCGCCCGGTGATCCACCGCGCCCCACCTCGCCGCCGGTGCGGGCGGGGCGGGGAGCCACCGCCCGGCGGTGGTGGGGAGGAAAAACCGAAGGCCCCGAGCAGGCGAAGCCGTGCGGGCAGCCGGAACGGGTGTGCGGGAGAAAGAGCCAAAGCCCCCCGACAGCCGGAAGGCCCGGCCCCCGCGAGGGGGCCGGGCCTTCCAACTGCTCAGCTCAGCGCAGCGCTTACGCCTCGAAGACCTCGTTCAGCAGCAGCTGCTGCTCCGCCTGGTGGCGCTTCGCCGAGCCCACCGCGGGGGAGGAGCCGTGCGGGCGCGAGATGCGCCGCAGGCGCTCGCCCGCCGGGACGTCCGCGCCGACCGCAAGGTCGAGGTGGTCGATCAGGTTGAGGGCGATGAACGGCCATGCACCCTGGTTCGCCGGCTCCTCCTGCGCCCAGATGTACTTCGCCGCGTTCGGGAACTTCGCGATCTCCGCCTGGAGCTCCGCACCCGGCAGCGGGTACAGCCGCTCGATGCGGATGATGGCGGTGTCCGTGATGCCGCGCTTCTCCCGCTCGGCCTCCAGGTCGTAGTAGACCTTGCCCGCGCAGAAGACGACCTTGCGGACCGCGTTCGCGTCCACCGTGGAGTCACCGATGACCGGACGGAACGAACCGGTGGTGAACTCCTCCGCCTTCGACGCCGCCGCCTTCAGACGCAGCATCGACTTCGGGGTGAAGACGATCAGCGGCTTGTGGTGCGGGTTGTGGACCTGCCAGCGCAGCAGGTGGAAGTAGTTCGACGGCAGGGTCGGCATCGCGACCGTCATGTTGTTCTGCGCGCAGAGCTGCAGGAAGCGCTCCGGGCGGGCGGACGAGTGGTCCGGGCCCTGGCCCTCGTAGCCGTGCGGCAGGAGCAGCGTGACGCCGCTGGTCTGGCCCCACTTCTGCTCGGCCGAGGAGATGAACTCGTCGACGACCGTCTGCGCGCCGTTGACGAAGTCACCGAACTGGGCCTCCCACAGCACCAGCGCGTCCGGGCGGGCCAGCGAGTAGCCGTACTCGAAGCCCATGGCCGCGTACTCGGAGAGCAGCGAGTCGTAGACGTTGAAGCGGGCCTGCTCGTCCGACAGGTACTGCAGCGGGGTGTAGTCCTCGCCGGTCTCCCGGTCGATGAGGACCGCGTGGCGCTGGCCGAACGTACCGCGGCGGGAGTCCTGGCCGGACAGCCGGACCGGGGTGCCCTCCATCAGCAGCGAGCCGAAGGCGAGGGTCTCGCCCATGCCCCAGTCGATGGTTCCCTCGTCGATCATCGCGGCGCGGCGCTGCAGCTGCGGCTGCAGGCGCGGGTGCACGGTGACGTGGTCCGGGATGTTGACCTGGGACTCGGCGATCCGCTTGACGACGTCCTGCGAGACCGCGGTGGTCACCGCGACCGGGAAGTCGGCCTGCGAGGCCGGGGCGACCGGCGGGGCGACCACGGGCTGGGTAGCGGCCTCGCGGACCTCCGCGAAGACCTTCTCCAGCTGGCCCTGGAAGTCCTGGAGCGCCTGCTCCGCCTCTTCCAGCGTGATGTCGCCGCGACCGATGAGGGATTCGGTGTACAGCTTGCGCACCGAGCGCTTCTTGTCGATCAGGTCGTACATCAGCGGCTGCGTGAACGCCGGGTTGTCCGACTCGTTGTGGCCGCGGCGGCGGTAGCAGATGAGGTCGATGACGACGTCCTTGTTGAACGCCTGGCGGAACTCGAAGGCGAGCCGCGCGATGCGGACCACGGCCTCCGGGTCGTCACCGTTCACGTGGAAGATCGGCGCCTCGATCATGCGGGCCACGTCGGTCGCGTACATCGAGGAACGCGAGGACTCCGGGGCGGCGGTGAAGCCGACCTGGTTGTTGATCACGACGTGGACGGTGCCGCCGGTGCGGTAGCCGCGCAGCTGCGACATGTTCAGCGTCTCGGCGACGACGCCCTGGCCGGCGAAGGCCGCGTCACCGTGCAGGGCGACGGGCAGGACGGTGAAGTCCGTGCCGCCCTTGTTGATGACGTCCTGCTTGGCGCGGACGACGCCCTCGAGGACCGGGTCCACGGCCTCCAGGTGCGAGGGGTTGGCGACGAGCGAGACCTTGATCTGCTCCCCGTCCAGGCCCGTGAAGGTGCCTTCGGCGCCCAGGTGGTACTTGACGTCGCCGGAGCCGTGCATGGACTTCGGGTCGAGGTTGCCCTCGAACTCGCGGAAGATCTGCGCGTACGACTTGCCGACGATGTTCGCGAGGACGTTCAGGCGGCCGCGGTGGGCCATGCCGATCGCGACCTCGTCGAGGCGGGCCTCGGCGGCCGAGTCGATGACGGCGTCGAGCAGCGGGATGACGGACTCGCCGCCCTCCAGGGAGAAGCGCTTCTGGCCGACGTACTTCGTCTGCAGGAAGGTCTCGAAAGCCTCCGCCGCGTTCAGGCGGCGCAGGATGCGCAGCTGCTCCTCGCGCTCCGGCTTGGAGTGCGGGCGCTCGATGCGGTCCTGGATCCAGCGGCGCTGCTTCGGGTCCTGGATGTGCATGAACTCGACGCCGGTGGTGCGGCAGTACGAGTCGCGCAGCACGCCGAGGATGTCGCGGAGCTTCATCATCGACTTGCCGGAGAAGCCGCCGACCGCGAACTCGCGCTCCAGGTCCCACAGGGTGAGGCCGTGCTCGGTGATGTCGAGGTCGGGGTGCTTGCGCTGCTTGTACTCCAGCGGGTCGGTGTCGGCCATGACGTGGCCGCGGACCCGGTAGGAGTGGATCAGCTCGAAGACGCGGGCGGCCTTCGTGACGTCGTCGTCGTGCGAGGCGTCGATGTCGCGGTTCCAGCGGACCGGCTCGTACGGGATGCGCAGGGCCTCGAAGACGTCGTCGTAGAAGCCGCTCTCGCCGAGCAGCAGGTTCGAGACGATGCGCAGGAACTCGCCGGAGGCCGCGCCCTGGATGACCCGGTGGTCGTAGGTCGAGGTCAGGGTCATGACCTTGGAGATGCCCAGCTTGTTCAGGGTGTCCTGCGAGGTGCCCTGGAACTCGGCGGGGTAGTCCATGGAGCCGACGCCCATGATGACCGACTGTCCGGGCATCAGGCGGGGCACGGAGTGGACGGTGCCCAGGCCGCCGGGGTTGGTGAGCGAGACGGTGACGCCGGTGAAGTCGTCCATCGTCAGCTTGCCCACGCGGGCGCGGCGGACGATGTCCTCGTAGGCCATCCAGAACTCGAAGAAGTTGAGGGTCTCGGCCTTCTTGATGCCGGCGACGACGAGCTGGCGGTCGCCGTTCGGCTTCACCAGGTCGATCGCGAGGCCGAAGTTCACGTGCTCCGGCTTGACCAGGGTGGGCTTGCCGTCCTTCTCCGCGAAGGAGTAGTTCATCGACGGCATGGCCTTGATGGCCTGCACCATCGCGTAGCCGATGAGGTGGGTGAAGGAGATCTTCCCGCCCCGGGCCCGCTTCAGGTGGTTGTTGATGACGATGCGGTTGTCGAACAGCAGCTTCACCGGGACGGCGCGGACGGACGTGGCCGTCGGGACGTCGAGGGAGGCGTTCATGTTCTTGGCGACCGCGGCGGCCGGGCCGCGGAGCGTCACCAGCTCGGGGCCCGCAGGGGCCTCGGCGGCGGGCGCGGCAGCGGGCGCGGGCTTCTGGGCGGCGACGGGGGCTGCGGCCGGAGCCGGGGCCGGGGCCTGAGGGGCGGCGGCCGCCGGTGCGGCGGCCTGGGCCTGGGAGGTGACAGTCACAGCAGGGGCACCAGAGGGGGTGGCAGGAGCAGGGGCAGGAGCTGACACAGGCGTGGGCGCGGCGGCAGGAGAGGGCGCGGCGGCGCTCGCCGCCCCCGTGGCGGCGGCGTCGGAGACCTGCGGGGCGACGGCAGGGGCGGCCTGTGCGGAGGCGCCGTCCGTCGTCGGGGACTTCTTCGGCTCGTCCGGCTTCACCGGAGACGCAGTGCCCCCCGGCTTGTAGTCGGCGAAGAAGTCCCACCAGGCCCGGTCGACCGAATTCGGGTCCTGGAGGTACTGCTGATAGATCTCGTCGACGAGCCACTCATTGGCGCCGAAGCCTGAGGCAGGGGTCTTCCCGCCCTCTGCTTCGGTCGTGGTGCTCGAGTTACTGGGGGACTGTGGCGACACGGCGGCAACCGCCCTCTTCCGCTTCACAAGGTATGGACAGCGGGAATAAAGGCTACGCCTCCCTGGCCGCTGGATGCAGACCGGGCGGGACTTACGTCATGTAGGTCACACCGAACGGCGGGTTTCGCCGCTCTGAATGGCGGGAAACCAGCCTGGTTCGGGTAGGGGGCACCGTGGTTGCGGCCCCCATGGCTTCGCACCCCTGACGGACCCCGGGCACGTGTGGCCGAGATCATGTCCTACCCGTTCGAACCCTACGTCAATGTGACGCCCGGGAGCTGCCCGGAAGCGTGACGAGGATCCGGCAGCCGCGTGACGATTCGGCCACTCCGATATGCCCTCCGTGCAGGCCGACGGCCCAGCGGGCGATGGCGAGGCCCAGTCCGGTACCGCCGTCGCCGCCGTTCGCGCTGCCCCGGTTGAACCGCTCGAAGACCCGGTGCCGCTCCGCCTCCGGGATGCCGGGGCCTTCGTCCCGTACCTCCAGCGCGAGACTGCCGGGTGCGTCGCCGGCCCGGGCACGGACGGTGACCCGGCCGTGCGGCGGGCTGTGCTTGACCGCGTTGTCGATCAGGTTCGCCACCACCTGGTGCAGGCGCTCGGCGTCCGCGTACGCCGTGAGCTCGGGCGGGAACACGTCCAGGTGCAGGTGCACGTCGTTGCGGGTGTGCCCGCCGGAGCCGGAGAGCAGGCCCGGCCGGCCGGCGGCCGCGAGGCCCGATTCCTTCAGGACCCCCGACAGGTACGGCCACACCTCGAAGCGGCGGGCCTTCAGCGGGACCACCCCGTTGTCCACCCGGGACAGGTCCAGCAGGGTCTCCACGAGCCGGCCGAGGCGCTCGGTCTGCTTCAGCATCGTCCGCATGGTCTCCGGATCGGCCTCGGAAACCCCGTCCACCACGTTCTCCAGCACCGCCCGCAGCGCCGCGATCGGCGTGCGCAGCTCGTGCGAGACGTTGGCGACCAGCTCCTTGCGGTGCCGGTCCACGGCCTCCAGGTCGTCCGCCATCAGGTTGATCGTGGACGCCAGGTCGCCCAGCTCGTCGCGGCGCCCGGCCCCGCGCACCCGGCGCGTGTAGTCCCCGTGGGATATGCCCCGGGCCACCCGGGTCATGTCGTCCAGCGGCGCCGTCAGGCTGTGCGCCACGAACTGGGTGATCAGCATCGAGGCGATCACCGAGAACACCGTGATGAACCGCAGCTCGGTGTCCGTGCGCAGGGCCACCAGCAGCAGCCCCGTCGTGATGAAGACCGAGACCACGACGAGCGTGCCCAGCTTGGTCTTGATCGAGAACGGGGAGAACGGCCTCAGCCCTCCCGGCGGGCGCCCGCCGCTCATGCCTGGGCCGGGGTCTCCAGGGCGTACCCGACGCCGTGGACCGTACGGATCCGCTCCGCCCCGATCTTGCGGCGCAGGGCCTTGATGTGGCTGTCGACCGTACGGGTCCCGGACGCGTCGGCCCAGTCCCACACCTCCGCGAGCAGCTGCTCCCGGGAGAGCACCGCCCGGGGGGTGCCGGCCAGGCACACCAGCAGGTCGAACTCGGTCGGCGTCAGGTGTACGTCCTCGGCCTGCACCCGGACCCGGCGCTGCGCGTGGTCGATCTCCAGATCGCCCAGGCGCAGGGTGGCCCCGCGCGGGGCGGTGGCGGCCAGGGTGGCCCGCTCCACGCGCCGCAGCAGGACGTGGACCCGCGCCGCGAGCTCGCGCATCGAGAACGGCTTCGTCATGTAGTCGTCCGCGCCGACCCCGAGCCCGACCAGCATGTCGGTCTCGTCGTCGCGCGCGGTGAGCATCAGCACCGGCACCGGCCGCTGTGCCTGGACCCGCCGGCAGACCTCGAGGCCGTCGAAGCCGGGCAGCATCACGTCGAGGACCAGCAGCTCGGGCTGCCAGCTCTCGGCCGCGGCGACGGCGGCCGGACCGTCGAAGGCGGCCTGCACCTGGAAGCCCTCGGCGCGCAGCCGGGCGGCGATGGCGTCGGCGATGGTGCGGTCGTCCTCGACCACGAGCACGCGCCGCTGAGCGCCTGGGGTGGCCGCGGCGCCGCTGTGGGTGGTGTGTGTCTGTTCCATGTCCCGCCCCTGAAGATCCGCGTGGTAGGGGTGCAGCGTAGAGGAGCCACCGGCCTGCGGCTATGCGGGGTTCGGACAGGGAAAACGACGGAAGCAATGGTTCCGATTACGGCGGGAATGGGGATATGGGCGGTGATGCCGGGTGGCCGTCCCCCCACGGCACGGCCACCCGGTGCGCGGTGATCGTCGGTCACCGCGCGCTTTTGTCGACCCCCTACAGAGCCAGCCCGTGTCCGTGTTCGAACACGGGGTCGAGGGTGTCGTTCGGCACATCGGGCCGCGAGGCCTCCACCGCCGCCATCGACCGGGGCAGCTCGAAGGGGAGCCGCCCCTCGGGCACGGCCCGGCCGAACGCCACGTCCAGCAGCGCGGCGTCCTCGGCGCCGTAGTCCGCGATCAGCGCCACCGCCCGCTCGGCGATCTCCGGGATGACCGCAGCCCGCTCCAGGTTGATGCAGACCAGCGTCGGTACGGCGTCCAGGAGCGCCAGGATCCGGGACAGCTCCGGCTCCGCGAACGCCAGCGAGCCCGAGTGGAAGTACGACTCGAAGACGTTCTCCCGCGGCTCGTACGGGGTGCGCAGCCGCAGCACGGCCAGATCCGCCGCCCCCGGGTCGGACACCACCTCGCCGTACGCGGCGGCGACCGCCTCGTCCAGGCCCTCCACGTACAGCGTCGGGCGCCCGGAGACCGGCAGGAGGGGGCCGGTGTTGGTCAGCACCGTGAGCGAGCGGCGCTGGGCCGCCGCACCGGCGGCCGCGAAATCGGCCCGGCCCACGGTCTCCGCCGCCGCGTCGGGGTCCACGTACGGGTTCTCGAACAGGCCCAGCGCGAACTTCTCCCGCAGCAGCCGGGCCACCGACACGTCGATCCGGGACTCCGGGATCAGGCCCGAGCGGACCAGGTCCACGATCACCTCGGGGCACTGCTCCCCGCCGAACTGGTCGGCTCCGGCGTCCAGCGCGCGGGCCGCCCGCTCGGCGACCGTCAGGTGCTCCAGGCCCCAGGCCCGCGCAGGGTGGACCTCGCCGAAGACCGACGAGTCGTTGAGCAGCCCCCAGTCGGTGCAGACGATCCCGTCGAAGCCCAGCTCCTCCCGGAGCAGGCCCGTGACCACGCCCTTGTTGAAGCCGAAGCCGACCTCCTCCCAGTCCGTGCCGATCGGCTGGCCGTAGTACGGCATCATCTGCGCGCAGCCCGCGGCGATGGCCGCCTTGAACGGCTCCAGGTGGTGCTCGCGCATCCCGCCCGGGTAGACCTGCTCCTTGCCGTGCGCGAAGTGCGGGTCCTCGCCGTCCTTCTGGGGGCCGCCGCCCGGGAAGTGCTTGACCATCGCGGAGACCGACTCGGGGCCGAGGTCCGGGCCCTGGAGCCCGCGGACGTACGCCTGCACCAGCTCGCTGGTCAGCCGCGCGTCCGAGCCGAACGTGCCGGTCTGGCGGGCCCAGCGCGGCTCGGTCGCCAGGTCGATCTGCGGGTGCAGGGCGACGCGGAAGCCGACGGCCAGGTACTCGCGGCGGACGGTGTCCGCGAAGCGGAAGACCAGCTCCGGGTCGCCGATCGCGGCCAGGCCCAGCGCCTCCGGCCAGGCGGAGAAGGCGCCGGCGTTGAAGGAGGCGCCGACGTTGTCGGTGAAGGCGTGCCGCGGGTCGGTCGAGAGCGTGACCGGAATGCCGAGCCGGGTGGCCGCGGCCATCTCCTGCACCGCGTTCTGCCACCGCGCCATCTCGCGGGCGCCGTAGGTGCCGAGCAGGTTGAAGTGGCTGATGAAGCGGTCCCCGACCAGCTCGGGCGTGGTGAACGGGAGCATCGAGCCGTCGGTCTCGGTGACCGGGGTGCCGTCCGGATTCATCATCAGCATGGAGTGGAAGAGCTGGCCGGCCTTCTCCTCCAGCGTCATCCGGGAGAGCAGGTCCGCCACGCGCAGGTCCACCGGGAGGGCGGCGTCCCTGTACGGGGGGATGGCGTCGGGCGTGGCGTTCATCGGCGTACGGCTCCTGGGTGCGGTCCGGCGGAGGGTGCTCACCGTAAGCGCGAAAACCGTGCACCCACTAGGTTTTGGAAAAGTGACCTGGATCACCCTCTCCGGAGTGAGGAAGCGGACCCCCTAGGGTGGGCCGCATGGCACAGGACAAGGAGCGGAGCGCCCCGAAGGCCGCCGCCCGCGGGACCTACGCGGTGGGCGACGCCCGCCGCGCGAAGATCCTCGACACCGCGGTGGAACACTTCGCGCAGTGGGGCTTCCACGCCTCCTCGCTCGCCCGCATCGCCACCGACTGCGGGATCACCCAGGGCGGGCTGCTGCACCACTTCCGCAGCAAGGAGGACCTGCTCCTGTCGGTGCTGGCGCAGAGCGAGCAGCACGACGTGGAGCGCCTGTTCAGCGGGCCGGAGTCGTCCGTCGCCGCGTACTACGCCACCGTCGTCGCCCTGGCCGCCGACAACGCCCGCCGGCCCGGCCTCGTGCGGATGTACAACACGCTGGTCGGCGAGTCCGGCAACCCCGGCCACCCCGCGCACGAGTACTTCACGCAGCGCTACGCCCGGGTGCTCGCCCACAACGTCCGGCTGCTGGAGGCGGGCGTCGCCCGCGGCGAGCTGCTGCCCGGCACCGACTGCGAGGCCGTCGCCCGCGAGACCCTCGCCGTCATGGACGGCCTGCAGATCCAGTGGGTCCTGGCTCCCGAGGCCGTGGACATGCCGGCCCGGCTGCACGGATACCTCGACCGGCAGCTGCGCGGGATCTCGGCGTCGCGAACGGGCCTGCCGGCCGCCGCCCCCTAGGGCTGCTCCGGCTGCTCCGTCATCGGGGGTGCCTGGTGTCCTCGGTGCTCGGCGGCACCTGCGGTGCCGGCGGATCCTCGGGGATCGGCCGGAGCGGAGGACAACCCTCGCCCCTTCCCTTGCGGCAGTCCTGCCCATGAGGGTCGTCACCGGCGGGGCGGGTGAAAACAGGAGCGGCCGCGGCCTCGGCCGGACGCGGTGAGGCCTGGGCGGTGGATCCCCCCACGGCGAGGACCTGGGACAACGCGAGCGCGGCCAGAACGGGGGCCGTGCGCGCAACCACATGCGAACGTGTGCGATACATGGGCCGCCACCTTTCTCGCGGGGCGTCCCGGCGTACCTCTGCTGCCGTGGTCGCTCTTCCTTCAGTCAACGGCGGGGCCCGGGCAAAGTCAAAGCGCTCGGCCGGGTCCGCCTACCCCGCCTCGAACGGGGGCAGCTCGTCCAGCACGCCCTGCAGGCCCGGCGTCAGCGAACCCTGCTCGGCGGCCACCTCGTAGCCCCCGTGCACGAAGGCGTAGGAGAACCCGTCGAAGATCGTCGCCCCGCCCCCGGGGACCCGCGGCAGGTGTGCGAAGTCCGCCTTCCGGAGCGCGGCGCGCAGCTTCTCGACCCGGTCCGCCGACAGCTTCCCGGTGCCGGCCGGCCGCGCCTGCCCGTCCAGCCGGGTCCACGAGCCGTCGCCCTTGACCAGCAGACTGCTCGTCCTCCCGGCGAACCCCCCGCTCCGCGTGACCGTGACCAGGCGCTCCAACGCCGAGGACGGCGCCGGGGGAACGGGCACGGCCGGGGCCGTCGGCGTGCTCGTCGGCCCCTGCCCCGGCGGCTCGGCACTCCCGCTCGAACCGGCTCCGGCAGACGGCTGCGCCGACGCGGACGCCGTACCGCTGCTGCTGCCGCCACCGGACGAGGGACCCGCGGCCGGCTTCTCGTCCGACCTGCCGCCCCCCGAACCGCACCCGCTCAGGGCCACCGCACTCAGCAGCACTGCCGCCACCGCCCGTACCGCGCGCACACCCCACCTCCGCAGGTTTTCGGACCGACCCCGAGTATGGAGTCGGCACCACCCGCACGGAAAGCACCAGGAGGACGACATCCGCCGCACCGCCGCCTGGCGCTGGCTGCCGCCGCTGCTCGCCGTCCTCCTCGGCCTCTGGGGCCTGGAGCGCGCCGGAGCGGACGGCGGCGGCAGCATGTGGCGCGACGAGTCCGTCACCTGGCAGGTCGCGCACCGGCCGCCCGGCGCCGTCCGGGAACTGCTCGGACAGGTCGACGCCGTGCACGGGCTGTACTACCTGCTGATGCACGAGGTGTTCCAGGTCTGGGACGGCGGCGGGCCGGCGACCGGCGGCCTGTGGGCGCTGCGCCTGCCCTCCGTCGCCGCCACCGCCCTCGCGGCCGCCGGGGTGGCCGCCGTCGCGCACCGCCTCGCGGGGGAGCGGGCCGCACTGTGCTCCGGCGCGGCCTGCGCCGTACTGCCGCCCGTGCAGATGTACGCCCAGGAGGGCCGCTCGTACGCCCTCGTCGCGGCGGCCGTGGTCTGGGCGACGTACCTGATGCTGCGCGAGCGCTGGGTCGCGTACGCAGCGGTCCTGCTGCTCGGCTGCTGGCTGCACGAGTTCGCCGTACTGGCCCTGCTCGCGCACGGGGTCAGCGCCTGGCGCTCGCGCGGCTGGCGGTGGAGCGCCGCGGTGGTGGTGGCCTCGCTGCTGCCGCTGGCCGTGGTGAGCGCCCGCCAGGCGGAGCAGCAGCTGGGCTGGCTCGGGCGGCCGAGCTGGCAGGACTGGGCGGCGTACGGGGTGGTCGCGGTCGCGGTGCTGCTGCTCGCGCGGGGCGCCGCGGTCCCGCGGGAGCTCGTACGGGTGGCGGTGCCGCTGGCCCTGCTGCCGCCCGGGCTGCTGATCGCGGTCTCGCTCGTCCACCCCTGGTACGTCGACCGGTACGTGCTCTACGCGCTGGCCGGGCTCGCCCTGCTCGCGGGGACCCGGCTGGCGGCGGCACGGGGGTGGTGGCCTTGGCTGCTGGTGGCGGCCCTGCTGGTGCCGTTCGGGTGGTGGTCGGTGTGGCTGCGGACCCCGGAGAGCCGCAAGGACGACGTGCTCGCGGTGGCCGCCGCGGTCCGGGAACGGGCCCGGCCGGGGGACGCCGTGCTGTTCATGCCGTCGCGGCGGCGCGAGTGGCTGCTGTCCTCGCCGGAGCTGTACGGGACCCTGCGCGACCTGGCCCTGGCGCGCACCCCGGCGGCTTCGCACAGCCTCCAGGGCACGGAGCTCCCGACCGAGGAGATCTGGACCCGCCTGGTGGACGCGCCCCGGGTGGTGGCCCTGCTCGATCCCGCGGGCCAGCCGCTGGACCCGTACCCCCGCGAAGCGGTCAAACGCCAGACGCTGGCCTCGCACTTCGACCTCTGCTCGGTGGACGAGGTCCGGGGCGCCCGCATCGCGGTCTACGCGCAGCCGGGGCGTTGCCCGTAAGGCAGCTTTTCCGTATGCGCCGAACCGGGGTACCTCGCCGTCCCCTCCCTGGCCGTGGCCCCACCGCCTGGGCGGATTTCACGGCCTGGGCCGCACGCCGGCCGCGCAAATCCTGCCCGGAGAACCCCTTGTCGCAGCGGCGGTCCCCGACGGCGACGAAGTCGCGCAGGCGGCCGTACTCGGTGAAGCCCGGTGAGCGGTAGAGGCCCGGGGGCGTGGGTGTGGTCGCCCCGGGCGCGCGGCATCGGCCGGGCGCTGCGCGGTGACCCCGGCGGACTGCTCCGGCTGCCCCACAGCGCGGCCGAAGGCGGTTCCCGGTGACGGCCTGGGCAGCCGGCAAGGCGCAGGATCCTCGCGAACTCCCCTCCCGCCAAGGCACTTTGCACGAATGCTCGGGCCTCGTAGGAGGATGGGCGACGGCCGCTCCGTCGGGGGGACGGCCGACTCCTCCGGAGGTGCCGCATGACCTTGTCCCGCTCTGCCACCGCCCTGCCCGGACCGCTGGTCGGAGCCGACTGGCTGGCCGCCCGGCTGGGCGACCCGGGCCTCGTCGTGTTCGACGCCTCCGTCGGCGCCCACCGCGGCGCGGACCGGCGCATCCCGGGTGCGCGGCCCTTCGACCTCGACGGCGCCCTGTCCGACCACGACGCCCCCGCCCCGCACACCATGCCGTCCGCCGCCGCGTTCGAGGAGGCGATACGCGCGCTCGGCGTCGACGACACCGACGCCGTCGTCGTCTACGACGGCGCCGGCATCTACTCCAGTGCGCGGGCCTGGTGGATGCTGCGGGCCATGGGCTTCGACCGGGCCGCCGTCCTGGACGGCGGGCTGCCTGCCTGGACCGCCGCCGGCCTGCCCGTGGAAGCGTGCGGTCCGGCGTACGAGGGCCCGCGCGGCTCGTTCACGGCCCGGCCGCGGACGGGGCTGCTGGTGGACGCCGATGCGGTCGGGGCGGCCCTCGCCGATCCGGCCGCGGTCGTACTGGACGCCCGTACGCGCGAACGCTTCACCGGCACCGCCCCGGAACCGCGGGCGGGGCTGCGCGGGGGCCACATGCCGGGCGCGGTCAACCTGCCGTTCGGGGACCTCCAGCGCGGCGGCCTGATGCGGCCCGCCGGGGAACTCCGCGAGGCCTTCGCCGCGTTGACCGGTGACCGGGAACGGCTGTACTTCAGCTGCGGCTCGGGAGTGACGGCGTGCGTCCTCGCCCTGGGCGCCACGCTGGCCGGCTACTCCTGCCTGGCGGTGTACGACGGCTCCTGGACGGACTGGGCGATGCGCCCGGAGCGGCCTGCGGTGACGGGCCGGCGGGGGGAGTTCTTCGCAGCCTCGGAGGACCGCTTCACAGGACCCGCGACGGGCGACGAGCGGTTCCTGCTCACGGACGTCCTGGCGGCGCAGCGCGCGACGCTGGAGCTGAAGTGCGCCGGTCTGGAGGCGGAGCCCCTGGCCCGCCGTTCCGTGGAGCCGTCCACGCTCTCGCTGCTCGGCTTGGTCCGGCACCTCGCGGACATGGAGCGCCGCTGGTTCCGCCTGGTCCTGGCGGGGCAGGAGGCGCCGGCCCTGTTCTCCTCGGAAGCGGACCCGGACGGCGACTTCGACGGTGCGGCGTCCGGACCGGGGGCCGTCGCTGCGGCGTGGGAGGCCTGGCGGGAGGAGGTGGCGTTCGCGGAGTCGTTCACGGCCGCCGCGCCCGACCTGGACGTGGAGGCCGAGGACGGGTGGCGCGGAAAGGTGTCGCTGCGCTGGGTGCTGATCCACATGATCGAGGAGTACGCCCGCCACAACGGCCACGCGGACCTGCTGCGCGAGCGGATCGACGGAGCGATCGGCATCTGAGTCCGGCCGACGGGGGGTCAGCCCCACCCCGAGGCCGGGTACTGCCCCCATCGGCAGCGCCCCGGCGGCGCACCAGAGTGGTTCGCATGCCTTCCCACATCACGTCATTCCGCTTCAGCCGGACGGTGGTTGCCGCCCTCGCCGCCGGACTGCTGCTCTACGGCTGCTCCTTCGAGGACACCGAGCAGAGGACGGCGACCGCCGACGCCACGGTCGCCGAGGCCGTCACGGCGGTCGAGGTGAAGGACGCCCGGCGCGGCTCCGTCGAGGTGACCCCCGGCACCGGCCCGGGGGTCACCATCCGCCGGACGGTCCACTACCGCGGCGACGAGGCACCGAAGCCGGCGCACCACCTCTCGGCGGGCTCCCTCACCCTCACGGACGACTGCCCGGACAGCTGCTTCGTCGACTACCGCCTCGAGGTCCCGGCCTCGGCGACGGTCAGGCTGGAGAGCAGCAGCGGCCGCATCGCGGTGACCGGGGTGTCCGCGGCGGACCTCTCGTCCTCCTCCGGCGAGGTCACGGCGGACGGCATCACCGGCCCCCTGAAGGTCCGCACGTCGTCGGGCTCGATCACCGCCACCGCCCTGACCGGTCCGACCGCGGAGCTCCACACGTCGTCCGGCGACGCCCGCGTGGCCTTCGCGAAGCCCCCGGCGTCGGTGACGGCGAAAACCAGCTCGGGCGACGTCATGCTGACCGTCCCGCAGGCCCCGTACGAGATCAGGACCGTCACCACGTCAGGCCACCAGGACACCCTCCCCACCACCTCGAACGCCCCCTCCCGCCTCTCGATCCACACCACCTCGGGCGACATCCGCATCACCCCGGCGAGCTGACCGCGGATCTACGGGACTTCCGGGCACGTCCGCCGTCGGAATCCGTGTTCGCCGGAGGCGAACGGGGGTTGGGGAACATCAGGGGGCGCACATGCATTGAGTCGGCATAGCTCAACTTCACTGCCGGAGGGAAGATCATGGCTTCGACGTCCGTAACGCTCACCCTGCCCGTACTGCCGCTCGACGACGAGGTCGTGCTGCCTGGGATGGTCGTTCCGCTGGACCTGTCCGACGCCGAGGTACGGGGGGCCGTCGAGGCCGCCCAGGCGGCGGTCCGGAGCGGGAAGCCCCGGGTGCTGCTCGTGCCGCGGGTCGACGGGAAGTACACCGGCACCGGTGTGCTCGGGACCGTCGAGCAGGTGGGGCGGCTCTCCGACGGGGACCCCGGGGCGCTCATCCGCGGGGTCGGCCGCGTCAAGATCGGGGCCGGGACCACCGGGCCCGGGGCGGCGCTCTGGGTCGAGGGCGAGAGCGTCGACGAAAGGCTGGCCGATCCGCTGCCCGGGTCCGTCACCGAGCTCGTCAAGGAGTACAAGGCGCTCGCCACCAGCTGGCTCAAGAAGCGCGGGGCCTGGCAGGTCGTCGACCGGGTCCAGCAGATCGAGGGGGTGTCCGCGCTTGCGGACAACTCCGGGTACTCCCCCTTCCTGACCGTGGCTCAGAAGGTCGAACTGCTCGAGACCGCCGACCCCGTGGCACGCCTCAAGCTGGCCGTCTCCTGGCTCCGCGACCACCTCGCCGAGCAGGACGTCGCCGAGTCCATCGCCAAGGACGTCCAGGACGGCGTCGAGAAGCAGCAGCGCGAGTTCCTGCTGCGCCGCCAGCTGGAAGCCGTACGCAAGGAACTGCGCGAGCTCAACGGTGAGAAGGACGGCGAGGAGTCCGACGACTACCGGGCGCGCGTCGAGGGCGCCGACCTCCCCGAGAAGGTGCGGGAGGCCGCGCTCAAGGAGGTCGACAAGCTGGAGCGGTCCAGCGACCAGTCCCCGGAGGGCTCCTGGATCCGCACCTGGCTGGACACCGTGCTGGAACTGCCCTGGAACGAGCGCACCGAGGACGAGTACGACATCCGCGGGGCCCGCGCCGTCCTCGACGCCGAGCACGCCGGGCTGAGCGACGTGAAGGACCGCATCACCGAGTACCTCGCCGTGCGCAAGCGGCGTTCCGAGCGCGGCATGGGCGTCATCGGCGGCCGCCGCGGCGGAGCCGTGCTGGCGCTCGTCGGGCCGCCCGGCGTCGGAAAGACCTCCCTCGGGGAGTCCGTCGCACACGCCATGGGGCGCAAGTTCGTACGCGTCGCCCTCGGCGGCGTCCGCGACGAGGCCGAGATCCGCGGCCACCGCCGTACGTACGTCGGCGCGCTGCCCGGCCGGATCGTGCGGGCCATCAAGGAAGCCGGGTCCATGAACCCCGTCGTCCTGCTCGACGAGATCGACAAGGTCGGTTCGGACTTCCGGGGCGACCCGGCGGCCGCCCTGCTGGAGGTCCTCGACCCCGCGCAGAACCACACCTTCCGGGACCACTACCTGGAGGTCGAGCTGGACCTGAGCGACGTCGTCTTCCTGGCCACCGCCAACGTCCTGGAAGCCATCCCGGAGGCGCTCGCCGACCGCATGGAGCTCGTCCGTCTCGACGGCTACACCGAGGACGAGAAGGTCGTCATCGCCCGGGACCACCTGCTGCCCCGGCAGCTGGAGCGGGCCGGCCTCGGCGCCGAGGAAGTCGTCCTGGAGGAGGACGCGCTGCGCAAGCTGGCCGGCGAGTACACCCGAGAGGCCGGCGTCCGCACCCTGGAGCGGTCCCTCGCGCGGCTGCTGCGCAAGGTTGCCTCCCAGCACGAGCTGGGGGATCGGGAGTTGCCGCTGAGCGTCGGCGCCGACGACCTGCGGGGGCTCATCGGGCGCCCGCACCACGTCCCGGAGTCGGCACAGGACCCCGCCGAGCGGCGCACCGCCGTCCCCGGCGTGGCCACCGGGCTGGCGGTGACCGGCGCGGGCGGCGACGTCCTCTTCGTCGAGGCCTCGCTGGCCGATCCCGAGACGGGGGCGGCCGGTCTCACCCTGACCGGGCAGCTCGGAGACGTGATGAAGGAGTCCGCGCAGATCGCGCTCAGCTTCCTGCGCTCGCACGGCGCGGAGCTCGAGCTCCCGGTCGCCGATCTGAAGGACCGGGGCGTGCACATCCACTTCCCGGCCGGCGCGGTCCCGAAGGACGGGCCGAGCGCGGGCATCACCATGACGACGGCGCTGGCCTCGCTGCTGTCGGGCCGGCAGGTCCGGACCGACGTGGCCATGACCGGCGAGGTCTCGCTGACCGGGCGCGTCCTGCCCATCGGCGGGGTCAAGCAGAAGCTGCTCGCCGCACACCGGGCCGGGCTGACCACCGTGATCATCCCGAAGCGCAACGAGGCCGACCTGGACGACGTGCCGTCCGAGGTACTGGAGGGGCTGGAGGTGCACCCGGTGACGGACGTGCGCCAGGTCCTGGAACTGGCGCTCAGCCAGGCGGAGGCCGTGGTCACCGCGGCCGCCTGATCCCCGCCCCGCGCACGCGTGTACGGCCCGGGTCCCCCTACCGGCGGGGCCCCGGGCCGTCGCCGTACCCCGCTGCGAAATACTGGTGCCTCACGACACCACCGATGGGAGCGGACGTGCAGGGTAGTGAAGACCAGGAGTTCCTTGCCCTGGAGCGGGAGCTGTCCGTCTTCCTCCGGCGTGCCAGGGCCTCCTCCGGGGAGATGGCCCGTGCCCTGCACCCCGAGCTGGAGCCCGCCGCGTACGGGCTGCTCGTCCGCCTGGAGGCCGCGGGCCGCCAGCGGGCCACCGAGCTCGCCGCGTACTTCGGGGTCGGCAAGGCCACCATGAGCCGGCAGCTGCGGGCCCTTGAGGTGCTGGGCCTGGTGGCCCGCGAACCGGACCCGGCGGACGGCCGGGCGTTCCTGGTCGGGCTGACGGACGAGGGCCGGGAGCGGTTCCTGCGGGTGCGCGGGGCTCGGCGCGAGCAGTACATGCGGAAGCTTGCCGACTGGGACCGGGGAGAGGTCGCCGAACTGGCGCGGCTGCTCAACCAGTTGAACCAGGGCGAGGAGTAGCCCCGCCGGGCCGGATCGTCACAGCTCCGCGTACGCCGCCGAGGCGTCGTCGTGGCGTTTGCCGCGGGTGACGGGGCGGGCCGGATCGGATTCCAGGGTGCGGACCCGGCCGATCAGGCCCTGCGCGCCCTCCTTCCGGAGCACCGCCAGGCACTGCGCCCAGTCGCCCTCCCGGAACGTGTCCGTCCAGCGGCTCGCCCCGTCCGTGAGCGCCGCCAGCGCCCGCACCCGCCCGCGCGGGGTCCGGCCCGTCACCGCGCGGGCGGCCACCGCCGGGTCCGCGGCCGCCGTGAAGAAGCCGCCCTCCGCATTGCGCAGCGCGTCCGCCGAGGTCTGCGTGCGCAGCAGCTCGCGCGGGATCCGGTCCAGCCGGTCGTCGAGCACCGGCGTCACCTCGCCCCCCGGCGCCTCGAGGAGCAGTACGGAATCCGAGAGCACGAGGTGCTCCACGGACGCCTCGTCCCAGCGCACCATCACCACCGTCGCCTGCGGAGTCCGCACGTGAGAAAGGTCACAGGTGTCGCGGTGTGCGTCGGCGGTGTCGCGGATCGCCTCGGCCAGGATCCGGTCCAGCGGCATGTCCCGTCGCGATCCGGACAGTTCGGTCAATCGGCCCCCGAGCCGGGCCGCGAACCAGGGCACGCCGTGCGTACACCCCACCTCGCCGCTCGGCGGGGTGACCCCGTCCAGGGCCACCAGGACTCCGCCGCCCGCAGCGGGCATCGCCGCCGATAGCCAGTCCTCGTTGGGGCGTTCCGGGTTGCCGGGGGCCGAGGCGAGGTCGATGCGCATGCGGACATTCTGCCCGCCCGGGATGTGGCGGCCGGCCGCGATGCGCCGAAAAGTCCGTACCAATGCGGAGTCGGCCGGACCGCCGCCGCCCGGCCGCCCTCCGAGGCGTTCCACGGCCTCCCGGCGGGATGTGGGCGGGCATATTGCCAAAGCCCCCATCGATCTTTCAACCACCCGCCCATGACGACCCTCTGACGACGCCCTGCCGAGTTGGTTGCCAACTCATCCGTGATGTTCACTCGTTCGAGTGGCCGGGTGGGCGATGTCAGGCTCTCTCCCCAACACGCTGCAAAGGTCTGAGGCGGTACGAGGGGGCAGGGGGCGTTTACTTGTTGACCGGCCGTTACCTCGGCCACACGAGTAGACGAGCACGAGCACACGTACAGGATTGCGAGCACCGGTGCAGAAGAAGCGGTCTCGGAAGAACGGCACCGCCACCGACGGACCCGCCCCCGCAGGACGTCGCGTCCGCGTGCGCAGCAGGCTCGTCATCGGCGTCGCCGTCGCCGGCCTCACCGTCCTCGCGGCCGGCACACCAGCCGTGGTCTCCGCGACACGGGAGCTGAACGACTCCCAGCAGCTGGTCACGCTCGCCGAGCAGACGCAGCACACCCTCACCCTCGCGCACCTCCTCGGTGACGAGCGCGACGCCGTCGTCGAGTACGTGGCCAAGGGCCGCCCCGGCGCCCAGGCGAAGGGCCCCGTCCAGGAGCGCACCGCGCTCACCGACCGCCAGCTCGCCGAGGTCCGCAGCGAGGCCGACGAGCCGCTCGCCCTCGCCCTCGGCCGCGTGCAGGCCGTCCGCACCGAGGCCGTCGACGGCAAGGGCAGCGCCCTCGCCGCCCACCAGGCGTACGCGGGCGTCATCGCGGAACTGCTCGCCCCGGGCGACCGGCTCGCCGAGCTGACCCCGCCGCGGGCCGGCGCCGCCCTCGCCACCAACCGCCCGCTGGCCCCCCTCGGCCAGGCCGTGGAACAGGCCTCGGCCACCCGTGGACTGCTGCTCGCCGCGCTGGCCGTCCCCCGCGGTGAGCAGCTCCCCAACTCCGCGGTCGTGGACGAACTGACCACCGCCGCCCAGCGGGCCCGCGTACGGGAGCAGGCCGCCCTCGACGACTTCACCCGGGTCGCGCGGCCCGACGTACGCCAGACCCTCGCCGCCACCGTCACCGGCCCCGAGGTCAAGACGGCCGACGACTACCTCAAGCGGCTCACCGAGCGCCCCACGCTGTCCTCCGCCGACCGCAAGCTCGACGGCGCCACCGTCGCGCCCGCGCTCACCGCCCGGATCGACCGCATGCGGTCCGTGGAGTCCACCCTCGCGGGGCAGCGGGCCACTGCGCTCGCCACCCTGCGGGACGACGACGTGACCCGGCTGGAGATGCTGGTCGCCGTCCTCGGCCTGCTGTTCCTGGTCGCCGTCGGCTTCTCGACGGCCATCGCGCGCTCGCTGACCCGGCCGCTGTCCGTCCTGCGCCGCGGCGCGGCCCGGCTGGCGACCCCGGAGGGCTCGGTGGAGCCGGTCCGCTTCACGGGCCGCAACGACGAGTTCGCCGAGGTCGTACGCCACCTCAACGCGGTCCGCGACCAGACGGTCTCCCTGCATACCCGGATCGCCGGCCTCGACGCCGACGCGCGCCGGCTCATCGGCCGCAACGAGGCGCTCGGCTCGGGCCGGGAGGCGCTGGAGGCGGAGCTGACGGAGCTGCGGGCCGGCCTCGAAGAGCACCGCCGCATCATGTCGACGACCTCGGTCTCGCTGTCGCTGCGCACGCTGGGGCTGGTCGAGCGCCAGCTCGCCGTCATCGAGGAGCTGGAGTCCAAGGAGCAGGACCCGGACCGGCTGGCGACCCTGTTCAAGATGGACCACCTGGCGACGGTCATGCGCCGCCACAACGAGAACCTGCTGGTCCTGGCCGGACAGGAGCACGGCCACGGCGCCGGGTCCCCGGTCCCGCTGGTGGACGTCATGCGGGCCGCGGTCAGCGAGATCGAGCGCTACGAGCGCGTCGAGCTGGCGGCGCTGCCCCCGTTCACCCAGGTCGCGGGGCACGCGGCCGACGACATCTCGCACGTGCTCGCCGAGCTGCTGGAGAACGCGACGACGTTCTCGCCGCCCGAGGCCAAGGTGAGGGTCTCCGGGTGGCTGCTCGACTCGGGCGACGTGGTGCTGTCCGTCGTGGACGCGGGCATCGGCGTCACCGGCGACCGGCTGGAGGCGCTGAACGCCCGGCTGGCCACGCCCGAGGCGTACGACGAGGAGCCGGAAGCGGAACACGGCCTGGGCCTCGGCCTGTACGTGGCGGGGCGCCTCGCGGCCCGGCACGGGGTCACCGCGGAGCTGCGCGTGGGGCGGCACGGCGGCACGGAGGCCCTGGTGGTCGTCCCGGCGTCACTGCTCCCGGCCACCCCGCCGAGCTCGCCGGTGCACACCTTCGCCACGCCGGGCGTACCGGAGCTCCGGCTGCCGGGCGTGATCGCCGAGGCGAACGAGAACACCATCCCGCCCCGCCGGATGCCTCCGGCGGCGGAACGGGACGCGGAGCCCCGGGCCGGGGCCGCCCCCACCCCCGAGCCCTTCCGGGACCCGGGCCCCGAGGCGGACGCGGAACTCCTGCGCAGCATGGAATGGGACACCACCGAGCCGACCGCCCCGGACGAGCCCCTGGGCCCGGACTCCGGGCCGGACCCGGCCGGCGGGCTGGAGCCGGACGCGGAGGCGCATGCGGAGGCGCTGCTCGGCGAGGCCGCGGCCGCCGCCGAGGTGTCGGGTGCGGACCTGGCTCCGGACTACGGGCCGGACCTGGCCGGGGGGCTCGAGCCCGACGCGGAGGTGCACGGCCCGGCCGTGGACGGCGGGCCGCCCCCCGCCGAGCAGGTGTTCACGGTCCAGGCCGAGGCGCCGGAGACGGAGCCCGCCTCGGGCGGCCACGCCTTCGGCGGCCAGGAGGGCGTACTGCCTCCGGCCGGCCAGGTCTTCACCGCGGCGAGCGGATCTGCCGATGAGCTGCCGGCGCGCATGGTGCCGGCGGAGCCCGAGCCCGAGCTGCCCGGCGCCGGGCAGGGGCTCACCGTGGCCGGCCCGGCTGCAGAGGTCCCGGTCGAGCGGGATCCCGGCGACGAGCTCCTCGCGCGGGTCGTCCCCGACGCGGGACCCGAGACCTTCGCGGGGTCCGACCCCGACCCGGCGCCCGCCGACCGGCTGCCCGATGCCGGCCCGCGGGCCGACGTACCGGAACAAGGACTGCCGCACCCCGGGCGGACCGCCACCGCCGTCGCCCCCGACGGCCCGGCGGAGCCCCACCGGCACGCACCCGACGAGGCCGACTGGGTCCCCCGCCAGGGGAGCCACCCCGACGAGGGACCCGAGGCCGTCACCGACAAGGGGCTGCCCAAGCGGACCCCGCGCACGGTGGCCGCACGTCGCCCCGAGGCCGCACGGCCGCCCGAGCCGGCGCGCCGTGTCGACGCGGAGGAGCTGCGCCGCCGGCTCGGCGGCTTCTACCAGGGGACGCGGGACGGACGGCGCGTCGTGGCCGCCGAGCTCGCACAGGACACCGACCAGGGGGACACCGCACAGGAGGCACGCACATGACCGCGCCCAGTACGTACGGACTGAGCACCCAGGCCCGCAACCTGCAGTGGCTGCTGACCGACCTGGTCGAGGAGGTGCCCGGCGTCAACTCCGTCGCCGTCGTGTCCTCGGACGGGCTCCTGCTGCTGTCCTCCGACCCCGGAGGAGCCGCCGGCGAGAGCCCCGCGCGCACCAAGGGCCCGCGCGGCGCCTCCGCCGACCTGGCCACCATCGTCTCCGGCCTCGGGAGCCTCACCACCGGCGCCGCCGAGCTCATGGACGGCGGCGCGGTCAAGCAGACGATGGTGGCGATGGAGCACGGCTCCGTCTTCGTCATGGCCATCAGCGACGGCTCGCTCCTCGGCGTGCACGCCACCCCCGACTGCGACATGAGCGTGGTGGCGTACCACATGGCCCTGTTCGTCGGCCGCGCCGGCCACGTCCTGACCCCCGAAGTCCGCAGCGAGCTGCGCCAGTCGATGGAGAAGACCCCGTGAGAGGTACGGCCTCGGAGCCCGCGTCGGCGTCCGCGTCCGACCGGCTGCCGATACGCGGAGCCGACCGCCGGCCCGCCCGCGTCCGCCCGTACTCCCTCACGGGCGGCCGCACCCGCTTCACGCAGGTCCTGCACGTGGAGACGTTCGTCGCGGCCCTCGACACCAGGGCGTCGCAGCCGCAGATACCCGCCGACGGCGGGCAGGGCGGCCGCACGGCCGACGGACGCATACCCGACGGCCGCATACCCGGCGACGGCGTGGCCGACGACCGCATGCCCGAGATGCCGGCCATCGTCGAGGTCTGCCGCCGCATGCGGACCATCGCCGAGATATCGGCGCTGCTGAAGCTGCCGCTCGGGGTGGTCCGCGTCCTGGTCAGCGACCTCGCCGACCAAGGACGGATACGCGTCTACGGGACGGGGCACGGCCCCGGGCGCCCCGAACGCGCGCTGCTGGAAAGGGTGCTCAGTGGTCTTCGCAGTCTCTGACCCGGTCACCTCGGTGGACGACGATCCCGTCCAGCCCTGGCAGTACGACCGCTCCCGCGCCCCCGTCGCCGTCAAGGTGCTGGTCGCGGGCGGCTTCGGCGTCGGCAAGACCACCTTCGTGTCGTCCGTCTCCGAGATCACCCCGCTGCGCACCGAGGCGGTGATGACCCAGGCCAGCCTCCCGACGGACGACCTGTCGGCCACGCCGGACAAGAGCACCACCACCGTCGCGATGGACTTCGGCCGCATCACCCTCGCCGACGACCTCGTGCTGTACGTGTACGGGACCCCCGGCCAGGAGCGCTTCTGGTTCATGTGGGACGACCTGGTGCGCGGCGCCATCGGCGGGATCGTGCTGGCCGACACGCGCCGGCTGCGCGACTGCTTCCCGGCCCTCGACTACTTCGAGAGCTGCGGGCTGCCGTACGCCGTCGCCGTCAACCACTTCGAGGGCTCGCAGGCGTACGAGCCGGAAGACGTGCGCGAGGCGCTGACCATCCCGCCGCACGTGCCGGTGGTGATCATGGATGCGCGGCGCCGGGACACGGTCATCGCCTCCCTGCTGACGCTGGTGGGCCACGCGCTGGACGCGACCCCCGAATAACTCCCCGCCCCTCGTGAAGCCCCGTCGCCCTGCCGAACCGCTCACCCGAATCGAGAACGTGAGATGCGCAAGATACTCGTCGTGGGGGCCGGCCAGTCCGGTCTCCAGCTCGCCCTCGGCCTCCAGGCCAAGGGGTACGAGATCACCCTCATGTCCAACCGGACGGCGGAGGAGATCCGCACCGGGCGGATCATGTCCACGCAGGTCATGTTCGACACGGCGCTCCAGCACGAGCGCGACCTCGGGCTGAACTTCTGGGAGCGGCAGGCCCCGCGGATCGAGGGCATCGGCGTCTCGGTGGCCGCCCCGGACGGCACCCGCCCCATCGACTGGCTCGGCCGCCTCAAGGGGTACGCGCAGTCCGTGGACCAGCGCCTGAAGATGGCCGGCTGGCTCGACGTCTTCGTGCAGCGCGGCGGGCAGCTGGTGATCCACGGCGCGTCCGTCGCCGACCTGGACTACTTCTCCCGTACGTACGACCTGGTGCTGGTCGCCGCGGGCAAGGGCGAGCTGGTGTCGATGTTCGGTCGGGACGCGGCGCGCTCCCCGTACGACGCGCCGCAGCGCGCGCTGGCCGTCTCGTACGTGCACGGGCTCGAGCCGCGGCCCGAGCACCCGGAGACGGAGGCGGTGCGCTGCAACCTGGTCCCGGGGGTGGGCGAGCTGTTCGTGATGCCCGCGCTGACCACGTCGGGGCGGGCGGACATCCTGTTCTGGGAGGGGCTCCCGGGCGGTCCGCTGGACGTGTTCCGCGGGGTGAACGACCCGGCGGAGCACCTCGCGCTCACGCTGGAGCTGATGGAGAAGTTCACGCCCTGGGAGTACGCGCGGGCGAGGAAGACGGAGCTGACGGACGCGGGCGGCACGCTGGCCGGCCGGTACGCGCCGGTGGTCCGCAACCCGGTCGGGCGGCTGCCGGGCGGCGGGCTGGTGCTGGGCGTCGCGGACGTGGTCGTCGCGAACGACCCGATCACCGGCCAGGGTTCGAACTCGGCGTCGAAGTGCGCGGCCTCGTACCTGTCGTCGATCCTGATGCACGGGGACAAGCCGTTCGACGAGGCGTGGATGAAGGCGACCTTCGACAAGTTCTGGTTCACGACGGGCAAGCCGGTCACCCAGTGGACGAACGCGATGCTGGGCGTCCCGCCGGAGCACGTACTGAACCTGATCGGCGCGGCCGGGCAGCTGCAGCCGGTGGCGGACCGTTTCGCCAACGGCTTCGACAACCCGGCCGACTTCGACGCGTACTTCTACGACCCGCAGGACGCGGCGGACTACGTGGCGGAGGTCGCGTCGTCGGCGTCGGCGTCGGCGTCGTCGGCGTCCTCGGCCGGCGCCGAGTCGGCGGAGTAGCCGCTGTCGTCGCCGCCTTCGGCCTCGGGGATCGGCGGCGGGCTGAAGGCGGCGAGCGGGGCCCCGTCCGGATCGGGCCGTACGGCTCCGAGCAGCGGATTGGCCGCGAGGGGCGAGACCTTGACCTTCGCGCCGGGCCGCGGGGCCTGGATCACCTTCCCGTCGCCGACGTACAGGGCCACGTGGGTGGCGGTGGGGAAGTAGACCACGAGATCGCCGGGGCGCAGCTCGTCCAGGGGCACCTTGGGCAGCTGCGCCCACTGCTCCTGGCTGGTCCGGGGGATGGACCGGCCGGCGTGCGCCCACGCCTGTGAGGTGAGCCCGGAGCAGTCGAAGGATCCCGGCCCCTCGGCTCCCCAGACGTAGGGTTTGCCGATCTGCTCGGTGGCGTAGGTCAGGGCGGCGCCGCCGGCGGCCGTGGGCGTACGGGGGGTGGTGGCGAGCCGGCCGGAGTCGAGCAGCTTCCGCTGCGCGGTGGCGGTGTCGGCGGCCTCGCGGGTGCCGAGCTCGGTGAGCTGCTCGGGGCTGAGCGAGGCGAGCATCCGCTCGACCTGCTTGAGCTTGAGGTCGACCTGCTGCTTGTGCTGCCTGCGCTGCTCGGTCAGGGACTGCCGGGCGTCGAGGGATTTGCGGGCGGCGGTGGCGAGGAGGTCGGCCTGGTGCTCGCCGCGGGTGAGGCGGGCCAGCACCCCCGCCCGGCGGGCGCCCTCGCGGGCGGTGAGCCGGCGCTGGTCCTGGGCGGCCTGAGGATCGCCGGTGAGCAGCATCCGGGCGTACGGGGAGAACCCGCGCGCCCCCTGGTACTGGGCCCGCGCCATCCGCCCGGCGGCGGCCTTCTCCGCCCCGAGGGCGGTACGGGCCTTCCCGAGCGCGGCACTGAGCCGCCGCTCCTCGTCCTGCCCGGCCTTGAGCGCTGCTTCGGTGGCGTTGTACGCCTCGGCGGCCTCTTCGGCCTGCCGATAAAGCCCCCGCAACTCGGCCAGCAACGCGCCGACCCCGAGCGCCGCGGGGGCGCCTGCGGCGCCCTGGACGGCGGGGGACCGGGGGCCGGTGGTGCCGGCCGCGCCGGAGCTCGCCGTGTCGCCGGCATCCGCAGAGCCGGTGGTCTGCGGGGCGGTGGTGCTCGCCGCACCGGCGTCCTTCGGAGCGGAACCGTCCGCCGAACCGAGGCCCCGCCGGGCGGCGGCGCCGGGAGCCTGGCTGTCGGAGCCGCCTCCGGCGCCGGTTGCCCGGGATCCGGTGGTGCCTCCGGCGCCGGCAGTCCGCCGGGCAGTGGCGCCTCCGGCGCCGGCAGTCCGCCGGGCAGTGGCGCCTCCGGCGCCGGCAGTCCGCCGGGCAGTGGCGCCTCCGGCGCCGGGGGACTGCTGGGGGGTGGCGTTCGCGGCGCCGCCGGCACCCTGGCGGGCGGCAGCGTCAGCCGTACCGGCGGCCTGCGGGGTGACCGCGTCCACCGCCTCGAGCCCCTGCGAGGCGGTGCGGCCTCTGAAGCCCGGATTCTGCCGGGGGGCGGAATCCGCCGAACCGCCGCCCGGCCGGGCGGCGGTGCCGGGAGCCTGCCGGCCGGAGGCGCTTCCGGCGCCGGTGGGGCCCGGCCTCGGGCGGGGGCCGGCGTTCGCCGCACGGTCCGCCGCACCGGGGGACCGGCGGGCGGTGGCAGGGGCCGACGGGATGTCGGGGGCGGGCTCGGCGTGGGTGGTGGGGAACGGCCCGGCCGTGACGACCACGGCGGCGATGCAGGCGGCGCGGAGCAGGCGGCGTGACATGTGATCACCTCCAGGCGGCCGATGCTGCCACGCCCGGTATGACAAATTCCCCACCCGGGGCGGCCGGTTCCCCACTCTCACCCCTCCGGCCCAGCGCCCACCCGCCTGCCTGCCGCAATCGCCGACGGGCCGGACACGGGCTCCGCTGCCGCTGCGCGGGGCCACCCCCTACGCCCTTCTCCCGTTCACCGGGCGCGGCCCGGACCCGGTCCTCAAACGCCGGACGGGCTGCACATGCCGCTGCGGCATCCACCCGCCGGACGGGTCCGCGCCGCTCGCCCATAGGCGCGGGATCCGGGCGAAGCCCGCGTCACCCGACACCGATCAGCCCTGCCGGGGTGTGGGGCGCGGGGGTTCGGGGGC
>NZ_JNZY01000059.1 GCF_000717655.1 Streptomyces katrae
GCCGGCAAAGGAACACGTCGCAGCATGGGCGAGCGGGACTTCATCGCTCTGCTCGACGGTGTCCATCAGCTGGTCAGGGCGCCGATCGGGCTGGTCTGGCACCGGCTCAACACCCATGTCTCCCGCAAGATGCGTGACCTTGTCGCCGAGCGGGAGTGGCTGACGGTCTTCCTGCTACCCGCCTACTCTCCGGACCTGACCCCGTCGAAGGCGTGTGGGCGCACGTCAAACGCAGCCTGTCCAACCTCGCCGTTATGGCCCTCGGCCGCCTCGAAGCACTCGTCCGCAACCGGCTCAAACGCCTTCAATACCGGCCCCACACACTCGACGGCTTCATAGCCGGCACCGGCCTCACCTTCGACGCACCAGCCTCACCTTGAAAAGCCGAAGTCAGTACCGACGATGTGCGCCGTTCCCGGAAGGGGCAGCGTGCCGATGTCATCGGCCATTTCGGCGCCGATCAGCAGGGCCGCCGTGTCATGGATGACACCACTGTCGCTAGGGGCGGGGAGAACGGCGGTGGTGAAGTGGAGCCTCATAGCGCGAGCGTAACGATCGGCGGCGTTGACCAAAGGCGATCGCAGGACCAGGGCCGTTCAGGCGCCAGAGTCCGCAGCCGAGGCAGGTCGGGCGGCAGGACGGACACGCTCAGCCCCCGTACTGCGCCTGCCGCGCGGCCTTGCATGCAGCGCACAAGGGCGACGCCCGACCCCGTAGCGGCAGGTCGGAGCGTGGCTTCTCTGCACTTCGCGTGATGTCGTGCGGAGGATGAGGAGCCGACATTGGTGGTGATTATGGCTTCATCGATGCTCAGGACTGGATCACGCCTGTCATCTGGCGTCTCCTCCCATGCAACCTCGAACCCGTTCGGTGGGATTTGGTCTGCATGCAGGGCCTCCGCCGAAAATCCGAACTCGCCGTGGGGCGACCATGTTCAGTCGCCAAGGGCGACGTGGACGCCGAACCCGGCGATGACCGTGCCGCTGATGCGGTCGAGTGTCCGGCGTGCTGAGGGACGCCGAAGGGTGCCGCGGAGCACCCGGGCGAATGCGATCAGTACGCCTGACCAGAGCAGGCCCAGCAGGATGTGCATGCCTGCCAGCAGGGTGCCGGTCGTTACGTGCGGGGCGCCAGCCGGAATGAATTGCGGCAGGACAGCCATGTAGAAGGCGCCCACCTTGGGGTTGAGCAGGTTCGTCAGAGCGCCCCGGCGCCAGCCGCTCCCGAAGCTCCCGTCGGCAGCCGGCTCGTGCGCAGCGTCGTCTTGGGCGAGATCCGCCCGAGCCCGCCGGCGCACGGTCGACGCCAGGATCCGGCTTCCCATCCACACCAGATATACGGCCCCTGCCCAACGGAGCAGCGTGTAGGCGAGGTGGGAGGCGGTCAGCACGGCGGTGATGCCGAGCGAGCTGAACACGCCCCAGGCGAGGGTGCCCGTCTGGATGCCGAGGACGACGCCCCAGGCGCAACTGCGGTGACCCAGTGCAGCGGTGCGCAGGATGAGGGCTGTGTCTAGGCCGGGCGTGAGGGTGAGGAGCCCCACGATCAGCGCGAAAGACCCCAGAGCGGATGCAGTGATCATGGGTGGCGACTGTAACGCGAGAGTGGTCAACTTCCCACTCCCTGCCCGAAATCGGGCAGGAAGGCTCTTGTAGCCTCTACGGAATGGCGTACACCATAGGAACGGTCGAGCGCATATAGCGGTATCCGATCAAGTCGACGGGAGGCGAACAGCTGGAGCAAGCAGACTGACGCCTGGAGGTCCTCTTCGCGGCCCGCGCACTGACCGCCCCGTGGACCCTGTGCCCGATGACCACCGACCCGGACAAGGCCAGGGAGTGGCTGGAGGACCGGACAGACGTCACCGGTGTCGAAGGTCTGGTCGTAAAAGCCATGAACCAGCGCTACCGGCCCGGAGCCCGCGACCGCGCCTGGATCAAGATCAGACGCCGAACCACCACCGAAGCGATCATCGGCGCCATCACCGGCACCCTCACCCGCCCCCAACTCCTCATCCTCGGCTGCCACGACCCGACCGGACGCCTCCGCCCCATCGGCCGCACGGTCCCGCTGCGCCCCGATGCCGCCCGCCAGCCGCCGAGCACCTGACCCCTGCCGGCTCCGGCCACCCCTGGACCGGCGCGAAGTTCTCCTCGGCATGGGGCATCCGCGATGTCCTGGACACCACCCTCGTCCAACTTGGTCTCGGCGCGGAGGTCAGCGCTGACACCTCTATCGACCGCGGCGGCGTCTACCGGCATCCGATCCGGTACGTGCGTCTGCGCCTGGACGCGAGCATGGAGGACGTGCCCTGGTTCGGCGGGGGCCCGGCCATGGTCGCCGGTTGAGCCGCGTGACCGGACGGGCGTCGTGCGATCGGCTAGTCGCTACGCCTTGCCTGCGGCTTTGAAGCGGAAGCCGAAGAGGCCGCCCTCTTCGTCGTCGGTGAGGCGGGGCCTACGGATGTGGGGTTCGGGGTTGGATCCGCGCTGGGCAGCGGTGCTGAGGGTGTCGGTGTTGAGGGTGACGTTGTACTGCATGTGCTCTTCCTCCGTGACTTCGGCTGCGAGCGCCAGGGCTCGTGCGACCTGTCGTTCGTCGACGCCGTCGTAGAGGTGGCTGTCGTGAATGAGGAAGTCAGGGCCGCGCTCGTGGCGGTGTGCGAGGACGGCCAGGGTGAGGTCGAAGCAGAAGATGACCACGTTGTTGATGCCGCGGCTGTCGTCGGCGTCGATCCGGGGCGTGATGCTGAGGCTGGTCCGGCCGGCCTCGATGGCGAGGTAGGCTTCGCGGCCCTCGCCGTACAGGCGCTGGGCGTTCCGGGAGAACAGCAGGATCGCTTCGTCTGTCTGCTGCCGGCGCCCTGGTCGGGTACGCGGTCGCGCTGCCCGGCGACCGCGCGGACGGCGGCTCTCGCCCGGTGTGGTTCGCCGGTTCGGCCATCTCCTACGACCTCTCCCTGCCCCGGGTCCGCGAGCGCTTCACCCCGCACGTCGCCCCCGCGGAGAGGGTGATCACAGGCACCGCCGACGATGTGATGGAGCACGCCTACCGCCTCATGACGGTCTAGCCCAGCCAGGGGCGGGGGCTGTGGCAGGACGGTCCCGCGATAGTCCCCGGAAGCCTGCTGCGCGACTACGCGCATGAGATCGACGGGGTGAGCGTCGTTTACCTCATTGACCGCTGCGGATCTTGTCGATGCGCTTCGCCAGAGCCTGTGTCTCCGCGATCAGCCGCTCGTGCGCGTTCTTCTGCTCCTCGTCGCCCTTCGCCCTGAACGCCGTGCTGAAGTGGGGTTGGAGCTGGGTCCACCAGCCGTAGTCCAGCATCGCCCACGCCTGTGGGCAGAGGGGGGCGCGGGTCTTCGGGAGATAGCCGCTGTCGACCAGGGACTGCTGGTACTTCATTGGGTCGCTGCCCTCCAGGTAGCACAGGAAGTTGAAGGCCCGCTGCTGGGTGATGGGGTGGTCGCTCGACATTCCCTCCAGGGTCGGGGTGCCTTCCTTGCGTGCGATCTCGTCGAAGAGGATCGCGGCGGCCAGCGATGGGCCCGGCCCGACCTCGTTGACGGTATAGAAGGACGCGAAGCCGTCCGCCGCGTCCTCTTCGAGACCGAGGTTGGCCAGGAGGAGCTGGCGCTGCAGGGCATGGCCCATCTCGTGGCCGAAGATGAATTCGGTCGACAGCACGGTCAGGTCGTCGGTGTTGTACTCGGACGCGGGGAACGGGGCGGGCCGTTCGACGGTCTTCACGACGTCGGCGAGGGCCTTCTCGATCTCGGTCAGGAACGGTGGCGGGACGAAGATCGTCCTGCCGTCGGGCTGGGTGACGGCGTCGGTGACGCCGGGCGGCACGGCGGCGGTGACCTTTACGACCATGTCGTGCGGGAGGGTGAGTGATCTGTTCACCCAGTCGGCCGTACGCTCCAGCACGCGGGAGTTCCGGATCAGTGCCACGGCCTCCCGGTCCTCCGGTTTGACCGTTTGGGCCTCGTAGACGACGGTGACCCTGCCGGAGCGCGCCGCCTGGGGGCGGGGCCCTGCTCCAGGCCCCTGCCCGGCGTCGCGGGCCTCGCCGCTGCACCCAGTCGAGACGACCCCGGCGAGGAGCAGCACACCTGACAGGACGATGCGCGCCCTCTTCGAGCGACCGGCGGTGTTCGGCATCCTTGATCGGCTCCCGTCGCGTGTCCCCGCACTGATCCTCCGGCCGTCCGGAGGCGGGTGCCCGTCGAGCCGCCCGTACGGGGGACCGTTCGCTGTGTGGGCGACCTTCGGGAGGCGGCCTGGTTCGACCCGTTCGACAACCGCAGCATCAGGGATCCCCGACGAAGACGACCAGGTACGCGCCGTCGCAGTAAGCGACATCATGCTGCCGCTCGACCCGCACCGCTTCCTGTTTCTGCCCAGGCCCACGACTCCGGAGGACGACCGCCCCAAACAGGTGGACCACCTGATACACGCGGAAGGCGCCATCGGCATTGCGCTCGTGGAGGTGGCGTACGACGTTGCCGACCAGTTCGTGATCCAGCACCCAGAACCCGACCCCTGGAAGCACGGGGAACCGACAGGCCCCGGCCAGCCGAGGCTCTGGGAAGGGCGACCGCTCTCGCTGCCCGCCTTCTCCGAGCCCGCTTACGACGCTCCCGTACCCGCCCAGGCGGGTGGGCGCCGGCTGATGCCGGTCGAGCAGGGCGCCGACTTCCGCCAGCCGCCCGGCGAGACCGAGCCCGAGCCCGCACCCGCCCCGGCCCGACGTCCGCTCGCCCCCGGCGGCCTCGCCTTCTCAGACGCGGACCGCCATATCTGAGCGCTACCACCACGGGTTGCGCCACGTCCAGGACCAGCTCACCACCTAGCCCCACCGCCCGGTGTGCCAGCGCCTCCACCTGGACAGTGGTCGTAGCCGGCCCGGCTCCCGCCTCGGATACGGTGTTCCTCTACGGGGTGCCATAACGGATGTGACGCCCCCCACCGAAGGTAGTCAGCGTATGAGTTCAAAGCGCAGCAAGAATCCAGCCCTGCCCGTACTTGACGACGCATTCCGACTCGCGTCGGTCAAGGACGCCGAAGAGTCCACCCGTGACTTGGCCGCGCGGCTGGCCACCACCGAGCTGCGCCGCGTTTCCCACCCGGGCCGGGTCACCTGGGAGCCCACCGATCAGGCCGAGCCCGTACCGGTCCCGCCGACTGTGGTCGACGGTGAGGGGGACCTGTGGCTGCGGGACCGGGGCACTGGCACCTGGACCATGCCCGAGTTCAACGCGAAGGAGTTCCCGGCCCGCTGTGGCGAGGTTCTGACGTGGAACCAGCTTGCCCGCGAGTTCGGCCCGCTGACCGCACTGGCCGACGACCGCCGCATCGGCGGCGGCCGGCGCTGACCGCGCCGCTTTCTGGGATGACCGCGCCCCTGAAGCGCCCGTTACGGGTAGCTGGGAGCTCCAGCTCACCGCCGAGCTCGACGATGGCGGCGAGCCGGTGAGCGTGGTGGTCGGTCACGATGTCTCCATGTTGCAGCCGGATACGTCGTGGCTGTCCGTGGGGTCGGGGTGGAAGAAGCGCGTGTAGCGGAGTCCGGTCTCCGGAGTGATGTTGAACACCGCGCATAGGTGCTGCGGGTCACCGCCGGTGACGGCGGCCTCTGCGAGGATTCGGTCCTCGCGAAGTTGCTGGGCGGTGACCGGGAGGCCGCGCAGCAGAGGCTGCATCCAGCCGGTTGTGACCGGGGCCCGGGTGTGCGCGGTCTGCGAGCTGATGAACACGTGAGGGTTGCGGGTATGTGGCCAGCGCTGGTGCCGGAGATGGATGTAGTCGACGGCGGCCTGCTGGGTGAAGGCGTCGAAGGGTTGATCGATGTCGCCGAGCGTGAGCCGGCCGCGGGTGAAGTCGATGGGGCAGTCAGGGGCAGCGCTCGGGCCTGGTGCGGGTAGAGCGCATGGATGCCGACGAGGGCGATCAGCAGCTTCAGGGCGGGGTTGGTCTCGGCGGCTGCGGTCAGACGCTGGATCGTTTCGGGGCTCAGCGGCATGGGCACCGAGCTGGGCCGGGATCCCAGGCTCACGCCTCGTGCGGGGTTGGCGAACAGCCGTTCGCTCTTGAGGGCCTTGAACATGTCGCGCGGCGCGACGGCTTCGGTGTGCGGTGCCGCGCATTGGGCGAGCCACTCGGTGACGTCGGCGCGGCTGACCTGGCGAAGGGTGCGGTAGCGCTGCGAGCAGGCAAGAAGGAACGGGATCGCGGAGTTGGCCTGGTTTCGGACCCGTGGTAGTCGAGCGGGGACGGCGGCGAGGTCCGCCGTGACGGACGATGCGGATCCACACGAGGGCGTCCAGCACGTACAGGCCTTTCCGCGCCGGCGCACGGCAGTCGTGCCGTCGTTCCAGTTGCCCTTCAGCCTCTGCGGGCCTTCAGCGCGAAGCCCGCCGCAGGTGTCTTCAACCGCGCGGCGAGGAACGCACACCTCACGGGCAGTCGGCCCGATTCCACCACCTCGTTCGCGCTCGCAATAGCCCTGCACCCAGTTGAGGCGCGGAGCGAGTGAGGCGACGAGCGACCCTGGCCAATTTCAGAGAGTCCCATCAGGAAGGAGATCCCCCGGCGGGCCAGTAAGCACCTCAGCGCCTCCCGGCCGATCCGGACGGGCCGGGCGATGTTCCTGCGCAGGTGATCGGCGAGCTTGCGGATGGACCAGCGGGTGAAGGGCTTGCCCAGCACGCTCGGGCGGGTGGCTTTATTCACGAGATTGGGTTCTGGCTCAACTTCGGTGGACACGCACGCTGAGTGACAGATGGCTGTCTTGCGGCCCGCCCGAAATTGGTTGGCTTGCTTGCCGCCGAGCTGCGACGATGTCTCGGTTGCCCAGGCGGAGGACATTTGTTCGTTTTCGTGTGTGCGGGGTGTGGCGCCGAACTGACCAATCCGCTGTCCCACGTTGCCCTGCCGGTCCACGCCCATCAGGTATACGGGAACGGGGCTCAGCTGCCGGTCCTCATGGAGTCGGGCACGTTCGCCGTGGAGCCGGAGCCCTGGGGACCACCATGGCGGAAGTGGGAGGAGATCCATCCGGATGAGACGGCCGCCCGCGGTATCTACGCGCCGGTCCATGCCCTCTCCGACGGCGCGCCCGGCGCGATCGTCATCGCGCCCGGCGATGCCCGCGGCACCGTGCTGATCCCGGAGAACCGCGGAGGCGGCTACTGCTGCGGCCTGGACGGGGCCGCCGGCCCCAACGTGGCCTGCATGGAGTGTGCCCTGCCCGTGGCGAGCCGGATCGACGACTGCTCGCTCTGGCAGGCGATGTGGCTCGACCCGAATGCCGTGCTTCGTGTTCCCGCCGACGGCGTCGACGCCGCACCACTCACCTGGGCTGAGCTGATGACGGAAGGAAAGGGCACGCCCCCGTTCGAGCCGATCGCCAGGTGGGGGTCGCGCATGGGGGCGGGCCACTGGTCGAACTACTGGTGTTCCTGGAGCCCGCAGTGGGAGGCGGCCGCCGGCCGTGCACTCGCCCACCTGTTGGTGGCCTCAAAGGGCCGCCCGGTGATCGTGCCGGACGGCTTGGCCGGTGAGGTGTTCCAACGCACGCTCGACAACATGCTGCCCGCCGGTCCGCAGCCGCGGTACGCAGACCTGGCCGGACCCGGACGACCGGCTCCGGACGGCGACGCCGACATCCTCCTCGTGCCGACGCATCCGCAGACGGGAGAGCTCTGGACCCCGCCCGCCCCGGCGGCGTACTCGGTGCCCCTGCCGTTCGGGGTCTGGCGGTGGCTGGCCTTCCCCGAGCCAGACCTGCCCGTCCCCACGTCGGGCGTCCTCCCCGACGGCGTCCTCCGCGACGACTTCGATCCGCCCGCAACACGCCCCCGCCACCCGTTCCGCGTAGACTCGGGAACGTTCCGGCGCACCCTGGTCCGGCTGCCGAGCGTCCGCAGCCCATGGCTGCGCGAGATCCTCGAGAACCTCACCTAGCACATGCGCGCCGGCTACTTCTAGACCGCGACCGGCCACATGATCGGTCGGTTGGCTGCGTAACCGGTCACTCGCAGTCACAGACCACAGAAGTTGAGCCAGAACCCATTCTCATGACCAAAGCCAGCGTTGCTGCTCCGCGCTGAGCCGGCCGAAGTCGCGGCGCTGCGCGGCCGTCCAACGGGCGATGTCCTCGCCGCGCCACGTCGCCCCCGGCACGAGGCTCGCGAGGCGCGCACCGCCCGCTAGGCGTGCTTTCAGGCCCGCGTACTGGCGTTGCCAGTCGACCGTCCACCCGAGCGCGCCCGGGTTCCAGTCCGGATCAATCGAGGCGAGGGCGGCGGCCCGTTGCTCGGTGCGTAAGGGGTCCTTGCCCAGCCCGCCGGGTCGGCGGACTTGGTCAGCCCCTGCTCGACCGGCTTGTCCAATGCGGTGGCGTGCCGCGGCGCGGCCAGGGTTTCGTGCTCGGCGTCGCTGCAGACCCCAGTCGCGGATAGACCTTGGCCCCTGATCGGAACCACCCTCGGGAGCGGGGCCGACTCCCGCTCTATTGCTGGCGCTCAAGGCGCCGGGTGGGACCAGGGCTATCGCCCCCGCTCCCGAGGCGAAGCAAGGCCCGCGGTCTCTTTCATGGGCCTCAAAGGGCCTGGGTGGGCCTGGCGGTGCCTCCCTTCGCTGCCCATTAGGGTGGGCCTCCAGCAGGGTGCTGATCTGGGCTTCCAGGGCTCGGCGGGATGACCACGTCGAGGGTGCCGGTTCCCGGGACCACGACGGTCTGTGCGTCGAGGGCGTCGAAGACGTCGTCGATCAGCCTCTTTGTCATCCGCGGGGCCTCCGGGCGGATTACCTCGACGAGTCTGCGGCGGCCGGCTTTCCGCAGAGCGTTCGGGGACCCGTATCGCTCGAGGAGCCAGGTGACGGCGGGGTGGTCCAGCCGCGGGCCCAGGACCCGCTCGAGGCTGGGGTGGAACTGGGTGAGCAGACCGCGTATCCGGATCGACGCGCGGGTGGCCTCGGCCGCGAGGTCCTGGTCGAAGCCGGTCAGCACCGTGAGCTCGGCGGTGATCTCGTTGGTCAGCTCCAGCGAACGCAAAGTGTGAGGCATCGTCCGGGCCGCGTCCGCGATCACCGCTGCGTCCTTCGCATCGGTCTTCGCCTCGCCTTGATAGAGGTCGGCGATCCGTCGCATCGCGAGTCCGGGCAGGTAGGCGACCTGGCAGCCGGCGTCGCGGGCGACGGTCAGAGGCAGGGCGCCTATGGATGCGGGCTGGTCCACGATGACCAGGATCCAGGGCCGTTTCCCTGACCTCACCGCCGCGGCCCGGCAGCTGCGGACGGTGCCGAACTTGGCTTTGAGTTTGTCGAAGACGGCCCGCAGCTTCGGTTCGCTGTTGGGCATCGGCTTGTCGAAGACCTTCTTCCCGGCCGGGGTGAGTCCGTGACCGTGGTGGGCGGTCTTGCCGACGTCCATCCCGAGGAAGACGCCCACGCCTTCGGTGTCTAACATCGCGCCCTTTCCAGGTGGTTGACCGTGATGGCCTCGGCAATGGCACCGTGTTGTCGGCGTACACCCGAACATGCACCGGTCGGTACGAATCAAAGTGCACGCCCTCTGTCCCGTCTTCAGCGCGCGGCCCGGTCTGCAGCTTCTCGGGTGATGTCGGCGTAGAGGCGGAAGAGGGCTGGGCGCGCTTCGCCGCCTTCTCGTTCGTGCAGGACCGCCCAGCACCGGGCGATGAGCTCCCGGGCCTGGGTGCCGGGCCAGGGCTGGGGCAGGAGCTGAGGCGGCAACAGCGGGTCGGGCTCCATGGCGCGGGTGAGTTCGGCGGCAAGCTCGACCGCGATGGTGAGGAGTGCGGACGGGGAGAGTCCGGCAGGGCCGGTGAGTCGGGCGAGGCGGGGCCGGGCGAGGCGGCTGAGGCGGTGGTAGCGGTCGGCGATCTCCTGCAGGGACCACAGGCGGCGGGCGAGTTCGACAGGCTCTTGGGTGTCGCCCTTGCGCAGGTCGGTCGTGGTGAGAAGGGTGAGCGCACTATGGGCGCCGAGGCGGTGGGCCGCTTCTTCGACGTATGGTTCCCAGGCGTTGGCGCATACGTACAGTCCGCCCTGGAGCGGGGCACCGCCGAGGTGGACGAGCGTCTCACGCAGGGCGTCCCGGGCCGTGCGCGCCGATTCGGGCACCGCGAAGGCGGCCAGGTGCCAGACACCGTCCCAGGGCGCGAGCCCGGCGTCTTGCTGGAACGCGTGCCGGAGGAAGTCCGCGTTGGGAGCCAGGGCACGCGTGGTGTCCGCGGTCGCGTGCAGCTCCGCCTTGCGGCCACGGCCCTCGTGGGTGAACCGGCCCTCGGCCACGAGGCGTTTGACGCACAGCCGCACCTGCTGGTCGCTCATGCCCAGGGTGTTGGCGACGGTGTAGAGCTCGTCCGCGCCGACGGTGCCGTCCTCGCGGATCAGCGCGTGGACGAGCATGCGGGTGGGGACCTCGACGTGGTCCGCCTCGGCGCTCACAGCTCTCTCGCCCCTCTCGTTCCGACGGCGCGACGCATGGTGGTCACCGCGCCGAATCCCAGCAGCCCGCGCAGGCAGGGCGTGTTCTCGGTCCGCACGGCCGTGAAGCCGCGCCGCTCGTACAGGGCCCTGGCACGCGGATTGGTGTCGATCACATCCAGTCTGATCTCCCGGCAGTGCTGCTCCGCCGCGACGGCGGCCACTTCCTCGATGAGCAGGCTCCCGACGCCACGCCCGCGTACGCCCGGGTCCACGGCGATGCCGTCCATGACGAGCTGTCCGGGGGCCGGGCGGCGTTCGAACAGGGCGAGGAGCAGGAGTCTGGGCAGCCCCCGCAAGTGTCCGTACACGCGCAGCACGGCGGAGGCCGATCCCCGGTGAGGGCACGGCCGCCGAGCTGGTAGCCGGCGAGGCCGACGAGCCGCCCGTCGAGGAGCGCGCACACCGCGCGATCAGCGTTCAGGTGGGCGGCGATGAAGGGCACCGCCTTGTCCGGCGGGTTCAGGGCGGGGCCGAGTTTACGGCCGAAGGCGTCCCAGTACATCTCGGCCGCCCGCCGCTCGGCGCCGGCCGGAAGGCCCCGCCGGACCGTCACTGGCCCAGTACCGGTGTCCGTCGTGTCCAGTCCCATGCCGTGCCCTCCTTTCTCGCTGCAACCCGAAACTCAAAACTATCATTCTTACAACGACCGTGCTTGTGCTGATAGTTTCTGGTTCGCTCACCCGAACAGAGGCGGTCAGATCCCATGTATCCAAAGCTCCAGCCCCGAAGGCGCGGGCTCCGCATAGCCGTGTGGTCACTCGTCACGGCCTTGGCCGTGGCCGCCGGTCTCGTCGGTGTGGTGCTGTGGCAGCACTCCTACGCCATGGACGAGCAGCGGGTATCGATCCGCCACGGCGGCCACACCCTCAACGGAGTACTGGCCACCCCCAAGGACGGCCGCAAGCACCACGGCCTGGTCGTGTACGTCCACGGCGACGGCCCCGTCGACGCCACCCATGACGACGGGTACAAGCCCCTGTGGGAAGCGAACGCCAAGGCTGGCTACGCCTCTCTGTCCTGGGACAAGCCCGGCGTCGCGGGCGCGCCCGGGAACTGGCTCGGCCAGTCCATGGACGACCGGGCCGACGAGGCGGCCGCCGCCATCGCCTGGGCGCGCGCCCGTCCGGACATCGACGGCGACCGGATCGGGCTCTGGGGCGCCAGCCAGGCGGGCTGGGTCCTGCCGAAGGTCGCCGCCAAGACGCCCGTGAGCTTCGTCATCGCCGTCTCGCCCGCGATCAACTGGCTCCAGCAGGGCCGCTACAACCTCCTCGCCGAGCTGCGCGCCGACGGCGCGTCAGCAGGCCGTACCAACGAGGCGATCGCCAAGAGCGACACCACCCGACGGCTGCTGGAACGCCACGCGACCTTCGAGGAGTACGTCAAGGCCATGGGCGGCGACGCGGACGGCATGACCGCCGATCGCTGGGGCTTCGTCTCCAAGAACTACACCGCGGACGCCACGCAAGACCTTCGCGCCCTGCGCGGCGTACCGGTGCTGCTGGCCCTCGCGGGTCATGACATCAACGTAGACACCGTCGACACGGAGCGCATCTACCGCGAGGTGCTGGACGCAGGCGGTGCATTGACGGCCAAGCGCTATCCGGACGCGACCCATTCATTTCTCAAGCAGTCCATCGAGCAGTCGGACCTCAAGATCACGCTCACTGCGCTCTTCTCGCCCCGCTCGCTCTTCGCGGACGGATTCCTGGATGGCCAACGACAGTTCCTCAAGGATCTCGACCGAGGCAGCAATGCCACTCCGTGACGGTCCAGCAAGATCGGCCATGACGCATGGTGCACGTTCGCGTGTACCGCCCGGTGCACTTTGAAGCGTACGCCGACACCATTCGCCAACTGAGCTGCGTCGTCACACAAACCGCGCGGACAAGGGGCCATACCGGACCCCTTCCGGTGCCCTGCCCGGTGGCGGCTTGGGAAGAACGGACCGCCCTCAACTCCGGGTGCAGGCCACGCACTACCAGCGGTACCAGCGGCCGCTGCTCCCCTTCGGACGGGCCGCGAAGCCGAGCAGTCAGATGGCCAGGACGGCGATCGCGACCCACCACAGGATCTTGACCGCGAAACCGGCGCCGAAGAGAATCAGTGCGAGCAGCAGGACCAGAAGCAGGGGGACCATGGCTCCGAACCTCCGGAACACCCTGTGCCCGGACGGCCGTTCGATACGCGAGGCGCTTTGACCGGGCGTCGGGTGAGTGCCTTGGCGATGGGCGCATTGCTCGTGCTCACCGGGTGCGGCAGCGGCGGCGACGAGGCGCCCGTCTCCTGGAAACGCCCCTGCGACATGCTGCCCAAGGCCGTGGTGGAGAAGTCGGTCGGCGTTCCGCTCGTGGCGGCGGGCTCGGAAGGACCGAACGGGTTCGAGTGCCGCTACCGGCCCCCGAAGTCCCCCCAGGATTTTTGGACGGTCTCCTTCAGGTCGGACACCGCCGGGACGTACTGCACCGAACCGAAATCGCAGCCCGCGCCGGAGATCGACGCCGACGCGTACAAGATCGACGACAACGGACGTGTGGTCATCGGGGGTCCGTACCACGGCCACTGCCTGCGCATCGCGGGCTACAGCAACCGGATCGACGGATCGGAGGTCACCGCCGCCTCCGCCCTCGACCTGCTCCGCACGGCCAGGGGCCGCATGGAGTGACGGCGCGGTCGTCGTGTGCTCAGCCCCATCTCACGTCGGCTGCTCCGACGTTGATGAAGTCACTGGCGCGCGGTTCCATCCGCGATGAGACTTCCCACGTAACGCTTCACGAGAATGAGATCCCGGTCGACGAGACGCTGGTCCGATCACTGCTGAAGGCGCAGCGCCCCGAGTGGGCCGCCCTCCCGTTGTCGCTGGCAGGCGCAGGCACGGACAACATCATGTAACGGCTGGGCGATGACCTGCTCGTGCGACTCCCACGAACCGCCGACAATGGGCAGTCCGTGCGGAAGGAACAGGAGTGGCTTCCTCGCCTGGCGCCCCTCCTCTCGTGTCCCATCCCCGAGCCCGTCCACGCCGGGACGCCCACCGACGTCTTCCTCCTGCTCTGGTCGGTCTACCGCTGGATCGACGGTGACGAACCCCGGCCGCTGCCTCCCTGACCAGGTCGACCCCACAGCCGCGCACTCCGCACTTCTCCTTGACCTGCTTTGCGAGGGGCGACCGTTAGACCGCGGCCAAGGGGTACCCCTGCAGGCTCTCCAGCACGGACCCGGGTCGGAGCGGTTGAAGGAGAGCGAGGAAGATACGACGATGGCGACGATCCGCTGCGGTCCGGGAGTCGGGCTGCGGCCTCCGGCCTGGGCGCGCTCCGAGCTGGACGAGGGCGAGCCCAACGGCCGGCTCAGGGTTCGTGCAGGTTGGCACCGGCCGCACCGTCACCACCGCCCGGAACCTGGTCCCCATCACCGCCATCACTCGGGCCGGCGTCCTGCCCGCGACCGTGCGGGCCGTCCTGGTGTGGAGGGCACCACCGCCGCGGGAGGGGGTATCTTCCGGAAAGAGTGAGATGTGTGGTTGCGCGTCAGCAGTGCCAGCAGTAGAGCCTGAGGTCGCCGGCGCTGCGAACAGCCCGCTGTGCCAGCCCCGCTACGCCAGTGAGGACCCTCAGGGGGTCGTCGTCGGTCATCTCGTCGCCGTCTTCATCCCGAAGCCGCGCGGTCCAGCGGTCCGAGAGCCCGCACAGCTGGCTGGGTGTCGCTTCGGCGAGGTTATGGGTCAGTTGCGCGGAGACGACGAAGACGCCGGAGCCGTCGTTGACCACAGGCGCGACGTAATGGGGCCAGGACCGCTGGTTGAGTACATCCCAGGGCGGGAGGTCGGGAGAGGGAGCCTCCAGGTACATCTCCCATTCGACGACGGCGTCGTCTGGGTAGAAGTCCTTGCAGACCACGGATGGCATGGTATGCCCGGGGCCGCGATTTCGCGTTGCGGCGGCCGTGGCATCGTCCGGTGCAACGAAGAAGGCTATGGCGATGGTCATCTCCGCATGGTGCCAGGCAAAGGGCTGGCCCACGGCCATGGCTGGGTCAGGCTCGGATCTCGTTCATGAGCATGCGCAGGGTGAGGCTGTGCTTCTCGGTGGCAGGTCGTCCATGGCGGCGGTGGCGTGCGCGATGCCGCCTGCCCGGTTGCCGGAGCGGGCGAGCATCAGCCCTCGGTGCAGCTCCACGTGGGTGGCGAAGCGAGGCAGGCTGGCGGGAGTTCGGCGAGGGCCTGGTCTTGGGCGTCGGTCGCGGCGTGTTCTACGCCGAGGCGGGCCAGGAGCAGGGAGCGGAAGACGTTCAGGCGCCACCAGGGACGGCGTAGTCGGAGGTCTGCTCATGCGATCCGGCCGCGTCGAAGATCCGCCGGCCTTCGGCGTCCAGGTCGGGGGCGGGCGCCCGGTCGCCGCGGAGGGCTGCGGCGTGGGCTTTGCCGTAGGTAGGCCCACGGCCGCGTCGTCGGCCTCTACCCTTCCCCGCTGGTGGCGCGCCTGGCGGATACGGCCGGTTTCCAGTGGATCGCCCGCACCTCGCCTGCGATCCGGCCCCACCGGCACCGGCTGAGCGAGTCGCGGCTGTGCCCGCTTCACTGAATCTGTGCTGGATACAAAGCACGTTGCCTGGCTTGCTTGATGAGCGGCGCGTGTTCTGCAGTGGTTGGCGACAGGGTTCTGCACTGGGTGCGAGAGGGATCGTCACTGGTCGCAGTTGCTGAGTGGGGGTGTCGTTTTGTTGGTGTAGGTCGGTGTCGTTTTCCGCTGAGGTTTCGGGGCTCTGGCACTGATCTTGTTTGCGCCGTGAGGCGCTGTTGGTTCGACTGGAGGTGGAAGACCTGCACCAACCCGCTGTCGCAGCAGTCGGGTTGAAGCTGAGGGCAGCCTGTTCCGGTGATGCCGGGGAGGGTGAGAGCGGCCCTGACAAAGCCGGGTCGTGACCAGTACTGCCAGATGGGGCGGGCCCGGCGAGCGTGATGGAGAGGAGTACGCGAGGAACCGGCGTTTTACGTCTCTTAAAGTGCCTCCGGCTCGAACCTGGCGGATCAGGGCCGGTAGCGGTGCGTATGTAGGTCATCCTTTCGGGTGGTCTGAAAACTCCTGGGCCGGTCTACGAAAGCTGGCCGGGAGGCCACGAGGAAAGCCTGCGGCGTACTCGTGGCGATGCCGCAGGGACACAGTCGGGCTCCTCCTTCATCGAGCGAACCACAGTGAACACGGGAACCGTCCCGCACCTCGCCTTGCCGCCTGTCTCCAGCAGGCTGCCGGGGCTGAGCGCATCGACCGCTGATCGGTCCGGGACGGGGCGGAGCCGCCGTAGTACTCCGAGGCCGGGAGAGCCGGCCGCATGGGGAAGGGCGGCAGCGGTATCGAGAAGGGAACGACGCTGCAATGCCGGAATATGCCCCGCCGGATGGCGGAGCTCCGAGTCCGTGCCACCCAGGATGACGGAATCCGATGACGTTGCGTCACGAGACCACAAGATCAGTGCCAGAGCCGGTTTCGGTGTCGTTCGTGTGAGTGTGGATTGGCCGGCCAGGCATGATCTGGGTATCGACATGGTGAATAAGCTGACGCGGGCTGTGGAGGATGGCGATGCGGCTGCGGTGGCACGGCTGCTGGGTGGGGGTGTCGAGGTGGACGCTCCGGACATGGCTCGGCGTACCGCGCTGGAGCTTGCGGTAAAGGCGGGGCATGTTGAGATCGTGCGTCTCCTCCTTGCCGCAGGGGCCGATCCGCACCAGCAGACAGGTGAGTACGAAGAGTTGACGCCGCTGCTCCAGGCGGTGACTTGGGGGCACACCTCGGTGGTGCGTGCCCTGCTCGATGCTGGGGCCCCGAGCTGTGCCCAGGGCAAGATGAGCTGGCTGCCGCTGGTGGTGGTACCGGACGGGGAGCGGGGCCGGGAGATCGTGGACCTGCTTCTGGACCGGGGGGCGGATGTCAACGGTTTGATGAAGGGCTGGACACCTCTGGAGTGGGCGGCCGCGGGCGGACAGGTGGAGATGGTGCGCCAACTGCTTGCCCGCGGTGCGACGTCAACGGCGGAGGCCCTGAGTAGGGCATACGCGCGTGGGAATGAGTCTCCGGAGGGCGTAGCGAAGTACGCTGCCGTCATCAATGCCCTGCGCGCCGCGGATCTTGATGCAGCTGGTCAGTGAAATTGCGTGCTACGCCGGGCTTGGTCCATGGGCCGCAGAGGCTGTCCTCATGAGGCGGTGCTTGGTTTGTACTGGGCAGCTATGACGGGACCGGACTGTCCGGGATCGCTTTGCTTCCCGTCGTTACGCAGTGGACGGCGCCGATTCCCTACGCTCGTGCCGTGCCCACCTTTTTCCTCGAACGCACGCCCCCGCTCGCCCCCGCGGAGGCGTGGCGCAGGCTGACGGAATGGCCCCGCCACGCCGACGTGGTCCCGCTGACCAGGATCGAGGTCCTCACCGTGCCGCCGACCCGCAAGGGAACGCGTTTCGTGGCCCGGTCGGGCGTCGGACCGGTGACCGTCGACGACGTCATGGAGGTGACGGTCTGGCGGCCGCCGGTGGGCGACGAGCCTGGCCTGTGCCGGTTGGAAAAGCGCGGCCGGATCGTCCTGGGCTGGGCGGAGATCGAGGTCCGGCCAGGCCCGGGGGGCCACAGCCGGGTGGTGTGGCGGGAGGAACTGCGCATCCGCTTCCTGCCCCGCCTCTTCGACAGCGTCCTGAACCGGACGGCCCGCCTCATGTTCGGCCGCGCGGCGACCCAGCTGCTCAGGAAGGCCTGAGCGACGACGACTCTCAGGCGGCCGAGCCGATATGCCGCGCCTGCCGGGTCGCCGTGGCGTAGTGAATCGGGGTGTGCGCACCCGTCAGGGACACCCCGCTGCCGCACCCCGGCGGTGGGCGACGATCTCCGCGCCCTGACCCTCGGCAACGCCCCCGCCCTCACCCGCATCTACAGCGGAGCCTCGGGTCCGTACACCACCGGCAAGCCACCGCCCCTCGACCAGGCCCAGGAGAAGATCTGCAGCGCCCTTGCACGGGCGGCCGAGACGCCGAGGGCGCAGTGGAGCTGGGGCATCCTCGCCGCCGACGAGATGATCGGCCTCATCGCCCTGCGACGACGCTCGCCTGTCATGGGAACCATCAGCTACATCCTGCGCGAGGACACCTGGGGCAACGGCTACGCCACCAACGCCGCCACGCAGGTCGTCGCCTTCGCTTTCACCACCGCTGGCCTGGATGGCTGTCGCCCTGGTCGTGGCTTGCGTCGGCCTGATAGGTGCCCACTGAGTGGCCCGCGTCCGCCTGCTGTCCTGACCGGCCCGTAGCGACGGCGCGGAGCAATCCTTCGGATCCGCCGGCCCAGCACCGTGCGATATGACTGATGGCTTCTGCGCATCTCCACCGCCAGCGGCGCCTCGGTGCTGCGGACGAGGTGGCGGTGCCCACAGGCCTGGCGCCCTTGAGGCCGCCTACCGGGGAAACCCTTCGATACGTCGCAGGGGCGGTTCTACGCCCTGATTGAGTGGGTGGAAGGGGTCCTCGTACCCGGCTACCTTGCGGAGCCGTCCTCCGACGCCCGCTGGTGCCCCAACTAGTTCGAGCATCCTGTAGCGATCGCACGCCTCCAGGCATGCTGGCTGGCGTGGCAGGAGCTCACCGACCCGGTCACCCGACCGGGCTCAGCGTGTGGCACCGCGACCACCTGGACCCCTGCCTGCGGGAACTGCGACCGTCGAACGGCCCGTTCGCGGGCTGCATCAAGGGCGAGCACCAGGTCGACCACCGGATGCCCGGCATCGTGCCCAGCGCTTGGCGATGCGCCCAGAGTGACGGGAGGCTGCCGGGCACGGGTAGGGACCGGCCAGGCCCGCCGTGCGTCCCGTACGAACAGGCCCTCGGGGAACAGCGTCGCCACGAGTAGCGGTTGGGTGTTCAGTTTGCTGAACCCACCAGTGCCGCCGTGGCTGGGCTGGCAGGCTGGGCTGGTGGGGAGTCACTGGCTGGGACGGTTTCGTTGGGAGCGGCGGGTGCTGGCGCGTGTGCGGCGGGCCGCGTGGCGGTTGGAGCAGGCCGAGCGGGAACGGGACTGGACGCTGGCCTCGGCGCGGGCCGAGGGGCTGTCGGTACGGAAGGCCGCTGAGGCGGCCGGTCTGTCGCCGACGCGAGTGCACCGGCCCACCAAGGACACCTCGGCGGACGTGATGGAGGCCGTACTGGGTGAGCCGCGGGCGGCGGGCTGGCCGGCCCCGGAGGACCCGGAGGGCAGTGAGGACGAGGAGCTGTCGGGGCGCGTGGATGTGGCCGGGCGCCCGGTAGACGAGGGGCGCGTGGATGTGGCCGGGCGCCTGGTAGCCGAGGTTGGGTGGATCCGCCGGTGCGCGGAGTGGATCGACCACCTGGAGCGGGAGAGTTTCCCGCTGGTGGTGAATCTGCGGCCGGAGGCCGATTTCCCGGACCGGTACCCGGTGGTGGTCGGTCGTCCGCGTGTGGCGGCCGTGCTGCGGCGTATCGCCTACGACATTGACGAGCTTGCCCGGCCCGCAGCGTTGAGGATCTTGATCAGGTTCGTATCCGCGATGAGCCGCGGGAGGAGCGGCGCCGGCGCCGGGCTGCACCGGATCTGACCTTCGCAGCGTTCCGTGCCCGTACGGGGATCCCGGCCCAGTCCATCCGCCAGGCCGAGACCGCCTTGACCGCCCATCAGGCCGAACGTCACCGCCGCGGGGAAACCGGCGACAACCCGTACACGGCGAACAACCCCTTCCGCGGCGGCAGGACCTGACCGGGACGCAACGCCTGGCGCTCTCCCCGCCGTCACACGACACACCATCGGAGCCACCACATGGGCACACCACCGACCCCCATGCCGTCTGCGCCTCCCTGGCCGCACTGCGCACACGGGGCGGACCCTGCCACCGACCCCGTTGGTTGCCCCGGCATCCGTGTTCCCGGCCACACCGCATGCCTGGCCCACCTGACCGACACCGACCGCAACGCCTACCTGGCAAGCCTGGCGCCCGGCGCTGACATCGACCACCGCGGCACCCCCTTCACCGAACCACTCCTCACCTCACTCCTCTACGCGCTGCGCCATCCCACCACCCAAAACCCCCACCTCGGCGACGCCAGGTTCGACTGGGCGCAGTTCTCCGGGGACGCCAGGTTCGACTGGGCGCAGTTCTCCGGGGACGCCGGGTTCAACGGGGCGCAGTTCTCCAGGAGCGCCGGGTTCAACGGGGCGCAGTTCTCCGGGGACGCCGGGTTCGACAGGGCACGGTTCTCCAGGAGCGCCGGGTTCAACAGGGCGCAGTTCTCCAGGAGCGCCGGGTTCAACGGGGCGCAGTTCTGCGGGGACGCCTGGTTCGACACGGTGCAGTTCTCCGGGGGCGCCGGGTTCGACGGGGCGCAGTTCTCTGGGGCCGCCGGGTTTAACGGGGTGCAGTTCTCGGGGGACGCCAGGTTCGGCGGGGTGCAGTTCTCCGGGAGCGCCTGGTTCGAGGGGGCGCAGTTCTCCCAGTTTGCCGGGTTCAACAGGGTGCAGTTCTCCAGGAGCGCCGGGTTCAACAGGGCGCAGTTCTGCGGGAACGCCTGGTTCGGCACGGTGCAGTTCTCCGGGAACGCCGGGTTCAACAGGGCGCAGTTCTGCGGGGACGCCGGGTTCGACACGGTGCAGTTCTCGGGGAACGCCGCATTCAGCGGGGCGCAGTTCTCCAGGGTCGCCGGGTTCGAGGGGGTGCAGTTCTCCAGGGACGCCAGGTTCAACGGGGTGCAGTTCTCCGGGGACGCCAGGTTTGGCGGGGTGCAGTTCGCAGGCCATGCCGAGTTCACCGGGGCCCGGTTTGTGGTGCTGTCGTGGTTCGGGCCAATGGTGTGTGGTCAGGGGGTTGATCTGTCTGGTGCGGTGTTCGAGGTGCCGGTGACGCTGGAGATCGCAGCGCGAGAGGTGCGCTGCGTGCGGACTCGGTGGGAATCGACAGCGACGATGCGCCTGCGCTACGCCACAGCGGACCTCAGCCACGCGGTGCTGTCCGCCCCCGTCGCGGTCAATGCTCACCCCACCCGCTTCACCACCAGCGACCGGTCAGTGGACGAGAGCCGACTGGTCGGCCCCGCCGGGGTGCGGGTGGCTTCGGTGCAGGGTGTGGACGCCGCGCACCTGGTCCTGACCGATACCAACCTGGCCGGATGCCTGTTTGTCGGGGCCTTCCACCTCGACCAGCTCCGCCTCGAAGGCCGCTGCACCTTCGCCCCGGCCCCCACCGGCTGGCACCGCCGCGGCATATGGCCGGTGCGGTGGACCCGTCGGCGCACCCTTGCCGAGGAACACCACTGGCGCGCCCTCAGCGCCAATCAGCCCGCCCCAGCCCCGGGCGAGGTGCCCTCACCGCGCGTCTGGCGCACTGGACCGCACCACCCCGACACCGACCTGACCCCTGATCCCGAAGACGTGGCCGCCACCTACCGGCAGCTGCGCAAGGCGTTCGAGGACGGCAAGAACGAACCGGGAGCGGCCGACTTCTACTTCGGCGAGATGGAGATGCGCCGCCACAACCGCCGCCACGACCGCACGGGCACCCCGCCCGCCGAACGCGGCCTGCTGCATGGCTACTGGCTGCTCTCCGGCTACGGCCTGCGCGCCTCCCGTGCTCTGGGCTGGCTCGCTGCCGCAATGCTGGTGACGATCATTTTGCTGATGGGCTTCGGGATCCCCCAGGACTCCCCGAAGCAGAAGGCGACCGGCACCATTCCGGCCGGCGGGGGCAAGGTCGTCTTTGTGATCGACAAGGCGGATCCGCAGAACCCCACCGGGAAGAGGTTCACCAGCAAGCGGTTCGACAAGGCCCTGAGCGTCACGCTCAACTCAGTGGTGTTCCGCTCCAGCGGACAGGACCTGACCACCACCGGCACCTACATCGAAATGACCTCCCGCCTCCTCGAACCCACCCTCCTCGCCCTGGCAGTCCTCGCCGTACGCGGGCGCATCAAACGCTGACCACCCCGCCAGGCATTCAGCAAAGTGAACACACAGCCGCTACCAGCCGCACCGGCGATCCCCAAGGGCCGGACACGGCTGGCTCCGGGTGCTGGGCGTGGGCGATCCGGCGGCGAAGGCGGCGTACGTGCGGAGGGTGAGGCCGGAGAAGTCGATGAGCTGGCGGGCTTGAGGCAGGTGAACGCGGCGTGCATCGCGATGCCGGCGGCGACGGCGTAGGCATCGTCTGCTCGATGAGCAGCGCGGGCGGCAACGCGATCACCGCCGCGATGACGGTGGCCGCCAGCATGCGCCACAGGAGGATGTCCCTCGAACATCGCGGTCCGTGTCGCGGTCCGGTGCGGGGTCCCGAGCGTCCACTGAGCGCATGCTCACCCCCGGGCCAATCGCGCCCCAGGACCACAAGGCCGTCAGCGGGGAATATGGCACAACGGGAATGACGCTCCCCGCCAGCTGGCGCCAGTTCGTGGACCGCGAAGCGGCGTGAGGCCTACGCCAACGACCAGGGCCATGTCCTCCCTGGTCGCGGTCACCGCCCGCTCCAACCGGAGCAAGGCGGATCAGGATCCGGCCGAGTGGCTGCCGCCGGCGCCGGACGCGCTGTGCCGGTACGGAGCGGAGTGGACGGCGACGAAGCTGCGCTGGGTCTGGCGGTGGACGGTGCGGAGCGGGAGCGGCTGCTGGACATCGCAGCCGGGTGTGGAGACACGGACGTGGAGTTCACCCCTGCCCCGTAGCCGAGCCGTACGCCCTGAAAGGCCCGCACCCCGATTGCCAGGGTGCGGGCCCTTCGCGTTCGGGTGGAGCTCGGTGTGACCGTGCCCTGCCACCTATGCCGGTAGACCGACCGGCAAATGGAGGGCGGCGTCGCCTGGCGGCGGCGGACGACCGGGGATGGTTATTCGCCCGTCCACCGATTGCGGTCATGCTCTAATCGCCGGATGACGAAGATCGAATCAGAGCTGATACGACGCTGGCTGAACGGCTGGACCGTAGCTCGTTCCCTGCCCGAGGCCGAGCCGGTCGAGTCCGCCTGGGACGGCTTGCGGTCGAAGTGCGACCAACCCGGCCGCGAGGTCGAGGTGTTCGCGCTGCGTGCGGACGAGGAGCCCGAGTCCTTGGCGCGGCTGGCGGCAGCCGTCGCCGCCGCGAGGCAGACCACCTGGCTCACGGTACCTACGCTGCGCCCAGGCACCGTCGAAGCCGTCGTCGGCGCCGCCGGACTGGAGTTGCTCCACCGATCCGAGTGGTTCATGACGACCGATCTGACCGAGCACCCGCAGCACGCGCCCGCCGCGCCGTACGAGCGTGAGGTCCGCACGGAGGGACCAGTCACGGTCGTCTCCCTCCATGACTCCTCCGGAGAGGTGGCGGCGCGCGGCACCATCGCCGTGGTCGGCGCCGATGCGATCGCCGATCGCATCGAGACGGACGCGGCGCACCGGCGACGCGGCCTGGGCCGTGCCCTGATGAGCGCTCTGGCGGAGGCCGCCGTGGCCCAAGGCGCCCGTACCGGTCTTCTCATCGCCAGTGAGGAAGGCCAGCGCCTCTACTCCTCCCTCGGCTGGCGCCACGAAGCCGACGTCCTGATCGCCCGGGGGCCGGTGGTTCCCTCCAACCGATAGGACTGGCTCACGCTGGCCGATCCGCCCTTACGCACGGCTGGCCATCGCCTCGAACGAGGCACTGAACGTCTGAGCTGTCGCATGGCGCACCTCCGCCTTGTGACGTTGGTGCGGTCCCGCGGCGTGCAGCACGGGCGAGGCCCGGTGCCCGGTTTCTGGGGGCAGTACCGCCGGGCCGCCCCAAGCGGTCGGCCGGCCTCGGCCGGTGACGAGTGGTCAGTGTGCGGCTGTGTCCGGGCCAGTGCCGAGTTGGCGGCGGCCGGGGGAGCAGGGTGCGGCCGCGGGCCCCTCGGCCCCCGCACGTGGCGCCTAGGCCGGCTCGGAGGCGAGACGGGCCGACGGCCGGCCGTTGGCTGTGTGGGGGAGTGGCGGGGCGCGGGCCGGTGCCCAGCACGCGACGTTCGGTCATTCGCCCGGTTTCCCGGCTCGGGGCCGGGGCCCGGACCATCGAGGGAGACGTTCATGATGGGCGTCGTGTGATGTGCACTGGATGTGCGTCACGGGTTTTTCACTGGTGGTGGGTGTGGCGGGCTTGGGTACCGCGTTGCTGGTGTGTCGTTCGGTTGGTGAGGGCTTTTGTCGCTTTCCGGTGAAGGTTGGTTGTCGTGCGTGTAGGGCGTGGCGGTCCTGTTGCCGAGTGGTCTGACCGGGGCGTGGGGTTCCGTGAGGATGTCTTCGTCCAGCGTTCGGTGGTGGCCGCTCTCGTGTCGAGGGGGCGCCGGCCGGGGGAGCGGGGCGGCGTCGTGGGTGTCGCCGACCCCCCTTGCGGGGGCTGATGGGTGGAGCACGTGAGGCTGCCTCGACCGTCGGCGGGCCGTCAGTCTTCGTCTGGTAGGGGGACGTGGCCTGCCGCTTTCTGCACCGTGGCCTCCAGCGCGCTGCGGTCCAGACCGAGCGTTTCCGCGTAGTGGTCCAGAGCCGTATCCAGCAGCCACCAGGGCTCGCGTGCGTCTTCCCAGGCGTCCCGCCAGGTCACGTGCTGCTCGTCGGTCCACTGGGCGGCGTCGCCGAGTTCCTCCTGAAGGCGTGTCAACTCGGCGTGCGCTTCGTTGGTCGCTTCCTGCAGCTCGATCAGTTCGTCCAGTACGTCATCAGACAGTTCGATTTCCATTCCGGGATCTTAAGCGTCAAGATCTGCCCCGGCTCGCAGTGCCGCCGGACCGTAGGGACGCAGGGAGTGTCAGACGAACACGACAGCGCGACGGGGAATCGGTCATCTGCCTTCACTGATCGGCGTCACCTCGGTGTCACCGAACCGGGCCGGTAAATTAACAGCTCACAAGGGGTATGAGGGGCAGTCAGTGACACGCTGCGACGCCGCGGGTGAGTGTCCCTCGTGTCCTTCCGAGGGAGCTACGCGCACGCCGGAGCCAACTGCTGGAGCGGGTGAACATCGATTCCTGTTGGCGTTCGGCGATCACGAAATCATTGTCAGCACGATCTTGCCTTGGAGGTGGCCCTGCGCGGCTCGCATGTGCGCTGCCGGCCTCGGGCAGCGGGTAGGTGCTGTCCACCCCGACGTGGAGCCTGCCCTCGTGGAGCAGGCGCGCGATCTCGGCGAGCTGAGGGCCGTTGGAACGCACCTGAATGTTCGAGACTGTGATGCCCAGACTCGCCGTCTCTTCCGGGTCGTACTGGGCGAAGAACACCGGAAGCATGGTGCCGCCGCGCTTGAGCGCGGTCAGGAAGCGTGAGCTGTCCGGGCCACCGACGGTGTCGATCACCAGGTCGACGCCGCTGACCACGTCCGCGGCCTGCGTGCTGGTGTAGTCGATGAACTCGTCGGCGCCGAGCTTGCGCAGGAACTGCTCTCACCACCCCGCTGTACGAGGAGCCCCGGATGCTCGTGGTTCCGCGCGGCCATCCCTTGGCAGACCGCGCGTCGGTGACCGCGGAAGAACTGGTCGGCGAGGAGGCGGCGCCATGCGCGTTCGAGACCGCGGACTGGAGTTCCTACCGGATCCTCGGGGCCGGCGTGGCGCCGATCGAGAGCTACGAGGACAAGCTCGAACTTGTCGCGAGTGGCAGGGCGATCGCCGTGCTACCGGTCGGCGATCGGCGTAGTTCACTGCGTCACAACCTCGTCACCCTCCCGATCGAGGGAGCTCCCCCCGCCCAGGTCGTCCTGGTCAGCCGCAAGGGCGACCCGAATCCGATGATCAGGAATCTCCGGCTGGCGGCCAAAGCCGTCCTGACCAGAGTGGCAGCCTGACCGGGACCGGCCGACCCGCTTGGCGCTGAACTGCACCATTCCCGGTGGTGCGCTCGCCTCACGCACCCGTCATTCGTGACGGCGGGGTACGGCGCCCGGCCCCACTCGGGCCCGGCAGTCGGCCGGCCTTGCGCACGAGGCCAGCCCTCCCTCGCCGCTGGCCGTCTTTTCGTACCCTGTCCGGGCCGCAGTCGTCGGTGCTCCCGGCCACGCATGCCATGTGACGGTCGCCGCGTCTGAACGCCCGCTTGAACCGTGTCGGGCCGGGATGGACAACCTCCGGCTGGGTGGAGGGCATGTGCTGCCTCCTCGCGTTCGGCCCGCTCGACCAGTCAGCGGCCACCGAGTTCTTCCGCACCTACGCCCTGTCGGGCTGGGACGTGCCCCAGATGCTGGCCGCCTTGTCGGCCACGAAGCTGGTGAAGGGCACCCGCGAGCTTGTCGAGTCCATCGCCGGCCAGGCGAACCTTGCCGAGATCCGCCTGAACTCCACCGTCCGGCGCGTCGTCCAGAACGGTGGCGGGGTGCGCGTCGAGCTCGAAGGCGGCGACACCCTCGAGGCACCGGCCGCGTTGATCGCCCTGCCCATGAACGTGCTGAACAGCGTGGAGTTCGAGCCGCCCCTGTCCCAGGCCAAGCGGACCGCATCGCAGGAGCGGCACGCGGGCGCCGGCAGGAAGTCCTTCGTGAAGGTGAAGGGCGACATCGGCAACGTCAGCGTGCTCGCCCCCGAAGCCCAGGCCGTCAACTGGGCGGTGACCTACCACCGCGGCACGCAGGGGACCTGGCTGATCGTGTTCTCCGCCAACCCCGACCGCCTACACATGACCGCCTTCGACGACACCGACGGCATGCAGGAAGCACTCCAGCCGCTCCTGCCCGGAGTCGAGGTCGAATCCATCGCCGGATGGGACTGGAACGACGACCCCCTCGCCCTGGGCACCTGGTGCATCTACCGGCCCGGACAGCTCGCCAAAGTCCTTCCCGACCTGCGCACCACCGAGGGACGGCTGTTCTTCGCAGGCGCCGACTCCGCGAAGGCGTGGCGGTCCTTCATCGACACCCGATTACCTCACTGTCGAACACGCGAATATCTATGTCGACCGGAGTAGACATTGGGCGGTGGCGTGGTTATGGTTTCTCTCGTAACGCAGAGAGACCGCAGGGCCCGGCAGGGACGAACTGCCGGGCAGTAGTGCTCGCAGTACCGCAGTTCCCGTAGTTGCAGTGCGCAGGACGGTGCGGTGGTGGAGTTTCGAAGCCAGATTTGTTGCAGGACGGTGACGGGACTGACGACCGGACCGGGGGGCCCGCAGTGATCAAGGGCCGCCGTGAGCAGTACCGCAGTTGACGCAGTGGCAGTACCCGTAAGTGCAGTACGCAGTACGCAGTACCCAGCAGTGAAGTCAGTGAGCAGCACCTCGGTGAAGGCGTCGGCTGCGGGCGCGCGCACCGGGAAGTTCGGCAGTGGGGTTC
>NZ_JNZY01000060.1 GCF_000717655.1 Streptomyces katrae
GGCTGGGGCTGGGGCTGGGGCTGGGGCTGGGGCTGGGGCTGGGCCGGGGCGGGCGCCGGCGGGAAGCCGTACCCGTCCTGCGGCGCGGTGGCGGCCGGGGCGGGCGCCGACGGGAAGCCGTACCCGTTCTGGGGCGGCGGCGGGAAGCCGTAGCCGTCCTGGGGTGCGGTGGTGGCGGGGCCGGGGGCCGGCGGGAAGCCGTAGCCGTCCTGCGGTGCCGTGGTGGCGGGGAACGCGGGCGGCAGCGCCGGCAGTTCGCCTCCGGGTCCCCCGAAGGGGGCTTCCTCGGGCGGGTGAACCGCAGCCACGGGGGTGACGGGCTCCGGGGCCTCCGGAACGGGGGGCACGAAGGGCGCAGGGACGGCGTCGGCCACGGGCGCGGGATCGGGCGCGGAAACGCCGTCCCGGGGAGCCTCCGGAGCCGCGGGCTCGGGGTTCGCGAACGGGATGGCCGTCCCGTCAGGCGGCGTGGCGTGCCGCTGGACGGGGGCGGATCCCTCGAAGGCGGCCTTCACGAGCGGTCCGGGCGCGTCGGCGGGCGCCTCGGCGGAGGGCGTGTCGAGGGGCGCCGGGGCCGGCGTCGGCACGGCGGGCGCCTTGTCCAGGGTCAGGCCCGCCGAGGGCAGGCCGGGGTGTCCGGCAGGTGCCGGGGCCGGCGCCGGGGCCGGCGGGGCCGGTACCTCGGCGGGTGCCGGGAGCGCCGCGGGCGCGCCGGTGGAGTCGGCCGTGGCCGGAGCCGGGGCCGGGGAAGTCGTGGGGGCGCCCGTGTTGTCGACGGGTGCCGGGAGCGGGAAGGCCGCAGACGGGGTGGCGTTGTCGGCCGGCGGGCTGATGGGTGCCGGGGCCGACGGAGCCGGTGCCGGGAACGGCGAGGGCACGTCCGCGCCGTCCGACGGGGTGCGCGGGGCCGGCGGGGCGATCCGCATCGTCGGCGGCGAGGCCACGTCCGACGGGCGGTGGGGTTCGAAGCCGCTGCCCTCGGGGAGGCCCGGTACCGGCGTGGCCGGGGCCGCGCCCTGCGTGTACCAGGCCGGTGGGGTGTAGTCGATGGTGAACTCGCCCGTCATCTCGGGCTCCGCGTCGGACTGATCGTCCGTCGGGACGTCCCAAGTCCCGCCGCGCCTCTCGTTCCGATCGCCGCTCACTGGTCCTCCTGGTCTGTCGAACACTGGTCCGGCGCCCACCTCGACGCCGCGCCCGCGCCCAGCCTAATCGCGTGCCGACACCGGTGTCCGCCCCCGTTGGACGCCCCGCGGTGCGGGGGCCCTTGCGGGCCGGCTCGGTGCCGTCGTCCTTGTCGTCCTGCCTACAGGGTGGCCGCCTCCTGAGCAACCGTCACCGGCCCGGTGGGGGCGGGCGTGGTGCCGCTGCGCGGCTGTTCTCCCCGCCCCGCCCTTTCTCCGTTTCCCGGGCTCTGCCCGGACCCGCGCCCCGAACGCCGGCGGGGCTGGATGGTGCCGGCGGGCCTGGAGCGGCCCTGGGGCTTCGCCCCGTTCTCGGCCTCCCGCGCGTGAACTCCGGCGGGGCTGGTGGCGCCGCCACGCCGGATCGTGCCGTTCAGCCCGTCTGGACCCTCCGGCCCAGCCACCGACGGCCCCGCACCCCGATGGCCGGGGGCGCTGGGGGCACCGCCAAGCCGACCGGCCCGACGAGCAGGCCCCCAGGCCTGCGCGCCTCGGAGCCCGTCCGGCCCGCTGCGCCGGCCCCAGCTTGCACGGCTCGCTCAGCCCGCCCGGCCCGCCCAGCCCGTCCGGAGCGACCACCCGCCCCGGCCGGAGCGGCCCGACCGGCCAGCGCCGGCCCGTGTGGCCTGCGTGGCCTGCGTGGCCCGACTGGATCTACCAGCTGACCCCGGGCCCGTCCGGCCCGTCCGGCTCGCCCGGCTGATCGGGACCTCCCCGCCGGACCTCGTGGCGGCGGTGTGGGTGGGCATCCGGGGGTCAGTCGATGCGGCGGGAGGGGCCCAGGAGGCCTGTTTCCGCTTCCGTGCCCTGGGTCATCACGAACTGGCGGTCCCTCGGCGTGCACCACAGGGTGACGCCGTCGCCCAGCGTCGGCAGGGAATCCACCGCCGCCCGCGGCAGGTTCATCAGGCGGCCGAGCTGCTCCGCCTCGTCCGGGGACACCCGCTGGACGCCCACCAGCGACGAGTTCTGCAGCAGCCTCGGCGCCGTCGGGCTCAGGTACGGCAGCAGGGTCAGCACCGACTGCCAGGGGCCCGCCACCACGCGCCCGCGCGGCGGCCGCATCCCGCAGTCGCGGATCACCAGCACCGGGCTGCCCGCCGACGCGCCCTGTGGCGGCACCCGGCCGACCTCGTGCAGCGTCACGCACTGCTGGCCGCCGCCCGCCGCCTGGGCCAGCCCGGACCACACCTGCCCGCGCCCGGTCTCCACCGCGACCCGCGCGCCCGTGGCCGCCGCGCGCAGCGCCAGCACCTGCGCCGTCCACAGACCGCCGATCAGCGTCACCTCGTACGGCGTCGGCCGGTTGATGCCGAGCACCGCCGGACGCCCCTCGGCGTCCACGCCGATGACGACCCCGTCGTCCCCGACGGGCAGCGCCAGCGCGTCCAGGTCCACCGCGGGGACCGCGTGCCGTTCCCGGCGCGGGCCGATCAGCCCGAACCCGCCCCTCATCGCGCCCCTCCCAGCGGCAGCGAAGCCAGCAGCCCCGGTACCTGTTCACGGTCGAGCCGGACCAGCCCGGTGCGCACACCGCGGGCCGTCCGTTCCAGTTCCCGGCGGGCCGCCACGAGTTCCTCGTCGCTGCGTCCCGTGACCCGTACGTGGCCGGTCAGCGTCACGCCCTGGCGCTCCGCCGGAGCCATCGTCAGGCTGAAGTTCGTCGCCAGCGCCGGCAGCGAGGTCAGCAGCGCCACGAACTGCGGCAGGGACGCGGCCCCGCTGCCGCCGAGCTGTGGCCAGCGGCCTATCCAGTACGTGGTGTGCCGCCGGTCGTCGCAGCGCCAGATCCGCGCCGTCTCCTCCGTCCGACGGCCGGTGCTCGCCGAGCGCCCCGCCTGCGTGATCGCCATCGGGTTCGCGCACGAGGAGGTGGCCAGCGCAGCCGTCAGCTCCTGCTCGGTGAGCACGGTCGCCCGGAAGCCGGCCCCGGTCAGCCGGCTCGCCAACTGGTCGGCCGCCCGCACCACACAGCGCTGCGCACCCGCGAGCCCGCCGCCGCGCGCGGTGACCGCCTCGGGGCACAGCTCCGGGTCGAGCTTGAGCGCGATCCAGGTCAGCCGGACCGCAGGGGTACCCGTGGCGGCCTGCAGCGGCGCGTAGTTGCGGGTGGCCATCGACTGGGCCGGCAGGTGCGGGGCCGGCGCGGGCTGCGTGTGCTGCACCAGCTGCGCGGACTCCAGCCGGATGCCGTCGACTTCGAGGATGTCCCGTACGAGGGCCAGCGGCAGCGGCCGGGCTCCGCGGTCGGGCCGCAGCGCGGTGGCGTCCGTGTCCACCTGGACGACGGCGGTCAGGAACGTGCCGTCACCGACCATCCCGACGGGCCGCCGGTCGCGGTCGCTGAACGTGAGGGTCCGCAGCGCCGGATCGGCCTCGACGAGCGGGGCCAGCCCCGGCTCGGTACCCGCCGGCACCGCGAACGACGCGGCCCGGCGCCGCCGGGTGCGCAGCGCGAGCGCGCCGCCGATCCACTCGGGCAGGGAGCGCTGGTGGCGGCGTACGACGGCGAGCACCACCAGGACGAGTGCCAGGACACCGGCGGGGATCAGCAGCATCGGCTCCACGACCCAGGCCACCAGCAGGGCGGCCACGGCGATCTGGAGCAGTACGAGTTGTTGCAATCGGAACGGGCCGAAGCGGCCCGGGCTCGACTTCGGATACGGCGTCACCCCGCCGCGTGCGGGTGCGGGTGCACCCGTCTGCGGCTGCGTCGCGGTGGCCATCACTCGCCCACCTCCCCTTCCCGGGGCCGTACCCCGTGAGTGCCGGAGCCGGGCGCTGCCCGCTGCATGACCCCGGATCTCCCCAATCCACCCCAACAAGCCCTGAATACCCCGACGACCCCTGAATCGCGCGGCCCGGAAGACAGTGAGCGGCGGCCTCACCCTACCCGGCCCCTACGTACCATCCGTCAAGAGGCATAGTAGGTCCCCGGTCCGACAATCGAGGCCCGGGGACCGTACTCACCGACCGGGCCGTGCGGGGAGAAGCAGGCGGTCATGGCATCACGACGTGATGAACTCAACGCGTACACCTTTGCGAAGCGGCGCACGGTGGCCGCGTTCCTCCAGCCTTCCGCCACGGGGTCGGAGGAAGGTGCGCCGCGTCCGCTGCGCGCGGTCCTGCCCGGGCTGGTGGCGGGGGCGCTCGTACTCGCCGCGTTCGGTGCCTGGGGAATGTTCAAGCCGCAGGCGCCCAAGGGCTGGGACGAGGCCGGCACCAAGGTCATCGTCGGCAAGCAGTCGACGACCCGTTACGTGGTGCTGACGACGAAGGTGAACGGCAAGGACCAGACCCGGCTGCACCCGGTGCTCAACCTGGCTTCCGCCCGACTCCTCCTGGATCCGCAGAAGTTCAAGGTCATCCAGATCGACGACAAGGTCCTGGACGCGGGCAAGCCGCCGCGCGGGCCCATCATCGGCATCCCGTACGCCCCCGACCGGCTGCCGGCCCCGCAGGACGCGGGCAAGGCGAAGCGCTGGGCCGTATGCCAGGCACCGGGCGGCAACGGCAAGACCGTGCAGACCGCGACGTTCGTCCTCGCCGACCGCGAAGCGGGACTGATGGACGACGCCCGCAAGGTCACCGACAGCCAGATGCTGTACGTGCAGAGCACCGGCGGGGCCAAGGAGCGCTACCTGGTCGACGCGACGGGGACGAAGTACAAATTCCCCGAAGGCGGGGCGGATGCCGGGAAGATGACCAACGCGCTGGTCGGCAGCACCGGCGCCACCCCGCAGCAGGTCACCGAGACGTGGCTGGCCACCCTCAACTCCGGCGACGACCTGGCCTTCCCGCAGCTGCCCGTCGCGGCCGGCACGAAGGCCGACGTGCAGGGCCTGACCACCGGTGACAACAAGGTCGGGATGGTGCTGAAGGCGCAGACCGGCTCCGGTACGCAGCACTACGTCGTCCTGCCCGGGAAGGTCGCCCCGGTCTCCGACTTCGTCGCGTGGCTGCTGATCTCGGCGCCCGCGACCGACGGCCTCAACATGCACGGGAAGCCCCGCGAGGTCGATCTCCAGTCGCTCAACCCGGACGCCACGGCGTTCAAGGGCGAGGCCAAGTGGCCCCAGAAGAAGTCCGACCGGATCAACCAGCCCGCCGGCTCCGGCGCCCGCGACACCGTCTGCAACGTGCTGCGCTCGGTCGACGGCCAGGGCAACCAGACGCTGAGCACCTGGGCCGGCACCGGATTCCCCATCGACATCACCGCCAGCGGCACGAGCGCGTACGTCACGCCCGGCTCGGGGCTGCTCTACACGCAGGTGCAGGGCAGGCAGACCACCGCGGGGGGCGCCCTCTTCCTGGTCACGGACACCGGCCTGCGGTACGCGGTGCAGGCCAACGGGGACAGCGACGCCGAGAAGTCGAAGATCGGCGCCCCCGACCAGCCGAACGGCCAGGCCGGCGCGGACGGCCGCCCCGAGGCCAGCCAGGCGCAGATCAGGCTCGGCTACGGGACGGTGGTACCGGCCATGGTGCCCATCGCCTGGTCCGAGTTCCTCTCGAAGGGGCCGCGCCTGGACACCAACTCCGCCCGCCAGCCGCAGGGTTCGTGAGGACGCCGCCGATGCCCATGTCCCCGTACACGCGCAGCGCACTCGCCACCGCGGCCCTCGCCGTGGCCGCCCTGTCCGGCACGACCGCGGCGGCAGCCGCGACCGGTACCGCCGCGGCGGCGGCCGCACCCCACCCGGAACCCGTCCGTGCCCCGGCCCTGGACCTCGCGGGCGCCGGCGAGTGCACCTTCCCCATGAAGAAGCAGATCGCCGACCGCCCCTGGGCCCTGCAGCGGCTGCTGCTCGATGCGCTCTGGGCGCAGACCAAGGGCAAGGACAAGAACGGCAAGCCCGTCCGCGTCGCGGTCATCGACACCGGCGTGGACCGGGCGAACCCGCAGCTCAGCGGCGCCATCGACGTCGGCGCCGGCAAGGACTTCGTCGACCCCAAGGGCGGCGACGGCACGACCGACACGGTCGGCCACGGCACCAAGGTGGCCGGGCTGATCGCGGCCCGGCCGCAGGAGGGCACCGGCTTCGTCGGCCTCGCCCCCGACTCGACGATCATCCCGATCCGGCAGAACGACGGGCAGGGCAAGGGCAACGCCCTCTCCCTGGGCCAGGCGATCGACCACGCGGTGTCCAAGGGCGCCCAGGTCATCAACATCTCCCAGGACACCGACGTCCCCCTGAGCGCCGACTCAGAGCTCGGCAAGGCAGTCCAGCGGGCCGTCGACGCGAAGGTCGTGGTCGTGGCCTCGGCGGGCAACGACGGCATGAGCGGCGAGAAGCGCAGGACCTACCCGGCGGCCTTCCCCGGCGTCCTCGCCGTGGCCTCCTCGGACCGCAACAACGAGCGGGCCGCGTTCTCCCAGCCCGGCGACTTCATCGCCGTCGCCGCGCCCGGCGTCGACATGGTCTCCACCGTCCCCGGCTTCGGCCAGTGCATCGACAACGGAACCAGCTTCTCGGCGCCCTACGTCGCCGGAGTCGCCGCCCTGCTGCGTGCCGAGCACGAGGACTGGACCCCGCAACAGATCATCTGGCAGATCCAGGGCACCGCCGAGCGTTCGGTCAACGGCCGTGACGACTACGTCGGATGGGGCGTCGTCGACCCGGTGCGCGCGGTCACCCAGGACCACGAGGTCCCCAAGGCCCCGGTCCCGGACCCCGGCCCGCCCCCGGCGGCCGCCCCCGAGGCGGCGGCGCTGCGGATGACCGAGACGGCGCAGGAGCGCGAAGAGCGGTTCGGCACGTACGCTCTCGGGATCACAGGCGTGCTGATCGCGGTCATCGCGGGCACGGCGACGGTGGTCCGGGACGCCCGCAAGCGGCGAGGCCGTTTGCAGTGAACCGTCACAGTTCATCTACGGAAGCGGCCCACTGGTGTTGGGGCTGTCAGATGAACTGGCTAGAGTGACACCAGGCTTCACGACTGTGATCGGGGGATCGCGTGAGGCGGAGGGGGATTTCCGGCGGCGCGTGGCTCAGATCCGCGCCCGGAACCTCCCTTCGCTGCGCAATCCGCCGGTTCTGCCGGCGAATTGAGAAGTGAGGAGCTTCGGATGAGCAATTTCGGACTCGCAGACGATCCGATCGTCCAGGCGAAGAACAAGATCGAGACGACGGCCCGTGCCGTCACCACCCAGTCCCGCGAGCTGGCCGACATCCTCGCCACGGTGAGTGCCGGCTGGACCGGTGTGGGTGCCTCGGGCTTCGTCTCCGCCCAGACGGTCGTCAACGAGGACCACGACGAGATCCGTCGTCTGCTCGGGGTGCTGCACAACGCGGTCGCGCAGACCAAGAACCTCAGCAACGCGCAGGACGACGACGTGCGCGCGGCGTTCAAGACGGTGCAGGCCTCCGCGGGCCAGGGCGGCTCCGGCCTCAACGGCATCTGACCTGCCCTTTACGTCTTTACGTCGTTTCCCACTCAGCTCAGCGCGAAGGAGAAGAACATGGCTGGTTCCGACGGCCACACCAAGGTCCGGTATGAAAGCGTCCAGGAGATGGCGAACCGCATCCGCATCGTCTCGAAGAAGATCATGACGGACCTGGAGGAGATGGACCAGGCCCTCAAGGTCGTCACGGACACCTGGGACGGTGAGGCGCACCAGGCGTACGTCACCCTCCAGGGGAAGTACAAGGGCAAGGCCGACCACATGCACAAGCAGCTCGAGCAGGTCGCCGCGCTGATCGAGCGCGGCAAGGGCGACTACCGCGCCACCGACGTGAAGGCCTCGCGCCTGTTCACCGAGGCCTACTGAGCCAGGTCGACCGCAGTCGCATGCGGATACGGGGCGCGCCCGCACCGGGCGCGCCCCGTCGTCGTACCCCGGGGTGCCGGCCTCAGCGGGGGCCGCGGTCGAGGTCGAACTCCCCGTCCCTGGCCCCGAGTACGAACGCCTCCCACTCGGCCGCCGTGTAGCGCAGGACGGTGTCCCGGTCGAGCGAGGACCGCATGGCCACGGCGCCCTCGGGCAGCCGGGCGATCTCGACCCGCTCCTCGTCGGGGCTGGTCCCGGGCGGGCCCTCCCACTCCACGCCGCTGATGTCGAGCGCGTACAGCTCGTCCTTCTCCTGCTGAGTGCCCATGTGCGGCCTTTCCCTCGGCGGTGCGGTGCTACCGCGGTCTTCGCTGCCGATTATCGGTGCTGCGGGGCGGGCCGGGGGAGTGTTCCCGTTGATCAAAGGAAAGCGGGGCCCGGTTCGACCGGGCCCCGCTTCTCGTCAGCCGACTCCTACATGCCCGGCAGGCGCCCCAGCTGTACGAGCGACGTGCCGCGCTTGCGCGAGGAGAAGTACGCCCGGCCCGGAGGCATCGGCCGCGGCCGGACGTTGCCGATCAGGTCACCCTCGGACGGGTCGCCCGACAGCACCACGCCCTGCGCGCCGAGCTCCTTGAAGCGCTGCATGAACGGCTCGTACATGGAACGCGAGGCGCCCGCCGAGTTGCGCGCGATGATGAAGCGGACACCCGTGTCCCGGGCGAACGGCAGGAACTCCACCAGCGGGGCCAGCGGATTGCCCTGGCTGGTGGCCACCAGGTCGTAGTCGTCGATGACGATGAACACGTCCGGGCCGGTCCACCAGCTGCGGTCGCGCAGCTGCTGCGGGGTGACGTCGGTGGGCGGCTGCCGCCGGGAGAACACCCCGCCCAGCGCCTCCATGTGCGTCTGCAGGGAGCTCGCCATCGGCGCGTACTCCAGCAGGTGCTCCTCCGGCAGCGCACCGAGCAGGCTGCGCCGGTAGTCGCCGACGACGAGCCGGGCCTGGTCCGGGGTGTACCGCTCCGCGATCTGCTGACAGATCAGCCGCAGCAGGTTCGTCTTGCCGGACTCGCTCTCGCCGAACACGAGGAAGAACGGGTCGCTCTCGAAGTCGACGAACACCGGCTCCAGGTCCGTCTCGTCGATGCCGATGGCCAGCCCGCGGCCGGGGTTGTCCCCGCCCCTGGGCAGCTGGTCGGCGTGGAGCAGGCGAGGCAGCAGCCGTACGCCGGGAGCGGCGGCCCCCGCCCAGTTCTGCTTCACCAACGACACGAAGGCGGCCGTGGCCTCCGACAGGTCCTCCGGGTCGTGCGCACCGTCGATCCGCGGCAGCGCGCCGAGGAAGTGCAGCTTCTCCGCCACCTGGCCGCGGCCCGGCATCCCCGTCGGGACGTTCGCCGCGACCTTGCGGTCGAACTCGGAGTCCATGACGTCGCCGAGCCGCAGCTCCAGCCGGTTCAGCATCTGGTCCTTGAGCGCGGCGCGCACCTCCATGTACCGCGCCGCCGTGATCACCACGTGGATGCCGTAGCCCAGACCGCGCGAGGCGATGTCCGTGACCACCGACTCCAGGCCTTCGTACTCGGTGCGGAAACCGCCCCAGCCGTCGATGACGAGGAACACGTCGCCCCACGCCTCGCCGGGCAGCTCGCCGGCCGCGCGCCGCCGCCGGTACGTGCCGATGGAGTCGATGTTGTTCGCGCGGAAGAACTCCTCGCGGCGGTTGAGGATGCCGCCCACCTCCGCGACCGTACGCCGTACCCGCTCCGGGTCCAGGCGCGAGGCGATCCCGCCCACGTGCGGCAGCTCGGCGATCGACGACATGCTGCCGCCACCGAAGTCCAGCCCGTAGAACTGCACCTCGCGCGGCGTGTGCGTCAGCGCGAACGAGGCGATCAGCGTCCGCATCAGCGTCGACTTGCCCGACTGCGGACCGCCGACCACCATCATGTGGCCCGCCGCACCCGAGAAGTCCCGGTACAGCACCTCACGGCGCTGCTCGAAGGGCTTGTCGATGAGACCGAGCGGCACGACGAGCCCGCCGGGCCGCGTGTACCCCTCCGCGTGCAGCCCCCGCTCCGCCGAAGGCGCCAGCGCCGGCAGCAGCTGGTCCAGCGGCGGGGCCTGGTCGAGCGGCGGCAGCCACACCTGGTGCGCCGGCACGCCCTGGCCCTCCAGCCGGGCCACGATCACGTCCAGCACCGTGTCCGCGAGGGCGTCGTCCTCGCGTTCCGACTGCGCCGCCAGGTACGCCGGGTCCGGCGCCGCGTACACGACCGGCACCGGCGTCGCCGTGAACAGCGCGGGGCGCCGCTCCACGGGGAACAGGCCGACCGACAGGTCCGGCCCGCCCGAGCGGTAGGTGCCCGAGACGTACGCGGCCTTGAACCGCGTCATCTCGTCCGTACCGAACTTCAGATAGCCCGAACCCGGCACCGACGGCAGGTGGTACGCGTCCGGCACGCCGATCGCGGTCCGCGACTCCGCAGCCGAGAAGGTCCGCAGGCCGATCCGGTACGACAGGTACGTGTCCAGCCCGCGCAGCTTGCCCTCCTCCAGGCGCTGCGAGGCCAGCAGCAGGTGCACGCCCAGCGAGCGGCCGATGCGGCCGATCTGGATGAACATGTCGATGAAGTCGGGCTTCGCGGTCAGCAGCTCGCTGAACTCGTCGATGACCAGCACCAGCGAGGCCAGCGGCTCCAGCGGGGCACCCGCCGCGCGCGCCTTCTCGTAGTCGTGGATGTTCGCGTAGTTGCCCGCCGAGCGCAGCAGCTCCTGCCGGCGCTGCAGCTCACCTCGGATCGAGTCGCCCATGCGGTCCACGAGCGTGAGGTCGTCGGCCAGGTTGGTGATGACCGCGGCCACGTGCGGCATCTGCCCCATGCCCGTGAACGTCGCACCACCCTTGAAGTCCGCGAGGACGAAGTTCAGCGTCTCCGAGGTGTGCGTGACCGCGAGGCCCAGCACCAGCGTGCGCAGCAGCTCCGACTTGCCGGAACCGGTCGCGCCCACGCACAGGCCGTGCGGGCCCATGCCCTCCTGCGCGGCCTCCTTGAGGTCCAGCATGACCGGCGAGCCGTCCTCGCCGACACCGATCGGCACGCGCAGCCGCTCGCCGGCCGACCGCGGTCGCCAGGTCCGGGCCACGTCGATCGAGGCCGCGTCGCCCAGGTTCAGCAGGTCCGTGAAGTCCAGGTTGGCCAGCAGCGGTTCGTCGTCGTCCCCGCCGCCGGTGCGCAGCGGCGCCAGCTGCCGCGCGAGCGCCTCCGCCGCGGGCAGCGACAGCGTGTCCGGTACGCCCTCGTACGCGATCCCCGCGCCCGACTCCAGCCGCAGCCGGCCCGGCCGCACCACGACCGACAGCCCGCCGCGCGGCTCGTCGAGCTCGCCCGCGACCACCTCGACGATGGTCACGCCCTGCAGTCCCTCGGCCGCCGCGAACGCCGAGTCCGGCGGCACCAGGCCGCCCCGGGAGTTCGCGTCGAGTACGACGACCAGGTGCGGCTGGTCCAGCACTGGGGACACGTCCCGGCTGAACCGCGGCCGCCCCTCCAGACGCGGCGCGAGCAGCGCCTCCAGCTCGGCCAGGTCGTCGCTGAACAGCCGCTTCGTACCGGCCCCGTCGACCTGTCCGGGGACCTGCGTGTGCGGCAGCCACTTCGTCCAGTCCCACGCGGGCACCGCGCCGGGCGCGGCCACCACGGCCACCACCAGGTCCTCGGGGGAGTGCAGCGTCGCCAGCTGCGCCACCAGCGCCCGCGCCGCCCCGCGCGCCGACTCCGGCTCGCCGGACACCGTCACGTGGTAGAACGCCCGCAGCGACACCGCCACCGGCAGCCCGTCCAGGGACGAGTGCACCTTAAGGAAGCGCTGCATCGCGCCCGCCGTCAGCGGCTCCAGCTCGTCCACCGGCGCCGTGTCCGGCGCGACCAGCGGAGTCGAGAGGCGCTGCGCGCCCAGCCCGAGCCGGGCCTGGCCGAAGTCCTCGTCGCCGACGCGCCGCTCCCACAGTCGCGAACCCTCGGCCACCACCGACCACAACTGCTCCGGTGCCGGGTGCAGATACAGCTGCGCGTCGCGCTGCGCCCGGGCGGTCCTGCGGACCTGACGGCGGGTCTGCGCAAGATATTTCAGGTAGTCCCGCCGCACATCGGCCATTTGCCCCTGCGTACCGCGCCGGTGGCGCACCAGCTGGGCGAGGACCATGCCCACCGTGGACACCAGCATCAGCACACCCATGATGCGCATGAAGGGCGCCGCACCCGGCATGAAGAAGAAGACGACCGACGAGCCCATGCCGAGCATCGGCAGGAGCTGCATCAGCATGCCCTCCTGCTGCCCGCGGGGAAGCTCCGGCGGAGCCTCCAGCCTCAGCTCGTCCGAAGGAACTTCGGGCGGCAAGGACCGCGGCGGGCGTTTGACGACGATCTGACTCACCGGAGCATCAATCCCTCGAAAACGGACGGGACGTCGCAACCGGCGCCCCCAAGTCCCGGGCGCGAAGGGGGTCTCCCCTGCGCGACGGTGATCCTACTTGCCGACAGTCACTCATACTCCCGGTAGGGTGGCCCGCGCAGTATGCGCATCCGCGAATCCAAGGCGAGAGCCCATGCATCCGCTTCGCCAACCAGGGGGGTCACACAGGTGAGTACGGCCGCAACGACGGGCTTCTGCAGGGTCACCGTCGTGGCTCCCGACAGCCGCATCGACGTCGCCCTCCCGGAGGACATCGCCGTCGCCGACGTCTATCCCGAACTCCTGCGCCTCACCGGCCAGACCCAGCCCGTCGGCGCCCCCACAGGTTTCCACCTGGTCCGCCGCGACGGCACGGTCCTCGACGGCGCCCGCACCCTCGCCGCCCAGCAGGTCCTCGACGGCGAGGTGCTGAGCCTGCGCCCGTTCGCCGAGTCACTGCCGCCGGCCGTCTTCGACGACGTCTCCGACGCCGTCGCCTCCGCGGTCGTCCGCGACCGCCACCTCTGGAGCGACGACATGCTGCGCGGCGCGGGCCTGGCCGGCGCCGCCCTGCTGCTCGTCCTGCTCGGCTTCGTCCTCTGGTACGCCGACCCGGTCCGCCACGACATGCACGGCCTGCCCGGCATCATCGCCGGCGCCGCGGGCGTGCTCCTCGCCGCCGCCGCCGGAGTGCGCGCCCGGGTCTACCGCGACCGCGGCTCCGCCGTCGCCCTCGGCCTCGGCGCCCTCCCGCACCTGCTGATCGCCGGCTCCGGCATCATCGCCGCCGGCGCCGGCGAAGGACCCGGCCGGCTCCAGTTCCTGCTCGGGTGCGTCTGCGTCCTGGTCGCCTCCGTCGCCCTGGTCGCGCTCACCCCCAACGGGGACGCCCCCTTCGTCGCGGCCACCTTCCTCGCCGCCACCGGAACCCTGGCCACCTTCGTCGCCATCGTCACCGAGGCCTCCGCCACCGCGACCGCCGCCGTCTGCGCCCCCGTCGCCATCGGCCTCGTCGCCTTCCTGCCCGGCCTCTCCGCCCGCTTCGCCCGGCTGCCCATCGGCTACGCCGCCCCGCAGAGCGCCGTGGAGAGCTACGAGACCCCGGACCGCTACGAGACCGAGCCGTACGGCGACCCCGCAGGCTCCGAGCAGCACGAGGCGGGCACCCCGCTCGACGCCGAGGCCATCGCCACCCAGGCCCGCCGCGGCCACGAGATGCTCCTCGGCCTGGTCGGCGGCTGCGCCGCGGTCGTCGTCGGCTCCGCCGCCGTCCTCGGCTTCTCCGACAACACCTGGGGCCGGCTGCTGGCCCTCACCACCGGGCTGGCCATGCTGCTGCGCGCCCGCCTCTTCCGCTACACCTCCCAGGTCGTGTGCACCCTGGTCGCCGGCCTGGCCGCCATCGGGCTGCTGATCCTGGGCCTGGCCCTGCACCCGCCGGCCGACCTGGTCCGCGAGCTCGTCCAGTACCACGACCGCGGCGGCCTGGACCTCCGTACGATCTGGCTCTCCGCAGCCGTCGCCGCCGGCGCCGCCCTCCTCGCGGGAATTGCGCTTGTCATCCCCCGCAAGGGCCTGTCACCCTTCTGGGGACGGCTGCTCGACCTCACCGAGGCGGCAGTACTGCTCAGTCTTGTCCCGCTGGCCCTCGCCGTGCTGGACGTGTACGCCCGGGCCCGCTCTCTCACCAGCTGAGACAGGGGCCGGGCGGCAGCCTGGTACGCTGTGTGACGGCCGTTTGTGTACGCGCCCCCGGAAACCTTCTGGAGGCTGCGCTCAGCGGACCCCGCCTCCCGAGTTACGGAAGATCCCCAGAGAATTCGACCTGGGGCACTCGGTGGCCACGAAGACCTATACGAGGAGTACGCGTGTCGCTCGACGCCGCTACGAAGAAGCAGATCATCGCCGAGTTTGGTGCCAAGGAGGGCGACACCGGCTCCCCCGAGGTCCAGGTCGCGATGCTCTCGAAGCGCATCACGGACCTGACCGAGCACCTCAAGACCCACAAGCACGACCACCACTCCCGTCGTGGTCTGCTGATCCTGGTCGGCCAGCGTCGCCGCCTGCTGCAGTACCTGGCCAAGAAGGACATCCAGCGCTTCCGTACGCTGGTCGAGCGCCTCGGCATCCGCCGCGGTGCGGCCGGCGTCAAGTAAAGACGCTGTGAAGGGAGCGGTTCCCACACTGAGGGGGCCGCTCCCTTTGCTGTACGTGCAGTCGCTCTACGTGCGGGACGTACCGGACGCTTTGTAGTCTGGACGCACGTGCACGCGAACCACGTGCACAACTGAAGAGGAGGAGCGCCCTCCCAGGCCGCCGGTCCTCGGTAGTGGTACCCGGAAAGCCCCACGGGCACCGAACCGGGTACTTCGATCGAAGACCGGCCCGCACGCAAGGAGCGCTTCTCCGCAACCGTCCGCAGCCACACGGGCAGCGGACGGAGACGACGAAAATGGAGAAAACGCTAGTGGAGAACGAGACCCACTACGCCGAGGCCGTCATTGACAACGGTTCCTTCGGCACCCGCACCATCCGCTTCGAGACGGGCCGTCTGGCCCGCCAGGCCGCCGGCTCCGCCGTTGCCTACCTGGACGACGACACGATGGTGCTTTCCGCCACCACCGCGTCGAAGAAGCCCAAGGACCAGCTCGACTTCTTCCCCCTGACGGTGGACGTCGAGGAGCGCCAGTACGCGGCCGGCAAGATCCCCGGCTCGTTCTTCCGTCGTGAGGGCCGCCCCTCCGAGGACGCGATCCTCACCTGCCGTCTGATCGACCGCCCGCTGCGCCCGTCCTTCAAGAAGGGCCTGCGCAACGAGATCCAGGTCGTCGCCACCATCATGGCGCTGAACCCGGACCACCTGTACGACGTCATCGCGATCAACGCCGCGTCCGCGTCCACGCAGCTGGCCGGCCTGCCCTTCTCCGGCCCGATCGGCGGCGTCCGCGTCGCGCTGATCCGCGGCCAGTGGGTGGCCTTCCCGACGCACACCGAGCTCGAGGACGCCGTCTTCGACATGGTCGTCGCGGGCCGCGTCCTGGAGGACGGCGACGTCGCGATCATGATGGTCGAGGCCGAGGCCACCGAGAAGACCATCACCCTGGTCAAGGGCGGCGCCGAGGCGCCGACCGAGGAGATCGTGGCCGCCGGCCTCGAGGCCTCGAAGCCCTTCATCAAGGCCCTCTGCAAGGCCCAGGCGGACCTGGCGGCCAAGGCCGCCAAGCCCGAGGGCGAGTTCCCGGTCTTCCTGGACTACCAGGACGACGTGTACGAGGCCCTCGCGGCCGCCGTCAAGGGCGAGCTCTCCCAGGCGCTGACCATCGCGGGCAAGCAGGACCGCGAGTCCGAGCTGGACCGCGTCAAGGAGATCGCCGCCGAGAAGCTCCTCCCGGCCTTCGAGGGCCGCGAGAAGGAGATCTCCGCCGCCTACCGCAGCCTGACCAAGGCCCTGGTGCGCGAGCGCGTCATCAAGGACAAGGTCCGCATCGACGGCCGCGGGATCACGGACATCCGTACCCTCGCCGCCGAGGTCGAGGCCATCCCGCGCGTGCACGGCTCGGCGCTGTTCGAGCGTGGCGAGACCCAGATCCTGGGCGTCACCACCCTCAACATGCTCCGCATGGAGCAGCAGCTGGACACCCTCTCCCCGGTGACCCGCAAGCGCTACATGCACAACTACAACTTCCCGCCGTACTCCGTCGGTGAGACCGGCCGCGTGGGCTCGCCCAAGCGCCGCGAGATCGGCCACGGCGCGCTCGCCGAGCGCGCGATCGTGCCGGTCCTCCCGACCCGCGAGGAGTTCCCGTACGCGATCCGCCAGGTGTCCGAGGCCCTCGGCTCCAACGGTTCGACGTCCATGGGCTCGGTCTGCGCCTCCACCATGTCGCTGCTGAACGCCGGTGTGCCCCTCAAGGCCCCCGTCGCCGGTATCGCCATGGGCCTGATCTCCCAGGAGATCGACGGCAAGACGCACTACGTCGCCCTCACCGACATCCTCGGTGCGGAGGACGCCTTCGGCGACATGGACTTCAAGGTCGCCGGCACCAAGGAGTTCGTGACCGCCCTCCAGCTGGACACCAAGCTGGACGGCATCCCGGCCTCCGTCCTGGCCGCGGCCCTCAAGCAGGCCCGCGACGCCCGTCTCCACATCCTCGACGTGATGATGGAAGCGATCGACACGCCGGACGAGATGTCCCCGAACGCCCCGCGGATCATCACCGTCAAGATCCCGGTGGACAAGATCGGTGAGGTCATCGGCCCCAAGGGCAAGATGATCAACCAGATCCAGGAGGACACCGGCGCCGAGATCACGATCGAGGACGACGGCACCATCTACATCGGTGCCGCCGACGGCCCGGCCGCCGAGGCCGCCCGCGCCACGATCAACGGCATCGCCAACCCGACCATGCCGGAGGTCGGCGAGCGCTACCTGGGTACGGTCGTCAAGACCACCACCTTCGGTGCCTTCGTCTCCCTGCTCCCGGGCAAGGACGGCCTGCTGCACATCTCGCAGATCCGCAAGCTCGCCGGTGGCAAGCGCGTGGAGAACGTCGAGGACGTGCTCGCGGTCGGCGCCAAGGTCCAGGTCGAGATCGCCGAGATCGACCAGCGCGGCAAGCTCTCCCTGATCCCCGTGATCGACGGCGAGGCTGCCGGCGACGACGCTGACAAGGACGACTCCGACAAGTGACGTCGCGTAGTTCCCGTGTGACGGCCCGCCCCTCTTCGGAGGGGCGGGCCGTCGCCCGTACCCAAACCCTCCTCAAGGGCGAGAACGGCATCGGCACCGTCCGGCGCACCGTCCTCCCCGGCGGACTGCGCATCGTCACCGAGACGCTGCCCTCGGTCCGCTCCGCCACCTTCGGCATCTGGGCGCACGTGGGCTCCCGCGACGAGACGCCCACGCTCAACGGTGCCACGCACTACCTCGAGCACCTCCTCTTCAAGGGCACCGCCAAGCGCACCGCCCTCGACATCTCCTCCGCGATCGACGCGGTCGGCGGCGAGATGAACGCCTTCACGGCGAAGGAGTACACCTGCTACTACGCACGGGTGCTCGACACCGACCTGCCGCTGGCGATCGACGTCGTCTGCGACATGCTCACCGGCTCGCTGATCCGCGAGGAGGACGTCGACGCCGAGCGCGGCGTCATCCTCGAAGAGATCGCGATGACCGAGGACGACCCGGGCGACTGCGTGCACGACCTGTTCGCGCACACGATGTACGGGGACACCCCGCTGGGCCGCCCCGTCCTCGGCACCGTCGACACGATCAACGCCCTCGGCGCCGACCGGATCCGCCGCTTCTACAAGAAGCACTACGATCCCCGCCACCTGGTGGTCGCCGCGGCCGGCAACGTCGACCACAACAAGGTCGTACGCCAGGTCCGCGCGGCCTTCGAGAAGGCCGGTGCCCTGCGGCACACCGACGCCGAGCCGATCGGCCCGCGCTCCGGAGCCAAGCGCATCCGCACCTCCGGCCGCGTCGACCTGATCAACCGCAAGACCGAGCAGGCCCACGTGGTCCTCGGCATGCCCGGCCTGGCCCGCACCGACGAGCGCCGCTGGGCGCTCGGCGTGCTGAACACGGCCCTCGGCGGCGGCATGTCCTCCCGCCTCTTCCAGGAGGTCCGGGAGAAGCGCGGGCTGGCCTACAGCGTGTACTCGTACACCTCGGGCTTCGCCGACACCGGGCTGTTCGGCGTGTACGCGGGCTGCCGCCCGAACCAGGTCCACGACGTGCTGCGGATCTGCCGCGGCGAGCTCGACAAGGTCGTCTCCGAGGGGCTCACCGACGAGGAGATCAAGCGGGCCATCGGCCAGCTGTCCGGCTCCACCGTCCTCGGCCTGGAGGACACCGGCGCGATCATGAACCGCATCGGCAAGAGCGAGCTCTGCTGGGGCGACCAGATGTCGGTCGACGAGATGCTGGCCCGGATAGCCTCCGTGACCCCGGACGACGTCCGCTCGGTCGCTCAGGATGTACTGGCCCAGCGGCCGTCGCTCGCGGTGATCGGCCCGCTGAAGGAGAAGCAGGCCGCCCGCCTCGACGAAGCGGTGTCCTGAGACCCCGAGACCCTGGATACCTTGGGGCCGGGCCCCGGCCGCCGGCCGGTGCCCGGCCCGTACGACAGGAAGCGAAGAAGCATGAGCAGCAAGCTGCGGGTGGCCGTACTCGGCGCCCAGGGCCGCATCGGCTCCGAGGCGGTCAAGGCCGTCGAGGCCGCGGAGGACATGGAGCTGGTGGCCGCCCTCGGCCGCGGCGACAAGCTGGAGACGGTGGCCGAGGCCGGCGCGCAGGTCGCCGTCGAGCTGACCACCCCCGCCTCGGTCATGGAGAACCTGGACTTCCTCATCCGCCACGGGATCCACGGCGTGGTCGGCACCACCGGCTGGACCGAGGAGCGCCTCGCCCGGCTGGACACCTGGCTCGCCGCCTCCCCGCAGACCGGCGTGCTCATCGCCCCGAACTTCTCCATCGGCGCCGTCCTCACAATGAAGTTCGCCGCGCAGGCCGCCCGCTACTTCGAGTCCGTCGAGGTCGTCGAGCTCCACCACCCGAACAAGGTCGACGCCCCCTCCGGCACGGCGACCCGTACGGCGCAGCTCATCGCGGCCGCCCGCGCCGAGGCCGGCTGCGCCCCGCAGCCCGACGCCACCGCCACCGCTCTGGAGGGCGCTCGCGGCGCGGACGTCGACGGCGTCCCGGTGCACGCGATCCGCCTGCGCGGCCTGCTGGCCCACCAGGAGGTGCTGCTCGGCGGTGAGGGCGAGACCCTGACGATCCGTCACGACTCGCTGCACCACAGCAGCTTCATGCCGGGCATCCTGCTCGGTGCGCGCCGCGTCGCGGCGACCCCGGGCCTCACGTTCGGCCTGGAAAACTTCCTCGACCTCGGCTGATGAGCAGGCAGTAGTACCCATGCGCGCGAAGATCACTTACTTCCTCACGGCCGCCGTCCTGGTCGTCTACTTCGTCCTGGCCGGCAGCCGGGGCGTGCTGCTGATCCGCCAGGGCACCTGGCTGACCGTGACCTTCGGCGCGGCCGTGCTGATCCTGCCGGTCATCGGCGTCTGGTTCCTCTGGAAGAACACGCAGTTCGTGACCAGGGCGAACCAGCTCGCGACCGAGCTGGAGGCCGAGGGCGGACTGCCCGTGGACGAGCTGGAGCGGGACGAGTACGGCCGGATCCTGCGGGACTCCGCCGACGAGGTCTTCGCGCGCCGCAAGGCCGAGACGGAGGACGCGCCGGGGGACTGGCGCAGCTGGTTCCGCCTCGCCGTCGCCTACCACGACGCCCGCGACACCCCACGGGCCCGCAAGGCCATGCAGCGGGCCATCGCCCTGCACGGCGGACCGCGCGGGCAGGCCGTCCCGTAGGCCCGTGGAACCCGGAAGCCCGTACAGGGCCCGCCTGAGCGAATCCCGTACGGGCTTCCAGGGCACTGCACGTCGGTGTCAGGCGGGCACGGCCCGATACTCGTCGGCCCAGGCCTCGACCATGTCGGCAGCCCGGTCGAAGGCCTCGGTCCGCGACAGGAAATCGGCGTTGTGGTCGGTCAGCAGCACCGGCAGCTCCGCGCCGTCGCGCGCGGCCGCCGTCAGGGCCTGGCCCTGGACGGTCCGCGGCAGCCCCAGCCAGCGCACAGGCTGCTGGACCGTCCGGACCTCGGTGATCTCGTCCCAGGCGATCGAGCGGGTCCGGAAGAAGCCCACCCGGCGAAGCCCCGCGGGGCTCACCCAGACGCCCGCCATGAGCAACCGCAGCGCCGACCCGATCACGCCGAGCGCGGCGGCCACGCAGACACCGGCCCCGGCCCAGGCGCCCGCGAACGCGATGATCATCGTGGCGAGCAGCATGAACGCGGCCAGCAGGAGCAGCAGGGCGGCGCCGGCCACCCGCCAGGGCCCGGGCCGGTAGGGCCGGCGCCAGCGGTCGGGGTCCTCGTGGGCGAGTACGTCGTCGCCGGTGTCTTCGTGCGCGTCGAACGCGCGGTCGGCCGTCAAGAAGGGCAGGGGCACGGCTGTACCTCACTCACATGCACGTTCGGTTGGGCTGTGCCCGAGAGGCTACCGCCCCTCGGAGGCCTCCGACTGCTGCGACTTGGCGGGCGCCTGGTGGGGCTGCAGTGCGGGCATGCCGAAGAGCAGGGAGCCGACGAGCCCCGCCACCACGGTCAGCCCGACCAGACTACGGGCGGCTATCTGGGCCGTGCCCAGACGCTCGCGCGGCGGCGGAGTGACATTGCTGCGGAAACGGTCGGCCTCGGCGACGAAGGCGAACGGGACGGGTTCGCTCCGGCGAAACATAGAGCGACTCTCCTCACGGTCAGGGCCCTGGGGCGGCGGTGGCGGGTGCGTATGGCCTGTACCGGTGAAGACGTACGAACAGCCCCATCGGTGCCGGAATTCGGGACATTAACCAAATTTTATGGCTGGGCGTCAGCTGAAAGCGTGACGGAGCAGCCGCCCCGGCCTGCGCCCGATCCGCCGGAGAGCTGCACGGGGAGCCGCGAGCTGCGCCGTAGAGTGGGCGCGCCCCATGTGAGTCGTTCGGAAGGACCCCCGGTGAGCGAGACCGCCGCTTCAGACCTGAAACCCAGCTTCCGCAGTGATGTGACGGTGGAGCTGGTGAAGCACTCCGCCGCCGACTCCGACGTGCTGTGGGCCGCCCGTGTCTCCACGGCCGGCGAGCAGTCCCTCGAAGAGCTCCAGAAGGACCCGGAGCGGTCCAAGGGCCTCATCAACTACCTGATGCGGGACCGCCACGGCAGCCCCTTCGAGCACAACTCGATAACCTTCTTCATCAGCGCCCCGATCTTCGTGTTCCGCGAGTTCATGCGGCACCGCGTCGGCTGGTCCTACAACGAGGAATCGGGCCGCTACAGGGAGCTCGAGCCGGTCTTCTACGTCCCGGACGCCGAGCGCAAGCTCGTCCAGGAGGGCCGCCCGGGCAAGTACGTCTTCGTCGAGGGCACCGAGGCCCAGCAGGAACTGACGGGCCGGGTCATGGAGGACTCGTACCGTCAGGCGTACGAGGCCTACCAGGAGATGCTGGCCGCGGGCGTGGCCCGCGAGGTTGCCCGTTCGGTCCTGCCGGTCGGACTTTTCTCCTCGATGTACGCCACCTGCAACGCGCGCTCGCTCATGCACTTCCTCGGCCTGCGCACGCAGCACGAGCTCGCGACCGTCCCCTCCTTCCCGCAGCGGGAGATCGAGATGGTCGGCGAGAAGATGGAGCAGCACTGGGCCGCGCTCATGCCGTTGACGTACGCCGCGTACAACGCCAACGGCCGCGTCGCCCCGTAAGGGCCGGTAGCGCCCGATGGGCACGGATGGACCCCTTCCGTACAGATGTACGGAGTCAAGTCCGAAGTGTCCGTATTGCCACGTTTCGTAAAGTTCATCTAGGCTGATCAAACGGACCCGGCACTGCTTGAACCCCCGAGCAGGCAGTGCCGGGATCCAACAGACGTCCCGACTCGTGCCGGGAGCCACACCCTGTTGACGTCCCCCGAGGGGACACCGCGAGCATGGCAGCGAGTAGCGTGTTACCCATGGCTCCGATCTCGACTCCGCAGACCCCCTTCGGGCGGGTCCTCACCGCCATGATCACGCCCTTCACGGCGGATGGCGCACTCGACCTCGACGGCGCGCAGCAGCTCGCCGTCCACCTGGTGGACGCAGGCAACGACGGCCTGATCATCAACGGGACCACCGGCGAGTCCCCGACCACCACCGACGCGGAGAAAAACGACCTCGTACGAGCCGTCCTCGAAGCGGTCGGCGACCGTGCCCACGTCGTCGCCGGCATCGGCACCAACGACACCCGCCACACCCTCGAGCTGGCCCGCCAGGCCGAGCGCACCGGCGCCCACGGCCTGCTCGCGGTGACCCCGTACTACAGCAAGCCGCCCCAGGAGGGCCTCTACCGGCACTTCACGGCGATCGCCGACGCCACCGAGCTCCCGGTGATGCTCTACGACATCCCCGGCCGCAGCGGCGTCCCGATCAACACCGAAACCCTGGTGAGGCTCGCCGAGCACCCCCGTATCGTGGCCAACAAGGACGCCAAGGGCGATCTCGGCCGCGCCAGCTGGGCCATCGCCCAGAGCGGACTCGCCTGGTACTCCGGCGACGACATGCTGAACCTGCCGCTGCTGTCCGTCGGCGCCGTCGGCTTCGTCTCCGTGGTCGGCCACGTGGTCACCCCCGAGCTCCGCGCCATGCTCGAGGCCCACCTGGGCGGCGACGTCCAGAAGGCCACCGAGATCCACCAGAAGCTGCTCCCCGTCTTCACCGGCATGTTCCGCACACAGGGCGTGATCACCACCAAGGGCGCCCTGAACCTGCAGGGCCTGCCCGCCGGCCCGCTGCGGCTCCCGCTCGTCGAGCTGACGGCCGAAGAGGCGGCCCAGCTCAAGATCGATCTTGCCGCCGGCGGGGTACAGCTCTGATATCAGACTTCACAACTGAATAAGCAAGACGAACAAAACAGACGAATGCAAGTGCACGAATGACATGCGCGCCACGTGCCTTAACGAGGTACGTGGCGTGTGTGGTGAGGAGATACTTTTGAGCCATCCGCACCCTGAACTCGGCCCGCCGCCGAAGCTCCCCAAGGGCGGCCTCCGGGTCACCCCCCTGGGCGGTCTCGGCGAGATCGGCCGCAACATGACCGTCTTCGAGTTCGACGGCCGCCTGCTGATCGTCGACTGCGGCGTCCTCTTCCCCGAGGAGGAGCAGCCGGGCATCGACCTGATCCTGCCGGACTTCTCGTCCATCCGGGACCGCCTCGACGACATCGAGGGCATCGTCCTCACGCACGGCCACGAGGACCACATCGGCGCCGTCCCCTACCTCCTCCGGGAGAAGCCGGACATCCCGCTGATCGGCTCCAAGCTGACGCTGGCCCTCATCGAGGCCAAGCTCCAGGAGCACCGCATCCGCCCCTACACCCTCGAGGTGAAGGAGGGCGAGCGGGAGAACCTCGGTCCCTTCGACTGCGAGTTCATCGCCGTCAACCACTCCATCCCGGACGCCCTGGCCGTGGCGATCCGAACCCCCGCGGGTCTCGTCGTCGCCACCGGCGACTTCAAGATGGACCAGCTGCCGCTGGACAACCGCCTCACCGACCTGCACGCCTTCGCGCGCCTGAGCGAAGAGGGCATCGACCTCCTCCTCTCGGACTCGACGAACGCCGAGGTCCCGGGCTTCGTCCCGCCGGAGCGCGACATCTCCAACGCCATCCGCGGCGTCTTCGCGGGTGCCCAGAAGCGGATCATCGTGGCGTCCTTCGCCAGCCACGTGCACCGCATCCAGCAGATCCTCGACGCCGCCCACGAGTACGGCCGCCGGGTCGCCTTCGTCGGCCGCTCGATGGTCCGCAACATGGGCATCGCCCGTGACCTGGGCTACCTGCGGGTCCCGGCCGGCCTCGTCGTCGACGTGAAGACCCTCGACGACCTGCCGGACGACGAGGTCGTGCTCGTCTGCACGGGTTCCCAGGGCGAGCCGATGGCGGCCCTGTCCCGCATGGCCAACCGCGACCACCAGATCCGGATCGTCCCCGGGGACACGGTCATCCTGGCGTCGTCCCTGATCCCGGGCAACGAGAACGCGGTCTACCGCGTGATCAACGGCCTGACCCGCTGGGGCGCCAACGTCGTCCACAAGGGCAACGCCAAGGTGCACGTCTCCGGCCACGCCTCCGCGGGCGAGCTGCTGTACTTCTACAACATCTGCAAGCCGCGGAACCTCATGCCGGTCCACGGCGAATGGCGCCACCTGCGCGCCAACGCCGAGCTCGGCGCCATGACGGGTGTCCCGAAGGACCGCATCGTCATCGCCGAGGACGGCGTGGTCGTCGACCTGATCGACGGCAAGGCCCGGATCTCCGGCAAGGTCCAGGCCGGCTACGTGTACGTGGACGGCCTGTCGGTCGGCGACGTCACGGAAGTCCACCTCAAGGACCGCAAGATCCTCGGCGACGAGGGCATCATCTCGGTCTTCGTCGTGGTGGACAGCACCACGGGCAAGGTCGTCAGTGGCCCGAACATCCAGGCCCGCGGCTCCGGCATCGAGGACTCGGCCTTCGCGTCGGTCCTGCCGAAGATCGAGGAAGCCATCGCCCGCGCTGCCGCCGACGGCGTCGCGGAGCCGCACCAGATCCAGCAGCTCATCCGCCGGACCATGGGCAAGTGGGTCTCGGACGGCTACCGCCGCCGCCCGATGATCCTCCCGGTCGTCGTCGAGGTCTGAGCCTCGCCGTAGCGCCGTCACTGGAGCGGGGCAACCGGATTTGCATCCGGGGGCCCCGCTCCAGTACGTTTACGGCTCCACCTCGCACGGACCCCGGCACACACGCGTGCCCGGATGTGTTCGGCGAGTGGATGGGATTCAAGACCCAGGGCGACCTGATAAAGTCTGATCCGCCCGAAAGGGAAAGGCCCTCCAACGGCCACCGAATTCAATTCGACTCCGGAAACGGAGCGGAAAGAATCTGGTAAGGTTGGAACCGCCGGAAAGGGAAAGCGCGAAAGCGAAGACCCCGGAAAGCAAGCGGGACTGACTCTGATAGAGTCGGAAACGCAAGAACGAAAGCCCGGAGGAAAGCC
>NZ_JNZY01000061.1 GCF_000717655.1 Streptomyces katrae
AGCGCCAACTGAACCAGCCGCAGCGCACAGCCCGGTACCGAAATCGGCCTCCCCTTCCTTCCCCAGGGGAGGCCGAATCGTGCCGGGCTGTGCGCTGCAATCTCCGCGGTACGAAACGGCTCCACCGTCGGGGAGGGGGAACCGTTTACGTATGCGGTTGGACACTTTCAGGCGTGGCCGTGGTGATGCCGCTTGTTACCGGTGCGCGAGGCGGCCGAGGCCAGGGCCCAAGCCCACCCCGGCCCGCGCAGCACCATCCTCCCGCCCCACAGACGTCCACCGCATACCCCCTGAACTGGGGTCCGGGAGCGGACTGGGCGCGGAAAGCGCCCCGCGTCGCGCCGCGCGATCGCCGTCCTGTGACCGCCCACCACAGCACCATGGAGCATCGCCTGACCTTGGCGCTCACCCGGCGACAGCGCCACACCTGTTGCAACAGCTACCTTGGCACCCCGCGCGCTTGAGCTGCGCGAACCAGCTGATCTCTACCCCGAGCCACACCCCCCAGAGAACCCCTTGTGCCAGGCGTGCAAGGCCACGGCCGCGCTCCTCCTGCCTCATGTCTACTGGGGCAGCAGTGACGAGACGGCAGGGGGATCACTGACGGAAGCGACACAAGCAGGCGGCCCGTGCTTCAGCCCGGGAGCGGATCAGCCCCGAGGCCGGCTCTACGGACTGACGCGGCCGATCTGCGCAAGGACGTCTTGAAGTCGGCGGACGGCATCCTCCGCCTCCGTGTATTCGTCAGGGCTCGGCAGGACAGTGCCGAAGGTGCCGCCACGGTCGGCAGGCAGTGCGCGCCAGCTCAGGACCGGTTCGAGTGCGTTCAGAGCTCCGGAGAGAAACCAGGCCAGGCGGCCGTGAGTACGCGCGAGGGAGATGGCCAGGACGGCGAGCGTTTCCCGCAGGTGTTCGAGCCGTTTCATACGCGGCAACGCTTCCTGGACGTCCGGCGGGCCGACAGCGTCAAGCAGGCCGGCCTCGGCCTCAAGAGCGAGTGCGGACTCGCTCGGGGCCACTTGCCACACCTGGTCTTGAATCTGCTGTTCCGCTTCCTCGGCGAGCACAGCGACGATCCTCCGCATGTCCATGCGGATCACTCTAATGAACGGGTCCCACCGCCCGACACGGCCTCGTTCGATTTCCGACCGGACCTGACCTGAGTAGGCCGTGTCCATCTGATGCGCGGGAGTGGGGCCCGGTGGCCCAGTGCTCGAGGGGGGGCCGCCTGTTGCCTAGTAGTGCTGTGACCGGGAAGGTTTGCCGTGTTGCTCGTGTGCTGGTTGGAAATGCTTTCCCGGACCAGGCGTCGTCGGCGGCCCGGCGCGGCAGCGGGAGGACCCACAGTTCTGGCACGACCTCGCGTCGTTCCCGCCCCAAGCCGTAGACGACGACCCCCACGGAATGCCCCCTTTCCGGCCAGCGGGACCAGCCGGTCATGCGCGGACCTGACCACAGTTGGCGGCGGCGTCGCTCCGTTTGGCGTACGCCCTGGCGCCTGAGATCTCGTCCACAGCTAGCGTCTGTTCCATGAGCGGGCTGAGAAGGCCGGGCGAGGGGCAGGAACACGCCCCGCTGCCCGACGAGATCCAGGCCAGACTCGGGAAGCGCCTGGACGACGTCGCCAAGATCCTCGCCGGGACTCTGGTCACCGTAGCGGGCGTCATGACCGCTCTCGGGCTCACCAGCGACGTCGTATTCGTCGCGCTCAACAACGGCTCGTGGCCCATCTACGTGGCGTCGCTCTGCTCCATCCTGGCGATTGTCTGCAGCATCGTGGCGTTGCTGATGCGCCCCACGCGGCGGGGCAACTTGTGGGAGACCGCCGTGCTCATCCTCGGAGTGATCTTCTACATGGTTGCGCTGAGCGTGGCGGTGGTCGGTGCCGCGAAGGCGGCGGGCGGGAACGGGCGGCCGTCCATCATGGATGTCAGCCTGACGGGGCCCCGATCCGATCCGAGGCTGAGGTTCGGCGTGCATGCCGACGGCGTCGATACATGGGCCACCATCGAGGTGTACGCGTATGCCGTGGATGCGCACGGCGACCCTTTGAAGCCGCCGGTGGACTTCTTCCGCAGCAACCTCCGGCCCGATGACCGGGGCGTGATCGAGCACCGGGTCGACACACCGGTCACCATTCCGGCGAGGGCGTGGGGCATCGCTATCAACGCCGTGGCAGCCAACGGGTCGGACGATTGCGAGACGCGCGCGGAACGCGGACCCACATGCGCGGTGATCCAGCTGCGCTGACGTGCCACCGGCTGGGCGGCCGCAGGCCCAGTGCTGTGACCCGGAAGGTTCGCCAGGCTGAGCGGTCAGGGCGCGATGGGTAGTGGTCTGCCACCCCAGCGGATGCCTTTCTCGCTGCGGATGCGGGCGCGTTCCCCTCATTGGGCAGCGAGGACGTCGGGTCCGAAGTGCACTTCGATGGGGTTGGCCCAGGACGCGTAGGTCGGGGTGAAACACAGCTCGACATTGTTCCGGGCCCCCCACCTGCGGATTCTCCAGTTCAGGTGGGCGGACAGGTTGTCGAGGATCACGTAGATCGGGGCGCCGTCCGGGCGGGCGGCCCGAATCGACCTCAACGCGGCCAGGCGCGATCGATGCCCTTTCGGCGCCGGTTGATCTGCCACATCTGGTCGTCACCCACCCTCATCTGGTCGTCACCGACCGAGTAGCAGCCGTGGAAGTAGGTGACGCCGTGGGTGCGCCGGTAGGTGGCCGGCAGTCGGTCTGGCCGGCCCTGTTCCGCCCAGCAGGAGCCTGCGGTGGGGCGGATGCCCAGCGGTCCGCACTCGTCGAAGGCGAACGTGCGGTCCGGCCGCTCGTTGATCGCGTACTCGATCCGGGCCAGCTTTGCGTCGAAGTCCGGGTCCGGGGACTCCATCTGAAGGAGATCCCGCGGCGGGCCAGTAAGCACCGCAGGGCCTCGGCCGATCCGGACGGGCCGGGCAAGGTTCCTGCGCAGGTGATCGGCGAGCTTGCGGATGGACCAGCGGGTGAAAGGCTTGCCGAGCACGGTCGGGCGGGTGGTGGCCGTCCGAACGACGAAGTCCTCGTCATCACAGCTGAGCAGGCGGGGACGGCCTCCCGCCCAACGAGGGTTAAGGCATGCGAGCCCGATCGCGTTGAACTTGTGGATCACGTCACGGACGGTGTCCTCGTACGCCTGGACCAGCCGGGCTATAACCGGGACCGTGCTGCCGCAGCCGAGGCCAGCAGCATCATCGCCCGTCGAAACCGCACCGAGCTGGTGCTGCCTCTCCGGACGATGTGCTGGAGTTTCTGCCCCTCCTGCTCGGTCAGCCCGCGAACCCGAACCGGTTGCGCCACCGCCTCCCCATGCTGGTTGGAGAAGTCATTTCCAACCAGCACAACGAGCAACCCGGCGAACGTTCCCGGTCACAGCACTAGTGTCCTGCGCCGGAAATCTCAGGGTTAAGTCTGTAGCCTGTTGCCATGTCGCCGGGTCCTCGTGCCGTTGAAGTCCGCCTGTCCGATGAGGAACGCGCGGAGTTGTCTCGTTGGGCGAGTGGGGCGGTGGCGCCGCGGTTCGCGGAGCGGGCGCGCATCGTGCTGGCGTGTGCGGGCGGGGCGCCGAACGCGCGGGTGGCGGTGGAGGTCGGCGTGACCGCCGCGACGGTGAGGAAATGGCGTGGGAAATTCGCCGCTGAGGGGATGGCCGGGCTCGAGGATGCCGCGCGCCTCGGCCGGCCGAAAGCCAATCTGGTTCTGAGCGAGGCCGAACGGGACCAGCTGATCCGGTGGGCCAGGCGCGCGAAGACCGCCCAGTACCTGGCGCTTCGCGCGAGGATCGTGCTGCGTTGCGCGGAAGGCGGGACGAACAAGCAGGCTGCGGCCGAGCTTGGTGTCGACACCTCGACCGTGGATCGCTGGCGCGGTCGTTTCATCGCTGACCGTTTGGACGGTCTGGCCGATGAGCCCAGGCCGGGCCGGCCGTCCTCGATTCTCCTCGACCAGGTCGAGGACGTGATCGTGGCGACGCTGGAGTCCACTCCGGGCCGGGACACCCACTGGTCACGGGCCTCGATGGCCGCCCGCACCGGGCTGTCGAAATCGACGGTCGGCCGGATCTGGAAGCGGTTCGATCTCAAGCCGCACCTGCAGGATTCCTTCAAGCTGTCCACCGATCCGCAGTTCGTCGACAAGGTCGTCGACGTCGTCGGGCTCTACCACAATCCGCCGGAACGGGCAGTGGTGTTATGCGTGGATGAGAAGAGCCAGATCCAGGCGCTGGACCGTTCACAGCCGGTGCTGCCGATGATGCCGGGCATGCCCGAACGACGCACCCACGACTACCTGCGGCACGGCATCACGAGCCTCTTCGCCGCGTTCAACGTCGCCGACGGAACCGTCATCAGCGAACTCCACCGCCGCCATCGCGCGATCGAGTTCAAGAAGTTCCTGGTCACCATAGACAAAGCCGTGCCCCGCGAGCTCGACGTGCACCTGGTCTGCGACAACTACGCCACCCACAACACTTCTGAGATCAAGACGTGGCTGGCCAGGCACCCCCGCTTCCACGTCCACTTCACGCCCACAGGCTCCTCCTGGATCAACCAGGTCGAGCGGTGGTTCGGTCTGCTGACCGACAAGCTCATCCGCCGCGGAGTCCACACCTCGGTGAAAGCACTGGAAGACGACATCCGGGCCTGGATCGAGACCTGGAACGAGGACCCGAAACCCTTTACCTGGACGAAGACCGCCGACGAGATCCTCAAGTCCCTCGCCGACTACCTCACCAAGATCACCCCATCCGACCCGAGCAACCAGGCGCAGACTTAGCCCTGAGATTTCCGGCGCAGAACACTAGCTTTTCTGCAGGGTGCGGGTGACACCCGCGATGACGGCGGTCGTCAGCACCCAGCCGAAGGCGATCAGCAGGTAGGCCAGCCACTCGAGGCTGCCGTTCGACCAGTACCAGGCCGTGCGCTGGCCCAGACCACCGATGGGGATCAAGAGGTCAAGTGTGTAGACAAGGGGCTGGAAGGGGGCGCCCTCGCCTTGTTTGACAGGGTTGGGCGAGCGAGTGCCGAAGGACAGCGTGCCCAGCAATGTCAGCGCGAGGAGCCAGACGCCGGCCAGCCAGGGGCGGTAGCCGTATCCGACGGTCGCGTCGAGCAGGCGCCCCCACAAGCGCGCAGCCGGGGGCAGAATCTGACGCCGATGGCGCTGTTTGGCCAGGAGCACGCGGCGGGCGTCGTCGTCGTGGCCGGCCTTCCGGTACCAGCTCGCCAACTGCTCATAGGGCTGGGGGTTGTAGCCCGGGCTGCGTCGTATCCACGCCACGCGGCGGGCCACGGAGTCCCGCCGTCCCACTGCCTCCCGCCGCTCGCCCGCCTCATCCACCTTGATGGAGCCGTAGACGAAGCCGTCCAGCTCCACCACCTCCGGCCAGCTGCAGTCGCTGTCGTGGAGGTAGGAGACTTGCGCGCCCCGCAGGTCCACGGCGGCGGACGGTTGCCGGGCGAGGGTGAAGTCGAAGTCGACGGCCTGCATCAGTAGGGCGACCAATGACGGGCCGTGGCCGTCGGGCGGCCCGTTCAGGACGGCTCCTTCAAAGGTCAGATTGTCCGAGATCCGGGCACCCCGCAGCCGTACGGTCCCGTTCGCGACGAACCCGTCGGAGAAGTCGAGCGTCGAAGCCACGGCGTTGTCCAGGGCGAGCGCCACCCCGCGCCGGCCGGACCGTTCCAGTAGAGCGCCCCGCATGTGCAGTCCGCCCGGCAGTTGTGCCCCCATGAGACGGACTTCACCGTGCGCGACGAATCCGTCCTCGCAGTAGACGCCGCCCTCCGCGACGAGTCCGCCGGCGGACACGGCCCATTCCTCGGGTGCGGTGATCTCGGCGCCGCTGAGGTTCACGGCGCCGCTCACGTGGGCGTTGATGAGCGACAAGGCGGTGACCCGGCGGTGGAAGGGCGAGGCAGAGCCATCTCCCAGGCGGGAGCGCCGCATGTCGAGGCGTCCCTCGATGCGGATCAAACCGGCTTCCACGCCCGGTACTCGGCTGCCCACGATTGCAATCGACCGGGCCGACGCTCCGGAGAGGTCCACGCCCTCCTCGAACCAGCAGTCCTCCAGCCAGAGAGTGTGAGCGATCTGCGCGCCAGCCAGGTTGAGGTGCCCGGATATCCGCGCTCCGGCGAGCCTCAGGCAGGCGACGGCGCCCGTCTGCACGGTGTTCGCGCCCTGGAGGAGCGCCACGATCACGGCGGCCCGAACCGTCCGCCCGGGGCCCCACTGCCCACCCTCGGAGACACGGTCGTCCTCGGGCACGCCCGTGCGCAGGTCCACGCGGGATCCCTCGGGGAACAGATCCCACAGCTCACGCTCGGGCGAAGTCAACTGGTCGTAGGAGAGCACTTATGCAGAGTAGTGATCTTCCTCCGCACCCGCCTGCCTTATTGCGCACGGATCGGTGGGCGGCTCATTCTGTTAGGAGTTCCAAGCAAGAGCAGGGCGCTCGTGTTGGTGCCCAGGCTCACCAGGACAGCTCGCTCGCCGCTGCCTCGAGCCTGGCGGTCAGCGGCGCGAGATGGCTCCTGCGCCCTGAGCAGACGAAGCCTGCACAGGCGAGTGCGGCGAAGAGCATCGCACCTGCGCCGACCTGTCATCGCCTTGCTTCCCGCGCCCGGGGATGGCCCCGATGGGTGTCAGGAGCTGCGTGACAGCGCTGGGCTGTGGCCGGCCGTCGGTGGATCAGGGGTGGAGGATGCCCAGGACGACGGCGAGTGCTGCCGCCAGGCCGATGTGGGCGATGGCGAGGAACATCCACTCGAGTCTGCTCATGCGCCACTGGTTACGGGTCAGCAGCCGCCACTCGTACACCACGGCCCCGGCCCCGATGGCGAACAGCGGCCCCCAGAGCAAGGCCCACCACGACCAGATACCGCCGAAGTTGAGTACGGCGTTGACCGCGCCGAAGAGCAGTACGGTCACAGACCATCCCGGCTTCTGCTTCTCCTCCTGCATGGAGTACGAGGGGTTACTCATGACTCATGACCTCTCGGGCTGTGACGGTGAACGATGCAGGGCTTGCGCCGCAGCCCTACCGGTGGCGCACCCCCTTTCACAGAGCTGGGCTTGCCGGTTACAGGTAGGACATCTGGCTCGGTCACCGACCGCTCCTGCAAAGTCTCCAGCCGCTTCCGGTGCCGGGCGGGTGTCAGCCTTCGTCGCCGTCGAGCTGGTGGGCACTCAGCTGGATCATGCTGCTGCCCTCGGGAACCTTGGGCATCTCCGCGCCGCCGGGCAGGCTGGAGGCCAGCATGCTCCAGCCGGACTTCCGGTAGGTGAGGACGTTGCCTTCCACCTGTGCCGGCTTCCAGCCCGCACGCTCCAGTTCTGCTCCCAACTTGGGAAGAGCCTGCTCGGCCTCCGCGGATTTCACGACGGCGAGCCAGTCGACCATGTCCGGGCGCTTCACGCCGTTGCGTTCGGAGGTGGTCATCCCCTGAGCGGGATCCAGGCCCGCCTTGGTGAGGGCCTTGCGGAGATCCCCGTCCACGGCGTCCCGGCCGAGGACCGAGCCGCCCTTCCCCGGGTCCGCCTTCCCGGCACCCGATCCGGATCCCGAGGACGAGCCCGGGCCCGCCGGCTTCGGGCCGGCCTCCCCACCGGAGCTGCTGCATCCCGCGAGCGCCAGGAACGCCGCAATGGCCAGCGCGGTAGCGGCCGCAGCCGAAGACCTCGTGCGTACGTGCATGTAAAACCCCCAACCCCCGGTGATCAAAATGGAATTCTCGCACGCATGGACCATTAGGCGGACTGGGTTTCGCGTGCGGGCCGCAGCCCGGGTATACCCGGAACAGGACGCGCCACAAGGCCTGACCGTCCAGCTGCGCCCCAGCGCCGGACAGGCGCCGCGACAGCCGAACCCGCGCGGTACGCCGGGAAGCACTGTGACGTGCAGGCGCATACAGCGTTGTCCCCGGCATGGACGAGACACCCTCGAGAACACCGACCAGAGCGAGGATATCCGCCGGGCCGCAGGCGAGATGCGGTTCCGGATCGGCTCCCGCCTCGCAAAAAGATCGTCGGCAGGAAGCGGAGCATCGTTACCGACACACTCGGCCTTCTCCTCGCCGTGCTGGTCACCGCGGCCAGCGTGCAGGACTCCGTCGCCGGCACCCGACTCCTAGACCAGGTCGCCGCCGAACATCCCCGCGTCCGCAAGGTCTGGGTCGACGGCGGCTACCGCCAGCACCTCGTCGAGCACGCGGCTGCCCTCGGCATCGACATGGAGATCACCGCCCGCACCCCGGGGACCAGGGGCTTCACCCCGATTCCCAAACGATGGGCGGTTGAGCGGACCTACGGCTGGCTCATGCTCCACCGGCGCCTGGCCCGCGACTACGAGGCCCTGCCCGCCCGCTCCGAAGCCGTGATCCACATCGCCATGACCGAGCTCATGGCCCGCCGCCTCACCAGCGAGAACGCCATCTCCTGGCGCGACCCGAAGAAGCCCACCAAACAGACCAACCCGGGATGAAACATCGGACGAAAACGACATCTAAAAGCAAAATCATGTCGTTTATCCGCGAACGTGCAGGTCATCAATCGCACCTGCCTGGTGGTGGCGTCACCCCCGCCCTCCCGCAGTAGCACTGGGTCGCAACAACGTCCGGAGGCGGTGGGCCGATGGACGGGCGGGAGGCGCCGACCGACGTGCTGCGCCGGATGGTCATCTCCCAGTCCTGAGCACGATTTCGACGTCATCCTGTGGTGTAGCGACGGCCCGCGAGCGTCGCTTAGCCTGCCCCGATGCGTACACCAGGGGAACAGCAGGACGTCGGTCGCCGCCAAGTCGTGAAGTGGGTGGCCGGTGCTGGTATCGGGATCGGCCTCACCAACACCGCGTGCGACGTCCTCGACGGTGCGCCGAAGGAGGCCAAGCCGCCCACTCGCAAGCCGCTGTGGACCTTTGCCCTGCTGGACGAGGACGGCGGCGGCAAGGGCGTCAAGCATGTTCCGGTGGTGCATCAGGACGGCGTGCTCTACGTCAGGACGAAGAAGGACGGGCTGTACGCGGTCGACGCGGCCACCGGGCGCGAGCGGTGGCGCGCGCCGTTGGCCGGTGCCCGTTTCGGCGCACCGGCCGTGACGTCGGGTGCTGTGTTCGTCGCCACGGACGGCGGCGCCGTGCACGCGCTGCGCACCGTAGACGGTGAGCCGATGTGGCGCCAGGCCCCGGCGAGCCGCCTGCGTACGCCCAGCGCGGGGGACGTGTGGACCAGCGGCTCCGTCGCCCTGGTCAGTTTTCATCCGTTCACCTATGACGAGGATCCCCACCCGCCGCCCAGTGTCCTGTACGCACTCGACACGAGGAAGGGGGACCTGCTGTGGCAGACCGAAGCCTCGCTCCTGGCGGTGCGCGACGGACTCGCGTACGTCAACCGGCCTGACGGGAGCCTGACCGCGCTCGACCCGCGCACCGGCGTCGTCCGCTGGTCGGCGCCGCTGGAGAAGCCGGGTGGCCGGTGCACCCTGGACGCCTTCGCCGCAGGGCTGCTCTTCGGGCGCAACGGCAACGTCGGCATCGGCTCGAAGCTGGTGGCGTACGACCCGCGAACCGGCGACGTCCGCTGGACCGCGCCGGCGGTGCACACCTCGGTGCCGGTGGCCCACGGCGACGCCGTCTACATCAGCGGCCCCGGCCAGAGCAAGCGCGACCAACAGCGGCTGCAGGCCTTCGACGCCGCGTCGGGCAAGCTCCGCTGGACCGCGCCCGCCTTCTCGACCAGGCTCTACGAAAGCCCCGTCATCGCCGCTGACGGGGACTGCGCCTATCTGTGCTGGAGCGAGGCCAGCCTCGACGAGTACCGCACCACGCTGCGAGCTCATGACGCGGCCACAGGGCGTGAACGCTGGCGAAGTACCCGCCATGTCACCTCCTCTGCGGCGGGCGGGGCACCCGAGAACCGTCTGTTCGTCTGCTACTTGCACGACTGGTACTGCCATGACACCCGCACCGGCGAAGCCCTGTGGCGGGTGAGTGCGGGTGGGACCATTTCGGGGCCCCCGCCCCTTTCCGTCGACCGGATGCTGTACTTCGCCAACGACGAAGGCGTACGCGCCCTCCGCCTATGACATCCCAGCGCCGCCCGCGCTACGCACACCCAGCAATCGGAGCGGACGCTCAACCCTCTGGTGAGACGGGACATCTGGCGGGCAGCCCCCGGAGTAGGCCCCACTCGCGACGTGGGCGGTGGTGTTGAAGACGGCCGAGCACTGCTTCGGGGACCGGCATCGACACACAGCCACCGCATCACGGGATCGCCCGGGAAACCCGGGCTTGCTCCCGAACGACGGTCCGGGCTCGGGAGCCGGCCTTGGGGAACATCGGTACAGCCGTTGGCGCCGAGAACGATCATGGTTGGCTAGCACAGATGTCGTCCCCAGAACCGGGGGTTCGCCGAAAGATCGTCGATCACGGGTGGGCCTGGCTACGGTCCCCGTCATGCCGGTGGAATTCTTAACTGATGATCAGGCCGGGACGTACGGGAAGTTCGCCGAGGAGCCGACGAGACCTGAATCGGAGCGGTTCTTCTTCCTGGACGATGTCGACCGGGATCTGATCGCGCTGCGGCGTACGAAGCATCATCAGCTGGGCTTTGCTCTCCAGAGGTGCACGGTGCGCTACATGGGGCTGTCAAGCACCGCAACCTCAACGTCCTGGGCCGTTACAGCTTCACCGCCTCCACTCCGGCTGGCGGCGCCCTACGCCCGCTTCGCGACCCGGACACAGTGGAACTCGACGAGGACGACGAGGGGTAGCGGGAGCGGACCCTGACCAGATACGTGCGCTGACGAAGACGTACCACTCCGGTGTGTAGACACGCTCGAATCATTTTGCGCCCGACGATACTTTCAACGCTTGACCTTGACGCAACGGCAGGGTTTCTACTGGCGGCATGCGAATCGGAGAAATCGCCGCGCTCGTGGGGCTCACCACCCGGGCGATCCGGCACTACCACCATGTCGGGCTGCTTCCGGAACCGGAGCGGCTCCCGAACGGCTACCGGGCCTACAGCGTCCGCGACGCCGTCCTGCTCGCCAGGGTGCGCAGGCTCACCGAACTCGGCCTCAGCCTCGATGAAGTGCGCGACGCCCTTGCCAACGATGCCGGGCGCGAACTGACCGAGATATTGGAAGAACTCGACGCCGACCTGGCCCGCCAGGAAGCCGACATCAGGGAGCGCCGCTGCCGGCTCGGCGCCCTGCTCGCCGAGCCGCCCGGCGCGACCGGGCCCGTCTCACCCGCCCTCGCCGCACTGCTGGCACAGGTCCCCCGAACAGACTCGCCGAGCGCGGCCAAGGACCGCGAGTACCTCGCGCTGCTGGACGCCACCAGCACCGGTAACCAAGAGATGCTCGGGCTGCTCGGGACGCTGGTCGCCGATCCCGCGGTTGTCGAACTGTATGAGCGCCTCGACGCTCTCGCCGAAGCCCCCACCGACGATCCGCGGATCGCACCCCTGGCTGCTGACCTGATGGCAGCCGTCCCCGAGGAGTTGTTCGCCGCGATCCCCGAGGACGGGGTGGTCGTGACCGGGTTCAAGGAGGCGCTGCTCGGCGAGTACGCCCCCGCGCAGGCGGAAGTCGTGGGCCGGCTCATGGAAGCTTTCGTGGAAAGGGGCCGGGGATGAGCGGCCGGCCAAGGGGCGTACGGGCGGCGCGGGTCGCGGTAGCCGCCGTACTGCCGGGGGAACTGGTTCTGGCGGCCTGCCTGGTGGCTGGGGTCCGGCCGCCCGGGTGGGCGCTGGCGGGCGCCGAGGCGCTGGTGCTCGCGGTGCTGCTGCTGGAAGCCTGGGTGCTGCGCTCGCTGTACGTCGCCGCGCGCGCACGCGGCGCGGACCGCCGGGCGGCGCGGCGGTCCGCCGTGCAGGAGGCGGTGCCGGTGACGGTCCGCCGCCTGGTCCTCCACGAGCTGCGCGCCCTCGCCTCCCTGGGGCGGTGGGTCCGGCGCGGCACGCACGGGGTGCGCCCCGGGGACCTCGCTGCCGCGTACACCGGGCCCCAGACCGCGATGATGTACGGGCTGCTCTTCGTGATGGTCATCGAGACGGTGGGCTTGGCCTTCCTCATCCCTTGGCCGGTGGTCCACCGGGTGATCCTGGTACTCGACCTGTACGGCGTCGTCCTCGTACTGGCCCTGCACGCCGCCTGCGTCACCCGACCGCACGTCGTGCGCCCCGACGGCTCTCTGCGGATCCGCTACGGAGCCCTCTTCGACCTCGCCGTACCGCCGGACGCCGTCGCCTCGGTCCGCGTCGACCGGCGCTACCCCGAAGGCAGCCTGATCACCCTCTCCGAAGACGGGGTCCTCGACCTCATAGTGGGCAGCCAGACCTCGGTGACCCTGGAGCTGAACCGGCCACTCCCCTTCACCCGCCCGCTCGGCGCAACGGAAAAGGCCCACACCATCCGCTTCCACGCCGACGACCCGCGCGCACTGGTCAGCGCTCTCCGTCAGCCCGCCTGAGCACACAGATCGGCTCGACCACACAGACGGAGCGGTAGACAACTTCGCTGGTGCAGAGAAGCCACGCTCCTACATGCAGGTATGGGGTGGGGCGAGCCCCTTGTGCGAGGCGTGTAACGGCGGATGGGAGCCGCTCACGCAAGTCGATCTTCTAGGCGGTGAGCGGGTCGTCAGGTCCATCCGGAGCCGGGGGCCATAGGGTGAAGGGAGCGACTTGGAGTCTCTCTGGAGGGCACATGGCTACCGGGACCGTGAAGTGGTTCGACGCAGAAAAGGGCTTCGGCTTCATCGAGCAAGACGGTGGCGGCCCGGACGTGTTCGCCCACTACTCAAACATCGCCTCCAACGGCTTCCGTGAACTGGTAGAGGGCCAGAAGGTCTCCTTCGATGTGACCCAGGGACAAAAAGGCCTTCAGGCAGAGAACATCACGGCCGCGTAGGCAGTCTCATTCCTGCCAGCGGAGCCGCTGGGGCCTTGAACAGACCGTGGTCAAGGGGGCTGTGACGGAGGCGCCTGTCCACGATGGGCGGTGGGAGGAATCGGGTGCGGTGGGGAAACCGTGGCCGCACGGGAGTGGAGTCCACCGGGTGGAGTCCATCGAGTGGGTTCCCCCGGGTGGGCCTTCACCCGGGGGCTCCACTCAGTGCTCTCCATCCGATGTCGTGCATCGTCCGCCGGATGCAGAGCACGCGCGATCAACTCGGTGGACGACGCACGACATCGTCACCACAGCCAGGCGGTGGAGTGCCGAATCCGGGACAGGGCGCGGGCATCGCGGCGCGCGGGGGCACTGCCGATGCGGTTCTGCCGGGGTCCGGGGCCGACGCGACTGCCCGCCGTAGAACCGGCGTATCCCGGCCGCCTTGAAACGCTTGCGCTGCTTAGCCAGCTCTGCTTCTTCTCCCGGTCGGTCTTCGGCTTCCGGGGCCGCTTCCAGATCGTCCCCCGGCCGGCAGCAGCCCGTACGCGTCGGCGCCTCCTGGGCGGCTTCCCTCCACGACCTTCGAGCTGCTGAATCCAGCGGCTCTCTGCCACCTGGAAGTACGGGGTGACGGGCGAGCAGCCCACATAGCAGCTCGCCTGCGGAAGAACGGCGTGCACTTCGAGTCGCACCATCACCGCCCTGGAAGCGGCCTTGACCGAGGAACAGAGCCGCCTGCCATCTCCGCCTCCCTGGAAAGTAGAAGCGGGATCACAGCATCGAAGGCTCCGGGCTCACGGCCCCTCCCTCAGCTGGGGCACATCCTCTTGTCATACGTCATAGCGAATCCGCGCTCGTATCCCGCGTTCCACCCCTTCACCCAGACAGGGTTCGTGGAGTGCGTGGTGTGCAGTCTGAAGCAGAGGGGTCCGTCCTTCTTGCCCAGTAGGTAGGCCACATGGAACCCTCTCCGATACATTTCGCGATCAGGGATGTCGCTGACAGCCGTGATCGTGGTGCCGTGCGAGGGTGCTGGAGCAGCCACTGCGCTGGAGGCCAGCGAAGCGCCTCCTGCTGCCACGAGTATCGAGGCGACAAGCACACCAAGACGGGGCGTCCGGGTACGGATCATGGGATCCTCCTTGAAGGAGAGGGGTCAGGGAATGGGTACGGCCCACCCGCTCTGGGTGAGTCCGCCTCTCCATTAGGCCCCGGCAAAACGAGTCGCGTCACGCCACGGCACTTCGGGGCTTGACAGCTCCGACGCCGACGCCCGCCTCACGAGTAGGGACTATGGCCCCCACCTCCAGTACGGAAGCCTGTCGCAACCCGCCTTCCCGTCCGGAACGATCTTGTTGCAGGGCGGCGGCGGTGTGGTCATTGCAACGGTGAGTGCCCGTGCATTCGCCAGGATCCCCACCCCGCCACGGCAGCTGTCAGCACTCGTCGGAGCCGATACCGGGCCACGGACGCGGCCGCTTCGTCTTTGTCTGCCATGACTCGTCCGATCCGCCCGGCCCAAGGGCTCGAGGCCGAGCCCCGGGCCAGGCTGTCACATCACAGACTTACACGATCTTTCAGACACACTCCAAAGTGACCTGTTGACTGCACCTTCCCTTCGGTGCCGAAGGGACGCGTTGTGGTCAGCCGGTGAAAGAGTCACCCCGGCAGGGTCCGCGCGGCCGCTGAACGACTCATGCGCATCGCGGAGGCTGTGGGCGCTGTCGGCGCCCCACTGCTGGAGGCGGTCACCAAGCTGCTCCAGGGTTCCGGCCTGACCTGAGGGACTCGATAGCGCGTACCCGCTGGCCAGTTGCTGCGAGCGTGCAGTCGCTGGCCCGAGCGTTGGCGCTGGCGTCGTTGGTGCTGGCCCGCGTCGTGCGGTCAGGTATCGGAGAGGCGCCGGGACAGTTCGGCGGTGTAACCGGAGCGGGCGTTGCCCGCGATTTCGTTCCAGGCTGTTGCGGTCCCGGTGTGCAGGTTGAGCAGGTCGGATAACGCTTGGTCGCCGCGATGCTCTGGACGATGACTTCGTGGCAGGCCCCTGACCAGCCACGAAGTCATCGTCGAGAGCATCGCGGCGACCACCACCAAAACCGGCCTGACCGTGCACGCCGAACTCGACACCCACCCCTGCCCCACCGGCATCCAGGTCAGCGACGACCAGATCGCCGCCCTTCCGATCACCCGCCACCGCTTCCACGGCGACTGGAATTACACCCTCAACCCCCAGCATCCTCTGGACGCGACGGCGATCAACAGCACGTCAGACTATGCTTCGGCGGACTGGCCACATGGCCTCACACGGCGTTCACTGCAGGACCCTGAACTGACCGGTATGACCCGCCAACAGCTCTGCGTAGCTCATCGACGCCCTGACTCCCGAGCTGGAGGTTCAACGCGAGCCCGTGCTCCGCACGCGTCGCGGTCACGAGCGCCTGGTGGCCCCGGGCACAGGTGCCAAAGCCCCAGACACCCTGCGGAGCGATGGCATCGTCCCCGAGCTCGTCTGGTGGACGCAGCAACGGTGACTCCGGGGGGCAGCAGCGCCCCAGGCCCCATGGACAACCAAGCGCGGTGTAGCACCCAAAGGCCAAGCCGCCAAGCGCGCTGCGCGGGGACTGCAGACGTTGACTTCCTGAGGAAAAGGCAGGCTACCGGTCCGGTGGCAGCACGGATCCGCGCGCCGGAGCGCGGTCACCGCTTCGGGTCAAGCGGTGCCACCAGTGACGTCGGCGAGGGTGGACGGCACGGCCCATCCGGCGACCGAGGACGAGGTAACCGAGCAGCGCACCAGCAGTGTTCAGGATGACGTCGTCCACGTCGAAGGCCCGTCCGGTGACCAGGGATCCCTGGATGAGCTCCACGAGGGTCATCACCACGGCCGTCACCGCCGCCACCCGCACCAACCCGCGTGCCTGCGGGAGCAGCACCGGGAGGAGCATCCCGAACGGCACGCCCAGCAGAATGTTGCCGCCGAGCTGTTTGGCTGCCTCCCGGACAGACGCCCCGTCGAGGTACAGGCGGATCGAGGCGCCCGGGTCGGTATTGCTGTGCACGACACTGGCCGAAGCCGCCGAGGGCTCCAGGGTGACACGCGCCAGGATCAGGCTGAACAGCACCGTCCCGGCGAAGGCGGACAGCATCGCAAGGGCTCGTACCACCGGCCGACCGGGAGACCGGACCGCTGGGACGGCCTCCCGCGCCCGCCCAGGCCACTTGCCCCGGCGCGCAGCGGCGAGTTTCCTGCGGACGTCCATGAAGAGCTCCCTCGGTGACCGTGACCGACGCGTGCGTTGAATGCCCGTGTACCCGCTGACGTCAACGACGCACCTTGCTTGCTCACCGGAAGCGAACAAGGCAGTTGCGGGGAGTGCCGGCAAGGACTTCTGAGATCAAATCGAGCGGGGCTAGCTGCTGAAACCGTTCAGCGATCCCCGCGGCCAGGAATCGGTGCGCCCGACGCGTCTCGATGGAACCAGGCGCACACCCATGCGTCGGCGTCTGCCCGAGCGATCATGGCCTTGCGTACCGACGGCGGCGGCCGGCTCGCGGTGTCAGATGGCTAGCCGAGCCAGACGATGTCCAGGACGGACAGGTGCCGTAACGGACGGTTGGCGAAGTAGATGACGGACAAGCAGCCAGCGGACGCGATCCGGACGTCTTCGCCTTCGGGGTCGGCGGGTCCCACTGGCGGAAGCCCCACGGGTCGGCCGCGGCAGCGTCCAGTAGGTCCCACACCGTCTCTTCCGCGTGTTCAGGGAGGGCGGCGAGGACCTTCGCGGCCGGCGACGAACATCCCGCCGGCTGGCCCTGACGCTGTCGGGGCGGCCGCCGGGCATCGCCTGCGGCTGTACTCAACAGCATCGGGATGAAAGCTCACGTACGAGGGCGCCGACCGTCATAACCAACTCAGCCCCGGCAGTGTGATGAGTCGCCTGATTCGTGACCTCGGACAAAGCCCGCAGCGCAATCCCCATGGGTGGCACACTCATGCTCTGTGGCTGACATAGCAAATCAAGTAATCCCGGTAGCCTCTGCTCTTACGGGAGTTGCCCTCACGCTCGCAGGCAACATGTACTTGGAGCGGAACAAGTGGCGGCGGGCCCGGCACACCGAGCAAGAGGCCAGGGCGCTCCAGTCATACACCGATCTTCTGCAGGCGGCCACCGATATCGCACGTACTCTCCGACAGACGGCTGAGCGGCTGGATGAAGGCCGTGATGTCGACGTGCACGAGGTTGTCGCGGTGGTTGACGGCCACATAGGCCAAGTGCGGCGGCTGGGCACAGTGGCCCGTCTCGTGGGGCCCCGCAGCGCCTTCGCCCTCGTCAAGTCGCTGGAGGACCAGGTCGCCCCCCTCTACCGGCTGCTCGCTGAGGTTGAGCGATCACGTGACGGCTCTGCTTTGGTCGAGCCCGCCCGGCGGTTGATGAAGACACGGGATGCGATTACCGATCACTTGAGGCGAGCCGGAGGACTCTCCTGACCTACCCACCGGACGGGCACCCCGTGGTGCCGGCTCTCGCGTCGCTTCTCCTGTGAGCGGCGATCATGGGGCGCTGCGACCGTGGCCGTTGCCGTGGGTCGCACTGCCAGCGGGGCTTAAGGGCCGTCCCGTGACTGCCCCGGCGCGGGTTGTCCATGGGCAGCCCGTCTCTCTCGAGCGGTGAGTTGAGAGACTCCTGTCACGGGACCTTGGGGCCGACGCTGTTGTCGCTGGCAGGTGTTGCGCTCGGCGCGGGCGGGTCGCTGTTTGGCCAGTACCTGGTGTCGCGAGCGAGCGCCCGGCAGCTTGAGATGCAGGAGTCGGCCGCGCACCGTGCGGAGCTGAAGAACGTGATCCTGAAGTTCCTGGGCATCGCGTCGCAGGTGGAGAAGGCGGCGCTCACGCGCCCGCCCGGTGGCGGGAGCGCAGCCGATCCCGTGCTGGACCAGCTCGTCGATGACCTGTGGCTTGCGCAGGCGGAGATCGACCTGGCTGCCAGAAGCGAGCCCCTGCGGGGAGCTACGTATCGCTATGCGGCGCGACTCGCTGAGGCGGCTCGAGGCGAGGTAGCCGACGCGTCCGCACTGCGCGGTCCGCAGGTGCAGTTCACGGACGCCGCATATGACGACCTGTGGCCCGTACAGCGACGCACGGCCGGGGATTCAATGGCGCCTCCATGAGGCGGGACCGCGGTTGAGACATCTTGCCGTGGCTGGTGCGATCACGTCGTCGGAGCCCACCTGGATAACCCCGTTCTCCGGGCTGAGCCCGTCCTGCTTCCGCAGGCTAATCACCGCGTTACGCCGCGAAGGCGCGGAGCCCGTACGCAAAGGCCGTCCTGGAGCCTGCCGCTGGAGGACCGCGTACTGCTGGTCACTGCGTACTGGCGCACGAACTTGACGCTGCGCCAGCCACGCCCGGAACAGTCTAGGGCGCGTATCGAGTCGTGATCATCGGGTGGTCCTCGGTGAGGTCTTTGATCCAGATCATCGAGGCGTGCAGGTGGAGACTGGCGAGGTAGCTGTCGGGAGTCTTGTCCTATCGGGTGCCTCACCGTCCCAGTTCCGGCCTCCTGGTACGTCACGCTCTGGGGCGGCTGAGGCACGTGGAGCCGACGTGAGCCGATTGGTGCACTGATGTCCGGGCGGGGACTCATGGGACTTGGCCCGGCACCCGGCTCAGGTTCCGGGGAGGATGCGGCGCGTTTCGTAGGCCCACATCGCGATCTCGACCCGGTTGCGGGCGCCGAGTTTGGCCATCAGGCTGGCCAGATGCGTCTTCACTGTGCTGAGGCTGATGTGCAGTGCATCGGCGATCTCGGTGTTGGTCAGCCCGCGAGCGACGGCGAGGAGCACCTGCTCCTCGCGGGCGGTGACGGGGGAGACCGGCTGGGCCACGGGCCGGCCGGCGGGCAGGTCCGCGAATGCCTGGAGCAGACGGACGGTGACGCTGGGCGCGATGAGCGCCTCACCGTCGGACGCCGACCGTACGGCCTGCGCCAGAAGGTCTGGTCCCGTGTCCTTGAGGAGGAATCCGCGGGCGCCGGCACGCAGTGAGCCGTAGACGTACTCGTCGAGGTCGAACGTGGTGATGACGACCACGGCCAGCGGGTCGGTGACGCCGGGGCCGGCGACCAGCCGGGTGGCCTCGAGCCCGTCGAGTATAGGCATGCGGATGTCGAACAGGCAGACGTCGGGGCGCAGTTCGCGGGCCAGACGTACCGCTTCCCGCCCGTCGGCGGCCTCGCCGACCACCTCGATGCCGGGCTGGGCGTTCAGCATGATCCGCAACCCGGTGCGGATGATCGTCTGGTCGTCAGCGACGAGGACGCGAATGGACACCGCTCTCGCTCCTCGCTCTCGGCAGTTCGGCTTCGACATGCCAGCCCCGGTCGGTACCCGGGCCGGCTCGTAGTGTGCCGCCGAGCAGCGTCGCGCGCTCGCGCAATCCGGTAAGTCCGTATCCGTCGCGACTCCGGCCGGTGCGCCGGCCGTTGTCGCGCACGCTCACCCGCACCATGTGCCGTTCCGCGGCGACCCGGACGACGACCTCGGTCGCGTCGATCGCATGGCGCAGCGCGTTGGTCACCGACTCCTGCACGATCCGGTAGACGGCCGCGTCCACGGCCGGGGGCAGCGCGTCCAGTTCGCCGTCGAGCCCCAGGTCGACCCTGAGGCGACCACCCGGGGTGCGCCCCAGGCGCTCCAGATCCGCGACTCCGGCAGGGGGCGCCAGCTCGGCGCCGACCCCGCGGTCGCGCAGCGCGGCGACCATGGCGCGCATTTCCTCCAGCGTGCGCGCCCCTTCCTCCTCGACCCCCTCCAGCGCCTCGGCGGCGGCGGACGGGTCGGTGCCCGCGAGCACCCGGCCCGCCTGAGCGATGATCACCATGGCCGACACGTGGTGGGCCACCGTGTCGTGCAGTTCCCGGGCGAGCTGCTCGCGCTCGCGGGAGCGCACCTGCTCCAACTGCCGCTCGCGAGCGGTCACCCAGAACCGCACGGCAGCCCCGACCACGCCGGGCAGCAGCAGGAAAACGAAGCCCACGACCTTTTCGACGACCGGGGTCTCGTCCGTGACGACACACAGCGCGCCGGCCGCGAGGATCACCGCGCCGCCCAGCACGATCTCGCGTCCCGATCCCCACCGGGGCAGCGCGTACACCAGCACGAGCACGACCGCGCCGGTGTACAGGCCGACGGGCTCGCGCGGTGCGGCGACGAGCGAGGCCACCGGAAGCAGGATCACCGAGCCGAACGCCAGCGTCACCATCGCCAGCGGGCGGGTCCGGCGCCACAGGGGCAGCAGGCACAGCCATACGGCGAGCACCACCGCCACCGGCCGCCACACGACGTTCTCGCGCAGGGTGGCCTCCAGCGCCACACCGGCAAGGCCCGCGGCGAGCAGCGCCCAGTCCCGCCGCACCCGGGCGGGCGCGTCGGGCGGCCGGGGTTCGGTCCACAGGGTTCGCAGGTCGTCTCGTAGCACGGTTCTCAGCCTAGGGACCGCGGCGTGCCGCGCATCGGCCGAAAGGACGGGTCGTCCCTCCGCCCCGGGGCCGACGGATCCGCGGCCCGCGGGCCGATGCCGCGGAGCGCCGTGGCGACGAGCCTCGACATCGGCGGCCGTACAAGGACGGCCGACGAGGTGGTTGGAGGACCCGATGCTCTCGAAAGCCCTGTTGCGCCTGGGCGCAAGCGCCGCCCGCCATCCCTGGCGGGTGATCGCGGCATGGCTGATCGCCGCCACGCTCGCCGTCCTCGCCGCCGTCGCCTTCGGCGGGCGGACCGCGGACTCGATGACCGCTCCGGGACTGGACTCCCGACGGGCCGCGGAACTGATCGAGCGGGCCGGCACCGGCCAGGAGGGGATGACCGCCCAAGTGGTCGTCACCCCCCTCGACGACGGTGCGACGTTCTTCGACCACGACAGCGCGCGCACCGCTCTCACGCGGCTGCAGACCGAGGTGAAGCGGCTGCCGCACGTGCTCGGCACGAGCGACGCGGCGAGGGCGCTCGACGCAGGCGGGGACACCGCCGTGCGCGGCGGCCTCGTCTCGGCCGACGGGCGGATCGCGGTCGTCCGGGTGCAGTACCCCGATCAGAGCCGGCTGTCGGCCGAAGACCTCGACGCCCTCGTCGATCTCGGCGACCGGCTGCGCGCCGAGCTGCCCCTGCGCATCGAGATGGGCGGGAACCTCTTCTACGCCTTCTCCGACCCCGACGGCGGCGCAAGCGAGCTGATCGGCCTCCTCGCCGCGGCCGCGATCCTGTTCCTGGCGTTCGGTTCGCTCGTCGCCGCCGCGCTGCCGATCGGCATGGCGGTCTTCGGGCTGACCATCGGGGTCGCCACGATGAGGGTAGTGGCGGGGGTCACGGACGTCCCCACCTTCGCACCGGTCCTGGGCAGCATGGTCGGGCTCGGAGTGGGCATCGACTACGCGCTGTTCGTGCTCGCCAGGCACCGGGAGTACCTCGCGCGCGGGCTCGATCCGCACGAGGCGGCCGGACGAGCGGTGGCCACGGCGGGGCGGCCGGTGGTCTTCGCCGGCGGCACCGTCGTCGTGTCGATCCTCGGCCTGGCGGTCGCGAACGTGCCGTTCATGACGGTGGGCGGGGTTGCCGTCTCGATCGTCGTCCTGACGATGGTGCTCGCGTCGGTGACGCTGCTGCCGGCCTTCCTCGGCGCGGCGGGCCCGCGCCTGGCCCGGGCGGGCCGGATCGGCCGGGCTCTGCAGACCACGAAGCTGGGCCGACTCGCACGGCGGCGGGACCCGGCGGCAGGCGCCGCCCACGCCGCGGGGTGGCGTCGCTGGATCGGGCACGTCAGCCAGCACCCGGTGCCGTACGCGGTCGGCGCCGCGGCGCTGCTGCTGACCGCGACGCTGCCCGTGCTCGGCCTGCGCGTCGGCCTGCCCGACGACGGCTCACTGCCCCACAGCCGTACCGAGCGCCGGGCCTACGACCTCGTCGCCGAGGGGTTCGGCCCGGGCACCAACGGTCCCCTCGTCATCGCCGCGGACCCCACCGGTGATCCGGGAGTGCTGGACCGACTCGTCGGGGCGGTCGCGGCGGATCCGGGCATCGCATCCGTCGCGCCGACGCACATCGATCGGGACACCGGCATCGCGACCCTCGTGGTGTTCCCGACCACCAGCCCTCAGGACAAGGCCACGGCCGACACCATCGCCCGGCTGCGCACCGACGTGCTGCCCACGGCGATCGGGCACGGCCCGGCCAGGGCCCACGTCGGCGGCGCCGCCGCGAGCCTGTCCGATGTGGGCCAACGCACCAGCCAACGCCTGCCGGTGTTCGTCGCCGCCGTGCTGGCAATGTCGTTCCTGCTGCTGATGCTGGTCTTCCGCTCGATACTCGTACCGCTCAAGGCGGTACTGCTGAATCTGCTGAGTATCGGCGCGGCCTACGGCATCATGGTCGCGGTCTTCCAGTGGGGATGGGGAGGCGCACTCATCGGGCTGGAAGCGACGGTTCCGATCGTGTCGTTCATCCCGATGTTCCTGTTCGCCATCCTGTTCGGCCTGTCGATGGACTACGAGGTGTTCCTCCTCTCCCGCGTACGCGAGGAGTACCTGCGCACCGGCGACAACGGCACGGCGATCGTTGAGGGCGTCTCGCGCACCGCCCGGATCATCACCTCGGCCGCCCTCATCATGGTGGCGGTCTTCCTGTCCTTCGCCGTCGCCGAGGACCCCTCCACCAAAATGTTCGGGCTCGGCCTGGCCACCGCGATCTTCATCGACGCCACGGTCGTACGCATGGTGCTGGTACCGGCGACCATGACACTCCTCGGCCGGACCAACTGGTGGCTGCCGAAGTGGCTAGACTGGATGCTTCCCCGCGGCCCGGTCGGCACCGACGACACCGACGCGGAATCCACGGGTGAGGCCCCGCGTCCACGGCTGGTTGACCGTTGACTCGACTCCTGCCCGCCCTTGGCGTCCGGCACCTCAGCGCGTCACCTAGCGGCATCTCGAGTCGTGATCATCGGTGGTCCTGGTGAGGTCCTTGATCCAGATCATCGAGGCGCGCAGGTGGAGACCGGCGAGGTAGCTGTCGGGAGTCTTGTCGTATCGGGTGGCGATGCCTCGCCATGCTTTGAGCTTGTTGATCAGGCGTTCGACGGTGTTCCGCTCCTTGTAGAGATCGGCGTCGTGGCTGACGGGTCGGCCACCTCTGGAGCCCTTCTTCTTCCGGTTGGCGGCCTGGTCCTTCTTCTCCGGGATGACCACCTTGATACGGCTTTGCGCAGGTGGGCGTGGTTTCCGCGGGACGAGTACGCCTTGTCCCCGGCGACCGCGTCCGGCCGGATGCGGGGTCGGCCGACGGGCCCGCGTACCCGTACCTTCTTCAGGACGGGGATGAACTGCGGGCTGTCCGCTGCCTGGCCTGTGGTCAGGATGAACGCCAGCGGGCGGCACTTGCGGTCGGCGGCGAGGTGGACCTTGCTGGTCTGCCCGCCTCTGGAACGTCCGAGGAGGGCGGCCTTCAGCCGGAGTTTCCGCCGACGCCGGATGCGTCGTCGTTCTTCCAGCGCGAGATCACTTTCGGTCTCTTGCCCGTTTTGCTCTTCGAGGCCGCCCCCTTTGACCTGGCCTTCTCCTCCTCGGCCGCGGCTTTCTGCAGGGCGGTGACGACGTCCTCGTCGAGGTGCATCCCGGCCGCGTCCTGGTGGGCTCGGGCGGTGGTGGAGTCGATGCTGACCAGGGACAGGTCCACCTCACTCCGCTTCGCGGCTTCCGTGAACAGGCCCTCCAGCAGGGCCTCGAAGACGCCGGCGTCACGCCACTGCCGGAAGCGGTTGTGGACGGTCGACCAGGCGCCGAATTCCGTCGGCATCTCCCGCCACTGCCCGCCCGTCTTGAACCACCAGATCACACCCTCGAACTGCTGCCGCAGTCGCTCGGGGTACGGCCGTACTCGCCGATCGGCAGGTACGGCTCAATGAACTCCAAATCCAGATCCGTCAGTTGCACTCACGTCACGTAAGACCGTCTATCGGACCGGACCGTGCCACGAAGGCATATCCCGCAAATTGATCACGACTCGATACGCGCCCTAGTAGTGCTTTGTTAGGTGGTGTCGTAGGGCTGCCATGGGACGGTTTGTTGGCAGGTGGGGCAGGTGCCGCTCCAGGTGGCCAGCAGGTGTTGGAGGAGGTCCAGGGCCTGGTAGAGAGTCAGGCCCTGGCAGGGGCTTTTGGGCAGGTCCGCTGCTCGGTGAGGAATAGGTGGGCGGCGGTGACGAGGGTGACGTGCCGATGCCAGCCGGTGAAGG
>NZ_JNZY01000062.1 GCF_000717655.1 Streptomyces katrae
CGTGACCATGGACGAACGCGATCTCCTGGTGGACCTGCACGCAGTGGCGGCCATGGACGTCGACGGCCTGCTCCACCTCCTGGACCTGCACCGGCGCGCAGAGCGCATGCGCCTACGCGTACTGGTCACCGGCTGGCAACCCCAGCCCCAGCAGTGCATGGCCACCGTAGCCGGCATCCCAGGCCCCCGAGCAGCCACCGGGGAACGCTACGCCCTGGCAGGCTTCCGCCGACTCCTCGAGGAGAAAGCACAACGCGCACGGGACCACTCCGACTTCGCCGACCGCTGGCTACCGCAGCTCTAGCCACGCTCGGCGTAGCCGCGGCTCGGTACAGAGCAGCATCTCCGCCGGTGGGAGGATGCTCAGGGAGAAGGGGTCACACGCCTCGGGCCCGGCGCCTCGCCATTCCACGAAGTCGGGGTTGGTGAGGTGTACGTCCTCGGTGTTCTCCGGCCCGCCCCTCGGCGAAGCTGCCCTCGACGCGCGGCGGCGAGGAAGACACGGATGTCGGCCGGGCGGTGTGCGCCCCCGAGGGCGACGCCGTCGTAGCGCACCCGGCGCCACCCCCTGCTGGTCGGGCGGGTAGATGATCAGCTCGGCGGCCATGCGCCCAGCCTCTTCCCCGCCCTTCCCACCGGCACCTGGCTGCGCGCGAACGGGTGACGACGGCCGTGAAGCAGATCCGTCTTCGGTCCGGCTGGCTCGCAGGCGACGGTGCGGGCGATCCACTGGAACCCGGCCGCATCCGCCCGGCGCACCACCAACGGGGAGGGGTAGAGGCCGACGACGTGGCCGCGCGCCTGCCGGTCGCGGTCGAAGACCGCCTGCCCGACCGCGTACCGGCGGCCCATCACCGGTGATCCGCCCGCGCGCAGCGCGTCATCAGCACCTGCATGTCGGTGACGACCGTGCCGCGCAGGGGGCCGGTTCCAGCGGCCCAGCGGGATCCAGAACGCATACCGCCGGGCTCCGCCACGTCCACGAACACCGCCTGGCTCCGGCGCAACCGGCGTTGCGCCCGGAAAAGACATAGAAGTCCCGCGGGCGGTGAAGGGGGCTGGTGTGATGTCGGATGCCGAGCCGTACTCGCGGGAGACCTGGTGGCGTGCGGCCAGAGACCCCCCACAGTGTGCTCCGGCGGTTCCCGCTCTGATGCAGTGCCCACTCCCCTAGCCTGGTCAAGTCACTACTGAGGACCTCAAGGAGGCGCTTGTGACAAACATCGACGCGGGACAGAACGCACAGTCCACCGGCGGGGAGGCCCAGCAGGTCTCACTCACGTTCCCGCTGGACCCGGGCCCGGCACTCGATGCCCGTGACAGGCTGCTGGCGGCCATCGGCCAGGAAGCGCAGTTGGTCGCCGAGAAGTACGCCGGCCAGGCATCCACCGCCCTGGCAGAACTCGCCCGCGCCTACGCCCTCATCATCACCGCCCTCCCTGCGCCGACCAGTCATGCGGCCACACGAGGTCTCACGGTCACGGACGTCAACTCGCCGACGGTCAATCAGCAGCAGGACATCCAGCCCGGTACGGGGTTCCTGTAGCCCCCGGACGGCCACAATCGCAGATCCCACGAGCGGGCGAGGCCTGCAGGGCATAGGGCAGCAGACGTTCCCGATCGGGTGAAGCTGCCCGCCGTTCGATACGTCATCACGACCAATACGCCATCACGACCCTTGAGCTGATCACTGGTGGTCCCGTCCCCCACTCAACGGATTGGGCATCATGACCAGGTTGCGGCACTGGGAACCTCGCAGCGGCGTCCGCCGCCGTCCTCCTGCTGACCCGCAGGCTGAACGCAGGCACAGCCCAGGCCGCAGCAGGCCAAGCGCGTCCTTCCACACCGGGCCGACGGCGGCCGCACTCACCCTTTAGCGAGGCGCGGGCCAGTGGGGGCGGGCTCGTAGCGTGGCGCGCAGTGGTGTGGAGGGATGGAGCTGGAGGCCGACTGTGGGGACCACCTTCCCCGGGGCGACGTCTACGTGGAAGCGCTGGGCCAGTGTTGCGATCACCAGTGTCGCCTCGACCAGGGCGAACCGGGCACCGAGGCAGGCGCGGTGGCCGCCTCCGAACGGGAACCAGGCATGCGGGGGCACACTGCGTGGGGCGTGCGTGTCCCAGCGTTCGGGGCGGAAGGCCGAGGGGTTGGAAAACCAGCGGGCGTCTCGGTGTGTCACCCACGGACTGCACCAGATCGTCGTACCGGCCGGGATCCGGATTGCTCCCAGGGTGGCCCCTTCCCGTGCCACCCGGGGAGGAATGATCCACGCAGGCGGGTAGAGCCGTAGGGCTTCCTTGACGATCTGCTGGGTCCAGGTCAGCTGCTCGTAGTCGGCGTACGTCGGGGGGCGCCCGTCGAGTACACGGTCGAGTTCCGCGGCGAGCTTCCTTCGTGCGTGCAGCGATGCCGAAAGCAGGTACCAGGTCCACGTCAGTGCGGTTGCCGTGGTTTCGTGTCCAGCGGCCCAGAGCGTCACCGCTTCGTCTCGCACCTCAGCGGCGGTGAGCGGCCGTCCTTCCTCGTCCCGGGCTGCGAGCAGCCTGCCCAGCAGATCCTCGCCGCTGTCGCCTGCCTCTCCTGATGCCTGTCGGGCGCGGATGAGCTGGTCGATCTCAGTATCGACTGTCGCGACGGCGTCGATCAGGCGCCGACGGGCGGGGGTACGCACCCAGGGCGGCAGGAAGAGTCCGATGCCCCGTAGCTCCGCGCCGATCTCTCGCCCGGCCACGGACATCGCGTCTCGTAGTGCGTGGGCCTGGTCACCGATGTCGTTGCCGAAGAGGCTGCGGAGCACGATCCGCTGGGAGAGCTGATCCATCTCTCGCAGCACATCGATCTGGGAGCCTTCCTGCCAGCGGTCGGCAAGCGCCACGGCGCAGGCGACCATCGTCGAGGCGTAGCGGCGTACCTGGGAGGGGCGGACGCAGGGCTGGACCAGGGATCGCTTGCGGCGCCAGACAGCGCCCTGGCTGCGCATGACGCTCTTGCCGACCAGTTGTTTGAACGCCCAGCCGGCATCGAGATTCTCGAAGTGGCCTTCGTCGCTTCCCAGGAGCTCGGCGATGTGCTCAGGGTGGGTGAGGGACATGATCTTCATCGGGCCGAGCGACCAGGTCACGACGTCCCCGAAGTCGTCGCGCAGTCGTTCCAGGAACGCCAGCGGGTCGCGGCCGAATGCGGGGAGGTTTCCGAGCAGCGGCAGTCGGCGTGGGCCGGCAACGGGGACGAACGGGGCAGGGGCCACTCCTCGTGAACGAGCAGCGTCGTGAACGGTTGTGGGCGGGAAGAGGAGCAGTGCCGTAGCTCTCACCCAGGTGAACGCTGGGCAGTTGTGGCGCGGTCAGCCCGCCGACCGACCAGCGTGCCCCCCGCACCGCGGCTCGTCCGTCGTTTTGCACGGGGGCTCTCCCCGCATCCCCTGGTGTAGGTAGCGGCCGAGTGCCATCAGGGGAAAGACCTGACGGTAGAGGTGGTATCTGATCGAGTAATCGCCGGGGAAGCCGGTGCCCGTGAAGTGCGGCTCCTCCCACGTTCCGTCCTTTTGTTGAGCCTGAACGAGCCATCTGACGCCCCGCTCGGCCGGCTCACTGTCTCCTTCACCGGCCGCCAGGACTGCGAGCAGCGCCCAAGCGGTCTGGGAAGGGGTGGAAGTGCCCTGCCCAGCCCACCGTTCGTCCCGGTAGGAACGCACATCCTCGCCCCAGCCCCCGTCGTCGTTCTGCACGGAGCGCAGCCAGGTAACGGCACGGCGGATCGCGGGGTGCGCTGCAGGCAGTCCGGCAGCCGTGAGCGCGGGGATGGCCGCGCCCGTTCCGTAGAGGTAGTTGACGCCCCAGCGGCCGAACCAGGCTCCGGACGCCTCCTGCTCGGCCAGGAGCCAGGCGATGCCACGCCGGGTGCGGGGGTCATCCAGCTTGCCTTCGCAGGCGAGCATTTCCACGACATGCGCGGTGACGTCGGCGGACGGCGGGTCGGTGACCTCGCCGAAGTCGCAGAACGGCAGCCGGCTGGCGAGCGAGCTGGTGTTGTCGACGTCGAAGGCGGCCCAGCCACCGTTCTTGGACTGCATGCCCAGACTCCAGCGCACGCCACGCTCGATCGCCGCGTCGACCCGCTCCGGGTGGGGGTGCCGCAGTCGGCGCAGCGCGATGATGACCTCGGCGGTGTCGTCGAGGTCGGGGTTGTTTTCGTTGTGGAACTGAAAGGCCCAGCCGCCCGGGTCGAGTCCGGGCCTGCGCGCGGCCCAGTCGCCGGGCCGTGCGTGCTGCTTTCCCAGCAGCCAGTCGGCGGCCCTGACAAGCGCCGGGTGGTCGCTGCGCACCCCGGCGTCGGCGAGAGCGTTGACGGCCAGGCTGGTGTCCCACACCGGCGACTGACTCACTTCGATCACGCGGGCACCGTCCTGGCGCCAGACGGCGAAAGCGTCCAGCGATGCCAGACCCGCGCGCATGACGGGATGTTCCAGCCTGAAACCGAGCAGGTGCAGGGCGATCAGCGCGTAGGTGGCATCCACCTGAAGGCCGCCCCAGCATCCGTCCCTCTCCTGCCGCTCCGTGATCCGGCGCGCGACTCTGAGCATGGCGGCCCTGCGCAGCCGGCGCGGTGCCACCTTGTGATACGCGTGGAGCACCTTGTCCAGGCAGGTGAAGAAGCGCGTCCAAGAGCTGACCGGAACACGCGGCGCGGAGGGAACGGGCGTCCCCGACTCGGGAGACAGCTCGCCAAGAGTGAACGGTGCGGTCCGTACGGGACGCTCGGCGCAGACGACGGTCAGCGACACGATGGTCTGCCTGGACCAAGAGGCGAAGTGGTGAATGTTGAGCGGGAACCACTTGGGCAGGAACATCATCTCAGGGGGCGGCGCCGGCAGGTCCTCCCACTTCCACCAGCCGAACAGCGCCAGCCAGATACGCGTGAAGACCCGGCCGGCGGCGATGCCACCGTGGGCGCGGATCCACGCGGCCGCCTTGGCCATGTGCGGCTCGTCAGGCGCGTCCCCAGCGAGCCGCAGCGCGACATACGCCTCGATGCTCGTTGAGAGGTCACCGGGGCCCCCGTAGAAGGTGGGCCAGGTACCGTCCTCCCGTTGCTCGCCGCGGATGTAGAGGCTGGCGGCGTGTGTGATCTTCTCGTCCGCGATCCCGAGGAACTGGCGTAACAACAGGTCCTCGGCATCGCCCGTCACATTGCACTCGAAGGTGCCCTTCCACCAGCCCTGAGCGTCCTGGCGAGACAGGAGGTGCCCAACTGCGCGGGTCCTCGCGCGCTCAGCCAACTGGCGCGTCGTCAACCGCCTGGTGGGGACCTTGGTCCCCATGACGGTCCCAGGCAGAGTGGGATGGGATGAGCGCATCAAGTAAAAGCCTCACGGTCGGTGAGCTCAGTAGCGGGCTGCTGCCCCTGGTGCTCCACCCCTCCAACGACGCGAAGCGGCTGTTGTGACACTCGCGGGACCATCTACTCCGAACGTGTCCTTTCGCAGCCCGCCCACCTGCACGCACGCCTCGGCCTGGGTCACACGAACACGGTCGCAAGCCACGTCCAGGAACGCCGCCGGCGTCTTCAACCACGAGCAGTACGTGATCGTCCCGAGCTGAGGTGGGGGGGGCTACGCAGGGCGGGGGTCAGTGCGGCGGCACGGCCCCGGTCATCGGCCGGCGCTGGAGCAGGTGGAGACGGTCTGCGACGAAGGCCCACTCCAGGTCCTGCGTCCCGCCGAAGACCTGCTCGCAGCGGGCGGTGAGTTCCCGCAGGCTCTCCAACCGCGTCTCGTCGAGGCAGAGGCGGTGGATTCGGTCGTTGGGGACCGGGACCTGGCTCGTTCCGCCGGTCGGCGCGGGCTGCACGGCCAGGTCCTTCATGCCCGCCGTGCGCTCGATCACCCGGCCGTCGCGGCGGACCCGGTAGTGATCCGGTACGACCAGGCCGCTGACCACGGCTTCGCCCAGGCCCCAGCTCGCCTCGATCACCAGGACGTCGGAGCCGTCGAGGGGGTCTCGGGAGAACAGGACTCCGGCGCACTCGGGTACCACCAACTCCTGTACCACCACGGCCACTCTGGGCCCGCCGGGCAGCCCGAGCCGCTCACGGTAGGCGAGCGCGGCGGCCGAGTGCGCCGAATCGCTCACCATGCGAACCGCCTCGGTCAGCCCGTCCGGACCGTGCACGTTGAGGCAGGTGAGGTGCTGTCCGGCGAAGCTCGCCGCGGCCGAGTCCTCGCCCAGCGCAGAAGAACGCACGGCCAGCCCGCCGCCCTGCAAGTCGGCGGTCGACACGTGCAGGGCGGCGAGCGCCTCGTCGTCGCCTGCTGCGACGGCGTCGACGAACAGCCATTCCAGGGCGATCCCTTCCGGTACCGGCAGACCCGCCCGGGCGGCGGCCGCGAGCTGCGAGGACTTGCCGCCGTACCGGCTCTCGTCGGTGGCCAGGCGGAGCGGCACGGGGGCGGACCACGTGCTCGGCGACAGCGGGCCGGTCATCGGACCACCGCCGCCTCTCCGGCCCGGCCGTCGACCCGCACCCAGGCGCCGTCGGGTATCACCGCCGTGGCATCCGTGCAGCCGACGACGCCGGGGATGGCGAACTCCCGGGCGACGATGGCGGCGTGGGAGAGCGCCCCGCCGCGATCGGTGACGATCGCACCGAGCAGTGGCAGGACGATGTTGAAGGCCGTGGTGGTCGCGTCGGTGACCAGGACGTCGCCTGGCTGGATGCGGTCGAACTCGGGCACGCCGCTGATCACCCGCGCCGTGCCCTCGTACACGCCCGGGCTCGCGCCGAGCCCGTGCACGGTCCGTCCCTCGGTCCGGGCTGCCGGGTTGGTGAACATGGCAAGGACGATGGCCCCGAGGGCGCGTTCCAGGCGTGCCGCGGCGGGCGGCAGCCAATCGGGCGGCAGCGGGTCGCCCGGCGGTGGACCCAGCATCGGCGGCGCGTCCGCGTACCGGGCGTGGTCGCGGTAGTGCGCCCGGGCGGCGAGTTCTGCGGCGTCGGGCCCGGAGCCCGTACGGACCAGGGCGCGCAGCTCGGCGTAGTCCGCCTCGGCCAGGTGGGCGGGTGCGTAAATCCGCGCCTGCTCGGTGAGCCGTCGGCCGGCCGCCAGGATGGCGCGCCGGGTGAGGCCGATGGCCGGCAGGTCCGCGCACGACCCGCGCTCGTCGCGCAGCCGGGAGACCAACCGCGCTTCGGCGAGCAGCTCGTCGAAGCGGGAGCGGTGGCGCGCGGGTACGGCGTCGCGAAGGTCGGCCGCCGCGTCCGCGCGCGGGTCGGCGGGGGCGTCCGCCTGGGGCCTCGTCGAGGAGGAGACCGCCGAGCGAATGGCCGCGAGCACGACGGCGGGCAGCTCCGCCACGCAGGGATCGCCCACGTCCTCACCATTGACGGGGCGCCAGCCCGCCGTCTCCAGGTACTCGGCGAGGGCGGTACTCGTACGTCCCGCGACGGCCCCCAGCGCCGCCAGCAGCTCCTGGGGCCGCCCCGGGGAGGCGAGCAGCTCGCTCGCCCGGGGGTCCGCTGCTACGGCGGCGGCCAGCTCGGCCAGTTCCTCCCGGTCCGCCAGCGGGTCGGGGCTCGATCCGGCCAGCGGGGCGAGGATCTCGCCGGTGGTGCGCCCGGTCCACTCCTGACAGTGTGCGAGCAGATCGCCCATCGGCAGCAGTGCCGGCATGTTGAACAGGTGGTGCAGGTAGCCGGCTCGGCGCTGGTGCTCCCGGCACCGGTCGAGGTACGCGAGCAGACTGCCGGTATCGAGGAGACCGGGCTCGACCTGCTGTAGTTCGCGCCGCTCGCGCTGTAGCCCGGGTCTGACCTCTTCGTCCCAGCGGCGCAGGTCCTCGCGCCACAACTTGCGCTCGAAGACGGTCGCGCTGGTCGCGAGCCTGGTGCGGATCTCGGGATCACCGGCGGCAAGACGTTCCCAGACCTCTCTCGGCGGGTGGTCCGTGGCGTCCGGCGGGGCTCCCAGCGGCTGGGGATGGTAGTAGCAGAAACCGTTGACGAAGGCCCAGTCCAGCCGTTCGAGCAGCGACCCGTACCGGCGCAGGCCCTCGCCGAAGCCGCGGTGCAGCTCCTCGATGAAGATCGCGGCGTGGAACCGGGTCACCGGGCGGGTGAAGTGGGTGGGGTCCAGGAACCAGGTACCCGGCCCCGGTGGAGCGAAAGTGCGTTCCGTGGCGATGCTCATGGCTCTCCTCCTCGCCGGTCATCCGCCCGGGTCGCGTAGCGGGCCGTCCGGGTCCCGCCGCAGCTCGTCTGTGAGCACCCGCACCGCCCAGGCGGCGGCCTTGCCGGACTCCGCCCCGTCGAGCCCCGCCTGCAGCCGCATGGCCTGCCAGGCCGGGGCGCTCACCAGCAGGTACAGCACGGCGACCGCGCGGCGGCGGGCTACCGGGTCGGCCTCCGCCGTGAGCTCGGCCAGCGCCGCCTCCACCGAGTGGAACCGGTGCCTGCGGCCCTGCTCCCGCAGCGGCCTGGCTGCCTTGGAGTTCAGCATGGCGAGGATCAGCGGCGCATGCTCGTCGTACGAGCGGTAGAGCTCCGGCGCCACGCGGCGCAGCCCGTCCAAGGTGTCCGGGTAGGACTGCATGAGCACGTGCAGATTCTCCTGGGCCCACCCGCTCCAGGCGGCGAAGAGCGCCTCCCTGGTCGGGAAGTGCCGGTAGACGGTGCGGACGGCGACGCCTGCACGCTCCGCCACGAGCGGGATGGTCAGCTCTTGGACGCTTTCGTCGGCGATGGCCTCGGTGAGCGCGGCGAGGATCAGCTGCCGGGTCTGCTCAAGCTGCCCGGCACGCAGCGGACTCTCGTACGCGCGCTTCTCTTTCATGGCACGTTGACGATACTCCAATTCACAGCAAACTGCCAAGAAAAGGTACAAATCTTCCCTCTAGGAGGGATGGGAGCCGAGAGACATGTCGGTCGGAGATCCGGTTCTCACCGTCCCGCACGCCGCCGATCCGGACCGGGTCAGGGCCTTCCACCACCACCGCCTGGGCCTCGCGTCGGGCTCAGGAGATCAGCTGGTCCTGACCCGCCGGACGGTCCCGAGCGATGTGCGCGGGGGCCGGACTGCCAACCTGGAACTCAGAGACCATGTGCGGGGCAACCCTTAGAGTGGGTGCGTGAGTGACGACTGCGGGGAATGCGGGTTCACCTACGACCTCGATCTGGCGCCGTCGGTCGCCTCGCTGGCCCGGGAGCACGCGGCGCGGTTCGCGGACTTTCTGCGGGGGCCGGAGGCGCTGGCGCGGCGCCCGGCCCCTGGTGTCTGGTCGCCGCTCGAGTACGCCTGCCACGTGCGGGACGTCCTGCTCGTCCAGCGTGAACGGGTGCTGGCCGCCCGGCGCATCAACACGCCGGTAGCCGAGCCCATGGGCCGGGACGAGCGGGTCGAACACGAGGGGTACGCCTTCCAGGACCCGGCCGACGTCGCCCGGCAACTCACGGACGCGGCGGCGCTGTTCGCGAACGTCCTGGACCGCCTGCCGCCCACGCACTGGGAGCGCACCCTTGTGTACAGCTACCCGGAGCCCGCCGAGCGGACCTTGCGCTGGGTCGCCGTGCACACGCTGCACGAGCTGCGCCACCACCTGCTCGACGCCCACCGCCAGGCGACGGGGCCGGCCGCCGGAGCCTGACTGCCTCCCGCTGGACCCCCGCAGCCCAAAGGCCGCCGCCGGACAGGCTGGGGGGGGCGTCGGCGTGCGGGGTACGCGGTGCGGCGGGGAAGCGGACGGTGCCATCCAGGCCAAGGACTCGCCGGCGGGCACACCGTTGCATACCGGGCCCCCGGCTTCCGGCCCGGCCCGTCCACTTCCGGCTCCTGCGATCACCGCCCAGAGGCGACCCGCGTTGACGGACCAGGCAATCCCCCAGGCAGGTGCCGTCGCGGTGCGCCGCACCGGGTGGACCGCAGCACGAGGGGGGCGCTGTGCTCGATCAGGTAAGAGGTCGTGACGAACAGGAGCTCCCGTGGCCGGCAGCGACCTCATGACGGCGCGCCGTGTCTCCCGGCGGCTCCTGCTCGCTGCCTTGCCCACTGCCCTCCGTGGCGCCGGGTCCCGCGCCTGCGCTGCCGCGCCGGGTCGTGGATCAGCCTCCCCACCACCCCGGGCCGCGCACGGCAGGCGCACCGTGGGGTAAACCGGGACGGGGGGCCGCGCGAAGAGGCCACCAGAGCGGTGGATCGTACCTGCCCGCAGTGATCAGCGCTCAGAACTCCCACGGCATCTGGGCGGTCTATCTGCTTGCCGTGGCCCGTCAATGACGGTGCAGCTGTTCACGCCCGGCCGCGGTGTGTCCCTCGCCCGCGACAGACCCCGAGCTGTTGAATCAAGGCATGACCAAGCGCGATGATTCGGCTCTTTTCGGTAACCGGTTTTTGACGGTGCCCGCTCCCTCGGAGACTTTCCCCGAGGAAGGCATGGCTGCGACGGACGCGATGAGGCTCGTGGATGTGGATCTCGCCATGGAGGGCGACCCGCAGCGCAACCTCGCCACGTTCGTCACCACGTGGATGGAGCCGGAGGCGCAGCGGCTGATCGCCGAGAACCTCCACCGCAATTTCATCGACCACGCGGAGTACCCGATCTCCGCCGAGATCGAGCAGCGCTGCGTGCGCATGCTCGCCGACCTCTTCCATGCCCCGGGCAGGACGACCGGATGCCGGACCCAGGGCTCGTCCGAGGCGATCATGCTCGGCGCTCTGTCGTTGAAGTGGAAGTGGCGCGAGCGCCGCCAGGCAGCCGGCCTGTCGACCGACCGGCCCAACCTGGTCTTCGGGGGCGACGTCCACGTCGTGTGGGAGAAGTTCTGCCGCTACTTCGACGTCGAGCCGCGGATTGTGCCGCTTTCCGAGGGCAAGTACACGATCGGTCCGGAGGACGTGGAGCCTCACCTCGACGAGAACACGATCGGCGTCGTCGCCGTCCTCGGCACCACCTTCACCGGCCACATGGACGATGTCGTCGGGATCGACAAGCTCCTGCGGGACGTCCGCAAGAAGCGGGACCTCGACATTCCGATCCATGTCGACGGCGCCAGCGGCGCATTCGTGTGGCCCTTCCTCTACCCGGACTCGAAGTGGGACTTCCGGCTCGAGCAGGTCCGTTCGATCAACGTCTCGGGACACAAGTACGGACTGGTCTACCCCGGCATCGGATGGCTGGTCTTCCGCGAGGAGGCCGACCTCGCCAAGGACCTCGTCTTCTACGAGAACTACCTGGGCAAGACCGACGCGACGTTCACCCTGAACTTCTCCACCGGTGCGTCGATGGTGCTCGCGCAGTACTACAACTTTGTGCGGCTCGGTCGCCAGGGCTACACCTACATCATGAAAATCATGCAGGAGAATGCCCACGCGCTGGCGGACAACCTGCAGAGCAGCGGCCGCTTCGAAGTCATCGGGAGAGACCTCGAGCAGCTGCCGCTGGTCGCTTTCCGTCTCGCCGGCAAGCACGACTACGACGAGTCCGACATCGCCTGGCAGCTCTCGGCCGAGCGGGGCTGGATGGTGCCCGCCTACACCCTCCCGCCCAACGCCGAGAACGTGAAGATCCTGCGGGCCCTGGTCAAGGAGACCCTGAGCCGCGAGCAGATCGACCGCCTGACCCAGGACATCGCCGACGCCTGCCGCACGCTGGACGACAAGGGTGCGGCCCACGTGATCGAGCGGGCCCAAGTCAAGCGCGGCACCGGCTACTGACGCACTGTCCGGCAGCACAGGTCCACGCCGGCCCAGCGCGCCTGCTTGCCCGGGGTGAGGGCGGCGGCAGCCTGGCGTCGGTTTCGCAGGACGGACGGCGGCGCCCGTCAGCGCCCTGCGGGCAGCGGCGGCAGTGACACGCCAGGAGTGGGCGGTGACCGCTTCCGGTATCCCCGGAACGGGCCCATCGAGTGGATGGGGCGCCCGCCCCGGAGGTCGGTCATGCCGGCGCGGACTCTTTGGGTGCGCCGGCGTGGGACCCGCCGGCGGGAGCGGGGCTGAGCCGGAGCGTCACGACATAGGCGACCACGACCGCGACGACCACCAGCGGCATGACGGCCAGGCCCTGCGCCCCCAGCAACAGGGTTGGCCAGGAGTACCGAGGTCAGCGGCAGCCTGAGCATGGCGACCGACATGGCGCCGATACCCATCGCGAACGCGGAGGTCAGCTGCAGCCCCGGAAGGTGCGAAAGAGCGATCCCGCCCGCCGCCCCCACAAACATCGCCGGGAAGATCGGGCCCCCTCGAAACGCGCTCAGCGAGGCGCAGTAGGCCAGCGCCCTGCAGGCGAGGAGCAACAGCAAGGTGGCGACCGCGTAGCCGGCGCTGTTGGCGAGCAGCGGTCCCAGAGCGGACTGCCCCGAGTACAACACCTCGGTCGCGGCCTTCCCGGAGCCTGCGGCGTAGGCGATGGCGAGCCCTGCGACCGCCAGGCCCATCAGCACGGTGGCGGGGACCAGGTGCCGCTCGACCCGCGCCTGCAGCAGCAGGGACAGCCGCCGGATGCCCGTACTGTCAAGCGACCAGCTCATAGATGCCCCGAGCTGTCAGCCACAGCCCGACGAGCAGGGAGAGCGTGACCATCAGCTGGTCCTGGTGCTGCTCGAGCCAGGTCCGCAGGGCGTTCAACTTGGCGTCCGCGGCCGCCGGTGCACGAACCGTGTACAACTCCATGACGATGAGGCCGAACGTGGCCAGCAGGCAGTAGCCGGTCAGTGCGAGCCAGTCGGTGAGTGAGGAGACGTCCGAGGCGACGACCGTCGCGGCGCCGGCACCGACCAGCGCCCAAGGCTGCAGCAGCCAGGCCAGCCCGGCGGCCGTGGCCAGTGAGGCGCCGTCCACCCGGGCTGTCCAGTGCGGCGGGCCGTGCGGGCGGGGCGGCCGGCGGTGCCGGTACGCGCCGTACAGCAGCAGTCCCAGGCCGATGGCGAGTTTCGCACACGCCACGGCGGTCGACGGCGTGCTGTGGCGGGCCGGGGGCTCACCCCCGGTCAGCAGCAGCACGCACGCGATCACCACAACCAGGTTGGCGAGCCACGACAACAGGAACGCCAGGCCCTTGCGGACGCCACGCCGTGAGGAGAGCAGCAGGATGAAGGCGCTGTTGTGCAGAGGTCCCAGGGTGATGGCCGTACCGATCACGACCAGGTCGAGGACCATCAGCGTAGCCACTCCCGCAGGTCAGGGCCGCCTGCCGCTTTGCGCGGGAGAGCGGCTGAAAATAGGGTCGGCGCTGCTACGGCACCGCATCCCGACTCTGAGCGCGGCGACCCGGCCGGTCAAGGAGCCACGCGCATGTCCACGGACGACGCTCGCCGGGCGTGGTGGCGCGGTGCACATACCCCCCGGGCGCTTCGGGGGAAACGGCGGAGTTGGCAAGAACGACTCCGTCACCGTCGCCCCCGCCGCCCAGACCGCGATCGCCGGAGGGAAGCCCGGAACCGCGGGCAGGGCATGCGACTCCTCCGCAATCGACCGGATGAGCGCCAACGACGGGCACCCCGCCGAATAGCCCCCGCCAGGCGGTGAGGGGTTCAGCCGCCCCCGGTCCACTGAACCGCTCCCGGCTACCCGACCACAGTTCCGGCCGGACGCGACCGGCGTTGCGCGCGCTCCTGCCGGCATCGCCGGTAGGGGCGCGCGTTCCACACCGCCCGGGCGGGGCTACCCCTGCTCGTCAGCCGGCTCGCTCGGAGGCCAGGTTCGCCCTTCGGGGAGGTGCCGCCTACCCCAGCAGCACCTCCCCGCGGGTGATCGGCGTGGACGATTTCGCCCTGCGCCTCTGCCACCGCATCCTCCTGCCCTGACGGACACCCACCCGTCAGCACCGACTACGGGCCGGACCCGTTCCTTTTCCAGTCCTGGCTGGCCCCCTGGATCTGACCCTTTCGGATCGAACGAAGGTCCTACGCTGAGCGCATGACGTGCTACTTCGACCCCACTTCCGTTCTGGTGGCCGACCAAAGCCTGTTCCGGGGGCGCTGGTCAGACCGGCATTGGCTCAACGTGCCCGGGCCGTTCTACGGCGGTGAGACCGACAACTGCCTCACGGGCCGGATCGTCGCCCCACGGCATGTGCTCTACGACGGCGAACGGTTCGGCGAGTTCGTCTATCGCCAACCCCGGACCGCCGCCGAGACCCTACTCGTGATCGAAGCGGTCGGCGACGATCCATGGGGCGGCTACGGATGCGACGGGGACGAGCACTGGACGGCGGAGACCGTCCGGGAGTGGTGGCGGGACCGGGGCCGAGTGCTGGAGCACCTGGCCGCCGGGCGGAGCGATTGGGAGAGCATCGACGCGTCCTACAACCAGGGCACCGCCGCCGCCGTCCGTGACTTCGAGGCATACATCGCGGACGGGCTGGAGCAGAGCCTGCGGATCTACCTCCACTGGCTGCTTGAGCGCCGCTCTCCGACTGAGAATGCCACCCTGCCCTCGCTCTGACGCTGCGACTACCGAGCTTCATCGGGTTGCTTGTGCTGCTGCATCGCCATCACGCGGACCTTGGGGAGGACCCGGTCATCGTCCAGGGTGGCCTCGGACAGATCGATGACGCCGTGGCCGTCACCGAGGTCGGTACCCACTTGGGGTGACGAGGGATACCCCACGAGGTGCGGGTCCCGGGAGCGGATGGGATTCGTGCCGTGCAGCTGACATTGACGGATTCCTCACCTCTCTCGACAGCCCACGCCGGTCAGCAGCGGACGACAGTGCAAACAAGCCGATGCCAGGCGGACTCCCGGCGACGGAGCGGCGTGCGTGCTGCCTATGGGAGTCCACCTGCCATCGGCTCTTCAAACGACCTGGTCATCTCCCCGCCCGGGCCAAGAGATGACCGGATGACGACCTCACGCCTGTACGTCCCTCATTTCGATCCGCCCGGACGGCGGACGGATGGCCGAGGGTTCAGTTATGGGCTGCCCCGGCTCGGATTCGGCGTGCTCGATGGCCGCGGATCGTGGGCGGTCTGCGTCGCGGTCTGCAGGTCCGACCAGTACGTGAACTGGGGTGCGGTGCGGTCCTCGACCGACTTGAGCGCGGCCTGGTGTTCCGGAGAGCCGGGGTACACGCCGTCCAGGGCCGCGGCCTTGTAGCGGCGCCAGCCCCATGCGGCGGCCGCGTACGTAGCGCCGACAGCGGCCGCAACCGGGTAGATCAGCGCAAGGTTGGTCATGACGGGGTCTCCTGTCGATGTGGTGGGGGCCCGCCCTTCGGGGCTGTTCGCTGGTGAGCTCCAGCTGCTGGTGCTCGAAGGCGCGCTCGGGGTCCTCCAGCATGAGGGGCCGGTAGCAGGCGCCACAAAGGTGCTCGTCGGCGAAGCAGCCGTCCAGTCGCCCGGCGCCGGTCGCCGTACTGCGGGAAAGTCCGCTCCCCGCAGCGGGATGAGAGTCTCCCCCTGGGTCGTTTGGGATGCGAGGGTGCTGGATGGCAAGGAAACGACCGACGGCTCCGTCTGCCACGACGGGGAAATAGGCCCGTGTGTGACGTGTGGTTCCCGGCGGCCTCAGCCGACCGGGACGGGCTTCGATGCGGGACGCGGTGCGGCAGCGGATGCGGGGCGGGCGCGCAGGGTGGCGAGCAGTACCGCCGACAGGCCGGCCACCACCCAGATGGCGAGCGTGATCGCGGGCCGCACGGCCTGCGCGCCGTCGAAGAACGACACCGACCTCAGCAGTGCGCCACCGGCGCCCGGCGGCAGCCACTGGCCGATCACCCCGGCGGGCTCGGGCAGCAGCTCGGGGGCGGAGGTCATGCCGGAGAACGGGTTGCCGATCAGCATGGAGAGCAGCGATCCGACGCCTATGCCCGCTGGGCCGATCAGTGCCGCGAGCCCGGCCACGGTGGCGCCCACCGCGAGGGCTGTCAGGCCGAGTGTGCCGGCCTCGGCCCACCAGTTGCCGGTGAGTGCGCCGAGCCAGTTGTGGGTAAGCGTGGCCGCTACGATCCCGACCAGGGCGGCGGACCCGAGGAGCGCGACCACGGCACGGCTTCCGCGGAGCCCGAGGAGCGTGATGACCGCGCCGGCCGCGATTCCCGCGAGGGTCATCGGGAGCAAGCTGGAGTTGAGTACGGCGCCGCGCGGATCCTTGGCCGGTGCCGCGACTACATCGGTGATCTGAACCTGCGTGCCCTTCGGGGTCCCGGCGGTTACGGCCTGCTGCAGCAGTTGGGCCACCACCGTGCTCGCGGCCGAGGCGGTGAGCAGCTTCGAGCCCTGCCCGGTGACGACCACCGCGCCGTACACCGTTCGGTTCTCGATGGCGTCACGGGCCGCGGCCTCGTCGGCGTACCGGTGGATCTTGAACGCTCCCTGCTTCTGCTGCAGTTGCTTCTGGACACCCTCGGTGGCCGCCACGGGGCCCGCAACGCCTACGGGTAGTTCGCGTGGTGCGGTCCGGCTGGCCGGCCAGGCGAAGGCCCAGAGGGAGAGGGTGACGAACACCGGGATCAGGACTATGACAGCGATCACGCGGCGGCCCTGCGGCGGGGATGGTGCGGCGGAGGAGGCGGACATGGAGGCTCCCAGCTAAAGAGAATGACTGTTCGTTTTACGTGGGCTCACTGTGTTGCACGGTGTGGCACTTGTCAAGAATGATTGTTCGTTTTATTTTGAATGCATGGCTCGTGTATCCCAGGAACACCTCGACGCCCGCCGCCGCCAGATCCTGGACGGCGCCACGCTCTGCTTCAGTCGCAACGGCTTCCACGCCACGTCGATGCAGGACGTCCTGCGCGAGGTCGATCTCTCCGCGGGGGCGGTCTACCGCTACTTCAGCGGCAAGGAGGAACTGATCGCGGCCATCGCGACCGAGGCCCTCGCCGCCATCCGGGGCGCGTTCGAGCGGGCCGCCGAGGAGAACCCGCCGCCGCTGCCCGATGTGCTGCTCGCACAGGTCCTCGGGGATGTTCTGGCCGGACGTGTGCCCGGTAGCGGTCGTCCGGCGGCCGAGGGCGCGCCCGGATTTCCCCGGGTGGCCCTGCAGGTGTGGGCCGAGACGCTGCGTACCCCGGAGCTGGCCACCGCGCTGCGGCACGGATTCGGCGAGGTGCATGCGGCGTGGAGCAAGGTGGTCGTGGCATACCAGGAGGCCGGACTGATGAGGAACGACGTGCCGGCCGACCGTGTGGCGCGCACCTTGATGGCGGTGGCGCAGGGCTTCATCGCACAACAGGCCCTGTTCGGGGACGTAGAGGTCGAACAGCTGCAGGACGGGCTGCGCGGCCTGATGTCCATGACGGAACCCAAGATCAAGTGACGAGCCGGGGCTGCTCCGGGGGTGCCGTTGCAGCCGGGCTTGCCGGCGTTCACGTCGATTTCGGCGGCACCCGGACCGGCTGTTCCGCCAGTCGTCACCGGCACCGCCGGTGACAACTGCCTTGTCGCTGCCGAGATCGGAGGTGACGGTGCCGGGTGCTGCCGGCTCCCCCGTTGCCGCCGTCGCCGCCGAGGTCTTCCTTGTTCCTGGCGGAATAGGTGGCTGCGCCGCCACGCTGCCGCCCGCGCCGCCCTGACGGTCCCGGTCCCGGTCCCGCCCATGCTGTGGGCGGTGGCCCTTCTCTGATCGTGGGCGGCTCCACCGCTACCGGCTCCGCCGTTACCGATGCCGTCGTCGCCCTCGCGGCCGCCCGTGCCGCCGTTGCCTGAGTACACGTCGGACGTCTTCACGCCACGGGCGCCTACGCCCCCTTCACTACCGACCCCGCCGGGCTCACCGCTACCGAACCCCAAGACGCCGATCAGCAGGGGCAGGCGAAACTCCGCACAGCACTCCGATCGAAGCGCCCGCGCCGAAGACGACGGGCACGGGCACGGGCACTGAGCGTTTCGGGCGGCTGGGGGCGCGGCGACGGTGGCCACGGCGAGGGTGGTGTCGCTGGTCATCGCCGCGTCCGGTGGGTGAGGCGGGCGCGGCGGGCGGCGGCGAGGTCGAGCACACCGTCGAGGGCGGGCCGGGGCGGGCCCTCGAGGTTGACGGCGTGGCTGCGCAGCATCGAGATCAGGTAGCGGCCGGCCGACGGGGCTTCGGCGGGGGTGCCTCGGTCGAGGGCGGCGGTGAGCATGTCGGCGAGCTCGCGGGTGTGGTGGGCAAGGGCGTCGGCGGCGTGCCGGGCGGCCTCGGCGGGGCGGTGGCGGCGGGTGAGCTGCTGGGCGAGGGTGGCGAGCGCTTCCCCGGGCCGGGTGGAAAGGAGCTGCTCGGCGTGGAGCTCGTCGGCGAGGCGGCGCAGCACGGCGGCGGCGGTGGCGCGCGGGAGGTTCGAGCGGACGTCGGCGGGGCCCTGGTTCGGAAGGGTGGCGATCAGGCGGTGAGTGTCGAGGGAAGCGAGAGTGACGGCGTCGGGGGTGCGGGTCACGCGGGCAGGACTCCTTGTCCGGGGTCGAAGTAGTGCTCGCGCACGCGGCCGTGGCGAGGCGCTGGAATGGCACCCGTGAGCTTTTGTGCGGGCCTATGGGTCGTGCGCGGGGTGGATACCGATGCGGAACGCGGCGACTGCGGCGCCTCCCGGGTGAGCCGTGGGTCGGGGTCGTCGGACAGGTTGCCGAAGACGGTCACAAGGTCTCGGCCGAGACGGACGCTCGTAATTTCCTCACATGTGGAAACTAATTTCAACGTATGCTGAAACTCTCACCGAGGGGAAGCCCCTCCTGGAACCGTTACGGAAGGTGATGCGGTGTGACTGGCCGAGGCCCTCGGGGTGAACGCGGGGAGCAGGCAGACAAGATCGTCGCCGCCGCCCGCAGATCCTTCGCCACGCGCGGCTACGCCGCGACCTCACTCCGGTCGGTCGCCCAGGAAGCCGGTGTCGACCCCGGCCTCGTGACCTACTACTTCCACACCAAGACCGGACTGTTGGAAGAGGTGATGCAACCCCCCGAGGCGTTCGGCGCAGCCGTGGCGGCCGCCGCCGAACACCCCCTGGAACGCCGGGGGCACGCCTTCGTGCAGGCCGCCCTGCACCTGTGGGAGGACCCCGTCTCTGCCGAGATCCTGCGCTCCATCATCCTCACCGCCGCCCAGGAACCCGCCGCCCTGCAACGCCTGCGGCAGCTGTTCTCCGAACTTGTACTGGCCGTCGTCTCCCACAGCCTGCCCGACACCGAACGCCACCTGCGGGCCAGCCTCATCTCCACCCAGATCGTCGGCATGGTCATGAACCGCTACATCTGGCAGATCGGCACCATCGCCACTCTCCCCGCCTCCACCGTCACCGACCTCATCGCCCCCACCATCCAGCACTACCTCACCGACCCCCTGCCCCCGAGCCTCAGCGACGGCCGGAGCGCGGACTGACCCGACGTTCCAGCGAGTCCCGCCAACCGTTCTCCGGCGCTCCGGGAAGCCCGCCGGCGCGCTGCGCCCGTGTCCGGCCGGCACGAGGATGAGCCTCGGAACCGATGAGACGGGGGCCGGGATGGGACGGGCGAGGAGGCAAAGGAGGCGCCTGGCGGGCGTCGTGGCAGCATTGAGCGCGGCGGCCCTGACAGCGGCTGCTCCGCGCTGCCTCTGATACCGGGGAACTGCGCGCCATGGCCACTACCGCCGGCGCGCAGCACAACCGGGATGCCGAGGAGAGGAGGCTCCGGGCGCTTCCAGCAGGGCGGTGAAGAAGGCACCGGCGTCCCGCCAGACCCGGAAGCGTCCGTAGACGGTGGCCCAGAGGGCCAGGCTCGCCAAGATGCCGGTCCGGGTGAGATCGTTCCCGCATGATTGACGCAGACGACGACGTGGAGCATGCCGTCATCGCTCACTATCGACTGGCCAGTGACGGCCACGGCGAGCCGAGCCAACGGGAGGCCGTTCGCCAGGCCCAGTTCCTGCTGACTGAGGCGATCGAGGATGCCGAGGTCGGCGAGTTCGACGGAAACGAGTACGGAGGAGGTGAGGTGGCCCTCTACGCCTATGGACCGGACGCCGACGCACTCTTCGCCGTCATGGCTCCCATCCTGAGCGACCTGCCGTTTCGGCCAGCGCACGTCGTCTTGCGCTACGGCTCCGTTGATGACCCATCGGCTGCCGAGCATCGCGTCGCCCTCTGAACGGATCCACAGCGGCGCGCACTACCCCTCCGACGTCGCAGCGGGCACCGTCATCGGCCTGACCTCCGCCGGCCTCGTCCACGCGGCACCACGCCTGCTGCTGCGCCGATGGCTGCACACAGCCTGCTGAACTCCGAGATCGATGCACTGCGAGCCCGGATAGCGTGTTTCAGGGCTCGAAAGCATCAGGGGCCACCGCCTGGGCATACGAAGCCCATGTCCGAAGACCACGCACGTTCCACGAGCACCCTCTTCCGTTCCGCCCCCCATCCCGACGCGCCACCGCACGCCGCGAGGCACAGGCGCCGCGAAGGGCTCGGCAGGCGGCTGCGCCGCAAGATCCGCGCCTACCGCGACATCGAATTCCTCTCCACCCGCATCCCCGGCGATCCCAGCCCAGGGCAGGAGTGCCTGCTCCTGGTCCACGTCCGTAAGGTCGTCGGCCAGGTCCACTATCAGATCTGCACGGCCTGCGGCAACGGGGTGATCACCGGCGTCGACATCGACGAGTACTTCCTCTCCAGCGGCCTCGGCAACCGCGCCCTAGCGCACCTGCGATCGCGCCACCCAGGCATTTCCTGGCGCAGCACTCTGACGCTGCGCACCACACGCGACCTCCTGCGGCGCATGCGCATCCCCGCCGCCTCGGCCGACGTCGCATGTGTGCACGTCCCCGCCACAACGGACGGGCCGGCAGCAGACTGATCGGCGAGGGGAGCTGTCACCGGCACCTTCACCGCAGAAACCATCAGACTGTCCCGGTTGATCACTCATCTGGGAGAAGTAGGCGTGATGGACGATCCCTCCTACGGCTGAGGCAGGAACCGACCTCTGCGAATTTGGCCTACAGACCATCACCGCGGGGCAGGCGGCACTGAAGAAGGTCAGAACTCCTATGTGCTCAGGCTGGTACAAGCGAACGTGCTCAGTTGAGGCCAGTCGTGGACACGAGGAAGGATTTGACCGCGAGGTTGAAGAGTGCCGTGCTCTCGAGGTTGACCATGTGGGCTGCCGAGGCGAACCGTTGGTGCCTGGCATCAGGAACGGTTTGGGCGATGGCCTGAGCATTCGACGAGATGTCACTGCTGTCGAGTTCTCCGTCGAGAACCAGGGTGGGAACGCCGATGGCGGCCAGCCGGTCCACTGCACCGATTTCTCTCGGTATGCCCGCCCCGAGCCCGCGGGCGTGCCGCACGACATTTGCGGACGCCGAAGAACGCATCCGCTCGCGCAGTTTGCGGCTGACCTGGGACGGTTCACGGTACGGCCCGTCCACCCACATCCGGAGAAAGTGTTCCACGAACCGCTGCGCGCCGCCGTCCGGGTCGCCCATCGCGGCCATCTGCTGTGCGGTGTGGTGCGCGACGTAGGGGTCGGCGAAGGGCCGGCCGCTCACCCCGGGCGAGGCAAGGACCAGTGCCGACACAGACTCCGGATGAGCTATCGCCGTATCGACGGCGGTCCGCGCCCCGAGGGAAAGCCCTACGAGCGTGGCGCGGGGGGCATCGAGGTGGGTGAGCAGAGCGTGTAGATCGTCATGGTGGGCGTAGTCCCCAGCCACGGTGGAGGAACGCCCGTGGCCGCGGGCGTCATAGCGGATGACGCGATATCCCAGGCCCGCGAGCCATGAGAACTGCTCGTTCCACATGTTCAGGTCAAGCATGCCGCCGTGGAGCAGTACGACGGCGGGGCCTTCGCCGGCCGACTCGCAAAAGAGCTCGCCCGCCTCGACGGGTACGGTGGCGGCTGTGACCGGGTGTGTCAGCGCATGCGTCATCGTGGGTCGTCTCCTCGATCCGCGGGGTGTGGCGGGGCATCTTGTGCGAGGTCCTTGAACTCCTCGCCAAGGCGACGGAGTACCTGCAGAGCCGTCGTGACGTCACCGGCGGTGAGATCGGACAGCCTGCGACACAGTTCGGCTTCCTCGGCTTCCTGGATGCCCCTGATGGTGGCCTCCCCTTTCGGGGTGAGCCGGATCAGGCGCGAGCGCCGGTGCTCCGGGTTCGGGGCGCTTTCAGCCAGCCCCAGGGCTGTCGCATCGTTCACCAGACGCTGGACCGGCTGCCGGTCCAGGCCCAGCAGGCGGGCCAGTTGAGGAACCGTTCGGGGGCCGCCCCTGCGCAGTTCGTCCATCACCGCATGCTGACCAGCTGTCATCCCCGTACCCATCAGCTCCCGCTCCACGGCACGCACGACCGTGCGGTGCAACGGCCACAGGCTGCGGATCACTTCGTACAGCAGAAGCCCCAACGGGGGCTCAGCCTTCGTACGCTCTTCGACACTCACGATGTCATCATGACACCTTTAGTGTCGTGAGGGGCGCAGCTCGACGCGACTGGCAGATTTCAGTCGTACGCCGACAGCCTCTGCGGCGGACCTGGTGCAGCCGAGCGCCGACGGCCGGTAGAGCTTGGCTGGTTCATGCCCTTGGCCACCAGACCTTGTGCACAGATGGTCACTGACATGGGCCTGATGCCACGATCGCTGGTGGGCGGCGGCGCGCGCCACTGTCGAAGACGTCGAGGTCCTGTGGGGTGGGGTGGGTTCGATACCAGAGCACTGCCGCAGGGCCGGGCCGCGTAGCTGCGCGAGTCGGGCTGGACCCGGCACGCGTTCCTGATCTCGGCGGGCGCCGTCATCGCGCTGCCCCGCCCCCGCTGACCCGCGAAAGCCAGACGACGAGCTCGCCGTCGAGGACCAGGCCTTCCGGCAGTTGCTCGGCGGCCGCGACCAAGTCAGGGAATCGATCTTGGACCAGGATGCCGCGCCGGGTCTGCAGGAGCAGCCGGCCGCCCGGGGTGGCGGTGGTGAAGCGGATCGCGCGATGGCCGTCGCACTTCTGCTCCGCCCCGAAGCCGCTCGCCAGGACGCCGGAGCCCGGGACGTACTCGGAGGCCTGGGCGAGCATCGGCTCGAAGGGCGGGGTGAGAACCACTCGGGGATGACCTCCTTTACCGGCTGCTTCGGGCACCCCCGGCCGCGAATGGAGAGAAGATCGGATAACCGCACGAATGCCGGGCGGAAACCCAGTGTCTTCTCGTCATCGCAGGAAGGGGTGGCCCACGGCGAGGCCGCCCGTCATGGCCACTGACCAGAACCTCGTCCCGCTTCGCCCGACGCACTCGCCGCCCGTCGTCTTCGGCGCAGGAGCGGCCATTGGGGTTCTGGACGGGATGATCGGTCTGGGTGGCGCGGAGTTCCGTCTGCCGCTGCTGATCAGTCTCTTCGGGTTCGCCGCGCTCTCGGCGGTCAGCTCCTGGGCGTGTTCCCGGACCTGGAGCTCATCCCCCTGCTGGCCGTGATCCTTCTCGTCTCCGCGTTCGAGCTCGCTCGGCACGACTGACCAGTGGTGCAGAGAAGATGGCAGCGCACGCACGGTCCGGACCGGGAAGGAGCCCAGGTCGGGCGGCACTGTAGTGAACCGTTTCGCCGACCGGCATTCCCGCCGGCACACAGCAGCACACGGGCGTCACAAGCAGGCACCAGACAGCCCGGCGGCCTGGGCAGCGAGGGTCCCGGACAGTGGGAGGGTCCCGCCTCCCGCCTCCGGTCACACCCTCGGTCCCCCGCTGGAAGCAACCGTCCAGCCAACGGTTCAGCCCTTCCGAGTGCAACCCCGATCCCGGTCCGCTACCGGCGTTTCAGCGCGCCGCGCACCGGCCCCACGCCGCGTCGCGCCAGGATGGGGGCCCGTGGGTCCGGAGCCTTCGGGTGACGGGAGCAGAACATTGATCAACGTTGACGTCCAGCATT
>NZ_JNZY01000063.1 GCF_000717655.1 Streptomyces katrae
TGCAGGGGGGACCCTGTGGGAGAGTAGGACGCCGCCGAACAATCATTGTGGGAAAGCCCCGCACCTTATGGTGCGGGGCTTTTCTGCGTTTACGGGCCGTGTTTTGCAAGGGGCGGGGCTTGCGTAGGGTCGAGGTCATGGGCTACGACCTCGTCATCTTCGACAACGACGGCGTGCTGGTGGACAGTGAGCCGGTCGCCAACAGCATCCTCGCCGGGTACCTGACCGAGTTGGGGCACCCCACCTCGTACGAGGACTCGATCCGCGACTACATGGGCTCCGCAGTCCACCGGGTGCACGATCTCGTGCTCGAGCGGACCGGGGAGCGGCTGCCCGCCGCGTTCGATGCGACCCTGCACGCGCGGACCTTCGCCGCGTTCGAGCGGGAGCTGACACCCGTCGCCGGCGTGGTGGACGTACTCGGAGCCCTCACCGCCCACGGGGTGCCGTACTGCCTGGCCTCCTCCGGGAGTCACGAGCGGATCCGGGTCGGGCACCGGGCGGCCGGACTTGACGGGTGGTTCGAAGAGGAGTGGATCTTCAGCTCGCAGGACGTGGGCAAGGGGAAGCCCGCTCCCGATCTGTTCCTGCACGCGGCCCGAGCCATGGGCGTCGAGCCGTCGCGGTGCGTCGTGATCGAGGACAGCCCGCTCGGGGTGCAGGCCGCCGTCGCCGCCGGGATGGACGTGTACGGGTTCACCGGGATGGTGCCCGCCGAGCGGCTGGCCGGGGCCACCGGCTTCTTCGGGGACATGAAGGAGCTGACGGGGCTTCTGGAACTCCCTGTGTGATCTCTCTACCCACGGGTAGCCCGCGGGCCTACGCTGTGCCGCCATGACAGAAGACGTACGGCTGCGCCGGGGGCGGGGCTCCCTGGGGCTCAGCTTCTTCGTGCAGGGCGTGACCTTCGCCCTCCTCGTGACGCGGATCCCCGCCATCCAGGACCGGTACGGGATATCCGACGGGCTGCTGCCCGCCTTCCTCGCCGCCGTGCCGGTTCTCGCCGGGGTCTCCAGCGTGGCCACCGAGCACCTCGTCAAGCGGGTCGGGCCCGCCGTCGTACTGCGCTGGGCGCAGCCGCTGGTCTTGCTCTCCCTGCTGGGGGTCGGGGCCGGCAGCCAGATGTGGCACGTGGCGGTGGCGCTCGGGACGTTCGGGCTGTCCGTCGGCGCGCTGGACGCCTCGATGAACATGCTCGGGGTCAGCCTGCAGCGCGCGTACGGGCGCAGCATCATGCTCGGCTTCCACGCCGCGTACAGCCTCGGCGGGATCGTCGGGGCGTCCGCCGCCTGGGCGGGGGCGCACTGGCACCTGTCGCTGTTCGCGTCGTACCTGCCGGCCGTGGTCGTGCTGCTGCCGCTCGCCTTCTACGGGAGCCGGTTCTACGTCGGCCGGCGGGACATCGAGGACCGGGAACCCGAGAAGGGGCTGGGGGCCGGCGGGTTCAGGCTGCTGCTGCCGCTGTGCCTGGTGATGGCGTGTGCGTACATCGGGGACTCGACCGTCTCGAACTGGAGCGCCAAGTACCTCCAGGACGTGCTGGGGAGCTCGGAGCAGCTGGCGACGGTCCCGTACAACGTGTACATGGTGACCACGCTGATCGGGCGGGCCGTCGGGGACCTGGGCGTGCGCCGCTTCGGGGCGGTGGCCGTCGTGCGGATCGGGACGCTGGTCGCGGCCGGCGGGTTCGGGGTGGTGGCGGCCGCGCCGGGGGCGTGGGTGGGGATGCTCGGGTTCACGCTGCTGGGGATCGGGCTGTGCGTGATCGTGCCGCAGACCTTCGCGGCTGCGGGGCGCCTCTTCCCGGGGGCGTCGGACACGGCCGTCGCGCGGCTGAACATCTTCAACTACGTCGGCTTCCTGATCGGATCGCCGCTCGTCGGGGGGATCGGGGACGCCTGGAGCTACCGGGGCGCGATGCTCGTGCCGATGGCGCTGGTGCTCGTGACACTCTTCCACGCCCGTTCGTTCGGCTCGGAGGGCGCCCGATACGGTGTCCGGCATGAGCGGCGAGCCGGTGACCGGGCTGTTGATGTGGGACGAGGCGGTAACGAGGTATGACTTCGGACCGAGCCATCCGATGGACCCGGTGCGCCTGGCGCTGACCATGGGCCTGGTGCGTGCCTTCGGGCTGGACCGGGAGATGGATGTACGGGCGGCCCGCGCGGCGGGGGATTCCACGCTGCGGCTGGTCCACCGGGAGGACTACGTGGCCGCGGTGCGCGAGGTGTCGGCGGATCCGGGCGTGGCCGACGGGTCGTACGGGCTGGGGACGGTGGACGATCCGGCCTTCCACGGGATGCACGAGGCCTCCGCGCTGATCGCGGGCCAGTCGGTGGCGGCGGCGGAGGCGGTCTGGCGCGGGGAGGCCGAGCACGCGGTGAACTTCGCGGGCGGGCTGCACCATGCGATGCCGGGCGGGGCGGCCGGGTTCTGCGTGTACAACGACGCGGCGCTGGCGATCGCGCGGCTGCTGGAGCTGGGGGCCGAGCGGGTCGCGTACGTGGATGTGGACGTGCATCACGGGGACGGCGTCCAGGCGGCGTTCTGGGACGATCCGCGGGTGCTGACGGTCTCCCTGCACGAGCATCCGAGGACGCTGTTCCCGCAGACCGGCTGGCCGGAGGAGACGGGCGGGCCGGCGGCGGAGGGTTCGGCGGTGAACGTGGCGCTGCCCGCCGGGACCGGGGACGAGGGGTGGCTGCGGGCCTTCCATGCGACGGTGCCGGAGCTGTTGGCGGATTTCCGGCCACAGGTGCTGGTGACCCAGCACGGTGCGGACACGCATTTCGAGGACCCGCTCGCGCATCTCGCGGTATCGCTGGACGCGCAGCGGGCGGTGCAGGAGGCGTGTCACCGGCTCGCGCACGAGCATGCGGGGGGCCGGTGGCTGGCGCTGGGCGGCGGTGGGTACGCCGTCGTGGACGTCGTGCCGCGGTCGTGGACGCATCTGGTGGGGATCGTGGCGCACCGTCCGGTCGATCCGGAGTCGGTGGTGCCGGACGCGTGGCGGGACGAGGTGTACGCGCGGACGCGGCAGCCGGCGCCGGCCCGGATGACGGACGGGCGGGCGGTCGCGTGGCGTGACTGGGAGGCGGGCTACGATCCGGCCGACCGGATCGATCAGGCCGTTCTGGCGACCCGGCGGGCGGTGTTCCCGTTGCGTGGCCTGCTCACGTGACGCCTGCGCTCGAGGCCTGGGAGCGGTGATGCATCGTTACGCCAGTTGTTACGCCAAGTGTGGGGCTGTCCGCCGGAATTGATGAACCGCCAGGTCCGGTGCGGCAGCATCGGAGGGTGTTGAGCACCGGCGCGCTGCGTGCGCATCTGCTGGCCGCCCGGTTGGCCGGGCCCGTCGCGACCTCGCGGGAGGAGAGCCTGCGCAGCTACCGGTTGTTCGCGGCGCGGGATCCGCGGGTGCTGCTGGGGCTGGATCCGGAGGGGGGCTGGGGCGAGGGTGACCTGCTGAGGCTGATGGCGGACAAGTGCGGGGTCTCGGCGGATCCAGCGCACGTCAGCGGGCCGGACGTGATCGATCCGGAGCTGACGCTGGCGGCGTTGGAGGCGTTCGCGGAGCGGCTGGGCGAGGCGGCCGGGGCGCGGTCGCCCGTGTTGTTCGGGACGGGGCATCCGCACCGTCTCCTGGGGTTCTACGCCAGTTTGGCGCGGGCCTTGTCGGCGGTGGGATGTGTTGTGCTCACTCCGGCGCAGGGGGCCGGTGTCGACATGGCGACCCGGTTCGGCGTACGCCGGCACAGCATCGATTACGTACGGGGAGTCGCGTTGGTGCGGGAACCCGGCGCGCGGCCGCCGGGGAGTGCAACCGGCGCGCACACCCATTCACCCCTGCCGGTTCGGATCGCGCTCGGGGCGCTCGCGGAGGCCGGCGGGCCGTTGCCGGAACTGGTGGTGGGGGATCACGGGTGGGTCTGCGGTGCAGGTCAGCTCGGTGTGGAGGCGATCGGGCTGGCGGATACGGACGACCCGGCCCTGTTCGTCGGCGAGGCGGAGGGGCGGGTGGCGGTGGCTGTTCCGCTTGATGACGCGGTGCGCGCGGACTACTACAGACCGCTCGTTCGGTATCTACTCGATCGGGCGAGCTTGCCGGGTGCGCAGGAGTGGCCGTAGCTCCTCTTCCCCACTCGTATCACACGCCCCTACTCTGGTGAGTGAGCGTGCGACGACGAGGAGTAACCGGAGGGGAAGCCGGTGCCCGTCATGCGCGGAAGGTCAAGGTGTGTCATGGCTGCTGGCGAGAGGCCTCTCAGCGAGGTCGTGTTCCTGACCGTGGCAGAGGTTGCCTCGGTGATGCGAGTGTCGAAGATGACCGTGTACCGACTGGTGCACAACGGTCATCTGCCCGCAATCCGGGTGGGCCGGTCCTTCCGGGTCCCCGAGAACGCGGTTCACGAGTACCTCCGAGAGTCCTATGTGGGGGTGGAGTCGGCCTGAGACTGAAGCTCCGGCGAACTCTCCGAACCCCTCGGATTACAGGCTCAGAGCTCGGGCGGGTAGGCTAGGCCGACGTAGGTCGTGTGGGCCCAGACGCCCCGCACCGTTCCCCGCTGGCGCGGGGATGTTCCGAGAAGTGAGCGAGGGTAGTCGTGGGCTCTGTTATCAAGAAGCGGCGTAAGCGGATGGCCAAGAAGAAGCACCGCAAGCTGCTCAAGCGCACCCGCGTCCAGCGCCGTAACAAGAAGTAAACGGCAGCTGTACGTGTTCTCCGCAGCCCCTCCACCATCCTTTGGTGGAGGGGCTGCGGTGTAGCCGGGGGACGACGAGGAAGGCGCTGAGCTCGTGGGGAAGGTCGTGCTCGTTACCGGGGCAGCCCGGCAGCTGGGGGGCCGCTTCGTGCGGCGGGTCCAGCGTGATCCTGAGGTCGAGCGGGTCATCGCGGTCGACGCGGTCGCGCCGCCGCACCGGCTGGGCTCCGCGGAGTTCGTCCGAACGGACATCCGGCAGTCGTCCATCGCCCGGGTGCTCGCCGAGCACGCCGTGGACACGGTGGTCCATCTCGCCGTGACCGGGAGCGGGGCGGGGCCGGGCGGCGCGGGGAGCGCCGTCAAGGAGACCAACGTCATCGGGACGATGCAGCTGCTGGGGGCCTGCCAGAAGTCGCCGACGGTACGGCGCCTGGTGGTGAAGTCCAGCACGAGCGTGTACGGGGGCGCCCCGCGGGATCCGGCCGTCTTCACGGAGACCACGCAGCCCAAGTCGCTGCCGGCGGCGGGCTTCGGCAAGGACGCCGTCGAGGTCGAGTCGTACGTACGGGGCTTCGCGCGCAGGCGGCCCGACGTGGCGGTGTGCGTGCTGCGTTTCGCGAACATCCTGGGGCCGTACGCGGACTCCTCGCTCGCCGAGTACTTTTCGATGCCGGTGATGCCGACGGTGCTGGGGTACGACCCGCGGCTGCAGTTCGTTCACGAGGACGACGTGCTGGAGGTGCTGCGGCTGGCGGCGGCCGAGCCGCAGCGCGGGACGCTGAACAGCGGGACCTTCAACATCGCGGGTGACGGGGTGCTGCTGCTGTCGCAGTGCGCGCGGAGGCTGGGGCGGCCGACGGTGCCGCTGCTGCTGCCCGCGGTGACGTGGGTCGGGTCGGCGCTGCGGGCGGTGGGGGTCACCGATTTCTCGCCGGAGCAGATCAGACTCCTCACGCACGGGCGGGTCGTGGAGACCTCCCAGATGCGGGAGGTGCTGGGATTCAAGCCGATGTACACGACCGCCGAGACCTTCGCCGATTTCGCGCGCAGCCGGGGGAACGGGCTGCTGCCGCCGGAGCGCGCGGGGCGGGCCGTGGACCGGGTGGCCGCCGCGCTGAAGGTGGACAGCCTGAACGTGAACGTCGGGGTTGCCGGAGCCGAAGAGGGAGCGCAGCGATAGTGGCGGACGCCAAGGTCATTCCGTTCGACGAGGACCGGCCGCGCCGGCGGGGCGCCGGGACCCGGAGGGTACGGGCGGTGCCCGCGCCGGAGCCGGTGGCCGAGGCCGCGGAGCCGGCCGCGCCGGAGCCCGCTCCCGTGCGGTCCGGCGGGGCCGCGTGGGACCGGCGGATCGCCGGCGGGCTGGCGTTCCTGCGGCGGCGGGTCACCGGGGACTACGAGGTCGACGAGTTCGGCTACGACAAGGAGTTGACGGACCAGGTCCTGATGTCCCTGATGCGGCCGCTGTTCGACAAGTACTTCCGGGTCGAGGTCAAGGGCATCGAGAACATCCCGGCCGAGGGCGGGGCGCTGATCGTGGCGAACCACTCCGGGACGCTGCCGCTGGACGGGCTGATGATGCAGGTGGCGGTCCACGACCACCACCCCGCGCAGCGGCACCTGCGGCTGCTGGCGGCGGACTTGGTGTTCATGCTGCCGGTGGTGAACGAGCTGGCGCGCAAGGCCGGGCACACGCTGGCGTGCTCGGAGGACGCGCAGCGGCTGCTCGAGGCGGGGGAACTGGTCGGGGTGATGCCGGAGGGTTTCAAGGGGATAGGGAAGCCGTTCGGAGACCGGTACAAGCTGCAGCGGTTCGGGCGGGGCGGGTTCGTGTCGACGGCCCTGCGGGCGAGGACGCCGATCGTGCCGTGCTCGATCGTGGGGGCGGAGGAGATCTACCCGATGGTCGGCAATGCGAAGACGCTGGCCCGGCTGCTGGGGGTTCCGTACTTCCCGATCACGCCGACGTTCCCGTGGCTGGGGCCGCTGGGGGCGGTGCCGCTGCCGACGAAGTGGACGATCCAGTTCGGCGAGCCGATCGCGACGGACGGGTACCCGCCGGAGGCGGCGGAGGACCCGATGCTGATGTTCAACCTGACGGACGAGGTCCGCGAGCAGATCCAGCACGCCTTGTACAAGCTGCTGGTGCAGCGGCGGTCCGTGTTCTTCTGACGGGGCGGGCGGCTGCCGGGTGTCGGGTTTCCGGGCTCGACGGACGGAGTCCGGCGCGGCCGTCTGAAGCCCGCGGAGCGGTGCGAGGCCGTCTGAGCACGTTTCACGGCGCAGGCCCCTCACCCCTGTTCGGGGGTGAGGGGCCTGCGGCCGTTTCCGCTGCTACTCGGCGTCCTCCGCCTTGAGGCCCAGGCCCGGGAGGAGGCCCGGGAGGAGGGGCGGGAGGGTGATGTCCGGCTGGACGTGCTCCGGGGAGGACGAGGCCCCCGGAGTGTTCTGTCCCGCGGGCGGGTTCAGGAGGTCGCCCGTGCCGCCCAGGAGGCCGCCGGGAGCCGGTGAGGGTTTGCCGCCGGTGGTCGCGGGCGGGGCCGGGCTGGCCGAGGGGGCGCCGCCCGCCGGTGTGGACTGGTGCTGCCCGGCCGGAGCGCTCGGCTTGGCCGGGGCGCCGGTGCCGTCGCGGTTCTGCTCCGGGGGCTTCGGGAGCAGGCTCTGGAGCGGCGCCACGTCATCGTCTATGGCCTGGAAGACCGACTCGACCTCCCCGCCCACATCGGTGAGCTGCACCGGGAGCTTGTCCCGGAGCCGGCCCCACGCGTCGCGGTGCGAGCGGGAGAACGACGACAGCGCCTGGATCGGGCCGAGCGAGCCGTCCCGTTCGTAGGCCGCCTGGAGGAGCCGGTGGCCCTCCGACGCGTCGTGCTTCATGCCCGCCAGGGCCCGGCGGATCTCGCCGAGCGACTCGTGGTCCAGTACGCCCGTCCGCCCGCGCTCCATCAGCCTGCGGGCCTCCGACAGGCGGTTGGAGGCCTGGTCCAGATAGAGCTCGCCGCGGTCCGCGTCCTCGTCGGCCATGCCGAGCTTCAGATCCTCCATGCCCCGTTTGATCGGGTAGAGGGAGTCACCGGGCAGGGCGTCCGTGCTGGCAGCGGCCACGCCGCTGAAGGCCCCCGCGGCCACACCTACGGTGAGGCCGCCCGCTGCGATGCCCTTGGACCAGCGGGAGCGGGGCCGCAATTTCCGGAGCGAGGTCGCCCGGTGGGCGCCGCGGCCGGTCCGCTGTTCGGGCACTTGAGGGTCCGGGGCGGCACCGCCCCCGGCCCTCTCTTCCATCACCATGGCCTCCATGGCGGCCACGAGCTGGGCTCGTTGCACCACTTTGACCTCGGGGTCCAGCACCGGGCGCGGCATTCTTTCGCCGAGCGCGCTCGCCAGGGCCAACAGCCGGTCGTGGTCGGCAGGTTCGGCAGGTGCCTCGGACTGCTCGGCCGCCGGGTCCGGTTCCGAAAGATCGGATGGGGTCCGATCCTCCAGGGCCTGGGCGAAGGCGTTCGCCCGCCGGTGCGGAGTCACGTTCGCGATCACTGGCGGCACCTCCTCTCGTCATGACGATCGACTCCCCAAGGTGTCCGGAAGGTTGCCTGCCTTGAGCGCATCCACACTTTCGAGTGAGCGGCTTCGGGCAGGGCGTGTCCACAGGGAGCCTGCATTCCGCACAACGAGCGGCGCGGCACTTGGGTTACGGACGAAGGATGATCGGACCACAGCGTCATCGAGGGGTCACCGGTTGTGTGGATTGTCAGGAGGGTCGGACGGTGCGGGGGGTGGGCGCGGCATGGGAGGGGCCGCGGGTGGAGGCGCCCGGAGGCGGCGGTGCGGGGCCGGTCGGAGGTCAGCGGGCGTCGTCCGGGAGCAGGCGGGCCAGGGTGCGGACCGCCCGGTACTGGAGCGTCTTGATGGCGCCCTCGTTCTTGCCCATCACCCGGGCGGTCTCGGCGACCGACAGGCCCTGGAGGAAGCGCAGGGTCACGCACTCCTGCTGCTGGGGATTGAGCTTGCGTACGGCTTCCAGCAGGGCGGCGTTGGAGAGGGACTCCAGGACAGAGTCCTCGGGGGATCGTTCCACCTCGTTCGCGTCCAGCATCTCGCCCGTGGTCACTTCCAGGCGGAAGCGGCTGGACTTGAAGTGGTCCGCGACGAGGTTGCGGGCGATCGTGACGAGCCAGGCGCCGAAGTCCCGGCCCTGCCAGGTGAAGGTGGAGATGCGGCGCAGCGCGCGCAGGAAGGTCTCACTGGTGAGGTCCTCCGCGGTCGCCTTGCCGCCGACGCGGTAGTAGATGTAGCGGTACACCGTGTCGCTGTACTGGTCGTACAGCCGGCCGAAGGCGTCGGCCTCGCCGGCCTGGGCGCGTTCGACCAGGTCCATCATGCGGGCCTGGTCGCTGTCCGCGGTGGGGCGGCGTGCGGCGGGCGCGCTCGTGCCGGTGGCGGTGCCGCCGGCGCCTCCCCCCGTACGACCGCGTCTGCCCACCGTCGCTCCGCCGTCGGTCAGGGCATAGCAAGGACCGGCCGGGCCGAGGCCGGCAGGGACCGCGGCGGCGAAGGCGGGTACGGCGTACGCGGTGGGGACGAAGCCGCGCAGGTGGTCGAGGACCGTTGCGCGCAGCGTAGCCAGGCCCGAGGCGTCAACCCCGACAGGTGGGTACACGGGACTCCCAGAGGCAGAGCTTCCATCACGTGCAGTGCGGGACCGTTCACCCGTCGTGGCGACAGATGGCCGGTGGCATGCGTTTGAGGAGAATAACGCTTCGTACAGGCAGCACTACACCCAGTTGCTCAAATCACCGATTCCGACACTTCTGTTGCGTGTCGAAGGCATATTCAGTCGCAGTTGATGATCGATTCCTGATCGGTTGAATACGCGGAATGGACGCTTCCACGCTGGCTCGCGACCGAGTCGGGCATGCGGGAGTGCCGCGCGGGGCGCGGGGGTAGAGGAGGGGAATGCCCGCGGCTCAGCGGGCCGGGAGCCCGCGGGGCGCGGCCCCGGCGCGCCGCAGGGCGGCTCCTGCGCAGGCGGAAACCGGGCTGCGGCCGGGCGGCCGGGCGGGAACGGCTACTTGCGGCGGCGGTGCAGGGCGATGGCGGCGGCTGCGCCGCCCGCGATCGCGCCGACGCCGGCGGCGGCCGGGACGCCGACCTTCACGGCCTTGCGGCCGGTCCGATAGTCGCGCAGCCGCCAGTCGTGTGCCCGGGCATGCTTGCGCAGTTTTGTGTCGGGATTGATCGCGTACGGATGCCCGACCAGCGACAGCATCGGAATGTCGTTGTGCGAATCGGAGTACGCGGCGCAGCGTTCGAGGTCGAGCCCCTCGGCGGCGGCCAGCGCGCGGACCGCCTCGGCCTTCGCGGGCCCGTGCAGGGGCTCGCCGACGAGCCGGCCGGTGTAGATGCCGTCGACGGACTCGGCGACCGTGCCGAGCGCGCCGGTCAGGCCGAGCCGGCGGGCGATGATCGTGGCGGTCTCGACGGGCGCGGCCGTGACGAGCCAGACCTTCTGGCCGGCGTCGAGGTGGGCCTGGGCGAGGGCGCGGGTGCCCGGCCAGATCCGCTCGGCCATGTACTCGTCGTAGATCTCCTCGCCGATCGACATGAGTTCGCAGACCTTGTGGCCCTTGACGATGGAGAGGGCGCTGTCGCGGGCGTCCTGCATGTGCTCGGGGTCCTCGACCCCGGCGAGCCGGAACCAGGCCTGCTGCCAGGCGAAGCGGGCGAGTTCGCGGCGGTGGAAGAACTCCCGCTTGTAGAGGCCGCGGCCGAAGTGGAAGATCGCGGCGCCCTGCATGACGGTGTTGTCGAGGTCGAAGAAGGCGGCGGCGAGGTCGTCGCCGGCGACGGGGAACTCGGGTTCGGCCGGTTCCGCTTGCCCGGCTGCCTGCGCCGCGGCCTCCTCGGGCCCGGCCGGTGGTCCGGCCTCCGTCTCGAGGGCCTGCGCGGTCTTGCGGGCGGCCTCGGCCGAGGCCTCGCCTGCCAGCACGCTCCGCGCGGTGGCGGAGCGCCTACGGGGGGTGAGCCATCCCAGAGCGGCCATGACGCGAGCATAGCCATTGTGTTCGGGACTTCCCGAACCGATGGGATGCCGGGGGCGTGAACTCTTCGGTCCCGTGGTGTTACGTGGTGGCGCGGGAGAATGGGGGGCATGAGCCCTTTGCTGCGTCGTAAGGAAAAGAAGCGTCCCGGCGAGCGGTTGGTCACGCTCATCGGGAAGCCGGGGTGCCATCTGTGCGATGACGCCCAGGAGGTGGTCGAGAAGGTCTGCGCGGAAGTCGGAGCACAGTGGGAGAAGAAGGACATCTCGCAGGACGCGGAGCTCTACCGGCTGCACTGGGAGCAGATTCCGGTGGTGCTGGTGGACGGCGAACAGCACACCTTCTGGAGGGTGAACCCGGACCGGTTGCGTCGCGCATTGGAGGGCTGATCCCCCGGCCGGTTACCATCATGGGCGATTTGTGGGGTATCGGGGGCGTATCGATGAGGAGTGTGTACCGTTTTGCCCCCCTCGGGATTTGAACGGGTTCGGCGTGTCGTGGGTTCCCCCTCCAAGGGCCCGGCTCGCGTGACCCCGGTCACTTTGCTCGGACAAAGCGGACACAATCTTTGTGCACGCGTTCACAAAGACATAGCCTGCATTCGACGGGGCGGTCTTGGGACAAGTGACCGCCTGCAGCCCCGCTCATCCCGCAGGAGCATCGTGGCAACTGGCCGAACTCACCGACCGGCGACCCGCAGCCGAGGTATTCCCGAGGCCACTGTCGCCCGGCTTCCGCTGTACTTGCGCGCCCTCACCGCGCTCTCCGAGCGATCGGTGCCCACGGTGTCCTCCGAGGAGCTCGCGGCCGCGGCCGGAGTCAACTCCGCCAAGCTCCGCAAGGACTTCTCCTACCTGGGTTCTTACGGCACGCGCGGCGTCGGCTACGACGTCGAGTACCTCGTCTACCAGATCTCCCGCGAACTCGGCCTGACCCAGGACTGGCCGGTCGTCATCGTCGGCATCGGTAACCTCGGCGCCGCCCTGGCCAACTACGGCGGCTTCTCCGCGCGCGGATTCCGCGTCGCGGCGCTCATCGACGCCGACCCGGCGATGGCGGGCAAGCCGGTCGCGGGCATGCCCGTGCAGCACACCGATGATCTGGAGAAGATCATCTCGGAGAACGGCGTCTCGATCGGCGTGATCGCGACCCCCGCGGGCGCGGCCCAGCAGGTCAGCGAGCGGCTGATCGCCGCCGGCGTCACCTCCATCCTGAACTTCGCGCCGACCGTGCTGTCCGTGCCGGACGGCGTGGACGTACGCAAGGTCGACCTGTCGATCGAGCTGCAGATCCTGGCGTTCCACGAGCAGCGCAAGGCCGGGGAGGAAGCGGCGGCCAACGCCACGCCTTCCTCTTCCCCCTCCGCTGCTTCCGTCGCGTCCGGCGACATCGCCGAGGCCGCCGCCGGTTCCGGCGCTGCCCCGGCCGCGGCCGTCGAGCCGCCCGCGGGACGGCCCGCCGCCGTCGCACGCAAGAGCGGCCCCGAGGGCGACGTTCCGGCGGTGATGCCGGCATGAGTCTGCTCGTCGTAGGGCTGAGCCACCGCAGCGCGCCGGTGAGCGTGCTCGAACGTGCCTCCCTGTCGGCCGACGCCAAGGTCAAGCTGGTGCACGACACCCTCGCCGCGGAGCCGGCGACGGAGGCGACGGTGCTCGCCACGTGCAACCGGATCGAGCTGTACGCGGACGTGGACAAGTTCCACGCCGGTGTGGCCGAGCTGTCGACCCTGCTCGCGCAGCACAGCGGGGTGGCTCTGGAGGAGCTCACTCCGTACCTGTACGTCCACTACGAGGACCGGGCCGTCCACCACCTGTTCTCGGTGGCGTGCGGGCTGGACTCGATGGTGATCGGCGAAGGCCAGATCCTCGGGCAGATCAAGGACGCGCTGGCGCTGGGGCAGGAGCTCCACAGCGCGGGCCGCCTGATCAACGACCTGTTCCAGCAGGCGCTGCGCGTCGGCAAGCGGGCGCACTCCGAGACCGGGATCGACCGCGCCGGGCAGTCGCTGGTGACCTTCGGGCTCGAGCAGCTGACCGCCGGGCGCGAGCCGGTGGACGTCTGGGCCAAGGACAAGCGGGCGCTGGTGATCGGCGCCGGGTCGATGTCCTCGCTGGCCGCGGCCACGCTGGCGCGGGTGGGCGTCGCCGAGATCGCCGTCGCGAACCGCACCGCAGAGCGGGCGGACCGTTTGGTCGAGATTCTGGTTGCCTCAGGCACTGGGGTGCTGGCCCGGTCCGTTCCGATGGCGTCGGTCGCCGATGAGCTGACACGAGTCGACGTCGTCGTGTCCTGTACCGGGGCCACGGGGCTGGTGCTGAGCGGGGACCAGGTCGCGGCTGCGGTGGCGGGCCCTGCGGGGCTCCTCCCCTCCCCGCCCCTTCCCGATTCCCGGGGCTCCGGCCCGGACGCCGCGCCTCAAACGCCGGTGGAGCCGGATTCGGTCCTGGCGCGGCTCGTGGCCGCCGCCGAGGCCGGGGTGCGGCTGGCCGACGGCGGGGTGGCGCGGACCATCGTGCCCGGGGCCGACCGTGACGGGTGCCCCGTCGACGTGCCCGCCGCCGACGGGCGGGCCGCGCTCACCGGGGTCGACGCCAACTCCCTCGAACTGCACGGCACATGGGCCGACCAGGGCGAGGCCGCCGCGCAGCGGCAGCCCCGCAAGGGCGCCCGCAGCCAGGTCGACGCGGCGCCCGTACGGCTGGCGCTGCTGGACCTGGCCATGCCGCGCGACATCGACGCCGCCGCGCACCGGATCCCGGGCGTGCGGCTCGTCGACATCGAATCGCTCGCCGAAGCATCGGCCGACGCGCCGATGGCGGCCGACGTGGACGCCGTACGCGGCATAGTCGCCGAAGAGGTGGCCGCCTTCGGCGCCGCGCAGCGGGCCGCGCACATCACGCCGACCGTCGTCGCCCTGCGGGCGATGGCCGCCGAGGTCGTGGCCATGGAAGTGGCACGGCTCGACGGGCGGCTCCCGGACTTGGACGAGCGGCAGCGGGCCGAGGTCACCCAGACCGTGCGCCGTGTCGTCGACAAGCTCCTCCACGCGCCGACCGTGCGCGTCAAGCAGCTCGCCAGCGAGCCCGGCGGCGCCGGGTACGCCGAGGCACTGCGCGAACTCTTCGACCTCGACCCGCAGACGGTGGCCTCCGTCAGCCGGGCGGACGCGGCCGGCCAGGCCGGACAGGTCGACCAGGCCGGACAGGCCGACAAGAACGACGACTCAGGACGGGCATCATGAATCCACGTCTCGACCAGCCCCTGCGGCTCGGCACGCGGCGCAGCAAGCTGGCCATGTCCCAGTCCGGCCATGTCGCCGACGCGGTACGGGCGATCACCGGCCGGCCCGTCGAGCTCGTGGAGATCACGACCTACGGTGACGTGTCCCGTGAGAACCTCGCGCAGATCGGCGGCACCGGCGTGTTCGTCACCGCGCTGCGCGACGCGCTGGTGCGCGGCGAGGTCGACTTCGCCGTCCACTCGCTGAAGGACCTGCCGACCACGCAGCCCGAGGAGCTCGTGATCGCGGCCATGCCGCTGCGCGAGGACCCGCGCGACGCGCTCGTCGCCCGCGACGGCCTGACCTTCGAGCAGCTGCCCGACGGCGCCCGCATCGGTACCGGGTCGCCGCGCCGCATGGCGCAGCTCAACCACTACGCGCGCACCCTCGGGAAGCGCATCGAGACCGTCGCCATCCGGGGGAACGTAGACACCCGGATCGGCTTCGTGCGCGACGGCGAGCTGGATGCCGTCGTCCTCGCCGCCGCCGGGCTGAACCGGATCGGCCGCAGCGCCGAGGCGACCGACTTCCTGTCGGTCGACAACGTGCTGCCCGCTCCCGGCCAGGGTGCCCTGGCCGTGGAATGCCTCGCGTCCGACGCGGAGCTCATCGCTTCGCTCGCCGAGCTCGACGACCCGCACACCCGGGCCGCCGTGACCGCCGAGCGTTCCCTGCTCGCCGCCCTGGAGGCCGGCTGCAGCGCACCTGTGGGTGCACTCGCCGATCTTCTGGCCGACGGCCAGGTTGTCAATGAAATGCGCCTGCGCGGCGTCGTCGGCACCCTCGACGGCTCGACGCTCGTGCAGCTGTCCACCACCGGTCCCGTGCCCCAGTCGTACGACGAGGCCATGGCGCTCGGCCGCGAACTCGCGGACGAGATGCTGGCCAAGGGCGCGGCCGGTCTGATGGGGGAGCGATCGCTTTGAACCCCTCACGTCCGACCACCTCCGCTTTTCCGGTCGTCGCCACGCACGGGCACGTCACCTTCCTCGGTGCCGGCCCCGGTGACCCGGGTCTGCTGACGCTCCGCGCCGTCGAGGCGCTCGCGGCCGCGGACGTACTGATCGCGGAGCCCGAGGTGCTCGAGGTCGTACGCACGCATGCGCGTGCGGGAGTGGACACGCCACAGCTGACGATTGCTGACGAAGTGTCAGCAGCCGCCGGTGTCCCGGTGATCCGGGACGCGTCCAATCTTGTCATGGAGGCCGCGCGCTCCGGCAGGCGGGTCGTCCGTGCCGTCACCGGCGACCCCGGACTCGACGGCAACGCGGCCGACGAGATGCTCGCCTGCGCCACCGGCGGCATCCCCTTCGAGGTGGTGCCCGGCGTCGCGACCGCCGTCGGCGTGCCCGCGTACGCGGGTGTGCCGCTGCGGGGCGGCCGGGGCGACGCAGGCACGGACGTGCGGTTCGTGGACGCGCGCAACGCCTCCGCACGCTGCTGGAGCGAGGTCGGCGCCAGCGACGGCACCCTCGTCGTCTCCGCGACGCTGGAGACCGTCTCGAGCGCCGCCGCCGAGCTGGTGTCCGCCGGGCGCAAGCCCGACACCCCGCTCACGGTGACCGTCGCCGGTACGACGACGCGCCAGCGCACCTGGAACGCGACCCTCGGGACCATCGCCCAGGTGTTCAAGCAGGGCAAGGTGCTCCCGTCGCCCGAGGGCGCCCGGCCCGTCATAGCCGTGGTCGGTGAGCACGGCGCCGCCGCACGGCGCGAGGAGCTGGCCTGGTTCGAGTCGAAGCCGCTGTTCGGCTGGCGGGTCCTCGTACCGCGTACCAAGGAGCAGGCCGCTTCGCTCTCCGACCAGCTGCGTTCGTACGGCGCGGTGCCGCACGAGGTGCCGACCATCGCCGTGGAACCGCCGCGCACCCCGCAGCAGATGGAGCGCGCGGTCAAGGGCCTGGTGACGGGCCGCTACGAGTGGATCGCCTTCACCAGCGTGAACGCGGTGAAGGCCGTCCGGGAGAAGTTCGAGGAGTACGGGCTCGACGCCCGTGCCTTCGCGGGCATCAAGGTCGCGGCCGTGGGCGAGCAGACCGCCGCCGCGCTCGTCGAGTTCGGCGTCAAGCCGGACCTGGTGCCGAGCGGGGAGCAGTCCGCGGCCGGGCTGCTGGAGGACTGGCCGCCGTACGACCCGGTGTTCGACCCGATCGACCGCGTCTTCCTGCCGCGCGCCGACATCGCCACCGAGACCCTGGTGGCCGGGCTGATAGAGCTGGGCTGGGAGGTCGACGACGTCACGGCCTACCGGACCGTGCGCGCGTCGCCGCCGCCGGCGGACACGCGCGAGGCGATCAAGGGCGGCGGCTTCGACGCCGTTCTCTTCACGTCGTCCTCGACGGTGCGCAACCTCGTCGGCATCGCCGGCAAGCCGCACAACGTGACCGTCATCGCCTGCATCGGGCCGGCCACGGCCAAGACGGCGGAGGAGCACGGCCTTCGGGTCGACGTCCTGTCGCCGGAGCCGAGCGTCAGCAAGCTGGCGGAGGCCCTGGCCGAGTACGGCGCGGCGCGCCGCGAGGCGGCCAAGGAAGCCGGCGAGTCGGTGTCCCGCCCGAGCGAGCGCCGACCGGGCGCGCGCAGGCGTCGTACGACGTGAGGTGTTCCTGAATACGGGCCGGGGCCCGGACGCGCTGCGTCCGGGCCCCGGCCCGTATTCGGTTGTGCCGACGGCGGGCTCTGGCGAGGATCTCCGGCAGACAACGGGGAAACGGGGGGCCGATGGCGGAGCAGGACGACGAGCGGCGGCTCGCGGCGGCGGTGCGGGCGGGGAACCCGGAGGCGGTACGCACGCTGCTGGAGGCGGGGGCGGACCCGGAGGAGGCGGTGGACGGGAACGGCGGACTGCCGGTGCTGTGCACGGCGGTGGACGCCTTCGCGTACGAGGTCGCCGAGGCCCTGGTGGCGGGCGGTGCCGACCCGGACCGGGAACTGCCGGACGGTACGACCCCGCTGCTGCGGGCCGTCGAGGGCGGCTCCCCGGCGACCGTCCGGGCGGTCCGCGGAGAGGTGCCGCGCCTGTCGGCGGGGCAGCGCGAGCGGCTGCTCGCGGCGGCCCGGCACTGGTACGAGACGGGCGCGGAGGAGGAACTGCGCCGTCGCACCGGGGCGACGGGCCCGGCGCAGTGGTCGTCCGTCGAGGAGGAGTGGTGCGACGTCGAGCAGGTCTCGCTCGGCGGCGTGACGGTCCGGGCGGGCCACGGGGCCGTCCTGACCGAGCTGGAGCGGGCCTTCCGGATCCCGACGCCGGTGGAGGAGCTGGTGGCCCGGGCCGTCCGGCATCCCGACGTCTGCCATGTGGACTATTCCGCTTCCTGCTTGTGGCTCGTGCAACGCCGCGACCGGCAGACCTGGTCCGCGGTGGTGGCCTTCCGGCACCATCCGTCGCCCGACCACCGCCGGTTCGTGGTCGACTACCTGCGGAGCAGGGACAGGGACCTGTCGATCAGCCTCGGCGTGAACCCGTACCAAGAGGAGGAGGCCGGCCTCTTCAAGGCCTGGGCGGTGGAGGAGACGGACGGCGGGGTGCTCGCCGCGGTGCTCGATGCCGTCTCGGACGACGGATACGACGATCCCCTCGCGCTGCGGTACGCCGGGCACCCGGACCCGCGGCTGCGGCGGGAGGTGCCGCACCTGTTCGAGGCCCCGCTGACGCCGGAGGCCACCGCCGCCCTGTTCGCCCTCTCCGGGGATCCGGACCCGGAGGTACGGGGGCACGCGGGAGGCAGGCTCGGCCGCGAGCTGGGTGCCGCGCCGGAGGTCCGGGCGGTGGTCCTCGGTCTGGTCCGTGACCCGGACCCCGGTGTACGGGCCACGGCCGCGGCCGTCCTGGCCGTGGGCGACGACCGCACGCCGGAGGCCACGGAGGCACTGGTGGCGCTGCTCGCGGAGGAGGACCAGGAGCTCCGCCTGGAGGGCGCGTACGGCCTCGCCCTGCGCGACGACCCGCGCACGCGGGAGGCGTACGAGCGGGTGGGCCCGCTGGGCCCGCAGCACGAGCACGACCACCGCCGCGGCGGCCTGTGGCGGAACCCGTAGCGGCCGACCCGGCGGGTCAGACCGGAGGGGGGCCGACAGCGGGGGCGGCCTGCCGCGGATCGGGGACCGGGACGCCGGTGCCGCGGGCGGGCGGGGGCTGCTGCTGGTGGCGGCCCTGGCCGAGCGGTGGGGGGTCGGGCCGCGCAGCCCCGGAAAGATGGTGTGGTGCGAGCTGGCCGTGACGGGCTGCGGGCGGGACACACACACCCCCTAGGCTGGGAGCGACTGCTGTCCAGGCTCGAAGAGGCGACTGAGTATGAGCGCGTACGGATCCTTCCCCGGCTCGCGGCCCCGCCGGCTGCGCACCACCCCGGCGATGCGGCGGATGGTCGCGGAGAACAGGCTGCACCCCTCGGACCTGATCCTGCCGGCGTTCGTACGCGAGGGCATCAGCGAGCCGCTCGCCATCTCGGCGATGCCGGGCGTCGTCCAGCACACGCGGGACACGCTGCGGAAGGCGGCCGTCGAGGCGGTGGAGGCGGGCGTCGCGGGGATCATGCTCTTCGGGGTCCCGGCCGACGAGAACAAGGACGCGCTGGGCACGGCGGGCACGGAGCCGGACGGCATCCTGCAGCTCGCGATCCGCGACGTGAAGGCGGAGGTGGGCGACGATCTGGTGATCATGTCCGACCTCTGCCTGGACGAGTACACCGACCACGGCCACTGCGGCGTACTGGACGAGCACGGGCGCGTCGACAACGACGCGACGCTGGAGCGGTACGCGGAGATGGCCCAGGTCCAGGCCGACGCGGGCGTCCACGTGGTCGGACCGAGCGGCATGATGGACGGCCAGGTCGGCGTCATCCGCGACGCGCTCGACGAGACCGGGCACGAGGACGTCTCGATCCTCGCGTACACGGCGAAGTACTCCTCGGCCTTCTACGGCCCGTTCCGCGAGGCCGTCGCCTCCTCGCTGCAGGGCGACCGCAAGACGTACCAGCAGGACCCGGCGAACGCCCGCGAGTCCCTGCGGGAGCTGGCGCTCGACCTGGAGGAGGGCGCGGACATGGTCATGGTCAAGCCGGCCGGCCCGTACCTGGACATCCTGTACCGGGTCGCGCAGGCCGTGGACGTCCCGGTGGCCGCGTACCAGATCAGCGGCGAGTTCGCGATGATCGAGGCGGCGGCGGAGAAGGGCTGGATCGAGCGCGACCGGGCCGTCCTGGAGACCCTGCTGGGCATCAAGCGGGCCGGCGCGGACACGATCCTGACGTACTGGGCGACCGAGGTCGCGGGCTGGCTGCGCGAGACGCGCTGACCCTCGCCGGAGGTTCCCCGCCGGTCAGCGCAGCGGCCACACGTGCCGCTCGGACCCGGCGGGGGGCCCGGCTCGCCAGACCCGCCACCACACCCGCCACTGCCCCGGCTTCAGCCGCCGCGCTCTGCCCATGCGGGGGAGCGTAGGCGGGCCCGGTCGGCGGCTCACGGAGCGGGACTGGAGTTTGTCAATCCGCGGACTCGGTACCGGTGGAGCTGCCAGGCCGCGTACGCGCTTCCCCCGGCCACGGCCTCCACGCCCGCGGGCGGGCCCCGCAACGGGCTTGATCGGCGTGTCTCAAGGCCAGTCGACGATGCCGGCGAACACGAGGTAGTCGAGGACGACGGCGACGGGGGCGAGCAGTGCGAACCCGACGCGGCGGGCGGAGTTCCGCCGCTGCCAGGGGAGCGCCCAGCTGGTCACCAGCACGGCCAGGACGAGCAGCAGGCCGGTGGTGAAGGCGGGGAACGCGATGTCGTACGAGGCGTCGAACCGGTCGCTCGCCGCGTCGGCGCAGGAGTCGCAGGCCATGGGGGACAGCCCGACGAAGAAGAACGCGACGAGGGCCATCGGCAGCGTCAGCAGGGTGGAGACGAGCGGCGCGACGAAGGCGCGCTTGGCGCGCGAGGTGTCCGGATCCATGGCTCGAGTCAACCGCGCCCGCGGGGCGGATGCATGAGCGCTGGTACTCAGACGGGCGTGGGGTCGGTGCCCTGGATGGTGTGCGACTGCTGAGGCGGAGTGCGCCGTGCGGGGGTGGCGTGGTCGGGGTCGGGAGG
>NZ_JNZY01000064.1 GCF_000717655.1 Streptomyces katrae
AATGCTGGACGTCAACGTTGATCAATGTTCTGCTCCCGTCACCCGAAGGCTCCGGACCCACGGGCCCCCATCCTGGCGCGACGCGGCGTGGGGCCGGTGTACGGCGCGCTGAGGCGCGCGTAGAGACCGGGACCGGGGTTGCACCGGGAGGGGGCTGGACCCTTGCTTGGCGGGTCGTGATCCGTTGGTCCTCCGGCTGGGGAGTGCAGCGGATCTCTGCATGACCTCGCTGGGAGCAGGCGATCGAGGCAGAGACGATCCTCGGCACGTGCATCTCAGCACCACCGCCCGCCCCGGCGGATTCTGGCACGACGTCGACAAGGTCAATGCCGGCGGGGCAGACCTGCGGCTGGACCAGAGACCTTCCCAGCAGTGGGCTCTGGTCCGGGGCTGGAAGGGCGAGGTCGAAGGCATCGAGCTGACCTTGACGTTCCTGCGTCCAAAGCGGTCCCAGGTTGACCGATGGCAGCAGCTGCCCCGGTGAACCTGGACGTACCGCCTGTCCCACACAGCCGCCCTCCAGGGTGATCGGCAGCGCCGACACCAGGCGGGCGATCAGGTGCAGGGCCCAGTCGGTCAGTTGCCCGACGACCGGATGTCGGCGAGTGGGGTCTTCCAGTCAAGGACAACCCCGTACTTCATCCCATCCCGAGCGAAGGTGTGCTCGACCGTCAGCTCGCCACTGTTGTTCTTGATCTTCTGCAACACGTCCGGATGCAGGCCAGGAAGTAGTTCCCTGTTGACCTGGAACGTGGCCTGGAATCCGCCCTCCTCAACCTCGAACGCCTTACTGTCAACGACCTTCGCGGGGGTACCCAGGTGGTAGTCCACGTCGTCGCCGTCGTTCGCCTGCCACTTCCAGTTGACGGAGTGGTACAAGAGGTCCCAAACCGTCTCCTCGAATTGGGCGCGCTCATGCGGCTCGCCGTGGGTGTTGCTCCTCATGGCGAGGCGGATCCACCCGAGCACGTTCGGCTCCTCATCAGGCTCTGCTTCCATATAGAGGACTTCATAGGGCCACGGCTGCGCCCCGCTGTCTTCATAGGCGTTGATCGAGACCTTGGGCCTCATCGGGCCTTCCTCTCCGTAATCCTCCGGACACTCACAGTCGCGAACGATCTTGCCACAGCGACTCTCGCTTCAGTGCGCTTTGGCGCCACGTCCGCGAGCGTCGCTTCCTGCTCGATGCGCGTCATCGCTACGCCCTGACGGCGCACCGCACACCGGGCCGGGCCGGCCGTCCAGGATGGCGGCGATCTTTCGAGCGAGGGCGGCAACCTTCCGAGCAGCAGCGGCAACTGAGGCACTGACAGTTCGTCTCGCAAAAGGAACGACCTTACGTGTCTGCTTCATCGCACCGCCGCTCGCCCGCCCGGAAACGCCTGGCTCTGATCGGCGCCGCCTGCCTCGTGGCCGCCGGGCTCGCGGCCATACCGCTGACCATGAGTGCGGGCGCCGCCACCGTCGACCTCGCACACGCAGCGCTGCCTGCCAATGACGGCTGGGCCGCCAGTGGCTCGGGCACCACTGGCGGACGGGCCGCCGACGCGGCGCACACCTTCACCGTCTCGACCCGCGCCGAGCTGGCCAAGGCCCTCAAGGCCGGCCCTGCCGACGCCCCCCGAATCATCCAGATCAAGGGGGCGATAAACGCCAACACCGAAGATTCCGGCAAGCCCCTCGACTGTGCCGACTACGCCGCCGGTACGGGCTACTCGCTGAACGCGTACCTGAAGGCCTACGACCCGGCCACCTGGGGCCGCTCCAAGCTGCCCTCCGGCGCACAGGAGTCCGCGCGTGCCGCGGCGCAAGCGCGGCAGGCCGCACGCGTGGTCCTGAGCGTGCCTTCCAAGACCACGATCGTGGGCGTTCCCGGCTCCGGCGCGGCGATCGTCGGGGGCAGCCTCCAGGTGAGCAACGCGGACAACGTCATCATCCGCAACCTCAGCTTCAGTGACACCCGCGACTGCTTCCCCCAGTGGGATCCGACCGACGGCTCGACGGGCAACTGGAACTCCCAGTACGACGCGGTCTCGGTGCGCCGCTCCACACATGTATGGGCCGACCACAACACGTTCGGCGACGGCCCGCACTACGACAGCTCGAACCCGGCCTACTTCGGCCGCGAGTACCAGGTCCACGACGGCGCCCTGGACATCACCAACGCCTCCGACCTCCTGACCGTCGAGTACAACCGCTTCACCAACCACGACAAGACCATGCTCATCGGCAGCAGTGACAAGGACACCAAGCTGCGGGTGACGCTGCATCACAACCTCTTCCAGGGGATCGTCCAGCGCGCCCCGCTCGCCCGGGTCGGCCAGATCCACCTGTACAACAACTACTACGACACGGCGACGCTCAACGGCTACGCCCACAGCTACAGCATCAACTCCCGGGCCAACGCCCAGATCGTCGCCCAGAACAACTACTGGGCGCTTTCCAGCGGTCGGAAGGCCTCGCAACTGCTCAGCGGGGACGGCACCGGCGCGGTGGCGGGCAGTGGCAACCTGGTCAACGGCACCGCCACCGACCTCGTGGCCGCGTACAACGCCGAACACTCCAGCAAGAAGATCGCGACGGGCGTGAACTGGACACCGAAGCTGAACGCGGGCCTGGAACCCGCGAGCGGTCTGCCCGCCAAGCTCGCCAAGACAACGGGCGCTGGCGTACTGAACAGCAGCGGTGGCAGCAGGCGTTGAGGAACGGCACCCGGCCGCGCGCCGGGTGCCGGATCTGCCTTCGTCCGGCGCCGACGGTCGGGTATTCCTAGCGACGAGCTGCCGGGCGTCCCCGGGGGCGTACACGTCGGACGGCGCGTGGCCCGACCGAGCGGCTCGGCGACGCTCGGGCAAGACCGACGCGGGCGACGCAGAAGCAGCCGCCCGAGCCGTACTCGCCGGAAGAGCCGCCGGAACCCCGCAGAGCAGAGACGAACCAGTCGAGGAGCTTCGCGTACGGAAGGTCGTGAAGGACTCCGCGGGCCGCAACCGCACCCAGGCCGTCAACCAGCTCAAGGCTCTCCTGGTCAGCGCGCCGGCGCGGTTGCGTGAATCCCTCGCCGGTCTGTCGTACCCGGCACGTTCAAGGTGTGCCCTGCCTCGGCCCTGTGGACGTGGAAGAGGCGGCAGGGGGCCGGGGGCGGGCAGGGGTGCCGTGCCGTACAGGGCCCGCCGTTCCTTCCACTCCTCCCCATCGGCACGCCGACGGTCCCCGCTCTCCGCCATGCTGCCGCCCACGTCTGCCCCGAACGGCCGCTCTACGTCGAGGTCCTCGAGCGGATCACGGCTGCCGAATCCAATGGCGCCCTACGTGCGTCGCGCCCTCCTTGCCTGCGACGGGTGCGCCTTGGTGAGGGTGCAGACGCCCTCCGCGCACTGGCGCTCCAGCCGGCCGCGGGAGAGAGTCTGGGTGAGGCCCACCAACCAGCAGGTGGGGCAGCCGCGGAAGGCGATCAGGGCCAGCGGGGCCGCCAGCAGGACGGCCGGGCCGAGGACGGGCACCAGGGCGATCGAGCCGATGATCAGCCCGAAGCCGATGGCGCCGCGCGCCAGGTGGCGCGGGACGGACGTGCTGGCATAGCTCCTCTTGGGCGCCGCGGACGGCGCGGTGGCCCCGCTCTCCGCGCCCTGTGTGCTGTACACGCTCTTCACGGTGTTCACGGTGGTGAGTCCTCTCCGGCACATGGGTCGATGGAGTCGGTGGAAAGGTCAAGCGCTTGGGCTGTCGCCGGGTCGGTGGCCGCCAACGCGTGACGCAGTGCCGCACGTGCTCTGTGCAGCCGCGATTTCATCGCGGCGTTGCTCAGCCCAAGCGCATGGGCGACGGACCTGCCGGGCAGGCCCTGAACGTCCCGCATGATCAGGACCCGCCGCTGGTCGTGGGGAAGGGAACCGACCGCAGCCGCGATCCGCTCCACCTCCAGCCTGCGCAGCACCGCATCCTCGGCGGACGGTTCCGCGGACGCCTCCGGTCCGGCCGACGCCTCGTCGCTCGGCGAGACGAGCAGCCGTACCTGCCGCAGGCATTCGTTGCGCACGATACGGAACATCCACGAGGCAAGCGCCCCGGTGGCCCGCAGGCTGCCGATCTTCCGGTAGAGGATGATCAGTGCCTCCTGCGCCGCATCCTCCGCGTCCTGCGGCGAGGCGCACAGCGACACGGCGAACTTGCGCACGTGCGGCTGCGATTCCATGACGACGGTGGCGAGCGACGTGAGGTCGCCGTCCTGCGCGGCCTTGATCAGCCGCTCGTCCGGCCAGGCATGGCGTTGGTTCATCTGCTCCTCATCCTCGGTAGGCCCCCGCGCGGGCGCCGGTCAGCTTCGGCTCTTGTAGCGGCGCAGAAGGTGCCAGCTGCACGCGCCCACGAGCAGGGCCCCGATCACTACGAAGCCAATGACCATCATTCGTGTTTCCTCCCGGTCCTGCCGGCCCGTTCGGCCGGCACATACACAAGAGGCGGGCAGGTCCGGAAAGGATTCACCCCGGCCGGAATCTCCTGTCGTACGCCCGCCGTACGCGATGCCGGACGACGCTCGGATCAGGCCGGCCCCCGAGTGAGCCGCCCGGCCTGCGGCTTTCCGGGAGGGCGCCAGGCCGATGGGTGCAAGGCCGACCGGCGAGCAGCGGCCACAGGTCCAAGGCATGGTCAGCGCGCCGTTTCCCTCATGCCTGCGACCGAGCGCCACGCCGTGCGCTTCCGACAGATCCACCAGCACGAAGGCGGGCTCATCGGCCGCGTCCGCAACCTCAAGGTCGGCGAACACGACGGCGAGGCCGTCGGCCTCGACGAGATCGGCCGCGGCTACGTGGCCGCCTCCACCGGGATGATCCCCCTCAGCGACGCTGGCCGAACTTGCGGCATCTTGTCGACCTTCGCGACACCGTCATCGAGACGATCCCTCCGGCGCCGTGCCTCGACACCCGACGACCTCGACCCCACCCTCCGCCGCGAGTTGCGCATGCTATACGGCTGCCCCGGGCGGTCGGCCGAGAGCTGAGCGGGGCCGCCCGCGCCCGGTACGGCAACAGGGCCCGGACCGTGCGTCGCGGTCCGGGCCCTGCTCCGTGCGGTGCCGTGCTGCGGCGGTGGTGCCTCAGCTCTGTGCGGTGTCGTCGCCCGCCTGCCCGGCGCCCTCAGCTGCGCCTGCCTTCTCGCGCATCTTGCGCACCAGCTCCGCCTTCTGGTCGGCCGCACCTTGGCGGTCGAGGTTTCGGTGCGGACCGTTGTTCTGCCGTTCGGCGCGGGACAACCTCTTGCGCTGGCCGCCGCCCTGACCCACGGGGTTGTTTATGTTCTTACTCACGGTCACGGGTTCTCCCGGTAATGATGCGAAGTGATCTACAGATTCATCGGTGGGGGACGAGCGGCGACGTCGAAGGACGTCAGCAGGGGCCCATCGCGCTCTCACTCGTAAATCGGCGTCTGGAAGACGTTACCCGGTTCCGTCAGCCCCGCACACCAACCATTTCGCCGCCCCGGCGTCGGCCGGACCTTCGGCGAGCGTCCGGGGTCAGCCGTTTCCTTCCGGGAATCTCAGCACCGCCGGCACCCGCCGGTGGTCTCACCACCCACCCCGGGCAGGTCCAGGTGAGCCCGTGGGCGTTGGTGGCGAGCACGCTGGCGGCATGAGAGATCATCTCACTTGCGTCCCGGTGTTGGGGGACTTCCCCATGCTGATGTCAAGCCGTTCCCGCGACGGGGAGTGAAGGCTCTCCGTCACGAATCATTACCCCCAGTACGTGGATACGTCGGCGTGCGAGGGAGAGGAGAGCTTTCCGTCTGACATGACGCGGAGTTCGGTATCAGCCGCGCGCAGGTGTACCGGCTCGTGGCCGTCGCCCGCGCCCTGGCCGCGATCCAGGGCGCGGTAGTCAGTCCACTGGGCGTTGACGAGCAAGCCGCGGAAGTTCTCCACACGATCGTGTTCCCACCCCTGCATCAAGCTGTTCTCGGGCATGGACGCCCCAGGACCGGTGCGGAGTAGCAGCCCGCTGAGTGACCTCATTCGCTCCCTGAGGCTCTGAGGCTGGCGTGGCCGGGGGCCTACTTGGATTCGACTCGTCCTGCCGGGTTGGGTCCGGTCGTCAGTGCCTCGTAGGTGGTCTGCCAAGCGTTGTCGCGGGGGTGGAGCTGGGTGCGGAGGTACGCCGCGGTGAGCTGGGCGAGGGCGGCGACTCGCTGGGGGTTTTCGTCGGTGGTCTCGGCGGCGTCGTATCCGGCTATCCCGCCGAGTCCGTGCTCCGCGTCGAACAGGGTGAGCAGGGTTTTGGGGCCGGGGGCGAGGGTGTAGGGGTCGGCGTGCCAGTCCGGGCCCAGGTCTGTGAAGTGCCGGGGGTCGTCCTTGTCGCCGGTGACGACCAGCGCGGGTGCGGTCATGGTGGAGAAGTCGACGGCCCCGATGACCGGCCAGTGCTCGGCCATGGGTCCGTTGAAGGCGTCGCCGCCCCTGCCGGGCGGGGCGAGCAGTACGCCCGCCTTGATTCGCGGCTCGAGGAGGTGTACCAGGTTGCCGGTGTCGGGGTCGGTGAGTCCGGCGCCCAGCAGGAGGGCGGCGGTGAAGCCGCCAAGCGAGTGTCCGGCGAGGGCGACCTTGGTGGGGTCGATCCGCCCGGCGAGCTGCGGCACGGCGTTCTCGATCGCCTCGAGCCGGTCGAGGACGTGGGTCATGTCCTCGGCGCGGGAGCGCCAGAAGTCGGGTGCTCCCGGGGCGTCTGCGACCAGGTCGGTCAGTGTTCTGGAGGTGAGGTGGGTGGGCTGGACGACGACGAATCCGTGTGCCGCCCAGAAGTTGGCGAGCGGCGCGTAGCCGTTGAGCGAGGAGAGGTTGTTCGAGGGGCCGTGGCCGTGGGAGAGAAGGATGACGGGGAGGCTGGTGCCGGTCAAGGGTGCGGAGACGCGCACCTGGAGATCCACGGGACGTCCGGGCACGGACAGGACTACGGGGCTGACGGACAGGACCGGGACGGGCGCGCCCAAGGCGTCGGCAGTGGTGGGTGTGCTCACGGTGTGGGTTTCCCTTTCGGTGGCGCCCGCCGTTTGTCAACCGGTGTGTCGAAGGAGAAACGCGATGACCGCCGAGCGGTCCCGCAGGGCATTCGCCGTCCGAAGCCAGCGGGCCGACGCTCAGCGCAACCGGGAGACGGTGCTCACTGCCGCAGCCGAGGTGTTCGTCACCTCCGGCGTCGACGCGCCGATTCGCCAGATCGCGGCCCAGGCGGGCGTCGGGATGGCCACGATCTACCGCCACTTCCCGACCCGGGCGACCTCGTCACCGCCGTGGTACCAGCACCAGATCGAGGCATGCGCCGAAGCCGGCCCTCACCTGCTGGCCGGCGCCGATACCCCGGCCGACGCACTGCGCCAATGGATCGACCTCTTCGTCGACTTCCTGGTCACCAAGCACGGCCTCGCCGACGCCCTTCAGTCCGCCAGCGACCGCTTCGCCGCGCTGCACGCCTGCTTCCTCGACCGCCTGGCCTCGCCCCACCTGACCTGTCGGGACGTCTGCGGGACCTCCTCCGTGGCTGAGCGCGTACCTGGCCCTACGGGCCAACCATCGCGCAGGGTCGCAGTCGTTGTGACTGAACGCCGCGGTTGGCCAGTCGTGCACTCAGGTGCTTGCATCCGGTACTCAGGTACAGGTTTACCGGCGGAGATGTCCCCGCTCGGCGCCGGCGTCATCGCGCTGGGCCTGTACGGGGTGGTGGCGACCACTTCGGCCGGATCCTCGCCGCCTACGGCGGGATCTTCGTCGCCGGATCGATCGCCTGGGGCATGGTCGTCGACGGCTACTGCCCCGACCGCTACGACGTCATCGGCGCCCTGGTCTGCCTCGCCGGCATGGCCGTGATCATGTACGCATCGCGCGGGAGCTGACCCCTTCCCGGGTGGCCCGCGCGCGTAGCCCGCACCCGCACAGAGCCGTCCGGCCCCCCGGCCGCCCACTGGGAGCTGTGCGGCGGGGGCGTCGACGGCGCGGGCCCTGCTGATTCGGTGGCTTGTCTGCGGGATTAGGGCAGGCCTCCGACGGGGACGGTCAGTGCCGTCGCCTCTGCCTCGGTCTCGCGGTTCAGCGGGATTTCGCGGGTGCGGAACCGGTCGAGGAGGGCGAGGGCGATCGCCGGGACGGCCAGGTAGAGAAGCAGGACGACAAGTGCCTGCGTGGTGCCGTGGCCGTCGAAGTAGATCGTGTTGCGCAGCAGGATGTAGGCGTTGCGGGGCGGCAGGAACGGGCCGATGTCGGCCCAGAACGCCGGGAGATAGGGGACGCCGTTCGCTCCTCCCGAGGAGGGGTTGCCGAACAGCACGATCACGATGATGGTCACGAGTGTTCCGGCGGCTCCGAGGAGCTTTTGCAGGACGGCTGCGACGGCTGCGACGCCCGCGATGACGAGGGAGAGGATTGGCCAGACGATCCAGAATTTCTCCAGGGGGTAGCCGCGGAGCCAGAGGCCGACGACGAGGTTGACCAGCAGGCCAGCCAGGACGGAGAAGCCGAGGATCGCGGTCAGGCGGCGACGGCCGGTGGCGCTGCCGGTGACGGTTCTGAGCATGGTGGACGCCATGTAGCCGCCGACCAGGAGCGGGATGAGCATCAGGGACGGGACGAGGCCGAAGGGGTCCTTCTTCGCCAGCGGCTGCGGGGCATACTGCTGGACGCTGAGCGGCTGCCCGAGCTTCTTCGCTGCGACCTCGAAGTTCGCCGCCAGGTCGAGGGGAGCGACGTCGCTGAGGGTGGGGACGACGAGCAGGGTGCTCGACGATTGGCCGGGGATGAGAGCTCCGTAGATCTCGGCCCGGTCGATCGCATCCTTCGCGGCCTGCTCGCTGGGATAATGGGTGCCCTTCAGGGAGAGGTTCTTCTGGGTCGCGGCCAGCAGGGGGGACGGGCCGACGGCACCGAACGGCAGGTCGGTCGCTACAGGTTCGTGGGCCGAGCTCATGTAGTTGACGGTGAACAGGCACTGCATGACCGCGGCGACCGCCAGCGCGATGAGGACCCGGACGAGTGTCTTCGGGCCCGCGGGCTGTGTGACCGGGGCTTCGACTGCGTCAGGCGTGTCAGGCGTGTCAGGCGTACAGGTGCGACGGCGGGCGCGGGTGCGCCGACCATCTTGACCGGCCGCCGGCGTCCCAGGTAGCCGACGATGACGCCGCCGCCCAGCGCGTACAGGCCGAGGACGATCAACGGTGTGGTGATGCTGTTCCCGTCGAAGTAGATGACGTTGCGTACCAGGGTGATGGCGTGCTGGGGCGGGAAGACGGCGCCGATGTGCTGCCAGTAGTCGGGCAGAAGGGAGATGCCGACCCCGCCGGCCGCGGAGCCGCCCACGATGATGAACAGGGTCGCGACCTCGAGCGTGCCGAGTGGTCCGATAAGGCGCTGGAAGGCGGCGGCCGCCAGAGCGACGGACGCGGCGATCAGGATGAAGCACGGCAGCAGCGGCCAGAAGTGATCGTTGGTATAGGCGCCGATGCCCGGCCCGGCGATCAGGTCCGTCAGCACGGCGCCCACCGTCGCGTAGCCGACCAGCATCGCCACGTGCCAAGGAGCGGCCGCGGTTCTGGTCGCCTTGAGGAGCAGGACGGCGGCCAGGTAGCCGCCGATGAGCAGGGGGATCAGGAGCAGACCGGAGACCCCGCCGAGGCGGTCGTACTCCGGCAACGGCTTGACCGTCTTCACCGTCAGGGGCCGCTCGAGCTTCTTCGCCGCATCACCGAACGCCGCTTCGATTTCCACCCGCCCGAAGAAGCTCTTGGCGGGGACCACGATCAGCGTGTCGCTCGCCTGGCCGGGCAGGTAGGCGCCGTGCAACTTGCTCTGGCCGATCGCCTCCATCACCGCGGACTCATCCGCGTAGGCGAGCGTCTCCAGCGACACCTTCGACGTCACCGCGTTCACGACCGGAGACGCACCGGTCACCCCGAACGGCGTATTGCGCAGCACGAGCAACTGCATCGCACTGACCAGGCAGAGCGCGAACAGGCTCTGCAACACCAGGACGATGCCCAGAGCGGCCAGGGCCTTCTTCACCATGCGCTCACCAGCCGGGCCACGTTGCCCCGCCCGCCACGCACCCCGCCGCGGTCGGCCGCACCAGCTGCAGCCGCTCGGACCGGGCTCCCGATCGCTGCAAACGAACTACCCATTGCACCTATATCCGCACGTTATGTCCTTCGTGTGTGCCGGTCATGGAAGCCGTGGGCTCAGCCGTGTCGAAATAGGCGCAGCCCCTGATGAAACGGCGTAGTGCCCCCTCCCGCCGGGCTCGGGCCCTGGACCGGGCCGCTCACCCCGGGCGGGTGTGGGTCCGGGGACGGTGCCTGGAGCGGCCCCGTGCTGGAGGAGGGGGCGGGCCGGCTACGCGGGAAGCGCGAACCCGCCGTAGAGGTCGTCCAGTGCCCGGAGGGCGAGGCGGCCAGGAGCGGCGCGGACGGCGAGGTTCCGGGCGCCGGCGGCGAGCGGGTTGCGCAGGCCGGCCACCCGGCCCGCCCGGCGGGACCGCACCCGGATTGCATTGGTCCGCTCCCGCCGGGCGGCGCTGTACGCGGCGAGGGCCGCGGGGACCGCGCCGGGGCCGGCCCGGTGCAGCAGGTGGGCCAGGACCACGGCGTCCTCGACGGCCTGGCAGCCGCCCTGGCCCAGGTTGGGCGTCATGGCGTGGGCGGCGTCGCCGATCCAGGCGATGCGGCTGTGGTGCAGGCGGGGCAGCGGGGCGGCGAGGTCGTAGAGGTCGTGCTGGAGCAGGGCGGCCGGCTCCATGCGTTCCAGCAGGGCCGGTACGGGTGCGTGCCACCGGCCGAACCGCCGCGCCAGCTCGGCCCGTACGTCGGTCGGCCGGCTGCCCGGCGGTGCGAAGGCGGTCGCGTAGACGTACACGCGCCCGTCGGCCAGCGGCACGATGCCGAAGCGCTCGCCCCGCCCCCAGGTCTCGGAGGTCGTGAGGCCGGGCAGGCCCTCGGCGGTGACGACCGTCCGCCAGGCCCTCTCGCCGCTGTGATGCAGGCCGGGGTGGCCTGGGAAGTACTGCCGGCGCAGGGGGCTGTTGATGCCGTCGGCGGCTATCACGACGTCGGCCTGCACCTCCCCGACCCCGGTCCGCACCCGGGCGGTCTCCTCCCCGGCGCCCTCGACACCCTCCACGGCGGTGGCGTACCGCAGCGCCCCGTCGGGCAGTTCCGCAGCCAGGCCGCCGGTGAGCGCGGCCCGGTGCACGGCGAGCGGGGGACGCCCATAGCGCCGGACCAGTGCGGCGGTGTCGGCCCGGTTGAGCCAGACGCCGTCGGGCCGGCGCACGCCCATGGCGGCGGACACGGCGCTGCCGGTGGCCCGCTCGACGTCGAAGCCGATGGCCTCGAAGGCGCGCAGGGCGTTGGGTGCGAGCACGATCCCGGCGCCGGCGCCGGCGGCCTCCCGGGCCGCCTGCTCGTGGACGGTGACCTCCCAGCCGAGGCGGTGCAGGGCCACGGCAGCCGTGAGCCCGCCGATCCCGGCTCCGACCACAACCGCTCGACGTCCGGACATGGGCGTTCCTCTCCTCGGTCCCGCACACCGGCCCTCTACATTCGTAGAGGACCGCAGGGCTCACTCTACAGCTGTAGAGTGAGCCCATGTCGACCCCTGACCGCAGGACGCTCATCGCGGACACCGCCATCGCCACCGTGGCCTCCGCAGGCTTGCGCGGCCTGACCCACCGGGCGGTCGACACCGCCGCGGGCCTGCCGGCGGGCAGCACCTCGTACTACTTCCGCACCCGGACGGCGCTGATCGAGGCCTGCTACCGGCGCCTGGCCGAGAGCGACCTGGCCGACGTGGACCAGGACGCGCCGGTGCTCCCCGTCCCGCAGACGGGAGGGGGAGCACCGGAAGAGGACGGGGAAGGCGGCGGCGGGCAGCGCGCGGGCAGGGATGAGGTGGCCGCCGCGCTCGCGAACGTGCTCCACCGCTGGATGACGACGGGCCGCGAACGCCAGCTGGCCCGCTTCGAACTCTCGCTGGAGGCCGCCCGCAACCCGGAGCTGCGTACAGGACTGCACCGGGCGGGCCTCGGCGCCCGCGCCCGCGCGGCCGGGATCCTCGCCGCCCTGGGCGCCGCCCGCCCCGAGCGCTCCGCCGAGCTCCTGGTCGCCTGGACTGAAGGCGTCCTTTACGACCACCTGGCCGGGGCCCTCGCCGCCACGCGCCCCGTGCCGACCGTCCCGGAACTGACCGGGACGGTCCGGCGGATGCTGGACGCGGCGCTGGCCGCGGAGGCGCCGGAGCGCCCCTGACCCGCGGGAGCGCGCCCGGGCGCTGTCCGTCGCCCGGCCGCTAGGGCTGGAGCGGCCCGCGGAGCCGGTGTCCATGACCCAAGTCACCCGCCCGGCCGTCCCGCGACGCCGTGCGGAGCGTGCCTCTGGTCAGACGGTGCCGGCACCTGGTGGTGCAGGTGGTCGAGTGCACCTTCGTCTGTCTGCTGCGCACGCTCGAGGGTGGTCTGTGCGCGGGCCCGTCCAGCACGGGCCCAGCAGCTGCATTTCTCCCGCTCCGGCAGCCACCCGTAATCCGCCGACGGCATACCAGCTTCTGGGATTGCGCACAGCGTCCCGTCGAAGGTGCCGAAGGCGTGGGACGCGCCGGCGCGAAGGCCGTCCGCCACGGCCCTTTCCCAGCGCATCTCCACGGGCAAGTACGGAGGCAGCGCGACCTCTAACCACTCGCCAACTCATATGAGTGGCGGCGTGCCACCGGGAACAGGACCAGAGCTCCGCTTCCCGCACGATGGCCGGCGGTGGCCATCGCCACACCGCCCGTCCACACACATCGCACCCCACGGGCGGACCCTCACGGGCCTCCGCGCGTGCCCCAATCCCCTGACACCGGGCGACTCACGAAGCGACCCCGACAGGAGAAAGGGCTCTTTCAAGGGGCTCCGGGGGATCAGGGCCGGGCGAACCACTCGGGATGCTGCTCGCGGAGGTGGGCCATTGCCGGCAGGAACCTGCGCAGGGCCGACAGGAGCGGGTGGTTCGCGCCCTCGCTGATCTTCACGTGGTGGTGTCCGAACCTGAGGACCGTGACGACGATGAGCACGTCCTCGCAGAGGCCCGCCTGATCCGTGACGGTCACCACGCGCTCGTGATGGGATGAGACGGACAGGGAGAGGTCTTCGAGGCGGGAGTACGGCACCCTCAGGAGGTCCGGGGGATCCAGAACGCACAGATGTGTATCGGTGAACGCGATGGTCCGCCTCGCGCTGTTCGTGGCTCGGCCGACCAGCTGCTCCCCGTCGGCCATGCCGTAGCGCTTCCTCAGTACGGACGCCATCCAGCCCGGACGTCCGGTGCCCCGTACGAGGATGAAGCCCTGGAGCATCAGCACCAGGCGCAGGGCGTCCGCGAACGTGGTGGGTTGGTGGCGGTGCCGCTCGACGTAGGCGTTCACCTCGGCGACGTCGTACCCGTGGTGCTTCCGGCCGGACTCGGTCCGGAAATAGGGAGGGGCTGCCTGCGACCACTGGTCGGGGTCGGCCACCGTGGCAATGACTTTCGCCAAGCGGGCGTTGACGTCTCCGATGCGGTAGCCGGCGCTCTGGACGGTGGCGAAGGCGGGCCCTCCGGCAGGAGTGGTGGCCCGGGGAACCGGGACGCCCGCGGCGCGGTCCCGGGGGACCGGTACCGGAAGCGGCTCTGGGACTGGCTCCGGCTTCGGGGGCGGCGGTGGGAAGGCCCGGTTGCGTACGGGGGGAAGTCACCCGCGCCCGTCTTGCCGCACTCCTCCGGGAGCGGAAGGCCCGTGTCCCGCATGCGCCGCAGCACCTCGTTGTAGAGGTCGTTCGCGCCCAGCAGCGGGCCGGCGCCCTGGACGCCCTCCTGCATGGCGCCCAGCAGGAAACCGGTGAAGGCGCTGTACCTGGCCCCCGCAGGCGCCTTGGAGCGCCGGTCCCCCGGGGCTGAGGTCAGGGAGTACACGCCCCTGACGGCGGCCAGCTGGTCCGTGATCAGCCGGGAGTCGGCGCCCATCAGGTCGGAGTGCGCCAGGCCGCTGAAGCAGGAGTCCAAGATCACGATCTTGACGTCTGCGCGGGACTGCTTGACGACGCCCGCCAGGTACGAAAACCGCAGGCTGGTCCAGTCCTGACCGGGTTCGCTCTCGGTCATGCTGAGGTGGAGATCGCCGGTGGCCCCGGCGATCAGGCCGTGGCCGCTGTAGTAGACGAGCAGGACATCCTCCGCCTCCTCGGCGGCCGCCCAGACCGGCTCCATGATGTCCCGGGGCTTGTCCGGATCGTCCACGAGCCGTACATCGTCCGTCGCGAAGCCGCCCAGTGCTCCGTCGGTGAGGGCGGCTTCGAGGCCGCGGATGTTGCGCGCGGAGTGGGGGATCGGCGTGAGGTCCCGCGAGGTGTAGGACGCGGCGCCGATCAGCACCGCGCGGGCGGACCCGAAGGACGGGAAGGAGGGCCCGCTCACCGACCGTCCAGCGCGCGCACGATGCGGACGGCCACCTCGTCCGGGTCCTCGAGCCGGGAGGCGTCGATCTCCACCTCCTTCTCCCCGCTGCGCACGCGGATGTGCACCTGTCGGCGCCGGACGCCGGCCCAGGTGCCCAGCGAGGCAGCGACGGCGGTCAGGACGCCCTGCGGTTCGAGCAGCAGCTGGAGGGCCTCTGTAACCGGGCCCATGTCACCGTCCTCGACCGGCGCGGCCTGGGCGGTGATGGCGACGCGCCTGAGCTCCTGGTCCTGGCGCAGCCACTGTTCCAGCCGGCGCAGTTCATCGCCCGCCTCATCGCCGCTCAGGCCGACCTGCACGATCATGGAGTACCTCCGGTACGTCGCAACTCGCAGGCCGCACATGCTAGTCAGGTCCCGCTGGTGGCGCCGGTACTTCGCCGCAGACGGGGCGCCCCCTCGTAGAACCCGTCCCCGGCCCCTGCGCCAGCGGCCCGGGGCCGGCAATATCGCCGGCCGACCGCGCTTGCACGCTCCGGTATCCGAGCGCCGCAGCAGTCACACCGGCCGTCACCATTTGGCGACCATATGCCCGCTGTGCGGCGACGGCATCCCGTCCGAATCAGGCTCCGAGCGTGGTGAAGCCGCCGACGATCGCTCCGTACCCGATGTGGGCGAGGACGGTAATGACGGGTGTGCTCGGCCCGTAGTTGAGCATCAGGAAGCCGGGGGGTTCCAGAAGGGCCACCTCGGGGGCGCTGGTGAGGGGGCTGCCCATCCGGGGGTGGACGAGCGGCAGCAGAACGCCGACCAGCGCGGTGCCGGCGAACAGGCCGTGCAAAAGGCCGAAGAGCGCCCCCAGCCACCAGCCGGCCATGCCGATCGCGAGGAACACGGCGTAGTAGACGAACGCGAAGATCTCGCCGTTGAGGAAATGCATCAGGTAGCCGACGGCCTTCGCGCGCGTACGGTTGACGGTCACCGCCGTGCCGAGCAGGAACGGCAGGTCCATGCGCGTCAGGCGCATCTCTCCGGCGGCCCGCAATGCGGTGGTCAGCACCAGTGTGCCGACGAACGCCCCGGCAGCGGTCCCCCATGCGCTCACTCGCTCGCCTCCTTCTCGGCGCTGTTGATGGCGCGGGCGGTGCTGATGAGCGCCAGGTGACTCAGGCCCTGGGGCAGGTTTCCCAGGAAGTCGCCGGTGGCCGAGTCGATCTCCTCGCTGTAGAGGCCCACGTCGTTCGCCAGATGAACCAGCTCGTCCATCAAAGCGGTCGCCTCGGCCAGCTGTCCGGTGCGGGCGAGGGATTCGCAGAGCCAGAAGGAGCAGGCGAGAAAGGCGCCCTCCGGTCCGCTCAGGCCGTCTTCGCCGGAGTAGCGGTCGACGAACGGTCCATGCCGCAGCTCCTGCCCCACGGCCGTGATCGTGGCCCGCATGCGCTGAACGTCGCCGGCATAGCCGTAGAGGTGGCCGAGGAGGACAGCGGCGTCCAGGTCCTCGCTGCCGGCGGAGCGCACATAGCAGTTGCGGCGCGGCGAGACGCAGTTGGTTTCGATGAAGGCGGCGACCTCCTCGCGAGCAGACTGCCAGCGCGCCAGGTGCCGGTCGGGAATCAAGCTGCGGTCGGCGAGGGCCGCAGCGCGGTCGAGAGCCACCCAGCACATCATCTTGGACTGGGTGAAGTGGCGGGGTGCGCTGCGGACCTCCCAGATGCCCGAGTCGGGCTCCCGCCACGTGGCGCAGACGAGGTCGGCGAGTTCGGCCAGGCGCCGGGCGACGTCCGCGTCGAGCCGTCCGGCGGCCTGCGCGTACAGCCAGGCGGTCTGCATCAGCTCGCCGTAGGTGTCGAGCTGGACTTGACCGGCGGCCGCGTTGCCGATGCGGACCGGCGACGAGCCGCGGTAGCCCTCCCACGGGAGGGCCTCTTCCGTGGTGTGACCGCCGCCGTCCAGCCGGTAGAGCACCTGCAGGCGGGGGTGGGTCAGCTGGGAGGCGTGCATCAGCCACCAGAAGTAGGCGCGCGCTTCCGCGGGGCAGCCGAGCTGCAGGAAAGCGGCCAGGGTGAAGGCCGAGTCACGGAGCCACGAAAAGCGGTAGTCCCAGTTGCGCTCGCCGCCGACGTGTTCCGGCAGCGAGGTCGTCACAGCGGCCGCAACCGCGCCCGACGGGGCGAAGACCAGCAGCTTCAGGGCCAGCAGGCTGCGCATCACCGCCTGGTGCCACCTGCCGGTGTAGATCCGGTCGTCCGCCCAGCGCCGCCAGACCTCGCACGTACGCTCCAGGCGTACGTCGCATTCGGCGCGGGCAGGCAGGACCAGCGGCTCCTGGTGCGCGAACGGCATGGCGATCAAGGCGCTCCCGCCCGCCGCCGCCAGGAAGCTGCCGCTGATCGAATCCCCCTCGCATCGGGGTTCGCCGGCCTCCCAAGCGCATATGGCGAGCGCGTCACTGCCGGCTGTCGCCACCGGCACTCCCGCGCGCCAGACCAACCGCGTGATCCGTCTGCCGTAGCCGAAACGAGGATGAACGCTCCACCGCATCGGCACGGCCCCCGACAGGCCGTCAATGCGCCGTTGCAGTTCGCGCATCGGGGCGAGTGCGGCCTCGTCGTGCAGGGTCAGCGCGTCGGTAACCCGGACGGTGCCCTGCGGGGTGACGAAAGTCGTCTCCAGGACGTTCGTGCCGGGCAGATAGCGGCGTTCACTGCGGTAGGGCACCGCCGGTTCCAGGAGGAACCGGCCGCCACGCTCGGCGTCGAGCACGGCTCCGAACACCGCGGGCGAGTCCAGATCCGGCAGTCCGAGCCAGTCCACCGACCCGTCACGGGCGACCAGTGCCGCGGTCCGGCCGTCGCCGATCACCGCGTAGTCGCGCAGCGGGACGAAGCCACCGGTCCGCAAGACCGCCGTGCGATGGCGATCGGTTCTGGGAGAAGTTCCCATGGCTTCACCATCTCATCGGGCCTGATCTCTCGCCCTACACGGGGCTGATCAAGAATTCCGGGGCGATCTGAGGAGGCGCGGCACGGGCGGGTGGTGCCGTGAGACCCCACCCGCCGGACGGGTTCAGCGCGCTCGGCGTCTGGTCACGGCCGCTGCCGCTTCGTGTGGTAGCGCTGGGCGAGCCGTGCGAGTGCGACGGCGCCGAGGAGCAGTCCGAAGTCGCGCAGCGCGACGTCGTAGTAGCCCGGGATGGTCAGCAGGTTGACGATGATGCCGGCCAGCCAGCCCGCGACCAGCCAGCCCCCGAAGCGGGGAGCCAACGCCACGGCGACACCGGCCACGATCTCGATCACGCCGACCGCATACATGGCCGCCTGGGCGCTGCCGGGAACCACGTCATCGATCCACGGCGCGAGGTAGGCCGGCCAGTCAACGAGAAGGTTGGTGAACTTGTCCAGCCCGAACAGGATCGGCGCCACCGTGAACCCGGTACGCAGGATCACGAACGCCTGATAGCCGGGGTCGGCGAACCGCGCCCGCCACGGGGCAGCGGAGGTGGTGGTTGTGGTTACGGAGGACATGACCCGCTCCTTCTATCGACAAGGTTCATTAACAATAGAAGCCTCCCATCGTTCTTTAGTCAATGGCTGTGGGTTTTACACTGGTGTCCGTGGACACCCCGAAGGAAGTACGCGACCTGGACGTCTCCGCCATCGCCGCTCTCGACGAGCCGACCCGCAGGAGGCTGTACGACCACGTGGCGCGCCAGCCCGGCCCCGTCAGCCGGGACGAGGCCGCCGCGGCCCTCGGACTGGCCCGGCAGACCGCTGCCTTCCACCTGGACCGGCTGGTCGACGAATCCCTGCTCGATGCCGTCTACGAGCGCCGCAGCGGACGCTCCGGACCGGGCGCTGGCAGGCCGGCCAAGCTTTACCGCCGCTCGGCGAAGCAGGTCGCCGTCAGCCTGCCGGACCGGCGCTACGAGCTGGCAGGACGGCTCCTCGCTCAGGCCGTGGAGGAGTCGGACGCGACCGGCGAGCCGGTGCGCGAGGTCTTGCACCGCAAGGCCGAGGAGCTCGGCACGCAGTTGGGTGAGCAGAACGAGTCGGGCGTCTTCGACCTGTTGGAGCGGTACGGCTTCGAGCCGCGTCGCGAGGACGACGTCATCGTGCTGGCCAACTGCCCCTTCCACGTGCTGGCCCGCGAGCACACCCGAACGGTGTGCGGCATGAACCTCCACCTGATGCGCGGCGTCCTCAGCGGCCTTGACGAGGCAGGACTCGAGGCATGCCCGGCACCCCGCCCCGGACAATGCTGCGTCCGGCTGCAGCCGGCCACCTGATCAGACCGGCCGCTCGATCGCCTGTCGACGCCCAAAGTGAGCCAGCGATTTCCTGACCCGGGACTCAGCAGTGTGTTTCCTTAAACGGAGCGAGTCACACGTGAGAGGCAAACAGCCCTTCAGGCCCCTGAGCGACCAGGCACGTTGATGCCTCTGCCTGCTCCGCACACACTGACTTGACAGGGAAACCAGGACGTCGCGGGCGTCCTCGCGCGCGAGGACCGCACCGATCGCCATGCCTTCGTATGGTGTGTGAGCCGGGACACGACGGGTGGAACCTGGGCAGGCATGTGGGAACTACTAGAGACGTGTCGCAGTCCGGACAAGGTCGGCGACTGCTCTGGACCGGCTGTGCGGGGGCCAGGCAATGACGGTGGTGACTGCTGGCGCGTCCAGCACGGGCACGGCGGCAAGGTCATCGTGCAGCTGGGCTCGGCACGACTCCGGTGCGACCGCGCAAGCACGGCCGAGCGCGACGAGCTGCAGCAACTGTGCTTGGTCGCGGACTTGTGGGCCGGGGCCGGGCGGGTAGGTGCCGTCGGAGTCGGGCCAGCGTGGCAGGGGCAGGCCAGGCAGGGCGGTGATGTCGGCCATGTGCACATGGGCGCGGACGGTGAGCGGGTGCCCGGCCGGCAGGACCACAACCTGGCCCTCCGTGCTGAGTTCTTCGGTGTGGAACCCGGCTGCCGAGTCGAACGGCCGGTGCAGCAGCGCCACGTCGGCCCGGCCCTCGCGCAGGAGTCGTTGCTGCTCGGCAGGGCCGCACAAGATGACGTCGACGGGGACCGCGCCGGGCTCGGCGGCGTACGCGTCGAGCAGTTTCGCCAGCAGTTCTCTGGACGCGCTGGCCTTCGTGACCAGGACCAGACCGGGACGGCCGGTCACGGAAAGGGCGGCGCGGCGGGTCCGGCGCTCGGCGGCGTCGACCGCGTCGAGGGCCGCCCGGCCCTCGGTCAACAGCACCGAGCCGGCCTCGGTCAGCGTGACGGCGCGGCTGGTCCGATCCAGCAGCGCTGCCCCGAGCCGGCGTTCGAGCTGCTGGATCGCCCGTGACAGAGGCGGCTGCGCGATCCCGAGCCGCTGCGCGGCCCGCCCGAAGTGCAGCTCTTCAGCGACAGCGACGAAATATCGCAGTTCCCGGGTCTCCATGCCGCCACGGTACTCCGGATCAATACCCTGTCGGTATCGCTGCCTACCCGATCGGTCTTGGACCCCCGCCGGGGTCCAAGAGCAGCATGGTCCCCATGAGCGAACGAACGATTGCGCTGGTCACCGGCGCGAACAAGGGAATCGGCCACGAGATCGCCGCGGGCCTGGGCGCCCTCGGCTGGAGCGTCGGCGTCGGCGCCCGAGACGATCGGCGCCGTGATGCAGCGGTGGAGCGACTGCGCGCGGCCGGTGTCGACGCGTTCGGCGTACCACTGGACGTGACCGACGACGCGAGCGCCACCGCCGCCGCACAGCTGATCGAGGAACAGGCGGGGCGCCTCGACGTGCTCGTCAACAACGCCGCCGTCGCCGGCAGCATGCCACAGGAGCCCACCCGGGTCGATCCCGCCATCATCCGGACGGTCGTGGAGACCAACGTGATCGGCGTCATCCGCGTCACCAACGCGATGATGCCGCTGCTGCGCCGCTCTCCCTCACCGCGGATCGTGAACATGTCCAGCAGTGTCGGCTCCCTCACCCGGCAGTCAGGAACCGCTGCTGAGCAGATGACGGGTCCGGTGGCCGTGGCGTACGCGCCGTCGAAGACGTTCCTGAACGCCGTGACCCTCCAGTACGCCCGGGAGCTGAGCGGCACGAACATCCTGATCAATGCCGGCTGCCCCGGCTATGTCGCGACCGACCTCAACGGCTTCCGCGGCGTGCGCACCCCCGAACAGGGCGCGGCGATCGCCATCAAACTCGCAACCCTGCCGGACGACGGCCCGACCGGCAAGTTCTTCGAAGACGCCGGCGTAGTGCCCTGGTGATGTGCACGGCGGTCATCAGCCGCCGGTTGAGGCGGCTTCGTCCGCGATCGCGGTCTGGCCCCGTCCGTCGTCGGCCACCGGCCCGGGGTGTCCTCGGCGAGGTGGATCTGCCGGTACCCCTCCGGGCCGGGGGCGGCGGCCCGCCGGTGGTCAACGGGCGAGGAACTCGACCGCGAGGGGGGCGAACTGCTGGTGGTGCTGGAAGATGCCGCCGTGACCGGAGTCGGGGTAGATGATCAGCTCGCTGTGCTTGATGCGTCGGTGCAGGTCCTCGGACAGGACCGAGGGCACCATGCGGTCGTGGTCGCCGTTGGCGATCAAGGTGGGCTGGGCGAGCTGCGACAGGTCGTCGGGGGTGGAGCGCCCCCACTTCTTGATCGCCTTCAGCTGTGTCTGGAACGCCTTGACCTTGATCTCCGCATCGCGGTCGGCGGTGCGTTCCTTGAGCCGGTTGACGAACGCGCGTGCGGCGGGCTTGCCGGCGGTGTTGCGGTTGAAGAACAGGTACTCCTTGGGGTCCGACCGGGTCAGGGTGGCACGCAGCATGTCCCAGTACGTGGTGCCGATGACCTTGTCGATGCCCTTGCCGCCCCTGGGCCCGGTGCCGGTGAGGACGAGCTTGCGGACGAGCTCAGGGTGCCTCACCACCAGGGCCTGGGCGATGAAGCCACCGAGGGAGAAGGAAAAGACGTCGATCTTGTCGAAGCCCAGCGCCGTAATGACGGTGTAGGCGTCATCAGCCATCGCCTCGATGCTGTCCGGCACCTGGCCCGTGGAGGCTCCGACACCGCGCTGGTCGAAGGCGATGACGTGACGGCTCTTCGCGATGGGGTCGACGATGCGCGGGTCCCAGTTGTCCAGGGTCCCGGCGAGGTGGACGAAGAACACAACGGGGATGCCGCCCTCGGGTCCCAGCTCGCGGTAGGCGTAGGTGACGCCGCCGGCGGTGACGGTGCGCGCCGGGGCATGGGCGTACGAGGTGATAGCGGCTTCGTTCGGGGTGCCGGCGCTGCTCATGATGGTTTCTCCTGGTGTGTTTTTGGTCGCCCGCGCCGCGGGTGGCGGAGGTCAGCTGGGGCTGATGGCGGCGGCGGCCCTTTTGAAGCCGGGCGCCTTGCCCGCGACCGGGCGCACCACGCCCTGCACGACGCGGGTGGTGATCTGGCGGAGCCGGTCGATGCCGGCGCGCCCGCCCTACGCCATCGAGACGACGACCTTGCCGGCCTTCGCCCGGCCCTTCTCGACGTACTCCATGGCTTCCCGGGTCTGATCGAACGGGAAGACACGGTCGACGACGGGGCGGATCTTCCCGGCGTCAATGAGAGGGCTGAGTTCGCGCAGCTGGTCGCCACTCGCCTTCATGAACAGGAACGAGTACGTCACGCCGAGGCGCTTGGCCCGGCGCCGGGTCTTGGAACTGAGCGCGGTCATGGCCAGGCGGAGGAGGGAGGCGGTCCAAGGGGGAGGCGATCCCCTCGACCGCGACGACCCGGCGGACGGCTGCCCGGTCGCCGCGCTCGCCACGGACATCGCGCGCGAAGGCGGGGGTCGCGAGGCCCGTCGCCTCTACACCGAGGGGGTGGCCGACTTCGCCGACTTCCTCGCCACCGACGACCAGGACGGCATCGCCCGCCTCTGCACCCTGTTCGGTGCGCTGGTTCTGTCCCGGGCCACCAAGGGCTCCCCGCTCTCCGAGGAGATCCTCGCCGCCGCGCACGCAGCCTTGATCAGGGGCGCGGCGGTCGAGTAGGCGATGCGGGCGATCCAGCGAGCACGAAGTCGTGCCCGCGTGGGGGGCGTCCCGGTCGATGATCCCGAAGCCGGCCCTGTGCTCGATCGCACAGTCGGCCACGCGGCGTTGTGCGTGCAGCACCAGGCCATCAACGGGCAGGACCACGGCCGGGGCATGGAGAAGATCGGCAGCGCAGGGGCGATGGCGGCAGGCGCTGCGGTCGAAGCTACGGCGTGTGCAGACGCCGATGTCGCGATGCTCCCTTGAACCCGTTCCGCCAAGGGCGCGGCGGCCGGCTGCAGCTAGGGCAGAAGTCGGGCAGGAGCAGCTGGTGTTCGGTGCAGGCGAATGCCCATGGCAGTCGCCACAGCAGCGGCCCGCGGCCGGCGTGGCCGCGGAGGCAGGCGGGACAGTAACGGGAGCGGCTGGGGCGGAAGCACCAGGCCAGCGGCCGATCGACTCGGCACCGACCTGGCTGGATGGACTCCGAGTGGCGCCGCAGGGCAAGGAGTACCCGAGGACGTCGTCTTCGCGACCAAGCCCCGTCTCACCCTGTAGATGATCGAGCAGGCTGAAAGGGCTTGATGGGCCTCGTCGGGGAAATTCCGTATTCCTGTGCGTCCTTGTCACCCCCACCGAACACGTGATCGCCGTGCGGTACGGCCGAGCCTTCTCTGTGCGCCGAGACCGCAGACATACGTGCGCCCCCACCCGCGAGACGGCCCCGCCACGGCAGGGACGCGAGCGCGTGCAGGTACCGGATGATCACGGACGCTTACCCGGCGTACAGCATGCGCCGGCCTGAGGGGGCCCTGCCGGGATCCTGGCAGGGCCCCTCAGGCGGCAGCCGGCGGGCGGCACGCCGTCACGTTCGGTCGGTGGCAGCTCACAATCCCTGGTGGTGTGGCTGCCGGCGTGGGTTAGCGGTGGTGGTTGTCGTTGTGTCCGCGGCGGCCCCACGTTTCGGTGTCGATGAGGTTGCCGCGGTTGTCGCGGAGAGTGGCGGTGTCGCGTTCGTTCCAGATCTGGTGGCGGCGGTTCTGGTAGACGTCGTGGCGGGTGTCGCGGCCCTCGCCGGTGTGGACCTTGACGCTGGAGCGGCCGTCCAGGCGGAGGCTGTTGAAGCGGTAGCGGTTGCCCTGCTGGTCGGTGAGGGTGAAGCCGTCGAGGTCGACGCTGCGGCGGCCGGTGTTCTTCACCTCGACCCATTCGGTGTTCAGGGCGCGGTTGCCGCGGCCGCGGCTGTCGTGCTGGACATCGCCGATGACGATCGAGGAGTTCCGGCCGCGGTGGTCGCGCCGGTCGTCGTCGTGGGCGGCGGCCGGCATGGCGGCGGCGCCGATCAGGGCGCCGGCAGCCAGGAGGGCGGCGAGAGCGCGGCGGGTGGCGAGAGAAGCAGACATGAAGACGACTCCTTCAACGGTCAGTCGGCCCGGCCTTGTGCAAGCCGGGAGGGCTCCGAACGGTTCCCGGCGTCCTGCCGGGGAGTCACACTCTGGCCCCTGACCATGCCCGAAAGGCGCGAAAACGGACTGTGTTGCCCAATACGGATATGTCCGTGACTCTCCCTTGTAGCAGGCAACGGTCAAAGCGACGTTGACCACAGGAGGCGACGGCCCCGAGGCACGTCCCAGGAGGGTCACGGCCCGCAGGGGCCCCGCCTCGCGGCCGCCCGACTTGCCAGCCACCCATGGCTCCTGCGCCGAACGGGTTCAAGGCCCTGTAACAGCCGCTTCTGCCATTTTCCCGAATGCGCTTACGTGAACGGTTCTGGCGTCCGGACAGCCAACACGGCTGTACTGCGCCCACGTCTCGAGCGCCCCGCCTGCGGGCTGCGCGGCCAGGCATGTAAGAGGGACGGTGTCTTTGTGGTGTGTGAGCCGTTAGAGCTGTGCCGGAGCGGTTTGCCTGCCCGGGTCGTCCCGCTCCGGCCCTGGGCACCGCCTGTCCGGACACGGCCTCGCGAACAGCGGTCCGCTCCGACACCGACGCCATCACCGCCGCCTGAGAGCTGGCCCCTTCGGACCCGCTTCAGCGCGAGACCGCCCGTCAGGACGCTGGGGCCGGTCGCTCTCATCCGGCCCCCAGCTCGTCATCCTCGGCCGCTGCGACGCCTGGGCTGCTTGCACGTGGACGGTGTGCGGATGCGAGAGGGGGGCTGCGGTGGGGAGTGGCCGGTGTCAGCGTCGGGCGTCAACCCTCGCCTGTGCACGTCACTCGGGATGCCGAACGCTGTGCTTCTGCTGCGGGGCGTCGGCTTGTGGTGGCTATGGTCGCTTCAGTCCGCGTCGATAGGGCGTGCGCGGGCGAGGCGGGCCACCCCGCTCTGCCGAATCTGGGAGCGGGCCCGCAGGGATGCAGCGCCCGGACAGGCGCTCGGTGCCCCCGTACTGGCAGGCCTGTGGTCCTGCATTCGACGCACGGGCCGGCCGCGCGCAGTATGGGGTCTGTGCGGGTGGTTCGGGGAGGTGTGGAGCGGGTCGTGGGGGTGCATCGCGGGGCAGATTGGGTGATGGGGCTCGGCGAGGAGCCCGCCTGCCGCGTCGGTGGCCTCCTCCTCCCGGAGTGCTCTCGGCCGGGCCGAACTCGGCCTGGTCTATCTGCACCCGCCGTCCGTCCCCTTCATCCGCACCTTCTGCGAACGCCTCGGCAACCGACCCGACACGGTCGTGCCCACCTTCCAGCCGCACCGGCAACATGGGCGCAGCCAACAGGTGGTCCTGTTCGGCATGGCCGGCGGCGCCAGCGGCGGCGTGATGCTGATCAGCTGGTAGGCACCCTGGCCCACGCGCTCGGACTCCTGACACCGGGGGCCGGCCAGCAGGCTCCATTCGGCCTCTGTGGCTGCGTGCTCCATCGGACGGATGAGCGCTTCATCTGTTGTAGCCGAGGTTCAATCTGGCGCCTCGTACGGGTGCTACTGACCGTCAGTGGCCTTTCAGGCGCTGCTCTGGCAGGCAGGGTGTCGGGTATGGACATCTCGCCGTTCCTGCAGCGCAAGCTCGCCCGCCGCTTCGCCACCTTCGACACCAACCGTGACGGCTATATCGACCGCACCGACTTTGAGTCGGCCTGCGACCGCCTCGCCGCGGCCTTTCATCTCTCGCCCGAAGCCCCCGCGCTCAAGCACATGCGGGAGTTGAGCGACGGCCTGTGGCAGCACTTGTCACGGGCCGCGGATAACGACGCCGATGGACGCATCAGCCTCGCCGAGTACCAGGCGGCGTTCGCCGCCGGGTTGCTGGTCACGCCCGCTTCCTTCGACGCCGGGTACATGCCGTTCCTCGATGCGCTGATGGACATCGCGGACGAGGACGGCGACGGGAAACTGACCCGGGATGAGCAGGTTCGCTGGTCCGGCGCCCTGATGGGGCTGCCTGAAGCGGACGCTCGAGAGGTCTTCGGCCGCCTCGACCGGGACGCCGACGGCCTGATCAGCCGGGACGACATGCTCCAGGCAATCCGTGAGTTCTACTTCAACGAGGAGCCCACCTCCACCGGCGTGTGGCTGCTCGGACCACTGGACCCCGCATAGCAAGCAAACCTGTCGCCCAGACGGACCGGTTTGCATTCAGACGGCTGTTCATGTCCGCTCGAACCGCCGTACGGGTCACTACCCCCCAGCCCGGGCGGCCGGCTGCTCCTGCAGACCCGGCGCGGCTCCCGGGTCCAAAACCGATTCCCCGACCCGGTCGCAGCCGCCGGGCAGCTACCGCGGGGACGATCTGATCCACGGCCGCGGTATGGGCGCGTCGCGACCGTCCGTTTGGGGAGGTGGAGGCGGCCGAGGGCTTCCTCCCCGGCGTGGCTGCCGCTACCGGCGCCCGACGGCAGACCTGGCCCCGACCGCGCACTGCACCTGGCCTCTGACTGCTTCGACAGTGCGAATCGTTCCTGCGGTGAATGTCTGCGGCTGTGTGGGTGAGCCCTGCCCGCTATGTCTCCGGCGCAGGTGAGGAGACGGGTAGAAGAGGGGGGTCGTTCCGTCGTCCTGAGGGGTGTTCCTGATGAGCCGAGGCTTGATCGTCGTGGATGTGCAAAAGGACTTCTGCGAAGGAGGCAGCGTTCCCGTCGCGGGAGGCGCGCAGATCGCCACCGCGATCGCCGAGCTGGTGGAGCGGAGCGCGGACGGCGAATACCAGTACGTCGTGGCCACCCGGGACCACCACATCGACCCGGGAAGTCACTTCTCCTCAACCCCGGACTTCAAGGACAGCTTCCCCGTCCACTGCGTCGCCGGAGACGAAGGCGGCGAATTCCACCCCAACTTCGCCCCCACCGTCGCCGACGGCAAGGTCCATGCCGTCTTCTTCAAGGGCGCCCACAGCGCGTCCAAGAGCGGCTTCGAAGGCGCGGACACCGAAGGCACCCCCCTCGCGGACTGGCTGCGCGCACGCGGGGTACGGAACGTCGACGTGGTGGGCATCGCAACCGACCACTGCGTGCGCGCCACCGCTCTGGACGCTGCCGCGGCCGGCTTCGGAACCCGGGTGCGCCTGGACTACACGGTCGGAGTGGCCCCCGACACCATTGCCTCCACTCTGGACGACTTCCGCCAGGCAGGCATCCAGGTGTCCGGCCGGGCACCGGCGCCGAAGTAGCCCAGCGGCCAGGCCAACGCCCTCACCCTGTTGCGGTCCACACTCGCGGAAACCGGTTATGCGAGAGCTCGTTGGACGGGCGGGTGCACGCCCCTGCCCGGGGTGCCTCGACCCTTCGGGGCGGGGCGCCCGGGGCTGGCGTTCCGCACACGGCAGGTCCCGGGTCCCCACCGCCCCGCCGGACCGGCCACTTTCGATACGGGTGACGAGCTACTGGACAAGGGGCACTAGAGTTCCGGCATGCGCATCGCAGGCCCTCTCGACGAGCTCCCCGACACCAATTTGAGGTTGGCTGTGGTCAGTCAGCTGATGGAAGCGGGCATGCTGCCGCTCTTCCAACCCCCGGTGCCTGAAGGCGCGCACGTCTGCATGGACGCGTGCGATGCCGTCTGCGAGGAGTGGCTCGACGGCCTCGACAGCTTCGACTACCGACAGGACGTGGCCGATGCCCTGCTCGGACTGCCCGTCACGGAAGCCCAGTGCGCCACTGTGCGGGAACTGAAGTGGCACACCTCCTCGAAGGCCATTGCCCTGGTCTGGAGCGAGTGGGGCGGCGAGTGCGAGGAGTTCCACATTCGCGCACTCGACGGCATAGGTGCGGCCCTTCCCGGCCTGGAAGCACTGCATCTGGAACTGACCGAGGTCACCGACCTCATGCCCCTGACCTCCTGTGACCGGCTCCGTGCGCTTACCCTGGCCGGGGGTTATGACGACGAGACCGACCTTGCGCCTCTCGCCGGCACCCGCATGCTGGCCTCGCTCGCACTGCACTCAAAACGAGTGGAGGACCTGCGCCCCCTGAGCGGCCTCCCGCTGGAGCACCTCTCCCTCGACGGGTGCCACGACGGCAACGGCCGACACGTGATCGACCTCGCACCACTGGAGCACATCACATCCCTGCGCACGCTCCGCTACCGCCGCTTCGCCCGCATCCGCGGGGACGAGCACCCGGCCCTTTCCGCATTCGGCAACGCCCGGGTCATCGACACCCTCGCTGCACGCGGTGTCGACCTCAGCTTCGACTGGTGACACGCTGCAGAGCAGCCTGACCGGACCGGGCGGGGCCGGCCGGTTACCGCGCCGGCCGACGTTGCCACCAGATCGCGGGGCAATCAGACGAGCGACCAGCTCATCGCGCTGATCGACTCGCTGCTGATCTTCATTGGCCTGGTGACCCCTCGATGGTCCCGGGGCCCTGGACTGCGATCTTTCGGTTGTGGGGCGGTGGGGTGAGAGGCAGCCTTCCCCGATGACGCATACCGATACGAGGAAGGCCCCGGTGCCCGCGGTGTCCGGCTGCGCCGATGCCGTTGGCGAACCGGCGTAGGACACCGCGCCGCTCGGTCGCGAGGTGGTCACCGCACAGCCATGCCGACCAGACGCGGTCCGGGGTCCGTGGCGGCCTGCCTCCAGCTCGTACAGCTCCGCGTCGATCGACGTAGCAGCCCCATACGGTCCGGTCCAGATGGGGCGGACGTCAAACTCTTGGAGGCCGTCGAGGTCGGCCGCCATGGCCAGGACCGGTCTGCACACCGCCGACACCGCCGACCCCGCCGACACGGTGGACCAGAGTCGCGGCGCGCCTCATGACCGACACAGGACCGCAGCGGGGGCTACTTGACTTCCTCGAAGCTGTAGGCGTAGCCCTTGCTACCGATCTTGATTTGGAGAGTTGTGAAGCCGGGCTTGCCCTTGTTGGCGTGCTCGCCCCAGTAATGGCACCGGAAGCCGGTGTCGGCGCCGAAGTCGAATGCCTTGGCGGCGGGGAGTTCGTCGCAGGCGAGCTTGCTGGCGTCCGAGCGGCCGGACTCCGAACCGTAGTTCTCGTTGATCATCTGGTAGACGAGCTTGCCGACCAGCAGACCCTGCTTGGGCTCCTTGGTGTAGGAGATGACGCTGCTGCCGGCTTTGTAACTGTCGCTGATCTTGACCTCGTAGGGGATCTCGGCTCCCGCGTAGGTGACCACACACTGGCTGATCGCGCCGGCCTGCTGGGTCACGCCGTCGGGGCACTTGGCACTGGTCTCACCTGCGACCTTGGCGCTGCCGAGCACGTCCTCCCGCAGAGCGTGCTCCACCTTCTGTACGAAGGGAGCGCCGACTTCGGGGAGCGGGGTGACTCGGAGAGCATCGCCGCCGCGCATGTGCACGTCCGGCTGCGGACCGGTGATGGCCACCGGCAGAGCCTTCGCCGCATCGTCCGCGGCACCGCGCTGGGCGGTTTCGGCGGAGCTGCAGCCCGCACTGAGCAAGGTCACTGTGGCCACGCCTATAAGAATCCTGGGGAATCGCATGGAGGAGAGCGTAGACGCCGCTACCTGTAGGTCTTGACCAGGACATGGAGGGATGACCCTGGCCTCCCCTTGGCCGACGATCCCGAATGGGGTGGCGACCTCGCCGATCGGATGGCGGACGTCTTCGGAGTCCGGCTGGCGCTGTGCGGCGCGCCAGGCCCGGTTGCCGTGGGGCCGAACGGGAGCGCTGTGCACCGGTCGACAGTGTCCCTCCGGCAACCTTTAGTGCTCGCTGTGCTGGTCGGCTTTGTCGCCGCCGCTCTTGTTGACGGCGGCCTGCGCTTCTTCGCCGCGATCCGAGACGAGCCGTGGAGTATGTACTGGAAGAACGGTAGCGACCCATTCGCGACTGTCGCGAACTATCCAGTGGTTCTGAGGTTCGGTCCCCTCTGCATCGTCGCAGCAGTCATTTCCAATGTGCGGCGCGACTACCTCTGGCTCTGGACAGCGACACCATGCTCAACAGGCGCCGGTGAGAGCCACCAGCACGGCTGTCCGGCGTACACAGAAGTCAAATCGGTCCCTCCTGGCCCTCATTGCGCGCACGAAACCGAAGGGATGAATGATGGACACCACAACCCTCGAGCAATTGAAAGCCCAGTACCGCAGGAGCGGTGCACGGGCCGGCATCAAGCTTGACGACATCGAGATGCGGAAGGCCATCTCACTCCTCCCACGCCAGGGACCTGTAGTCGAAACTCCGGGCGTGGAACTCCGCTACATCGAGGGCCTGCTGAGGATTCCCCTTGATTCCATCGTCGACTTCTCAATCATCCCCGCCGCCGGACAGTCACGCTGTCCATGTGGTCGAACACCGACCGCGCTGGACATCGTCGCCCACGCCGTCGGCCAAAAGATTCACGACGAGCAACTCCTGCGCGACACCGTGATCGGCGTGTACAACGTGTTCGAGTTCGCCGACGAAGGGCGCACAGCGCCGTGTCATCGGTGCGGACGGGAGTTCACGGCCAGCGGCTACTGGACCCATAGCTACATGTACGCCTGACTCGGCCCTTCAATGCAGCGGTCTGGCCTGTCCCTTCCGGAGACTGGCTTTGATGGTGAGCTACGAGAGCGTGGATAGCTCAGCCCTGAAATTCCGATCGCGGACGGCCGTCTCCTCGGCCTGGCCCCGCGCGCTCGGATGCGGATCGCCGTGCCCTCGAACCACACGGGGAGCAGGGTCGGCACCAGCGCCAGCCAGAACAGCAACTGCGGGACGAGCCGTTCGGACCGAGTTCCGTTTTGAAGCCCGTGGTGGTCCCGCTCCGTGCCCTTACTAGGGTGACGGCACGGAACGGGACCACCTGCCTGGGAACCGGGGCGGACAAGGGAAAACATCGAGGGATGGGTCGGGGGAGTAACGAAGGAGCCGAGGGAAGCTTCGGCACATGGTTCCGGTCACTCCTCCAAGGAGGCCCCGAGCGCTGGCTGGGCTTCTGGACACGTCTTCGCCGCCTGTCTCGGTGGGTGGTCGCGGGTCAGTACGCGCCGAATGACCAGAAGACGCCCACCTCGTCGTCGGTGACCGCGATCAGCCCCAGGTCCTCGAGGAAGTCAAGGCCCTTGACGTACTCCGAGGTGACGAAGGTGTGGGAGCGGGTGCCCCGGAGACCCGCTGCGAGGAAATCCGGAGCTGGGTCCGAAGCGGCGGCCGTCGCGTTGGTCCAGTATCCGGCAGTGGGGCCGTACCTGGAGAGCAGGGTCCGGGCGTCCGCCAGCACGGAGTCACGGTCCGGGCGGGTACGGATGGGGGCGGGTTCGGACTGCCACTCCTCGGCCATGACGGCGAGCGCGCCGAGGGCCGCCGCCGCTTCGAGGGGGTACAAACGGTCGGGGAAATCCGATGCCGCTGGTGGGTCGAAGGGGTAAGCAGACCCGATGGGGCGGGCGTCGTTGCGGCGGTCCCAGTCCAGGCGGACCCAGCCACGGGGGTCGCTGACCGACCGGTGAAGCACGGCGAGGACATCGTGCGCCCAGTTCTCGTGCCGGCGGGGACCGGTGGCTGCGAAGGTGTAGACGTCGTCGAGTAGGCGCAAGGCCGCCGCGTTCCAGGGACACCGGCGGGTGCGGAGCTCCTTCAGCAGACCCCCGACGCGGAGGCTGAACGCGTCCTTCGGCTCGCGGGGAATGTACCGGAGCTGGACGAGGGCCCAGCGGACGAGCTCTTCCGATGCGTCGGCGGCGGGTTCGGCCAGACCCTCTGGGAGCGGGAGGTCTGCTCCGTCCCCGAGAGCCTCCAGATGGGCATCGAGCAGGTCCAGGATGTTCCAGTCGGCGCGTATGGGCATCTCGTCACTCTATGCCGTGCGCTTCAAGCGATGCCGGGCCGGGATCGCCGTTGATGCGCAAACTGGACTCGGCCGAGGACTTCTTCGCCGCGTGGCTGGCAGCCATCCAGACGTAGGAGAGCAGTAGCGGGCCTGATCAGTGGCTCCCACAACTGCCCGGAGTAGTCCACGGGCCAGCGCCCCGGAGGAGAGGCCCCGTTTCTCCTTCTGCGTGCCGTCCCTGAAAGCGGAAAGACCAGGAGGCGGATTCCTGCGCTTGGGCATGCTGACCCCGGGCGTCGGGAAGCGCTCACTCGCGGGCTGCGGGCGCCACCTGACGGCCGATGGCAGTCGAGCCGGGCCGGGTTGAGCAAGGGGAGCGGTTCTGGGGTGGACGACCGAGGAGTACGGGGGCGTCGCACGCGGGCTGGGGGAGGTGCCCTGCTGGCTGACGGGAGCGAGCCGGATCCTGTGTACCTGGATCCGGGGAGCGGTTCCGACTTTCACGAGACGCGTGAGTGGTGGGCTTACAGCGGGATTCTGAACCGGTCTCGAGTGGCCGGCGCGCGGGGTGCGTGTCAGTGCGGCTGGCGGGGCGCCGCGACCTATCCGATCGACTGGGAGGCCGCGGACGCGCCCGGAGGCTACGAGCCGGTTATCGAGGGCCCGCAGGAGGACTGGGAGCAGCACATCGACGAGGTCGAGGCGCGGACGGTGCCGCTGCCTACCGAACTGGCCGAGCTCCTGGACCGGGTCGGGGAACACTTGAACACCCGCACCGGCCAGGCGCCGGTGGCAGCGCTCAAGGCCGTGTCGGCACTTGAGACGTTGACCCGGCAGGTGGCCCGGGACGCCGCCTGCATGGCGAAAGCCGACGACCTGTCCTGGAATCGATCGGAAACGCTCTCGGGTTGAGTCAGGATGCTGCCCGCTCCCGTCTGACCCGCTACCGCCCTGCGGCAGTGAAAGGGTGTTTTGCAAGCTAAAGGTGCAGGTCACAGGCCGAAGAGTCATCCAGAAAGCCTGGACTTGCGACGCCCGAAATGATCCAATACAGGATGACATCGTTTTGGGTAGGTAAGCGGGTACGTCTGCGCGGTATTGAGCCTGGTGACGCGACTGCGTTCACGCGCTTCACCGAAGACGAGGAGGGCCTGGGGGACTTGGTCCGCCCGCCTCGGTCCGCGGAGGGGTACCGCGTCTGGGCCAACGAATGCGCGACTGCCAAGCTTGATAGCGACCGCTTCCAGCTGGCAGTTGAAGCCATCGGCACAGGGGAAATAGTGGGGGCCGTTGGCTCGCACCAGGCTGACGCGCGTATGGGCTGGTTCGAGTACGGCATCACGATCGGTGCTGAGCATCGTCGCAAGGGTTACGCGGCAGAAGCCGCGGTGTTGTTGCTTCGTTTCATGTTCAATGAGAACCGATACCACAAGTGCCAAGTGCGGATCTTCGCGCACAACGAAGCGTCTCTGGCTCTCCACCGTAAGCTCGGCTTCGTAGAGGAGGGCCGACTGCGTGAGCTCGTGTACCTCTCCGGTCGGCACCACGATGTCGTGATGATGGGCATGCTCGCCGACGAGTTCGCCCACCTGCACTGACGGTCTAGGTGCCCAGACGACGATTGTGGGCCGGCATCGTGCCGGGGGCGGTGCAGACGCAACGGCGGCCGGCCGCAGATCCACCACGGGCTTTCGAACGTCAAACTCGTCGCGGTACCTGCCGGCGAAACCCAGCCCGTCGATGCCACCTACTGCCGTGTCCTGATGCCGGACAAGCGTCCCGCGAACACGTACTACGCTGTCGCGGCCGGGGACCGGTACTGCCTGCTCACCAGCGACAAGCGGATCGCCTACCTCAAGGCGACCGAGGTACGTCCGCACAAGAACCTCGACCTCAGGGAGATCACGTCCGCGACGACCGTGTGGATGGTTCCGGGCCTGCCACCTTCGGACACCGAGTAGCCGCCCACCTCGGGCGGTTGCAGTCGGGCGGAACGAAGGCCTTCGCCCCCATCACCGGCTGGGGAAGACCGCCGCCATCGCCACGGCCCCACAGAGCCTGTTGCCGGCCGCGCCGGCCCCGCAGGATGCATGCTGGCCAGCGTCGTGAGCGCTGGGCCGGCTGGGACGGATGCGGAGATGGTCGCGCTTCCTCAGCACCGTCCAGCACTTCATATGCACTCAGGAGAGAGGCAGCGGCATGATCGGAGTCTGCTTCGGCCTCGATGAATGGCTCACGGCCGAGAGCTCCTGAGCCGGTGCGATGGGAGGGTGCTGTACGCGTGCGCGGGAGCGTGAAGGCCCCGGGTGCCGTGGGGCGTCCGAGGCCTTCACCATGGGGGCGCTTCGCCGTCCGTTTCGTTCAAGAAGACGGCTGCCCTACGGCGCGGGGCTGGGTTCAGTCGTCGGCCTGGTCGGTGTCGTCCTTCTGGCTGCCGAGCCCGGTCCGGATCTTTTTGACTGTGTAGCCGGCACCGGGGACGAGCAGCGTGGCGAGGAGGTTGCCGAGGAGGTCGTTGCGGAGGAATTCGTAGAGCGTGGACAGTTTCGGAGTGCGGCCGCTCATCCTGCCGGAGGAGGCCGCTGCGTCCAGGGGCTGATGCGGCACTCTTGATCGCTTGGGAGAATGGCCATGTGACTGTCGAGATGAATTCCCCTGATACCAGGGTCCGTTCGGTTCCGCCGCCGCCCCGGTGGGCGGTGTGGGCGGCTCACGCGGCGCCATTGTCAACGCTGCCGTCCGGCCTCTGGAGGGTCGCCATGGCCCTTGGTATCCCGGTGGGTTACTCGAAAGAGGTTCTGCGCGAGGAGTACGCCATTCCCGGCTGGGGAATGGCGTACGTCATCGGTCTCGCCCTCCTCATCGAGTGCCTGGCCCTGCTCACGATCGGTCTGGTCAGGCCCTGGGGCGAGCGGCTGCCGCGGTGGGTGCCGTTCTTCGGCGGACGGGACATCCCACCCCGGGCCGCACTGATCCCGGCGACCTTCGGGACGGTGGCACTGACCGCGATCATCGCGGTGGTGATGCTCCAGGTCCTCATCGGGGTCAAGGACGACGGGCACCTCAGCGGTACTTCCTCCACGGTGATGGTCCTGTGCTACCTGCCGGCGTTCTTCTGGGGGCCGTTGCTGGGGCTCGTTACCTACTCCTACCGCCGCCGCCACCGTCATCTGCTGTAACGAATCCGGCCGGCCGGGGAGCGCGCAGGCCCTTTCCGGGCAGGCTTGTCGTCCTGCTGCCACGCGGAAGCCGTCCTGAGGCTGCAGGAGCGCTACGGCGGATTCACCGCTCCTCGGCGACGCTCGCCGCCACGTCCGCAGGCGGGCCGGTCCCGGACGTCTACCGGTACGCATTCGGCCTCGACGGCCAGGACGGCTGGTACACGACGCTGAGGCTGACCACACCGTGGAGAGCGGACCCGGCGGCGTGGGCTGGCCGGAGGCCGTGTGCGTCATCGTGGACGGCAAGCACCACGAACTGGAGCCCGCCGACCCGGAACTGTGCGGGTGCGCCGCTGGTGTCGCCGACGCCGAGGACTGCCGGTGCTACGTCTTTCCGCTCAGGGCTGTCGAGGCCTTCGCTCTGCTCACGTTCGAGCTGACCTTCCCGCCCGTGCACGTCGCCTCCTACCAGAACGCTTCGGCCCTCACTAGCGCGACCCGCAACGCGCGCCTGCTCGGCGAGGGTTGGCCGGACACCGAGCCGGCCTTCGTCTACCGGACCCCCGAGGTCGGCTACTGCGAGCCGGTCGTGCCGTTCATTGACATCACCGGTGCCATCGCCATCGGTACCTGGGATCCGCCCGGCGACAATCCGCTTGAGCCGATGTCCGACGCCGTCTTCGACGGTGACCCGGCCCACCGGACGATCATGATCGGTGCGCGATCCGCATACACCCTCGTCGCCGGCGCCCGCCGGTGTCAGTGCTACTGCCGGTCGTCCAGTCGACCGTGGGAGCCTACGGCACGGCAACGGTCCCGATGCTCACGCAGGCACTCGTCGAGTGGATCGAGCGCGAGCAACCCGAGACGAAGGGCGGTGCCTGTGCCTTCCGAGTGAGCCTCTACTCGTCCGTCGACCCGTCACTTCAACGGCCCGTGCTGCAGCTCCAGCACCTGTCGTCCACACTCCGAGCGAATGCCCTTGAGTCGTCGTCGACACCTGGGCTTTCGAGATGAGTCGGCGTCCCCATCGCAGACGGCCGGGGGCGGGGGTCAGGCGAGGCGCGGGCCGGTTCGGATTGCTCGGTCACGCCGTCGAGGAGGGTGTGCAGCAGTTCCAGTGCTGCCGGGGGCAACGCTGTAAGCGCCTGCACGTCACCGTGCCGTCCGGTGCACCGCACGGGCCGGGCTGCCGCCGGGGCCGCGCCCGGCGCTGGGATGCAGCTGGAGGTCAGGCCTTTTGGCGCGTCCGGCTTCTCCTGAAAGGTGTCGTGGAACCCCTCCGTTTCCATTCCAGGGCCAGGGCGTCACGATGAGCTGGCGGGCCACGGCGACGAGGTATTCGTGCCGGCGCATCACGAACGTTGCGATCCCGGCCTCGCCGGCCTGCTCGAGGGCCTGCTGGAGGAGGTTGTACACCTTCTGGCACTCCGCGCCCCGGGGCGCGTACGTCTTGTCGAGGCTTGATCCGCGCCCACTGGGCATCAGCCAGCGTCAACCATCGATCGGATGATCCGAAGGAGACCGTCCTTGGCCGTGTCCATCTCGCGAACTCCCAGGCCTGCCTGTGCGGGAACCCGGGACGATGTCCATATTTTCGTGGTTTCCGCTAAGCCTGACGGTCTGCCACGTTGGGAGAGACTGCCAGCCAGAGGCCGCGGCCTGCCCCGATCGCGGGCGGCCGGAACCGCTGACATGGTGAAACACACGGGGAGGATGACGCGATGAGTGCGCAGCAGCAGTACGACGAGATCGGTGAGGCGTACGAGGGGTTCAAGGCTCTGCCTCTCGAGCAGTACGCGGTGGTGCCCGGTTTCCTGGCCCTGGTCGGGGACGTGAGCGGCAAGTCGATCCTCGACCTGGCCTCCGGGACCGGCTTCTACAGCCGGGAGTTCAAGCGACGCGGCGCCACGGACGTGCTCGGAATCGACATCTCCGGCGAGATGGTCGCCGTGGCGCAGAAGCTGGAGGAGCACGAACCGTTGGGCGTGCGCTACGAGGTCGGCGACGTGTCCGCGCTGCGGGCCTTCGAGCAGCCCTTCGACGTGGGCCTGGCGGTCCAGCTGCTCAACTACGCACCGGACATCGCCACCACGGAGCTGATGTGCCGCAACATCCACCAGAGCCTGAAGCCCGGCGCCGAGCTGTTCTTGCTCAACCAGTCACCCGACTTCCGCTTCGACGGGCCGTCCCCGGACAAGTACGGCTTCCGCAGCGAGCTCACCGGCGAGGAGGTCGAGACCGGACCGCAGGTCCGGACCACTGCGCTGCTCGACCCGCCCGTCTCGTTCGTCGCCAACCGTCCGCGCCGCGAGGTCTACGAGGACTGCCTGAAGGCTGCCGGATTCAGTGAGCTGAGGTGGGTCCCGGTGGAGGTGTCCGAGGCCGGCGTACGCGAGTTCGGCGCGGACCACTGGGCGGACCTCTACGCCAACCCCCCGCTGGAAATGCTGCGCTGCCGCGCCTGACGCCCCACCGGACATCCCGGGGACCCGACCTCCGATGCGCCAGCACCGGGGCCGGGTCGCCGGCGCCGATGCGGGCCCGGAACCAGCTGGGCGGCTACAACCTCGTGCTCTCCAGTGCGAGCGGCGTCAAGGCACCGTTGGCGGCCTGCCGGGCCGACCGGCTGGCGCTCGCTGTCTTTCCGGTCCTTCTCGGCGGGCGGGCCGTGCCTCTTCGGCGGCCGCGGCCAGACGGCGAAGCCCGTCAAGTCCTACGACCTGGACGAGGTCTGGGTGGGCAGCCTCGCCCGAGGGTCCCAACGCGGCCTCGAAGCCCGCGCCGCGCCGTACTGTAGGGCGTGGGCCGCGATTCGAGTTCCTCGACTCGGTCGACGCGGTGATCACGGGGACGAGCCCCCGCCCACCAGCGACCACGGCCGTGACCCCCTCGTGAGCACCCTCATCCGGACCGACAACTGATCGACAGGACGCTGCAGCGGTTGTGTCGCCTGAGAAGCCGTTGCCATACCGATCATGGAGTCGGTCGATCGAACGGGAGTCTCGATCGGGTGATCGCGGTCACTGCCCAGCATGAGGGCAGGGCCTGGCGGTATGCGGGGAAAATCCAGGGGAGCGGACGGCCGCGCGCTGCTACGGTCGGGCGCTATGAGCTGGCTCCCCGATAACTTCGTCCATCCCGTCCTGGTACCGCTGCCGGGCAGTGGTCATCACCTGCGGCCGATCCGGGAGACGGACACCCCGCTCGACTATCCGGCTGTGATGGGTTCGCGCGAGCGGCTGTGGACCATCTTCGGCCCAGCCTGGGGCTGGCCCGCGGCCACCATGACCTACGAGGCCGACCAAGCCGACCTGTTGCGACACGAGAAGGAGATCGCCGCACACCAGTCCTTCAACTACGCGCTGTTCGACGCGGCGGAGACAGCTCTGCTCGGCTGCGTCTACATCGACCCACCGGAAAGGGCCGGCGCGGACGGCGAGATCTCCTGGTGGGTGGTGGACGAGCTGGTGGGCAGCAAGGTCGAGCAGGCCCTCGACGAGCTGCTGCCGCAGTGGATCGCAGCTGACTGGCCGTTCGAGCAGCCGCGCTTCCTCGGCCGAGAGATCTCCTGGTCGGACTGGCTCGCCCTGCCGGAGCACCCCGACGCGTGAGTAGCTTTTGTCGCAATGCTTTGGGGCCTGGTGCTCGAACGGACGTGTCGATTGGGTGGTCGTCGGGTGCTCGGCGCATGCGAGGAGGGCCGCCTGAACGGCTCGCTGGTGTCGAATCACCGAGCATCAGCAGGCTCTGGTGTCGCAGTCTTGCGTGCCGATGCCCGTGCAGTCCACCGCGGGTACTCGGAAGTGTGACTGTCTGGCTCACCGGTTCGGAAACGCTGCCGACAATCGCCTGCGAGAGCGTCGGTATCCGAGCGACATGACGGCCGCGGAGTGGGTGGTGGTGCGGCCGCTGCTGCCGGTGCCGGGCTGGATGCAGGGCCAGGGCGGGCAGCCGGAGGCGTACTGCCACCGGGTGATGCTGGACGCGATCGGCCATCTTGTGGACAACGGCATCAAGTGGCGGGCGATGCCGGCCGACTTCCCACCGTGGGACCGGGTCTATGCGCTCTTCCGCCGCTGGCGCGATCGCGGCCTGGTCCGGGAGTTCCATGACCGGGTGCGCGGGCAGGTCGGTCAAGGCGGATGCTGTGGTCGGCGCCGGCACCCGTGGCTTCGACGGCGGCAAGCTGGTCAACGGACGCAAGCGGCACGTCGTGGTCGACACCCTCGGCCTACTGCTGGGCGTGATGGTCACCGCTGCGGATGTGGCGATCGCGCTGCTGCCCACATCCTGCTGGAACAGGTGGCTGCCGCTCACCATCGCCCCGGCCCTAGTCTGGGCCGACGGCGGCTACACCGGCAGTCTGATCGAGCACTGCCTGGCCGCGTTCGCCCTGGTCCTGCTGATCGTCAAGCGCAGCGACAGCATGAAGGGATTCGTGGTGCCGCCCAAGCAGTGGATCGTCGAGCGTCTCTTCGCGCACCTGATGCGAAGCCGCCGCCTGGCCCGCGACTTCGAGCGTCGTATCGCCAGTGCCGAGGCGATGATCTACTGGTCGATGGCCGCCCTCATGACCCGTCGCCTGGCCCGGCCACACCGGGGCCGAGGTGAACCGGCCAGGTGCGGGTTCGGCCAGCCACCCTCGGGCGACCAGTCGTTTCGCCTTCGACCGCAATGCCTCCACCCGCGCCGGCACCATGTCCGTGCCGAACACTGCGGCCATTTCCTGGCAGGTCAGCGGCCCCTGGCCGAGACGGACACGGTCCGCGACGGCTTGAAGGATGCGCTGATAGTCGACCGACAGCACCGAAGAGGAGACCTCCTCACGCCACACCGGCACCTGCGATTTCGGGTTGGCCGCATCACGGGACCCCGGCTGCCTGTCCGCCTCCCGAGGGCCCGGCGGCGGCTCGGGAGCTGGCGTCAGCGGCGCTGTCCGGAGCCAGAACCGTATCGACCCGCCCCCGCGCGATCACCCACTCCTGCCATTCCTCCTCGGCTGCGGCCAACTCGGCCTGAATACGGTCGGCCTCCTCACGCAGGCCATCGAGCCGACGCCGAGCAACGAGCTCGTGCTGTTCCCGTAGTCCAACGACTGACGGCATTCGAGACCTCCCGGGGAACGACGACCTGACAGGCCACTACTCCCACGGGTCTACCGCACCTATCCGCAACCAGCGGAAACACACCAATCACACCCGGAAAGACAACAGATTCTGAGGCACTGCCAGACCGGGTCATTCGATGGCCGGGTAGGCCATTGCGTCCGTTCCCTTGAGCGTCAGGCCTACGTACTCGTTCACGGCGTAGGGTGCGATGCCGGGGGACGTAGGCAGATCCTCACCCGTGCGCGCGTCCATCGCCAGCGGCCCGCTGTCGGTGCTTCCATAGATCCGGCCGCGCCACACAGCAGTCACTCGTGGCGCGATGCGGTCGGCAGCCTTGTCCGGCAGTTTCCACCGGAGCTCACCGTTCGCGGTGTCGAAGGCCCATACTGAGAGCCCCTGCCAGTTTCGGAAGCAGACGAGGGTGCTGACGCCGTCGAAGTCGCAATCGGCGGGCCCGAAATCCTCTGGGAGTTCTTGCCTCACCACTCCGCTCTCCGGGTCGACAAGGCGGTGGAAATCGACGTCGTTCTTGCTTCGGCCTGTGACGCTGACGAGTTGGGGACCGCCGGCGCCCACGCTGGGGTATTGGCTGTCCTCCCCGCGCCAGCGCTGCTCTCCGGTGTTCAGGTCGTATCCGGCAGCAGCTTCGTACTGACTGTTGATCTCGTCCTCCGTGATGCCCACCACGGTGCCCTTCGCAATCCTCTGTGCCTTCAGCAGGTCGCGTGCCCACAGCACCCGGCGGTCTACCAGGTCGATGGCGTAGGTCGTCGAGCCGGAGGGCTTGAACGCGCCGACGGTCACCAGCGCGACACGGCCCGAGCTCCCGGCGATTCGCGCGCTCAGCGGGCCGGGCGCGTCCTTCGCCCACTCCGGAATGTTCAACGGCAGCCGCCATGCGACCCGTGCACTGGCCGCGTCCACCGCGGTGAACTCCACGAAGACCCGTTCGGCGTGCGTACCCACCGCTGGCTGCTTCACGACGAACGAGGCGAGGGCCAGCGGGGAGGCGCCCTCCGTGATGGACACCGGGTGCGTGAACAGGAAGGAGCCATGCCCGTCCGCCTGCGGATCCGTTACCGGCGTCGCCTCGGGTTTGATGGCGGTTACGGCGCCGCTGGTGGTGTCGATGGACAGCAGGCTTTCCTGCGTGGCCACATAGGCCTTCTCCTTGTGGAGCGCCACCGGATTCCTCAGAAGCTCCATGTCCTTGCCTTTGGCGGTGAGGAGCCCGGCGGTGGCTGCCTTCGGCATCAGGACACCGGCCTTGGGGTCGAACTTCGCCGGCGGAGCGAACACGGCGCGCGAAGACTTCGAGGAGTTGCCTGTGGACACGTCGGGCTGTGGACTACAGCCGGTAAGGGCGGCCGTCAGCAGGAGCACGCAAGATGCCCAACGGTTGACGGGACGGCTGAAGTTCACGACAACCTCATCCGCTAGATGGTCAGATGATCACTCTACGGTCGAAGTGCGCTGGTCATGGCGGCCGCGCGTTCATCGCGGATAGCGCGGAGTCCTGGGCGGCCGCCCGTTGCAGGTCTGGGCGCTGGAGGAGCGGCTGGCTGGGGGTGAGGCAGGTGGTGCGGGTGCGGTGCCCAGGTGGCGGTGACGCTGACGATCATGTCCCCCAGAGAGTTGATATCACTGCGTGCCGTGGAGGGCGAAGGAGGCAGGCCGGTCACATTGAGTGCGGGCTCGCCGCCGGGTGCCGGTGCGGGAGCGCCGCCGTGCCCGGGGGTGGGGAGCGAACCGGCCCTCGGCGCCGTGCTGTTTCGAGCGGGTATGCGTTGAGCCCGCCGACGACAGGACGGCGCCGGCCTTCGGGCGTCGGCCGTTGTGAGGCCGGTGGTGACATGATGCCGCCGTTCAGGGAGGGGACGTACGTGAAGACGTGATGTACCGCCGCTGACGCCGGCCGTCACCAGAAAGCCCTGCCCTCCCAGCCCGGGCGAGCGCGGCTGTAGGGGAGCGGTGATTGTGATCGGTGGTGGGCTGGGCCGGTCTGGGCTGCAGCTCGGGGTGGGCAGCCCCGGGCGGGGAAGACGGTGTGCGCCGACGGCCTGTCTTTGCCGTTGTTGTCGTCGTGCGACTGCGGGTTTGCGAGACATCGAGCATGCTGACCCGCCGGGGTCGGTTCTTCAGAGCGCTGACCACTTTCGCTGACCGTGGGTAGGGATAACCGGTTCCCTGGCCAGGTGTTCAGGCGCCGGAGTGTGCTCCGTCGCCGGTGCCGAGGAGGGGGACGGCGAGCCGACGTTCCACGGCGTTGGACAGCGACCACAGTTCGCTGCGCCGCTTCCGGTCCCGCGCGCCTTGGCGGTCGGCGCGGCGGATCCCGGGGACCGCGAGGACCAGGGTGGTCAGGGAAGCGGCCAGCCCGGCGCCGAGGAGTGCACCGGCGAGTACGGCCCCGTCCGACAGGGCGAACGGAAGCGCGAACCCGAGGCAGAGCGTGCCGAGGCCGCCGAGGACGGCCAGCGTCCACCACACAGGGGTGAGCGGATGCTCGTCGCGCAGGTGGTCGACCAGCTGCCGGTCGGTGGGGCGGCGCCGGAGGTGCTCTTGGGCAGCGGCGAACAGCTCGGCACGCCCGCGCAGCGCCCAAACGGCGCGTACCCCCACCCATACGACGGGCAGCACGAACAGCGTCACCAGCACCAGGACCGCCTGGACCGCCCGTGGCACCGGCACCCGGCCGGAAGCGTCGGCCACCACGGACGCCACGGCGGCGCCCGCGAGTACGGCACCCGCCGTGTTCGTGGCCATGAGCCAGCGCCGGGCCCGGTGTACCCGAGCGCTGAGAGGAAAGTCGACCGCGTCCAACGTCTTCTCCGTTCGATGACCGCAGGTACTCTACGCAGCCCGCCGAGGAAGCGGCGAAGTTCATCCACGCTGACGATCCGTGCCGCAATCACGCTCGGTCGACCTGACGTCCCCGCCTCTCGTGGCCCTGAAGATGCGCCGGCCCCCGGCCGCCGCACCGAGGTAGGCGTCCTGGATCGGGTCCCCCCGAGAGCGGCCCGCTCCTCCACCACCCCACAACCGCTGCGCCCGGCCGGGAACTGCTCCGCTGGGTCTGCAGCCGGCTGGGCAGCTGCCCCCCCGGAGCGCCAGCAGGATCTGCCGCCGGTCGCCGGTCGCCGGCCCGCGGCCGGGAACCGGCTTGGGGGTCGAGGGCTGCGAGCGCGGCGGCCCGCCAGCGGGCCCGGCCGTGGTCCCAGGGCGCCGGTGGCCTCGGTGGTGGTGACCGTCGGCGGAGGCGGTACGCCCCGGGTTCCGGCTCGATGACCCGCGCTGGCGGCCGGGGAGTTCGCGGGTTCCATGCGCCGGCTGACCGCGCCGACTACGGGCCCTCGGCGGTGCTTGGGGAAGTCCGGGTAATAGACCGGTTCCGGTCGGGGCGGGTGGTCTGCGGGTATGTCCGGTGAGGATGGGATGCGTGCCGCCCGCTCGGCGGTGCCGGCGTTCGGGTGCGGCCGCCGCTTCGCCGCGCGCCGACCGCCACGCGCCCATGCTCCCGACACCGAGGAGTGGCTTTGTTCACGAGAACCGACAGCACGTGTTCACCACTTCGGGAGGGCGGTGAGTCCGGGAGCGTTCGAAGGGCGTGCCGATGAGACGCGGCGATGTGGGGTGCCGCGAGGTGCTTCGCTGGTGATGATGCACTTCGGTCACGACTTGGGGCAGTGCATTGGCCTGTCGTGTACCTGCGGTACACGCTGTGTCTATGGCGAGACGATCACAGGTTCGGACGGGTACGCCGGGCGGCTGCCTTCTCAACGGATGCCTGACCCTTCTGGGACTACTGCTCGTGGTCGTCGTCGGCGGGTGGATCTGGCTGGAGACAGAGCCGGCGCGTGATGAGGCCCAGGCGCGCAAGGACCTGCGGGAGAACGTCGAAGTGCTCCGCGGCCGGCTGGGCGAGGCAGCGGCCGACGGCAGCCTTCCCGATACGGAGATCGCTCAGGTCTTCCCTCCGTCGAAGTCCGCCAAGGGCTTCGTGGGTGTGACGCGGCAGGGCGAGGCCGTCACCGTGGTCGCGGAAGTGCTCGGTCAGGGACCGCCACGGACCTTCATCTTCGTGTATGAGCGGTCGGTGGCAGGCTGTTACGCCTTCGAGGTGCCGCCCCCGGCTCGCGGGGCGCCGCGGCCCTCCATCCGGGAACTACCGCAAGAGGCGTGTGCGGCGGGCTCGGCCACGTTCCCCGGTTCCGATCGGCAGGATCAACAGTCACATGACGCGAAGTAGTCCGTCAGAGAGGGAGATCAGCTCATCTCCGCACAGAGGCTGTTCGAATCCAGGACCACTCCAGCGCCTCCCGAAGTGGTGAACCTGTGGGGTCAGTTCTCGGTTCTCGTGAACAAAGCCGCCGTGTGCGACGTCCATTGCCTTGCCCAAGGCCGTCCCACGCAGGCAGTGGGTGGACCAGAGCAGCTGGAGATCCGAGAGGCGCGACGTCAGTGGTCCCAAGTACGGTCTGTCCATGGATGATCAGCGGTCGCCTCTTTATCCGATAGACGGCATGCCCTGGAAGCCCGTTCCGCCGTTCCTCGGAGCCGGCAACGCGGGTGGGTGTGTCTCGTCCGTTGGAGATCGGGCATGAGCGAAATGCCGACGCATGGGGCAGAAGAAGTACGACAGGCGTGGGGCCGGGTCACTACTGAGGATTTCGCGTTGTCGTCGGGTAGTGACGGTTCATGATCCCTGCGGTATGCCGGTGAGGTGAGGTATCCAGAGGGTGGGGGCCTGACGGCTGAGCGTCGGGCGTTTCGTGAGGGGATCCGGTTTCAGGCCGGGATGCGGTTCGCGGCGGGTGAGAAGAC
>NZ_JNZY01000065.1 GCF_000717655.1 Streptomyces katrae
CCCCCCCCCCGCCTCCCCCGGCCGGCACCGTGATCACGCCGTCGACGACGGGCAGGTGGTCGTCGCGGGAGTTCTGCATGACCCACGCAGGGCGGACGACCGAGGAAGATCACCGCCGCGTCGCACGGCCGGCCGCCCGGTCTGCGGTGCGGGCAGGAGGGGGAGCAAGCCGCGCTGCGGGTGACCGCACGGGGCCGGCCGGCGACGGCGTCCGCTTCGGCCGAGACGGGGCCAGTCATCGCGAATTGGCCTTTGCCGACGATCAAGAACCGGCCCTACGGTCGCTCCATGCGCCTGCGAATCGTCGATGCCTTCACCGACCGCCCCTTCCGCGGCAACCCCGCCGGGGTCCTGCTCCTCGACGGCGAGTTCCCCCCGGACGCCTGGCTCCAGCAGGTCGCCGCCGAGGTCAACCTCTCCGAGACCGCGTACGCCCGCCCGCTGCCGCCCGGCGGGGACGCCGACTGGGCCCTGCGCTGGTTCACCCCGTCCGCGGAAGTCGACATGTGCGGCCACGCCACGCTCGCCACCGCGCACGTGATCGCGACGAGCGGCCTGGCCACGGGGCTGATCCGGTTCTCCGCCCGGTGCGGCATCCTCACGGCACAGACCGCCGAGGACGGCACGATCACGATGGACTTCCCGACGTCCTCACTGACCCCCGTGGACGCGGACCCCGCCGTACGGAGCGCGCTGGGCGCCGAGATCCGGTCCGTCCACGACACGTCCGAGCACATCGGCGACCTGGTCGTCGAGCTGGCGGACGAGCGGGCCGTACGCGAGCTCATCCCCGACATCGCAGCCCTGCGCGGCTACTCCCGCCGCGGGATGATCGTCACCGCGGCCGCCGAGGACCCGTCCCGCGGGTACGACTTCGTCTCCCGCGGCTTCTTCCCGGCCTTCGGGATCGACGAGGACCCGGTCACCGGCAGCGCCCACACCGCGCTCGCCCCGTTCTGGGCCGCCCGCCTGGGCCGCACCTCGCTCGTCGGCCTCCAGGGCGGCGCGCGCACCGGGCTCGTCCGGGTCCGCCTGGCGGGCGACCGTACGCTCCTGACCGGCCACGCGGTCACGGTCGTCGACGGCGAACTCCTCGCCCGCCCCTAGGGGGTGTCGCCTACGGCGTCGGCAGCCAGCCCACCTTGCCCGCGAGCAGCGCGTATCCGCCGAAGGCCACGATGTCGAGCAGTGCATGCGCGACGACGAGCGGAGCCACCCGGCCCCAGCGCCGGTAGGCCAGGACGAAGACGACGCCCATCACCATGTTGCCCAGGAAGCCGCCGATGCCCTGGTACAGGTGGTACGAGCCGCGCAGCACCGCGCTGGCCAGCAGCGCGGCCGTCGGCGACCAGCCCAGCTGGTCGAGCCGGCGCAGCAGGTAGGCCAGCACGATGACCTCCTCCACCACGGCGTTCTGCACCGCGGAGAGGATCAGCACGGGGAACTTCCACCACACGTCCGGCAGCGCCTCCGGCACCACCGTGAGGTTGAAACCGCTCGTCCGCGCCGCCAGGTAGAAGGCCAGCCCCGCGCTGCCGATCCCGGCCGCGACCAGGGCCCCGCGCCCCAGGTCCCAGCCGGGCCGGGTGCGGTCGAAGCCCAGCACGCGCAGCCCCGGCGCGCCCTCCCGGGTCAGCAGGTGGGCGACCAGCAGCACCGGCACCAGCGCGGTGCCGATGCCGAACAGCTGCCACGCCAGGTCCAGCCAGGGCCGGCCGGGGGCGTACGAGCCGTTGAGTGTGGCGGCCTGGTCCTTGAGGCCGCCCGGCTTGGTCAGCGAGCCGATGAAGCTGATCAGCGAGGAGAAGGCGCTCGCCCCCAGCGACAGGGCCAGCACGAGCAGCGTCTCGGTGCGCAGCATCCCGCGCTCGCCCTCGGGCACCGCCTTGACCACCGGCTCCGGCTCCAACCGCACGTGCGACTCCCGTCCCGCCGTTCCGCTTCGTGCCCCCATACTGCCTCTTCGGCCGGGGAACGGGATCACAGGACCCGGAGCGGCCGGTTCAGCGCCGGACCGGCACCGGAGCGCTCACCTCCTCGTCCACCAGCCCGACCGGCCAGGTGTGTACGGGATCGCCCTTGTGCATCAGCTCGCTGTAGCGCCGTGTGATCGCGGCCAGCGCCGCGTCCCGGTCCATCCCGGATGCGAGAGCCCGGTGGTAGGTGTCCACCTGCCAGGTCGCCCCGTTGACCCGCCGCTGGCAGCGCTCCTCGATGATGCCGAGGTAGTGGTCGCGGTCGGCGGGCTCGATGCCCCAGGCGTCCAGACCGGCCGCCGCCATCGGCAGCAGCTCGTCCAGGACCAGCCGTACGGCAGAGACACTGGCCAGGCCTCCGCCCCGGCCCCGGCGCGGCCAGCGCAGCCGCGCGTCGATCCCGTACCGGCAGGCCGCGTCGAAGTTGGCCTCCGCCTCGGCGAAGGGCAGCCGGGTCCACACCGGCCGCTGCTCGTCGGCGAGCGTGCGGACGAGCCCGTAGTAGAAGGCGGCGTTCGCCACGACGTCCGCGACCGTCGGCCCGGCCGGCAGCACCCGGTTCTCCACCCGCAGGTGCGGCATCCCGTCGGCGACCCCGTAGACGGGCCGGTTCCACCGGTAGACCGTGCCGTTGTGCAGGACCAGCTCCTGCAGGCTCGGCACCCCACCCTCGCCGAGCACGCGCAGCGGCTCCTCCTCGTCGCAGATGGGCAGCAGGGCCGGGAAGTAGCGGACGTTCTCCGCGAAGAGCTCGTACGCCGACTCCACCCACCGCTCCCCGAACCAGGTCCGCGGCCGCACCCCCTGGGCCTGGAGCTCCGGCGGCCGGGTGTCGGTGGCCTGCGTGAACAGCGGCGGCCGCGACTCCCGCCACAGCTCACGCCCGAACAGGAACGGGGAATTGGCGCCGACGGCGATCTGTACGGCGGTCACCGCCTGCGCCGCGTTCCATACGTCGGCGAACCGGGCCGGCGTCACCTGCAGGTGCAGCTGTACGGAGGTGCAGGCGGCCTCCGGGACTATCGACCCGGTGCTCCACGTGAGCCGCTCGACCCCGTCGATGTCGAGCATGAAGTCCTCGCCGCGCATCATCAGGATCTGCTCGTTCAACAACGAGTAGCGGTCCACCGCCGAAAGGTTCGCGGTGACCAGGTCGGCGCGGGTGATCGTCGGCAGGATGCCGATCATCACCACCCCGGCGTCGATCTCCGCGGCCTGCCGGTGGGCATAGCCGAGACCCGCACTCAGTTCCTCGGCGAGCTGGTCGAATACCCGGCCGCCGAGCCGGTGCGGAAGGACGTTCACCTCCAGGTTGAACATTCCGAGTTCGGTCTGGAAATCCTGGCTCGCTATCCGCTCCAGAACCTGGGCATTCACCATTCTCGGCAACCCGTCGGCACCCGCCAGATTCAGCTCGATCTCCAGCCCCATCATGTTCTTGGGCCGATCGAACCTCTTCTCCGCCAGAAGCCGCTCCAGCCCCTCCAGGCACTCGTGAAGCTTCCTCCGATACCTCTGCCGATCGGACAGGTCGAATCCGCCCGCCACGACCTTCTCCCCCATCGAAGCGTCCCTCCTCGAGTGGGCCTGGCCTGTGCCACCCAGGCGCGCGTGTACGGTCGATGATGCCCCGGCGGCGTGATCGATAACGCCGAGGGGGCGTGCGTGGCGGGGAGCGCGCGCCGGTTTGGCCGAAGGGCGCTATGGCACATTCACTTGGCAAGGCTCCGTATGCAAATTCCGCATGCGCTTTGCCGGTTCCACATAATGGGCGCTTTCCAGCCGAGCCCCCGTCCGGTAACCTCCGAGGTCAGCGCGACATGTTCGCGCGCAACCGGCATGAATGCCATGTCAGCGGGACCGGTAAGCGCCTTGTCGGCAATAGGCGGGACAGCTAGCCGAAACACTGCGTGAACACATGTCGTATAAACTCCGCAAACGAGGCAGAGAGTTGGCGCGCGGCCATTGCCCCTCAGCCCCCCTCTGGCCCCAGAATGCGACAGCGCCGTCCGCACCTGCCCCGATCCACAGGTCTCCCAAGTGAGAGGCGACCCACCATGCCGCTGCATGTCCCTCCGGCTCCCGCGCCCGCCCTGCGCAGCGTCCTCGCGGCACTCGGTTCCCCCACCGCCGTCCACGAGGCGCACACTCCGGCCCTGCGCGCGCTGCAGGGTCCGATGACCGCCGAACTGCCGCTTCCGGTCCACGTCCTCGACCGGTTGAACATCTCGGAGCTGGCTGCGGGGGGCCGTCCGCCCCGCACCCGGCTGACCGCGTGGCGGTTCCTGATCCGCAGCGGCGACCGCTACGTCGCCGCCGCGGACACCCGGCTGACGCCGGACGGCTGGGCCTTCTCCCATTTCTTCGAGGGCCCCTACGTCGCGGCCACCGAACGCGCGCTGCGCCAGGCGGAATCCCTCGGCAAGAGCTATCAGCCCCGCCTGCTCTCCGTACCGGAGCTGTACATGCTGACGCTGTGGCTGCACGGCGCGGTCGGCGCCGACGCCTCCGCGGGGCTGCCGGCCGCCGCCGATCTGCTGGTTCCGCTGGCACCGGCCCCGCCCGGCATCGCGGCGTACCGGCCGCATCCGGTGTCCGAGCTGCTGCCCGTGCTGACCCACCGGCTCGCTCCGCCGAGTCCGCCGCTCCCGCCGTCACTGGCCGCGCCGGCCGCCTGAGCTGGCCCGTTCGGGGCTGGTGACCCATCCGACCCATTCGGTCTAGCCCACTCGGGTCACCTGCGAACCACCCGAAATGACAGGGGAGTTGAGCTGAACCGCCCGCACGAGTGATGCGTCATCAATCTATGAGGACAGCTGCCGGGAAATCCCTGCGGACTCAAGTCCGGAGGGGAACACTGGGACCCTGACCAAGCCAAGACGTTGATACGGGGGGCGGCCATGAACAACGCATCGAGCCGCAGCACACAGACCACATCGCAGCGAAAGAACGCATCCATGTGCCAGCACCAGCCAGCGTGCCCGTCAGCAGACTCCGCCGACCGGGAGGCCGCCAAGCCCGTGGCCAACCACCCGGAACAGGGCTGGAGCCTGCTGTGCAACGGCGTCCTGCTCTTCGAGGACACCGGTGAGCTGCTGCCGGACGGTCAGATCATCGCCCCGCACCGCCCGCTGGCGGCGGCGCAGGTGATGAAAGCGGCCTAGTCCGACGACAGCACGGAATGAACGGAACGGAACAGAACACAGAGGGGCCGGCCCGGGAATGATTCTCCCGGACCGGCCCCTTCGTCATGCCGTCATGTCATACGGATATGTCATGTCACCGGACGGACACGGTGTCGTAGTGCCGTACGGCTCAGTTGTCGTACTCGTCCAGCGGCGGGCAGGAGCACACCAGGTTGCGGTCGCCGAAGGCACCGTCGATGCGCCGTACCGGCGGCCAGTACTTCTCCGCCGCCGTGACCCCGCCCGGGAAGACGGCCTCGTCACGGCTGTACGGGTGGTTCCACTCGCCGCCCAGCGCCGCCGCCGTGTGCGGGGAGTTGGCCAGCGGGTTGTCGTCCACCGGCCACTCGCCGCCCGCGACCCGCTCGATCTCGGCGCGGATGGCGATCATCGCGTCGCAGAAGCGGTCGATCTCGGCGAGGTCCTCGGACTCCGTCGGCTCGATCATCAGCGTGCCGGCCACCGGGAAGGACATGGTCGGCGCGTGGAAGCCGTAGTCGATCAGACGCTTGGCGATGTCGTCCACGCTGACGCCCGTCGCCTTCGACAGCGGGCGCAGGTCGATGATGCACTCGTGCGCGACCAGGTTGCCCGGGCCGGTGTAGAGCACCGGGTAGTGCGGCTCCAGGCGCTTGGCGATGTAGTTGGCGCCGAGCACCGCCACCTGGGTGGCGCGCTTGAGGCCCTCGCCGCCCATGAGGCGCACGTACGACCACGAGATCGGCAGGATGCCGGCCGAGCCCCACGGCGCCGCCGAGATCGGGCCGACGCCCGTCTCCGGGCCCGCGGTCGGCTGGAGCGGGTGGTTCGGCAGGTACGGGGCCAGGTGCGCCCGGACACCGACCGGGCCGACGCCCGGACCGCCGCCGCCGTGCGGGATGCAGAAGGTCTTGTGCAGGTTCAGGTGCGAGACGTCGCCGCCGAAGTGACCCGGCTTGGCCAGGCCCACCAGGGCGTTGAGGTTGGCGCCGTCCACGTAGACCTGGCCGCCGGCGTCGTGCACCTGGGCGCAAATGTCGGCGACGTGCTCCTCGAACACACCGTGCGTCGAGGGGTACGTGATCATCAGCACCGCCAGCTCGTCGCGGTACTGCTCGATCTTGGCGCGCAGGTCGTCCGCGTCCACCTCGCCGTCGTCGGCGGTCTTGACGACGACGACCTTCATTCCGGCCATCACGGCGCTGGCGGCGTTGGTGCCGTGCGCAGAGGACGGGATGAGGCAGACGGTGCGCTGCTCGTCGCCGTTCGCCCGGTGGTAGGCCCGGACGGCCAGCAGGCCGGCGAGCTCACCCTGGGAGCCGGCGTTCGGCTGGATGGAGACCTTGTCGTAGCCGGTGACCTCGCAGAGACGTTCCTCCAGCTCGGAGATGAGCGTGAGGTACCCCTCGGCCTGCTCGACCGGGGCGAACGGGTGCACCTGGCCGAATTCCGGCCAGGTGACCGACTCCATCTCGGTGGTCGCGTTGAGCTTCATGGTGCAGGAGCCCAGCGGGATCATGCCCCGGTCCAGTGCGTAGTCCTTGTCCGCCAGCTTGCGCAGGTAGCGCAGCATCGCGGTCTCGCTGCGGTGCTGGTGGAAGACCGGGTGCGCCAGGTAGTCGTCCGAGCGCAGCAGGCCCTCGGGCAGGGCGTCGGCGGTGGTCTCGTCGAGGGCCTCGATGTCGGCGCTCACGCCGAAGGCGGCCCAGACGGCCTCGACGCCGGCCCGCAGGGTCGTCTCGTCGCAGGAGAGGGAGACGTGGTCGGCGTCGACCTGGAACAGGTTGACGCCGCCCTCACGGGCCGCGGCGACGACCTCGGCGGCCTTGCCGGGCACCCGGGCGGTCAGGGTGTCGAAGTACGAGCCGTGCACGAGCTCGACCCCGCCGGCCGTCAGACCGGCCGCGATGAGGGCCGCGTAGCGGTGCGTACGGCGGGCGATCGTCCGCAGGCCGTCCGGGCCGTGGTAGACGGCGTACATGCCGGCCATGACGGCGAGCAGCACCTGCGCGGTGCAGATGTTGCTGGTGGCCTTCTCCCGGCGGATGTGCTGCTCACGGGTCTGCAGCGCCAGGCGGTAGGCCTTGTTGCCGTCCGCGTCCACGGAGACGCCCACGAGGCGGCCCGGCAGCGAGCGGGCGTGCTTGTCCTGGACGGCCATGTAGCCGGCGTGCGGGCCGCCGAAGCCCATCGGGACGCCGAAGCGCTGGGTGGTGCCGACGGCGATGTCCGCGCCGAGCGCGCCCGGCGAGGTCAGCAGGGTCAGGGCGAGCAGGTCGGCGGCGACGGCGACGATCGCTCCGAGCCCGTGCGCCTGGTCGATGACCGGCTTGATGTCCCGTACGGCACCGGAGGCGCCCGGGTACTGGAGGAGCACGCCGTAGACGCCGCGCTCGGCGACCTCGGCCGGGATGCCCTCGGACAGGTCGGCGACGACGACCTCGATGCCGATCGGCTCGGCGCGGGTCTCGATCACGGCGATGGTCTGCGGCAGCGCGTCGGCGTCGACGAGGAAGACGTTCCCCTTGGACTTGCCCACGCGGCGGGCCAGCGTCATGGCCTCGGCGGCCGCGGTGCCCTCGTCGAGCAGGGACGCGCCGGAGGTCGGCAGGCCGGTGAGGTCGGCGACGACGGTCTGGAAGTTGAGGAGCGCCTCGAGGCGGCCCTGGGAGATCTCGGGCTGATAGGGCGTGTACGCCGTGTACCAGGCCGGGTTCTCCATGACGTTGCGCAGGATCACCGGCGGCGTGAAGGTCCCGTAGTAGCCGAGGCCGATCATCGGCGTCAGGACCTGGTTGCGGTCGGCGAGCGAACGCAGCTCGGCCAGCACCTCGGCCTCGGTCAGCGCCTCGGGCAGGTCCAGCGCCTCGGCGCTCTTGATCACATCCGGTACCGCGGCGGCGGTCAGTTCGTCCAGCGAGCCGTAGCCCACGTGGGCGAGCATCTTCGCCTGCGCCTCGGCATCCGGGCCGATGTGGCGCTGCTCGAAGGGGATGCCTCGCTCCAGCTGGGAGAGCGGAATGCGGTTGGCGGTCATGTACGGAGGCCTCCTGGGTCGTACGACCTGCGAGGGGCACCACGGCGCGGGCACCCGGACGGCCTCCCCCTCTGTCATCTCAACCTGAGAGCTTCGCCGGAGTCGCGGGGATGGCCCGCGGATTCCGGCTTTCACCGTCGGTGAGGAGAGGAACCGGCGCTGCGCACCCGGTACCTGCCCCTGCTTTCCAGAGTGGCCTCGTCACGTGCGGTACGTATGCCTGAGAGATTCCGGGGAGGATTTGCTCCTTCGGCGCCTCCGTCATGCTCACTCGGAGGACTCTCCCGCACAGGGTCAACAGCCGTCACCCAGCCTACCAGCGAGGTTCCGGGACCTCCCTCGAGTGGCCCCCACTCCGGAAATGCACTTTTGTAGTCGTTACGGAGGAGTTGCGACCATATGGAGGGACCGTGCAGACCGACATCGATCCGCGCAGCCTGATCGGCCGCAAGGCGTTCGACCGCAACGGAACCAAGATCGGCACCGTCGACGAGGTCTACCTCGACGATGCCACAGGCGTGCCCGAGTGGGCCGCCGTACGGACGGGCCTGTTCAGCCGGGACGCGTTCGTCCCGCTGGAACCGAGCGAGGTGGTCGACGACACCCTGCGGGTCCCCTTCGAGCGCTCCCTCATCAAGGACGCCCCGGACTTCGGCGTCGGCCGCCACCTCTCCCCCGAACAGGAGCTGCAGCTCTACCACCACTACGGACTGGACGTCTCCCTCCCGTCGGACATCCAGCGCGACTTCGGCCGCCTGGCGAACGGCGACGACACCCCCTAGCCCTCCTCCGGTACGGCTTCCCCCACCGCCGGGTCACCCACGAGGGGCAGCGGATCGGACGGCTCCAGCTCGGGGTCGTCCACCCGGAAGGTGCGCACCCGGCCCGGTGGCGATCCGGGCCGCTCGAACCGCACGGTCACCCTCCCGACCCCGCTGCCCTGCACCCACCCGGGCCCGTACACGGCGTGCCGTACGTCGCTCCCGGCCGACCAGCGGCGTTCCCGGGCAGGCTCGGCCCCCCCGGCCGGCCCCGTACCCTCAGGGGCCTCTGCGGGCCCACCAGGCGCTGTGGGCCCCGTCGGCGCTGCCGGGCCACCGGACCCGTCTGCCCCTCCCGTCCCTCCGGCCTCCGCAGCCCCGTCCTGCTCGGCTGCCGGGCTCCCCTCCGCGCCGCCCGAGGCAGCCTCCGCAGCGGCCTCGGCAGCCGCCTCCGCGGCCATGGACTGCGCGAACAGGTCCTCCTGGGTGTAGTCCGCCAGCCCGGTCACGCCAACGCCCAGCAGCCGCACCCCGCCCGTGGTGTCCACCGCCTCCAGGAGCCGCGCCGCGGCCTCCCGCACCACCGCGGGGTCGTCGGTGGGCCCCCGTAGCGTCTCGGAGCGCGTCAGGGTCGAGAAGTCGTACCGCCGCACCTTCAGCACGATCGTGCGCCCGGAGTGCCCCGAGTCCCGCAGCCGGTGCACGCACCGGTCGGCGAGCCTCTGCACCTCGTTCCGGATCCGCACCCGGTCGTGCAGGTCCACGTCGAAGGTGTCCTCGACCGACACGGACTTCGCGTCGCGCTCGGCGACCACCGCCCGGTCGTCCAGCCCCAGCGCCATCCGGTACAGCCCGACCCCGTGCGCACGCCCGACCATCCGGACCAGCTCGTCCTCACCGGCCTCCGCCAGCTCCCCCACGGTGGTGATCCCGGCCCGCCGCAGGTGTTCGCCGGTCGCCGGCCCCACCCCCGGCAGGGTCCGTACCGACATCGGCGCGAGCAGGGCTCGCTCCGTCCCCGGCTCGATCAGCAGCAGCCCGTCCGGCTTGGCCTCCTCCGAGGCCACCTTCGCCAGCATCTTCGACCCCGCCAGCCCCACCGAGGCACTGAGCCCGGTCGCCGCCAGGATGTCCCCCCGCAGCCGCTGACCCGTCTCCAGGGCGGATTCCGCGTCGAAGGCGGTTCCGCCCGCCTCCAGGTCCACGAAGGCCTCGTCGAGGCTGAGCGGTTCCACGAGCGGCGACAGCTGCCGCAGCAGCGCCATGACGACGTCGCTGACCGCCCGGTACAGGCTGAAGCGCGGGATCAGGTAGGCGCCGTTGGGGCAGAGCCGCCGCGCCTGGGCCATCGGCATCGCCGAGTGCACCCCGAAGCGGCGGGCCTCGTAGGAGGCGGTGGCGACCACCCCGCGCGGCCCGAGCCCGCCGACGATCACGGCCTTGCCGCGCAGGCTCGGCTTCGATGCCTGCTCCACGGATGCGTAGAAGGCGTCCATGTCCAGATGCAGGATGGTCGGCGCGGCTCTCACAGCCCCGATGCTGCCCTACGCCACTGACAACCGGTCCGGGCCGGGCCCGGCGCCTGCGCGGCCGGGCCCGGGACCGCTCTCAACCGGCCCGGTTGCGCCGTGCGGCCAGCTCGTCCGTCGGATTGTGGCCGACCACCGTCTCGCCGGTGTCGACCCGCTCGCCGTGCAGTTGCGACAGCGCGTTCTCGACGTCGCGCCAGACCACGCCGACGGCGATGCCGAAGATGCCCTGCCCGCCCTGGAGCAGGCTCACCACCTGGTCCGGCGAGGTGCACTCGTACACGGTGGCGCCGTCGCTCATCAGCGTCATGCGCTCGAGGTCCGCGAAACCGCGGTCCCGCAGGTGCTGGACGGCGGTCCGGATGTTCTGCAGCGCCACACCGGTGTCCAGGAAGCGCTTGACGATCTTGAGGACGACGACGTCCCGGAAGCTGTACAGGCGCTGCGTGCCCGAACCGTACGCGGGGCGCACCGTGGGCTCCACCAGCCCGGTCCGCGCCCAGTAGTCGAGCTGCCGGTACGTGATGCCCGCCGCGGCGCACGCCGTCGGACCCCGGTAGCCGACCTGTTCGGGTGCCGGGTCCGCGCCGGCCGCCGCGACCGTCGCCGCCTCCGGCTGACGGCGCGCGGAACCTGCCGCGCTGCCGTGGAGCGGGTACGGCCCACCGTCACTCCGCACGGGGATGCCCCCGGTCGTACCGTCGCCCGTGACTCTCACGCCGACCCTCCGTCCTTGACCTGCCCCCTCGAAGGTAGGCAGTCACCAGGGGTGCGTCAACGATCGCCACACTCGGCACGCCGAGTGATAATCACCCTGAGAGTGGTTTCCCGTGCCCCGTATCGGGGAAAGGCTAATCGAATGGGCTGTCACTCCCCGTGGTCGGCGCGGCCGACGGATCACTGCGGCCCGGTGCCGAAGTCCTCCGGAGAGATCTGGTCGAGGAACTCGCGGAACTTCTCCACCTCGTCCTCCTGCTCGTCCGGAATGGCGATTCCGGCGTCGTCCAGCACACCGTCGCTGCCGTAGATCGGCGTCCCCGTACGCAGGGCCAGCGCTATGGCGTCGGAGGGCCGCGCGCTCACCTCGACCCCGCTGGCGAAGACGAGCTCCGCGTAGAAGACGCCCTCCCGCAGATCCGTGATCCGGACCTCGGTGAGCTCCTCACCGACCGCCTCCAGCACGTCCTTGAACAGGTCGTGCGTCAGCGGCCGGGCAGGGGCCATGCCCTGCTGCGCGAAGGCAATGGCGGTCGCCTCCCCTGGTCCGATCCAGATGGGGAGGTACCGGTCGCCTCCCACTTCACGCAGGAGCACGATCGGTTGGTTCGAGGGCATTTCCACCCGGACACCCACAACGTCGAGCTCGTTCACACAGCAACCCTAGGACCTGCCCGGCAGGTTTGGGTAGTCGGGCCCCCCTCGAAGATCCCCGGGGTCAGTGCAGACGGACCCCGAGAGCCGTCTGCACCAAGGCCTCATGGAGCCTGACGGAGAGCCCCGCGAGCTCTTTCATGGTGGCCTCGGCATGCGCCCTGGTCTGCGGGTTGCGGTGCCGTCGCAGGGGTGCAACGACCTGCTCCACCAGCCCCGCCTCCCGGTCGGCGGCGGCCTTCATCGCCCGCAGGTGCCGGGGCTCCAGGCCGAACCGGCCCAGATCCGCCACCAGGCGGGCCACCGTGACCGCCTCGGCGTCGAATCCGCCGCCCGGAGCCTCGCCGATCAGCCCGTACGACTCCCATTCGGCGAGCTGCGCCTCGTCCGCCTCGGCCGCGGCCATCAGCTCGGCACGGCCCACCCGGGCCGCGGTGGGCCGCTCCCGGCCGACCTCGCCGTAGACGGCGGAAGGGCTGGCCGGATCGACGGAATCCCCGTGCGCGGTGGGCGACGGGATGCGGATCTGCTCGCCGCGGGCGAGCGCGTCCAGCTGTTCGCGGATGACCTTCAACGGCAGGTAGTGGTCCCGCTGCAGCCGCAGGATGCGGGCCAGCCGCTCGACGTCCTCCGTGCTGAACTTGCGGTATCCGGAAGGTGTGCGCCTGGGCTCGACGAGCCCCTCCGCCTCCAGGAAACGAATCTTCGAGATCGTGACTTCGGGGAACTCGTCGCGCAGCATGGTGAGCACCGTGCCGATGCTCACCAGCCGCCCGGCCGAGCCGACGGTGCCGGCGGTGCCGCTCTTCGGGGCACCGCCGGTCGAGGTACGCAGCATGGGACCTTCCCTCTGGGGATCCCCGGGCCGAGTCCGGGGTGGGGGTCCCCCCAGGCGGAGCCCAGGGGGCGTCAGACGCCCCGCAGGCTCGCGTAGAAGACCAGCCGGTACTTGCCGATCTGCACCTCGTCGCCGTTGTGCAGGGCGACCGAGTCGATCGGCTCACGGTTGACGTACGTGCCGTTGAGGCTGCCCACGTCGGCGACGGTGAAGCCGCCCTCCTGGCTCCTGCGGAACTCGACATGCCGCCGGGAGACCGTGACGTCGTCCAGGAAGATGTCGCTCTGCGGGTGCCGGCCCGCCGTGGTCAGCTCACCGTCCAGCAGGAAGCGGCTGCCGGAGTTGGGGCCGCGCCGCACGATCAGCAGGGCGGAACCCGGAGGCAGAGCTTCCACCGCGGCCTGGGCCTCGGGGGACAGCGAGGACGACACGTGCTGTTGTCCCGACACCTCGGCCTCGTAGGCCTCGAGGCCCGAGATCGAGATGGTGGACGTGGTCTCCGAGGCACGCTCCGGCGTCAGACCCGCCCGCAGCGGCGCGCCGCAGTTGGAGCAGAACCGGCTGGCCGCATCGCTACGGTGTCCGCACCTGCTGCAAACCTGCTCGGCCGACATGGACGGCTCCTCGCGCCGCGGCTGCCCCGCGGAGGCATTGGTGGCATACGGGTCGGGGGCAAACCCTCCACCCGAACTTGAGGTTGATGGTTCACCGAAACCTATGCGTCCGGAACCCGCAGGGTCAACAGACGACGCGCCCGGCGCGCCCGAAACATCACCGGCGCCGGCGACCTCGTCACGGAAGAGCGGCCGGTCGCCCTGCCCTTCCACCTCCCCCTGCCCCGCGCGGTGCTTCGCTGCACCGTCCTCGCGGTTCTTCTTTCCGAACAACTTCTCAAACAACTTCACGGGCGATTCCCCTTGAACGAAACAGACCCGCCCGTGGGGCAGGACGAACTCCGAATGCACACACCTGCCGACCCGGACATTCTCACAACGTCCGTAACCACCAGACAGTTTCCACCACGCACCACGACTTCAGTGCGCCGACCCCCCGCAGGCATCAGCCCGCGTGAGCCCGTCCGCTCCCCGTCCCGCATCACGACGATGACGACCGAGCGTAGTCAGGCTGCTTCGCAGCCCGCAAGGCATCCACAACGATCTTCGCCGACCGTGTGACGGCGACGGTGGCCTGTTCCTTCTCCAGCGTCTGCACGACACCGCCGGGAATGTTCAGAGCAGGCTCCAGATCCTGTGCCTTGCCGATCACCTTGAACTCATAAGGCTGTGTGATCTTCTTACCGTCGATCCCGATCCCGCCGCCCTCGTCCGAGAAGAACGAGCCCGCCACCATGCGCACCCCGTTGACCTGGATCGCCTCGGCCCCGGCCGCCCGCAGCTCCTGGAGGGTGTCCAGCAGCTGGTCCGACTGCACCTGGCCCTTGGGGTCGGTGATCTTCAGCGTGATGCCCGGACCCTGCGCTGCCACCGTACCGGCCAGGATCCCGAGTTGGCGTTCCTTCTCGATCGTCTGCCGCCGGGCCTCCTCGGCCTGGTTGGAACTGCTCTCCAACTCCTTGCGCTGGTCCTCCAGCTGCTGCTTCTCGTCCTCCAGGCGCTTGGTCCGCCCGTCGAGCTCGTCGAGGATCCGTACGAGGTCCTCCTGACGGGCCCCGCGCAGCGCGCTGGAGTCGCTGTTCGACCGCACCTGGATGGCCAGGCCCAGCCCGAGGACGAACAGCAGCAGCGCGACGATCAGTTGGGCCCGGCTCACCCGCGGCGGCCACAGCCCCTCCGCCAGCCGCTGCCGACCGGTCTGCGCGGGCGCGACGGCCTTGGCGGCGGCCGGTGCCGCGTCTGCGGCGCTTTCGGCGGATTCGGCGGATTCAGCGGGAGCCGGCTGGGCGGGCTCCGCCTCCCGCGGCACGTCCTGCTCCTGCCGGTCCTGCGGCGGCAGCTCCGAGCCCATCGGCTCCTCGGGCTGACTGTCGTTCGTACTCATCGGCCTCACGCCCGGAACACGTGCCGGCGGATGGCCGCGGCGTTGGAGAAGATGCGGATGCCCAGGACCACGACCACACCGGTCGACAGCTGCGAGCCGACGCCCAGCTTGTCACCGAGGAAGACGATCAGCGCCGCCACGACGACGTTCGACAGGAACGACACCACGAAGACCTTGTCCACGAAAATGCCGTCCAGCATCGCGCGCAGGCCCCCGAACACCGCGTCCAGCGCCGCCACCACGGCGATCGGCAGATAAGGCTCGACGACGGCCGGCACTTCGGGGCGGACCAGAAGTCCGACCACCACTCCGGCCACCAGGCCCAGTACCGCGATCACGATGCACCCTTCTTCGGCTCTTCTGCTGTAGCTGTACGTACGGTCAGGCTCGACGCGGCCGGCAGCCGCAGCTCGTCCGCGGGAGACAGGGTGTAGCGGATCCCGTAGTTCTCCTGCAGCGCGTGCAGGTACTGGCCGTCCGCGGAGTCCTGGAACGCGGTACCGAGCCGCTTCCTGTCCCCCACCGCCAGCACCTCGTACGGCGGTACCAGCGGCCTGTTGTCGACCAGTATCGCGTCACCCGCGGCCCTGATCGCCGACAACGCCGTCAGCCGCTGCCCGTTGATCGAGATGGCCTCCGCCCCCGACTGCCAGAGCCCGTTGACGATCTTCTGCATGTCCCGGTCACGGAGCCGGCCGGTGTCCGAGAAGCCGGCGTTCTCGCGCGGCTTGCCACCGCCGCCCGACGAGGAGCCCTTGGCGTCGTCCACGACCAGCTTGATTCCTGGACCGCGGACCTCCGTCGCACCGGCCATCAGCGCCACGAGCTGCCCCTGGTCGCCACCGTGCTGCTTGAGCGCCTCGCGCTGGCGGCTCGCGACGTTCGCCCGCAGCCGCTCGATGTCCCGCTCCAGGCCGTCCGCGTGCTCATCGGCCCGCTGTACCCGGTCGATCAGCTCCTGCCGCTCCTTGGCCAGAACCGGCGCGGCTATCCGCGCCTGGGCGGCGCCCAGCGTGACGACCATGGCCGCGAGCACGAGCCCGGCGGCGAGCGCCAGCTTGGCCTTGAGGGTCCGGGGCAGGCCCGCCGTACCCTCCGCCTCACGCCGGGCCGACGCTTCCGCGTAGCCCTCGTCGAGACTGTGGTCCATCACGTGCGTCAGCAGCGACATGGATGCGTCCGGGCGCGCGGGAGGCGCCGGCGCCGAACTCCGGTGGTGGGGCGGCTGCGACATGCCGCTCATCGTCGCATGTCGGCGCCACCCCCACCGAATGCGCCCGTCCGGTGGACAGGGAGCAACGCGCTCCGCACCCGGTCCACCGGACTGCGCTGGTCCACGACGTGTACGGCTGTCCTCAGTTCCCGCCGCCGTCCACCACGCCCGCCCACTCGTCCAGCAGCGCCTGCGCGGACGCGTCGTCGGGGCCTTCGGCCCACAGGTGCGTGACCGCCTCCGCCGGGTCAGGCAGCACCAGGGCCCACCGCCCGTCGGCCTCGACCACCCGCACACCGTCGGTGGTGTCCACCTGCCGGTCCCCGGCCGCCTCCACGACCCGCCGCATCACGAGCCCCTTCACCGCCCACGGGGTCGGTACGTCCCGCTTGAGTACATGGGCTCGCGGTATCCGCGCATCGATCTGGCTCAGGGTGAGCTGGGTCCGCGCCACCAGACCGATCAGCTGGACGAACGCCGCCGACCCGTCGAAGACGCTGCTGAACTCCGGCACGATGTATCCGCCCCGGCCGTCCCCGCCGAAGATCGTGTTCTCGGCGCGGCCCACCCGCGTCAGGTCGTCGGGCGAGGTCGTCGTCCACTCCACCTGCGTCCCGTGGTACGCCGCCACCTGCTCGGCGATACGGGTCGTGGTCACCGGCAGCGCCACCTTGCCGCTGCGCTTCTCCGCGGCCACCAGGTCCAGCAGCACCAGCAGCGCCCGGTCGTCCTCGATGATCCGCCCGCGCTCGTCCACCAGGGAGATCCGCTCCCCCACCGGGTCGAACCGCACACCGAACGCGGCCCTCGCCGAAGCCACGATCTCCCCGAGCCGCACCAGCCCGGCCCGCCGGGACTCCGCGGTCTCCGTCGGCCTGGTCTCGTCGAGCCCCGGATTGATCGTCAGTGCGTCCACACCGAGCCTGCCCAGCAGGCTCGGCAGGACCAGCCCGGCACTGCCGTTGGAGGCGTCGACGACCACCTTGAGCCCGGAATCGGCGATCCCGGTCGTGTCCACCCGGCGCAGCAGCGAGCCCGTATAGGCGTCGAAGACGCTGCCCGGGAACTGGAGGTCACCGATCTCGCCCGGGAACGCCCTCCGGTACTCCTGCCGCGCGTACACCCGGTCCAGCTTGCGCTGCTGCTGGAGCGAGAGGTCCGCTCCCCGCTCGTCCAGGAACACGATGTCGACCGAGTCGGGCACCCCGGGAGAGGTCCGCAGCACGATCCCGCCCGCGCTGCCGCGCGCGGTCTGCTGCCGCGCCACGGGCAGCGGCACGTTCTCCAGGTCGCGCACGTTGATCGCGCTGGCCTGCAGCGCCGAGATCACGGCCCGCTTGAGCGCTCTCGCGCCACGGGAGTGGTCTCGGGCGGTGGTGACCGTCGCCCCCTTCTTCAGGGTCGTCGCGTACGCGCCGGCGAGCCGGACCACCAGCTCGGGCGTGATCTCCACGTTCAGGATCCCGGAGACGCCGCGGGTGCCGAAGAGATGCGCCTGGCCGCGGGACTCCCAGATCACCGACGTGTTGACGAAGGCACCGGCCTCGATCGTCTTGAAGGGGTAGACCCGCACGTTCCCCTGAATGATCGATTCCTCACCGACCAGACACTCGTCACCGATGACGGCCCCGTCCTCGATCCGGGCCGCCCGCATGATGTCGGTGTTCTTGCCGATGACACAGCCGCGCAGATTGCTGTGCTGCCCGATGTAGACGTTGTCGTGGATGACGGCCCTGTGCAGGAAGGCGCCGCTCTTCACGACGACGTTGGACCCGACGACGGTGTGCTCGCGGATCTCCACGCCGGCCTCGACCTTGGCGTAGTCACCGATGTACAGCGGCCCGCGGAGCACGGCGTCGGGGCTCACCTCGGCGCCTTCGGCGATCCACACGCCGGGCGAGATCTCGAAGCCGTCCATCTCGACCTGGACCTTGCCCTCGAGCACGTCGGCCTGCGCCTTGACGTAGCTCTCGTGCGTGCCGACGTCCTCCCAGTAGCCCTCGGCCACATAGCCGTAGATCGGCCGGCCTTCCTTCATCAGCTGCGGGAAGACATCGCCGGACCAGTCGACAGGAACATCCGGGTCCACGTAATTGAAGACCTCGGGCTCCATGACGTAGATACCGGTGTTGACGGTGTCCGAGAACACCTGCCCCCATGTCGGCTTTTCGAGGAAGCGCTCGACCTTTCCTTCCTCGTCCACGATGGTGATGCCGAATTCCAGCGGGTTCGGCACCCGGGTCAGGCACACCGTGACGAGTGCGCCCTTCTGTTTGTGGAAGCGGATGAGGTCGGTGAGGTCGAAGTCGGTGAGTGCATCGCCGGAAATGACGAGGAAAGCGTCGTCCTTCAAGGCCTCCTCGGCGTTCTTCACGCTGCCGGCAGTGCCGAGTGGCTTCTCCTCGTTGGCATAGGTGAGCTCCATTCCGAGCTCCTCGCCGTCACCGAAGTAGTTCTTGACGAGTGACGCCAAGAACTGGACGGTCACAACGGTCTCACTGAGCCCATGCCGCTTGAGCAGCCTGAGCACGTGCTCCATGATCGGCCGGTTGGCCACCGGCAGGAGCGGCTTGGGCATACTCGAGGTCATGGGGCGAAGGCGAGTGCCTTCGCCACCGGCCATCACGACGGCCTTCATGTCGGAAGAGTCCTCCTTGAGAGACGACGTTCTCGCCGACCTCACCCGTCCCGGACGGTGACTTCGCAACTCTTCCGCGTCAGCCGGGCGCCGAGCGAGCTCAATCGGCCGCGGCGTCCGCCTTCACGAGCCGGCGGACTTGCACCACGTAAAGGATTCCTGCCCACCAGTAGAGGGTTGTACCCCATCCGGCGAACGCCCATCCGAAAACTGCCCCCATCCAGGCCAACCAACCCGTACCGTCACTGAGCAACAGCAGGGGGAAGGCGTACATCAGGTTGAAGGTCGCGGCCTTGCCGAGGAAGTTGACCTGCGGCGGCGGATAGCCGTGACGGCGCAGGATCCAGACCATCACCAGCAGCATCAGCTCACGGGCGATCAGCGCCCCGGTGAGCCACAGCGGCAGAATGTCTCGATAGGTCAGGCCGAAGAGCGTGGAGAGGATGTACAGCCGGTCCGCAGCCGGATCCAGCAGCCTGCCCAGGCTGCTGATCTGATTCCAGCGCCTCGCCAGCTTCCCGTCGAGGTAGTCGCTGACCCCGCTGAGCATGAGGACGGCGAGTGCCCAGCCGTCGTGCTTCTCCAGGATCAGCCAGAGGAACAGGGGCACGCCGACGAGACGAGCCATGCTCAGGATGTTCGGAATGGTGAAAATTCGGTCCGTCTGAACCCGAGTCTCCTGGACCTCCACCCGGGGGCCTCCACTGTTGAACGTACGAACGATGCCTCCTGACCCTACAGGAAGCCGCACCGGCCCTGAACGCAGAAAAGCCCTGTACCGGATACCCGGTACAGGGCTTTTCTACAATGATTGTTCGGCGGCGTCCTACTCTCCCACAGGGTCCCCCCTGCAGTACCATCGGCGCTGAAAGGCTTAGCTTCCGGGTTCGGAATGTAACCGGG
>NZ_JNZY01000066.1 GCF_000717655.1 Streptomyces katrae
CGGTCGGTCAAGGGTGGCCGAAGGCCATCGCGAAGCGACGCGACGACGAAGGAGGAGCGCCCTTGAGGGACCGGCACGACACGGAAGGACAGTGGACTGCCGGGACGCCCCCGGACACACACCGACACCGCTCACACATACCCCGCCCTTCAAGCCCCGGCTGGCCTTGCCGGTGCCGGGTGCGCGGCTCCCGCCGCCCGCTCGTCCCGGCTGGCCCTACCGGCGCCGGGTGCACGGCCCCCGCCGCCCGCACGTTCCGCCGGCTTTCCCGCCGCCGGGTGCGTGGCCGCCCGCTCGTCCCGGCCGGCCTTGCCGACGCCGCGTGCGCGGCCCCGCCGTCCGCTCGTCCCGGCCGGCCCTACCGGCGCCGGGTGCACGGCCCCCCACCCGCACGTCCCGGTCGGACTCTCCGATGCGGAGTGCACCGGTCCCGTCCTCGCCCCGGTCGGCCTTTCCGCCCCTCATCCCCGCAGTGCGAACGACGCCCGGTCCCGCCATGCCACTCCGTCGTGGACCATCAGGTCGACCGACGAGATGCGGGTCGTGAGGGGGAGCGAGCGTGCCAGGTCGGCTTCGATCTCGGCCAGTACTTCCGGCTCCTGTCGCTGTGCGACCGTCAGATGCGGGACGACGTCCGGGAACCGGCCCCCGTACGGCTGGGCCTGCGGCCAGCGGTCGGTGATGGCGCGGGTGAGCAGCCTCAGCTGCGTGTCCGGTTCGGGGGCCAGGTACAGCACCTCCGGGAAGCGGCGGCTCTCGGCGAACCGGACGTCGAAGGCCCGGTGGCTGCCCAGGGTCTCGGCGAGCGCCGCGTGGACGGTGGCGTCGATGAGGTGCTCGTCGAGGAACGGGAAGAGCACCGTCACGTGCGCCGGGACCCCGGCGAGGGCCGAGGGGTCCAGCCGTTCGCGCCATGCGCGAACGGCTGGTTCGGCCTCGGGGACCTTCACGAGGAGGCCTGTCCGGCCCGCCTCGAAGCGGCTCGTGTCGGACGTGGCGCCGGACGGGGTGCCGGACGTGGAGCCGAGCGTGGTGTCGGGGGAGTCGGGTGCCATGACACCGGATGGTGCCACCCGGCGCCCGCCACCGCCCCGCCACCCGGCGCCCGCCCCCTCACCCCGCCTGCAGCGCCAGCGTCGGTGACAGGCGGGCCGCGCGGACTGCCGGGTAGAGGCCTGCCAGGGTGCCTATCGCCAGGGTCGAGGCGAAGCCGCCCGTCACCGCCCAGAGGGGGACCACCCAGGGGAGGTCGCCCGCCCGGGCGTAGGCCGCCGTGGCCGCAGCGCCGAGGGCGATGCCCGCCAGGCCGCCGAGGCCCGACAGGAGCAGGGACTCCGTGACGAACTGGATGCGCACCTGGCCCTTGGTCGCGCCCAGCGAACGGCGCAGGCCGATCTCGTGGCGGCGCTCCAGGACCGAGATGATCATGGTGTTCGCGACCCCGACGCCGCCCACCAGCAGGGCGATCCCGCCCAGCCCCAGCAGGAGCGTGCTGAAGGCGCCCTCCGTGGCCGCCTTCGCCTGGAGCGCCGCCGACGGGTCCGTCACCGAGACCGTGCTCGGGGACTGCGGGTTGGCCGTCGGGGCGATCAGGCTGCGGACCGCCGCCACGCGGTCGTCCGCCGAGCGCTCGTACACCGCCGTCGGGTGGCCGTCGAAGCCGAGCAGCTGCTCCGCCGCCTCCCAGCCGATCAGCGCCGAGCGCTCGATCTCCGGGGCCAGCGGGACCGGGTCCAGGATGCCGATGACCGTGAAGTACCGGCCGCCGATGAACACCTGCTGCCCCGGATCGGTGATGCCCAGCCGCTCCGCCGACACGTTCCCGAGCACCACCGACGGGTAGCGTCCGGTGGCCCCGTTCAGCCACGTCCCCTTCTGCATCCGGGCGCGCAGCACCTCCAGCAGGTCGTCCTTCGTGGCCTTGAGGCCGATGCCGCCGGTCTCCTCCTTCGGGATGTTCTCCGATCGCCGTACGGACTGCGCGACGTCGCCCGTCGTACCCACCGATTCGACCCCCTCGATACGGGAGATCATGCCCGGGGCCTCCTTCGGCAGCTTCGTGTCCTGCCCCGAGAACATCGACTGGCCCGGCGTCGCCACCAGCATGTTCGTGCCCAGCTTGTCGAGCTCGCGCAGGAGCTCGGCCTGGCTGGACGAGGACACCCCGACCACCGCGATCATCGTCGCGATGCCGATCGCGATCCCGAGCGCGGACAGGAACACCCGCATCGGCCGAGACCGCAGCCCCGCCGAGCCGACGTGCAGGACGTCCCGGGGGCCGAGGCGGGACGGGGTCAGCTTCCTGGCGGCCCTCATCGTGTTCCCGCCTCCGCCCGCGCCGTGTTCCATGTGTCCGCCACGATCTCCCCGTCCCGGATCCGCACCTGCCGCGGCAGGCTCGCCGCGATCTCCTGGTCGTGGGTGATCACGGCGATGGTGGCCCCGTCCGCGTTCAGCTCGTGCAGCAGCTCCATCACCGACTGCCCCGACGCCGAGTCCAGTGCGCCCGTCGGCTCGTCGGCCAGCAGCAGGTCCGGCTCGCCGGCCGCCGCGCGGGCGATCGCCACGCGCTGCTTCTGCCCGCCCGACAGCTCGTGCGGCCGGTGCTCCATCCTGTCCCCGAGGCCGACCCGCTCCAGCGCCCGCGCCGCCCGGCGGCCGCGCTCGGCGCGCGAGAGTCCGGAGTACAGCAGCCCCTCGGCGACGTTCGCCTGCGCGCTGATGCCCGGTACGAGGTGGAAGGACTGGAAGACGAAGCCGATATGGCGTGAGCGCAGTGCCGACAGGGCGCGGTCGGACAGGCTCGCGATGTCGTGCCCGGCGATGGCGACCGCGCCGGCGCTCGGGCGGTCGAGGGTGCCGACGATGTGCAGCAGGGTGGACTTCCCGGAGCCGGACGGGCCGACGATGGCGAGGAGCTCGCCGTTCAGGACCGTGAGGTCCACCCCGCGCAGGGCCTTGACCCCGCCCGGGTACTCCTTGGTGACGCCCGCCAGCTCCACGACGGCGCGCGCGTGCCGGTTCTCTGCGGCGGCCACTGTCGTCGTCACTGCTTCGGGATCCCCACCTGCATGCCCTCCTTGAGGGCGTCCTCCTTGACCTCGACGCGGCCCTGCCCGAACATGCCGAGCTCGACCGGGACGTCACGGACCGCGCCGTTCTCGACGACCTGGACGCCGAAGCCGCCGCCGGACAGCGCGAGGAGTGCGTTGACCGGTACGGAGAGCACGCCCTTGCGGGTCTCGCCGGTCAGCCGGATCGATACCGGGGACTGGTCCGGGCCCTTGATCTCGGAGGCGTTGTCGAGGGAGACGCTCACCTCGACCTTCGGCTTCCCGCCACCGCCGCCACCGCCGCCGCCGGACCCGCCCCCGGCGCCGTTCGGGTCGTCCGGGTTCGCCGTGCTGCCCACCGAGTCGATCTGCCCGGTCGCCTTGCCGCCGCCCGGCAGGTTCACGGTGACCTCGTCGCCGGTCTTCGCCGCGCCCGCCTTGGCCACGTCCAACTGGAACCGGACCATCCGTTCGGTTCCGGTCAGGGTCAGCACCGGCTTGCCCGGCGTCGGCTCGTCGCCGACCGCCGTGTCGTTCTTCTGGACCCGCTGCGGGCCGGCCGCGAAGGCGATGTCGTCCTTGCCGACCTCGCCGGTCTCCGCCGCCTTGTGCGCCTTCTGCCAGCGCTTGACCGCCGTCGCCGTGCCCGCCGTGAAGGTACCGTCCTCCGGGTCGAGCCCGGTCCCGTACCCGAGGGCCTGGAGGTTCCGCTTGAGCTGTCTGACGTCCTCGCCCTTGTCCCCGGTCTTCATCGGCCGGTACACGGGCGTGCTCCCGTACATCAGCCGCACGGGCTTGCCGTTGACCTCGTACAGCTTCCCGTCCCGTTCGATCGCCGCGCCGGCGCCGGCGGCCCAGGTCAGCACCCCCGGGCCGCCCGCGGCGAGCTTGCGCTCCTGCGCGTAGCCGAGGGTGCCCTCCACGCTGAGCCCGGAGCTGAGGTCCCCGCGCGTCACCGGAGCCGTCTGCTGCGGCAGCCCGTCCGCGCGCCGGTCCTTGGAACCGTCCGAGTCCCCCCGCGGCTGGGCCGTCACCGCGTACCCCCCGCCGGAGACGGCGAGTACGACGGCCAGCGAGCCCAGCAGCCACTTGCCGCGCCGCCTCACGCGGCGTCGCACTTCTTCTGGGCCTGCTCGAAGGCCTTTTCCTGGCCCTCGGGGATCTGGGTCGCGCTCATCGCGCTGCCGTTGAACTCCGGGTCGGGGATGTTCACGCCGTTGTCCCGCATGCACTTGGCCCACTTCAGGGCCTTGTCCTTCTGCTCCTGCGACATCTGGCCCGTCCCGGGGGCCTGCAGCCCGCACGCGTCGAAGGCCTTCTTCAGCGCCTCCGGATCCTCGCTGCCCGAGCCCAGCGTCATGCCGCGCGGGTCCTGGCCGGGCTCCGGGTCGGGCGCGTCCATGCCGTGCTCGCGCAGGCACTTGCGCGTCTTGAGCGCCTTGTCGGCGTCGGCGCCGCTGGCGGTTCCGCTGCCGCCGCCGCTCGACGCGTTGTTCTCGGTGGAGTCCTCCTTCTTCCCGTCCTTCCCGTCCGAACCGACACCGCCCGTGCACGCGGTGACGAAGAGGGTCAGCCCGGTGAGGGCCGCGGCCGTGGTCATGGTCATGGATCGCTTCATGCGGCCGACCCTGCACGAGAGGCGGGTTTCGCTTCCCTCTCCGATCTTGCTTATGACGAGGAAATGCGAGATTCCGGTAAAGAGGGCGGCATGCGAGTTCTGGTGGTGGAGGACGAGGAATTCCTCCGGGAGATGATCGCCGACGGGCTGCGCCGCGACGCGCTGGCCGTCGACGAGGCGGGCGACGGCCTCGAGGCCCTGCAGCGGCTGCGCCTCGGCGAGTACGACGTCCTCGTCCTCGACCGCGACCTGCCCGGCCTGCACGGCGACGAGGTCTGCCGGCACGTGGTGCGCGAGCGGCTGCTGACCCGCGTCCTGATGCTGACCGCCTCCGGGACCGTACGGGACCGGGTCGAAGGGCTCGGCCTCGGCGCCGACGACTACCTGACCAAGCCCTTCGCTTACGACGAGCTCCTCGCCCGCGTCCTGGCGCTGGGCCGGCGGGCCCGGCCGGCCCTGCCGCCGGTGCTGGATCGCTGCGGGATCGCCGTCGACACGGCCCGCAGGACCGCGACCCGCGACGGGCACCGGCTCGCGCTGTCGCGCAAGGAGTTCGCCGTGCTGGAGGCACTGCTGCGGGCCGAGGGCGCCGTGCTCGGCAACGACGACCTGATCGAGCAGGTGTGGGAGGAGGGCACCTCGTACAGCACGAACGCCGTACGGGTGACCCTCAGCAAGCTGCGGGCCAAGCTGGGCGAGCCGCCGCTGATCGAGACCGTGCCGGGCGCGGGCTACCGGATCACCGCTCCGGCGGCGGGCCCCGGCACCGCCAAGATCGCCGATCCGCGATGAGAGCAGTGCTCCATTCCGAGCGTGCCCGTCTCACCGCGCTCTACGGCTCGCTGCTCGTCCTCGCCGGCGGCGGCCTGATCACCCTGATCAACATCCTGCTGCGGGGCGGCCTCTACACCCGCATCAGCGGAGCCGTCACCACCGCCGTCCCCGGCACCGCGTTCGAACGCGCCGCCGTCGAAGGCCAACCGCTCAAGGCCGTCCCCGCCCAGCGGCTCCCGCCCGGCGCCGCCGAGCCCACCCAGGAGCAGCTCCAGACGTGGGCCGTGACCCGCAACCTGTCCTCCGCCGTCGAGTCCGCCACCCTCCACGAGCTGCTGATCGTCTCGCTCATCGCCCTCGCCGTGTTCGCCGTACCGTCGATCTGGCTGGCCTGGTGGATGGCCGGCCGCGTGCTGCGCCCCGTCGGCGTCATCACCGAAACGGCCCGCCGCCTTTCGGGGGAGAACCTGCACGAGCGGATCGGCCTCGAGGCCCCGCCCGGCGAGCTCAAGCGTCTGGCCGACACCTTCGACGGCATGCTCGACCGGATGGAGGGCCTGGTGGGCGCGCAGCGCCGGTTCGCCGCCAACGCCGCCCACGAGCTGCGAACCCCGCTCGCCGTCCAGCGGGCGGCCGCCGAGATCGGGCTGGCGGGGGACCCGCCGCCGGAGAAGGTGGCCCGGATCCGCTCCAAGCTGATCGGCGTCGCCGACTCCAGCGAGCACCTCATCGAGTCGCTGTTGCTGCTCGCGGTGTCGGAGGAGGGCCTGGAGACCACGGCCCCGGTGGACCTGGCGGCCCTGGTCGAGGCCGAACTCACGGAGGCCGCCCGGGCCGAGGCGGGCCCGGAGTCCGGCGCGGGGGCCGGGCGGCCGGGCGTCGTACGGGACCTTGCGCCGCTGGCCGTGACCGGTGACCGGGCGCTGTTGGGCCATCTGGTGCGGAACCTGCTCGGCAACGCCGTACGGCACAACCGGCCGGGCGGCCGGATCAGCGTGGCGACCTCCGCCGGCGGGGCGCTGACGGTGTCCAACACCGGCCCGGTGATCGACCCCGCCGACGTACCACGGCTGCTGGAACCGTTCCGGCGGCGGGCCGAACGGCAGCACACCGCGGGCGAGGGTGCGGGCCTCGGGCTCTCCATCGTGGCCTCGGTCGCGCGGGCGCACGGCGCGAAGCTGGTGGCGCGGGCCAATCCCGCTCCGGGCGGCGGACTGACTGTCAGGGTCCGCTTTCCGGTGGGACCCGCGCCGCTCCGGCCGCCGCCTCAAGAGTCCTGAATGTTCCGATGTGTACCGTCGGAGGCATGAGCAAGCACCCCCGCGCCCGCTCCCGTAGTCCCCGCACGTACCGCGCCGTCCGCTCGCCCCGGCGGGTCGCCATCGCCGCCGCCCTGGGCCTGTTGGCCTTCGGGGCCGGATGGGCGTACACGGCCCAGGACGACCACCGCGGCGCCACGGCCCAGGCCCGGACCGGAGACCGCCCTGGGGGCGCGGCCGCCGTGGTCGGCGCCGCCAAGCCCACCGGGCCCGCCAAGACCACCGGCTCCGCCGACCCCGCAGGCGATGCCCGCGCCGCCCGCGAGGTACGCGGCGCCCCCGGTGCACCGGCGGCATCCGGCGCTCCGGGAGCTCCGGGAGCCTCCGGCGCCACCGCAGCCCCGGACGCCCCCGCCCACGGCCTCGCCGACGTCAGCGAGGAGACCCTCGCCAGGATCCCGGCCAGCTCCCGCCAGCTCCTCCTCGTCACCGGCAAGGGGAGGGACTCCTCGGAGTCCACGGCGACCCTCTACAGCCGGCAGGCAGCCGGAGCCGACTGGGTCCGGACCACCGAGAGCTGGCCCGCGCACAACGGCGCCGGCGGCTGGAACTCGTCCGAACGCGAGGACGGGGACCTCACCACACCCGTGGGCGTGTTCACCCTGAGCGACGCCGGCGGGCTGCTGGCGAAGCCGCCGGGCACGAAGTTCCCGTACGACCACAACCGGCTCTTCGTCCCCACCGGCCGGGGCGTGAACGGTGAGTCCCTCGCGGGTGCGTTCGAATACGTCATCGCGATCGACTACAACCGCCGGACGGGGGTCTCCCCGCTGGACCTGGTCAAGCCGGAGGGCGAGGACAAGGGCGGCGGCATCTGGCTCCACGTCGACCACAACGGCCCCTCGCAGGGCTGCATCGGCATCTCGAAGGAGGCCATGAAGAAGCTCCTGACCACCCTGGACCCGGCGGCGAAGCCGGTCATCGTGATGGGACCGGCAGGCTTCTGACCGGCCGGCTCCCGACCGGCTCCTGACCGGCCGGCTTCTGGCCGGCCGGGGTCAGACCGCGAGACCGGCCGGTTCCCGACCGGCCGGTGCGGCGGCCACCCGCCGCCCCCTCAGCAGCAGCCCGATGTACGCCAGGTCGAAGACGCTGCACATGACGCCGAGCCCGAGGATGAACGGCGAGTCCTCGAGGACCCCGAAGAGCAGCGTCGGGGCGAGCGTCCCGAGCCACTTCGCGACGGCGATCACGAGGGACTGCCCGCGCGGCCCGCACCGGTCGGCGTAGAGGGCGATGAACAGCCCGGACATCAGCAGGTTCTGCAGGAACGCCGAGTAGCGGCTCGCGTCGTGCGTCCCGAAGTGCGCGACGAACAGCCACTGCACGGCGAAGCCGGTGCCGAACACGAGCACGCTCCACGCCGCGAAGAGCGGCCGTGTCACGAACGCGGGCAGCTCGGCCCGCCCGAAGCGCAGGTACGTCCAGATGATCGCGATGTCGGCGACCGCCCACACGACGTTGACGATCCCCTGCGCGGAGACCCCGCTCATGAACTCGCCCGCGGCGTACGTCGCCTCCCACGCGAAGTTCAGCGCGAGCGCGGCCACCGGCATCGCATACGTCCGGTCCCGCAGCCCGACCCGGATCGCCTCCACGTACACGACGGTCCACGCCACCCCGCTGACCAGCGTCAGAAAGAGATCCACGCGCGGCACCCTAGCCAACGCGCCCCTCCCGGCACATCCCCCGCGCACGGGCCACCCGGCGCGTGGCCGGGTCGAACCCCTTGCCTGACGGTCCGTCAGCTACGACGATGGCCCCCGGCGCCGGCGGGACGCGCATCGGCAGCCGAAGACGTGGGCGACAGACGAAGCGAGGCGGTGCGGCATGGCGCGCGTGTTTGCGGAGGGCCGGCTGGTCTACGGGATGCAGCTCCCGATCCAGTCGCAGAGCACCATCTACGCCGAGCCCTGGGAGGCCGCGGCCACCGCCGCCGACCTCGCCGAGGTGGCGCGGGCCGCCGACCGGGCCGGCTTCGGGTACGTCGCCACCTGCGACCACGTCGCCATCCCGCGCCGGCTCGCCGGACCGATGAGCACCGTCTGGTACGACCCGGTGGCCACCCTCGCCTTCCTCGCCGGGATCACCGAGCGCGTACGCCTGCTGAGCCACGTCGCGATCCCGGGCCTGCGCCACCCGCTGGTCAGCGCCAAGCAGTACGCCACCCTCGACCACCTCTCGGGCGGCCGGCTGATCCTCGGCGTCGGCGCCGGCCACGTGCAGGAGGAGTTCGAGGTCCTCGGCGTCGACTTCGCCCGCCGCGGAGCCGTCCTCGACGAGACCCTGGACGCGCTGCGCGCCGCCCTCGGGCCCGAGGAGTACCCGGAGTTCGAGGGCGAACTGTTCTCCTTCAAGGACCTCGGCCAGCTGCCCCGCCCCGCCCAGGCCCGCATCCCCGTCTGGGTGGGCGGCTCCTCGCCCGCCGCCGTGCGCCGGGCCGCCGTGCGCGGCGACGGCTGGCTCCCGCAGGGCGACCCGCGGGACAAGCTGCCGGGCCAGATCGCCCGGATCAAGGAGCTCCGCGCCGAGGCCGGGGTCGCGGACCCCATCGAGTTCGGCGCGATCACCGAGGCGCTGTACGTCGGCGAGCCCGGCTGGGACACCGGCCGCCGCGCCCTCACCGGCAAGGCGGAGGTGCTCGCCGAGTCCCTCCGCGCGTACCGGGCGCTCGGCGTGGACCAGATCCAGGTCCGTTTCCGCAGCCGCGAGCGCGCCGAACTGACCGACCAGATCGCCGCTTTCGGGGCCGAGGTCGGCCCGCTTCTCAACGACCAGTGACAACGACTAGGAGTACGGGCATGGGCAAGCTGGACGGGCGCGTCGTCGTCATCACGGGTGCGGCGCGCGGCCAGGGCGAGCAGGAAGCCCGCCTCTTCGCCGCCGAGGGGGCCAAGGTGCTCCTCGGCGACGTGCTGGACGAGCAGGGCGCCGCCGTCGCCAAGGAGATAGGCGAGGACCGCGCCCGGTACGTACGGATGGACGTGAGCCGGGAGGAGGACTGGGCGGCCGCCGTGGCCGCCGCCAAGGAGGCCTTCGGCCCGGTCGACGGCCTGGTCAACAACGCGGGCATCCTGCGCTTCAACGAGCTGGTCTCGACCCCGCTGGAGGAGTTCCAGCAGCTGGTCCAGGTCAACCAGGTCGGCGCCTTCCTCGGCATCAAGACCGTAGCCCCCGAGATCGAGGCGGCCGGCGGCGGCACCATCGTCAACACCTCCTCGTACACCGGCCTGACGGGCATGGCGTACGTCGGCTCGTACGCGGCGACCAAGGCGGCGATCGTCGGCCTGACCCGGGTGGCCGCGCTGGAGCTCGCTGCCAAGGGCATCCGGGTCAACGCGATGTGCCCGGGCGCCGTGGACACCCCGATGGCCAACCCCGGCCTGCTGGACCCGGCCAACATGAGCGACGAGGCCCGGGACGCGATGGCGGAGCTCTACCAGCGGGTCGTGCCGATGGGGCGGGTGGGCCGGCCCGACGAGGTGGCCAAGCTGGCCCTGTTCCTGAGCAGCGAGGACTCCTCGTACATCACCGGCCAGCCGTTCGTGATCGACGGCGGGTGGATGGCGGGCGTCAGCATCCTCTAGATCTTCCCTCCACCCCATCTGATGGGGCGTCAGGTATTGACGCTCCCGCTTCCGCGGTGGAACAGTCGACTCATCGAATCTGACGACACGTCAGAAGTCAAAGGACGGTGAACCCCCTTGGAATTCGGGCTCTTCGTGCAGGGATACGTGCCTGAGGCGCGGTCCAAGGTCGACCCCGAGGCAGAGCACAAGGCGCTGGTCGAGGAGACCGAGTACGTCATCCAGGCCGACAAGTCCGGCTTCAAGTACGCCTGGGCCTCCGAGCACCACTTCCTGGAGGAGTACTCCCACCTGTCGGCGAACGAGGTGTTCCTCGCCTACCTCGCCCACGCCACCGAGCGCATCCACCTCGGCTCCGGCATCTTCAACCCGCTCGCCCCGGTCAACCACCCGGTCAAGGTGGCCGAGAAGGTCACCATGCTCGACCACCTCTCCAAGGGGCGCTTCGAGTTCGGCACCGGGCGGGGCGCCGGCAGCCACGAGATCCTCGGGTTCCTGCCCGGCATCACGGACATGAACGCCACCAAGGAGATCTGGGAAGAGACCATCGCCGAGTTCCCCAAGATGTTCCTCCAGGAGGAGTACGAGGGGTTCCAGGGCAAGCACTGGTCGCTGCCGCCGCGGAAGATCTTCCCCAAGCCGTACGGCAAGGCCCACCCGGCCATGTGGTACGCCGCGGGCTCCCCGTCCTCGTACGCGATGGCTGCGAAGAAGGGCCTCGGCGTCCTCGGGTTCAGCGTCCAGAAGGTCTCCGACATGGAGTGGGTGCTGGAGCAGTACAAGACGGCCATCCAGGAGGCCAAGGCCATCGGCGCGTTCGTCAACGACAACGTGATGGTCACCTCCACCGCGATATGTGCCGAGACGCACGACAAGGCGGTGGAGATCGCGGTCAACGCGAACATGAACCGCTTCCAGTCGCTGGTCTTCCGTTACCACGACACCTTCCCGCGGCCCGAGGCGATCCCGCAGTGGCCCGAAACGCTGCCCGAGTACAACGCGGAGATCATCGAGCTGCTGATCGCCGAGGAACTGCTGATCTGCGGCGACCCGTCCGAGGTGCTCGCGCAGTGCAAGCGCTGGGAGCAGGCGGGCGCCGACCAGCTGTCGTTCGGCCTGCCGACCGGCGTCTCGTACGAGGACACGATGACCACCATCAAGCTCATCGGCGAGCACGTGATCCCGAAGATCGACACGGACCCGGTCCACCGCACGACGCGCTTCCGCCAGGCCGTCTGACCCGGCGGGGGAACAGGGGCGGCGTCTTCCCGGACCGCCGTCCCGAAACCGGCCCCGGCCGGGCGGCCACCGGCCGGGGCGCGGGGCTCGGTCCTGCGCGTGCGGCGCCGTTGCGGGGGCTCCGCCCCCGAACCCCCGCGCCTCAAACGCCGACGGGGCCGGATGCGGCTGATCCGTGCTTGCGCCTGCTGCCCGGCGGGCCGGTTGCCGCGCAGCGGCAGATCCAGGCCCGCCTACGTGCGAGGCGCGGGGTCCGGGGCGGAGCCCCAGGACGACGGCGCGCGCCGCACCACGTACCGCAACGCAGAAGGGGAGTCATGCTCGACCACCTGATCAAAGGAGCCACCGTCGTGGACGGGACGGGCGGCCCCGCGTTCACCGCCGACGTCGGGATCCGGGACGGGCGGATCGCCGTCATCGGCGAGCCGGGCACGGTCACGGAGGAGGCCCGGACCGACGAGGACGCGCACGGGCTCGTCCTGTGCCCCGGCTTCGTCGACCCCCACACGCACTACGACGCCCAGCTCTTCTGGGACCCGTACGCCACCCCCTCCATGAACCACGGCGTCACCACCGTCGCCGGCGGCAACTGCGGGTTCACCCTCGCCCCGCTCAACCCGGCCCGCCCGGAAGACGCCGACTACACCCGCCGCATGATGAGCAAGGTCGAGGGCATGGCCCTCAAGGCCCTCGAGGAAGGCGTCGACTGGACCTGGTCCGGCTTCGGCGAGTACCTCGACGCCCTCGAAGGGCGGATCGCCGTCAACGCGGGCTTCATGGTCGGCCACTGCGCACTGCGCCGGCACGTCATGGGCGCCGACGCCGTCGGCGGGCAGCCCACCCCCGAGCAGATGCAGCAGATGCTCGACCTCTTCCACGACGCCATGAACGCCGGCGCCTGGGGCCTGTCCACCACCCAGTCCGCCACCCACTCCGACGGTGACGGCGCCCCCGTGGCCTCCCGCCACGCCAAGCCCGCCGAGCTCATCGCGCTATCCAAGGCCGTCGCCGAACACGAAGGCACCCAGCTCGAAGCCATCGTCGCCGGCTGCCTCGACCAGTTCGCCGACGAGGAGATCGACCTCTTCGTCGAGATGAGCGCAGCCGCCGGCCGCCCGCTGAACTGGAACGTCCTCACCATCGACGCCGCCGTCCCCGAACGGGTGCCGCGCCAGCTCGTACCGAGCGAACGCGCCCGCAAGGCCGGCGGCCGCATCGTCGCGCTCACCATGCCGATCCTCACCCCCATGAACATGTCGCTCGGCACCTTCTGCGCGCTCAACCTGATCCCGGGCTGGGGCGAGATCCTCGGCCTGCCCGTGCCCGAGCGGATCGCGAAGCTGCGCGACGCCGGCGTACGGGCGCAGATGCTGCGCCGCGCCGACAGCAAGGAGGCCGGGGTCTTCCGGCGCCTCGCCGACTTCGGCCGCTACGTCATCGGGGACACGTACAGCAAGGAGAACGAGGGCCTGTCCGGCCGGGTCGTGGGCGACATCGCCGCCGAGCGCGGCCAAGACCCCTTCCAGTGCCTGGTCGAGATCTGCGCCAACGACGACCTGCGTACGGTGCTCTGGCCCATGCCGACCGACAACGACCCGGCGAGCTGGGCGCTGCGCGCCGAGACCTGGCAGCACGAGGACGTCATGCTCGGCGGCTCCGACGCCGGCGCGCACCTGGACCGCATGTGCGGGGCCCCGTACACCACCCGCTTCCTCGGGGACTGCCTGCGCGGCCGCAAGCTGGTGCCGCTGGAGCAGGCGGTGAAGATGCTCACCGACGACCCGGCGCAGCTGTTCGGGCTGCGCGAACGAGGACGGATCGCCGAGGGGTTCCACGCGGACCTGGTGCTGTTCGACCCGGAGCGGATCGAGGCCGGTCCGGCGACGCTCGTGCACGACCTGCCCGGCGACAGCCCGCGGCTGGACGCCCGGGCGATCGGGATCGTGTCCGTACGCGTCAACGGCGTGGAGACCATCCGCGACGACGAGGTGACGGGTGCGATCCCCGGCATCGTGCTCCGCTCGGGCCGCGACACGAGGACGGTGAGCACGCGTTGAGCGAGCCCCTGCAGCAGAAGCTGTACATCGGCGGCGAGTGGGTGGAGCCCGCCGCCGGGCACTACGAGGTGGTCAACCCGGCGGACGAATCGGTGGTCGGGCTCGCGCCCGAGGCCTCGCGCGCCCAGGTCGAGGAGGCGGCGCGCGCGGCGGCGGAGGCCTTCGAGGCCTGGTCCCGTACGGCCCCCGAGACGCGGGCGGCCATCCTCGACCGGGCCGCGGACATCATGCAGCGCGAGTACGAGCCGTGGGCGGCCCTCGCCCGCGCCGAGACGGGCGCACCGACCGGCATCGCGCGCGGGATGCAGGTCGGGGTCGGGGTCTCGCGCTTCCGGCGGTACGCGAAGGGCGCCCTCGAGCCGGTGGAGCGCGGGCTGCCGCCGCAGGTCACCGAGGCCGGCCCGATGGGGAGGGCGAGCATCCTGGGGGCGCTGGAGGTGCGCCAGCCGGTCGGCGTGGTCACCTGCATCACCTCCTACAACAACCCGTGGGCGAACCCGGCGGGCAAGGTGGCCCCGGCCCTGGCCATGGGCAACACGGTGGTGGTGAAGCCGGCCCCGCAGGATCCGCTGTCGGTGTTCAAGATGGCCGGGGCGCTGCACGAGGCGGGCGCACCGGCGGGCGTGGTGAACGTGGTCTGCGGTGCCTCGGCCGGGGTCGGCGAGGCCGCGGTGGACTCCCCGTACGTGGACATGGTGTCGTTCACCGGCTCCACGGGCGTCGGACAGCGCATCGCGGAGGTCTGCGGCCGCTCGATGAAGCGGCAGCTGATGGAGCTCGGCGGCAAGGGCGCGGCGATCGTCTTCGAGGACGCCGACCTGGACGCGGCCGTGACGGGGATCGGCACCACCTTCTCCTTCTACTCCGGCCAGATCTGCACGGCGCCGACGCGGGTGATCGTGCACCGGTCGGTGTACGAGCAGCTGGTCGAGAAGCTGACGGGCTACCTGGCCTTCATGAAGGTCGGCGACCCGGCGGCGGCGGGCACGGTGGTCGGGCCGGTGATCTCGGCCGCGCACCGCGACCGCGTGGAGTCGTACGTCGAGCTGGGGCGCAAGGAGGGCGCGCGGATCGCGTACGGCGGCGAGCGGCCGGTGGTCGGGGACGGCCGCGGCTTCTACGTGGCGCCGACGCTGCTGGTGGACTGCACGAACGACATGAGGGTGGTCCGGGAGGAGATCTTCGGGCCGGTGGTCGTGGTCGTGCCGTTCGACGGGGACGAGGACGAGGCGGTCCGGCTGGCCAACGACAGCGACTTCGGCCTGCTGAGCTACGTGTGGTCCGGGGACGCGGCGCGCGCCTTCCGGGTGGCGCGGCGGCTGCGGGCGGGCGGGGTCGGCGTGAACACGATCGGCCGGAACATGGAGGCCCCGTTCGGGGGCTTCAAGCGCTCGGGCGTCGGGCGGGACGTGGGCTCGTACGCGCTGCACGCGTACAGCGAGGTGCAGTCGATCGTCTGGGCGGGCTGAGCCGGACCGCCGGGAGCGGGCGCGGGGCCCCGGCCCCGCGCCCGCGCACGTGATGCCCAGCGGTTCACTGCGCGGTTCACTCCCCGCGGATCACTTCTCCGAGAGGTAGTCCGTGAGGACGCACCCCTTCACGAGGGCCGGCTCCTTGCGGTAGCCGCTCGGCGGGCTGAAGTCCGGGTGGCAGTTCAGGACGACCATCCCGCTCTTCGCGCTCAGCATGGCGGTCATCGTGTCCGTGCTCCGGGAGCCGACGGCGAAGTCCTGACCGATGACGAAGCCCATGTTGACGTGCCGCTTCGGGTGTTCGGCGTACTCCTTGTCGACTTCGGCCTTGAACGCGGCCTGGAAGGCCTTCGGGTCCTTGATGAGGAAGATCCCGGTGTCACCGCGGTCGTTGCACCATCCGCGCTCGGTCACGGAGTACGCCGCCCCGTACTTGTCGTCCGGGCCCTCTCCCGGGTCGTAGCCCTCCTGGGCCTTGGAGACCTCGGTGCACTTGGTGTACCTGCCCACGATGCGGGTGGCCTCGGCCATGGAGCCCGCCTTGACCAGCCCCTTGAAGCCGAGTCCGTTGCCCTTCTTGGGCGCTCCGCCGTCGCCGCCTGCACCGATGCCGCCGACCGAGGCGATGTCCCCGGCGTACGCGCCGTCGTCGCTCCCGCAGGCGGTGAGGGTGAGGAGCGCGGTGAGGGTGGTGGCGGTGGCGATGACTGTTCTGGTGCGCATGCGCGGATGATCCCCCGTGTCGATGACCTTGATCGTCGGGACTCTAGAGCGACGATCATGTCCGCGACAAACGGCCGCCCGAAAAGTCACACGGGAAACTTCCACCCCTGAACCACTGCGCCCTCGCGGCCCCGGACCGCCCCCCGGCCGGAGGCCGCGGGCGTTGCGGACCCGCGGCGCCGTGGCGCACGGGCCGTCACCCCAAAGTGCCGCCGGGCGGTGACCGGGACACCGGCGGGTCGTTCTGCACGGCATGAACGCCATGAAGCGCAGCCTTGCCGCCCTGGTCCTCTCCGGTGGCGCCCTCGCCCTGACCCCCGTCGCCGCCCACGCCGACGGGCCGAACCTTCAGGCGGCCGCCCCGCTCGCCCAGCGTGTCGGCGACATCGCCGACCACCCGGGCCAGGCCGTACAGGACACGAAGACCGCCGTGGCCGTCACCGCCTCCGCCGCCGGTTCCGCCACCAAGGCCACCGACACCTCGCTCGCGGGCGCCGGCAACGCCCTGCAGGGCCTGCCGAAGACCCCGGCGATCCGCTGACCGGCTAGGAACCCGTAGGGGTGACCAGCACCAGCGGGATCTCGCGGTCCGTCGCCGCCCGGTAGGCCCCGTACGAGGGCATTGCCGCCACCACCACCGGCCACAGGCGCTCCGCCTCGGCCGGGGTGGCCCGCCGGGCAGTCGCGGGGAAGGTCCCGGCGCCGACCTGGAGCGTGACGGCGGGGTCGCCCTCCAGGTTCAGGTACCACGCCGGGTGCCGGTCGGCGCCCGCGTTCGAAGCCGTCAGGACGTACGCGGCACCGTCCCCGTCCCCGTCCCGTACGTAGGCCAGCGCCGTGCGCCGGAGCAGCCCGGACCGCCGCCCCCGCGTGGTCAGCAGCAGGTCCGAGATCCCGGGCCGCGGCTGCCCGGCGGTCTCTTCGAAGCGCCGGATGTGCTCGGCCACCCAGGGGTTCGGGCTGTCCGTGGCCGCGGCGGCGGCGGCGGTGGTGGCCGCGCCGGCCGGGCGGATCGGGTCGGCCGGGCGGATCGGGTCGACCGTCATGCCGACGTCACCCCCGCGTGGGCGCGGTGCACCGTCGGGGTCCGGATCTCGTCCAGCACCGCCCGGGCGAAGCCGGTGTGCGCGATCCGGCCGGCGGCGTCGGCCGGGCCGAAGGCGTAGCCGCCGCCGGGCGCCCCGGCGGGAGAGAAGTCTCCGGCCGGGCTCAGCACCGCCCAGTCGAGCCGCGCCGGCGCCGCCGCCCGCAGGGCCTCGGTCCCGGCGCCGTGGCCGACGTAGAACTCCCGCCACTCCTGCGGATATCCCGGTGTGTCCATCAGCGCCGCCCCCGACCGCGTGGCCAGTACGGACGCCAGCCCGACGGACACGAGCCGCCCGACCCCGGCCTCCGCGAGGCCCGCCGCCAGCGCCCGCGCCGCCGCCGGGAAGAACTCCCCCGGGGCCGCCTGTGCGTCGTACACCGCCGCGACCGCCGCATCGTGCCCCACCGCCAGCCGGGCCACGTCGGCCGCCGAGGTCACGTCCCCGTCGCCGCGCCCCGCCTCCGTGACCTCGTACCCGCGCGCCCGCGCCTCGGCGACGACGGCCCGGCCGACCCGCCCGCGAGCGCCGAACACGATGACCTTGTTTCCCCTGCCGTTGTTCGTCATGGGGCGACCCTAGGAAAGGGCCTGGTTACCGACCGGATACCGGCCTACCGTTTGGATCATGCGTGAAGCAGAACGAGAACGAGAACGAGAACGAGAACGAGAACGGGAGCCGGAACGGGAGCCGGAACGGGAGCCACTTGACCCGGAGATGTTCGACCCCGTCTGCCCGTCACCGCTGGTCCCGTTCCGGATCGGCGACAAGTGGGCCTCGATGATCCTGCGTTGCCTCGAAGGCGGGCCCCGCCGCTTCTCGGAACTCAAGGTCCCGCTGCGCGGCATCACGTCCAAGTCCCTCACCCAGTCGCTGCGTGCCCTGGAGCGCGACGGGTTCGTCGTACGGACGCAGCAGGCACCGCCGGAGCGCCGCGTCGAGTACGCCCTCACCCCGCTCGGCCACGGCCTCCTCGGCCCGCTGGACGCGGCGTGCGACTGGACGCGCGAGCACTGGGACGAGCTCATCGACGCCCAGGAGGCGGGGCTCGCGGGCGGGTCCTCGGCCGAGTCCGTGGCCGCCCCCACGGTCGGGCCCTCAGCGGGAGTTGATCGTTGAACAGGCCATGATCCTCTGGTTGCTCAACACCCTCAGCACGTTCACCCTCGGCATCCTCCTCGTCGGCGGCTTCGTCGCCCTCGCCGTGGGCGGCAGCCTCGCCGCCCGCCGCAGATTCCCGCACCTCGCCGGCGGAGAGCACAACGAGATGGTCGGCGTCGCCCTCGGCATGTTCGGTGCCATCTACGGCATCATCCTGGCCTTCGTCGTCGTCACGCTCTGGACCCAGCTGGAGAACACCCAGACCGTCGTCGCGGCCGAGGCGACCGACCTCGCCCTCGTCGTCCGCAGCGCCGAGGCCTTCCCGCCGGCCGAACGCGCCCGCGTGGAGCGGGCGGTGGGCGACTACGTGCACGCCGTCGTCGAGATCCAGTGGCCGCTCATGCGCGACGGCAAGCCGAGCTACGAGGCCACCGCCGAGCAGACGCACGGGCTGTACAAGGCGCTCCAGGCGTACGAGCCCACCGGCACCCGCAGCGAGACCTTCTACGGTGAGGCCGCCGGCCGCCTCAACGACGTCGCCGCCCAGCGGCGGGCCCGCGTCACGATGGCCGAAACGTCCCTGCCGGTTCTGCTCCAGGTGCTGGTGTACGGGGGCGCGCTGGTGATCCTCCCGCTCACGTTCCTGTTCGGCCTGCGCAGCCTGAAGATGCAGCTGCTGTTCGTCTCGGCCGTGGCGGCGCTGATCGGCTTCAGCCTGCTGCTGGTGATGGTGCTGGACCGCCCCTTCGCGGGGGAACTCAGCGTCACCCCGGCCCCGTACAAGGAGGCGGCGCTGGCCCAGTTCTGGCGCGCCTCCTAGGGATCAGCCCCAGGTGCGGGAGCAGAGCACGAGGCGGTAGCCGTCGGGGTCGGCGACGGTGACCCCGTACTCGTCCCAGTACGGGTTGTGCGCGGCGACCCGGGTCCCGCCGTGCTCGACGAGCCGCTGGACGAGGGCCTCGTCGGGGGCTTCGCCGAGGTAGACGACGAACAGGTCGTCGACGGTGGGGGAGGGCGCGACGGGGGCGGCGGGGTCCCGGGTGAGCTCGAAGTGCCAGCCCCCGCCGGCGGGCCCGACCATCAGCAGCTCGTGTTCCCCGGGCGCGACGTCGGCGCTCCGCCACTGGACGCCAAGCCCGAGCCCGCCGACGTAGAACCGCTCGGCGGCGGCGAGGTCGAGGGAGGGCCGGGCGATGCGGATGTGGGTGCCTGAAGTGATCATGGGGGGAGGGTACGGGGGTGGGTGGTTGTG
>NZ_JNZY01000067.1 GCF_000717655.1 Streptomyces katrae
CACCGAACTCCACGACGCCTTCGTCTCCCTGGCCTGCAGCCTCATCTGCTGGAGACGCCTCAACAAGCCCGAATCATGATCGTGTTACGAGCTCTAAGCGGTAGCCAGAAAAACAGTGGCCGTCCCTCTTTGCAGAGAGGAACGGCCACCGTGACTCGCCCGAGTCATCGCACCACCAGCAGTGGAACCCAAACCAACCCACTGGGGTGCTCTAGCAGGCGTGCGCAACCACGCCGTGCCCAAGGATAGCCATGCCCAGGATGCGCGCGATCAATTGCCCCGGACTCACCAGGCTCTGAGCCGCTGCAACGCCCCGGCCGAAGCCGATGCCGAGCAGCGCCGAAGCCGCTGCAGACGGGGTCCCAGTACCCGCCGAAAAAGACAACGGTAAACCCGCGAGGCTCCCTCTGTAACGTGGCCTGACCACGTCAACTGCCCCGTCACCGTTGTTACCCTGCCGGCTTCCTAGACGGGGTGGCGGGGAGGCAGAGTCGCTCGGGCACGCCAGAAATCTGCGTCGCGAGGGTTGGTGAGCCATGCGATCAGACGCTCAGCACCTACTTGGAAGGCACGGGGCAGTGAGGTCTCCTCACCGACGACGAGCCTGAGGGCGTCGACGTCATGGCTAGCGTGATCGGTATCGCACCAGCAAGCCACGTTCACCGCCGCGTCGACCGCGAGCCGGCCCAAGTCTGTCCACACCACTTGAAGCAGGAACTCCAGCTGGTCGCCCCCGTCTGCGTGCTTGATGACATCCAGGCCGAGAACGATGGGCGTCCACGGCTGCGGGCTCGGAAAGACCACGTGATCCTGTGCCCACTCCCACTCCGCCTTTTCTCCGTCCGCGCGAGCCGCATCGACTGCACGGGCGGCTTGTTCCAGGCATGCCACGTCGGCAGGCGACAAGTGGGGGAACAGGGTGATCAATGGGACATCGTCGAAGGCACCTCGCATGAGCCGATCATGCGTTCTCTCCGCTGCCGACGACAAGGAGCTACCGCCCTGAAACTTCCCACCACACCACCGGCATCCTGACGACTACCAAGCTGAGCACATTCATCATGCGTACCTGACTGAGCACTTCAACGGCCCTGGCAGCATCGACTACGAGTGCGAACTGGCCCAGCTCGACGACCAAGGACACCGGCCCCTGCGGAACGTGGCCACGGACGATCCCGCAGCCGGGCTGTAGAGCAGCGAATCAAGCCACATGGCGGCAGAGGGTGCGCCACTGAGGACCGCCTATGCGCTCTCGACATGCCCCGCCGAAGCCCACCCCGCGGTCCACCACAGGCACCACCCGGCCCTCGGCTTCTCGCCAATCGCAGCCGTCTCGCTCCGACGCTACGGAGTCTGAAAGCCGGAAAGGGGAGATACGCAAAGGCCGGGTCGTGAGCGCTGCTCTAGGCCGTTTCGTTTGCATCTAGACTTTGCAGCTCGCCGCCATGACCGGCTGACGGCGGGCAACTGTCTGGATCACTGGAGGGGGGTGGCGATGGTCACCGTGCCCTGGTTGCACGTAGTCGCGGAGCAAGGCGCCCTGCCTGTCGATCTGCTACTGCCCGTGACTGGCAGGACGTACGTAGCGCGTCTCGACGGCCGGCAGATGCGCGACACGGACGCGGTGTTCCAGCAGTTCTACGACGGACTGAGGCTGCCTGATCACTTCGGGTGGAACTGGAATGCCCTCTTCGACTGTCTGCGTGATCTGAAGTGGCTGTCTGCGGACCACTGCGTATTGATCGTCGAGGCCGCGGATGAGGCACTCTCGGGCGATCCCTCCGAACAGGGGCTGCTCTTCAATACCCTGCTGCGGGCAGGTCAGCGATGGTCCTACACACAGCGGCCCGAGGGCGTCGAACTCGGCAGGCTCGTGATTGTCATGTCTTGTGATGCTCCGTCCGTCCCATCCATGCAGGGACGGCTGCAATCATGCTTGGAAGAGACGGCATCGCCATAGGGCCTCATCTCGCGGACCAGGGGAAGATGCCCGCGACGTGGAGCCCGGCTAGGTAGATGGTCGCGGTCTTCTCATAGCGGGTTGCGATGCCGCGCCACTGCTTCAGACGGTTGATGCGCCGCTCAACTGTGTTGCGCTGCTGGTATGCCTTGCGGTCGAAGGTAGGTGGCCGACCGCCGCAGCTGCCTCGGCGCAGCCGGTGGCCCCCTGGTCCGCCGGTACGGGAATCACCGCCCGGATCCCGCGCTTGCTCAGGTGGTCGCGAATGGCGCTGAGGAGTACGCCTTGCCGGCCAGGACCACATCCGGCCTGGTGCGAGGTCTGCTGTGCTGGCGTGGGACGCGCAGGCGGGCCATTACGTCCGCGAAAGCAGGTGCGTCCCCGGCCTGGCCGGCGGTGAGCACGAACGCCAACGGCCGGCAATTGCCGTCGGCGACGAGGTGAATCTTCGTGGTTAGCCCGTCGCGGGAGCGGCCGATGGCATGGTCACCGGGCTCACCGGCCGGGCCCCCTTTTTGCGGACCTCGGCCGCGTGCTGGTGAGCGCGCACGATCGTGGAGTCCACCGAGACCCGCCGACGGCCCACCTTCGCAGCCGGTTGTATACGCCCCGCCAGTTGCCGTACTTCTCCCACAGGTGCATCCGCTGCGCTCCGGTCTGGCAACCCGCGCGTACGAGGGGAGCAGTGGCCCAGCTCGGGGAGCAGGTCGCGGACGTCGGGGTCATCCCCGCGTGCGCGGGGAGCAGACTGACCACCCCTTCGAAGGAGAACCGTGAGCGGTGTCATCCCCGCGGGCGCGGGGGGAGTCCAGCACCAAGCAGACCGCCGGCCTGTATCCGGGGTCATCCCCGCGGGCGCGGGGAGCAGGCCGCCGGAGCAGCCAGTTTAGGCAAGCCGGGACGCGTTCTGGAGCAATTTCACCGATCACGACCTTTCAGGTAAACCATCGCTTATCCGGCTCTCCGTCGGCTTATGGGAGGCGTGCCAGCGCGTCGACCAGCTGGCTTACAGACACAGCACCGGTCTCGGGGAGGCCGGCCTCCGACCATGCCCGCTGCGCGACGGCCGTATCGCCCTCAGCAGCCGCCAGGACGTTCTGCTTCGCACTGTTCTCGTGGACCGGGTCAGTATCGAGACCGAAGTCGGCCAGGTGGACCACGATGCGCACCTCAAGCTTCGGATTCGACGCCATCCGCTCATTGAGGCGGTACACCCGCACACGGTGGCCGATCAGAGACCGGGCCCGCTCGATCATCGCCCGCCCCGCCTCGGAGTCGCCGCGGTCGGTCCGGATCGGCTGCTCCAGCTCTCCCGAGGTGTTCCGCAACAGCAGTACACCACGTGTACTGGACGCCTCCGCCCGTACATCCAGCAGCGTCGCCGTGAACTGTTTCGCCGCATCCAGCCGAGCGATGTCATGCCCCACGGTGTCCCCCAGGACGTACAGGCTCACGGCACGATCACGGACGCGATCCGTCCAATCGGCCTCCTCACCCGGCGGGCACGGCCCCACGGCATGGACAGCGGCAATGACGAGTTCGAGGTCACGGGGATTCACCAGCCCATCATGAACGAACCTGATCACCAGGATCCAGGCCAACGGCGGTCAGCCCCCGCACCAGTGGAGCCCGCGCTGCTGGCGGCCACCGCCGCACTCAGCCGCATCCGGCCACGCGAAGGCCCTGAGAGTCGGCCTGTGGGCTTGCGGACGCCCTGATCACGCCAGGTTGGGACGGGCAGGTCGTCGTTTCGTTTCCCCGGTTCACCCAGCGGCCACTCCACCTCGAACCCCGCCCCGCCGCATCTGGAGGAAATGGCAGCGCTCCCGCCCTGTGGGCCCGGCCCGAGCAAGATTGCCGGTGCTGGCCGGATGGGTGCAGTTCCCGGCAATGCGGTAATCACCATCCTCCTGGTCAGTCCCGTCGGGTCCGCCATCCACACCTGCCCTCTTCCGCCATTTTGGCGTAGACTCTGATACGGGCGCCGACCCCCGGCGAGTTTCCACCAAGCGGACGTCTTGAGGAGCGCAACCCCGATGACCCGTGCCGGGCGCCACACCCTCAAGCTCCACCGCGACGTCTGGGTCCGGGGCGCCGCCCAGGCCAAGCGCGACGGACTGGCTGCCACGCGTGCCGTCCAGCATCTCCTCGCGGGATTCGCCTCGGGCACGATCACCATCGGTCCCATCTCCGGCGCCACCATCGGCACGTACCGCGCCAACGTCGAGATCCCGGACAGCGTCTGGAACCGCGCCCTCGAACGCGCCGGCCTCGCGCGGGCACGGGGATCCGGACCAGTGCCCGCCGCCATGACGGACTCGGCCCTCGCCCCCGACATCTCGACCCTGTGCGAGGTCCTCATCCAGGGCTACGCCGATGGCAGGATCACCCTGATCGCCCCCTCGGGCACCGTCCGCATCGAATCCCAACGGAAGGCAGCGGCATGAGCACGGCACCCGAATCCGGCCCCGAAGCAGTCCCCCAGCCGGCCGCCCGGCCCGAGGACCTGCGGGCCGCCCTCGCCCGCCTCGCTCCCTCCCGCCTGCCCGAGTTCGACGCGGAACGCGCAACAGCGGTCGCCCAGGCCCGCGCTGAGGTCTCCCCCGCCCCCCTCCACCGCCTCGTCTCCTACTGGGCCGTGGAGGTCGCGCACGCCCGCAACCCCGAGCGGCTTTCCCGCCTGCGGAAGCTGGAGCACCAGGCGCAGAGCGCCGACGACGCAGACCTCCCGGGTGTCCTCTCACAGATCCGCGCGATCCTCCTCGAGGTGCACGCCGAGGCGGGGTTCACGCGGCAGGGCGACAGCCGGTGAGCGACCTCGACTGGAGCTGGGAGTACGAACCCGACGAAGCCCACGTCACCACCGGGCTGGCGGTCTCCGTCATCGCCGAGGCCGAGCAGGTGCTGGCAGACCTGGTCGAGCTCGCCGCCATGGGCGTGGACCCGACGACCACGGGCCGCGGACCGGCCGACGGCGGCGTCCGGCGCATCGACCTCCCCAGCGGCGGCTGGATGTACGTCCTGCCCATCCCCCGCCGACGCACCCTCTACGTCACGGCCGTCATGCCGCCCTTCCACCTCCTGTGACCTGACCTTCGTACCCTGCCCGGCCTGCCCGAGTGAGCAAGGCGAAACTACGGCGTCCGCGTCTTGGCCTGACGAAACACCCAGGCCAGCACGGCCTTCCTGTGACGCCAGGACCAGCTCCCGGTCCATACCCGCGCTGAGTAGTTGAGCACCTACGCCTCAGCCGTCCATGACAATCTGGATGTCCGGCTTCGACAGCAGATCGGTTTGCGGCGTATTCCTCCGGGCCAGAGGCTTACCCTGCGTTCCATGGACCTGGATGCTGAACTCAGTGCTCTGGCAGCCCAAGAGGACCTGCCCGCTGACCTGGTGCGGCGCCTGCTCCAGCACCCGGGGGCCCGGCGCTCTGTCGCGTTGCTGCGCCGGGACCTGACTGATGAACTGATAGCGGAGATCATCGACCTCGGCTCCGTACGGACTCTCGCCGCGAACTCCTCCGTGCGCTCTCGGATCAGGGCCCGCTTTGCGGAGCATCCGGAGCCGGCCGTTCGGTGTGCGGTCGCGGCGAGCGTCCGAGATGAGCCGCTGGGGCTGCTGGCCTGTCTGGCAGCCGACCCGGATCCTTCGGTGCGGTCGTTCCTTGCGATGAACGAGTATCTGCCCGCGGAGTTGCTGGCCGTCCTGGCGGCGGACTCGGAGGCAAGTGTGCGGTCGTCGGTCATCCAGCGCTGGCGCGATGCTCCGGAGGACGTGCGCAGGATGTTGCTGACGGATGCCGACCCAGGCATCCGCAGCGGCAGTGTTCGGGCATTCGTCCCTCCCGCAGACCTCCTGCCCGGACTGCTGGCAGATCCGGCGACCCGTGCTGCCGCGGTCGCGCATGCTGTACCGACCCCTGAACTGGCGGCAGACCGGGATTCCGGTGTCCGGGAGGCCGTCGCCGCACATCCGGACCTTCCGCCTGGTCTACGTGACCTGCTGGCAGGGGACCAGGACATCTTCGTCAGGAACGCGATCGCGGCACGGGCGGACACCCCACCAGCGCTGCGTAAACGGCTTGTGGCCACCCTGGAGTCCGACAGCCCCCTTGCTGAATGGATGCTGTCGTTCAGGCGCGGCACCCACACTTGCCCTCCTGCAACACCGGCCCGGCCGAATCTCACGCGGCAACAGGCAGAATCGTTGCTTGCTCAGGCCGGGCTATAAGCGTGAACTCCGGTGGTCAGCTGCCTGGGGGCAGGACGGCCATGGAAGGTGAGTGTGTGGCGCGACCTTCGCGACCTCGGCTGATTCGCCGGGGCAGTGGCTTCGTCGGCGAGTTCCGGGTTCGAGCACACATGCCGTGAGCCCCAAGAACCCCACCGACAAGCTTCCCAAGCCCCCGGTCCTCTAACTCCCGGAGCTGTCCACGTTCCATTCCGTCGGCAGTGCCTCATCGCAGAAGACGCAGATGAAGTCCTCTTCCCGAACGATGTTCAGCTGGCCGCAGGCGGGACAGCGCCGGAAGATCACCTCGTGGGTGAAGCCGGAAGGGTGCTCGATCCTGGCTGCGTCCAGCGCCTTCGCGACGGCTGGCCACGAACTGATGTCCGGGCAGTATCCGGTCGACTGGTTACTCACCTCACTGACCACCCACTGCCCGGACTCTTCGTGGAAGGTCATCTCCCCCGCACCCAGAACAGGGCCGCCACCGGCACACACCACGTGCTCGCTCCGGCGCGGCGCGAGCCGCAGTACGCCCGCCGGGTCGATGACGAACGTGAAAGGCTCGGCCAGCTCAACCGCTGCCAGACCCGAAGCCCAGTCCTTGAAGTGCGCTGCCGATTGGATGCTCCGCCCCTCAGCCTCCGGCCGGACGAGGGCCCGCAGATCAGACGGTCCCACATACCGATAGCTCCACCCCAGCAAGTTCACGCTGTCGAACGTAACCTCCGCCCGAGGTCAGCGCCTGGGAAATTACGTGAACTTCCTCCTGGGGAATAGCGTGAACTTTCACAGGCCCACTTGTTGACCGTCTTGAACGTGACCGGCGCAACCGCGATGGCGTCGGCCCGCGGATACGTCCGTGGCTCGCCGGGCGAGCGCCAGGCGGACCGGACCGGGTAGCCGGTCTGGATCTCGATCGCCCGGGTGTCGAGGAACTCGAGGCCTTGGGGCGTGGCGATGACCCCGGCGTCCCATCCCCGGTCCTGTGCGGCGGTGATCAGTCTGCCGACGTCGCTGGCGGCGCACACGACGACGTACGGAAAGGGCGTGGACTGCCGCTCGGTCAGGCGGGTACTCCCGCCCCGGCAGCGTACGTCGGCGGTCCCGCGCGGCGATGTCGGCGACCAGCTCGCGGACGGCAGGATGGCGTACGTCGTGGGCCGCGCAGGTCTCGGGGTTCCGTAGGGCTTGGGTAGCCATCGGCCAGGCGGCCCTGCGGGCCTCGCGCGGCCGGCCCCGATCCAGAGTGCGGTACGGCGCTCGGGGACCGGGATGTGGCGGTGGAAGAGCGGGCGTGCCGCGTCGACGGCGATGCCAGCGTCGCCTAAGGAGACGGCCGCGCTGGCCCAATGCGGGGTGACGGCGTCCCATCTGGCGGTCTATATAGGGGAACCGGGTAGCCCGTGCCTCTGCGCAGGCGAAAAGTTGGGGGTTCAGCAGCGATCGTGCTGCTGAACCCCCGCCTGCTAGGCGGCGTCGTCCCCGAACATCGCCACCAGCAGCGACCAGATGGCCTTGCCGATGACGTTGACCAGGACGGCACGACCGAGACTGGTCCCTGCCTTCGACGCCGTCCCGGGTGTGGTCTGCTCACGCTTGTCCACGCCCCTTCACCTCCCCTCGCTGTGCGAATGGACCGACCTCTGACGTCGCGAGGTTCTGGTCCCTGTCGCAGGGCGCAGGCGCCCCAGCTCAGGAAGTGATGGGGAGAGCGTACGGCGGCGCAGACTCCCATGTCTCCCAAATCCGGTAAGCCGGTCCGCTTCGATTGATCACGTGCAATCAGCGGCAGGCAGGTTGTGCCACCAGTGCCCGCACCCGTCGGAGCAGTAGCGTGCGCGGCGGCGTTGGTCGGCGATCGCAAGGACCGCGACCAGCAGCCGGAACGCCTTGCGTCGTTCGTCGAGCGGGGTGAGGCCGGCGATTTTCCCCAGTTGCTGGTTGACCGGGCCGCGGGTGATGAGAACCGCCGGCGTATGCGTCGGGCGCAGTCCGGCACGGTGGATGCCCTCCGGTCCATCCTCCGTGACGGCGCGGGCCTGGATGCAGTGGTGGCGCAAGAACAACAGCGTCTCGGACTGCGCATGCGGGCCGAGGCCGTCGAACCACTCGATGCCCTGTGACATCGGGCGCAGCCCTTGGGCGAGTTCGTTGAGCAGGACGTCGCGTTCGGTCATGATGACCGGCTCCCATGAGGCAGGCGGCGGGCAGCCGCGGTGACCAGGATGCCGAGCAGCATCGCCAGATCGGCCGCGCCGTCGGCGTCGTCGGCCCAGCGGGTGGTCTGCAGTGGGTGCACGTCGAGCAGGGAGACGCCTTCTCTGGCCATGACGAAGGCCAGCGCGAGCATGGCTGCACGGGCGTTGCCGTCTTCGAACGGATGGAAGAAGAGGACGTCAAGGTAGGTCCGGGCAGCGCGTGAGGGGAGGAGCACACCCGGACTGGTGCTCTCGGCCAGGCATCGCTCGAACTGTGCCAGGGTGTCGGGCCCGAGGCCGTAGCGCTCTCGTCCGCCCTTCGCGAAAGCCGGCATCGTGCGGAAGTCAACGGTCTTGCGGTTCAGCACGGTTCGCTGCCAGTTCGCCATGACGGGAAAAGTCAACCGGGCGCCCTGTTGCGCGTCGATGAAAGCCGCGTCGAGAGCGGTCAGGACCCTCGTCGTGCCTTCGGGGTCGCGGCCGCCGCGCGTCGTGGTGAAGAAGTTCCGGAAGCCGTCGGGCGTCGGAGGCCCAGCGCTGACGGCGGGCTCGCCGCTCCAACGCGGCCAGGCAGTTTCCGCACGGATGCACAGCCAGTCGGCGAGGGCGTCGTTCTGGCGGTCGGTCCCGGAGCTCATCGGCCGTCGCCGATGGTCCGGGCGAACCCCGAACTCACCCTGGCGACCACCGTGACGTCCGGTGCGATCCAACTGTCGAACCGGCCGCCGACGGCAGTCTTGACGATCTCCCGGGCACGCTCCTCGTCAATGCCGTTGTAGGCGAGGAACCACCCCAGAACCTGCATACAGTGCGCGTACCAGCCGCTATCGGCATGGGTCCGGTCGGCCACCGCGGTGACCAGGCGCGTGCACGCCCGCTCCCAGTGCCAGGCGTCCACCCCATGCCCTCCAGGCTGCTCCGGCGGCGTGAGAGCAGAGAAGCGCTCCGCCAGGTCCTCAAGCCAGCCACGCCATTCGAGCAGGGCCGCGACCACGAGGGGAGCCGTTGCTTCCTTCGTCGTCACGGAATGCGAGGCACAGCACCACGCCTCGACCACCCCGCCGTCGAAGTCGCCCTCGCCCAGCGACCAATTCCACCCGCAGGCCCACCGTCCGTACCTGCTCACCAAGAAGTCGGTGACTGCAAGCAGCGAACGCCACCGTTCTTCTTCTGCGACATCAGCGTCGGGAACCAAGGGCGCCACAAGAGCGGTCAGCTCCTTCGCCGCATCGTCATCCAACTCGAACGGATACCGCAAAGGATCTACGTCTGCCCAGGTCAGCGCATGCGCCCACAGCTCAGTCACCCTTCCACTCTGCCGTGTGCTGTCGCTCGAACGCCAACGGATATCGAGCGGCAGCGCCCCTCTCGGCCTCCGCTGTCAACGGGTGAGGAGCAGCCCGCAGCTGTATGCGCGGCCGTGTCCGATTCCTTCTGCCAGTGTGTCGGCCAGTGCCTGTGGGTCTGTGACCGTCAGCTTCCCTCGCAGCTCGGCCCGGACGATGCGCAGGCCCTTGTGCGAGCCAGCGCTGGAGACGGTGGGAAGCATTCTCACGGCGAGTGCGCCTTCGTCGGCGGTGGCGCCGATACGGACGCTGCCCGTCGGGCCGGATCGGGGCTCGCCTTCGGGCTGGAGCCGGCGCACGAACCATTCCTTGACGTGCTCCGGCCGAGTGTGGGCGACGCGCTTGCCCCGGACCTTCTCTGATGCAGGTGCTCCCGTCGGAACACTGCGGACCGGGTTGACCACGGTGCGGAACTCCATCACGTCGCCAACCCTGAAGGTACGGTCCACGGTGATGATCCGCGGCCGGCTGGTCATGGCGGCCTGCGGTATGCGGGACCAGTCCCCCGGGACGCGCGACTGCACCACGAGGACGAGCGCGGCTGCCTTCAGGTCCACCGACCAGGTCGACAGGACGCCCATCTGCGCACGCGCGTCGGCGTCGCCGTCTGCCACCCAGCCGCGGAAGCCGCTCATAACGGTGCGGTGCATCTCCTGGGCATCGACGAGGGACTTCGCAGCGAACGGATGGCGCGCATCGAGCGTGAGCACGCTGTGGGTGGCGACGAAACGGGCTGCAGCGGTGGTCCGGGTCACAGGAGGACGTCCCATCCAGTGGCGGTCTCAACGATCGTGATGCGGGTGCGGGTCTCCCAACGGAGCGTGTGCGCTCGTTCGTCCGCCTCGAAGGTGACGGGCTGGTCGTTGATCGGTGCCGCCTCCGCGTCGTCCGGCGCGGCCTGGATCCAGGCCCAGGGACGGGGTTCGTCTGCCGCGTCGGGCAGCAGGGCCGTCCCCGCGAACACTTCTTCGATGGTGCCCTCGTGTACCCCGCATGCGAGGGTGCCGGACGGCGGGCACGACTTGCGGCCCAGCCACAGCAGTCTCTGCGGGTGCTCCAGGGCGTGGGCGATCTTCTCGAGCAGGGCCAGGTCCTCGTGTTCGAGGGCAGCCAGGAAGGCGGCGTCAGCCAGGTACCAGCGCTCAGTGATCAGTGCGTCGCGGGCGAGCTGCTCCGAGATCAGGCCTCCGGAGCGGGGATCCCTGGCGATCTTCTTAGGGGCGCCGTACCAGTTGGCAAGATCGTGGTGCCCGAAAGCAGGGCCGGTCTGAGCCTCCATGGAACGGGAGACGGCAGCCGCCCTGCGGTGGTCGGTGATGAGGTCACGGGGCCGTACGGGGAACCTCCCTGCCCCCACGGTGTGGTAATCCCGTACGGGTACGCCCGGCCGGTCGGCGCGCACGCCGAACCGGAGCTCGGCGAGGGGCAGGTCCTCGGCATCGAGGTCAGCTGTCCGGTCCAGCCCGAGTGCGGCCGCGCACAGGCCGATCACCGCGGACTTCGTGGGTCGGCTGTGCGTATCGCGGCGGGTGAAGTGGGAGACCAGCCCCCATGACTGCAGAGGACCCGCCAGGCGGATGAGCAGGACGTGCGTCACGCCGTCAGCTCCTCGACGGTCACGACTTCCTTCGCGTCCAGCTTCCCCTCGGCCTTGAGCTCCTCTAGCACGGCGTTGATGTCGAGGTCGTAGGTGAGGACGTTCCCGGGCCGGATGTCGGTGCGCCGCTGTGTGACGAAGCGGTGGTGCTCCAGCAGGCGGCGTACGGCGGCTGCGCCGGCCGGCCCGTCGGTCAGCTCGTCGATGGGCCGCTGGAAGGCGCCCGCGTAGTTGAAGGGCCGGTCACCGTCGAACGCGAGGACCAGTCCGGGGAGGGTTCCGGTGGATGCCGTGGAGTTCCTCTTGGCTTCCGGGAAGGCATCGACGAAGGCGTTCACGAACTCCGCCTCGGCGGCGACGGCGGTTGGCTCTACGTCGTCGGCCGCCATGCCGGCGGCTTGCAGGTTGCGCCGCAGCCGGACCCGGTCGAGGACCGCATGCCGGTAGAACGTGCCCGAGATGAGCGACTGGTAGCCGGTCATGCCTGCGCCCGCGTCGTCGGCGGGGTCGAGGAAGTCGAGCGCATTGGCCTTGCGGTCGAGCTTGGCGTCGTCGGCGGCGGCGAAGAAATCGTCGACCTGCTCGGCCTCGTGCACCGTGAAGGCATGGCTGCTCTGGATGGCCCCGTCCACGTTCGGGGAGTCCGCGACCTCCGCAAGGAAGCGGCCGTACAGCGCGATGTCGATGGCGTCCCGGGGCGCCAAGGCCGTCAGCACCGCAGTACGGATTGCCTTCGGAAGGGGCACCTTCTGGGCAACCGCGTTCTCGGCGGCGTCGCCCTCCTCCTCATCCGCGGGCTTCTTGCCCTTCTTCCGCTTCTCGGCTTCCGCCTGTTGCGCGGCAGTGAACTCCTGCTCCCAGGCGGTGACAGACTCTGCTTCGGCGGCAAGGTGCCCGGCGATGCGGGTACCGGCGTCCGAGGGAGCGAACACCAGCACCTTGGTCAGGTTGGCCACCGTTTTCTTCGTCGGGTCCCCGAACTTCAGATTGAGGGCTTCGAGCACCGCGCGTGCTGTACGCAGCGCCGTCTCGTACTCCCATCCGTGGTCGTTCTCCAGGCTCCGGGCGGTGATCAGCGCCCATTCCCGGGTGCGGACGCCCATGGTGTGGTCCTTCAGTGCGCCGACCCCCGCGTTCGCCCGGTTACGGGTGTGGACGCGCTCGGCCCGGCGCCGGGCCTGGCTGGTGATCATGTGGCGTTCGACGCCGCCGTACACGATGGCCTTGGGCGCGCCGTTCTCGTCGCGCACCGGCAGAACGGCGGCGACGGTCTCCAGGAGGTGGAGGGACAGGAACTGGCGGCCGGTAAGGCTGGGCTGTGTGCTCACGTGTCGCGTCCTTCTAGGTGTTCTGGTCGGTGGGCGCGGAGGTTGTGCGCGCGGCTGTCTTGCGCGCGGATGGCCTGGGGGCCCGCCACGGCTTGTGGAAGTCGACGGCCCAGCGGTAGCGGACCTTGGCCTCACGGTCGCTCCAGCGGACCAGGTCATCGACGAGCAGAGACCAGGAGGGCGGAGCCTGCTCGCACGAGCGCAGCCGGGCGACGGCGTGCTGGAGGTGGCGCCACGGGATGCTCCGGCTCGACACGATGCGGGCGTTCAGGCGGGAGGCGCCGGCGTCCTTGGGGCCGCGCCCGATGCGGTTGCCGATCCTGCGCATCGCGTCGCCCAAGGAGTCGTAGCCCTTGTGCGGCCGGTCCGCTCCCTGGTGGTAGACGGCGAAGAGGAAAGCGACCCGCTCATAGATCTCGCGCTGTTCCTCTGCCGGGGCATACCAGCCGGCCCGGATATGCGCGTCTTCCTTCGCCCGGGGCCGGCGCAGTTCGGCAAGTGTGCCGTTGTCGCGGTTGCGGACGAGGCTGACGAGCCATCGGGAGAGCTGCTCGGCCGGCGGGTGTTCTGGGAGGAAAGCGGCCTGCGTCGTCTTCGATTCCTGCTCGAGCACCGCATCGGGTCCGCTTCCGGATCCGGTATCGGCGTCGGTCGTGCTGCTCACGGCCGCTTCTCCTTCGACTTGAGCTGGTCGGGTGCTTTCGGCTTTTGGAGCTCCGATGCCAGCGTCCGCAGGGCGTCGGCGCGTGCCTGGAAACCGCGCGCGTTGGTGGGCAGGGAGTCGAGGCGGCGTTCGAGGAAGGTGGTGGCGGACTCGGCGAGGGTCTCTCCGTAGGCCTGGAGGCTCTCCGCCAGGCAGGCTCCGGCCACGACCTTGTCCAGCAGGATGTGGAAGGGCTGCTCGGTCGCCGCCCAGTGTTCCGGGCGGGCGTCGAAGCGGGCCATCTGCAGCTTCTTGTCGGCCGGCTTCGGGTTCGGGTAGGCGACCCTCCACGCCGCAAAGGCGGCCTTCCAGAGGGACGCCGCCACGTACTCCGCGATCTGTGACCCGGTATGGGCCGCGTGCCTGAGGTCCTCTTCGCGGCCCGGCCGGTAGGGGAAGGTGTCCGCGAGCCAGCTCAGGGGAGCTGTCTTGTTCGCGATCAGGCCCACAGCCCACAGGGAGACCGGACGCTCGGCGAGTGTGGCCAGGCGGTGGTAGAGGTCAAGGCGCTTGCCGCGGTCGGCGACGGCCGCGTACAGGGCGTGTGCCTCGCGCCACAGGGCCCGGGCCGGCGAGGGTGCCAGCGGCTTGGCATTGGGGCCGGTGCCCGCGTAGACGACGTCTTGGACGAGGGAGTCAGGGAGGGGGGCGAGCAGCTCGCCGGCTCCTACGAGGACACGGTCCACGCCCGTCTCGCCGTTGGCCAGTGCGCAGGGGTGCAGGAGGATCGAGCGGCCCAGGACGCTGTGGAGGTCGGCGGGACCGTCCACGGGCCGCCCGTCGGGTTTGGCCGCGAATCCCCGGCGCGGGAGGCTCGACACCGTCCACGTGTGGTTGAACGTCCCGCGGCGTGCGGCGGGGGCGAGGTTGAGCCGGAGGGTGTCACCCAGTGTCTCGCCGAGCGCGATCACCCGGATGCGGGCCCCGAGGCGCCCCGTGGCCAGGTTGGTGATGGTGTCGCCCAGGGTGGCCTTTCCGGATATGCGGGCGCGGCCGCTCAGGCCGTAGGCGTGCTGGGTGAGCATGGCCCGGAAGGCCCGCTCGGCTGTCAGGGGTTGCGCGTGTGCGAGGTGGTGATGGTCGAAGAACTGGTTGTAGTCACCGACGTGTTCGAGGACGAGCTGCGCGGGCCCGACACCGTGTTTGCCCATGAACGGGGCGAGCAGGGAGTTCTGTCCGAGGGGCGCCGTGGGATGGAAGAGGTTCCAGCTGTCGTCGGGTTCGTCCTCAAGCCACTTCACGGCCAGGTCGAAGGGCTGCTGGCTCTCGACCGCGTCCAGCCATCTCTCGGGGACCGGCGGGTTCGACTTCGACGCGTAGCAGATGGCCATCAGGAACTCGAACAGGGCGACCGTCTCGCCCGGGGTACTGCCGGCCAGCGTCTTGATGTCCTCGTCAGCACTTCGGAACACCTGGAGGAGAGTCCGCGACTCCGTCCTGCCCCCGGTCGTCACCACGGGTATGCAGGGGTGGGCGCGGGGATCCCACCAGGGGGCGGCCTCTGCCGGCGGTAACGCGGATGGTTCAGCCAACGTGCACATTCCCCCGATTTCGTGACGGGCTGCCGTGATCGAAGCGAAGCTAACACTGCGATCGAACGAGGGGGGCGCGAATGCCGAAGTCGGGCGGCGGGGCGTACAAGTGGGTGTGGGGCAAGACGCAGGACCGGTGGAGGTACCCCGAAGGGCAGCGGGGCTGGAACCCACTGCTGGCCCACCTGCTCGACACGGGCGCCACGGCACGGGAGCTCTGGGACCGCTACCTGCCGGACAACGTCCGCACCGTGCTCACGGAAGCGTTCGGCGGCGGTGACGCGGCCACGGCGCGCGCAGTCGTGCCATTCCTGGCTGCGCTCCACGATCTCGGCAAGGCGGCCCCCGCATTCCTCAGACAGTTCGACCAAAGGGACACCCGGTCCCACCTGCGCAAGGCGCGACAGGTGTGGGAGGAAGAGGCGCGCTCCCACGGCGTTCCGCTCCCGGCCACGTGGGAGGGGCTGTACTGGGCACACCACCAGCACATCACGGCAGCCACGCTCCCCCGCCTACTCGGCTGCGACTGCCCCGTGGCGAACGGCCAGCGCTGTAGGGCACCTGAGCACCAGGGCCTGTACGACGTCGCGTATGCGCTGGGCGGACACCACGGTCATGTCCCCGGAGCGGAGACCGTCGGTACGGCGGCCATCGCCCGCGGAGGCGCGAACTGGGACAAGGTACGAGCAGACCTCGTCGAGGTGACGGCCGCGATGCTGGGAGTCGACCTGCCACATCTCGCGGCAGCAGTGGCCCCGGTCAAGCCCGCGGCGCTGATCCACCTCACGGGGCTGGTCATCCTGAGCGACTGGATCGCCTCGAACGACGACAGGTACCCCTACGCGGACCTGGCTGATTCGGACGAGGCGTGGTGGCAGGCGGCCCAGAACCGCGCCAAGGACGCCCTGACAGCACTGTGCCTCGACAGGTGGAAGCCCACCAAGGCGACGTGGCAGCAGCTGTGGCCCGGAACTGAGCCACGTCCCGTCCAGGCTGCGGTGATGGACCTGATGCCTCCCGCAGGACCGACACTGGTCGTCGTCGAAGCCCCTCCGGCCTCGGGCAAGACCCGTCTCGCCCTGTGGTGCGCCCACTATCTGGCGTCCCGCAACGGCTACCAGGGGCTCTACATCGCCATGCCCACGAAGGCGGACACGGGCCGGATCGCCGAAGAGGTGAAGCAGTTCATGCAGGCAGCGGTGGCGGACGGGGACGCCACCCTTGCAGTCGTCCAAGCCGACGCCATCGAGCAGCAGATCGTCTACGACCTGATCGACGCGGAGCGGCCGGCCCAGGAGAAAAGCTCGCCCCTCGACGCCCTGGCAGCAGGCGCCCTCAACACCTTGGAGTCCGACGAAGACGAGCACGATCCCGCGGGAACTTCGGCAGCGGACGAGCACCGGGGGCGCGACAGGGCCGTCATGGACCCCTGGTACCTGAACCGGTGTGTGGGGCTCATGGCCACCTTCGGGGTGGGCACCATCGATGAGGTCATGCTGGCCGCTCAGCCGTCCAAGCACTGGATGCTGAGGCTCTTCGGGCTCTCGTGCAAGACCGTCGTCATCGACGAGGCGCACGCCTATGAGCTGTACCAGCAGGACCTGCTGGGCACCACCGTGCAATGGCTCGCCGATGCGGGCTCGTCCGTCGTCGTCCTGTCCAACGCCCTGCCTGCGGCGGTACGGACGGCGCTCACCGCGTCCTGGTGCGCCGGTCTGCAGGTCGAAGCCGCCGACGCGGGTGACGAAGGCCCGGTCACGGTTGTCGACGCAGCCGGACACGTCAGGCGTGGCGGCCCGCTGCCCGCCGACGCCCCGCAGAACGTCACGACGCTCCGCCTGCGGCGCCAGGAGGATCCTGCCGGCCTCGCCTCGGAGCTCCTGGACAAGGCGCGGAGCGGCGGCTGCATGGGCGTGGTGCGCAACCGGGTCGACAAAGCTGTAGCCCTGTACCGGGCAGCACTCGCGAACGCAGCTGCCCATGGCTGGGACGAGTCGGAGATCCTCCTGCTGCACGAGCAGTTCCAGACTCATCAGCAGAAGTCCACTGAGGAACGGATCCGCTCCCTCCTCGGAGACCGTGCCGCATCCCGGCCCCACAGGCTGCTGGTGATCACCACTCAAGGAACAGCGCAGGCCGTGGACTTCGATTTCATGGTGTCCGACCTGGCTCCGGTCGATCTCCTCATCGAACGGATGGGCAACCTCCACCGCAATCCCGAGAACACCGGACAACGCCGAACCTGGTGCAGGCTTCCACAGCTGGACGTCCTCTTCCAAGCCGATCCACAAGAGCCTGACCTCCCCCTAGTTGAACCGCCTCGCCTACATCCGGGACGGGGCGCAGGCAACCTCGACGGCTTGGCCTACGCCCCGTACGCCCTGGCCGCAACCTTCCGAACCCTGCGGAGCAAGTGCGATCAGCAGGGGCGCATCAGCCTGTGCCTGCCCCGGGACGCCGCCGGACTCATCGCGAGCGTGTACGAGACACGCCAGACAGGCGAAGGCACGTGGGCGACGCTCTTGGACCGGACGTGGAACGCCTGGCTGGTGGCGCTTGCCGGGGAACGCCTTGCGGCCGACGACAACGGAGTACGCCCTTACGTCGAGGGCCACCCCGCGACCGTGGGATGGCTCATCTCAGGTGAGCTGAACGGCGCCGGAGAAAGGGGCGGCGTGGACGGGCTCCGCGCCCTTCCCCGGCTCAGCATCCCCCCGGTGAACGCCGTGTGCCTCTATCAGCATGGCGAGGAACTGACCTACGACGCTGAAGGCAAGTTGCGGGCGAAGTTCTACAGTGATCGACAGCTGAAGAAGGGCGTACCGCCTGCGGTTGAGCGGCAGGTGAAGCGGAACCTCCTGCTGCACACGGTTTCCATGCCGGGGAATTGGTTCGAGGGGAATGGCAGGCTGCCGGCCCCGAAACCCTGGCCCCGCCGGACGTACAAGCCGCTCGACCGCTGGAATGTCCTGCTCTTCGATGCCACGGGAGCATGCGTCTTCGGCCTGGCCGGCCGAGTCCACTACGATCCGGCGACCGGCCTGCGCAGGCTGTGACACCGCGGCCGTCAATGTTTCGCGGGCTGGGCCATCGCCCTCTCACCGCCCCGACTTTGTCCGCGGACAAAAGTCTGCCCCTCGACGTTCACGCCATGGCAGCATGGGCCGCATGACGACCATCAGAAAGGTCC
>NZ_JNZY01000068.1 GCF_000717655.1 Streptomyces katrae
ACACGACGTGCACACAGTCCGCAAACCCGGCACCACGAAACCGAAAACGAAGAAGTCGATGCCCCCTCGCCCACGCCGCACAGGTTAAAGATCAAGCTAGGGGGTGTCGTCAAAGTAGCGTCGTCCGCCCGTGAGGGCGGGGCCGGCGGGGTCTGGTGCGTGTGATCGCAAGGCGGAGGAGAGAGGCGACGCTCGCGTCGTCGACCGACGACAACGCGGCGAGCACGCGTGCCAGACCCCGCCGGCCAGGCGGGACGTTGACGACACCCCCTAGTGCGAGACGCAGAGCTCATTGCCTTCCGGATCGGCGAGTGTGGTCCAGGTGTAGGGGCCCTGACGACCCTCGTGCAGGTGCCGGGCGCCCTTGGCGATCAGGCGCTCCACGACCTCCTGCGGGTTGTCGGAGCCGGTGCGGACGTCCAGGTGGACGCGGTTCTTGACCGTCTTCGGCTCGGGGACGAGCTGGAAGAGGACGCGGGGTGCGCGCTCGGTCCCGTCGGGGTGGCGGATGCCTGCGCCGACCTTCCAGACGAGGGCTCCGCGGTGGGTGGTGGTGTCGTCCTCGGTGGCCTGGCCTTCGGCGACCATCTTGCGGATGAACCCTTCGTCGATCGGCTCCACTTCCCAGCCGAGGGCGTCGGCCCACCAGTCGGCGAGCGCGTGCGGGTCGGCGGAATCGATGGTCACCTGGAACGTGTATGCCATGAGGCGACCCTACTGACGGCCCCTGACAGTCGCCACGCGGCAAGGGGGTGTCTTCGACCCGGGTCGTTCGGTCGATGCCGCTCCTGCGGCGGGTACGGTTTCTGCCGGAAGTCCCTTTCCGAACGGGGTTCGCATGGAATTCGGCCACGTGGGGCGGGTGGTCGTCGCCGACGACGAGCCCGTGGTCCGCAGGGGGCTGCGGACGTCCGTGGAATCGACCGGTGAATTCCACGTGGTGGCCGAGGCCGCCGACGGGCACGAGGCCGTCGAGGCCGTACGGACGCATCTGCCGGACATCCTGCTGCTGGACATCCACATGCCGCGGATGAGCGGGCCGGAGGCAACGGCGGCGCTGCGCTCACCCGGTTCGGGTGCCGCCGTGCACATCGTCGTCACGACGGGCTTCGGGCTGGACGCGGACGTGGAGCGGGCCCTGGCGCTGGGCGCTGACACCTTCCTTCCCAGAGGCGCCCCGCGTGAGGAAGTGCTCGCCGCCCTGCGCGCGGTGCAGGAGGGCGATGCCGCGCTGTCCCCGCAGGTGCTGCGGCACGTCCTGGACGCCCTGCGCACCCCCGCCGCGGCGCAGTGCCGGCAGGCGCGGGAGCGGCTGGAGGTCCTGTCGGCGCGGGAGGCCGAGGTGCTGGGCCTGGTCGCCGAGGGGTTGACGAACCGCGAGATCGGCGAGCGGCTGCAGCTGGCCGAGGAGGTGGTGAAGGACCGGATCGGCCGGATGCTGGCCGAGCTGGACGCCGCGAACCGGCTGCAGCTCGCGCTCCTGGCGCGTACCGCCGCCGGTCCGGAGCCGGGGGGTCCGCCGCAGTGAGGGCCGCCGCCCGGCGCGGGTTCCTGCGGCCGCTGGCCGCGCTGCTCTTCCCGCCGGGGCCGGAGGGCGGGAGCGGGCCGCACGGGGTGCTGCCGACGCTCCTGGTCGGGCTGACCTTCGTGAGCGGGGTGGTCGACGCGGTGACCTTCCTCGGGCTCGACCACGTCTTCGTCGCCAACATGACCGGCAACGTGGCCTTCCTCGGGTTCGCGCTCGCCGGGGAGCGCGAACTGTCGGCCACCGCCTCCCTGCTGGCCCTCGCCGCCTTCCTGGCCGGTGCGACGGCCGTCGGTCTGCTGCGCCGCGGCCGGGAGCCGGTGCGGGTGTTCGCGCCGCTGGTGGCGGTGCAGGCCGTACTGATGGCCGCGGCGCTCGCGCTGACGGCGGGCGGGTCCGGGCCGCTGCCGGTCGTGGGGCTGCTCGCGCTCGGCATGGGCCTGCAGAACGCCGTGGTGCTGAGGCTGGCGGTGCCCGACCTGACCACCACCGTCGTCGCCCGGACGCTGACGGGCCTGGCCTCCGAACCATGGGACCGGACCGCCGTACGACGGCTCGTGTCGGTGGCGGTGCTGCTCTGCGGGGCCTTGGCGGGCGGGCTGCTGACGCTCCACCACGGATCCCACTGGGCCCTGTCGCTGGCGGTGGCGCTGCTCCTGTCGATCGCGGCGGCGGGCGCGGTGACGGCCGCCGAGCGGGCGGGCCCCGAGGGCCGTTAGCGCTGCTGCCGGGTGCCGGAGTGGGTGGCCACCAGGGCGGCGAAGGTCAGCAGCCATGCGCCCACGGCGATCCAGAGCAGGACCTCGCCCAGCGGCTGCAGCCATCCCACCCCGGTGGGGCCGGCCGCCGAGAGGCAGGCGGTGGCCGTCATCCCGAGGGGGAAGACGGTCGCCCAGCGCCGGATGTCGTAATGCGGCCGCCACTGGCGCAGTTCGGCGGCCAGCAGGAGCACGTACCAGCAGAGGGACAGGGCGAGCGTCACCAGCGTGGCCGTACGCAGCGCCGTGTGCGCCGGACCGGTCCATACGGGTGAGGCCGTGAGCTTCGATCCCGCCAGGGCCGAGATGGCCAGTGCGCCGCCGGCCACCCAGTGGTCGCCCGCGCCCCGCACCACCTCGCGCAAGTCGAAGTGGAAGAGGGCCACCGCGTACAGCAGCAGGCCGAGGCAGAAGGCGGCCAGCGCCGCCCAGGCGAGCCAGTCGCGGTGGACGGCGGCGGCGAGGATCGCCGACAGGACGGCGAGCCCCTGGGTGGCCACGCAGACGAGGAACGCGGCCCCGGGCATCCGGTGTTCCCAGTGCCGTACGACGGCGAGCAGCAGCCAGGGCCACAGCGCCGCGGCCAGCATCAGCAGGGCGGCGGCGAGGCCCTGCCACCCCAGCAGGGAGAAACGGCAGCCGAGCACGGTCGTGGCGGCCACGGCCGTCAGGGCGGCCGGGGTGTCCGCCTCGGCCCGGAAGCGGCCCTGCTCGCCCACGAGCCGGGCGGTGAAGTCGGCGGCGAGTACGAGCCACAGCGCCGCGGCGAGGACCAGCGCGGCCAGGGACAGCGCGTCGGCCCCGATCAGGTGCAGGCCGACGGAGAGGATGCCGGCGGCCATGACGGCGGCGCCCGCGGCCGGGGGCAGTTCCGTCCACCGTCGGCGGCCGGGCAGGGGGAACACCTGGTTCACCCTGCCAGCGGACACCGCCCGCCCGCGCCCCGCGAGCGCGGTGGGCCATTGGGCCCACAGGGCTGTGCGGGCGGACGCAGTCCGGCCCACGGGCGGGGCGTGCGCGGCCCTTGACTTCCCCGGGCGGCTGCCGGACTCTCTGCGCTCATGGGACAGCTCGACGGCAAGGTCGCGGTGATCACGGGCGGGTCGGCCGGCATCGGACTGGCGACGGCGCACCGGTTCGTACGGGAGGGTGCCCGGGTGTTCGTCTCCGGGCGTCGCGAGGCCGAACTCGCTGCGGCCGTGGAGGAGTTGGGGAGGGGAGCCGTAGGCGTGCCGGGGGACGTCACCAAGGCGGCGGATCTCGACCGGCTGTTCGCGGCGGTCGCGGCCGAAGGCCGGGCGATCGACGTCCTGGTGGCGAACGCGGGCGGCGGGAAGGCGGGCGGCGTCGCCGAGTTCACGGAGGAGCAGTTCGACACCGTCTCGGACCTTAACTTCCGCGCGCCCTTCTTCACCGTGCAGCGGGCGCTGCCGCTGTTCGGGGAGCGCGGTTCGGTCATCCTGGTCGGCTCGACCGCGGGCTCGGCGGGGTCCACCCGGTTCGGCATCTACGGCGCCACGAAGGCGGCCGTACGGTCGATGGCGCGCAGCCTGGCGCTGGAACTCGCGGGGCGCGGGATCCGGGTGAACGCGCTCAGCCCCGGTCCGATCGACACTCCCGCTCTGGGCCGGGCGCCCGCCGCCATCCTGGAGGAGGTGACGTCCGGGGTGCCGCTGGGCCGGACCGGCCGCCCGGAGGAAGTGGCCGCGGCGGCGCTGTTCCTCGCCTCGGAGGAGAGCAGCTACATCACCGGCATCGAGCTGTTCGTGGACGGCGGAGCCGCCCAGGTCTGACGCACCGCACGACTCGCCCGATCTACTGGGCCGCCCGTGCTCAGGGTGTCCCGGACTCCTCACGGGCGGCCGTGACGGTGAACATCGCCCCTTCGGGGTCGCGCAGGGTGACCCAGCGGTCGGTGGTGCTCGAGACGACCGTCGACAGGGTGGTCCCGCCGGCCGCGGTGGCCGCCTCGATGGCCTCGTCGAGGTCCGGGACGCGGAAGTAGACGTGCCAGCGGGGCCTGGTCTCCGGTGCGTGCGTCGCGGCCTCGCTGATCCCGCCGTCCAGGCGGGCGACGGGCTCGCCCGCCTGCCGCAGGACGACCTGGTCGTTCTCGTAGGAGACCTCGCAGCATCCGGCACGGCCGGTGGCCCACTCCAGCACCTCGCCGTAGAAGATCGCCGCCTCGAAGGCGTCCCTCGTCCGCAGCTCCAGCCAGGCGGGCGCCGGGCCGCGGCCCACGCGCCAGTCGGCCGAGACCCCGCCGGCCCAGATGCCGAAGACCGCGCCGTCCCGGTCGGCGACCAGCGCGCCGCGGCCGCCCGAGGGGAAGGAGACCGGACCGACCGCGACGGTGCCGCTGCGCTCGCGGATGCGGTCCGCGGTCACGTCGGCGTCGTCGACCGCGAAGTACGGGGTCCACGCCACGGCGACCGCCAGGTCCGCGGTCAGCGTCCCGATGCCGGCGACCGGCAGGCCGTCCAGCTCGGCGACCGTCCACTCCTCGCCGAGCCGCGCGGGCCGGAACTTCCAGCCGAGGACCGCGCCGTAGAACTGCTGGCTCCCCTGGAGATCGCGGGCCATCAGGCTGACCCAGCACGGGGCGCCGAAGACCTCCCTCGTAGAAATCTCCACCGTTCACGCTCCGTCCTTCGTCCCGCCCATCCTCGCGTCCGGGCGGCTGCGCCGCACGTCGGCGAGGGGCCGCCCGGCATGGGTCAGCCCCCTGTCACGGCGCCCTGCCCGGTGATCAGGTCGGCGAGGGCCGTCATGCCCCCCTCCGCGAGCGCCCGGCGCTGCCGGTCCGCGGGGGTGCCCCGGCGCAGGAGGCGGTGCAGCAGGGAGCCCACCTCCCGCTGGTCCCCGGCCTCCTCCAGGGCGGGGGTGATGTACTGCATCAGCAGCGACAGCACGTCGCCGGCGCTGCGCAGCCGGTGGCCCTTCGGGTCCATGAGGGTGCTCTCCAAGCCGTGCCGGGCCGCATGCCACATGGCCGCCTGGAGCAGCTCGTGCGAGCACTCGGGGGGTGCGATTCCGGCCTTCTCCTCGGCGATCGCGGTGCTGACCAGCGCACGGGCGATCCCGGCGAGCAGCACCGCGTCGCTCGCGTCAAGCTGCACGTCCAGGCACCGCACCTCCAGGGTGGGGTAGCGCTCGGACAGCCTGGCCTGCCAGTAGAGCTGGCCCCGGTCTGCGATCAGCCCTGCCTCCAGCAGCGCGTCGACGCGCTGCTCGTAGTCGGCGAGCGTACGGAAGAACGGTGTCGGGCCGCTGACCGGCCAGCGGCCGAAGACGATCGTGCGCCAGCTCGCGAATCCGGTGTCGCACCCGTCCCACAGCGGCGAGTTCGACGACATGGCCAGCAGCGTCGGAAGCCAGACGCGCAGCCGGTTCAGGGCCGCCACGCCCATCTCCCGGTCGGGCACCGCCACGTGCACGTGCATGCCGTTGATCAGCTGCTCGTCGACCAGCCGGCAGGCCTCGTCCCGCATCTTGAGGTACCGCGGCTTCTGGGTGACCGGGACCGGCACCGCGTCGCGCAGCGGCGCCGCTGCGGAGCTGGCGAGACGGCAGCCGTACTCCTCGGCGGCGGAACCGAGCGCGTGCCGCAGCCGCAGCAGGTGGCCCGCGACCTCGTCCAGGTCCGTACAGACCGGTGTGGCGACCTCGACCTGGGCCTGGAGGAGCTCGTTCTGCACCTCGCCCTCGCCCACCCATGACACGAGACCCGCCGCGGCCCGCACCTCCTCCGCCCGCGCCACGGGCAGATGGGTGACGGGATCCAGCAGGACGTACTCTTCCTCAACCCCGACCGTGATCATGTCGCGCCGGACTCCTGCTCTCTTCGGGCTCCTCGACGCCTGTGACGCCGTCGGAAGGGCGATGCCCACCAGGTTCACCTCCTCGCGTTCCCAAGGTCCCCCGGCACGGCCGGCGCCCCTCCGTCCGCGGTCCCGCGCGCCCTGCTCCTGCCCCGCGGGAAGCGCCTCAAGCAGGAGAGGCGGCCCCCGCCCGGCGGGTCGGGCATTCGGCGGTTCCTTCGGGCGAATCTGGCTCCGGGTGCGTGGGGTACCGGATCCAGCGTGGCAGTTCACAGGAAAATGCACCCATCGGGCCACCGGCAGAGGCGGTACATGACCAGGCGATCCGCAGGGCGGCCGGAGTCCCGCCCGGCCGGGGCGGGTACGGAGGGGTCTCGTACGGAGGGCCCGCGCGGCCGGGTGGCCGCCCGCCGCGCCCGCGCCCGCGGCCGCCGCCCGGGCGGGAGGCCCGCCGGCAAGCCGTACGTGTCCTCGGTGTCGCCCCTGCTGCGGACGGCCGCGGACTACTCCTGGCGGCTGCTGGTGGTGGGCGCCGTCGTGTACACGGTGTTCATCGTGCTGGGACGGTTCCACGAGATCGGCGTGGCCGTCTTCCTCGGCCTGGTCGCCACCGCGCTGCTGCGCCCGGTGACCGATCTGCTGGCCCGTTGGATCCCCCGCTCCCTGGCGGTGGCCTGCTCGCTCATCGGCAGCATCCTGCTCGCGCTGGGGGCGCTCGCGTTCGTCGGCGAGACGGTGGCGGCGGAGTGGAACTCGCTGGTGGCGGAGTTCCGGGAGGGGCTGGACCGGCTCGAGCCGCTGCTGGAGCGGCCGCCCCTGCGGCTGAGCCCGCATGCGCTGGGCGGCCTGCGGGACCGGATCGGCCAGTACCTCTCCAGCCATCGCGCGACCCTGCTCAGCACGGCCGTGACCGGCGCCGGGCGGCTGGTGCAGGCCCTGACCGTGGTGGCCCTGTCGGTGTTCTGCTCGGTCTTCTTCATCTACTCGGGTGACAGGCAGTGGCGCTGGCTGTGCTCGCAGTTCCCGCACGGCGCGCAGCAGCGCATCTCGGTCGCCGGCCGGGCCGCGTGGCGGACGTTCACCGGGTACACGCACGGCATCGTGCTCGTCGCCGCGACCAACGCGATCCTGGTGGGGGTCGCGCTGTTCGCGCTGGGCGTCCCGCTGGCTGTGCCGCTCGCGCTGCTGGAGTTCTTCGCGGCGTTCGTCCCGCTGATCGGCTCGCCGGTGGCCCTCGCGGTGGCCGTGGTGGTCGCGCTGGCCGCCAAGGGGCCGCTGGTCGCGGCCCTGGTGGTCTGCCTGATCGTGATCATCGGGCAGATCGAGGGGCACGTGCTGCACCCGATGCTGATGAGCTGGGCGGTGCGGCTGCACCCGCTGGTCGTGGCCCTGTCGGTGGTGGCGGGGGCCATCGCCGCGGGCGTGCTGGGCGCGGTGGTCGCGGTGCCCCTGGTCTCGGTCTTCTGGTCGGTGCGCCAGGCCCTGCGCTCCCCGCAGGCAGGGCCCTGAGCTGCGGCTTCACAATGCACCGCTTCATGTCACCCGGACGGGGGTATATCCCCCAGGACAGCTCGCGAGACGGCCGTGCCGCAGCCCACTGCGTCACGACCACCCGTCGGAGGAGCCGAGAGATGCCGTACGCAGACATCACCGAAAGCATTCCGCAGGACACGCTGAGTGTCAGCACCGGTGAGGCCCGGACGCTGTCGGGGTCGCTGTTCCACCGGCTGCGGGCCCTCGACGAGGGCAGTGCCGAGTATTCCTACGTACGCAACACCCTGGTCGAGCTCAACCTCAGCCTGGTGAAGTTCGCCGCCCGCCGGTTCCGCGGCCGCAGCGAGCCGATGGAGGACATCGTCCAGGTCGGCACGATCGGCCTGATCAAGGCCATCAACCGGTTCGACCCGGAGCGCGGGGTGGAATTCACCACCTTCGCGATGCCGACCATCATCGGCGAGATCAAACGGTTCTTCCGCGATACGAGCTGGGCCGTCAAGGTGCCCCGCCGGCTTCAGGAGCTGCGGATCGACGCCGCCAAGGCGCACGACGCGCTGGAGCAGGATCTCGGCCGCGAGCCCACGGAGGCCGAGCTGGCGGGGCGGCTGCACGTCACGCCCGAGGAGCTGGTGGAGGGGCAGAAGGCGGCGCACGCGTACTCGGCGCGCTCCCTGGACGCACCGGCACAGGAAGACGGCGACCGGAACGCGTACGCCGACCGGCCCTCGCTCGGCGAGGAGGAGGCGGCGTACGACACGATCGAGTGTCTGGAGTCGCTCAAGCCGATGCTGGCGGAGCTTCCGGCGCGGGAGCGCACCCTGCTGTCGCTGCGCTTCGGCCACGGGCTGACGCAGTCGGAGATCGGCGAGCGGCTGGGGCTGTCGCAAATGCACGTCTCGCGGCTGCTCAACCGGACGCTGACCGCTCTGCGGGCGGGCCTGCTGGAGGACGAGGCACCGGGGCCGTGAGCGGCGCCGGGACTTCCGCCCACACCGTCTTGCCGGTCCGCCCGTCGGCGTAGGGCTCCCAGCCCCAGCTCCGGGCGAGCCGGTCCAGGACGAGCAGGCCGTGCCCGCCCGGCAGGGCGGAACCGGTCCTGCGCAGGCGACGGGGGTGCTCGGGGCTCCCGTCGCCGACCTCGATCCGCAGCCGCGCGGCGTTGCGGCGCAGCACCAGCGCGCGGGGGCCGCCGCCGTGGATGCACGCGTTGCTCACCAGCTCGGAGACCAGCAGCAGGACGTCCTCGGCGGCCTCCTGCCGGTCCGGGCCGTACGGGCGCTGCGCGCCCGGTCCTCCGGTGGGCTCGTCGGTGATCCAGCGCCACTCGGTCAGCGCGTGGCGCGTGAAGTCCCGGCACCGGGTGACGGCTCCGTGCGTCCCGCCGCCGAGGAGCAGCGTGCGGGTCTCCTCGCTCATGGCAGCCGCCTACCCATGCCGGTGCAGAAGATGCGCAGGGGGCGCCCGGCTACCGGCGGGGCCGGCAGGGTCCGTCACGATCCGATGCCCTGCCCGAACGTGAAGAAGCCGTCCGGGTCCACCCGCTTCTTGATCTCCACGAGGCGCGGATAGTTGGCGCCGTAGTACGCGGTGCGCCAGTCCGGCAGGTCCGGGTCGATGAAGTTCTGGTACGCGCCCCGGCCCACGTACGGCGCGACCTCCTCCTGCAGGCCGGCCAGCCAGTGCAGGTTCGCCTCCACGGTGTCCGGACCGTCCTCTCCGGTCCAGGAGGTGTCCATGCTGACCAGGAACCGTGCGTCGCGGTGGACGAACGCGGTGTCGGCCGGGGCCACCCGGTTGATCGCTCCGCCCCAGGTGTACAGGGCGAGGCCGCAGCCGTCCGGGTTGCCGCTGCCCGGCCGGCGGGCGAGCCGGGACATGACGGCGGCCACGGCCTCGGGGGGCAGCGGCTCTGCGGCGAAGTTCGTCCGTACGGCGAACGCCCCGGCGGAGGTCTCGTGCAGCAGGTAGTCCTTGGCCTCCCAGAACGTGCGGTCGGCGATGTCCTCGCGCACGGGCCGGGTCGTCGCGAGGACCGGGGCGAGCAGCTCCCGCAGCTCGCTCGCGGGTCCGAGGTGGAGTCCGACGGCCGAGACCACGGGGTCGCCGTCGGCGGCGGCGACGCCGAGGCGGAGCGAGAACTCGTCCGGTGCGTGCCGGGTGGCCTGCTGCACCGCCGCGAAGACCTCGGGGGCGTGGGCCCCGTCCCACAGGAGCAGGCAGGTGGAGACGTCCGGCACCGCGGTTGCCTGGAAGGTGAAGGACAGGTTGATGCCGAAGTTCCCGCCTCCGCCGCCGCGGCAGGCCCAGTAAAGGTCCGGGTTCTCCTGGGCGTCGCAGGTCAGCACCTCGCCCCCGGCGGTCATGAGGGTGGTCCGGACGAGCGCGTCCGCGGTGAGTCCGAGCTTGCGCGAGGTGGAGGAGGAGCCGCCGCCGAGCGTGAGGCCGGCGATGCCGACCGAGGCTCCGTTGCCCAGCGCGAAAGCCATCCCGTGGGGCTGGATCGCCGCGTAGACGTCGGCCATGCGGGCGCCGCCGGCGGCCGTGACGAGCCCGGTGGAGCCGTCGGCGACGACGGTGTTCAGCGCGCTGAGGTCGAGGACGAGGCCGGTGTTGACGGAGTGGCCCGCGTAGCTGTGGCCGCCGCTGCGGGCGACGAGCCCGACGCCCGTGTCACGGGCCCACTCGACGGCCTGCCGTACGTCGCCGTGGTTCGCCGCGGTCACGACGCCGTTCGGCGTGGTCGCGGCGTAGCGGGTGTTGAACGGGGTGCTGGACTCGCGGAAACCGGCGTCGCCGGGTCGCAGCACGCGGCCCGCGACCGTCTTCTCCAGCCGCTGCCAGTCCGCCTCGGATGCGCCGTTCACTGCACCTCTTCGATGTAGGAGATTCCCGTCGCGGCGTGCGGGCCGTAGCGCTCCCAGACCTCGCGCAGCCGCAGGCGGCCGTCCTCGGCCACCTCGGGTGTGTTGACGGTGCGCCCGCAGACCACCTCGCCGGTCGCGAACACGAGGGTGTAGCCCATGGACAGGGTGCCGTCCGGCGTGCAGGTGCCGACGGTCCACCCGCGCCGGACCTCGCCGCCCACGACCTCGCCCCAGACCAGGTCGCCCTGCTGGTGGTAGACGGCGACGGTGCGGACGTCGCCGTGCGGTTTGCGGAACCTGCGGCCGTCGTAGTCGATCACGTGGCCGTGTCCGCTTCCGTGTTCTGCGCGGGCCGGCCGGCGAGGAACTCGGCCGACATGCTCCGGCCCCACCAGATCGCGTAGTAGGAGAAGTCCGTGTCGTGCTCGTTGACGACGTGGTGCTCGGCGCCGCCCTTCATGAGCGCGATGTCCCCCGCCGCGAGCTCCCAGCGGCGGCCGTTGCAGACCACGGCGGCGCGTCCGGCCATGGCGATGAACATCTCGCTTTCGCGGTGCGCGTGCGCCTCCGACACGTCGCCGGGGCGCAGGACGCACCACGCCCCGCGGAACGGCGCTTCCAGTCCCGGCCAGGGGTACAGCAGCTTGAGGTCCAGGCCGTGTTCCCGGAGCAGGTGCTCGGGCTCCGCGGTGCGGATCTCCACGTCGGGTCGTTCCCGGTCGGTCAACGTTCCGCTCCGATCGACGTCTTTCCATTGCGGTATTCCGGCATTGCGGCATTGGGGCGGGCGGGTGACACCGAGCAGGCTAGGAGAAGGCGGCTCCCTTTCGACAGGGGAATTGTTCCCTTGTCGAAAGGGAATCTGCCGCACGCTCCCCCACGGGGCGATATCGGCGGATCAGCCGTGCCCCAGACCTGCGTCGCGGGCCAGCACGATGGCCTGGGACCGGTCGGCCACGCCGAGTTTTCCGAATATCGTGGAGACGCGGTTGCTGATGGTCTTCGATGCGAGCACGAGCTCACGGGCAATGGCGGCATTCGACTTGCCCGCCGCGATACGTTCCAGAACGTCCCGCTCCCGGTTGGTCAACTGCGGGAAGGGGTAGTAATACTGCCCGGTCGACGACGGGCACAGCAGCGCTCCGAGCCGGTTGGCGATCGACTTGTCGACGATCCCCTCCCCGGCCGCGACGGCCTGGATACCGCGCAGGATCTGGTCCGCGTCGGCCCGCTTGAACAGATAGCCGCGCGCACCGGCCTGGAGCGCCGCGGTGACGACCCGGTCGTCGTCGACCGAGCTGAAGACGAGGATGCCCGTTTCGGGCCATAATCTCAGCACTTCGGATATCACCCGCATACCGGCCCGTTCGTCCATGAGCGGGTCGATCACGAGGACGTGGGGCCGGCAGCGGGAGGTCTCCGCGATCACCTCGTCCGCCGTGGCGGCCTCGCCGACGACGGATATCCCACCGGACCGTTCCAGGACGGAACGGACTCCGTGGCGTATCGCGGGCTGCGCGTCGGCGAGCACGACGGTGACGGCGGCGAGGGGTCTGGCGACCACCGCGAGATCACCGTCGGGCCGTCGGCCCGTGAACTCCCTTTGCGCCTCACCCTGTGACGAGAGCGGCCAGAGCAGCCCCTTGATGTTTGCCGTCTGATGCATTTCTACCTTCCCCCCGAATCGATCTTTTACGGCGGCCCAGGCCTACCGGCCGCCACCAGAATGGTGCACGGGCCAGTCTTACCGCAACGGTCGGGGGGATATCCGCGCGGCGCGATCACCATGTCGGCAACGACATTCACATCCGGCCATGTCAGTTTTCTGCGGACTCTGCCATTCCTACCTCTTGCGCCTGCCGGAGAATTGCCTCCCGCTCTCGCCAATGCGCCCAGAATGCTCCGGTGTATCCGAGTCCGCTGAGACTCGTCAGGAAGGGATTGTCCGCGTAGTTGTTGTCGTGCTCGCTCATGCCCGCCAGCGTCGGCAGCATGACCCGGTGGTGGTCGGCGGGGTCGACGAGCTCCCAGAGCCGTTCCACGGACCGGCTCCACCGTCCGGAGGGGTCATCGACCGTTCCGGCGTCCTCGAGGAGATCCGGCGAGAAGTAGCAGACGAGCCGGAAGTTGCCCGACTCGTCGAACATGAACTGCCGCTCGTACTCGACCGGGCCCGAGCACCGGGCCAGCGGCTTCAGCACGATCGGCCCGGTGGCCGTGTTCGACTGCAGTCCGGGCACCGTCCGCACCCCGTCGCACTGCTCGGCCATCGCGATGCCGAGCGGTGTGTGGGGGAAGAGCCGCAGCCCCAGCGAGAACCCGGTCACGGTGGCGTCGAGTGCCATGAACGCCTCGACGCATTCGCGCATCGTCTGCGGCGTCTCGCCCGGCATTCCGAACAGCGCCTCGACCATGGTCAGCATGCCGTTGGCGTGGCAGAGCCGGACCAGTTTCTCGGTGTCGGCGAAGGAGTAGTACGTGGTGCCCTTCCCGGTGACCTTCCAGCCGCGCAGCATGTCCGCCCGTACGTGGTCGGAGCCGACGTTCACCCCGCGGCAGCCCGCGGCGGCGAGCAACTCGGCGAACTCTTCGTCGAACGGCGAAGGCTGGCAGTAGACCCACAGCCGCAAGTCGTTCAGCGGATTGCCGGAGTCTGCGTGTCTGCGGCGGACGATCTCGCGCAGCAGCTGCTTCGCGTGCGATATGGACAGGTTGAACTCGCTGTCGGTGGTGTGCTGGTCGAGGATTCCCTGCGCGGCGAGGGACTGCATCTCGTCGACCACGGCGGCGACGTCCCGCCGGCCGAACCGGATGCCCTTCGCATCGGGTTCGACGCAGTGCGAACAGCGGTAGGTGCAGCCGTTCTTGGTGAGGATGCCGGCCAGCCCGCCGCGCTGGTAATAGAGCAGGTTGTCCACCTTGTGCGGCGAGCCCGAGCGCCGCAGGTACGTTCCGGCCTGGTCCACCTGCCACACCCGGTCCTCGAACTGCCCGGCGGACGGCGGTGCCACGGCGCGCCGGGGCTTCAGGGAGAGCGCCGGCGGCGGTACCCGCACGACCCCCTCCGCCGTGTTGCACAGCAGACCGGACACCGTGCGCGTGTCCCGCCCGGTGACCAGCGCGTCGGCGAGATCGCAGATGATCTGCTCGCCGGGGCCCTTGACGCCGAAGTCGATGCCGAAGTAGTCGACCAGCGCGAAGGGCATGGAGGAGAAGCCGATGCCGCCGCCGACGATGGGCGCGTCCGTGAGGCGCTTGATCTCGGTGATGATCTCCTTGTGCTCCCCGATGAAGGGGCGCTGCTCGAAGGCGTAGACGGTGTCGGTGTTGCGGATGGTGACACCGACGAGAACCGGACTGCGCGCTCCGAAGTATTCGGAGAGGCAGGACTTCCAGTCCTCCCGGTGGAACGTGAGGTCCACCACCTCGACCTCGAAGTCGGCGGCCTCCAACGAGGTCGTGAGCACATCGAGCGCATAGGGCGCGATCGGTGGGTGCACCTTGTTGGGATTGACCAAAAGCACCAGGCCTCGGCCCATCGGACTTTCTCCCCCCTGGCCTGCACGCAGGCTGATTGCGTTATCTGACGATGCCGAGGCAGATCCCGAACTCGGGTTTTCCTCCCAGCAGATGGGCGCCGGCCGACTGGAGAATGCGGTCCTGGGCGGTGGCGTGCTGGCACATGGTGGTGGTGTCGCGCATCCAGCGGTCCATCGGCGACGACTGGTGGATCGACCAGGTCTGGAGCAGGTCGAAGAGCCGGCTGACGATCGACCTGGAGGTGCGGAAGGCGTGTACCCAGGCGAGCGGCGACGCGGCGCGCTCCTCGGGAGTGAGGTCGTCCGGGGTGCCCCCGGCGGCCAGCACCTCCCACTGGCGCCGCTGGCTCCCGTACACCCCGGCCCGGGTGGCGAGGTAGTCCGCCTCGCACTCGGCGAGCGTGACCTGGGCCCGGAAGTGGTCCTTCCACGCGACCCCGGTCATCCGGTCGACCCGGGTCCGGGCCATCTCGCGCGCATGGTCCAGGGCGGCCCGGGCCACCCCGAGCGCCACGCCGCACATGCTGCGCGTGAACGCGTCCGGCTGGGCGAGCGGGCCGGGCCGGCCGCGTACCTTGCCGAAGCTGTAGGTGTGCTCCTCGGGTACGAAGACACCGTCCATGGTGTAGTCGCAGCTGCCGGTGCCGCGCATGCCCATGGTGTGCCAGTTGTCGATGACCTCCACCTGGGCCCGGGGCACCAGGAACTGCCGCGACTCGTGCGGGTTGCTGCCGTCCGGACTCGCGTACGGCTCGCCGTCCTGGTAGACGAACGCACCCGAGGTCACCCAGTCGCAGTGGGTGATGCCGCTGCCGAACGGCCAGCGGCCCGAGAGCCGGAAACCGCCGGGGACCCGCTCGGCGCGGCCCGTCGGCTGCAGCAGCCCGGCCGTGATCGTGTCCGGGGTCGGGAAGACCTCCTTGGCCACTCTCTCGTCGAGGAAGGCGCTGAAGATGCCGCTGCTCGCGCCCATCACGGCGCACCAGGCCGCGGAGGCGTCCCCGTGCGCCAGCGTCTCGACGACCTCCGTCTGCTCCATCGTGGTCAGCGCCAGGCCGCCCAGCTCGCGGCCGAAGGCCATCCGGAACACCCCGGCGTCGCGCAGCATGTCCACCACGTCCGCCGGCAGCCGCCGCGCCTCTTCGATCTCCGCCGACCGCTCCCGCAGCAGCGGCGCCAGCTCCTTCGCACGGGTGAGGAGTTCCGCCGCGGTGGCAGGCACCTCGGCCCCCGGGTTCCGGGTCATGCTCATGTGATCGCCTTTCACTTGGCCCTACTTGACGATGCCGAGGCTCATCCGGAACTTGGGCGGCCGGCCCAGCAGGTAGGCGCCGCCGGATTCGAGGATCAGGTCCGAGGCAGCGACGTGCTGGCACATGGTCGCGGTGTCGCGCATCCAGCGGTCCATCGGAGAGGACCGGTTGATCGACCACGCCTGGAGCAGGTCGTAGAGCCGGTTCACGATCGCCCGCGAGGTACGGAAGGCGTGCACCCAGGCGAGCGAGGAAGCGGCCCGCTCGGTGGCGGTGAGATCGTCCAGCGTGCCACCGCCGGCCAGTACGTCCCAGTGCCGCTGCGAGCTGCTGTGGACGCCGCTGCGGGCGGCGTTGAACTCCGCCTCGCACTCGGCCAGGGTGACCTGCACGCGGAAGGTGTCCGCCCACGGCGTGCCGGTCATCTTGTCCACCCGGGTGAGCACGGTCTCCCGGGCATGGTCCAGGGCGGCCCTGGCCACCCCGAGCGGCACCGCGCACAGGCTGCGCATGAAAGAGTCGGGCTGGGCGATGGGGGTGTCCGTGCGGCCCCGTACCTTGTAGAAGGTGTAGGTGTGTTCCTCGGGCACGAACACGTCGGTGATCGTGTAGTCGCTGCTCCCGCTGCCGCACAGGCCGGTGGTGTCCCAGTTCCCTACGACCCCGACCTCGTGGGCCGGCACCAGGAACTGGCGCGACGCGTGCGCGTTGCTGCCGTCCGGACTCGCCCAGGGCTTGCCGTCCTGGTAGATGAACGCCCCGGAGGTCACCCAGTCGGCATGGGTGATCCCGCTGCCGAACGACCACCGGCCGGTCAGCCGGAAGCCGCCCGGAACCCGCTCGGCGTGTCCGGCCGGCGCGATCAGCCCGGCAGTGATCATGTCCAGGCTCGGGAACACCTCCTTGACCACGGTGGGGTCCAGGAAGTTGCTGATCGCCCCGGTCATCGCGCCGATCGCCGCGCACCAGCCGGCCGAGGCGTCCCCGTAGGCCAGTGTCTCCACGACCTCGGCCTGTTGCATCGACGTCAGCTCGGGGCCGCCCCACTCGGGCCCGAAGCACATCCGGAACACTCCGGTGCTGCGCAGCATGTCCACGACGTCCGCCGGGAGTTGCCGGGCCTGCTCGATCTCCGCCGACCGTTCCCGCAGCCGCGGAGCCAGTGCCTTGGCCCGCTCCAGGATCTCTGCCGCGGTCGTGGGTGCTTCGGTGTCCGGGTTCCGGGTCGTGCTCATGCGTTCCCCCCTCAGGTGGTGGTGTGTGCCGGTCATGCGTCCACGTCCAGCAGGCCGGCCGGCATCTCGAACGGCGCGTCCGGATCCGGCGGGCCGATCGGCTCCGCATCCAGTGCGACGAGCGCGGCCGCCGCGTCCAGCCGCTCCAGGCAGGTCCGGTTGTCGTCGGCCTCGCACACCACGAAGGAGTGGCGTGCCAGGTAGCCGCCCGGGGGCAGCCGCAGCGTGGTGCCCGGCTCGGCCATCGGCGCGGCGGCGACCAGGCCCGGAGCCTCGGCCGGTACGGCGACCGACCGCAGCAGGCAGTCCCGCTCCGGGTAGCCGAACCGGATGCCGGCGACGGCCCGCCGGGTCGGCCGGGTGTCCGGCCGCTGCCCGGTGGCCACGTCGAACAGCACCTCGCCGGGCTCGAGGCCGGTGGCGGTCCTGCCGAGGAAGGGGATCAGGTCCCCGCCGAGCCGGCCGTTGATCTCGATGATCAGCGGCCCGCGGCCGGTCAGCCGGACCTCGCTGTGCGTGATGCCGTCCTCGATGCCGAGCACCTGGTGCGCCCGGGCGAGGGTGCGCATCAGCTCGGGGTCCGCCATCAGCGGGTCGGCCGCGTCGACGAGGTGCCCGACCTCCTCGAAGTACGGCTGGTCGCTGCTGTGTTTGCGGGCCACGAACATCGGCAGGTACTCGCCCTTGTGCACGGCGCCGTCGATGCTGATCTCCGGCCCGGGCGCGTACCCCTCGACGATGGCGCTCGCCCGGTACGGGCCCGGGTCGACCTCGCTCGCGGACAGGGCGATCCGGAACGCGGCGTCCAGCTCGCTCTCGTCGGCCGCGAACACGACGCCGATGCTGGCGCCCATCGCACGCGGCTTGATCACGACGGGATAGCCGATCCGCGCGGCGGCCGCCCTGGCCTGTTCCACGGTGGTGGTCAGCTCGAACTCCGGCTGGCAGAGGCCCGCCGCGGTGAGTTCGGCCCGGGTGAGCTGCTTGTCCCGGCAGCCGCGTACGCCGGGTACGGACAGCCCCGGCACACCGAACTCGGCGGCGAGGAGCCCTGCGTCCAGGACCAGCGGCTCGTCCCAGCACATCAGGCCGACGATGCGGCGGCGGGCGGCGACTTCGCGCGCCGCCGCGCCCATCGCCTCGGAGTCGAAGACGTTGGCGACGATGATCTCGTCGAAGTACTCGTGCTGCCAGGTGGGGTTGAGGTTGTTGAGCAGCACCATGTCCAGGCCGGCCGCACGGGCCCGGCGGCGGATCGGCGCGACCAGGTACTCCCGGTACACCTTCAGCCCGCTGCCGATGACCAGCAGGCTTCCTTTGTCGGTGGTCATCACGTCGTTCGTCATCACGTCGTCGGTCATCACGGCCTCCCGGTTTCGGCCGCGGCCGCGCGGCGGGAGAGCAGGTCGGTGAGGATGTCGTGCGAGCGGTGTGCGAGGACGCTGATGAGGGAGTCGGCGATGCCGTGGGTCTCCTCGTTGACGCCCTGGAGGTAGACGGCTCCCCGGGCCGATTCGCCGAGT
>NZ_JNZY01000069.1 GCF_000717655.1 Streptomyces katrae
ACCCCCCCGTCCCCGCCGCCGTCCCCACCCCACCCCCCTGGAAGGGAACGGCCCCCTCGCCGTCCTCACCGGCACCGGCCAGGCCCACGCCGCCTCCGGTCTCGTCCTCGACCACCCCACCACCGGCGGCCTCCCCGCCCTCCTCACCTGGGCCCTCGGCCCCGACGCCGACCTCCGCTCCCCCCGCCTCCACCGCAACGGCAAGGACGGCGACCCCCTCCTCGTCCTCACCGCCCCCGCGCTCGAGCGACTCGGCCTCCCCCCCGCCCTCGAGGACCGCCGCGGCCTGCGCCTCCCGGACAACCACCCGGTCATCAAGCAGCTCACCAAGGCCAAGTGGCAGCTGACCCGCCGCGGCTTCGGTCCCTGGCCCCGCATCTACCGCCCCGCCACCCCCTCCACCGGCCGCCAGTGCGTCCAGCTCGCGATCCTCCCGTGGGGCGCCCTCGACCCCCGCGCCTGGGGCGAGGACACCCCCGGTCTCCCCGCCCCGGAACTCGCGGAGCTCCTCACCACCTTCGCCTCCCGCGTCCTCACCCCCCGCGGCTCCACCGCCGTCACGGGCCTCGAACTCATGACGGCGCTGCGCCCGCCCACCCGTGCCGCGAGGGACGAAGCGACCAACACCTGGGTCTCGGCCCCGGTCCCCGGCTCGCTCACCCGCCCCGTCGACCCGGCCCCCCCGGAGGCCCCCGACGAGCACCCGGTGGTAGCCGCCCTCTACCCCCGCTCCCACCAGCGCACCCCGGCCGAGGTCCTCGACGAGGAGGCGTACGACTGGATCCGCGACCCGGAGCTCCTCACCGACGCCGAGTGCACCCGCACCCACGCCGTCGGCATCGACGTGAACATGGCCTTCGCCGCGGCGGCCAACCGGCTCCCCGTCGGCCTCGGCCCCGCCACCCACCGCACGGCCCCCCGCTTCGACCCGAAGCTGCCCGGCTGCTGGCTGGCGGACCTCTCCTCCATCGCCCTCGACCCCCGCCTCCCCAGCCCCTTCACCCCGCACGGCCGGCCCCCCACCGGCCCCGCCTGGTACGCGACCCCGACCCTCGCCTACGCCCAGGAGCTCGGCCACGACGTCCACCCGGCCGAGGCCTGGCTCCGCCTCGACCACGGCCCGTACCTCGACGCCTGGTACACCCGCCTCCGCGACGCGTACATGGCCACGATGGCGGACCTCGGCATCACCTCGACGCTTCCCGAGCCCGAGTTCCTCACGGCGATGGCAGAGCTGCAGCAGCACGCCCACCCGGTCCTGAAGCCGGTCCTCTCCGCCATCAAGTCCACCGTCAAGGGCGGCATCGGCAAGCTCCGCGAACGCCCCCAGGGCGCCGGCTACCGCCCGGGCGAGCCCTGGCCCGCCCTCGAACGCCCCACCTGGCGCCCCGACATCCGCGCCGCCGTCATCTCCACGGCCCGCGTCAACATGCACCGCAAGATGAACAAGCTCGCCACGGCCGCCGGCCAGTACCCCATCGCCGTCCTCTCCGACTGCGCGGTGTACCTCTCCGACGGACCCAGCCCGCTCGACTTCCTCCCCCGCACCCCCGAAGGCAAGCCCCTGCCCGGCGGCTTCCGCCTCGGCGTCAGCCCTGGCATGGTCAAGCACGAGGGCACCCAGCCCCTCCTCTGGGCCGTGCAGATGCTCGACGAGAACCACAACCCCGCGCGCCACATCAAGGGCCACGACGCGGCAGCCGACGGAGAGTAGTCCCCCATGACCCAGATCGACGACAGCCTGACCCGCGCGGACGAACCGCACTTCACCCGCCCCGTCCCCAAGTCGGCGGGCGCCCGGATGCGCTTCCTCGTCAAGCAGCTCAAGTCCACCCGGGAGACGGCCCGCCTGCTCGGCATCTCGCAGCGCACGGTCGAGCGTTACGTCAAGGACCAGATCAAGCACCCCAAGCCGGCCCTCGCAGGCCGCCTCGAGTCCGAGGTACGCCGCCGCTGGCAGCCCCTGGTCCGCAAGCGCGCCCGCGACAGGGCCGCCTCCACCACCGGCCTGGTCATCGAGACCCGCGCCCGCTTCGGCTTCACCGCCGCACCCGGCACCACCGACGACGGCCGCATGCGCCGTATCACCCAGCACCTGCCCCCGGAGTACGCGGCCCGCCTCTTCAGCGCACAGGCGGCCGGCGCCGCCGAGTCCCGGCTCCAGCAGATCGCGGCCGAAGCCCTCCAGGAGATGTACTTCAAGGACAACGGTTCGCGCGCCCAGGGCCTCCTGGTCGAGTTCACCGACATCGACTACGTCGACTTCGCCTTCTGAAACCCCGGCCGGAGGGACCGAAGGGACCAGAGGGACTGAATTTCGCCATTACCCGAAGCGCTTTCCAGCCACCACGTCCGAAAGGAACCGGACGGAACGGGAGAAACCGGGACGAACCAAAGGGTCTGAAGGGACCGGAGGGACCGAATCCGGCAACTGCCGGCTCAGACGGAAGCCGGCATCAGGCAACCGTCGGCGTGGACAGCCCTCGCTGCGACCGCACGGTCTTCCGGCCGACCTGCCGGGGTTCGATCGTCCGGGGATCCACGGCCTCGCCCGGCGCGCCCTCGCGGTACAGGCCCTCGGGCTCCGCGTCCCGGTCGTGCGGCAGCAGGTAGAAGACGCGCCGCTTCTGCAGGCCGCTGTCGGGGTCCGCTTCCGCGGTGTCGCCGAGCTCGGTGAAACCGATCATGCGCCCATCGCGGTGGTAGCGCGGCTTCCCCCGGCGCCGGGGGGTCTTGTCCAGGGCCTGGCGCACGTAATCGAGCTCTTCAGGGTCCTCCAGCCACACCACTTTGTCCTCGTGGGCGAGATCGCTTGAAGTCAGTAGCGAGCTCATGGCCTGGATCCTTCCTCGTTCACGTAGGCCCTTCCGGGCCCCTGGTTCCGCCACGCCGCGAGCGGCGCCGAAGCCGGTATCCGGCAGGCCCCTGCGGACCGCCGTCGGCTGGTGGATCTGTTCATCGTCCTTGTCCATCGTAGGCGTGCCCGCCCCCGGGCGGTGGCACACGTGGGCCTTTCACGGCGCGCTTGCCCTGTTCGCCTCGCGCGGGGTCTGTGCTTCGTCGGCCAGGAGCGCCAGGCCGGGGTAGAACTTCTGCCCGTTCGAGCGGAGCATCTCATTGGGCGAGGCGACGCCGACTTCGGCTCGAATACGTGTGGCGAACGCGCGGGTCGTGGCGGGACGAAGGCCCTCGCCGTCGAGACACCACGCACTGTACGCGCGGTACAGCGCTCCCTGCTCCACCTTCAGATCACGCGGATCGGGCAGCTCCACCCCGGTCGTGCAGCACTCGGCGAGGAACCGCCCGATGTGGTCCTCGGTCGTGGCGTACGCCTGCGTGGCAGTACGGACCACGCTCGGCCCGGTCAGGGCCGGCTTGGTGGCGAGATAGGCCTTGGCCCCTTGGATCATCCAGTGGAGGATGCCCGGACCCTCCTCCTGTACGAGCGCCTCCGCCAGGTTGTCGATCTTCCTGTGGTCGGGGACGACCTTCTCGAAGGGGATCAGCCGGATCCGGCGCCAGAAGGCATGGCCGCCCGTGCCGACCTCCGGGCGGTGGTTGCCCAGGAGCCACAGCTTGTGCGTCGGCTCGAAGCTGAAGAAGTCCTGCCGCATCCGCCGCGCCTTGAGCCGGTCACCGCCGGTCAGCAGCTTGACCCGCGCCTCGTCGAACTTGTCGTGCGGCTTGAGCTCGCTGCAGACGAACAGGCGCCGGCCGTGCAGTTCCGTCAGCTCGGTCGAGTGCTCGTTGAACTTGCCGCGCTCCATCAGGAACCCGGGCGGGGCCACGTCCGCGTAGTCCCCGAGGATCTTGATGACGACGTCGAGGAGCGCCGACTTGCCGTTGGCGCCGACGCCGTAGAGGAAGGGCAGCACCTGGCCGCCCACGTCACCGGTGATGGAGTAGCCGAGCAGGAGATGAAGAAAGTTGATCATCTCCTTGCCCTTTTCGTCATCTCCGAACGTTTGGTTCAGGAAGGCGTGGAACCGGGGCGTGGGCATGGCCTCGGGGGCCAGGTAGGTGGCGCGCGAGTGCAGGTCCCGGGTGGGGTCCGGCTTGTGCAGGTCACCGGTGCGCAGGTCGACGACACCTGCGGGGGTGCACAGCGCATACTTGTCGCCGTCCAGGACGTCCGGGTCCAGGGCGAGTTCGGGGGAGGCCTTGGCCTGCGTGAGCATCGCCTTCACGCCCGAGGTGGACATGGCGCGCTTGCGGTGCTGCGACAGCTCCCGGTCGGTGAAGACACCCCGGGGGTCGTGGGTGGGCAGTTCCTCCGCCATGTCCCCGGCGGCCCAGATCGCGGCCTTCTCCCCGCCGGTGCGCTTCCACCGGAACTCGTCCCACACGTACCAGCCCAGTCCCTCCACGTGCCGGAAGCGGTTGTGGTGGAGGTGGGCGAACAGCTTCGCGTTGCCGCGGTCGCTGAGGTTCTGCAGCAGACCCGTCGCGACGAAATCGGCCCCGCCGCCCCCGGCCGCCGGGGCCGCGCCCTGCTGGGCAGGCAGGCGCCTGCCGCGCGCGGCAGCAGGGACGTCGGTCTTCTCGGTGGTGAACGCAGCAAGCTGTTCCGCCGCCGCCTGGGCGTTGAACCCCGTGCTTCCGGCGCTGCTCATGGGCGTTCCTCGGGATGGATCGGTCGGTCGCTTCCGGCACGCAGCCCCGCTTCGACGATGAGGACGTTGCGGCGCGTCTGGTGGGGTCGTGCGTGGTCCGCGGCCTCGAGGAGCAGCCGACGGCATTCCCCGGCGGCGAGGTGGCCCCCCGCGGCCAGTCCACCGGCGGTGAAGGCCGCCCGGTTGAGCTTCTCGCTGAAGGCCGTTCCGGCCGGACTGGCCCCGCAGGCCCGTACCTCCTCCAGGAGCCCCGCCAGAGCCCGCTGCCCGAGCTGGAGGCCCCCGCGGCCCCGCGGCCCGCGCACGGGGCCCACAGGGGCCGCTACGGGCTCCACGGCGGCCGTGTCGACGCCGTGGCCGGTCCGTACGAGTTCGGCGGTCAGCCACAGCGGCAGGGCCGCGGGCAGGCGCGCGCCGGGCAGCGCCTCGTACACGCCGGCGGCCGTGCGCGTCGTGGGCGCCACGATGTAGCCGCCGACGGCTCGTACGTCGACCTGCCAGGCCAGCGCGACCTTCGAGCTCGATCCGCTGGAACACCGCATGCGGGGGCCGCCCTTGGGCACCCGGTACCAGATGTGCATCCCTCCTGAGGGCGTACGGACCCGCAGGGTCGCCGTGTCCTCGCAGGGGTTGGGCCGGGACCGGTACGCGGCCAGCAGCGCCAAGGTGTCGTAGCCGCTGCCGAGTCCGGTCAGGTCGACCCGCTCGTCGATGGGGATGCCGGGCAGCAACCGGTCCCTGGCGGGCACGGAGGCGGCATGCGCATCGACATCGATGACCACGAGCCCGGCGGGCCCGCAGGAGACCCCGATCCCGAAGTCGGGCTCGGCCGCCCACCACTCCCGCAGCGTGGGGAGGTCCGTGGTGGCTGCATGGAACCCGTGGCACCAACGTCCCCGGGAACGGCAGGTGCAGTCCTGCGCGGAATGCAGACCGCCCCGGCAGTCGGGGCAGTTCGGAGCCGGCGTCTTGGTCCCTGGGGCCAGGGGATGGACCGGATACCCGCGCAGGGCCATCCAGGTCGCCACGTCCAGTGCCGTCCCGCCACTCACGCCCTGGGGCAGGTTCTGGGAATAGACGGACACTGGCTCTTCCTTGACGCGCGTTCAGGGACGGTTCCTCCTGTCCCGGGCTGCTCTCCGAGGTGCTCGTCCGACCTGCACATCAGGGACCAGAGGGACTGAAGATTCACTATCGCGGAGCGTACCGCAGACATCGCGCAGGCTCCGCCCGATAGAACCGCTGTATTGAGAGTTCAGTCCCTTCAGTCCCTCAGTCCCTGAAGTTCTACCCCAGTTCGTCCGCAAAAGTTCCGCGATCCACCCCGGTGAACACCCGGGCGTGTCGCAGCACGACCCCCCGTCGGCAAGCGCCGCTCCACCCCTCCTCCACCAGGACCCGAGAGTCCCTCGGTATGCCGGTCCTCCCCACTCGGAAGCCGACCGGGGTTCCGAGGCCCCCGCCCCGGCGCCCGCACTCACAGGTACTGAACGGTCCCTGCCCTCGTTCAGTCCCTCCGCTTTCAGTCCCTCGACAAACATGCAGGTCAGAGGCTCGGGTTCACAATCTCAGGGACTGAAGGGACTCAGAATCACCACTTCCAGCCTTTACGTGCGTGTGTGTATGCGCGAGCGCGAGAAAGAGTAGGTAGAGGTACCCATGTTCATATCTGGCTCATAACTAGAAAGTTGAGTCCCTTCGGTCCCTGTTGCAGCGAGCCCGAGCCCCTGACCTGCAGGTTTACGCAGTGACTGAAGGGACAGGGACCGAAGGGTCCGAACGGCGCTTCAGCCCCTGTCCGGGGAGGGGGGTGCGGAGGGAGGGGTGCGGCTCGTCACCAAGTCCGTCATCCGAAAAGCGAAGCACCTTCACCACCGCCTTCCCCCGCACTCGGGCCACGGCCGAGCCGGTGTTCCCCCGCGCGGCTCCACCCACAGGGAACGTTTCGACGGCCCACCTCGTTGCCGCGGGACCACCACCCCCACGCGAAGCCAGAGGTCCCGTGCCCAACGCCTCGTCCCTCCCCACCCCGTCCCCTCTCCCGCCGCTCGCCACCCAGGCCGAGCGCCTGATCAAGCTCGGGGTGCACGAGCTCGCGGCGATTCCCGCCGATACGCTGCGCGCCTTCGCCGCGGAAGCAGGCGGCAGACACGGCGACGTTCTGCTCGCCGTCCACCCCGACCGCGCCCCCGCCTCCGCCCTCGCCCCGCTGCTCCGCCACGACGCCAAGCCCGGCTTCGTCGTCACCGACATGCCCGACGTCGACCGCTTCGCGCCGCTCGACGGCATCGCGCTACCCGACGCCCCGCTGTACCTCCTCACCGGCCTCGATCGCGGCGACCACATGGCCGACTGGAGCCCCGAGGAGGCCCTGCCCGCCCTCACGGAGCAGGACCGCACCCCGCTGCTGCTCACCGAGGGCCTCCACTGGGTGCTCCAGCAACCGGCAGCCCTGGAACGCAACCACTGCTTCATGACCATCGGGTCCCGGCTGCGCAAGGCGAACGGCTCCCTGGACGCCCGTACCCCGGCGATCTGGATCAGCAACGGCACGGGCCGGGACGGCCGCGAGCGGCGCAACGCCCCGAAGGTCGGCTGGTGCTGGTGGGGCAACCGCCACACCTGGCTGGGCTTCGCCTCCGCCACGGCCCGCGAGGCGTAAGGGGGAGGGCCGGGTACACCGGGCCGTGTCAGCTGCGGCTGGCGTCGATGACGCAGAACCGGTTGCCGTCGGGGTCGGCGAGAACGACGAAGTCGGGGTCCTCCGGGTACAGGTCCCACTCCACCCGCCGAGCACCCAAGGACACCAGCCGATCCACCTCGGCGGCCTGCTCGGCGGCGTCGTCCGCGTACAGGTCCAGGTGGACCCGCGGATGCTCTTGGACCGGCGTCCCACTCAGCCCGAGGGCCAGTTGGACCCCGGCCGCCCCCGCTGCCGGCATCAACACCACCCAGTCCTCTTCGATCTCCCCTCGCGGCACATACCTCAGAGCCTCCGTCCAGAAAGCGGCCGCACGCGGCACGTCCGAAACACCCAGCACCACAGATCGAATCGTCAGCACGCACCCATCCTGCCGGACGCTCCGAACACGTGTCCGGGATCGGGCCGGTGGTGCCGGCCCATGGCGGGGGAGCCGGTCTTCATACCCTCGGTCACGGCGCTTCCAGCACCCACGGACATCAGGTCCGGGCCACCGGAGGCGATGCTGTCCAGCGACTGCTTGCGCCGCGGCCGCGGGCCGTCGTTGCGTCGCCCGCGGCCCGGTCGCCGAAGCCCTTGCGGTAGACGGGCCCGTCCGCTGCGGGTGAGCCCTGCCTCCCGGAAGCATCGGCGGCGCTCTGCGCCCCGGAGAGCACTTCCCGCGCTCGGCGTCGTCCCTGGCACTCACGTCCCGGCCGGCCACGGACCTGCCGGTCCACATCGAAGAGCCGGCCGTCATAACGGACTCTCTTTTCAGGACGTGCAGTGCACGAGTGAGGGCGGCGTACGCCGACGTGGTGTCGGGGTACGCCGCCCTCGGGGTGGACGGGAGCGGCTGCGGGAGGCAGTCCGCGCGCTCACTTCGCCTACTTGGGGTCGCGCTTGAACTGTGCCGTCGACCAGCGGTAGCCGAGTGCGATGAGGGCGATGGACCAGCCGAGGGCGAGCCAGCCGTTGTTGCCGATCTCGGTGCCGAGCAGCAGGCCGCGCAGGGTTTCGATGGCCGGGGTGAAGGGCTGGTACTCGGCGATGGGCTGGAACCAGCCCGGCATCGAGTCGATCGGGGTGAACGCGCTGGAGATGAGCGGCAGCAGGATCAGCGGCATCGCGCTGTTGCTGGCCGCTTCGGCGTTGGGGCTGGCCATGCCCATCCCGACCGCGATCCAGGTGAGCGCCAGGGCGTAGAGGGCGATGAGGCCGAAGGCCGCCAGCCATTCCAGGACGGAGGCGTCGGTGGAGCGGAAGCCGATGGCCACGCCGACGAGGCCGACGAGGACCACGCTGGCGATCGACTGCAGGACGCTGCCGACGACGTGCCCGATGAGTACGGAGCTGCGGTGGATCGCCATCGTGCGGAAGCGGGCGATGATGCCCTCGGACATGTCGGTGGAGACGGACACCGCGGCGCCGACGACGGTGCTGCCGATGGTCATGAGCAGGATGCCGGGGACGATGTAGGCGATGTACTCGTCGCGGCCGCCGCCGCCGATGCCGCCGCTCATCGCGCCGCCGAAGATGTAGACGAAGAGCAGCAGCAGCATGACCGGGGTCATCAGCAGGTTCAGCGTCAGCGACGGGTAGCGGCGCGCGTGCAGGAGGTTGCGGCGCAGCATGGTGGAGGAGTCGCGCAGGGCGAGGGAGAGGGAGCTCATCGGACGGCCTCCTTGGCCTCGTTGGTCTGGCTGGGCACGGTGGCGCCGGTGAGAGCGAAGAACACGTCGTCGAGGTCGGGGGTGTGCACGGTGAGCTCGTCCGCCTCGACACCGGCGGAGTCCAGCCGGTCGAGGACGGAGCGCAGGTCGCGCTGGCTGCCGTCGCTGGCGATCTGCAGCGCCAGCGCTTCGTCGTCCCGGGCGACCTCGCCCAGCACGGCGGCGGCGGCCTGGTAGGCGGCCGGGTCGGAGAACCTCAGCCGGACGTGTCCGCCGGGGATGAGCCGCTTGAGTTCCTCGGCGGTGCCTTCGGCTGCGATCTTGCCGTTGTTGAGGACGGCGATGCGGTCGGCGAGCTGGTCGGCTTCCTCGAGGTACTGGGTGGTGAGGAAGACGGTGACGCCGCCGGTCACCAGTTCGCGGATGATCTGCCACATGTTGTGGCGGGAGCGCGGGTCGAGGCCGGTGGTGGGCTCGTCGAGGAAGATGATCCGCGGGTTGCCGACCAGGGTCATGGCGATGTCGAGACGCCGCTTCATACCGCCGGAGTAGCTGGCGGCGGGCTTCTTGGCGGCCTCCACCAGGTCGAACCGCTCCAGGAGTTCGGCGGTGACCCGCTGTCCTTCGCTCTTGGACAGGTGGTGCAGGTCGGCCATGAGGAGCATGTTCTCCTCACCGGTGATCAGCCCGTCGACCGCGGAGAACTGCCCGGTGACACCGATCGCCGCCCGCACCGCCTGCGGATCGGCCGCGAGGTCGTGGCCGGCGACGCGGATTTCACCGGCGTCGGCACCGATGAGAGTGGAGAGGATCTTGACGGCTGTGGTCTTCCCGGCGCCGTTCGGCCCGAGCAGGGAGAAGATCGTCCCCTCCGGAACGCTCAGGTCGATGCCGTCGAGCACGCTCTTGTCGCCGTAGGACTTGCGCAGCCCGTTCGCCGCGATGGCCAGGTTGGTCATGGTGAGGTGCTCCCTTTAGAGGCTGCGGGCGGTGATGTTGCCGTACGAGGTGCTGGCGTGGATGTTCAGGCCGGGGGTGCCACCGGCGTTCTGGAGCGAGTTGTGCACGCGGCCGTAGGTGGTGCCGGCGTCCAGGGAGGCGGAGACGCCGCGGGCGGCGACGACCGTGATCTCTCCGGCCTCGGTGCGCAGCGTGACCGTGCCGCGGACGGCCTCGGCGATGTGGAGGTCGCCCTTCTGGGTGCTGATCTGCGCGTCCCCGCCCAGACGGCCGACCGAGACGTCGCCGGCCATCAGGGTGAGGCGGGCGCTCGCGGCCTCGTCGATCTTGACCGTGGCCTGCGCGCCCTCGAAGGTGACGTCGCCGAGGCGCCCGACGCCGCGGAGTTCGGCGCTGGCCGTCTTCGCTTCGACGCGGGAGCCGGCGGGCAGCTGGACGGTGATCTCCACCGACCCGGAAGAGCCGAGGATCCGGTTCTTGGCCGGAGCGGCCTCGATGCGCAGGACACCGTCGTCGTAGGTGACGGTCGTCTCCTCGGCGGCCTTCACGTCGCGGCTCTTGGAGGCGTCGGCGGGCAGGATCTCGACGGTGGTGTTGTCCCGGTCGGCGGCGATGAACCGGATACGTTGCATTCACGTATCTGGCAACAGTCTCGTTGCGCAAAAACGCCATCAGTGCAGGTAGAGGCCCAGAATTCATTGCAATGAGCTGAAATATAACGCAACGTTCCCCACCCCAAACGTTGCAATGGATTGCGGGTGAAGGCTATACTGGCGCCCTGGAGACGCCCTTGAGCCACGACAGACCGCGAAGGAGCCCGCGATGCCGGGAGGCAGACTCACCCAGCAGGAACGCCAGCAGATCGCGCTGGGACTGGCCGATGGCCTCGCCTACGCGGAGATCGCCCGGCGTCTGGACCGTCCGACGTCGACGGTCACGCGTGAGGTGATGCGCAACGGCGGCCCGGCCGGTTACCGCGCGGACCTGGCCCACCGGGCCACCGAACACCGCGCGCACCGCCGCAGGCAGGCCGCGCCCCGCGACCCGAAGGCGCCCGCGCAGACCCACGGCCGCGATGCCGAGGCGGTGCGCGAGTACGAGGAGACGTTCACCACCGTCCTGATGCAGGCGGGCACGCCCAAGATGATGGCCCGGGTGCTGGCCTGCCTCTACATCACCGACGCGGGCAGCCTCACCGCGTCCGAACTCGTCGAGCGCCTCCAGGTCAGCCCGGCGTCCATCTCCAAGGCGATCGCGTTCCTCGAGGGCCAGGGCCTGGTCCGCCGCGAACGCGACGACCGCCGCCGCGAGCGTTACGTCGTCGACAACGACGTCTGGTACCAGTCCATGATGGCCAGCGCCCGCGGCACCGCCCAGCTGGCCGAGACCGCACGGCAGGGCGTCGGCATCCTCGGCCCCGGCACCCTGGCCGCCACCCGCCTCGAGAACATCGCCCGCTTCGTCGACTTCGTCTCCGAGAGCATCGCCCGCGCCGCGGAACAGGCCCGCGACGTCCTCTACACGAAACCCGAAACGCCCTCGGACAGCACCGCCTGAACCACGCTCGGCGCCGGTGACGCGACAGCGCTAGAGCGGCCCGCGCGGGTGGGGGAGGGCAGTGGGGGTCCGGGACGGCCGGCCGAGTCGTACCGGCACCCCGGGGGAGTACAGGACGCTGACCGGGGCCTGCCGTGGCGCCGGGAGGCCGGCCCCATCGAGCAGGTTCTCGTCGCACGCAAGGAGTTCCGCTCGGTACAGCGGCCAGCGCGGGTGGTCGTTGGGCAGGTACGCCGCTCCGCCGAAGAAGGCGTTGTGCATGCCCCACCGGGCGGTGAGGAAGTGCTCCAGCTCGGTGGGCTCCGCGATCCGCTCGCCCCTCGCCACCGTGATGCGGCTGTGGGCCCCGCGTGGGCCGGGCCAGCGGCGGGAACTGGCGTAATGGACCGTGTCGCCGTCGGTGCGGACGCTCATCCGGGACCACAGGTAGGGGAGCCGGAAGCCGAGCCGCCCCATCACGACCGGGATCAGCCGTGACGCATCCATCGACCGGAACACGACACCGCGCCGCCCGTGCGCGTCGACCGAGTACAGGCGCACGTTGGTCTCGGGGAACGAGCCGAAGTACGGCACTCCGGGCAGCCGGAGCCAGCCGACCCGGTGCATCCGGAAGGCCACGAGGCCGACGTAACTGACCCCGTCGTGCGTGTCGGGCACGGTCCCGCTCGGCAGCAGCGGTGCCACGACGCCGGGGTCGACGGCCCAGTGGATGAAGGCGAGATCGAGCCACTCCTGGGTGAGGAGCGGGTCGTGTATGCGGGCGGGGGCATCCGGTGTCACGGACGAGGCTGGCTGCACGGCTCAAGCATGACAGAGCGGGTCGCTCTGTTGTTCGAGAGAGCGTCGCGCAGGGGTAGCGGACCGGGGCCGCTTCTTCCCCTTGGGCCCGAGGCCCGGCGTGACGTCATGCCGCTGAATGTCGACCTTCTCGCTCAGTCCTGCTCCGCGCTGGACAGGGCTTCGGTGATGACGCGGGTGGCGAAGTCGCGGTCGTCGGTGAGCCGGTTGATCTGCTCCGCGAGCAGCAGGGCCGTGGCTTCCAGGGCGTTCATCTCGTCCCCGGTCCAGTCTCCGTACTGCTTGCGCCACAGGTTGGGGCTCAGGCCGGTGCCGGCCGCGATGATCAGGCCGGCCATGGTCGGGATGACTTCCGGGCGGATGCTCTTGGGCATCATGCGCATCGAGGCCACGAAACTGGGCACCACGTACTCGATGACGTCCCGGTCGCGGTCCTCGTAGGCCATCCGCAGCCACTGCATGAACATGTAGATGAGCGTGCACGCGCCGTCCACCAGCTCCTCGGCTTCCTCGGGGCCCAGTGAGGCGGTGAACGAGTCGATCAACTGCCGCTGCTGCGGGTCGGTCCCGGCCTTGCCGTCGTAGACGGTCTTGAGCCGAGAGTCGATCAGCATGAGTGCTGCGCCCACGTTGCCGGCGGGGGCGTACTGGGAGTCGCAGGGCGATGGCACAGTGGATTCCTCCTCGGGTGACCGTGAGCTACGTGACGCGTTCGTACAGTAGTCCGCTGGGGAGAGGGCGGGCTGCCGAATCCCGAGGGGGAGCTCCCTCGTCCGCTCGCCTCAACCGGCCAGGGGTTCCACCAGCAGGAAGGCGCCGGCAGGCCCCTGCCCGAGAACCAGACTCCGCCTGTCAGGGCGCTATGCCCCAATTGCACGGATACTCTGGGAAGCGTGATCGAGTCTGGACGGCCGCGGCTCCGTCGGCGCTACGGCCCCGGGAGGCTTGTGCGGCTGTCGCCGGTCATTCTGACCGTCGTGATCGCCAGCCTGGCCTACGCCACTCCGCCGGAAATGGCCTTCAGCCGCCTCCTGCCCGCCGCGCCGGCCCTGGCCGCCGCCATGTGGCCGGTCCTCCCCACCGTCCTGCTCGGGACGGTCTGCCTCTTCCTGATGATCGGCCTCAGCTTCGTCTTCCCCGATCTGGGAACGTGGTGGACGTGCGCCGGGATCATCGCGGTCACCGTGGCCGCCGCCTACGGAAGCCATGTCCGGCTCCAGCGGGAGCGCACCCTCTTTCAGGTACGGCTCGTCGCCGACGCGGCGCAACAGGTGGTGCTGAGCCCCATGCCACGCCGCCTCGGGAACGTCGAGATCGAGTCGCTGTACGTCGCGGCCGCGGCGGAGGCCCGCATCGGCGGCGACTTCTACGAGGTCGTCGACACGCCGTTCGGGGTCAGGCTGCTCATCGGTGACGTACGGGGCAAGGGCCTGCCGGCAGTGGGGGCGGCCGCGGCGATCGTCAATGCCTTCCGGGAGGCGGCCTACGGCGAGCCCGACATGGTCGACGTCGCACGCAGGCTGGACGCCAGCAGCACCCGCTACAACGCCGCCTTTCCGCCCGACGAGCCGATGGAGCGCTTCGCCACGGCCCTTCTCGCCGAGATCCCGCACGAGGGCAGACGTATCGACATCCTCAACTGCGGACACCCCCCGCCGCTGCTCCTGAACCGCAGGAAACTCCGTGTACTCGAGCCCGCCACCCCCTCGCCATTGCTCAGCCTCGCGGAGCTGATCGGCGATCACTACAACGTCGACACCTTCGACTTCGCCCCCGGGGACCTGCTGCTCCTCTACACCGACGGGATCGCCGAGACCCGCGCCCGCGACGGAGAGTTCTTCCCGCTGGCGGCATGGATGCACCGACAGCCCCCCACGCCGCCCCGCGAACTGCTCACGGCCCTCCACCGCGACCTCCTCCGCTACAGCAGAGGACGCCTCGACGACGACATCGCGGCCCTCGCCGTACGCCTGTCCGAGCCCTGAGGCCGCGCCCCCGGTGAACCGGGTCAACCGGCCCTCCGCCGACGTGGCGGGCCTGCCCAAGAACCCCTCGACCTCGCCGCCGAGGCGTTCAACGGGGTCGAGCACTACGCCCTGACCCACGACCAGGACGACAAGCCCCCGATGCACCAGGAACCCGACGACAACCGCTGCCCCCGGCCCGAACCCCTCCGGGGCCCGGGGCAGGACACCAGGAGGAGATCACCCGCGGGCCTGGACAGCACCGAGGACGGCTCCTGGCCCCACGTGACCCTCGGCCTGGCGCGCAAGGACTTCCCCCCGGCGGAGGCCAAGGCGCTCGAGCCCTCCGGCGCGGCGATGAGTCTGCGGGCAGCCGCAGGTCTAACCCTTGACGGAGACAACCGACTCATCGGGAGCAAGCCATGGGCCTCATCCACATCGAGCTGTTCGCGACCCTCGATCTCGTCGGGCAGGCGCCCGGCGGCCCCGACGAGGACCCGGTCGGGTTCCCGTTCGGCGGCTGGCAGGCGCCCTTGCTGGACGAGGTCGCCGGGGCACAGGTCGGTGCCGCGTACGAAGGCACGGACGCCCTCCTGCTCGGCCGGCGGACGTACGACATCTTCGCCGCCTACTGGCCTCACCAGGAGGGCGGCGAGGACAACGAGATCGCCACGCTCTTCAACCGCGTCCCCAAGTACGTGGCCTCTCGCGGCCGGCCCGACCTCTCGTGGGCCGGGTCCGCACAACTCGGCCCGGACCTGGCCGCCGCGGTGCGCGAGATCCGTGACCGCCACGAGCACGTGAAGGTCGTCGGGAGCCTGAACCTCGTGCAGACCCTCCTGCGCGAGAAGCTCTTCGACCGCCTCGACCTCTGGGTGCACCCGATCATGCTGGGCGTCGGGAAGAAGGTGTTCGACGAGGGCGCGGTGCCCACCAACGTCACGCTCCTCGCACCCCCGGCGGCCGGCCCGAAGGGCACCGTGTACCTCCGCTACGGACTCGCCGACGGCACGCCCGCGACGGGGGACATGAGCGCACCCGATCGCGGTGTCGGAAGCGACGACTGAGGCCGCCCCGCGCCCGGTACCCGGGCGGCGGGGCAAGGCTGCTTCTGCCGCGCGGGGGAGGCCAGGCGGGCGGTGACGGCGCTGACCCCGAGCAGTCCGAGTCCTGCCCCGGCGGTGAAGGCCGCCACCGTGGTGGCGGAGCGGCGAACCCGGCGAGGCCCCCACCGGCACGAGGCGGGCGGCGAGTGCCCAGCCGCGCTGTCGGCGCACGGCGAAGTGCCGGGGGAGCAGCAGGAACGGGCTGACCAAGGCCATGTTCACCGGCAGACCACCACACCCCGACAACCGACCGGCCAGACCCGGAAAGAGGCCTCATGGCCTGGTCCGAACGCACCGTGGAACGCGACGGTGTCCGTCCGTCCAGCCGTGACTGGGGCGGCTCGGGCCCGCTCCTCGTCCTGCCGCACGGGCCATGGGCTTGCCGGACACGCAGGCGAATGGGACGCCCCTCGCCCGGGTTCTGACCCCGGGCCACCGGGTCATCGCCGTCGACGAGAGCGGCCACGGCGCCGGCGAACGCCAACCGCGCGAGGTGAGCCGCGCCGCCCACGTCGCGGCCGTCGTTGCCGTCCTCGAGCAGTTCGACCGGCCCGTCCTCGCGGGACAGTCCCTGGGCAGCCACACCGCCATGCTCACCGCGGCCGCGCACCCCCACCCCGTGCGCGCGCTCGTCCTGGCCGAAGCCGGCCCTGGCGGCCCGAACCCGAACCTGCAAGGCCGAGATCAGCGGATGGCTCGACGCCTGGCCGACACCGTTCCCGTCGCAAGAAGCCCGCCATCCCGTCCACGGACGGCCCTGACGTCCGCACCGTCCGTCTCCGCCATGACGAGCCGCCTTCCCTCCAACCGGCACCAGTTAGGAGGTGTCACGAAACCTATTGCCCCTCACCCCCTCCGGTTATAGCCCCTAACAGTCGCTTAACGCTCTGCCGATCGGTAACGCCCGTCCACAGAACCCGAAGGGGAGCCCCATGCCCGGCAGGCAGCACTCCTGCATCCGCTGGACGGGCCCCGCGACCGGCGAGGGTCTGCACATCGACGGCGTCCACGTGTGGAACTTCACCCAGACCCCCGGCGGCGTCAGGGTCAGCACCGAGGAGACCCACACCGGCCCCCAGGTCGACGCCGACGTACCCACCGCAACCGCCATGCTCCGCCAGGGACTCGAAGCATGGCTGGGCGACCTCAAGGCCACCGCCGAGGCCCGTACCCGCCACCGGCCGAACTGACCCGTGTGCGCCAGGACCCAGCCATCACGCACAGATCGCCGGCTCGACGCTCTTCGGTGACGAGGGCGTGGTGGGCGTCGGCTACTTCGGGCTGGGCGGCCCGGTGCGATCCCACGTCGAGGCCGCCGCGTTGACCGCCGCGTGGGTGGTGACGGCCGCCACCGGCCGCTACCGCCGCATCACCGAACAACGCCGCCAGAACCGCACCACCTGAACCGACAGCCCGGCCCGGCTCATCGTGACAGGGCGTCACGGCCCCGAGGAACCGTGAGACCCTCGACGACGAGACCAGCCAGCACTCCTCAGCTCGCCGCGCACAGTGCGACCGGCGGCGTGATCAGTCGGGTGACCGAGGGCCGCGCAGGGGCCTCAGCCTCTCTCCTCCGGCGGCGTGGACCGCGATGCACGACGCCCCTGCCACCACACGGTCACAGCGGCGAAGCCACCGGCGGCCACGAAGAAGCCCACCTTCACCGCAGCCTTGCCGGACAGCCAGGCCGCGCCAACGCCCAGGTTCAGGCCCAACCACCAAAAAATCGCACACACGCCTGCTGCAGCGAGCAATCCCGCCATGACACCCGCTGCAGCCCGCAGCCATGGGCGTCCGCCGGTACCGTCCCCCGTGTCACTGATCATGCGGACCACGCTAGGGATCCGTGGCGCGGTCTTCGTCCGCACGGAGGATGATCGCTCGCGCAACTTTCGTCGCGGAAAGCTCCCGGGCCGCGAGCCGAAAGTTGCTGAGGGCGTATCAGGACGCCGAGGCCGGCCCGGCTCATTTCGATCTTGCCGTCCAGCCGTGGTCATCACGGAAGCGCGGTCACACTCCTATTCAACGAGCGCCCTCAACGTGCCGCAGGACTGGGTTACGGTCGTTCCCCGTGAACCGAACCGATCGTCTGTACGCCCTGGTGGAAGAACTGCGAGCGGCCTCCCCCCGGCCGCGCAGCGCACGCTGGCTGGCGGGCCGGTTCGAGGTCAGTACCCGGACCATCGAGCGCGACCTCGCCGCCCTGCAGCAGGCAGGAGTCCCCCTCTACGCCGAGACCGGCCGCACCGGAGGCTACGTGCTCGCCAAGGACCAGACCCTCCCGCCGCTGACGATCACCTCGGCGGAGGCGACTGCGCTCGCGGTGGCCCTGCATGCCCTGGCCGGCACCCCCTTCGCCCGGGACGCCCGGTCCGCCCTGCAGAAAGTCCTCGCCGTCATGCCGCAGCGCGAACGCCACGGCGCGGACGAACTGGCCGGCCGGGTCCGACTGGCCGCACCCGCCCGGCAACCCGCCGCCGTGCCCCAAGCCCTGCGCGAGGCGCTCTCGATGCGCCGGGTCCTGCGCCTGTCCTACTCCGACGCGCAGGGCGCCTCCACCGACCGCTGCGTGGAACCCCACGGGTTCCTCGGCGGCGACCACTGGTACCTCATCGGCTGGTGCCGGCTGCGCTCCGCGGTACGCGGCTTCCGGCTGGACCGCATCCGGCACGTCGAGGCACTGGCCGAGACGGTCCCGCCGCGCGTGCTGGACCTCGCCGAGCTCGACACGCTGGGTTGGGAGTTCATCGGCCTCGACGAACTCGTAAAGACCGACAGGGGGTTGTCGCCCGAGGCGTAGAGGCTGGTGCCCGACCGACAACAGGAAGGCACTGACCCATGACCCGCATGACCACCACTACCGCTCCGACCGGCACCTCGACCGGAACGGAGCCACTGACCCGCGCCCAGGGCACCGCACTGCTGGACGGATGGACGCGGCTCTGGAACGGCGACCTCGCCCTCGCCGAGGCACTCATCGCGCCTGCCTTCCGGCTCCGGTTCGCCAACACGGTCCCCGGCACCGGCCCCGACGTCACGCTCGGCCGCCCGGACCTGACCGCGTTCGTCGGCTCCCACCGAGAGGAACGCCCAGGGCTCACGTACGCGGTCGACGGACCGCCGGTAGTCGACGGCGCCCGTGCGGAAGTGGCCGCCCGCTGGACCGCCACGTACACCGACGGCTCGGGCGATCGCGTCACCAAGAGCGGCATCGACGTGCTGGCGATCGCAGACGGCCGCATCGCGGCCGTCTGGTCGCTGACCGGAGACCGCCGCTTCGCGCCGTGACGCCCCGACCGCCCCACCGCCATCAGCCGCGGCCGAAGGTGCATACCGTCGCGACGCTGAACGCGCGTGGGGGCCGACCGCCCGCCCAGCGGTAGTTGCGGCCCGCCCGCGGGAACCCAGCGCCGGGCGGCCGACGGCCCTCCTCAGCAACCTGGCCCTACCGGCCATTGGGAGCCACGAAGGGCTGGCACCTCATTCGAGGTGCCGGCCCTTCGCGCTGTCGCCGCCGCCGGTCGCCGTGGCTCCTACTCGCAGTCGCCCAGGACCGACCCCGATCCGTCGGGGGTGAACGTGGCCCACAGCGTGAACAACTCCAGGAGGATCGCCAGCACGTTGATCCACACCACGATGTAGGCCACGAGTCCCGGCCAGGTCTCCCAGATCCGGAGGCTGTAGCGCCGACGGAGCCGCCTGGCAAGCAGTACGCACAGGAGTACGGCCGTCACACCAAGGGCCGGCCCCGTCCATGCGGCGACGTACTCCGTCAGGGGCCGGGCCATGAGGCGGCATGCCGCCTGCTGCCTGTCGACCCAGTCTCCGTGGATGACCTGGACGTACCAGGAGGTGACGACCCCGAGCGCGGCCACGACCGGGACGAGCAGTGCAGCACACAGCATGCCGGGCGAGACGCGGCGCGCCCGCCCGGTGTCGTGGACCGCGGCGGGAGAGGGTGAGTGTTCCATCAGTACCAATTCGGATGCGGTCGGACGATGTGGATGCGCTGCTCACCGTGGTTCTTGGCGGCGATGTGTTCCCGGCTGTCCAGACTGACGTTCTGGAACGAGCTGGTGTGCTGGCTCAATTTGACGTCGCCGTCAGGGGTCACCGACGTGACCACGGCAGCATGGTAGATCTCGCCCTGGGGCTCGGCCGGGTCGGGAGCAACCTGCTCGTAGAAGATGACGTCGCCAGGGAGTGCTTCCGCTTTCGTGACCTCGGTGCCGCCATTGCTCACAAGGAAACCGTGCAAGCCCTTGGCCAGCGCCCACGAACGGGAGTGGTACACCCGCTGGTCGACATAGGACCACCCCAGGCCGCTTTCCCTGCCCCAGGTGTTCTCACCCATGGGTCCCGTCCAGAAGTCGAACTTCTTCTGCATGCCTCCGGCCTCCAGGGCGGACGACACGAAGTTGGCGCAGTTGTTGTCGAACTTCAGGTCGTCCTTCTTGTCCCAGTGGTCCAGTGCGTACCGCACCATCTCGACCCGGTCGATCTTCCCGTCGGTGCCGCGGAGCTCCCGCCCGACCTCGGGCGGCAGGCCCTTGAGGTCGGCGAGGGTCACTGGGTCGGCCCGCATGAGGTCCTTCTGCTGCTGCGGCGTCAGGCCGTCCCACCAGGCGCGGACGAGGTGCGGATCCTTCCCGACGGGAATGTCGGCCCTCAGTATCTCGAATTCGATGTGGGAGGCCTCGACCAGGATCTCGTTGTGTGCCCGTGAGGGGTCGGCGACGTTGATGGTCGTCGCCAGCTTGTCCAGCTCGGCCGACGCCTTCGCGTCCGCCTGTGAGGCCTCGCGCAGCGCTTCCTCTATCAGCCCGTTGACCTCGGATATGTCGCCCAGTTCCTTGGTGTAGGCGTCGCGGACGTTCTGCGGGACGTTCGGCCCCGTGGGCGCGGCGCCCGTGTACGCGCCCACGGCGCGACCGTCCTGTATCTGAAGCCCGCGATCGCCCGCCAGTTCGGCCGCGTGGAAGAGGGTGCGCTGGGCGTACCCCATGGAGTGGGTGAGCGCGTCGAGGACCATGGCGACGCCCTTCATGATGTCGCCGCCGGCTTCCAGGCGGTCGGCGAGGTCCTCCAGGCGCTTGCCGGCCGTTTTGCCGGTGACGTCGGCCCAGTGGTCGTCGAGCGGCTTCTTGCCCTGCGCGCGGATGTCTTCGGAGGCGGAGGAGGAGCGCCGGGCGAGGTCGACCCAGTCGTCCGCGGCCTTCTGCCACTGGTCCACGCGGCAGCCGTGCAGGTCGTGATACGAGACCACAGGTCAGTTCCTCCCGAAGTCGGCGAGGCCGTGCTGGAGCCGGTTGAAGGCGTCCCTCGCCTGGGTGTCCGTGGTGTCGTAGGCGTTGGCCGTGGTGTGCAGATTGTCGGCCATGGTGTTCATCTGCTTCCCCAGGTCGACCATGTGGTCCTCCCAGGCGGTCGCGCACCGCTTCAACGCCGCGGCCGAGGCCCAGCCGTGGTGGCCGTCGGCTGCCGTGTCGCTCGAGTCGAGCGACCGGCGAAGGTTCTCCAGTGCCCCTTCGGCGGCCGAGCGGGCCCCTCCCGCCCCTTGCCGCACATAGTGCGTCTTTATGTCTATGTCCATGAAATCCCCCGTAAATACCGGAGAACAGCCTAACTGGATCTTGTAGGTGGATCTGACAGCTCGCGTGAGGCCGGGGCGTCGGCCGTTCAGAAGACTGCGATGACAGGGAGAAGACGGAGCACCGGCGTACCCCAACACACGCGGCGGGCACTTGAAACCCGAGGAGATCGCATTTCAAGCGAGCTGGGTGCAACGAGCACTTGCATGAGGGTGGTCGGAGCTCATTCGATGCCTGACCTGCGGTGTTCCTCGTCCCGGCTGCAGCTGTGCAGGTGAGATGGGTACCGCGCAGTTCCACGGAGCCGGAAGGACCCGGAGGGGGCGCGGAACGGACCCGCCCGAACGGGCCGGAGGCCCGGACCCGTGAAAGGGGGCCACCCTAAGGGTTGTGGATGAGGAGCTGCTGCGCGGCCGGGTCTACGGCACGGACCACGACGACCCGAACCCGGGCCTACGGCCCGGCCGAGACTACGCCGAGCTCGTCGGTGACCCGCTCGACGGGCTGCTGCTCGACATCACCGGCTGGACGGCGGACGAGATCCAGACCGGCATCGCGCTGACCGAGCTCGGCCGTTCGTGCAGGCGGCCGGGCCCTGTGCGAGGCCCGTGGCGTCGAGCGGGGCCGGCTGCGTACGCTGCGTCGGCCCGGTGTGCCCGAGCGGATCACTTCGCGGGGAGCGCTACACGGGGGCGAGAGATCGCGTCTGGGTCTCCTTCGGCGATGCCCTTCCCGTCGAGTGCGGGTTCTTCTGGCCGAAGGCGGCGAGACCGCCTGGATCCGCGTCTTCGTGGATACCGCCCATCTGCCGCATTGAACGTGTTCAGAAAATCTGACAGCATGGCGTCCGGAAGGGCCTGCCAGACCGGGGACGTGGATCCGTCTGCCTTCGGCATGAGTTGGCCATGAGATCCGGAGGTCGGTACGACATGATCATCGCCTTGGTCTTCATCTTGTTCCTGGGCCTGATAGCGGCCGTCGCGCTGGGCCTGCTCGTCGGGTGCGTCCTGCTGCTGGCGATGTTGCTGTCGTTCCTTGCGAGCCTCGCCTCGGGAGCCACGTTCCTCGGGCTAGTGGCCCGCAAGCGGCGCGCACCCCGCCCCGCCCCGGCGGGACAGGGCTGGTAGCCCCATTTCCGTACACGGTGTGACGAACGAGCCCGGCCGACCTCCATACGGCCGGGCTCACACATGAGCCGACCTGCTTCGCCCGGGGGCCCCGGTCACATCCAGCCCAGGCCTACACGCGCGCGGGGCGTCATGCGTCGCGCGCTGGGGTGTTTGTCATCGTTAGCCTGGCTCGTGCAAGCCCTTCCGATCCCGGGCTTGCACAACCTCGGGCTCGATGAATGAGTCCGATGTTCTCAGTGGTCGTAGGCGATCAGGGAGCGTTTGATCTTGGCGTTGGTGGTCCAGTTGTGCCAGATGGCGGTGGCGAGGGCGAGGAGTCGTTGGCCGGTGCGGGCGTAGACCCCTGCTGGGGTTCTGCCGCCGTGCTGGTCGAGGCTGAGCTGGCCCCTGAGGGTGTCGATGACGGCCTCGATCCACTGGCGGACACGGGCGATCTTCCCGTGCCGGACCGGCTCGTCCTTGCGGTCGGGCCGCACCAGGTGTGCTCTCCGGTGAGCAAGTACCTCTGACCGTGGTGCTGCGGGCGGGTCAGGGCGAGGGCGGCCACCGCGGCGATGTCCCGCTCGTCGACGGTCGAGGTCCTCGGTGCGGGTATGCCCCCCCGTACGGTCCCGGTCGCCTGGATCTGCCCGGCCCAGGCCAGGGTGTTGGCGGCGAAATCGGCGCAGCGCAGGATCGTCCAGTCCAGGCCGCTCCCCCGGGCGATGTCCTCGACCGCGTGGAACTGCTGCCGGAAGCGTGCGTGCCCGGCCGGGTACTGCACGGTCACGGCGGACAGTACGACCACTCTCGCCGCGCCCGTTTCGCGGGCGTGGGCCAACAGGTCGAAAGCGGTTGGACCGGCAGCACGCGGGCTGAGCAGGATGGCATCCACGCCGTCGACGGCGGGAGCCTGCGCGGGATGGACGAGCTGGGTACCCGCGGGGAATTCGGCGTGCGGGTCGCGGGTGACAGCGGCGACTTCCGCTCCCCCCTCGACCAGGAGGCGGACGGTTTCCCGGCCGACGACGCCGGTGGCCCCGGTGATCAGGATCATGACTGAACCCCCAGTGGGTGTGTCGATAATCGATCTTGCGCGGTGGATGATCACGGTTCGTATCGCGGGAGAACGTCATGGGCGAGCCGTGCGCCAGGATCATCGGCATGCGGCACGGAAACCTCCGGTCCTGCCCTGTCAGGCTGGTCGGGAGATCACTGGGTTCTACGGGCCTGCTTCACTTCCTGGTCCACGGCCCAGGCGTCGGCGACCGGGCCGAGGTGGCTGAGCTTGTCGGGGTTGATGACCGCGCGGATCGTCTGGATCCGCCCGTCGAGTGTGTCGAGGGCGAGGATGTGGAGGATCTTGCCGTCGCGGTCGCGGAAGAGCGCGCCCGGCTGCCCGTTGACCTCGTGCGGTTCGAACGTGATGTCGATCCGGGCCATGAGCGGGTAGACGGCGGCGAGCAGCCTGGCCACGTTCTCGGCGCCGGCGACGGCCCTGGCCAGCTGCGGTGCCTTGCCACCACCGTCCCCGATGAGCTGGACGTCGGCGGACAGCAGATTCTGCAGTCCGTCCACGTCTCCCTGTGTCAGTGCCTCGAAGAACCGCCTGGCCAGCTCCTGCCGCTCCTGGCGGTCCGCTTCGAACCGGGGCCGTCCCTCGTGCATGTGGCGGCGTGCCCGTACGAGCAGCTGCCGGCACGCCGCCTCTGAGCGCCCCACCGCGGCGGCGATCTCGTCGAAGCCGAAGGCGAAGACCTCCCGCAGCACGAACACCGACCGCTCCAGCGGACTGAGGCGCTCCAGGAGCAGCAGCGCCGCCATTGACACCGAGTCGGCCAGCTCCGCCGCGCGGGCCGGGTCCTGGTACGGATCGTCCAGCAGCGGCTCGGGGAGCCACGGTCCGACGTACTCCTCTCGCCGCACCCGGGCGGAGCGCAGCACGTCGATGGCAATCCGGGTCACCGTGGCTGACAAGAACGCCTTGGCCGACACGGGCCGGGTGGTCGAGGCGTCGTAGCGGAGCCAGGTCTCCTGCACCGCGTCCTCCGCCTCGCCCACGCTGCCCAGGATCCGGTACGCGATCGAGAACAGCAGCGGCCGCAGTTTTTCGAACTCCTCGACCTTGCCCACGGCGACTCCCCCTTTGCGGTCTGTGTGCCCGGCCGGACCCCGCCGGCGAGGCATCCTTCGAAGATCATCCGATGTGTGGGCGGAGCAGACAACGCTCGTGCCGCGACCGCCCTGCCCGCCTTGCCCACGACGTCCTGGCCCCGGCGGGCCTGACCTGGGCCAGGGTGCGGTGGTGGTTCAGTGGAACTGGCGAACCTGGTAGTCGCCGGCCGGCTGCTGGGTGATGATGTTCAGCCGGTTCACCGTGTTCATGAACGAGACCAGCAGCACGAGGGCCGTGAGCTGCTCCTCGTCGTAGTGCTGAGCGGCGCGGGCCCACACGTCGTCGCTGACCCCGGTGGCCGCGTCCGCGACCCGGGTTCCCTGCTCCGCCAGCTCCAGTGCGGCGCGCTCGGCCTCGGTGAAGACCGTCGCTTCCCGCCAGGCCGCGATCAGGTTCAGCCGCACCGGGCTCTCGCCGGCCGCGGCGGCTTCCTTGGTGTGCATGTCGATGCAGACCGCGCAGCCATTGATCTGGCTCACGCGCAGCGCCACCAACTCCTGCGTCGTGGCCGGCAGCGGCGATTCCTTCAGCTCCCGGCCAGCCGACATCAAGTACTTGAGGGCCTTGCCGGCGGCCGGGTTGGCGAAGTAGTTCAATCGCGCGTCCATCGTGTGCTCCTCCATGTTCGTCGATGCCTTCACCCCCAAGACGAGGCAGCCCCCACTCCTGTGACACGCAACGGTGTGACCCACGTCTCTCCGCTGTCTGGGTTCGGGCATGTCACAGGCCGAGTCGCTGCCTCGTCTCGGGTACGGAAGTCCTCGACCAGGGAGTTGATGATGAACGTCGCGCTGTGGATCATCGCTGGGGTGCTCGCCGCTGTCTGCCTGGTGGGCAGCTCCAAGATGTTCGTGCCGCAGGAGAAGCTGGCCGCGATGGGCTCCCCTGCGCAGTGGATCCTGGAGTTCAGCCCCGGGCCTCTCAAGGCCATCGGCGCCGTCGAGCTGCTGGCTGCGGTCGGCCTGATTCTGCCCGCGGTGCTCGACATCGCGCCGGTGCTGGTGCCGCTGGCCGCCACCGGACTCGTTCTGCTGTTCGCCTGCGCGGTCACCATGCGTCTGCGCCGTGGCGAGAAGGCCACGATCGCCGGCGACCTGATCTACCTCGCCCTGGCTGCCTTCGTCGCATGCGGCCGTTTCGGCCCCGAGTCCTTCACCGACTGACCACCGGCGCATATCAGTCGAGCGCCGCAGTGCCAGGCACACTCCAGGTCGTACCGATACACCAACCACCCGACGGAGTTGGCTACGACGTCACTCTCTTCAGCAATGAACACCCGCTTACTACAACAGCTTCGTCGCTATTGAACCTGCGCCGCGCCGCACAAAGAACACAGCCGCGTGCTGTGGCTTCCGGGGGCCGAACCGGACCTCACGGTCGGCCCGACCTTGCTGACCGGAGGCCGCGTGCTCGCCGTGGCCGCAGACCATCCGCTGGCCGAGCGCGGCACCGCGCCGCTGGAAGACCTCGGCGACAACCATGTCGTCGACTTCGGCCCCCACGCCCCCGAGTACTGGGTCACGGCTGTGGTCCCCACGCGTACGCCGCTCGGCCGCCGTATCCCGCGCGGGCCCGCCGCTCGGACGTTGCACGAGGTTTTCTCGCTGGTCGCCTCCGGACAGTGTGTCCACCCGCTGGGCGAGATCGCCGCCCGCTACAACCGTCCCCCCGACATCGTCTTCCTCCTCATTGACGACGCCCCGACCATCCACTGGGCCCTTACCTGGCGATCCACCGCCGACGGCCCCACCCTCGGCGCACTGGCCCAGACCGCCGCTGACGTCGCTCCCCTCTCCCTGCGGCAGCGGATGACGGGCAGTTGATCGGGCGCCGGCCGGGCTTGGCGATGGGGTGGCGTTCGCGCCACGTCAGCGCCTACCTGACGGTGTTACCCCGAGGCACCCCCGGGCCGCGCAACGGGAGCGTCCGGCTGAGGACGAGGTTGGTGGTGGTGCTCCCGAACTCGGCCAGCTCGTCGACGATCTCCTCCAGGTGGGCCATCGACGTGGCCACCACCTTCATGACGTAGCAGTCGTCTCCGGTGGTGCGCAGGCACTCCAGGATCTCCGGGCGCTCTTCCAGCAGCCGGCGCAGCGGCTGGTGCCGGGTTCCCGGCCCCGGGTACTTGAGCCGGACCACCGCCATCACCGGGTAACCGGTCCGCTCCGGGTTCACCTCCGCCCGGTACCCCGTGATCACCTCGGCCTCCTCGAGCCGGCGCACCCGCTCCTTGGTCGCCGACGCACTCAGGTTCACCCGCCGCGCCAGCTCGGTGAACGGGATCCGGCCGTCTCGTTGGACTTCTGCCAGGATCGCCCAGTCCGTCACGTCGAGACTCTCGGTCATACGCCCATTCTACCGGCGGATCCACGGCTGAACCGCCTCTGAACAGGCGGGAATCCCTTCTGGCAACCCATACGCCCTGCCTAGGGTTTGGCCTATGAAGATCGGAGTGAACGTCCCCAATTTCGGCCCGGGCACTGACCCCGGAGTGTTGCGAAGCTGGGCCCAGACCGTGGAGGACCTGGGCTTCGACCTACTGATGATCTCGGACCACATAGCCATTACGCCGGATGTCGCCGAGCGCTACCCGGCACCCTTCTACGAGCCCTTCACCACCTTGTCCTGGCTGGCCGGCCTCACCACCCGTATCCAGCTCGGCACGACAGTCCTCATCGCTCCCTACCGGCACCCGCTGCTCACCGCCCGAATGACGGCCAATCTGAATGAGCTGAGCGGCGGCCGGCTGATCCTCGGCGTGGGAGTGGGCTGGGCGCGGCAGGAGTTCACCGCCCTCGGCATCCCGTTCTCACAGCGCGGACAGCTGACTGACAGCCACCTGCGGGACCTCCGGGCCGCCTGGAAGGACACCGCCTCATACGGAGACCGCCGGATCCCTGTCTGGGTCGGCGGCAACAGCGACGCGGGGCTGCGCCGGGCCGTACGACTCGCAGACGCATGGCATCCGCTGCGCCCCACCCTGCCGTGGCTGCGCGAAGCCGCAGGCAGGCTGCAGACGTACGCGGACGAGCAACACTTGCCCGTGCCCGCCCTGGCTCCCCGCATCGCCCTGCGACTCACCAAGGAACCGGTCGACGGAGCGGGACGGCTCGCCGGTGAGGGCACCATCGACCAGATCATGGACGACCTCGACCAACTGCGGCTGCTGGGCGCCAAGTCCGTCGTCCTCGACACCTACCAGGGCGCCCCCCACGCGACATGTCACCCGCAGGCGGCCTGGCAGGCCCTCGCCACCGTGGCCGCGCACCTTCTCCCGCCCAACACCCCACCCCGCACCACGAGGGAGCAGTCATGACCACACCCGACGACCACACCCTCCTCCGGCAGGCCATCTCTCTCGCGGCCAAGGCACGCGCGAGCGGCAACCCGCCCTTTGGATCTCTGTTGGCAGGACCGGACGGGACGATCCTGGCCGAGGAGCACAACACCACCCTCACCGACAACGACGTCACTGCACACCCGGAACTCAAATTGGCGAGGTGGGCCGCAAGAGAACTCGACGCGCAGACGGCGGCAGGCACCACGATGTACACCAGCTGCCAGCCTTGCGGGATGTGCGAGGCCGTCATCCAATGGGCAGGACTGCGGCGAGTGGTGTTCGCCCTGTCCAGCGAACAGCTCCTGGACATCAGGCCTGGCAGCAGCCGGCCGCCCGTGCCACAGGACGGCCCCGCGCTGCTCGACGAGGTACGGGCCGCGGTCGAGCCCTACTACCGTTGACCGCCGGGCCCAGGGCAGAGCCCGCCACCAGCGGAACGCACCTGGGTACGCTCGCCCCTCCAAAGGAGCCACACCCATGTGACTTAGTGCAGAGAAGGTTGGGTACTGCGCAGTTGCGACACCGCGGGTGATTGTCCCTGGGGCGCTGCGGTAGTTGTTATCGCGGGTGGGGGTGTCGTTCGTACTGGTCAGGGTGGGTTGGGTCCTGGTGGT
>NZ_JNZY01000070.1 GCF_000717655.1 Streptomyces katrae
ACCGCACGCTCACGCAACTCCAACGGGTACTTCCTCGGTGCGGGCATCGTCTGGGCTCCTCTCGCGAGACCCATCTGACCATCCGTCACTCATCCCCGCATCTCGGGGGAACCTCAGAATGGGTGGATGATCGAGCGTGTCGGGCTGCAGGGAAGATTTCAGTGAGCGTGGCTGTGGTCTGGGCACTGAAATCCTCCATGCGAAAGCTCATGGCGGTTTCGGCGCACCGGTGACTTCAGTGTCCGGTGGCTGCGGCGTCTTGTTGGTTTCCCTGGTACGGGAGTATCGGGGGACTGCCCATCAGCGTTTGACGCGGCTACGGACGGCCAGGACCGCCAGGCCCAGAAGGATCGGCTCGGTCACGCGGGATGCCCTTTCGATGTACGTGCCGGCGGTGGTGAGGTCTTGGCCGGAGGAGCGGAACACGACCGAGTTAAGGGTGACGCTCAGGGCCTTCTCGAAGCGCTTGACCGTGAACCCGTCTTCCGGGTATTGGAGATCAGTCTTGTCGATCACGAAAGTAACCTTGCCTCCGCCGGCCGGAACCGTGCCGGTGACCCTCTGCTTCGGCCCCTCGGCGGGCAGCCCCCAGAGCATCAGCAGCAGGACCGTTACGGACATCGCGGCCAGCAGCCAGGTCAGGGCGCGGGAGGCGCGCAAGCCGTAGCCGGAGAGCAGCCAGTAGGCGTGCAGCAGGCCGCGTTCGCCGGGCGGGGTCCCGGTGCCGTCGTCGCGACGGTCATGACGGCGCATCTCCATCTCACCGTAGTAGAAATCGGCGGCGCCGGGCTCGTTCTTGCCGTCCTCGAACGCCTTGCGCAGCGCCCGGTACGTCGGCGCCAGCTGCGCCGGCTCGACGTGTCCGGCCACCGTCGGCGCGTCCCATCCTGGGACAGCTGCCGACTGTTTCGCGCGCCAGTGGTGTTCTTCGGCGAGGGTGCGGCGCTTCGTGAACCACACGGGGGGCCAGCGCCGCCAGTGCATGCCGGACGGGACGCTGGCGAAGGTGCAGCGGCCTTCCAGCCTGAGCTGATCGAGGTGAAAAGCCCCGGAGAACACACAGACGGTCAGATCGAGGTCGGCCAAAACCAGATGCGAGGCGTCCACCCCGCGCACCGACACCACCCGCGCCCTGTACTTATCCTTGTCCTTGCCCTCGTCCTGGCCCTTGAGGTCTGCCAGCAGTTTCTCGTCCACCTCCCTACCCTCATCTCTGATTTTGAAGAGGGCGGGATGGGAGGTGACCGCTACGGGGGAGGTAAGCACCGCTTCGCTGAGGTCCGTGTTGGCATAGCGCAGGCGCACCATCGCCGTCGCCTCCCACCGCGTCCTGTTACAGCTCACCTCACGCGCCGCGATTTCCAGCGTCACGGGCACGTCGAACACCGCACCGGACAGATCAACCGTCCCCTTGCACACCACCGGCCCGAACCACGGCATCACGGCAAACTGCGCCTTGTAGAACGACGCGTTGCCGGAGAACTGGGCCCCGGCGAACCAGGTGCGGCCGAAGAACTGCGCCTCGGAGAACGACGCGTCTTTGGAGAACTTCGCCTCGGAGAACCGAGCGAGGCGGGAGAACTGCGCCTCGGAGAACGATGCCTTGCCGGTGAACTGCGCCCTGTAGAACCGGGCGTCGCCGGTGAACTGCGCCTTGGAGAACTCGGCGTCGGAGAACTCCGCCATGTAGAACCGGGCGAGGCCGGAGAACTGCGCATCGGAGAATGACGCCTCGTGGGAGAACCGCGCCCTGGCGAATGAGACGTTGCCGGAGAACCTCGCACGGTCGAACGACACGTTGCCGGAGAACCTCGCGCCGTCGAACGACACGTTGCCGGAGAACCTCGCGCCGTCGAACCGGGCGTCGCCGAAGCAGCGCTTTCCTGCGGTGGGGTTCAAGAGGGCTTGGAGGAGTGAATCGGTGAAGGGAGTGCCGCTGTGATCGATGTCAGCGCCGGGGGCCAGTCTCTCCAGATAGGAGTCACGGTCCTCGTCCAGGTGGGCCAGGCAGACGTCGTGGTCGGGGACGTGGATGCCGCGGCAGCCGACCGGATCCTCGGCAGTGGCGTCGCGGCCGCAGTGCGACCACTCGGGCGGTTCGGTGCTTGGGCGCGTCATACCCCAAGAACGATCGAGCGCGGGGACGGGTAGTTACTCCCCCCGGTGCCGCCGCACCGAAATCTTCGATGCGGGCACTGAACGGCGTACTGAAGTGAATCGTGCGCTACTGAAATCTTCCGTGCGGTCCGACAGAGCGCCGACCCCTTGGCGCCGACCCCCGCCCTGCTACTCCCCCGAGCAGCCCTCGGCCGCGCATCGTGCCCGCCTGCCACCGAGGGGCCGGCGGCCGCCGAGCAGGGGTGTGTCTGGGCAGACTCACCCACAACCGCCCCGGCCCGGTACGCGCCGCCCAACGCACGCGCCGGGGGTTCCTCAGAGGCCATCTCAGGCGCGGACCGCAGGGGTTCTACAGCCCTGGCACAGGGGCCGGCTCCGTGTTCGTACGATCAGGAAGCGGGTGGCCTGGCCGTCCAACCCAGATGGACGGCGACCGGCAGGAGCCAGTGGGACACCGCGCGCGAGCAGGGTCTGCCCGCTGCCCGCAAGAGCGATCACGAACAGGGCGGCTTGCCGGTCTAGCCGGTCGTGCGGTCAGGGCGCATGTCCGTCGGCGAGGGCGCTCTCGTGCCGGTCGCAGGCATGGATCCAGGCACGGAGTCCCACGCCGTGGATGGCGATGATGAAAGGGATCAGGACTCCGGCAACGATTCCCTCGATCACCACGGCCGCGAACAGGCATGCGGAAATCCCCAGGACGATGATGGCGGCGAACCCGACCGCGCCCCGCCGCATGAGGTGTGAGTGGGTCTCGTCGGCCGTGGCGGCGGCCGGATCCTGGGCGGGCTTCCACGACAGTGCCGCCACGGCGTACACGGCGACCGCGGGGACGACCGCGAGAGCCGGCCAGAACGACGCCCTTGCGAGCCTGCCGAACGCGGCGAGGGACCCGGAGTCCTTCGAGGCTGCCCGGGCGTCGTCCGCAGCCTCCTGCGCCCGCAGCTGCCCATGCGGGAGGGCTGGGGCGAGGAGATGGAGTGGCCCTAGGCGGGTGTCCCCGCGGACGCCATCGCCAAGTTCACCGGTCACCGGGTCGCGGCCTTGCCGTTCTCCACCCCAGAGACGATTACCACCGACCACGGCGGCCCCTACCACGACCTGGTCGAGGCCGAGCGGGAGCTCGGCTGCAACATTCTGCCTGCCCGGGTCCGGCGGCAGACGGACAAGTTCGAGGTTGAGCGGCAGTTCTCCACGATGCAGACGATGCTGTTCGAGCATCTGCTGGGGTTCACCGGAACGGACGTCGCCGACCGCGGGGCCGACCCCGAGCGCGACGCATCCCTGACCCTCACGCAGGCCGAACGCGTCATCGCGACCTGGATCGTCAGTGTCTGGCAGAACCGCAAACTGGGCGAATACGCTCCGAGTTGGGCTCCGGGTGAGGATCACAGCCCGAACACGCTGTTCGCCCCGCACCGGCCCCCATTTCAGAAGGCGCATGAATTCCGCGCGGAACCGAAACGAACTAGGCGAGCCGGTTCCCCCGGCCGGACTCCAGGAAAGGCCTCAGCACGTGCGCAACTGGAAGTGCAAGAACAAAATGACTGCGATCGAACGACTCTGGGAAGACTTCGAGCTTCCCATCAAGGACGCGCTCCACTACGCCGACGGGCACTCGTACGAAGTCACCCTCGTCCCCGACACGCCCACGGGCTTCGCAGTTCTTGCCCCCTTCGGCCTCGACGAAGTGCTGGAAAGCGATCCGTCCTGGGTGTCTTCCGTCGATGGACTCGCCGCTGTGGACCTGGGCGAGAAAGGGCTGCTCTGGGGCGGCGAGGGCTCGTACGGATCGGAGGGGTTCATCGCACGTCTGACTGCGAACCGGGCCCTGATGTGGGCGATGTTCTTCGCGGAATCCAATCCATTCGACCGGATCCGGCTGTCGGGAACCGTCGCCACCTTCACATCGACCTCGGGGCTCGAGGTGTCGGTCGACATCGACGACCCACGCTCACCAGTCCCGGGACCTGCATCGGGCCGAGCGGCATAATGGCCGGATGCCCCGGGCGTAGGGGCGTGGCGGGAGCGCTACCGCGGGGTGTGCGGTCGTCCTGCGCCGGATCACGGCGCAGCGCAAGGGCCGCCGAAGACTTTCTGCGGAGGCCCGGTCCGGTACTCAGCCGACCGCCGCGGTTGGCCCCTGGCCGAACCTCGGAACGTCCTCCAGCCCCACGTCCAGGCGCAGCCGCTTGAACCGCAGCGGGTGACGCCACACGCCGCCCCGGTCCACCGCCCGGTCTGCACTGACCTCCGCCACCAGCTCGGAGCGGACCAGGGTGACGTCCAGGACGTCACGGCTCCCCCACGTCGAGGTGAACCGCACCCCCTCGAAGGGGGTGCCCGGGGCCGGCCGCCGCCAGATGTTCGCCGACCTGCCGGGACACCTCCGGGCGCAGCGGGACCGTCCGGCCCACCGCACGCAGCCGGCCCGCCGCGTCGTAGCGGCCAAGGACGAGGAGCTGCGGGCGGGTCAGAGTGCCCGCGATCGCGCCGATGATCGCTTCTGTGGTGTCCCTGCGGCGGACCTTGGTCCACTCTCTGTATCCGGGCAGGTAACGGCTGGTCAGGGGCTTGATCACCAAGCCTTCGACGCCGCTCACGTCGGTCCAGGACTCCAGCCACTCCCGAGCCGTGGCCAGGTCCGTCGTCATCGGGCACAAGGTCCACGGGGCCGTCAGGGCGCGGTCGGTGAACAGCTGCTCCAGGAGCGCGCGCCGCTCCTCGTACGGGCGCCTCAGCAGCTCCTGGCCGTCCAGTTGAAGGACGTCGAACGCGACGAAGTAGGCCGGCCACCGGGCGGCGAGGCTGGCGGCGCCGCGGGGGCGGGCGGCGGCCCGGCGCTGCAACGCCTCGAACGACAACCGGCCCGCTTCCACGTCCCAGACGACCAGTTCGCCATCGAGAACCAGGCCGTGCGGCAACTGCGTCTCGGCGGCCGCCACCAGGTCCGGGAACCGGTCCTGGACCAGCGCCCCGCGCCGGGTCTGCACCAGCACCCGCCCGCCCGGACCGGCCGCGGTAAACAGGAGCGCCCGATGCCCGTCCAGCTTCTGCTCATACGCCACCCCGGCCCGCAGCGCGCCCGGGCCCGGCACGGACTCGGCGGCCTGCGCCAGCATCGGCTCCACCGGTGGCCAGAGCACCATCCCGGGGCCTCCCTCACGACTTGCCCCTCGTCCAGAGTCGACCGGGCCGGCTCCACACGCCCCGGCGGGACGGCCGTGGATCATCCATCCGAGGTGCCCGGCGGGGCCGTCAGGGCCAGTGTCAGACCGGCTGCGGCACAGTGGCGGCATGCGCCGCTGGTCCCTGCCCCTGCCCCTGCCCCTGCCCCTGCCCCTGCTCCTCGCCGCACTGCTCGCGGCCTCCGGATGCGTCACCGTCCACCCCACCCTACCCGGCTCGCCCAGGTCTCCCCCGCCGCGGATGCAGCGGACCACAAGCAGCCCGCCGAGCCGCGCTCGAGGGCCAGGTAGCTCGCTCGGGGACAGGCCTATGGCCGGTGACCTGCGCACACTCGCGCCAAAAATCGAACACGTGATGGAATGGCGCTACACGGACACCGAGGAGCACCGCCATGACCTCCCCCGCCCCCACCGCCAGACCCCAGCCCGTCACCTGGGCTCCCAGCCAGACCGGACCCTGCGCAAAATGTGGCACGCAGACCTGCCGCTACGGAGTCGGCGCCTCGCCCCTGTGCGCGGCGTGCAAAGCCGCACGGAAGGCGCAGTACGGGGGCTGAGCGGTGTCTGAGCTCCCGCCTGACCTGGCGCGCCTGCGCACCGTCGTGACCTATCTGCGCGGTGAGCTCGTCCGTGCCGAGCGGGCCCTGAGCAGCGCGGAGGAGCGCGAGGCTCTCGCCGCGCGGCGCATGCCTGCGCCCGAGCCGCCCGCGTGGCTGATCGAACGCGGCATCGGAGCCGGCAGACTACCGGTCCGCGTCCATGCAGGTGGCTGCTGGGACGCCCGCAAGCGCTGCACGGCCATGAGCATGGAGGAGGTGCGCCGGGCGCTGGCCGAGGGTGTACCTGCATGCCCGCACTGCCGGCCCGACGCCGTCCTCGGAATGCTCGAGTGACCGGCCAGCGGCAGGGTGGAGGGTGACGCGGGGGCCCGCACAGCGTTGTCCCCGGCATGGACGAGACACTGGATCTGCTGGACACAGTGCTTGACGGCGTGACCGAGCCACGCCTGAAACTGATCTGCGAAGACGAGGCGCGGGCGCTGATGGTGCTCCTCGGGCTGCTCGAGGACACCGAGCACATCGAGGAGGTCCGCCGGGCCGCAGGTAAGATGCGGTTCCGGATTGGCGCCCGCCTCGCTTCACCCACGTCCCCAGGCGTTGTAAACGGTGTCGGCTCGTAGAGGCTCTCGAGGCTTTACTCACGTCTGTCGGGTACGCATTCGGTCGGTCTGCTGCGCGAAGTCGGTGTCTGATCTGCGCCGGTCGTAGACGGCCTCGGGCCGGATACCCGCGGCAAGGGCCGCCTGCCGGAGCACGCCATGGACGGCGAGATGTTCGTAGAAAGCGGTCTACTGCGCATCAGTGGCGGCGCCGACGGGCTCCGGGGTAGTGCGGGCGGCGATGGCCTGGTCCATGGCCGCGGCGAAGCCGGGATCGCGGCGGCGGCGCTGGTAGACCGTCGCGGAAGTGATGCCGACCTCCGCCGCGGCCTTCGTCGTCGCCATCCCGGCCCGCAGATACTCGAGGAACTGACGGCGCTCCGGAGTGAAGCGGGAGGGGCGGCGCTCCGCCCGCTTCACGGTCGCGGCGGCCACCGCATCACACGCCGCGGCGAACGCCCGCTGCTCGCTGCGCCAGGTATTGGCTTGAGCGGAACCGTCGAACAAGATCTGAGAAGCCAGGCTGGGAGACGCTCCCAGAGCCAGCAGCCGCAGGTAGTCCGCGCGGCCGACGACGCCCACCGCCTCGATGCCGTCCGGGTCCACGCCGGCCAGCGCGAGCGCCAGCCCCATATCCGTGCGGGCCGCGCGGAACACCTCCCGGACCGGCACCCCCAGTTCCTCCGCCACCGCCTGGACGGCCTCGCCGGTGCGCAGCCGGGCCAGCAGAGGGGACCGGCTGCGGGCCGGGAGCTTGTCGGGCATGAGCGCACCGTCGAACGGCCCGTGGTGTCGGCTCTCCCGACACACCACGTCGCAGGCAGACCCGGGAACGGTCGGCCCCCTGCATGGCGCGGCACGAGGAGCTTGTCTGAGTCGATGTGCAGTCCCTGAGGGCTGCCGAGGGCGTGGTGGGGGGTGAAGATGGTGGCAGCCGGCCAGCCGCCGGGGTTCGCCATGATCGTGTGGGCGGTGATCCCCGGCTGGCGGGAGCCTTCGACGAGCAGGGCGGCGCCCATGTCCCCGCCGTTCACGGAAGCCGGCCCGGTCAGCAGGGTGGTGGGGAGTCAGGTTGCATCGGCTGAGGCGGCTGAGGGTTTCCGCACGGGATCAGCTTGCTCTCGTTTCAGAAGCTCACACTGGGGGCCTCGGTCAGCGTCTTCTCCACCACGTCGGCGGCAGCTGATGCCCCGCCCGCCTCCATGATCTCCCGGCGCAGCGCGGCGACAGCGGCTGCGATGCTCTGGTCGTCGGCTGCTGTGAGTACCGCCTCGCGGAGACTGGCGCTATCAGCTTGCTCGGGGGGCAAATACAAGCCCAGCCCGAGTTCGGCGATGCAGGTGGCATTGACCCGCTGTTCGGCCATTTGCGGCACCGCCACTACGGGAACGCCCAAAGCGAAGGCCTCCATGGCACTGCCCATCCCGCCATGCGTAACGAACACCGAGGAAGCCGCAAGCACGTCTAGTTGGGGCACACTTGCATGCACTTCGAAGCCCTGCGGCAGGGGGCCGATCCCCCTCTCGGCCACCTCGGCGCCGACGCTCATCACGACGTGCCAGCCCATTCCATCGAAGGCATCCCTGCACGACCGGTAGAACTCCGGGCGACGGTTGAACTGCGAGCCGAGCGACACATACACCACAGGCCGACCGCCCTTGGGGGCTTGCCAGCTGCCCTGGAAGGAACGGTCGCTGATGGCAGGGCCCACCCCGTGGGCGTCCCGGCCCCTCACTGTCTCAGGGCGGCGCTGGAAGGTCCGGGGGAAGAACGCGATCGTCCGCGGCGGGGCCAGCGTCAGGGCATGGACCCCGCCTGGCACACCGAATTCGGCGACGGCCGCAGCCAACTCGGAGTGGCCTGGGATCTGGGAGATTTCGTCTACGCCGAAAAACTCCTGAACCAGTCCTTCGTAGGGAAGGTGGGTCGGCGCGAGCTGCACTACCGGTACACCCCATCGGGCAGCCAGCAAGGGCCCCATCCACGCGTACACGTCGTAGAGCACCAGGTCCGGGCGATCGTGGGCGAACTGGGGCTCCAGCTGCGACAACGCCAGCATATTCAGCCCGAGCACCTCTGTGACCATGTGCGTCATGTCTTCGGAGGCCTCCCCTGAGGGCGGCACCTCGTAGAGGACCGGCTCGCCGCCCGCCGCACGTACCTGGTCGGCGAAGTCCGCAGTCACCGCGTAACTCACTCGGTGACCCCGCTCCACCAGCTCTCCCACGACCGCTAGTGTCGGAAGCACGTGCCCGTGCATGGGTACGTTGAACACCGCGATGTGCGCGCCCCGCACCGCGTCACCTTGCATATCAGCCCCAGCTCCACCATGCGGCCGCGTACGGCCGCGCAAGATCATGTCAGTCGTCTAACGGAGGGGTGAGTGGTCAAGTATGGGGGGCCACCTGATCTCACCCCACCGGGGGACGCAAGGTTGTGGGGGCAGGCACGGCGTCTCGGGCCGGCCGGCGGCGAGCCCACCTCGGCGGTCGGCGAGCGGTAGCAAGGCCGTGGGGACGGCGGAACAGCCAGTAACGCTAAGCGTCCGATCTTGGTCTTGGGCTGGCCCTACTACTTCTCTGCGTTCGGGTGGGGCTGGGCCTGGAGCCGCTCGCCCAGGTCGATCTCCTCCACGGTGAGCGGGTCCTCGGGCCGGCCCTGGGTAAGGCGGGCCTCCATGTCATTGCCCAGAAGGGCCTGGAGCATGGCGTGCGTGTACGGCAACCCCGCTACTGGAAGCCGCCGCCCTGGGGGAACCCTTGCTGGCCGCCGAACCCGCCGCCCTGGGGGAACCCTTGCTGGCCGCCGGAGCCGTCCTGGCCGCCACCGCTCAGGAAGCTGTCGTCGATGGCGTTGTCGTAGTAGTCGTTGTCGGGGGGCAGGATCCGCCTGTTCACAATCCTGGAGAAGTCGAGGGTGAAGCGGCGCGGCTTGCAGTCCGGCCCCTTGCAGCTCTGGTTGAACTTTGGAATCGGGGGCAGGCTGTCGACGGATGGGTTAGTGCTCTGGGCGGCCGGGAACCCGCCGCCGCTGCCGCCCCCTTGGAAGCTGCCTTGGCCGCCGAAGCCGCCGCCCTGGGGGAACGCTTGCTGGCCGCCGAACTGGCCCCCAACAGTGGGTCCGTCAGCCGGGGGTGGGTCCTGGGCGTAAGCGGCGCTACCGCCGCTGAGACAGAGGCCGAGGGCCGCGGTCGCGGCAGCGAGGAAACGGAACGGCATGGAATCTCCTGGGGTGCGATGGTGGCTGGCAGTCGTTTTGCGATCTGCCAAACGACTTGCCCAGGGCGAGGAAACGGCCCCTTCAGTCGCCTCGCACTACCGGGCGCTCGCATAAGCAATGCCGTTGCGGCGGACGGCGGACTACCGATACCCCTCGCGTCGCCCAGGGGCCGCCATGGCCTTCCTGTCGCTCGGTACATAGCTCGCTTCTCGCACCGGGCGGGGAAGCTGAGCAGAGGTTGTGGGGATGGAGTTCCAGAACTCCAGCAGGCACTGCGTAACAGCGTGAGGCTGATGCTGCTGCACGCTGTGGCCGGCATCTGCGATGACGGCATGGGAGGCACCCAGCCTGCGGGCGGCTTCGGTGTAGTAGTGGGAGGAAAACAGGCTGTCCTTTTCGCCGCTCACGACCAGCAGAGGCAGGTCGGAGGCCGCAGAGCCGCAGCTTCGGCTAGTGGCCGCCCAGGAGCGGACCAGACCGACGTAATGCGCTGGCTGAGTGCTGGTCAGCCTGGCCTGAGCTACAGGGCGGATGGCGGGATCCAGGGCCTCATGGGGCCGGGACTTCTCCCAGTTCTGGGTCACCAGTCGAACGGTTCGGGTCGGACCGATGAGCTGGCCTACGAGGGCGAGAAGACGCAGCCGGATGGACATCCAGCGGGTGACCGTCAGAGGGCAGGACACCAGCGCAAGACTCGCCTCTGCACCAGTGACCGCGGCTGCTTGTGCTACGAAGCCGCCCATGCACAGCCCCACGACGTGAATGGTGTGAGAGTGCTCCTTGAGCTGGGCAAGCACGCCCCGAAGGTCTTCCCCCAGCGATTCGATGGTGTATGCGTCAGGACTCGTCGGCCCGTCTGACTCGTACTGGCCCCTGTGATCGTAGGAGTAGGCGTCGTAACCTGCCTGGGCCAGGAGGGGAAGCAGCGGAACGAAATCCTCCTTCGAACCGAGAAAACCGCCGACCAGAACGACGCTGCCTCTTCGGTGGGTATCCGTTGCAGGAGAGCACCGCAACGCGGCGAGCCGGCCGCCAGAGAAGTCGAAAGCGTGGTCGGCGATGGGCAAAGAGGTCATGAGCGTTCCAGACTCCGAGTGTCGGTCCTTGGGAGGTCAATGTGGGCTGGCCCGGCGTCCGGGTCCGTGAAACCACGGCGGCTGTCGTGTGCGCGTTTGCCTGGCCCCGGGCGCCATGCCGTCATGGGCGGTGTCCACCAGTTGGCGCTACCGGCCAGGCACATGACAGCGGGGGTGAGAAGACCTCGAATGAGGGTGGCGTCCAAAATGACTGCCAGCGCAAGGCCCAGGCCAATGATTTTCAGGAGTACGAGTTCAGACGTGGCCAAAGCTGCCATGACCACTGCGAAGATCACGGCAGCCCAGGTGAACAGGCCGGCAGCACGGTCCAGTCCGCGCGCAACGGCGATCTTGGTGTCCGAGCATTGATCGTACTCTTCGCAGATTCGGGCAAGGAGGAAGATCTCGTAGTCCATGGAGAGCCCGAACGCAATGCAGAAGACGAGCACGGGCATCTGGATGTCAGTGGTGCCAGTCACCGTGAACCCGCCTAGCAGACCGGCGAAGTTGCCGTCCTGAAACACAAACACCAGAGCACCGAAGGTCGCGCTCAGGCTGAGGGCGTTCAGCAGCAGCGCCTTCACCGCTAGCACGGGCCTGCGGGTCAGAGCGAGCACCAGCACCAGCATGGCAGCCGCAATCAGCGACAGCGCCCACCCAAGTCGCTCTTCGAGCGGCTGCTGCATGTCCGCGAGGACCGCGCCCGGACCACCCACCAGGACGGTGCCGGGAGCGGGAAGCCTGCGCAGCGCAACGGCCATCTCCCGGGCCTCGGCGCTGAAGGGTTCACACCGCGTTGTCACCGAAAGCCACACACCACGGCCGTTGGCGAAGGACGCCACGCTCACGTCACCTGCCCGGATGCGCGCCCCGTTTGCGTAGGTGCCGGTGACGGTCCGCACTTGCCGAACCTCAGGCAGGCCGGCGATGTTCTTCGCGTACCGGTCCAGTTCAGCTGCGCGCGCCGCCGTATCGAAAGCGGGCAGGACCACCGTCGTGGGGCTGGCGACTCCACCATCGACGAAATCTCTGCGCAATGCCTGCCCACTCTTCCCGATCTCCGAGGAAGCGGGAAACAGCCGGTCATCAAACAGCCCGAACTTGACGTGCGCGTATGGAGCGGCCACCACGACCAGACAGGAGGTGAGGATCACCGCGACCATCCCCGGGCGGCCCATGACCCATAAGGCGGTCCGCCCCCACACTCCCCGGCCAGCACTTGCAGAAAGCGACGCGCGCCCCGCGCGCCGCCACCGGCCGCAGACATCCAGCCGGTCCACCCTCCTGCCCAGACACGCCAGCAGAGCGGGCAGCACCACCAGGCTCACCACCGCATCCAAAACCACCACGGTGATCCCGCCATAGGCGATCGAACGCAGAATCGGCAACGGAAACAGCAGCAGAGCCGCCAACGAGGCAGTCACCGTCGCAGCGGAAAACGCCACCGCCCTCCCGGCAGTACTCAACGCCACCTGCAGCGCGACTTCGACGCGACACCCCCGCGACAGTTCCTCCCGGTACCGGCTGATCACAAAGAGGCTGTAATCCACCGCCAGAGCGAAACCCAAGGCGTAACTGATGCTGCTCGCATACACCGAGACAGGCGTGAAGGAGGCCATCAGCCGCAACACCGCCGCGGTACCCATGACCGCCAGCGCCCCGACCAGCACAGGAAGCACGGCCGCCACCGCCGAACGAAAAGCGAGCAGCAACAGCACCACCGTCACCGGCAGGACCAACAAATCTCCGCGGGTGCGATCCCGCTCCACCTGCTCACCGACCCGCGTACGGAGAATTGCCTCCCCGTTGGCAGCAACGTCCAAGTGGCCCTGTCGGCCTGTGACCAGGGGCATCAAGCGCATTGAAGCCCTGGCCGCCTCCTTGTCGCCACCCCACAGCCGAACCAGGAACACCGCGCTGCATCCGTCGCGGGAACGCAGCGACTTCTCGCGAGCCGACCAATAGGACTGCACCCAGGCGACGGAAGGGTCCCCAGCGAGCACCGCCGCCACTCTTCGCGCGTCGGCAACCACCCCGGGGCTGTCCACCGATCCGTCGGCGCGGGCAACCAAAATCACATTAGGGACAGCCGCTCCAAAATCGCTGTCAAGGATGTCCTTCGCCCGAATCGACTCCGCAGACGCCGGTGCTTCCGAGTCCGTCGACAGATAGTCATGGGCCGAGCTGCCGTACCAGAACACCGCCAGCGCCGCACACAACGAGGCGAAAACAACAGGCCAACGGTGGCGAAGTACCAATGCGGACAGGCGGCTACGACGCCGGGCGCCACCCCCGGTCCTCGGGCCCATGCTCTGCTCCCTCTCTGGTGTGATCAGCCCGTACAGGCGTGATCCATACGGTGCGCGGCCTGCTGGGGCCGTACGAAGGTATTCGTATGCAGCTGCTGTGGGCACCGCGACGGAAGGCATAGCCCGGTGCGTTCATGCCCGATCAACGAGACCCTTCGGCGCGGGTCACTGATCCGCAGAGATGACCAGTGCCAGGGGGCCGCATGCGCTGTATCGGCTGCCCTCGACCTGGTGGTCCTCGCCTACCGGCCATCGAATCCTGAACACACATCTCGCGCCCCGCGGCCTGGCCGTGGGGAACATCAGTCCTGCCCTCGTCGTCAAAGTCGACCATTGAGGTCGCGCAGCGGCCGCAGCGTCCCGCCGGCCGGGGTGGAGGCAGTGAACTCGGGCCATGGCGGTTCGAAGAGGAATACCGCAAGTTCGGAATACCGCCTCTCCACCAGTGCTGATCGAAGAGGGGCCCGAGGGCGAGCACACCGTGCGTTCCTGGACGAGGGAACGCGGCGAGGTGGAAGGGCCCTGACAGGGCCTGGAGCGCTCTTCCTCGTCACGCTGGGAGGCGCTCCGGGCGGTGTACTCGGGTTGGGCTGCCGTTGCCCGTGGGGGTGATCAGGCGCAGGGTGGGAAGGTGCCGAGTGACACCGCGGTGAAGGGTGGTGCGGGCGATGGCCAGACCGGTGTGGACGGGGGTTCTGGGGTTCGGGCTCGTGAGCCTTCCCGTGGGCCTTTATACGGCGACGGACAGCCACACGATCCACTTCCACCAGCTCCAGCGCGGGACAGCTGACCGGATCCGCAACCGGCGCGTGAACGAGCGCACCGGCGACGAGGTGGACCTGTCGGACATCGTGAAGGGCTTCGACACCGGTGGCGAGTACGTGGTCGTCGAGCCGAAGGAGCTCGACGAGATCGCGCCGGGCCGGTCCCGGTCGATCGACGTGGCCGGCTTCGTCGACCTGGACACGATCGACCCGGTCTTCTTCGACAAGACGTACTTCCTGGGGCCTCGGGGATCGCAGTACGGGAAGGTCTACGCCCTGCTAGAGCGGGCGTTGGCCGAGTCGAACAAGGCCGGCATCGCCACGTTCGTGATGCGCGGGCGGGAGTACCTGGTCGCGCTGAAAGCTGAGGAGGCGGAAGGCCTGCTCACGATCCACACTCTTCACTGGGCCGACGAGCTGCGTGATCCGCACGCCGAGGTGCCCGACCTGCCGGGGAAGGTCGAGGCGACGGCGGCTGAGGTGAAGATGGCCATGCAGCTGATCGACGCCCTGGCCATGGAGTGGGACCCGGAGTCCTTCCGCGACACCTTCCGCGAGAAGGTCGAGGCCCTGGTGAAGGCGAAGGCGGCCGGGGAGACAGTGGAGAAGGCCGAACCGGCGGCGAAGCCGACCGGTGCCGTCGACCTCATGGAGGCCCTGCGCGCCAGCGTCGAGCGGGCCAAGAGTCCCAAGGACTCCGGGGGCAAGGCCGCCTCCCCCGGCGCCCGGGCTGCGCGCGGGGAGAAGAAGTCGGCCCCGAAGAAGCGGACGCGCTCCGGCCAGGCAGGCCAGGGCCGGGAGCTGATGTCGTTGACGAAGGCCGAGCTGTACGAGAAGGCGGCCGCGGCCGGCATCCCGGGCCGCTCCTCGATGAACCACGACCAGCTCGCCGACGCCCTCGCGCACACCGGCCGTGGCCGGCGCAAGGCCTGACCCCGCTGTGGCGGGGACGTCCTGCGCGGCACGGTCGTGGTCAGGCCACCGTGACGCGCAGGACGTACGGCTCGCCCGTACTGATGGCTTCTGCCTGCTCCCGGAGGTCCATGTCCGTGAAGCCGAGCAGTGCCTCGTCGGCGGCCCGCCGGAGGAGCGGGAGGATTTCTGCGACGGGCCGGCCGCGATGTGCTTCGGCGAGCTCGGCGAAGGCCCGCTGGTAAGGCGCTCCGTACGTGCTCGCGCTGTCGGCCAGCAGCCGGTCAAGGTGCTGCCTGTCGACACTGATCTCGCCCATGGCCTGCTCCTCACGTCCTCAACGGTCCCGATCCGGACCCTCGCCTTCGACGCTACGAGGCGGGTCTGACATCAGCCCCAGCCCGGGGCTCGGGGGCGGAGGAGACAGCACGCTGGTGGAGGAGCATCAGGGACGGCCGACCGAGGTGTACCGGAATCCGATCTCGCGCAGGCGCTCAGGGTCGAGGAGGTTGCGGCCGTCGAACATGACCGGTGTGCGCATGACCCTGTGGGCTTCGGTCCAGTCGACTTCGGCGAGCTCGGGCCATTCGGTCACGATCACTGCCGCGTCCGCGTCGGCCAGGGCCTGCTGTGGGGTCGGGTAGCGGGTGCCGGAGTCCCAGGGTTCGCCGGCCGCCGGGCGGGCGAGGGGGTCCCAGGAGCGGACTTGTGCGCCCTCGGCGAGCAGGCGGCTGGCGAGCACTGTGGAGGGTGCCTCGCGCATGTCGTCGGTGCCGGGCTTGAACGCCATGCCCAGCAGAGCAATGCGCTTGCCTGCGAGGTCGCCGAGTTCGTCCTTGAGGTGCTGGATCGCGCGGCGCTTTTGGATGTTGTTGACGTTGATCACGGCGGTGAGGAGCTGGGGGTGGAAGCCGGTGTTGGAGGCCATCTGGCGCAGGGCTTCGCTGTCCTTGGGGAAGCAGGAGCCGCCCCAGCCGATGCCCGGGCGCAGGAAGTGGGCGCCGAGGCGGTGGTCCATGCCGACCGCTCCGAGGACGTCGGTGACGTTGGCGCCGGTGTTATCGCAGAGGGTGGCGATCTCGTTGGCGAAGCTGATCTTCGTTGCGAGGAGTGCGTTGGCGGCGAGTTTGACCATCTCGGCGGACTTCACATCCATGGTCGCCACCGGGGCGTTGATGCCGGTGTGCAGGGCGGCGACGAGGATGCCGGCGGTGTCGTTGTCCTGTCCGATGACGATGCGGTCGGGGGCCATGAAGTCCTGGATGGCGCGGCCTTCGGCGGTGAACTCGGGGTTGGAGACGTAGCCGACGTGGGCCAGGCCGATCTCGTCGAGGAGGGCTCGGGCGCGGGCTCCGGTGCCGACGGGAACGGTGGACTTCATGACGACGGCCTTCAGGTCGCGGGCGTCGGTCAGGGAGCGGACGACGGCCCACACGCGGGAGAGGTCGGCGTCGCCGGAGGCGGAGGGCGGGGTGTCCACGCAGACGTAGGCGATCTCGGCGCCGGTGACTGCCTCGGCGAGGTCCTGGGTGAAGGTCAGGCGTTCCTTGTTGCGGGCGATCATGTCGCCGAGTCCGGGTTCGTGGATGGGGACGTCGCCGGCACGGAGGATGCGGACGCGTTCGGGGTTGATGTCGCGGACGGTGACGTGGTGGCCCAGCTCGGCGAGGCATGCGCCGGTCACCAGCCCGATGTATCCGGCGCCGAACACCGCGATGCGTCGCTCTGCCATGTTCTGTCCATCCTTCTCGTGCCGGTTCAGGGGGTTGTTCCGTTCTGCCCGGATGGCGGCCGGATCTCGGGCGCCACCCTACTCGGCTGCGCAATCACCGCCGGAATCGTGCCGCTCCGGGGCGCGCAGCGGCCGCGAGCGCGCGGTTCCGGTTAGGTCCGCTCGGCGGGGACGCGGTCGTAGATGTCGAGGTAGCGAGGGGTGAGGCTGCGCCAGGAGTAGTTGTCGCGGGCGAACTGGCCGGCGGCCTCGCCGCGTCGGATGAGCTCGGCCGGGTTGGTGAGGGCGTACTCGATGGTGGCGATGAGGTCGGCGAGGTCTATACACACTCCGCCAGCGTCCAGCCGTTCTTGCGCTCCAACGGAGCGATCAACCCCGGCGTGTACGCAAGCGCCCGACCCCGCGGCTCCAGCGCGGCACACGCGTGCCGCAGGCGGCAGCATCCATGCTTGGCAGAGTGAGGAGCGCACTACATCGAGAACGAGTTCGATATTCGGCTGGGCTGCTGCTCGCCTTGGCGTGCATGACCACTGGCGTCTGGGCTGTGATCACACTCATGACCGGCAACCTAACCACGTCTGACAAACTCGGTGTGTTCAGCCTGTTGATCGGACTGCTGCCCGTCACCGCCCTGGCGGCGAAGGCACTCAAGCCGTCAGGCGATGTAGATCTCGTTAAAGCGGGCCTTGACCCCGGATTTTGGACACCGGAGACACTTGGATCTTGATGGTCCAGGAGAACGGAGTCCCCGTGGGGATGAAGCATTACCCTGCCGAATTC
>NZ_JNZY01000071.1 GCF_000717655.1 Streptomyces katrae
GGGTCGGCGCGGGCCGGGTGGGCGCGGGCCGGGTGGGCGCGGGCCGGGTGGGCGGGGTCGGCGCGGGCCGGGTGGGCGCGGGCCGGGTCACCGGACGAGGAGCTGGGTCAGGACGAGGCGGGACTCGTGGGTCTCGACCTCGAAGAGGCCGCTGCGGTCGGCCGTCAGGACCAGGGTGGCCTCCTGGCCTGCCGGCAGGGCGAGTTCCTTGTCGTAGCCGTGGACGTGCAGGGTGTCCGCGCGGTCGCTGGTGACGCGCAGGGCGATGCGCTCGCCGCGCCGCAGCTCGGTGCGGCCGGGGGCGGGGGTGACCTTGCCGTCCCGGACGGTGAGGGTGACGGTGCGGCCGGCCTGCGCTTCCGGCGACGGCGGTACCGGGGGCGAGGGCTGCGCCGGCGGTGAGGTGTGGCTGTGGCCGGCCTCGCCTGGGGCGGTGGCGGTGAGCTGGGCGGTGCCCTCCACCGGCTTGCCGGCGACGGTCCAGGCGGTGTGGTCGTCCGCGTAGAGGCGGACGGTCAGGGTGTGCGCGCCCTCGGGGACCTGCGCGGCGGGCAGATGGAACCAGGGGCCGTACAACCGGGCCAGCTTGCGGCCGTCGAGCTCCAGGTGCGCGTGGCCGGCGCCCGGGAGGGCGGCGCCGCCGGTGCTGTCGGGGGTGAAGCGGAAGTTCTTCACCGTCAGCTGGAGGTTCCAGCCGTCCTCGGAGTCGGGGCGGGCGGCGAGCTGCACCTGCGGCGCGCCCTCGGCCGGGACCTGGCGGAGCCGGTGGCCGGTGGGGTCCCGGGCCTCGAGCAGGGTGCCTGCGCTGCCGGTGGCCTGCTCGTGGCTGGTGCCGGGCTTGTGGTGGGTGGTGGCCCGCCCGCCACAGCCCGTCGCCGCGCCGCCGACGAGCAGGAGCACCAGCGTCAGCAGGGCTGCGGTTCGGGCCCGCCGCCGCGTCCGCGCCCCGGGGGGCGGCACCCCGCAGCCGTCGCACCCGATGGGATGTCCGGTCCGGCCGTCGCTCACTGCACTCCTCCTTCGGTCATGCCGTCCCCGACGCCCCGCCCGCCTCGGCCCACGGGGTCAAGGCCGGCGGTTGAGCGGGTGGGGTCGGGCGTCATGCCGCGTCCGGGGTGGCTTCGGTGTGCAGGGCCGGTGCCGGGCCGGCCGGGACCGGGGAGCGATCGCCCGCCGGGTCGCTGCCCGGGCCGGCCGGGGCGGGGTCCGGGCGGGAGGCGGCGATGGTGGCCCAGAGGGCCCAGGGGATCGCGAGGAGGGCGCGGAGCCAGGAGGGGCCGACGGGAATCCAGGGGATCATCAGGACGGCCTTGTCGAAGGCATCGAGCAGGGTGAGGGCCGCCAGCAGCAGGGTCAGCCGCGCCAGCCAGGGGCGGCCGGGGCGCAGCGCGATGCCCGCGCCCGTCCACCACAGGCCCAGCAGGAGCAGGGCCAGGGCGGGTACGATGGTCCCCACGAGCGGCATCGTGGAGCCGGCCACGTCCAGCGCCAGCCCGGCCAGGCCGAGCAGCGAGGCCGCCGTTCCCAGCCGGGACCCGCGCAGGCGGCGCCACCACAGCACCCCGCCCACGAGCAGCAGCACCGCCGCCGCGGCCAGCGCGATCTGCGTCTCCACCCGTTCCAGGCCGCGCGCCCCGTACCAGTCACAGCCGGCCGGGAGCTTGCGCGCCTGCACGCTGTAGTCGGCGCAGACCAGCAGCTGGGCGAGTTTCACCGGTTCACCGACCAGGCGGGCCGAGGCGCCCGACACCTCGCCACGGCGGTCGCCGCAGTGCGGGAGCGTGCCCGGGGTGGAGCCGTCGGGCCCGGGCTGCCAGCAGTTCCCGCGGCCCTGGCCGTCCCACCACACGTCCATGCCGTTGGGGCGGGACGCCCCCGACTTGTCCTTGCCGAGGGTGTTGGCGGCGTAGCGGTTGTGGTGGGAGGTGTCCGCCTGCTTCGACCACTCCTCCTCGCCGCGGATGAACGCCGGGACGGCCGAGAGGAAGAAGGCAGCGCGCCGGTGCCCGTACACCCAGTTGTTCTCGTAGACGTTCCAGTTGCCGCCGGCGGTGATGATGCCGGTGCCCGGCGGCATGGAGATCTGCGGGCAGACCACCCCCTGCTCGTAGCCGCGCTCGATCGGCGGCTTGGCACAGGTCCCGTCGGCGACGTACCCGTAGTAGTCGGCGTTGTTGTCGTGGATCAGGTTCCGCTCGAACTTGGCGTGGTTCTGCGGGAGTCCGGGGTGCCCGGGGAAGGCGCTGTCCATCGAGGCGCCTCCCATGTTCTGGTCGAACTCGTTGTCGTGGACCCAGACGGAGTCGCCCGCCGTGCCGGAGTAGCCGACCATGTTGTGATGGCTGTGGCAGCCGGTGATCTCGATGGAGTAGCGCGGGACGTCGTAGCCGCGTCCGTCGTTGATGTTCGAGGCACTGCCCGGGTAGATGCCGGAGTCGCCGTTCCCGTACGACTCGCAGTTCTTGTAGAGCCCGTGGTCGCTGGCGAAGGTCAGGAAGCCGTACTCGTCGTTCCACCGGGTCAGCACGTCGTCGATGACGAACCCGTCGCCCGCGAGGACGTACAGCGAGTTGAACGTGGTGCGCTGCGCGGTGAAGTTGCGGAAGTAGATGCCGTTCGACTTGTCGGCGCGGATGGCGTTCAGCTTCTGGTACTTGGCGTCGATGACGACGTCGAGGCGTGAAGCGCCCGTGCCTTCTATCTGCAGGTCCGTCTTGCCGAGGATCGCGACGAGGTTCTGGTTGTGCCGGCACTGCACCTGCTGCTCGTACGTCAGGATCTGGTAGCCGAGCGAGGAGTCGGGGGCCTTCAGCGCGGCGCACTCCCCGGCGGGTTTCGGCAGTGCGGGCTCCTCCTCGTACAGGCCGGGGAGGATCGCGATGTTCATGCCGGGCCGGTCCACGGCGTCGACGGCTTCCTGGAGGTGCCGGTAGCCGCTCTTCTCGCACCGCTCGTACAGGGCGAGGTTGCGCTGCTTCAGCTCCTCGGGGAAGGCGGATGTCCGGCGTTCGAAGGCCGGCCGGTCGGTCTTGCAGACCAGCAGGTCGGGCTCGGCCTTCCGGTACTGCGGCACGGATCCGGAGCCGTCCGGGAGGGCCACGGGGCGCTCCTCGTGCGCGCTGGCGGCGGGCGCGGCGGCGAGGAGGGACAGGAGAGCGAGGAGGGCGGCGAGGAGCGCCGCCGGCACGGCAGGGAACCTGCGGGTCCACGACATGCGCGTGAGAGTAGAGCAATGTTCATCTTTTTGGACCCCCCGCGGCATCGCCTTTTCGGTCCCTCGCGACATCGCGATTCACGGGGGCATTGACGGGCGGGCCACGGAATCCTACTGTCGACCATAGGATTCCTTTGGCAGCCACAGAGCGGGAGTACCCATGAGCGAGCAGGCCGAGCAGGCCAGGAAGACGGCGGAGGCACTGGAGTACCTCACCGGCTTCGGCAACGAGCACAGCTCGGAGGCCGTCCCCGGCGCCCTGCCGCCCGGCCGCAACTCGCCCCAGCGCGCCCCCCTCGGCCTTTACGCGGAACAGCTCAGCGGCAGCGCCTTCACCGAGCCGCGGGCCCACAACCGCCGCTCCTGGCTCTACCGGATCCGCCCCTCGGCGGCCCACCCGCCCTTCGCCCGCATCGACAACGGCGCCCTGCGCTCCGCGCCCTTCACCGAGGCCCCGGCGGACCCCAACCGGCTCCGCTGGAACCCGCTCCCCGACGCGGCGCCCGGCACCGACTTCCTGGCGGGCCTGTGGACGCTGGGCGGCAACGGCGACGCCACCCAGCGCACCGGGATGGCCATCCACCTCTACTCCGCCAACGCCTCGATGACCGACCGGGTCTTCAGCGACTCCGACGGCGAGCTGCTGATCGTCCCCGAGCGCGGCGGCCTGCTGCTGCGCACCGAGCTCGGCATGCTCAGCGCCGGCCCCGGCGAGGTCGCCCTGATCCCGCGCGGCGTGCGCTTCCGCGTCGAGCTCCTGGACGACGACGCCCGCGGGTACGTCTGCGAGAACTACGGCCGCCCCTTCGAGCTGCCGGACCTGGGCCCGATCGGCGCCAACGGCCTCGCCGCCGCACGCGACTTCCGCGCCCCGGTGGCCGCGTACGAGGACAGCGAGCGCCCGACCGAGGTGGTCAACAAGTTCTGCGGCAACCTCTGGGCCGCCACCTACGACCACTCCCCGCTCGACGTGGTCGCCTGGTACGGCACGCACACCCCGTACGTGTACGACCTGCGCCGTTTCAACGTCCTGGGCTCGATCAGCTACGACCACCCCGACCCGTCGATCTTCACCGTGCTGACCTCGCCCTCCGACACCCCGGGGCTGGCCGGCGTGGACTTCGTGGTCTTCGCCCCGCGCTGGCTCGTCGGCGAGGACACCTTCCGCCCGCCGTACTTCCACCGGAACGTCATGAGCGAGTACATGGGCCTGATCGAGGGCGCGTACGACGCCAAGGCGGAAGGCTTCGTCCCCGGCGGGGGCTCGCTGCACAACATGATGTCCGCGCACGGACCGGACCGGGAGACCTTCGACAGGGCGAGCGCCGCCGAGCTGAAGCCGCAGAAGATCGACGACGGTCTGGCCTTCATGTTCGAGACCCGCTGGCCCATCACCGCCACCACCCAGGCGGCCGGCGCCGATCACCTCCAGCGCGGCTACGACGACGTCTGGCAGGGGCTCCAGCGCCACTTCCGCGCCTAGTATCACTAAGCGCCCCACGCCCCGTCCGTACGGAGAACCACCCGTGACCGCCTTCGCCCCCGACTCGCTGGTGCTCAACCGGAAGCTGCCGCTCTGGTACCAGGTGTCACAGTCGTTGCGCGCCTCGATACTGGGGCGCACCCCGGACGCCTCGCTGCGCCTGCCCACCGAGGAGCAGCTCGCCGAGCACTACGGGGTGAGCGTGCTGACCATGCGCCAGGCGCTCAAGGAACTCGAGGGCGAGGGGCTGATCAGCCGGCACCGGCGCCGCGGCACGTTCATCGAGCCGGGTGCGCGGCGCGGGGCGCCGGTACGGCTGCTGGGTTCGGTCGATGCGATCGTGGCGCAGCAGTCGGGCGACCGTACGACGATTCTCGGCCGCGAGCGGACGGCGGTGTCCGGGGAGCTGCTGGAGCACTTCCCGGACACGGCCGAGGTGGTCACGTACCGCCGGCTGCGCCACGACGGCGAGAGCGGCGAGCCGACCAACTGGGCGGAGAACGCGGTCCGCCCGGAGGTCGCCGAGGCGGTGGACCTGGCCGATCTGGCGCGCTGGCCGATGACCAAGGTGCTGCGTGACGTGGTGGGCGTGCGGATCAGCCGGATCACGGACACGGTCGAGGCGCGGCTGGCCGACCCGGAGACGGCCGAGCTGCTCCAGGTGCCGCTGCTCAGCCCGATCCTGCACTACACGGGCGTGACGTACGACGAGGACGGCCGGGTCGTGGACGTCGCGCGGATCCGCTACCGGGGCGACCGGTTCTCGTTCACGGTGACCGTCGACGCCACCTGACCCCTGCCGGGCTCCTGCCCGGCCCCGGTCCGGCCGCAGCGCCGTACCCGCGAGGGGCCCGGCCGCAGCGCCGTACCCGCCAGGGCTACTTCTCCTCGTCGTCCTTGCCTCGCTCGCCCTCCGCCTGCGACGGCGTGGTCCGCATCGTCTGCGGGTGGTGGCGCTGCATCTTCTCCTTCTCGTCCATGTCCTCGTCGAGCCGCTCGCCCTCGGCCTGCGACGGAGTCGAGTATTCGTCGTACTGACTCATGACCGCCTCCTCCTCGACATCGGAACATATCCGTACATAGGGAGCGTAGCTCTTCGGCATGGACCCAGCCCGGCCGGGCTGGCGCCCGCACCCCCGGCCGCCGCCCGCCGTCGCTACCATCTGGCGGGTGAGCGAAGACGTACCGCTGCTGGACGATCTGATGCCCTGGGCCGTGGGCGGCCTGCGCCTGGGCCGGACCTGGGTGGCGGCCCCCGACCCCGCGGCGCTGCGCGCCCGCTGGGCGGCCCTGACCGGCACCGAAGGGGCCGAGCGGGACCGGCTGTTCCGCCCGACCCGGACCCGCACGCCCACCACCGGCGCGGCCGCGCTGCCCGGCCGCCGCTCGCCGGCGACCGCCCGCTTCGCCGATGCGCCGGGCCCCTGCCCGGAGCCCGTACGGGTGCTGCGCGATCCCTTCGACGAGCAGTGGCTGCTGCCCGACCAGCGGCTCATCGACATGGCCCGCCCGGAGCTGTGGCGGGTCCTGGACGAGCACCAGCTCTTCGCCGTGGAGGCCCCGGAGCTGCTGGTCACCGCACATCTCCCGGTCGGCCGCCTGGGCCGGATCCGCCCGCTGCACCGGCGCCCCGGCGGCGCCGAGCCCAATCTCGCGCCGGGCCTGCTGGCGCTGCTGGGCGAGCGCTACGGCGGCCGGGCCACCCCGCAGGACGTGCTGTGCTGGGTCCTCGCGGCGGGCCGCCCCGGCCCCCGGGGGTACGAGGTCCCGCTGACCGGCGACCCCGGGCGCTGGCGGGCCGGGCTGGAGCTCGGGCACCGGCTGCTCACCGTCCAGCTGCGCGGCGGACCCGGCGCCGAGCCGCCCCGGCTGCCGGGCGGGCGGCGCCCGTACGTCCGCTCGGCGGTCCAGGCCTGGCCGGAGGGGCTCGCGTACGACCCGGAGACCGAGACGCTGCGCCTCGGGGCCGGGACGGTCTCCCCCGTACCGCCGGGCGCCTGGGAGTACGAGGTACAGGGCGGTACGCGGGTACTGGAGGCCTGGTTCGCGGCCCGGACCGCCCACCGGGATCCTGAGGCCGACGGGCTGGACGCGCTCGGGCCTGCCGAGTGGCCGCAGGCCTGGACCTCGGAGCTGCTGGCACTGGTGACCACCTTGGCGCTGCTGGCCGATCTGGCCCCGGAGCGGGCGGCGTTCACCCCCGGGCCGCTGCTGGCGGCCGCCGAGCTGGCCGCCGCGGGCGTGCTGCCGCCGCCGCGCTGGGCCCGCCGCCCGGCCTCGGTCCTGGACCACCACGAGGAGGGCCCGGGCGGCCAGTTCGCCCTGCTCTGACGGACCGCCCCGCGGGGCCTTTCCGCACGGACCCGCGTCACCCCCGCGCACGCACCCGCGTCAGCCCTCCGCCGCCCCCCAGGCCCCCAGCAGCCGGGACACCGAGCGGTCGAAGACCGCGCCCAGGTCGGAGGCCGCCTCCGTCACCGGGTGCCCGCCGGACAGCGCTGCCGCCAGCAGCGGGTACTGCCCCGTCGCCAGCCTCGAGCCCAGCCAGGCGGCCCGTACGCCCTCCTCGGCGGCCTCGCTCCACGGCAGCGACCGGGCCCGCTCGGCCAGGGCCAGCTCGCTCGCCACGAACGTGGCCACCGCGCCGTTGACCGCCGCGACGAGCTCCAGCTTCTCCGCACCGGAAGCCTCCAGCGGGACCAGGCAGTCCAGGCTGTGCTCCAGATGGCGCAGGGCGTTCGGCCCGAAGCCGTAGACGGGGGACAGCAGCCGCGGCAGCCACGGGTGGCGGTGCATCAGTTCCCGTGCCTGGCGGGCGAGTCCGAGCAGGTCGGCCCGCCAGTCCCCGGTCGGCGGGGCCGGCTCGTACTCCCCGCTCACCGCGTCGGCCATCAGCTCGTACAGGTCCTCCTTGCGCGGCACGTAGTTGTACAGGGACATCGTCCCGGCGCCGATCCCGGCTGCCACGCGCCGCATGGAGACGGCCTCGATCCCCTCCGCGTCCGCGATCCGCACGGCCTCGGCCGCGATCGACTCGCGGGTGTGCGCGGGCCGGGGTCCGCGGCCGGCGCGCCCCGGGCGGGCCCAGATCACTCCGGGTCGGGCGGGTCGGCCGCCGACTGCCATCGGTCATCACCTCGCCCTCATCCTAGCTACGTACAGCGTACGCAGTGAGGTAGGATCCGCTGCTCCGCAACTGCGTACGCTGCACTGGCGAGGCCCTGCAGAAGCGTTTCGGCGAGGTCCATGCCCTGCGCGGCCTCGATCTGGCCGTGCCGGAGGGCACGGTCTGCGGGCTCCTCGGCCCCGACGGCGCGGGCAGACCGCCGCCGTACGGATCCTCCCCACGCCGACCCGGCCCACCGGCGGCCGCACCCTCGTCGCCGGCCACGACGTCACGCGCGATCCGGCCGCCGTCCGCCGTGCCATCGGGGTCACCGGCCGGGACTGAGACGGGCGCCACAGACGGACGAACCGCGCACAGCGTGCGATGTCGGCCGCCCGTGTGGTGACAGGCCGGGGTCCCAACCGGTAGGCAGGCTGTCATGACAGCCGACTCGCCCGCGCCCGCACGCCCTGCCGAACCCCGCTCCACGGAACCCCGCCCCGTGGAGCCCCTGCCCCTCGACGGCGTCACGGTCGTCGCCGTCGAACAGGCCGTCTCGGCCCCCTTCGCAACCCGTCAGCTCGCCGACCTCGGCGCCCGGGTGATCAAGGTCGAGCGCCCCGACGGCGGCGACTTCGCGCGCGCCTACGACACCGCCGCGCAGGGACTGGCCTCCCACTTCGTCTGGGCCAACCGCGGCAAGGAGTCGATCGCGCTCGACCTGAAGGACCCGCGCGGCCGGGAGGTCCTGCACGGACTGCTCGACGGGGCCGACGTGTTCGTCCAGAACCTCGCCCAGGGTGCCGCCGCCCGGCTCGGGCTCGACTCGGCCGCGCTGTGCGCGCGCTACCCGCGGCTGGTCGCCGTCGACATCTCCGGGTACGGGGCCGAGGGCCCGTACGCCCACAAGCGCGCCTACGACATGCTCGTGCAGTGCGAGGCGGGGCTGGTCTCGGTGACCGGCACCCCGGAGCAGCCCGTCAAGGCGGGCATCCCGGCCGCGGACATCGCGGCGGCCATGTACGCCTTCTCCGGGGTCCTCGCGGCCCTGCTGCGCCGCGCGGCCACCGGGCGCGGGGGCCGGGTGGAGGTCTCGATGCTGGACGCGCTGGCCGAGTGGATGGGCCATCCGCTGCACCACACGATGCACGGCGGGGAGCAGCCCCCGCGCACGGGCCTCGCGCACGCCGTCATCGCCCCGTACGACGCCTACCCGACGGCGGACGGGGACCGGGTGCTGCTGTCCGTGCAGAACGACCGCGAATGGCGGCGGCTCGCCGAACAGGTGCTGGAGCGGCCCGAGTTGGCAGAGGATCCGGCGTACGCGACGAACGCGGCGCGCACCCGGGGCCGGGAGAAGACCGACGCCGTGGTCGCCGAGGCGCTGGGCCGGCTGGGCGCGGACGAGGCGATCGGGCGGCTGGAGGCGGCGGGCATCGCCTGTGCACGGCTGAACTCGGTGGCCCGGCTCGCGGGACATCCGCAGCTCGCGGCACGGGACCGCTGGCGGGAGGTGGGGTCACCGGCCGGTCCGTTGCGGGCACTGCTGCCGCCGATCGGACTGCCGGGAGGCGCGGCACCGCACATGGGTGCGGTGCCTGCGCTCGGCGAACACACCGAGGCCCTGCTGCGCGCCCTGGGGATGACGGGCGCACAGATCACGACACTGCGCCGGGATGGTGTGGTTGCGTAGGGCCGGGGGCGAAACCAGAAGGGGTCGGGGACGGTTGTTACGAGCGGCGGCTGCCGAAGAGCGTGCGACGCAGACGGCGCAGCGGCGCGAAGAGCGAGACGCGCGCGCTCCGGCTCCGCAGGCGGTGCGTGTGGTCGCGCGAGGTGAGCTCGCGCATCAGCAGGGTCGCCTCGGCCGTCTCGCGGTGCGGGACGGCGGGTCCGCCCAGCACGGCGAGGTGGCGGTCGAGGCGCGAGCTCGTCGCGCTGCTGCCGCAGGTGATGGCAGGCACGCGTGGCGGCCTGCTGCGCATTGCTATCTGTTCCATGTTCTCTCCCCACCCGTACGAGGGCACCCGGCCCGGGCAGGTTAACCCTATCGCCCCTGCGTCGCGCTCGGGTATCCCGGTGGTGTGAATTACCCCTATGGCGACGGGGAGTTGACGGTTACTCAGCGGAGTCGGCCGTCACTCTCCGCAGGGGAGGCGGCCGTTTGAAGGGTCCCCGCGCGAGTCCCGCGCGGACCGGGGCCACAACGCGTGCACTGCGCTAACTTGGAGTGATCGCCCGCCGACACACGGACACACCTGGGGGCTCGCGTGAGTGACAACATCGGTGGGGCGGGCGGGGAATCCGCCGCCGGCCGTGTCATCTCGGGCCGGTACCGGCTGCTCGACCTGCTCGGCCGGGGCGGCATGGGCATCGTGTGGCGGGCCCGCGACGAGCTGTTGGGCCGCGAGGTGGCCGTCAAGGAGGTACGGCCCCCGGCGGGGCTGGACGGCGCCGAGATCGGGCGGATGTACCGGCGGCTCGAGCGCGAGGCCTGGGCGGCGGCACGGGTCTCTCACCGCGGGGTCGTCACGGTCTACGACGTGGCCACCGAGGACGGCCGGCCCTGGATCGTGATGGAGCTGGTGCGCGGGCTCTCACTGGCCGACGTGCTGGAGGCCGAGGGGCCGCTCACCCCGCAGCGCGCCGCTCACCTCGGGGAGCAAGTGCTGGCCGCGCTGCGCGCCGCGCACGAGGCGGGGGTGCTGCACCGGGACGTCAAGCCCTCCAACGTGCTGATCGCCAACGACGGCCGGATGGTGCTGAGCGACTTCGGGATCGCCAGCCTGGAGGGCTCGTCGGCGATCACGATGACGGGTGAGGTGGTGGGCTCCCCCGAGTTCCTCGCGCCGGAGCGGGCGCTGGGGCGCGATCCGGGGCCCGCGTCGGACCTGTGGTCGCTCGGGGTGATGCTGTACTCCGCCGTCGAGGGGGTCTCGCCGTTCCGGCAGGACACCCCGCTGTCCACGCTGCGGGCGGTGGTGGACGAGGAGCTGCCGCCGCCGCGCCGGGCCGGTCCCCTGACGCCGGTGCTGGAGGGGCTGTTGCGCAAGGATCCGGCGGAGCGGCTGCCCGCGGCGGAGGCGGCCCGGATGCTGCGGATCATCGGGGCGGGCGGGGTCCTGCAGGGCTCCGGCGGGGCGGTGGCGGGTCCGGACTCGCCGACGGCCACGGCGCACCAGCGGCACGGCCCCCCGGAGGCGCAGGGCCGGCCCGAGGGGTCCACCCCGCCGATGCCGGTGGTGCCGAGGCCCGCGCCGGGGCCGGGTCCCGCCCCGGCGGGCCGCGGGGCGCCGCCGCGCGAGGGGCGGGCCGGGCTGGTGCTGACCGCCGGGATCGTGGTGCTGCTGCTGGCGGTGGTCGCCCTGGGGTGGCTGCTGCTCAAGGACCGCGATGAGCCGGGCGGGAACGGTACCGGCCCGACGTCCCCGGCCACCACCTCGGCCGCGTCCGCGAGCGCCTCCGGATCGGGGTCGCCGTCGGTGTCCCCTTCGCCTTCGCCGTCGCCGTCCGCTTCGCCGTCGGCCACGCCCGCGCCGCACTTCGCCGTGTCGGTGCGCGCCGTACGGACGGACTACCGCGGGGCCTGCCCGCCGCCCGCCGATCAGGCGCCCGCCTTCACGGCGACCGTCGATGCGGACCGTACGCCCGCCGTGCTGGAGTACCGCTGGGCGACGCGCAGCGGGGTCAGCTCCGGCCCCGGCTGGCAGTCCGTCACGTACACGGCGGACGGCCCCCGGAGCCGGCAGCTGGACCACACCGAGCTCACGTACTACCCGAGCGCGACGTTCGACGACGCGGTCCGGCTGGAGGTGCGGGGGCCGGACCCGACGGCCTCGGAGTGGGTGGACTTCTCCGTGACGTGCGAGGAGGGGGAGACCCCGACGGACGGGACCTCCCCCTCCCCCGGTCCGAGCGGTACGCCGGCCCCGGTCTCGGCAGGGCCTGTACCGGCGGGGCCGGCGACGCCGGACGCCGCGGAGCCGGAAACCTCGGAACCGGAGGTCGCACCGGAGCCCGAAGCGGCTGCCTCGTAGCCCGCCGGATCAGGCGGCGGCGGTGAGGACGGGCAGGTAGCCGCCGGACTGTCCGGCGGCGGTGGGGTGGTACGACTCGCCGATGTTGAGCCAGTTGACGCTGTGCAGCCACGCGTCGCCGGAGCAGATCTCGTGGCCGGTGAAGGCGCCTGCCACCGAGGCGAAGGTGAACCCGTGGTCGGCGGCGCGTTTGGCGATGGCGGCGTTCAGATAGTCGGCCGCGCCGTTGATGGCGGAGCGCTCGCCCTCCGTCAGCCCGGTGGCGCAGGTGCCGTTCAGCTTGTAGAAGCGGGGATAGCCGAGGACGACGACGTGGGCCGCGGGCGCGCGGCCGTGGATGGCGGTGTAGACCTGGTCGAGCTGGCCGGGAAGGGTGGAGTCGACGTACGCCTTGGCCTGGTTGACGCGGCTGATGCAGGTGGACTCGGACTGGAGCACACAGGTCGTCATGACGTCGGAGAATCCGGCGTCGTTGCCGCCGATGGTGATGCTGACCAGGTCGGTTCCGGAGTTCAGCGGGCCGAGCTGGCCGGACAGGACATCACCCGTACGGGCGCCCGAGCAGGCGGTGAAGGAGAAGGTCTGCGGGGAATGGGCGGCGGCCCAGAGGGACGGGTAGGCGCGGGAGGTGCGCTTGCAGTTGCCGCTCCCGCTGTCGTAGTTGCCGGCGCCGACGCCGGAGGAGTACGAGTCGCCGAGGGCGACGTAACCGAAATCGGCCGTGGCGGCGGCCGCCTGTCCGGCGCCGGACAGGGCGGCGCCTGCGGCGAGTAACAGGGAGGCGGTCAGGGCTGCGAAGCGCGACATCTTCATGCTCATGTGTGCGGCTCCTTGTGGGGGTTACTCCTGAGTCCGTGGTACTGGGAGCCGGGGCTGGCTGGAAGTGTTCATGCCAAGAATTTTTGGCGCGGAGTTGCGGCCCGAATCTTCACCACCGGTGCGTTTGAAGAGGGAACTCCGGCCCCGATCCGGCGAAACACGGGTGCACGCGGCCACTTCGTGCCGGATCATGGGCGCCATGCCAGCCAACCCGCATGACGCGCTGCCGATCCGGCTCAACGTCGACGACAGCGATTCACCGTCGGATGTCGTGGACGCGCTGTTCCTCGGCCGGTTCGCGTCCGGCGAGCAGCCGTACTCGCACAGCGTGACGATCGAGCGGGTGAAGGCGGAGGCGACCCTGCTGCCGCCCGAGGCCACCGTGCTGCGCTCGGCCCGTGACTCCGACCGCAGCGCCACCCTGGCGGAGGGCGAGGGCTGGACGATGCTCGTCTCGCGCTGGAGCCGGGGCGCGGACGTGACGGTGACGGCGGTCAGCGACGAGCTCGCCTCCAGCGTGCTCGGCGAGGCCACGCAGGGGGTGCAGGACGAGCCCGAACCGCAGCCGGAGAACGTCACGATGGGCTTCTGGTACGTCTCCCCGCGCCGCGGCCCGTACCGGACGACCCGCCAGATCGCCGCCGGGACCTGGGCGGAGGTGCGGCCCAACTACACGGCGCCGGTGGCCGGGGCGATGGACCGGCTGATGAAGGTGACCCCGGACGACATCGCGGGGCGGCTGCTCCTGCTGCACGGCCCGCCGGGCACGGGCAAGACCTCGGCGCTGCGGACGCTGGCCCGGTCGTGGCGGGAGTGGTGCCAGGTGGACTGCGTCCTGGACCCGGAGCGGCTCTTCAACGACGTGGGCTACCTGATGGACATCGCGATCGGCGAGGACGAGGGCACGGCGAAGGGCCGGTGGCGGCTGCTGCTGCTGGAGGACTGCGACGAGCTGATCCGCGGCGAGGCCCGGCACACGGCGGGCCAGGCGCTGTCGCGGCTGCTCAACCTGACGGACGGGCTGCTGGGGCAGGGCCGCAACGTGCTGGTCGGCGTCACCACGAACGAGGACCTGGAACGGCTCCACCCGGCGGTGGTCCGGCCGGGCCGCTGCCTGGCGCGGATCGAGGTGGGCCGTCTGACGCACGGCGAGGCGGTGGACTGGCTGGGCACGGACGAGGGGGTTCCGCGCGAGGGCGCCACGCTGGCCGAACTGTTCGCGCTGCGCCGGGGAACGGGCCCTTCGGCGCTGCTGCCGCCGCAGGGCCAGCACGGTTCGGAAGCGGGCCTGTACCTGTAGGGGCTCTCCGGGGGAACTCAGGGGGTGTCGTCAAAGAGCCGTCCGGCCGGCTGCTTTGACGACATCCCTAGTTCCCGTACCGGGCGCGCAGGGCTTCGAGGGCGGCCGACGTCGCCTCGTCGAAGGTCAGGCCCAGCCGCTTCGCGCGCTCCGCATAGGCCTGCGCGGCGGTGGCCGCCTCCCGGGCGGCCCCCTCGCCGGCCGCCGCGACGAAGGTCCCGTTCCGGCCGCGGGTCTCGATCACCCCGTCGCCCTCGAGCGCCCGGTAGGCCTTCGCGACCGTGTTCGCCGCCAGGCCCAGCTCCTCCGCGAGCCCGCGCACCGTCGGCAGCTTGTACCCGACCGGAAGGTCTCCCGCCCGCGCGGCCCGCGAGATCTGGGCGCGCAGCTGCTCGTACGGGGCGGCCGCGCCGGCCGAGCCGTCGATCCGGATCTTCAGGTTCGTCGAGGTCACCCGGCGATTCTCCCCCATCCCCGGGAAAAATTCGGAGGCATCCGCCCCGCCCCGCGCCTACGGTCCACGGCATGACCGTTTCGATCCGCGACCTCCGCCCGGGCGACCCCTCGGACGCGGAGTCCGTTGTACGGGTGCGCCGCGCCTCGCTGCCCTTCCTGATCGCCACCACCGACGGAGTCGCCTTCGAGCTGTCCTCCGCCGCTCCGGCCAAGCGCCATCGCCTCCTCCTCGCCGAGACCGCGGACGGCCTCGTCGTCGGCACCGCCGAGCTCGGCCTCGTGTACGACAGTCCGGAGCCCGGCCGGTCGTTCGTCAACGCGTACGTCGACCCCGCGCACCGCGGCGGCGGGGCGGGCACCGCCCTGCTGCGGACGGCCGAGGAGTACCTGGCCTCGGAGGGTGCCGTGAGCACGTACGCCTGGGTGCTGGACGAGCCCGCCCCCCGCGCGTTCGCCGAGCGGCGCGGCTACCGCCCGAGCCGTTCCGCGCACTTCCTGCGCCTGGACCTGGCCCGCGCCGCCCTGCCTCCGTACCCGGACGCGCTCCCCGCCGGGGTCGAGCTGCGCCCCGGCAGCGCTTTCGCCGCCGACCCGCGACCGCTGTACGAGGCCGACGCGGAGGCCTCCGGTGACGAACCGGGCGACGTACCGGCGGAACTGGACGACTACGAGGACTGGCTCGCCACCGTCTGGCACCACCCGGACCTCGACAAGGAGCTGACCACGGTCGTCCTGGTCGACGGGGTCGTGGCCGCGTTCTGCGCCGCCCGGACGGACGGCGCCACCCGCTACGGCTCGGCGATGACCGGCACCCTGCGCGCCTTCCGCGGCCGCGGCCTGGCCAAGCTCGCCAAGACGGACTCCCTGCACCGGGCCCGCGCCGCCGGCTGCACGGAGGCCTTCACGGGCAACGACACCGGGAACGAGCCGATGCTCGCCATCAACAGGTGGTTCGGATACGAGATCTGCGCGACCGAGACGCGCTACGCGAAGCAACTGGAAGGACCCCAGCAGTCATGAGCAGTCACGGGTTGACCGTCACCCTCACCAAGGCGGGCCGCACCAAGATCCGCTACCCCGCCGCCCTGGTCGTGGACACGGGCGACCGGATCTCCGTACGCGCCCCCTGGGCGGCCGACGGCGTACGGGACTTCGGCTTCGTGCGCTTCGAACCGGGCGACGTGTTCACCGAGCACTTCTGGCGGACGCGCTGGTACGCGGTCAAGGAGGTGCGGACGGGCGAGGGCGTCCTCAAGGGCTGGTACTGCGACGTCACGCGCCCGGCGGTGGTGCAGGACGGCGAGATCCTGGTCGAGGACCTGGACCTGGACCTGTGGGTGTCGGCGGACGGCTCCGCGGTCCTGCGGCTGGACGAGGACGAGTTCGCGGCGAGCGGCCTCCCGGAGACCGACCCCGAGGCGGCGGCCGAGGCCGTCCGCGCCCTCGACGCCCTGACCGACCAGGCCCACGCGCCAGGAGGCCTGACCCCCCTCCTGACCTGACCCCGGCGGTCACGGGAAGCCGGCGCCGGTCAACCTTCCCGGGGCGTGTGGCCGGTGCACACGAGGCGTTCGCGGCCGGTGACCGCGTCACGGCCGCTCGTTTGCCGACCGCCGTGCAGCCCTTCCTGAGGCCCTGCTTACCGCTGCCTTAAGCGGACCCTAA
>NZ_JNZY01000072.1 GCF_000717655.1 Streptomyces katrae
CATGTCCTTGATCCGGTCGGTGATGCGCAGGTTGCCGTCGGTGTCGAGGACCCCGACGTCGCCGGTGCGCAGCCAGCCGTCCGGGGTGACGGCCGCGGCTGTCTCGGCCGGGTCCTCGAAGTAGCCCTGCATGACGTGGTGGCCGCGGACCCACACCTCGCCCGCCGTCCCGGCGATCTGGGCGTATCCGTGCTGGTCGGCGATCTTCACCTGGGTGTCCGGGATGGCCCGCCCCGAGGTCGAGGCGATGACCTCGGCCGGGTCGCCGCGGCGGCACATCGTGACGATGCCGCTGGCCTCGGAGAGCCCGTACGCGGTGAGCACGGTGGAGATGTGCAGTTCGCCGCGCAGCCGCTCGACGAGCTGGAGCGGGACGACGGCGGCGCCGGTGACGACCAGGCGGAGGGCGGAGAGGTCGTGGTGGTCGCGCTGGGGGTGGTCGAGGAGGGACTGGTGGAGGGTGGGCGGGCCGGGGAGTACGGAGATCCGCTCGGCGGCGATGTTGGCGAGGACGGTGTCCACGTTGAAGACGGGCTGCGGGACCATCGTGGCCCCGCGCATGAGGCAGGCGATGATGCCGGCCTTGTAGCCGAAGGTGTGGAAGAAGGGGTTCACGATCAGGTAGCGGTCGCCCTCGCGCAGGCCGGCGAGCTCGCTCCAGACGGCGTAGCAGCGCAGGGACTGGGCGTGGGTGATGACGGCGCCCTTGGGGCTGCCGGTGGTGCCGGAGGTGAAGATGATGTCGGAGGGGGCCTCGGGGCGGATCGACTCGGCGCGCTCGCGCACGGTCCCGGCGCCGACGCCGTCCCCGCCGGCCAGGAAGTCCTTCCAGGTCCGGAAGTCCTGGGGTGCGTCCTCGGCGAGGACGACGACCTGTTCGAGGTGCGGCAGCCCGGGCAGCGGGCCGCGGCTGCCGTCCCCTTCGGAGGCGGCCCGGCGCAGGGAGGCGACGTACGAGGTGCCGAGGAAGGTGCCGGTGACGAACAGGAGCCTGGCCCGGCTGCGCCGCAGGACGTACGTGGCCTCCGAGCCCTTGAAACGGGTGTTGAGGGGGACGAGGACGGCGCCCGCCGAGACGGCGCCGAGTGCGGAGACGATCCACTCCAGGGTGTTGGGGGCCCAGACGGCAACGCGGTCCCCCGGCTCGATACCGGCGGCGATGGCCGCGGCCGCGGCGCGCTCCACGCGCTCGCCGAGCTGCGCGTAGCTGATGCGGACGCGCCCGTCGACGACGGCCTCGCGGTCGGCGTACTGCCCGGCCGCGGCGCACACCAGTCCCGCGATGCTGCCCCAGCGCAGATCCCCCCGGACGTCTTCGCTCATCGCACACCCCTCCCAGTAGCTGACTATCCGTCAGATTAGCTGTAGCCTTCGCGGCTGTCAGTACTGGTGCAGCCCCGGAGGTGGCGATGGCGGCAACACTCAAGGACGCTACGGCGATAGTCGGGATCGGCCAGAGCGCCTTTGCCAAACGGCTCCCCCAGTCCGAGAAGGAATTGGCCTGCCGGGCGATCCTCGCCGCACTCGCGGACGCCGGAATAGAGCCCTCCGAAGTCGATGCCTTCTCCTCGTACACGATGGAGGAGACCGACGAGGTCGAGGTGGCGAAAGCCATCGGCGCCGGCGACGTCACCTTCTTCTCCAAGATCGGTTACGGCGGCGGCGGTTCCTGCGCCACCGTCGGCCACCTCGCGGCCGCCGTCGCGACCGGGCAGGCGGGCGTCGGCGTCGCCTGGCGCTCGCGCAAACGCGGCTCCGGCCCGCGCCCCTGGAAGAACACCGCCGTCCAGCTGCCCACCCCCGGCCAGTGGACCCGCCCCTTCGGGCTGCTGCGGCCCGCCGACGAGATCGGCATGCTGGCCCGCCGCTACATGCACGAGTACGGCGCCACCCGCGACCACCTCTTCAACGTGGCCATGGCCTGCCGCAACCGGGCCAACGAGAACCCGGCCGCGATGATGTACGAACGCCCGCTGACCCGCGAGATGTACATGACCTCCCGCATGATCAGCGACCCGCTGTGTCTCTTCGACAACTGCCTGGAGACCGACGGGGCGCTGGCCTGCGTGATCGTTTCCGCCGAGCGGGCCCGCGACTGCCGCCAGAAGCCCGTGTACGTCCACTCCGTCGCCCAGGGGCTGCCCGCCCAGCACCACGGCATGGTCAACTACTGGAACGACGACCCGCTGTGCGGCCCCGCCTGGACCGCCGCCCGGCACCTGTGGAAGCAGGCCGACTTCGGGCCGCAGGACGTGGACGTGGCCCAGATCTATGACGCCTTCACCCCGCTGATCCCGCTGTCCCTGGAGGGCTACGGCTTCTGCGGGCGCGGCGAGGGCGCCGCGTTCACCGAGGGCGGGGCCCTGGAGATCGGCGGCCGGCTGCCGATCAACACCGGGGGCGGCGGCCTGTCCGAGGCGTACGTGCACGGCTTCAACCTGATCAACGAGGGCGTCAAGCAGCTGCGGGGCGTCTCCACCGCCCAGGTGCCGGACGCCGCGACCTGCCTGGTGACAGCGGGCGAGGGTGTCCCGACGTCCGCGATCCTGCTGCGAGCCTGAGGAGCGAGCGACCATGACGACGACCCCGGCACCGGCGACGCCTCCGGCCACGGACCCCGCCCCTTCCCCTCCCCCCGCGCCTGCCCCGACCCCCGCCGACCAGCTGCTCCTGCCCGTCCCCGACGAGGACGGAGCCCCCTTCTGGGAGTACGCCGCCCAGGGCGAACTCCGCGTCCAGGCCTGCACCGCGTGCGGCCGGCTCCGCTTCCCGCCCCGACCCTGCTGCCCGCACTGCCAGTCGTTCGACTCCGCGTGGCTGCCGATGAGCGGCCGCGGCCGCATCTGGTCCTACGTACGGCCCCACCCGCCGCTGCTCCCCGCGTACGCCGCGCAGGCCCCGTACAACGTGGTCCTCGTGGAGCTCGCCGACGCCCCGCACATCCGCCTCGCCGGAAATCTGGTCGCCTCCCCCGACGCCCCGCTGAACTCGGTGGACCCTGGCCGGCTGCGCATCGGCGCCCGGGTGCAGGTGGTGTTCACCGAGACGGGCGGGATGACCGTGCCGCGCTGGGTACTGGAGAAGTCGTGACGGTACGGGTGGAGCGGGACGAAGCGGGCGGGGTCGCGGTCGTCACTCTGGACCGGGAGCAGAAGCACAATGCGATCGACCTGGCGACGGCCGCCGAACTGGCCGGGGTGTGGCGGGAGTTCCGTCACGCGCAGGATGTCCGCGCGGTGGTGCTGACGGGGGCCGGCCCGGCGGCGTTCTGCACGGGCATCGACCGCGGCGTCTCCGTACCGCAGCCCGCCTCCCCCTACTCGGTCGACGACCCGCTGCTGTCCGTCGGCCCGAAGGCGAACGACCTGTGGAAGCCGGTGGTCGCCGCCGTCAACGGCATGGCGTGCGGCGGGGCCTTCTACCTGCTGGGCGAGTCGGAGTTCATCGTCTCCTCCCGGAGCGCGACGTACTTCGACCCGCACACGACGTACGGGATGGTCAGCGCGTACGAGGCCGTGTACATGGCGCAGCGGATGCCGTTCGGGGAGGCCGCCCGGATGTCGCTGATGGGGACGGCCGAGCGGCTCTCCGCCCAGCGGGCGTACGAGATCGGCCTGGTCTCGGAGCTGACGGCGCCCGAGGAGCTGCTCCCGGCGGCGCTGCGGGCGGCGCAGACCCTGGCCGGGTATCCGACGGAGGCGGTGCAGGGCACCGTACGGGCCCTGTGGTCGGCGAAGCAGGCGGCGCTGCAGCAGGCACTGGCCCAGGCCCCGGCGCTGATCTCGCTGGGGAACCTCCCCCCGGAGCGGCAGGCGGACCTGTTCGCCGGCCGCCGGGCGGCCGCCCCGGAACCGCGGGTGCGCTGAGCGGCGCCGGCGGCCCCGGCCGGGCCGGCCGCGTCGGTCGCGCCGGCGGCTAGTCGATCCGGCCGACGACGCAGGTCTTCACGTCCGCGGCCTTGTCGTCGTGGACCATCGGGGCGGTGACGGTCTGGGTCTCGCGGGCCTTGAGCGTGACGCGGACGGAGGTCCGGTCGACGACGCCGTTCGCGCCCTCGAAGGTCAGCGGGACGTCGACCGTGCGTTGCCCGTCCACGTCGGAGGTCACCCTGAGGACGGCCTTCGGGCTGCCGGGTCCGGCGCAGTCGACGACCTGGGCGTGCGCGGGCGGGCCGGCGCTCCTGCTGGGCGACGGCGTCGACTTCCCGCCGCCGTTGCTGTTGTTGTTGCTGTTGTTGCTGTTGTAGCTGCTCTTCTTCTTCGAGCTGGAGCACCCGCCGCCGCTGCCCTTGCTCTTGCTCTTCCCGCCGTGCCCGCCGTGTCCGCCGGACGAGAAGCCCGTGAGCGCGAAGACGACGGCGACCAGTACCGCGGTGAACCTGATACGACGTCCAGCCACCATGGCCCGATCCCCTCCCCTGACGACGGCGGGCCACGCTACCACCGCCGTGCGCGCCGGGACACGGGGCTGCAGGGCGTACCACGTGCAGGAAACGTGAGGGCCCACCCGGCGCTTGGCCTGTCCACAGTTGCCATGCATATGATCAAAGCTGGCCAACGGGGAGGCGCACCATGTCCGGTTCCTTGCGGCGCAGTCGAAGGTGAAGACGCTGTAGAAGCTGTGAGGGGATCCGGTGCTGACCTACTACGAAGTCATGACCACGGACCTGGGCCTGCTGACGACGGCCGCCGCCAAATGGGAGGAGATGGCGGGAGAGCTGAAGAAGGTCGAGACCCGCTACGCCGACTCCGTGCAGAAGATCACGCTCGGCGGTGAGACCTGGAACGGTGTCAGCCAGCAGACCGCCCGTACGAACTTCGCGGCGACCCGCTACGAGTACACCGCCGCCCAGGCCCAGGCCAAGGCGATCGGGAGCCTGCTGCGCGACGCGCACGAGAAGTTCACCGACCTGAAGAAGAAGCTGGAGAGCGCGCGCGACGACGCGATAGCCGCCGGCATGACCGTCTCCGAGCAGGGACGCGTCGCGTTCGACTACGCGAAGCTCACGCCCGCCGAGCGCAGCGCCTACCACCACGACCCCGACGGCCAGAAGACGATCGGCGAAGCCGTCGGCAAGTGGCAGCAGCACATCGACGACCGGGTGAAGGCCGTCTCCGAGCTCGACCAGAACGTCAAGACCGCCCTCAGCGTCGCCGTCATCGACAGCAACCGGGACGCCTTGGGCAAGGGCGACGACGAATCGCTCACCGGGTTCAACCGCTACGCCGAGGGCGACCTGGACAAGGCCCCCAAGAAGCTCCCCGATTCCCCGTTCAGGCCCAAGGGGGACGACGGCTTCACCTTCACCGGACCCGACGCCGGCATGAAGCTCAGCGGCACCAAGTACGGCAAGGAGGGGTCGATCAAGCTCTACGCCGACCTCGCCCACATGACGTACCAAGGTGAGTACAAGAACGGGTCGCTCACGCTCTCCGGGCTCGACGACATATACGTGGGGGCCAGGGCCACGGCGAACTACGGCTTCACCGACAAGGGCCTCACCGCCAAGGCGGAGGCGTCCGTGGGCATCCGGGCCATGCTGGAGGGGCGCGCCGAATACGGTTACGTCGGCGGCTACGGGCGCTTCGAGGGATTCGCCGGCGCAGAGGCCTCCGCCAGCACCACGCTGAGCAAAAAGGGCTGGAACGGCAACTTCAAGGCGTTCGCCGGCGAGAAGGCCAGCGTCGCCGCGGGCACGGAGGTCGCCGGGCTCGGCGCCGGCGCCACGGCCGAGGCCTGGGAGGGCGTGGGCGCGGAATTCAAATGGGACTTCGGCAAGGGGGAGGACGGCAAGTACCACTTCGGCGGCAAGGGGGGCCTCGCCCTCGGGGGCGGCGGCGCCGTGGGCGCCGAGTTCACGGTCGACCTGGGCAAGGTCAAGGACGCCGCGGGCGACGCTGCAGACTGGGTGGGTGACACGGCCGGCTCCGCCAAGGACGAAGTCACCAGCTGGTTCGACTGACCGACTGATGTACTCCCCCTGTGGAAGGAGGGCCTGAAATGCCCACGACCCTGCCGGTGCCGATCGAGTTCAGCCTGCCCGACGGCTGGAAACCCGCCCCTCCGGACGAAGTGGGCGCTCTGGGCGTGGCGTTCATCGCGCTGCACGAGCGGCCGGATGCCGGGTTCACCGCCAACATCACCATCGACGGCGACTTCCGGCCGGACGGGGCGACACTGGCCGACATGGCCGAGGAGTCGGTGGACCGCGTGCGCCAGGCCGCCGAGTCGGTGGTGGTGACCAGCCGCCGCGAGCTCGGCTCCGAGGCCTCGCCGGGCCTGGCCCAGCGGCTGACCCTGTCGGCCGTCGCGGGCGGCGTGCGCCGCGACCTCGTCCAGTCCCACGTCTACCTGGCCGTGCTGGACCTCGAGGACCCGCACCGGCGTGCGGTGATCCGGCTGATCCTGACCTCGACCGCGGCGCAGGAGGACGGCGTCGTGGGCGACTTCCAGGAGTTCCTGCGCACGGTCAGCCTCGACACCGGGGCAGGGGCCTAGCGATGGGCCGCCTCTGGGACAGGTACATGGGCACGGTGCGGGCCGACGCGGGTGCCTCCGCGATCCCCACCATGGAGCTGCGGGCCGCGCTGCTGGCGCTGAACGGCACGGGCCTGGTGTTCAGCGTGCGCGAGGCGGGCGCCGGGGGCGCCGATCTGGTGGCGGACTGGAAGGTCATGGAGCCCGCCACCGGGACGGGCCTGAGCCGTCGGCAGGTGGAGCGGACCTTCAAGGTGTGGATGCGCCTGCTCCCCTCAGAGCACGAGGTACGGGCCATGGACGAGCAGTGGGCGGTGACCCGGGCCGGCAGCCCGCCCGGCCGGACCGTCCAGCGCGAGCACGGCCGCGGCCCGATCCGCCACGTGCAGAAGCAGTGGACCTTCGAGCGCGACGCCGAAGGCCGCCGCCGGAAGGTCGAGTCGTTCAGCCTGAACACCGCCAGGGACCTGAAGGACCCGCTGCGCAAGACGGTCCTCGGCGCGGGCTGGTCCTGGCACGGAGTACGCAAACTCTGATGCATGCCTGCGCCGACTCTGAGGCGGATGCGCGCCGGCCCTGACGCGTGGCTGCGCCGGCACGGACATGGCGGCGGCCCCGGCCCCCGGTGAGGGGGCGGGGCCGACCAGCCGGTACGGCGGTGGTGCGGGGTGGATCAGGCCTCGACGACGCCCGAGGCCGCGACCTCGATCTTGCCGCGAGTGGCGCCCGAGGGGGTGCCGAGCTTCTCGACCTGGTCCACGATGTCCTGGCCCTCGACGACCTCGCCGAAGACGACGTGCTTGCCGTCCAGCCACGGGGTGGCGACGGTGGTGATGAAGAACTGCGACCCGTTGGTGTTGCGGCCGGCGTTCGCCATCGACAGCAGGTACGGGCGGTCGTGCTTCAGCTGGAAGTTCTCGTCGGCGAACTTCTCGCCGAAGATGCTCTTGCCGCCGGTGCCGTTCTGGTTGGTGAAGTCGCCGCCCTGCAGCATGAACTGCGGGATGACGCGGTGGAACGGCGAGCCCGCGTAGCCGAACCCGTGCTGGCCGGTGGCCAGCTCGCGGAAGTTCTGGGCGGTCTTCGGAACGACCTCGTCGAAGAGGTTGAAGACGATGCGGCCGGCGGGCTGGCCGTCGATGTTGATGTCGAAGTAAACGTTGCTCATGGGGTCCATCCTGTCACTCCCGGTGCTGCGCGCGACCCGGAGGGCCCCGAAACCCCTCACCCGGCCGTACGGGTCCCCGTTCCCTTGGCGGCGTCCAGGGCGTACACGCAGCGGTCCTTGCTGCACGCGTAGACCACGCCCGCCTCGGCCACCGGGGCGCCCGTGATCTCCCCTCCCGTGGCCAGCTTCCAGCGCAGCTGGCCGCCCGCCGCGTCCAGGGTGTACAGGCAGTGGTCGGCGGAGCCGAAGTGCACGCGCCCGTCCGCGACAGCCGGCGGGCCGGTGATCTCGCCGCCCGCGGCGAACCGCCACTTCGGGGTGCCGGTGACCGCGTCGAGGGTGTACAGCGCGCTGCCCGCGCCCAGGTGGACGTTGCCGTTCGCGACCAGCACCGGGTCCGAGGAGGGCCGCGGCTCGGTGGCGATGCGCCAGCGGTCGGTGCCGGTGGCCGCGTCCAGGGCGTAGACGGTGCCCAGGTAGTCGGCGAGGTAGACCCCGCCGCCCGTGACCGCCGCGCCGGGTGCGAAGGCCGGGGCGGCCAGGAAGACGGCGGGGGCCTCGAAGTGCCAGCGGACCCGGCCCGAGGCCCGGTCCACGGACAGCACGCGGGTGCCGGCGGCGATGTAGACGTTGCCGTCCGGGGCCGGGGTGACCCGGACCGGGACGTTGCCGCAGGAGGCCGCGTCGCCGACCGGGTACGACCAGGCCTCGCGGCCGCTGCGGGCGTCCAGGGCGCGCAGCCGCGCGTCCTGCCACACGTACGCCGTGCCCTCGTGCAGGACGGGGGCCGCCTCGGGGGTCTCGAAGTCGCTCTGGGCGCCGGTCAGCTCCCACAGCTTCTGGCCGCTGGACGCCTCCCAGGCCTGTACGCCGCCCCCGCGCGTGGATGTGAGGACCGTGCCCCGGTCGGCGCGCAGGGCGTACACCCAGGCGTCGGTGTTCAGGCGCCAGCGCTCGGAGCCGTCGGAGGCGTCGAGCGCGTAGAGGGAGGGGCCGTCGGAGGCGTGGATGCGGCCGTCCGCGACGGCCATGGACCAGGCGACGTCGCGGGTCTTGAACTGGCGCCGGCCGCTGGCCACGTCCAGGGCGTGCACCTCGAAGGAGGTCACGTAGAGCAGGTCTCCGGCGACGGTCGGGGTCCCCCAGACCTCGTTCGACATGCGGAAGCGCCACGGGCGCCAGCGGCCGCTGTCCGGGGCCGGGCCGGGCGACGGCACCACGGCCGACGCGGCGGAGGAGGCCGGGCCCGAGCGGTGCGGGGCGACCACGACACCGCCCGGCGGGCGGACGCGTGCGCGGCGGGCGCCGAGGCGCTCGCGCGCGGCCCGGGCCCGATCGGCACCGGGGAGCCCCCGAGGCGGACCGGCTCGCCGGAGGGCGCCGGGGACGGCGCGGGGGACGTCGGCCTCGGCGGGTGCTGAGGGCGCTGCGGGAGGGCCTGGCCGGTCCGCGGGTCGACCCACGCGTCGGCGTCGCCGCGCGGCTCCCGGCGGTGCGTGCCGGCCTCGGCGGCCCGCCCGGCAGGGCGGCCGGGCGCCGGGACGGGCGCGGCCGCCGTACGCTGCCCCGCCCGCCGGGCCTCGATCATCGCGACGGCCCGGCCCGGCAGCCACGCCGAGGCGGTACCGCTGTCGTCGCCGCCGTCGAAGAGGTGCGGGGCGAGCTGCGCCTGCAGGTCGGCCGGGGTCGGGCGGTGGGTGGCGTCCATCTGCATGCAGGAGTCGATCAGCGGCCGCAGCTCGTCCGGGAGCCCCTCCAGGTTGGGCTCGTCGCGCAGCAGCATGAACACCGTCTCCACCGGGTTGGCCCCGTGGTACGGCGGATGCCCGGTCGCGGCGAAGACCAGGGTCGACCCGAGCGAGAAGACGTCGCTGGCGCCCTTGACGCTGCGCGAGTCCTTCGCCTGCTCGGGCGACATGTACGCGGGTGTGCCGACGGCGACGTTCGTCATGGTCAGGCGGGTGTTCGAGACGCCGCTCGCGATGCCGAAGTCGATCACGCGCGGGCCGTCCTCGACGACGAGCACGTTGGACGGCTTCAGGTCGCGGTGGACGAGGCCGGCGCCGTGGATGGACTGCAGGGCCTCGGCGATGCCGGCGGCGAGCCACCGTACGGCCTGGGCGGGCATCGGCCCGCACTCGTTGACGATCTCTTCCAGGGAGGGCGCCGGGACGTACGCGGTCGCCAGCCACGGCACGGCGGCCCGCGGATCGGCGTCGACCACGGCCGCGGTGTAGAACCCGGACACGGCGCGCGCCGCCTCCACCTCACGGGTGAAGCGGACCCGGAACAGCTGGTCCTCGGCGAGCTCGGTGCGCACCGTCTTGATCGCCACCCGGCGTCCGGATGCCGACCGCGCGAGATAGACCAGCCCCATGCCGCCGGCGCCGAGCCGTCCCAGCACCTCGAAGGGGCCGATCCGTCTCGGGTCGTGCTGCGTCAGCTGCTCCACCACTCGCCTCACAATCCCCGTACGGGCCCTTGCCGGGCCCGTTTCCTCCTGCACGCGCGCCGGCACGGCGGTCGGCCCCGTGCAGCGTCTCACTCCGGGCGCCGCCCGGGGTCGCGCAACCCCGATTCTGTCAGGCCCGCGCCGGAGCCGTGTCGTCACAGTCCGGGCGGGGCGGCCCGACGTACGGCGGACGGACGACGGACGGCAGACGTACGGGCGCTCCGCGTACGACACGGGGGCGGCCCGGCCGCCCGGCGGTCCCGTACGGCGGTCCCGTACGGGGGCTGCTACTCCATCGCCCCGGAACGGGTCTCCGAGAGCAGCGCGAACACCGCGCCCTGGTTGTCGGCGACGACCGCGATCCGCCCGTACGGCGTGTCGAAGGGGTCGGCGGTGACGCGGCCGCCGAGCCGCTTCACCGTCGCGACGGACTCGTCGCAGTCCGGGACGGCGAAGTACACGAGGAAGTGCGCCGGCATGATCTCCGGGAACGCGTCCGTGATCAGGCTGCGCCCCATCACGGCGGTCTCCGCGCCGGGCCGGCTGCCGGGCGGGGACCACAGGCGGTACTCGACGCCCGTGCCCGCGTCGTCCTGGTCCTCGGGGACGTAGCCGAAGACGTTGGCGTAGAACACGTCGACCGCGTCGCGGGCCCGCGTGTAGAGCTCGCTCCAGCAGTACGTGTACGGCTCCTGCCGGGCCTCGAAGCCGTCGTGGGTGCCGGGCTGCCACAGGCCGAAGACGGCCCCGCCGGGGTCGGCGGCGAGCGCGGCGGCGCCGTACGGGCCCACCGGCTGGGGGTCCATGACCATCTGGCCGCCGGAGGCGCGGATGCGGGCGGCGCAGGCGTAGGCGTCGGAGGTGTGGAGGTAGATCCCCCAGACGGTGGGCATGCGGCCGTCGGGTTTGGGGGCGAGGGCGGCGACGTTGCGGCCGCGGCTGTAGGCCTGGGTGTAGCCGCCGTACTCGGGGCCGGCGCTGCCGGCGAAGGTCCACCCGAAGAGCTCGCCGTAGAAGCGCTTGCCCGCCTCGACGTCCGGAAGCGAGGCGTCCACCCAGCAGGGTGTGCCCTCCGCGAATGCGGCCATGGCCCGTTTCCTTCCGTCGTGCCCTTGCCCCGTGCCCCTCATCCATGATCTGCCCGAAAACTTGTCCACAGCCTGTTGACAAGACTAATCGGGGGATACCGAGAGGAAGCGGGCGGGTCACCCGGACGGGCGTCCGCCCGGATTTCGCACCGGATCCGCCCCGGATCCGCCCGCCACGCACCCGGAACCGGCACCTCCCCGCAGCCCCGCCCGCCCGGATTCCGGGCGGGCGGGGCTGCGACCGGAAACCGTCCCCCGGGAGGGCCCGGGGTGCGGGCTTCACCCAGGCCAGGTGTCGCGTAACCCCATTTGCAGGCGGCCGAATCGCGCGCAGATCACCCCTCGGTAAGCTGACGGCATGACAGGACAAGTACGCACCGTCGACGGCCGCGTTGCCGGCCGGCGCGGTCAGGCGACGCGGCAGAAGCTGCTCGACTGCCTCAGCGAGATGCTCAGCTCCTCGCCGTACCGCGACGTCAAGGTGATCGACGTCGCGCGCAAGGCCGGCACCTCCCCCGCGACCTTCTACCAGTACTTCCCGGACGTCGAGGGCGCCGTCCTGGAGATCGCCGAGCAAATGGCCACGGAGGGCGCGCAGTTGACGGCGCTCGTCGAGGGCCGCAACTGGGTCGGCAAGGCCGGCTGGCAGACCGCCGAGGAACTCGTCGAGGGATTCCTGGACTTCTGGCGGCGCAACGACGCGATCCTGCGGGTCGTCGACCTCGGAGCGGCCGAGGGCGACAAGCGCTTCTACAAGATCCGCATGAAGATCCTGAACTCCGTCACCAACTCCCTCACGGAGTCGATGAAGGAACTCCAGGCCAAGGGCAAGGTCGACAAGGACCTCAGCCCGGCGGCGATGGCGGGTTCACTGGTCGCGATGCTGGCCGCGGTGGCCTCGCACCAGAAGGGCTTCCAGACCTGGGGCGTCAAGCAGGCCGAGCTCAAGCCGAACCTGGCACTGCTCGTCCACCTGGGCATCACGGGCAAGAAGCCGACCAAGTAACGGCGGACCCTCCCCGGGGTCCGCCGCCCTCCCCCCCGCCTGCGATCAGCGACGCTCCAGACGGAACAGCCGGATCTCGCGCTCGATGCGCGCCTGGTACGTCGCGTACGGCGGCCAGAACCTCAGTACGGCCTGCCACGCCGCCGCGCGCTCCTCGCCCTCAAGCAGCCGGGCCCGTACGGCGATGTCCTGGCCCTTCCAACTCACTTCCGCATCAGGGTTCTTGAGCAGGTTCCCGGTCCACGCCGGGTGCCCGGGGCGGCCGAAGTTGGAGCCGATGAGGAGCCAGCCGGCCCCTCCCTCCTCCGGCATGCAGGCGAGCGGCGTGGTGCGCGGTTCGCCCGTCTTCGCGCCCTTGGCGGTCAGGATCACGCCGGGCAGCATCTGGGCGCTGAGCATGACCTTGCCGCGGGTCAGCTTGTGCACGGCCTTGTCCATGGCGGGGATGAAGTGCGGTGCGATCTTGGCGAACAGCGTGGTCGAGGAGACCTTCTGCATCAGCTTGACGCCGGCTGCCCTTGCCATCAGACGGCCACCTTCTCTTGTGGGGTGGTGAACAGGCCGGCGCGGTGGGCGGCGTGCGCGCGCAGCCGGTGGACCGGGCCGAACAGCAGCTCGTCGGCCGCAGCCCGCTTGAAGTACAGGTGTGCGTCGTGCTCCCACGTGAAGCCGATGCCGCCGTGCAGCTGGATCGCCTCGCCGGACGTCACCCGCAGGGCCTCCAGGGCCTGGGCGAGGGCGAGGCCGCCCTGCCGGGGATCCCAGGCGGCGTAGTAGGCCGCCGAACGGGCGGCCTGGACGTGCACGTAGAGGTCGGCGAGGCGGTGCTTGACCGCCTGGAACGAGCCGACGGGCCGGCCGAACTGCTCGCGCTGGCGTACGTACTCCACCGTGCGGGCCAGTGCCTGCCCGGCCGCGCCGACCGCCTCGGCGGCGAGGACGGCGGCAGCGGTGCGCCCGGTGGCGGCGAGCGCGGCGAGGACGCCGTCGTCGGTGGTGTTGTCGCCGTCGGCGCCGAGCAACTCGGCCGGGCTGTCGCGCAGTTGGATGTGGGACTGCGGCCGGGTCTCGTCCAGGGTGACCTGCCGCGACCGGACGAGCCCGGGGGCGTCCTCCCGTACGAGGAACAGCAGGGTCCGGCTCCGGGCGAACCCGCCGGTGTGCGCGGCGACCAGCAGCAGGGAGGCACTGTGCCCGTCGAGCACCTGCGCAACCTCCCCGTACAGCCGCCAGCCGCCGTCCTCGCCGGCCTTGGCCTGGACCCCTCCGGCCCGGCCCCCGCCGGCCCACTCCCCGGGGGCGTTGTCGCCGGTCAGGGCGAGGGCGGTGGACAGCGCCGGACCGGGGACGGCGAGGGCCGCGGTGAGCCCGCCGACGGCGAGCGGCGGGAGCAGCGCGGAGCGCTGGGCCGTGGTGCCGAGGGCGGTGATCAGCGGTACGGCGAGCCCGGCGGTGGCCAGCAGCGGCGAGGGCAGCAGCGCCCGCCCGGTCTCCTCGCAGGCCAGGGCCAGATCGGCGGGGGCGCAGCCGACGCCCCCGTACTCCTCGGCGACGGCGATGCCCGGCAGGCCGAGCTGCGCGGAGAGCTGCTGCCACAGCTCGCGGTCGTGTCCGGCGGCGGTGCGGACGGCGGCTTTGACCTCGTCCGGGCCGCAGCGTTTGCCCAGGATCTCGCGCAGGGTACGGCGCATCTCGTCCTGCTCCGCGGTGAAGGCGGCATCCATCGTCGGGCTCCTCCCCGTATCTGACGGGCCGTCATGTTAGGGCGGGCGGCGGCAGATGCACAGGGGGCGGGGAGGCCGGGTGTCGAAGGGGGACCGGAAGGAGATCGGAGCGGGACCGGATTGCGTGCACTAGAAACTGACGATACGTCAGATGTACGGTCGGGTGCATGCCTGGACCCACGCCTGAACCTCGCAACGGACGCCGCCGGGTCGCCGTCGTCGGCGTCGCCCTCTCGGACTGCGGCCGGGTGGACGGCCCCACCCCGTACGCCCTGCACGCGCAGGCCGCCCGGCGGGCACTGGCCGACTCCGGCCTGGACCGCTCCGTCGTCGACGGCTTCGCCTCGGCCGGCCTCGGCATCCTCGCGCCGGTCGAGGTGGCCGAGTACCTGGGGCTGCGCCCCACCTGGGTCGACTCCACCTCGGTGGGCGGCTCGACCTGGGAGGTCATGGCGGCGCACGCGGCGGACGCGATAGCGGCCGGCCACGCCAACGCCGTGCTCCTGGTCTACGGCTCGACGGCGCGGGCCGACATCAAGGCCCGGCGGCGCACCTCGAACCTCTCGTTCGGGACGCGGGGGCCGCTGCAGTTCGAGGTCCCGTACGGACACACGCTGATCTCCAAGTACGCGATGGCGGCGCGCCGCCACATGCACGAGTACGGGACGACGCTCGAGCAGCTCGCCTCGGTGGCCGTCCAGGCCCGGGCGAACGCGGCGACCAACCCGGACGCGATGTTCCGCGACCCGATCACGGTGGACGACGTCCTGTCCGGCGAGATGATCGCGGACCCCTTCACGAAGCTGCACTGCTGCATCCGCTCGGACGGCGGCTGCGCGGTGCTGCTGGCGGCGGAGGACTACGTGCCGGACACCGCCAAGTCCCCGGTGTGGATCCTGGGCACGGGCACGTCCGTATCCCACACCACGATGTCGGAGTGGGAGGACTTCACCGTCTCCCCGGCGGCGGTCTCGGGTCGCATGGCGTTCGAGCGGGCGGGGGTGACTCCGGCGGATGTCGACCTCGCGGAGATCTACGACGCCTTCACGTACATGACCCTGGTCACCCTCGAGGACCTCGGCTTCTGCGCGAAGGGAGAGGGCGGAGCCTTCGTGGAGAAGGGCCGCCTCCTACGGGACGGGGAACTGCCGGTCAACACCGACGGCGGCGGCCTCTCGGCCTGCCACCCGGGCATGCGCGGCCTGTTCCTGCTGGTCGAAGCGGTCCGCCAACTCCGCGGCGAGGCCGGCCCGGCCCGCCAGGTCACGAAGCGCAACGGCAACCTCCCGGAGGTGGCCCTGGCATCGGGCACGGGCGGCTGGTTCTGCTCGTCGGGGACGGTGATCCTGGGGCGGGGGTGAGCGGGTGTGCCCGCTCGGGGCCGGGGTGTGGCACGGGACGCCGGGCGGCGGGGGCGCGTACTCGGCGGCGGGAATGCCGGTCGTGACGTCAAGTGGCCGGGGTACACACCCGGCGGCGGAAGGCGGGACGGGACGCAGAGCACCCGGGGGCCACACACCCGGCGGCGGGAAAGCCGGCGGAACGTGCGGGCGGCGGGGGCCGTGCACTCGGCGCCGGTAAGGCCGGCCGGGGCCTGAAGGGCGGGGTCTGTGTGAGCGGTGTCGGAGGTGTGTCCGGGGGCGTCCCGTCAGTCCACTGTCCTTCCGTGTCGTGCCGGTCCCTCAAGGGCGCTCCTCCTTCGTCGTCGCGTCGCTTCGCGCCCCTGTCCATCCGCACCCCACGCCCCGGGACCACCGAGTCTGGCCAGCGACGGGGCCGCGGGGAGGGGAACGCCCCCGTGAAGGGCCCATAGGGAGCACTTTCCGGACCCAGGAAGGTCAACCCGCACCAGACAGCGGCCAGATGCCCCTGCCGGTAGGAGCGGGCCCGCAGGCGCCCCAGATCGCTACGCGCTCCTCACCTCCGGCGTCCGGCGGCCGTCTGGGGCTGGACATAAGCCGCCCAGACGCCTCCGGGGACGGGATTTCGCGCGTCTGCACGCAGTTGGGAGCGAAAAGCGGGCCAGACGGAGCCTGACGCCGGATTTCTCAACCTCTCACTCCGACAAGCACCCATTCACGCCTCAACCGGGCGCCAAAACGGTACAAACAACCCGCAGTCGCATCCCAGGCCGGCTCCTGCCGGTCGTGGGCGGCCTATGCCCAACCCCAGACGGCCGCCGGACGCCGCGCAGAGAGGAGCGCGTAGCGAATTGCTGCGTCCGCGGGCCCACTCCTACCGACATGCGCATCTGGCCGCTGTCTC
>NZ_JNZY01000073.1 GCF_000717655.1 Streptomyces katrae
CCTCCTGCTGCGCCACCTCGGCCACGAGACCCAGGCCGCCCGCATCGAGGACGCCGTCACCGCCGACCTCGCGGAGCGCGACGGAACCTTCCGCACCACCGACCAGATCGGCGACGCGCTCGCCGCCCGAGTAGCCGGCTGACCCGGCAGCTCCACCTCAGGAAGCCGCCGGGTCGCGCGCACGACGCACCCGGCGGCTTTTCCTGTGCGGCCCCGGGTGCCACCATCTCCCCTGGGCCGCATTCACCCCGCTTCTCCGCAGGCACCTCGCGCGCGATAATCGAACGCGAGACCGCGGAATGCGGGAAGCCCGGACGTCCTAGTACGCCGTGAGCGCGGTCCGCCATACACAACCGGTGAAGGACAAGCACTCATGACGACGCCCACGATCGAGCTCAAGCCCTCCTCGAACCCGCTGTCCGATGCGGAGCGCGAGGCGATCCTGGCCAGCCCCGGCTTCGGCCGCCACTTCACCGACCACATGGTGACGATCAAGTGGACCGAGGGCCGCGGCTGGCACGACGCCGAACTGGTCCCGTACGCGCCGCTGTCGATGGACCCGGCGAACATGACCCTGCACTACGCGCAGACGATCTTCGAGGGGCTCAAGGCCTACCGCCAGCCCGACGGCACCGTCGCCACGTTCCGCCCGCAGGCCAACGCCGAGCGCTTCCAGGCCTCCGCCCGCCGCATGGCGATGCCGGAGCTGCCGGCCGACCTCTTCATCGAGGCCTGCGACGCGCTCATCAAGCAGGACGCCGCCTGGGTGCCCTCCTCCGGCGAGGCCTCGCTGTACCTGCGGCCGTTCATGTTCGCGTCCGAGGTCGGTCTGGGCGTCCGCCCGGCCAACGAGTTCCTCTTCATGGTCATCGCCTCGCCCGCCGGTGCGTACTTCCCCGGTGGCGTCCAGCCCGTCTCCGTCTGGCTCTCCGAGGAGTACGTCCGCGCCGTCAAGGGCGGTACGGGCGCGGCCAAGACCGGCGGCAACTACGCGGCCTCCCTCGTGGCGCAGGCCCAGGCCGCCGAGCACGGCTGCGACCAGGTCGTGTGGCTCGACGCCGTCGAGCACCGCTGGATCGAGGAGATGGGCGGCATGAACCTGTACTTCGTGTACGGCCAGGAGGACGGAACGCAGCGCATCGTCACGCCGGAGCTGACCGGTTCGCTCCTGCCGGGCATCACCCGCGACTCCCTCCTCACCATCGCCCGCGACCTCGGCTACACCGCCGAGGAGGGACGTATCTCCACCGAGGACTGGAAGCGCGACAACGAGAACGGCACCCTGACCGAGGTGTTCGCCTGCGGCACCGCCGCCGTCATCACCCCGGTCGGTTCGGTCAAGTCCGAGCGCGCCAACTGGACCCAGGGTGACGGGCAGCCCGGCGAGGTCACCATGAAGCTCCGCAAGGCGCTGCTGGACCTCCAGACCGGCCACACCGCCGACACCCACGGCTGGATGCACCCGCTCGGCTAGGTCCGCAGCGCACCCGCCACGACGAGGTCCCGGCCGGGGAGGCCGGGGCCTCGTCGTGCGTCCGGGACGCGGTCCGCCGGGCGGGGGCGGGCGGGCCCCGGTCCCCGCCCGTGCCACCCGTACGGGGGTACGCCGGCACGGTTGCGCACCCTCCGCCTGCCGGGGCGCGGGGGCCGCCGGGGCCCGTGCCCGCGGGGGTCGTGACCTCGCCCGCCGCTCCGTGGGGCCGCACGGGTCCGGTCCGTTCGGAGATGCGGTGGACGCACCGGCGTGCGACGTTGATCACGCCTGCCCATACGGCGCCGGACACCGGCTCCGGGTGGCGCGGTACGCCCCCAGCGGCGTGAATCTCTCGTGCGTCGGCCGCCCTGGCCGGCGGGAAGGCGGATCCCCATGAAGCGGTTCGTTGCCTCCGGCCTGCTGTGCACGGCCGTGGTACTCGGCGCCTCGGCATGCTCCAGCGACGACGACACGACGCCGCAGGAGGCAGCCTCCTCGGCCAGCGCCGCGCTGTGCACCAGCCTGGTCCAGTTGAAGTCGGACAACGCCGCACTCAAGGCGCTGAATCCGGCCACGGCCACCAAGGACCAGTTGAAGTCGGCGTACGACGCCGTCCAGGCCGACTGGAAGAAGGTCAAGGAGAACACGTCGGCATTGAAGTCGGCCGAGAAGGACGCCGTCACGACGGCCGCGGAGAACCTCAAGAAGGCCTACGAGGACCTGCCGGGCGACACCACGGGCAAGGACGCGATCACCCAGCTCCAGCCGCAGGTCCAGGCGCTGGACACCGCGGCCACCGAGGCGACGACCTCACAGAACTGCCGTTAGCGGGCGGTGGCGGCGACCGCCGCGCGGGCCCCGGGGGACGTCCCCCGGGGCCCGCGCGGTGCACCGGTCCCTGCGTCCGCCGTCAGTCGGCGGCCACCGCGAACCTGTCGGCCGGTGCGGCCGGGTCCGCGGTCTCGGCCGCGGCGGGGGAGCGGCGGGCGGTCAGGGCCGCGTAGAGCAGGCCGCCGGCCAGGCCGGAGAGGATGAAGGAGCAGTCGACGCCGCCGGTGAGGGCGAGCAGCGGGCCCTCGTAGAAGGGGGTGGTCACGGCGAGCAGGCCGACTCCGGCGCCGACGGCCCAGGAGACCGTGGCGGCGACGTTCCAGCCGGCCCGGTACCAGTAGATCCCGCCCACCGAGCGGCGGTTGAAGACCTGGAGGGCATCGGCGTCGTACTGCCCGCGGCAGCGGACGTAGCCGATCAGGGTGATCACGGCCCACGGGGTGCCGATCGCGGTCAGCAGCAGGACGAACGAGGTCATCGCGGACTGCACGTCCCACTCGAAGGAGCCGATGAAGACGAACCCGGTGGCGACGCCCGCCGCGACCAGCGTGGCGTTGGCCCGGGTCGCCCTCGGCACGATGGCGTCGAGGTCGAGGCCCATGGAGTAGAGCATCAGCCCGGCGTTGCCCACCGAGCCGGCCGCCGCGGCGGCGAGCAGCGGGAGCAGGAACCAGAAGGGCGCGGCCTCGACGAGGGGCCCGGCGTAGTCGGCGCCGGCCTTCGCGGCGAGCGCGGTGTAGGTGCCGAACAGCTGCGGGATCAGCAGGCCGGCCAGCAGGCCGAGACAGGTGGCCCAGAACACCTTGCGGGAGCCGTGCTTGCGGGGGGAGATGTAGCGGGTGTAGTCGCCGAGCAGGGTGATGAAGGCGACGGGTCCGCTGAGTCCGGCGGCGACGGCGGCGAGCAGCCAGGTCGGCCAGAAGGAGCCGAGCAGGTACGCGGTCTCCGGCGGCGCGGCGGTGGTGAAGCCGGGGGCGTAGGCGTAGATGCCGACGGCGAGCAGGACCACCATGCCGAGGGAGAGGATCTTGCTCATGCGCAGCAGGAGCCGGTAGCCGAAGACGGCCCCGACGACGGTACAGGCGGCCAGTACGCCGTACATCGCGGCCCGCGTGGCACCCGTGTCGGGCAGGCCGGCGAGCCGGGACAGCGTGCCGGCCATCACGTCACCGCCGATCCACAGGGTGAGCGCCGTGTAGCCCAGGGCGAGCAGCAGGCCGACCACCGAGCCGACGAGCCGGCCGCGGACGCCGAACTGGGCGCCGCTCGAGGTGGAGAGGTTGGTCGCCGTGCGCAGGGACACCAGCGCCAGCGGCGCGGTGAAGGCGATGCCGACGAGCGTGCCGGTCACGATGGCGGTGACCGAGGGCCACAGGCCCAGTCCGAAGGACGGGGGCAGCCAGCCGAACACGATCACGCCGAGGCAGAGGTTGGAGCCGAGCAGGATCGAGATCAGGTCACGGGGACCGCTCGTCCGCTCCTCCTCGGGGATGGTGTCGACTCCGCGCTGTTCGATGGGCATGGGGGGGACTCCCTTGGCAGGGCGGGGGGTGGTTCGCATTTGTTTGAGCGACACTCAATGTGGCCTAAGCCCAGGTCTCAGGTCAATGCTTCATTGCTGAGAAATGAAGAGTTAGAGTGATGCTCTAACCCATCGACTCAAAAGGTGGTGGATCGGCGTGCGGCTGACCCCTACGGAGCGCGACCGGCTGCTGCTGCGCAGCGCGGCGGAACTGGCCAGGGCCCGGCGGGGCCGCGGACTGAAGCTCAACGTCCCGGAGGCCACCGCGATGATCGCGGACACGGTCTGCGAGGCCGCGCGCGACGGCAAGCGGCTGGCGGAGGCCATCGAGGAGGCCCGCAGCGTGCTGGGCCCGGACGACGTGCTGCCCGGCGTGGCCGACGTGGTCACCGAGGTGCACGTGGAGGCCGTGTTCGACGACGGGTCCCGCCTCGCGGTGGTCCCGGCCCCGGTCCGGGGCGCGGTGCCGCTCGGCGAGGACGCCCCCGGAGCGGTCGTACCCGGTCCCGGCGCTCCCCAGCCGGAGCCGGCGTTGCACGTGCACGTGCGCAACACGGCCTCCGTGCCGGTGAGCGTCACGTCCCACTTCCACTTCTTCGAGGCCAACCCCCGCCTCGCATTCGACCGCGCCGCGGCCTACGGCATGCGGCTGTGCGTGCCCGCGGGCTCGTCCGTGCGGTTCGACCCGCACGGCGAGGCCGAGGTCGGGCTCGTCCCCATCGGCGGCGCCCGCATCGCGATCGGCTTCGCCGGTCTGGTCGACGGCCCCCTGGACGCCCCCGGTGCCAAGGACGAGGCCCTGCGCCGCGCCGCGGCCTGCGGCTACCTCGGTACGGGGCTCGGTGACACGGCGGACGACTCGGCAGAGGGAGAGCAGGCGTGAGCAAGCAGACCAGGCACAGCGACCACTGTGCGCCGGGCAGCCGGCACATCGACCCCCACGAGTACGCCTCCGTCTTCGGCCCCCGCGCCGGCGACCGCGTCCGGCTCGGCGACTGCGGGCTGACCGTCCGGGTCGAGTACGACGCGCAGAAGCCGGGCGACGAGTTCCTGGCCGGGTTCGGCAAGACCGCCCGCGACGGACTGCACCTGAAGGCCGCAGCCGTACGCGAGACCTGCGACGTCGTGATCAGCAACGTCCTGGTCATCGACGCCGTCCTCGGCATCCGCAAGGTCTCCGTCGGCATCCGCGAGGGCCGGATCCACGCGATCGGCCGGGCCGGCAACCCCGACACCCTCGACGGGGTGGACGTGGTCGTCGGCACGGGCACGAGCATCGTCTCCGGCGAGGGCCTGATCGCCACCGCCGGCGCCGTCGACACCCACGTCCACCTGCTGTCCCCGCGCGTCATGGAGGCCTCGCTCGCCGCGGGCGTCACCACGATCATCGGCCAGGAGTTCGGCCCGGTCTGGGGCGTCGGCGTCAACTCGCCCTGGGCCCTCAAGCACGCGTTCAACGCCTTCGACGCCTGGCCCGTCAACATCGGCTTCCTCGCCCGTGGTTCGTCCTCGGACGCCGCCCCGCTGGTCGAGGCGCTGGCCGAGGGCGGTGCGTCCGGGTTCAAGGTCCACGAGGACATGGGGGCGCACACCCGTGCCCTGGACACCGCGCTGCGGGTGGCGGAGGAGCACGACGTCCAGGTCGCCCTGCACAGCGACGGCCTCAACGAGTGCCTGTCCGTCGAGGACACCCTTCGCGTGCTGGACGGCCGGACCATCCACGCCTTCCACATCGAGGGCTGCGGCGGCGGACACGTCCCCAACGTGCTCAAGATGGCCGGCGTGCCCAACGTCATCGGCTCCTCCACCAACCCCACCCTGCCCTTCGGCCGGGACGCCGTCGCCGAGCACTACGGCATGATCGTCTCCGTCCACGACCTCAAGCCCGACCTCCCGGGCGACGCCGCCATGGCCCGCGACCGGATCCGCGCGGGCACGATGGGCGCCGAGGACGTGCTGCACGACCTGGGCGCCATCGGCATCACCTCCTCCGACGCCCAGGGCATGGGCCGCGCAGGCGAGACCATCCGCCGCACCTTCGCCATGGCCGCCAAGATGAAGGGCGAGCTGGGCCCGCTCGAAGGCGACGGCGAGGGCGACGACAACGCCCGCGTCCTGCGCTACATGGCCAAGCTGACCATCAACCCGGCCATCGCCCACGGCCTGGCCCACGAGATCGGCTCCATCGAGGTCGGCAAGCTCGCCGACATCGTGCTGTGGCGCCCCCAGTTCTTCGGCGCCAAGCCGCAGCTGGTCCTCAAGTCCGGCTTCCCCGCGTACGGGGTCACCGGCGACCCCAACGCGGCCACCGACACCTGCGAACCGCTGGTCCTCGGCCCGCAGTTCGGTTCGTACGGAGCCACCGCCGCCGACATCTCCGTCGCCTTCGTCTCGGCGGCCGCAGCGGCCCTCGGCAGCGACGAGATGCCGACCCGGCGCCGCCGGGTCGCCGTCCGCGGCACCCGCGGCATCGGCCCGGGGAACCTCCTCCTCAACTCCCGGGTGGGCGCGGTCGACGTGGACGCGCGCAGCGGGCTCGTCACCCTCGACGGCGACCCGCTTCGCTCCGAAGCGGCCGACTCGGTCTCCCTCAACCGCCTGTACTTCCTGTAACCGGCACAGCTCGCAAACCGGCACAGCTTGTAAAGCCCGTAAGGACCCCCTGCCATGACTGCACAGCCCGACAAGCCCGCCGCCCACGGATTCCGGATGCCCGCCGAGTGGATGCCCCACGAGCGCACCTGGATGGCCTGGCCCAGCCCCAACCCGACCTTCACCAACGAGCAGGAGCTCGCCGAGGCCCGCGAGGCCTGGGGCGCCGTCGCCCGCGCGGTCCGCTCGTACGAGCCGGTGACCCTGGTCGTCTCGCCCGGTGACGCGGGGAGCGCCCGCGCGATCGTCGGCGACGGCGTACAGCTGGTGGAGCGCGAGCTCGACGACGCCTGGATGCGCGACATCGGCCCGACCTTCGTCACCAACGGGGCCGGCGAGCTGGCCGCCGTGGACTGGACCTTCAACGGCTGGGGCGCCCAGGAGTGGGCCCGCTGGGAGCACGACTCCAAGATCGCCCGGCACGTCTCCGACCTCGCCGGCACCCGTACGTACAGCACCCCGCTGGTCAACGAGGGCGGCGCCCTCCACGTCGACGGCGAGGGCACCGTGCTCCTCACCGACACCGTGCAGCTCGGCGCCGGGCGCAACCCCGACTGGACCCGCCAGCAGGTAGAGGAGGAGATCCACGCCCACCTCGGCACCACCAAGGCGATCTGGCTCCCGTACGGCCTGGCCGGCGACTACGGCACCTACGGCACGCAGGGCCACGTCGACATCGTGGCCGCCTTCGCCCGCCCCGGCGTGGTGATGGTCCACACCCAGCCCGACCCCGCCCACCCGGACCACGAGCGCTGCAAGACCATCGCAGCCATCCTGCGCGCGTCCACCGACGCACGGGGCCGGCAGCTGGAGGTCGTGGAGATCCCGGCGCCGACCGTGCTGGAGGAGGACGGTGAGTGGGTGGACTACTCCTACATCAACCACTACCTGTGCAACGGCGGCGTCGTGCTGTGCTCCTTCGACGACCCGCGCGACGAGGAGGCCGCCGAGATCTTCCGCGGCCTGTTCCCCGAGCGGACCGTGACGCTGGTTGACGCACGTACGATTTTCGCCGGGGGTGGCGGTATCCACTGCATCACCCAGCAGCAGCCGAAGGTCTGACCCGAGGCGGATCGACGAAGGAGTGGCCCATGGCGGCGGGTGGAGTACGCGCGGTGCGGAAGAACGCGCCGCCGCGCGAGGACGTACTCGTCGCCGCCATGGCCACGATCGCCGAGCGCGGCCTGGAGGGCCTGACCATGGCCGGGCTGGGCCGCCAGGTCGGCATGAGCAGCGGTCACCTCCTCTACTACTTCGGCAGCAAGGACGAGCTCCTGCTGCAGACGCTGGAGTGGAGCGAGGCGGCCCTGGGCGCGAAGCGGCGGGCCCTGCTGTCCCGCCGCGGCCCGGCGCGCGAGCGCCTGCAGGCGTACGTGGACCTGTACGTGCCCGAGGAGGCCCGGGACCCGCACTGGACCCTGTGGCTGGAGGTCTGGAACCGCTCGCAGAACGCCGGCCCGCAGGAACGCGACCGCCAGGCCGCCATCGAGGGCGCCTGGCACCGCGACCTGGTCGCCCTGCTCGCCGAGGGCGTCTCCCGGGGGGAGTTCCGGCCCGTGGACCCCGACCGCTTCGGCGCCCGGCTGCGGGCCCTGCTCGACGGGTTCAGCATCCAGGTCGCCGTCGGCCTGCCCGGGATGGGGCGGGCGGACATCCTGGCCCACGTCTCGGAATTCCTCGACGAGTCTCTCGTATCGTGAGACGCGCCGCTCTTGCGGTGAGACGGTATGACACACTGCGGATGTGCCTGCTCAGCTCATGATTATGGACAGCAGCGCGCCGGTCCGCAGTGGCCGCTGAACCGTGGAAAACCTTCGCGGAAGCGGCCATCGTGCCTCAGACCCGCGCGCAGACCTCTCGCACCCGCGAGAGGTCTTTTCGTTTCCCGGCTCCATTCCTGCCGGGAACGCACTGCGCGGGATGATGGGGGCAGTGGCGGCGGCCTGCCCTGGGGCGGGTATCCGGAACCACTCATCCGACAGGAGTCAGATCAGCATGACGACGACAGAGGCGACAGTGCCGGCCCAGGGTCCCGACGATGGCTTCCACGTCTTCGACACCACCCTGCGCGACGGCGCCCAGCGTGAGGGCATCAACCTCACCGTCGCCGACAAGCTGACGATCGCGCGGCACCTGGACGACTTCGGAGTGGGCTTCATCGAGGGCGGCTGGCCGGGTGCCAATCCCCGCGACACCGAGTTCTTCGCCCGCGCCCGGGCCGAGATCGACTTCAAGCACGCCCAGCTGGTCGCCTTCGGCGCGACGCGGCGGGCGGGCGGCTCGGCCGCCGAGGACCCGCAGGTGCGGGCCCTGCTCGAGTCGGGGGCCCCGGTGATCACCCTGGTCGCCAAGTCCCACGACCGGCACGTCGAGCTCGCCCTGCGCACCACGCTGGACGAGAACCTGGAGATGGTCCGGGACACGGTCTCCCACCTGGTCGCCCAGGGCCGCCGCGTCTTCGTCGACTGCGAGCACTTCTTCGACGGTTACCGGGCCAACGCCGAGTACGCGAAGTCCGTCGTGCGCACCGCCCACGAGGCCGGCGCCGACGTCGTCATCCTCTGCGACACCAACGGCGGCATGCTGCCGGCCCAGGTCACGGCGACCGTCGCGACCGTACTCGCCGACACCGGGGCGCGCCTGGGCATCCACGCCCAGGACGACACCGGCTGCGCCGTCGCCAACACCCTGGCCGCCGTCGACGCCGGCGCCACGCACGTGCAGTGCACGGCGAACGGCTACGGCGAGCGGGTCGGCAACGCCAACCTCTTCCCCGTCGTCGCCGCGCTGGAGATCAAGTACGGGCGCCAGGTGCTGCCCGTCGGTGCGCTCGCCGAGATGACCCGCATCTCGCACGCCATCGCCGAGGTCGTGAACCTGACCCCGTCCACGCACCAGCCGTACGTCGGCGTCTCGGCCTTCGCCCACAAGGCGGGCCTGCACGCCTCGGCCATCAAGGTCGACCCGGACCTGTACCAGCACATCGACCCGGAGCGGGTCGGCAACACCATGCGGATGCTGGTCTCCGACATGGCCGGGCGCGCCTCCATCGAGCTCAAGGGCAAGGAGCTCGGCGTCGACCTCGGCGGGGACCGCGCGCTGGTGTCCCGGGTCGTCGAGCGGGTCAAGGAGCGGGAGCTCTCGGGTTATACGTACGAGGCCGCCGACGCCTCCTTCGAGCTGCTGCTGCGTGCGGAGGTCGAGGGCCGCGCCCGCAAGTACTTCCGTACGGAGTCCTGGCGGGCCATCGTCGAGGACCGCCCGGACGGCACCCACGCCAACGAGGCCACGGTCAAGCTGTGGGCCAAGGGCGAGCGGATCGTCGCCACGGCGGAGGGCAACGGCCCGGTCAACGCCCTGGACCGGGCGCTGCGGGTCGCACTGGAGCGCTTCTACCCCCAGCTGGCCAAGTTCGAGCTGATCGACTACAAGGTCCGCATCCTGGAGGGCAAGCACGGCACGGAGTCCACGACCCGCGTCCTGATCGCCACGACGGACGGCAGCCGCGAGTGGTCGACGGTGGGCGTGGCCCCCAACGTGATCGCCGCGTCCTGGCAGGCCCTGGAGGACGCCATCACCTACGGGCTCCTCCACGCCGGCGTGGAACCCGCCGAGTAGCCGAGCCGGACTCACCCCACCCCCCTGCCCCCGGGACGGGGACGCAGGGGGGTGGGGTTTATGTCCTGTTCACACAGGAAAGCGGCGGTTCCGGTAGCGTCGGGGACATGAGGACCAGGCTGATACCCGTACGTTCCGGCCGGCTGCTGGCCGGTCTGCTGCTGGCCCTGTCCGCGACCGCCCTCGTGGCCGCGCCGCAGGCATCGGCGGCCACCGGACCCGCTGCCGTGGCGGAGGCCCTCAAGCAGGGCCCGGTCTACGTGGACCCCCGCGCCGAGGCGCAGCTGCCGAAGGCCCAGGCGGACGCACTGGCGAAGAAGATCAAGGATGCCGGGAAGCCGGTGTTCGTCGCCGTGCTGCCGGCCACCGCGGAGTTCCCGGCCGACAGCGTGCTGCGTACGGTCCGGGCCGAGACGGGCATCACCGGGCTCTACGCGATCCGGCTCGGCGACGGCTTCAACGCGGGTGCCGACCGGGCGGTCATGCCCACCAACGCCGTCCGCAACCTGACCGATGCCGTGAAGGCCGGCGGGCCCGTGGACGCGGGCACGCAGCTGAACAACTTCGTGGACCAGGCCCTGGCCCAGGCCAAGGGCGGAGCCCCGGCCTCCTGGGGCGACTCCGGCAGCGGCGGCGGAGCCCCGGTAGGCGGGCTGATCACGCTCGGCGCGGTGGCCGCGATCGGCGGCGGCGGTGCGTACGCGCTGGTGCGCCGGAACCGCAAGAAGAAGGAAGAGGCGGAGCGCGAGGCCATCGAGAAGCTGCGCGTGGTCGTCGACGAGGACATCACCGCGTTCGGCGAGGAACTCGACCGGCTGGACTTCCACCCCGGTGAGCCCGGCGCGGACGACGCCATGCGGGCGGACTACGAAAAGGGCCTCGACTCGTACGAGAAGGCCAAGGACATCATGGCCTCGGTCCGGCACCCCGATGAGGTCAGGGGAGTCACCCAGTCCCTGGAGGACGGCCGGTTCGCGCTGGCGAGCCTCGACGCCCGCCGTGAGGGCAGGCCGCTGCCCGAACGCCGTTCGCCCTGCTTCTTCGACCCGCGGCACGGGCCGAGTATGGAGGACGCCGACTGGGCGCCGGCCGGCGGGGCGGCGCGTACCGTCCCCGTGTGTGCGGCGGACGCCGTCCGCCTGCGCGAGGGCAAGGACCCGATGGTCCGCACGGTCGACACCGCGTACGGGCCGCGCCCGTACTACGACGCAGGCCCGGCGTACGGCCCCTGGGCGGGCGGATACTTCGGCGGCGGCATCCTGCCCGGCCTGCTCGTGGGCACGCTGCTCGGCTCGATGATGTCGAGCCCCGCCTACGCCTCCGACATGGGCGGCTACGACGGCGGGGACTACTCCGGCGCCGACTTCAACTCCTCCGACTTCGGGGGAGGGGACTTCGGCGGCGGCGGTGGGTTCGACGGAGGCGGCGGCTTCGACGGTGGGGGCGGCTTCTAGAACCGCCCCCGGCCCCGGCGCTGGGTCAGGCGGGTCAGGCCTGCTTGATGGCCGAGATGTCGAAGGTCAGCTTCACCTTGTCGCTGACCATGACGCCGCCGGCCTCCAGCGCGGCGTTCCAGGTCAGGCCCCAGTCGGAGCGCAGGATCTCGGCGGAGCCCTCGAAGCCGACGCGCTCGTTGCCGTAGACGTCGGTGGCCGAGCCGTTGAACTCCAGGTCGATGGAGAGCGGGCGGGTCACGTCCTTGATCGTCAGCTCGCCGGTGATGCGGTACTTGTCGCCGCCGAGCTGGGCCGCCTCGGTGGAGCGGAAGGTCATCAGCGGGAAGGACTCCGTGTCGAAGAAGTCCGCGCTGCGCAGGTGGCCGTCGCGGTCGGCGATGCCGGTGTCCACGGAGGCGACCTTCACCTCGAGGGAGGCGGCGGAGCGGGCCGGGTCGCTGCCGTCCAGCTGCAGGGTGCCGGCGTAGTCGGCGAAGCTGCCGCGGACGTTGGTCACCATCGCGTGGCGGACGGTGAAGCCGATGCTGCTGTGGGCGGCGTCGATGACGTAGTCGCCGGTGAGGGCGGCCAGGGCCGGGTCCACCTCGAGAGTGGCGACGGCGGCGCTGGTGGTGGTGTCCTGGCTGCGGCGGGTGAAGAGACCCATGATCTGCTCCTTGGGGGGTGCCCTGCTCGGTGTTGGTTGAACTTTCAACGAGAACGACGCTAGACCCATTCCGTTCAAATTTCAACATTCCGGGGCCATGTCACGCCGATTTGTGGACACTCCACAAAGGAGGGCCGTCCCGCCTGGTGGTGTCCGCGCATCACGTGGCGGTTCTGTCCGGGCCGGACAGCGGAACACACCCGAGACTGTGTGGAACCAACGGAGGTTTTTCTTCGACCGCTTCGTAAGGTCGATACATGACCGTTGTGGACCAGACTCCGAGCGAGCCGACGGACGCCCGCGGGCGCGTGGCCGAGCTGCACTCCCTGCGTGAGCAGGCGCGGCGTGGACCCAGTGACCGGGCGACCGAGGCGCAGCACGCCAAGGGCAAGCTGACCGCGCGCGAGCGCATCGCGCTGCTGCTCGACGAGGGTTCCTTCAAGGAGGTCGAGCAGCTGCGCCGCCACCGGGCGACCGGTTTCGGCCTCGAGGGCAAGAAGCCGTACACCGACGGCGTCATCACAGGCTGGGGCACGGTCGAGGGCCGCACGGTCTTCGTCTACGCGCACGACTTCCGCATCTTCGGCGGCGCCCTGGGCGAGGCCCACGCCACGAAGATCCACAAGATCATGGACATGGCCATCGCGGCCGGTGCTCCGCTGGTCTCCCTGAACGACGGCGCCGGCGCCCGCATCCAGGAGGGCGTCTCCGCGCTCGCCGGCTACGGCGGCATCTTCCAGCGCAACACCAAGGCCTCGGGTGTCATCCCGCAGATCTCGGTCATGCTGGGCCCGTGCGCCGGCGGCGCCGCGTACTCGCCGGCCCTGACCGACTTCGTGTTCATGGTCCGCGAGACCTCGCAGATGTTCATCACCGGCCCCGACGTCGTCCGTGCCGTCACCGGTGAGGAGATCTCCCAGAACGGCCTCGGCGGCGCCGACGTGCACGCAGAGACCTCCGGCGTCGCGCACTTCGCGTACGACGACGAGGAGACCTGCATCTCCGAGGTGCGCTACCTCATCTCGATGCTGCCCTCCAACAACCGGGAGAACCCGCCGGTCCACGAGACCTCCGACCCCGCCGACCGGCGCTCGGACGTCCTGCTGGACCTGGTCCCCGCGGACGGCAACCGCCCGTACGACATGCTCAAGGTGATCGAGGAGCTCGTCGACGAAGGCGACGTCCTCGAGATCCACGAGCGCTGGGCCCGCAACATCATCTGCGCTCTGGCCCGGCTCGACGGCCAGGTCGTCGGCATCGTCGCCAACCAGCCCGGCCACCTCGCCGGCGTCCTGGACATCGAGGCCTCCGAGAAGGCCGCGCGCTTCGTCCAGATGTGCGACGCCTTCAACATCCCGATCATCACGCTGCTGGACGTCCCCGGCTTCCTGCCGGGCGTCGACCAGGAGCACGGCGGCATCATCCGCCACGGCGCCAAGCTCCTGTACGCGTACTGCAACGCCACGGTCCCGCGGATCTCGCTGATCCTGCGCAAGGCCTACGGCGGCGCGTACATCGTCATGGACTCCCAGTCCATCGGCGCGGACATCACGTACGCCTGGCCGACCAACGAGATCGCGGTCATGGGCGCCGAGGGCGCCGCGAACGTCATCTTCCGCAAGCAGATCGCGGAGGCCGAGGACCCCGAGGCGATGCGCGCGCGCATGGTCAAGGAGTACAAGGCCGAGCTGATGCACCCGTACTACGCCGCCGAACGCGGTCTCGTCGACGACGTCATCGACCCGGCGGAGACCCGCGAAACCCTGATCAGCGCACTGGCGATGCTCCGCAGCAAGCACGCCGACCTGCCGTCCCGCAAGCACGGCAACCCGCCGCAGTAACCAGCGAAGGAGACCTGCCACCCATGAGCAAGACTGCCGACACCCTGCTGCGCGTCGAGAAGGGCAACGCCGCCCCCGAGGAGCTGGCCGCGATCACCGCGATCCTGCTGGCCCGCGCCGCGGCCACCCCGCAGGAGCCCTCGGTGCACCGCATCGGCTCCCAGGCCCGCTGGCGCCGCCTGGAACGCACCCCCGGCTTCCGCGCCCCGCACAGCTGGCAGGGCTAGTCCCTGTACGAAGCCCCCGTCCGTACGCCGCGTACGGACGGGGGCTTCGCCGTGCCCGGGCGGGTGTCAGTCCCGGGTCACTCGCCTCCAGGGGCACGGCCAGGCCGAAGCGCCGGGCGTCCGGCCGCAGCGGCCGGGAGAGGTCCCGCCTGAGGAACGACTCCGGCGGGATGCGCAGGGCGGACTCGCCGCCCCGGTCCCCGTCGATCCCGCGGCGGCACGCGCCGGGCGGACCGCGCGGACCCGTCCTGCCGGCTCTCGTGGAACGCCGTACGCGTCGCCGCGGGTCACGGACATCCCATCACCTCGGAACCCGCCGCTCGCAGACCGGGCCGACGAGACGATCCCACAACGGGCCGCGGACCGGGGCCTGCCCCGTGCGGGGAAAAAACGGAACGCCGGGATCCCTGTGGAAGGGGATCCCGGCGTTCGCGCTGGACGGGGAGGCCTACCGCAGGCGGGCCATGAGGGCGTGCTCGACGAGCGTGATGAGCGCGCTCTTGGCGTCCGCGCGGTGGCGGGCGTCGGTGGTGATGATCGGTGCGTCCGGGCCGATCTGCAGGGCCTCGCGGACTTCCTCCGGCGTGTACGGCTGATGCCCGTCGAAGCCGTTGAGGGCGATGACGAACGGCAGGCCGCTGTTCTCGAAGTAGTCGACCGCGGGGAAGCAGTCGGCGAGGCGGCGGGTGTCGACGAGGACGACGGCACCGATGGCGCCGCGGACGAGGTCGTCCCACATGAACCAGAACCGGTCCTGACCGGGGGTACCGAAGAGGTACAGGATCAGGTCCTGGTCCAGGGTGATGCGGCCGAAGTCCCCCTTTCGAGCAGTGTCACATCTGGCTGGCCGCCGGCAGACTCGTCGCCGCCGGGCTGGTGAATGGCGACAAGGCCCGCCTCCGCCAGGTCGGCGACGAGGATTCGGGCGACACCAAGAGGAATGGAGAGAAGTGCCGAGATCTCCGCGACGGATTTGATCTCCTGGCACAGGCGGCAGATGCGCTGGTGCTCGGGCAACTGCCCTTGCAGCCGCGCGGGATCGGCCGTGGTACTGACCAGCGCCTCGATGGCGAGCTGGTAGCGCGGCCGGGTACGGCCGCCGGTCATTGCGTACGGACGCACCAGCGGGTTGTGTGCCTTCGGGGCCTGCGGCGACCCACGATGGGGCTGCTGCGGAGGCCGGTGAGGCGGCTGGGCCTGCTGGGGCTGGCCGTACGGCTGCTGGTAGGGGTTCTGCTCCGGCACGGGCCGGCTGGGAGCGGAGGGAAAGTTGAAGCGGTTCTGGTCGTGCTGCCCACCCTGCGGCTGCTGCGCGCCGCCATAAGGATGACCTCCGGGTGTTGTCACGTTTCCTCCTCCGACTCCAAGAACGCAGTACTCCCTGTGGAACCGCGCCACCGCACCCTATGGTGCGATGACGCGAAACGCACTGCCTGTTTGCTAGTTGAGAAGACTTCCCTGCAGCTCCGAACGCAGTTCCGGAGTGAGGACACTGCCTGCTCGGTCCACAAGGAGGGCCATCTCATAGCCCACGAGGCCGATGTCGCACTCGGGGTGCGCGAGCACCGCGAGCGAGGATCCGTCCGAGACGGACATGAGGAAGAGGAATCCCCGGTCCATCTCGACGACGGTCTGGTTGACGGCGCCACCCTCGAAGATGCGGGAGGCTGCGGTCGCGCGGGAATCCGTCGGACATCGCCAGAAGAAGGCCGTCGGCGGAGACCACCACCGTGTGGGACACCCCGGGGGTGTTGTCCACGAAGTTGGTGATCAACCAGTTCAGGTTCTGTGCCGCCTGGCTCATCCCTGGTCATAGCTGTTACTTGACTGCTCAGAACCCGCGCTGCGTCCCTGCTGGACACCGCGCCGCAGATTGCTCAACCTGCCGCGGACGTCCTCCGGTGCGCGGGAGACCTGGGGGCCGCCCTGCGGGGTCGTCTCCGCCGCGCCCTCGACCAGGTTGGCCTTGGGCACGCGCCGAGGGAGTCCGGACGGGGTGACCCCGCCCGCCTTCGGCTCACGGAGTTTTGCGGCCTGCTGCCAGCGCTCGTCGTTGTTCGAGCGCCAGTCGTTGCTGCCTTCCTCGTCCCGCTCCGGGGCGGCGGGCTGCTGCTGTCGCGGCGGCCGCTGCTCGAAGAGGGATCCGGTGGACTCCGCTTCCTTCTGTGCCGGCTGCCACTGCTGCTGGCTGCCGCGGCGCGGCAGGCCCGCTCCGGTCACTTCGTGGCCGGTGTCGGCAGCGGCGCCCGGACGGTCGAAGCCTACGCGCTCCGGGGCGGGTTCGGGAGCGGCCTGGGGTTCCGATTCGGTCCCGTACCCCTGCTGGTAGCCGCCGGAGTAGGTGTTCTGCTCGGGCCACTCTGCCTGCTGGGACCGGGATCCGTAGCCGCCGTCGTACGCCTGGGCGCCCTGCTGCCGATCCTGGTAGCCGGCTTCCGGATAGGTGTAGTCCTGCTGCGGGTACGCCTCGTAGCCCTGCTGGGCCCCGTGGGCCTGCTGGGAGTCGTACGAGGTGTCGTAACCCTGCTCGGGCTGCTGCTCGTACTCCTGGTACTGCTGGTACCCGTGCTCCGGCTGCGGTTCCGCATACTCCTGCTCGGAGTACCCGGCCTGCTGTTCCTGCCCGTAGACCTGGGCCTCGAGCGCGGCTCTGCGCTCCTGCTGGGCCAGGGAGCGGCCGACCGGGTTGAGCCCGGCGGCGTCGCCGCCCTGGGCGTCGACCCCTCTGGCTTCGTACCTGGAGTCGTCGAAGCCGAGCTCGGCCGCCGTACGCATCGGCACGGCCTGCTGGGCCGACTGCTGAGGGATCATCGAGGACACCGTGAAGTCGTCGTCCGGGATCCCCTCGCCACCACCACCATGGGTGATCGCGTCGGGCAGCATGACCAGCGACGTGGTGCCGGCGGCCTCGCCCGAGGGGCGCAGCTGGACCCGGATGCTGTGGCGGTCCGCCAGCCGGCCGACCACGAACAGACCCATGCGCTGGGAGATCGCGGCGTCCACCGTCGGCGGGTTGGCCAGCTTGTGGTTGATGTCCGCGAAGTCCTCGGCGGTGAGGCCGATGCCCTTGTCGTGGATCTCGACCATGACGCGGCCGTCGGGCAGACGCGTGGCGTTGACGCGGACCTTGGTCTGCGGGGAGGAGAACGTGGTGGCGTTCTCCAGGAGCTCGGCGAGCAGGTGCACGAGGTCGGTCACGGCCTGGCCGTGGATCTCGGCCTCGGAGACGCCCGAGAGCTCGATGCGCTCGTACTGCTCCACCTCGGAGGAGGCGGCGCGCAGGACGTCGACGAGGGGGACCGGCTGGTCCCAGCGGCGGCCCGGCTCCTCACCCGCGAGGATGAGGAGGTTCTCGCCGTTGCGGCGCATACGGGTGGCCAGGTGGTCCAGGCGGAAGAGGTTCTCCAGCTGGTCCGGGTCGGCCTCGTTGTTCTCCAGGTCGGTGATGAGGGTCAGCTGGCCCTCGATCAGCGACTGGTTGCGCATCGAGAGGTTCGTGAAGATCGCGTTGACGTTCCCTCGCAGGAGCGCCTGCTCGGCGGCGAGCCGGACCGCTTCCCGGTGGACCTGGTCGAAGGCGCGGGCGACCTCGCCGATCTCGTCCTGGGAGTTGATCGGGATCGGGGCGACACGGGTGTCGACCTTGCCCGGGTCGGTGCGCGAGAGCTGGTCGACGAGCATCGGCAGGCGCTGCTCGGCGACGTCGAACGCGGCGGAGCGCAGGCGGCGCATCGAGCGGCTCATCGAGCGGGCCATCATGCCGGCCAGGATGAAGGCGGCGAGCAGGGCCACGACCACGACGGCGCCGGTCCAGATGGCATCGTTGCGGGCCTCGTCGGAGACCGCGACTGAGTCGTCGACGGCCTTGGCGAGGAGGTCCTTCTCGATCTCGGCGTAGCCCTCGAACTTGGCGGTGGCCGCAGCCTGCCAGGCCTGGGGCGTGGTGCCGTTCGCGGCGAGCTTGTTCTTGTCGCCGCCGCCGGCTATCGCCTCGGTCATGCCGGTGAGCGCGGAACCGTTCACCATGGGCGGAGCCTTGAAGACGGTGCCGGCCTGCTCGGCCTGCTGCTTGGCGGCAGCGAGCTTGGCGGCGCCCTCCTGCGACTTCTTGCCCATGACCTCCTTGAGGCGGGCCACGTCGTCCTCGGTGCCGGCCGCGACGTACTCGCCGATGGCGATTTCCTCGAGGTAGGCGTAGGAGGAGAAGGCCACGAGCTGGGCCTTGCGGACCTGTTCGTTCTCGTTGGGCCGGACCAGCAGGTGGGTGCCGACGGAGCGCTGGAGCGAGTTGGCGGCCTTGGCCAGCTCGACCGCGTAGACCATGCGGCCGTAGCTGGTGACGTTGCCGGTGCCCAGGCCGAGTTCATTGGAGAACGTCATGAGGTAGTGCTGGACCAGCACGTACCCCTCTTCGGTCGGGATCGGACCGTTCGCGCTGGGCGGGTTCTTCTTGTCCGTCTCCTGCGCGGTGTACGCCGTCTGCCGGACGGCCGCGAGCTTGGGCTCCTCCTGGCGGAAGAGCTCGAGGCGGCGCGCCAGCCCCTGGTTCGCGTTCGAGGGCAGGTCCTTGGAGGCCTGGGCGAACCTTTCCTTGGCCAGGTCCGTGGCGTCCCGGGCCTTCGCGACGACCGCGTTGTTGGCGTCGCCCCGAAGGAGAGGTTCGGCCGTCAGGTCGCGCTCGTTGAGGAGGGCCTGGCCGTATTCGGCCGCCGCCTGGACGATGCGGGCCGTCTTCTCGGCGTCCTTGGCCTCGTTCCAGCTGTCTAGGGAGCCCTTCACCTGGAAGCCGCCCATGACCAGTCCGACGAGGACGGGTACGAGCAGGATGGCGTTCAGCTTGGTCGGCACGCGCCAGTTACGGGGTGCGAACCTGCTGGTGCTGCCGCTCTTCGCCGGTGGGTCCACGGGTACGTCGACGGGCGACGCGGCCGCGCGCTGCGGCGGGGTGAAGTTGCCGCGCGCGGGTTCATCCGCGGGGCTCGAGTTGCTTCGCCTCACTCGACCAACAACCTTCCGGCGGTGCTACTAGCTAGTTAGTTGAATTCCAGCACGGTGAACGGCCGTGTTCCAAACAGTTGGAATCAGCCGTTCCAAGAGACTTATGTCCCGCATAAATCGGACATAAAGAGCGAGCGGCAGCAAAAATGGAGTCATTCGTGCGCGCAGCGGCACCGGCCGACCGCACCCTGTGTCCAACTCGCGGCAATTCTCTGTCGAAACGTTATGAACCGAGAGGGCGGGCCGTGTCCTATGACACAGCCCGCCCTATCACGTTGTGAAGAACCCGTGGTACTTGAGTGGTGCCCCTTGAGCCGCGTGACGCGAATCGTGTTACTTGAGTCGGGCCATGAGGGCGTGCTCGACCAGCGTGATGAGCGCGCTCTTGGCGTCCGCGCGGTGGCGGGCGTCGGTGGTGATGATCGGAGCGTCCGGGCCGATCTGCAGGGCCTCGCGGACTTCCTCGGGGGTGTACGGCTGGTGTCCCTCGAAGCCGTTGAGGGCCACGACGAACGGCAGGCCGCTGTTCTCGAAGTAGTCGACCGCGGGGAAGCAGTCGGCGAGGCGGCGGGTGTCGACGAGCACGATGGCACCGATGGCGCCCCGGACGAGGTCGTCCCACATGAACCAGAACCGGTCCTGACCGGGGGTACCGAAGAGGTACAGGATCAGGTCCTGGTCCAGGGTGATGCGGCCGAAGTCCATGGCCACCATTCCGGCCTCGGCCAGGTCGGCGACGAGGATCCGGGCGACACCGAGCGGCATCGACAGCAGTGCGGAGACCTCCGCGACCGACTTGACCTCGCGGCACAGCGTGCAGATGCGCTGGTGCTCGGGAAGCAGGCCGGACAGGTGCATCGGATCGGCCGTGGTGCTGACCAGCGCCTCTATGGCGAGCTGGTAGCGCGGCCGGGTCCGTCCGCCGGTCATCGCGTACGGGCGAACGAGCGGCTGGTCGCCTTCCGAGTACGACGAATCGCCGTACGAATCGGAGTAGGCGGGGGGCGGGGTCATTGATCCTCCGGGCTGGACAGCAGTGGTCAGCGTGCCGTCTGACGGGGCGGCCGGTGGGGGGACGGTATGACGGCCTGGCGGTGGTACTGGGTTCCGGGGCCGGAGCCCCGGTCTCCCGGCCGGAAGTACCGTCCGGCCGGGAGATGTGGCGTCAGATGAGCAGGCTTCCCTGCAGCTCCGCGCGCAGGTCCGGGGTGAGGACGCTGCCGGCGCGGTCCACGAGGAGGGCCATCTCGTAGCCGACGAGGCCGATGTCGCATTCGGGGTGTGCGAGTACGGCCAGCGAGGATCCGTCCGAGACGGACATGAGGAAGAGGAATCCCCGGTCCATCTCGACGACGGTCTGGTTGACGGCGCCACCCTCGAAGATGCGGGAGGCTCCACGGCCGCCAGCTGATCGGCGCGGTCCCGGGGAAAGCCCTCGGACATCGCCAGAAGGAGGCCGTCGGCGGAGACCACCACCGTGTGGGACACCCCGGGGGTGTTGTCCACGAAGTTGGTGATCAACCAGTTCAGGTTCTGTGCCGCCTGGCTCATCGCCGGTCGCCGGGCCGTTGTTGCCGGCCTGACGCCCCTGCTGGATACCCCGTCGGAGGTTGGTCAGACGGCCGCGGACGTCGTCCGGAGCTCGCGAGACCTGCGGGCCGGTCTGTGCGTCGGCCTGCTGCTGCGCGGTGCCGGCCACGAGGTTCGCCCGTGGTACTCGGCGGGGCAGCCCCGAGGTGGTGATGCCGCCGGCGGCGGGCTGGCGCACGCGCTCGGCCTGCCGCATCAGCTCGTCGTTCGGCGAGGACCGCCAGCTGACGGTCGGCGAGCTGCCGTTCGCCGCCTGGGCGGGCTCGGCCGCGGGCTCCTGGCCGCGCTGCGGCAGCGGCTGCTGCGGGCGCTGCTGGGGAGCCGGAGCCGGGGCGGACTGCTGCTGGGGTACGGCCGGCGCCTGACCGGAGGACTGCTGGCCCTCCTGGTGGAACCAGTTCGACTCCAGGGTGTCGAAGATCGGGCTGCGCTCGTTGCCGGTGCTCGGGGCCGGCGGCAGCGCCTCCGGCTGGGAGACCTGCGGCAACTGCGGGGCCTGGGGCTGCTGCTGGGCGTATCCGCCGACTCCGGGGCCGCCGGGCCGCGGGGCCTGGTAGTCCGGTCGGGCGAACTGGCCCGTGGTGGACGGGTCCGCCGGACCGCGCAGCTCCGGGCGCTCGAACTGCCCGGTGGTGCTGTTGCCGGCCGGCGGGCGCGGGGCGTTGAAGTCCGGGCGGGGGAACTCCGCCGTCGAACCGGGGCCCGAGAGCTCGTCGTGGCCGCGCGGGACCTCCTGGCCGCCGCTGCGCGCCTGGTCGGCGCCCCAGCTGGTGGTCTGCGGGATCCCGGCGGGACCGCCGCCCGCGCCCGGAAGCTCCGGACGGGGGGCGCCACCGCGCGGCGGCAGCTGCGGACGGTTGCCGCGCGGAGCCGGGGCGGCGGGCGCCTGGGCCGAGGGAACCGGGCCCGTGGGGGCGGGCTGCTGCGGCGTCTGCGGCCGCTCGAAGCCGTTGCCCTGCGGGAACCCGGCCTGGCCGGAGGCCGTGGGCGCGGACATCGGACGCGACGGGGGAGCGCCGGCCGGACCGCGGCCCGGCAGCGGGGCACCGCCGCCGAAGGCACCCTGGCCCTGGCCGGTCGGAGCGCCCGGCATCCCGGACATGCCCGGACCGCCCTGCGGACGCCCGCCGGTGCCGCCCTGCTGCGGACGGGCACCGGGACCGCCCTGCGGACCGCCGTCGCGTCCCGGCAGCGCGGCACGCTGGCCGCCGCCGTACACCTGGCCGCGCTGCGGGCCGGCGCCCACGGGCTGGCGTGCGCCGCCGCCCGGGACGGAACCCTGCGCGGAAGCACCCGGCATGCCCTGCTGGCCGCCGGAGCCCGGACCGCCGGGAGCGCCCTGACCGCCCTGGCCCGGCATCGGACCCGGCTTCTTGCCGCCCTGGGCGACGTCCACCGGCAGCATGACGAGGGCCGTCGTACCGCCCGAGTCGGACGGGCGCAGCTGGATGCGGATGCCGTGTCGCAGGGACAGGCGGCCGACCACGAACAGGCCCATGCGGCGGGAGACGGAGACGTCCACGGTCGGCGGCGACGCGAGCCGCTCGTTGATCGCGGCGAGGTCCTCCGGGGAGAGGCCGATACCGGTGTCGTGGATCTCCACGAGCACGCGGCCGTCGGGCAGCGCGTGACCGGTGACCTTGACCTTGGTCTGCGGGGAGGAGAACGACGTGGCGTTCTCCAGCAGCTCGGCGAGCAGGTGCACGAGGTCGTTGACGACGCGGCCGGCGACATCGGTGCCGGGCACCGACGCCAGTTCGATGCGCTCGTACTGCTCCACCTCGGACGCCGCGGCACGGAGCACGTCGACGAGCGGGACGGGGCGGGTCCAGCGGCGGCCCGGCTCCTCGCCCGCGAGGACGAGGAGGTTTTCGCCGTTACGGCGCATACGGGTCGCGAGGTGGTCGAGCTTGAAGAGCGAGGACAGCTGGTCCGGGTCGGCCTCGCGCGACTCGAGCTCGGAGATGAGCGAGAGCTGGCGCTGGATGAGGCCCTGCGAACGGCGCGAGAGGTTGGTGAACATCGCGTTGACGTTGCCCCGGAGGAGGGCCTGCTCGGCGGCGAGGCGGACGGCCTCGCGGTGCACGTCGTCGAAGGCCGCGGCCACCTGGCCGATCTCGTCGCGGGTGTGCAGGCCGACCGACTCCACGGACGTGTCCACGTCCTGCGGGTCGGAGTCGGACAGCTGCTTGACGAGCTCGGGCAGTCGGTCCTGGGCGACCCGGGTCGCGGTGTCCTGCAGGCGGCGCAGCGAGCGGATCATCGACCGCGCCATGACGAAGGCACCGACGAGCGAGACACCGAGGACGAGGAGGATCAGGGCACCGTTGATGATGGCGTCCTGCTGCGAGGAGTTCTTGAGCTCGCGGGCCTTCTGCTCCATGTCCTCGAGCAGGGTGAGCTCGATCTGCTTCATCGCCTGGATCTTGGTGTCGTCCGCGTCGTACCAGTCCATCCAGGACCGGTACTGCGTCTCCTTGGCGAACTGACCCTGGGTCGACAGGACGCGGCGGGTGTAGTGGTCCGCCTTGCCGATCTCCGCGTTGCCGTCGCCGAGCACCGCGAGGAGCTCCTCGGGCTTGCCCTGGTAGACGAGTTCGAAGGTCTTCTTCGCCTGGCTCTCGCCGCGGAGCGCGGCGAGGGCGTACAGGCGGTCGTTCTCGCTGAAGTTGTTGGTGGGCGCGCCGCTGTCGGGCAGCGAGGCGGCGATGACGGCGCGCTGGATCGAGGCGTACTCCTTGGCGGAGGAGAAGGCCGCCAGGGCGCGCGTACGCTTGATCATCTCCGGGCTGGAGGTGGCCTGCGCCATGTCCTGGGAGAGCGAGAGCAACGAGACGATCAGCGCGTTGTACTCGGTGACCGTCTGCTGGGCGCTGTTGCGGTACGCGTTCTTGCGGATTTCCTCGATGCCGGTGAGCTGGCGGCCGATCTGCAGGATGTTGTTGCGGATCGACTTGAGGGTCTCGTCCTTGTCCTCCGCGCCGTCGACCTTGTCGGTCGCGGCGGCGAAGGCCTTGGCGGCGGCGTCGGTCTGGTCGCGGACGCCCGTGACGAGGGTGTTGGGCTTGCCCGACTTGTCGGCCGACAGCGGACCGGCCGACCTGTCCCGCTCCTCCTGGAGCATGGCGGCCAGGTTGGTGGCCTGCCGGGTCATCGTCGTCAGCAGCTGCATGTGCTCCAGCTGGTCGATGTCGTTGAGCGAGTCGTTGATGCGGAAGCCACCGAGCGTGGTGGCGGCGACGACCGGCAGGGTCAGCAGCGACACGAGTCGCGTGCTGATGCGCCAGTTCTGCATGGCGAAGCGTGAACCGGGCCCGCTGGGGGCCTTCGGTATCGCCACGTCCTTGTCGGCCGGCTCTTCGCTCTTCGCCTTGCCACGGGGCTTGAGGCGCGCCTTCCCCTTCACCGCGTTCACCGTGGCGGAGGAGTCGGAGCCTGCGCCTTCGACAGCCGGCCCGCGGTTCTGGGCGTGCTGGGGCGAGGAGCCACGGTCGGTCCCGCCGCGCGGCTCCTGCTCCGCCGCAGCGCTGCCATCCCTCTTGAATCGTCCCTGCACTAGCGTCGCAACCTCTGGACCAGGCGTCCCGCCGGGCGACCGGTGGGACGGTGTCGAGTCGTGGGGCAGTTCGGCCCCATGGTGGTCGTCGGTGACCGGCGCGTCTCCCTCTCCTTGCCGCCGCGCGCGGCGCTGTGTCGCGCCACCTGCGCGCCGGCTGTTCCCGCGGCGGTCCCGCGAATTCCAGCACAGTGGCGGATCTCCAACAAGGTGCGCGTGTCAGCCCGGGGAGTCGGTGACGTGCCGTGACGGCCGCACTACGCGATGTGGTCCGCCTTTCGGGAGGAAACGGACTTACGTCATCCAAACGCGACGGCTGGCAAGGTGTCCCAGTCGAGATGATCAGGAGCGGAATGGCTGATTCAGTGGCGCAATGTCCGTTTCGCCACCCTAAATCAACCGTCCGTTATGCCCGTATTGCCTGGTCACGGGTGAGCAAACTCACACAGCCGTGGCCATTACTTCCCGGTTGAGCCGGGGAATCGGATGTTTAGCCTTGCCCTTTACAGGGTTGACGGATCCGACAACCCCACCCCACAACCGAGCCGAGGGCCCGAGACACCGTGAAGACGACGATGATGTTCCGCAACATAGCCAACCCCCGCCGCACCACCCTCGCGCACCTCAAGGACGCCGAGGAGCTGCAGGCGACCGAGGCTCCGGAGCACGCCGTCGAGCTCCCCGCCCAGACCGCGAACCCGCGCCGCACGATCCTGATGGACGCGCCGGTCGCCGCCGCGCAGTAAGCCACACGGCAAAAGGAGCGCGAAGCGCCGCTGCCTGCCGCGTTAGCCTGGGGACGCAGACTCCAGCCGGCGGAAATACAGAGGGGCAGACGCAACACGTGCGCATCGCCAGGTTCTCCATCGACGGCAATGTCGCGTTCGGCGCGGTCGAGGGCAACACCGCCCCCGGCGCCGAAGGTGAGCTCGTCCTCGACATCATCAAGGGCATTCCGTTCGCGGACTTCGAGCTCTCGGGCACGAAGGTCCCGCTGAGCAAGGTCCGGCTGCTGCCGCCCGTGCTCCCGAACAAGGTCGTGGCCATCGGCCGCAACTACGCGGAGCACGCGGCGGAGCTCGGAAACGAGGTCCCGGACGTCCCGATCACCTTCTTCAAGCCGTCCACCTCGGTGGTCGGCCCGGGCGACCCGATCACGTACCCCTCCTTCTCCCAGGACCTCCACCACGAGGCGGAGCTCGCCGTGGTCATCGGCCGCATGTGCCGAGAGGTCCCGAAGGAGCGCGTCAAGGACGTGATCCTCGGCTACACCTGCGCCAACGACGTCACCGCCCGCGATGTCCAGCAGCGCGAGAAGCAGTGGGCCCGGGCCAAGGGCTTCGACAGCTCCTGCCCCCTCGGCCCGTGGATCGAGACCGAGCTCGACCCGAGCGATCTGACCATCCAGTGCACCGTGAACGGCGAACAGCGCCAGCTCGGCCGCACCAGCGACATGGTCCGCTCCATCGAGGACCTCGTCGTCCACATCACCGAGGCCATGACGCTGCTCCCCGGCGACGTCATCCTCACGGGGACCCCGGCCGGAGTCGGCCCCCTCAACGTCGGCGACGAGGTCGCCGTCACCATCGAAGGCATCGGCACTCTCACCAACAAGGTGATCAAGCGTGACTAACGCGAACTCCCCCAAGCTCTCGACTTCGCTCGAACAGGGGGTACCCCCGCGCGTACGTTTCTGTCCCTCCCCGACCGGCAACCCCCACGTGGGCCTGGTCCGGACCGCCCTCTTCAACTGGGCGTTCGCCCGCCACCACGGCGGCACGTTCGTCTTCCGCATCGAGGACACCGACGCGGCCCGCGACTCCGAGGAGTCGTACGTCCAGCTGCTCGACTCGCTGCGCTGGCTCGGCTTCACCTGGGACGAGGGCCCCGAGGTGGGCGGCCCGCACGCCCCGTACCGCCAGTCCGAGCGCATGGACATCTACGCGGACATCGCCCAGCGCCTGCGTGACGGCGGCTACGCCTACGACTGCTACTGCACCACCGAGGAGCTGGACGCGCGCCGCGCCGCCGCCCGCGCCGCCGGCAAGCCCTCCGGCTACGACGGCCACTGCCGCGAGCTGACGCGGGTGCAGCTGGAGGCGTACCAGGGCGAGCACCGCCCCTCGATCGTCCGCTTCCGGATGCCCGACGAGACGATCACCTTCACGGACCTGGTCCGCGGCGAGATCTCCGTCACCCCGGAGAACGTCTCCGACTTCGGCATCCTGCGGGCCAACGGCGCCCCGCTGTACACGCTCGTCAACCCGGTCGACGACGCGCTGATGCAGATCACGCACGTGCTCCGCGGCGAGGACCTGCTGTCCTCCACCCCGCGCCAGATCGCGCTCTACAAGGCGCTGATGGAGCTCGGCGTCGCCACCGGCGTCCCGCAGTTCGGCCACCTGCCGTACGTCATGGGCGAGGGCAACAAGAAGCTCTCCAAGCGCGACCCGGAGAGCTCGCTCAACCTGTACCGCGAGCGCGGCTTCCTCCCCGAGGGCCTGCTGAACTACCTCTCGCTCCTCGGCTGGTCCTTCTCCAAGGACCAGGACGTCTTCTCGATCGAGGAGATGGTGGCGAAGTTCGACATCCCGGACGTCAACGCCAACCCTGCGCGCTTCGACCTCAAGAAGGCCGAGGCCATCAACGCCGACCACATCCGCCTGCTGGACCCGAAGGCCTTCGCGGACGCCTGCGTCCCGTGGCTGCAGGCCCCGCACGCCAACTGGGAGGCGGAGGACTTCGACGCCGAGGCCTGGGCGGCCATCGCGCCGTACGCCCAGACCCGCGTGACCGTCCTGTCGGACATCACCGCCAACGTCGACTTCCTGTTCCGCAAGGAGCCGGTCGAGGACCAGGCGTCCTGGGACAAGGCGATGAAGGGCGAGCCCGCGGCCCTCCTGACCACCGCCCGCGCCAGCCTGGACGCGGCCGACTGGAGCGACCCCGAGTCCCTCAAGCAGGCCGTCCTGACCGCCGGCGAGGCCCACGGGCTCAAGCTCGGCAAGGCCCAGGCCCCGGTCCGCGTGGCCGTCACCGGCCGCACGGTCGGCCTGCCGCTCTTCGAGTCCCTGCAGATCCTGGGCAAGGACCGCTCGCTGTCCCGCATCGACGCGGCCCTGGCCAAGCTCGCCGCGTAACCCCGCGTGTCCCTCAGGGGGCGGCGGCCGGGGAAGGATCCCGGCCGCCGCCCCCTGAGGTGTTTCGGCAAACCCCGGGGGCGGCGCCCCACGATGTCGTAGCGTCGGAGGTATGCCGATCCGCGCCGTGCTGTGGGACATCGACGACACCCTGTTCGACTACACGGGGGCGGACAGCGCCGGCCTCGCGCGCCGGCTCGCCGAGGAGGGCATCGCGCAGCGGTACGGGTCCCCCGCGCAGGCGCTCGCGCTGTGGCGGGAGATCACCACCCGCCACTGGGAGCGCTTCGCCGCCGGGGAGGTGGGCTTCCAGGAGCAGCGCCGCGACCGGGTACGGGACTTCCTCGGCGAGCCCGGGATGAGCGCGGCCGATGCCGACGGCTGGTTCGACCGGTACGTGGTGCACTACAAGGCCGCCTGGACGCTGTTCCCCGACGTCGTGCCCGTACTGGACGCCCTCGCGGCCGGCTACCGGCACGGGGTGCTCTCCAACTCCTCCACCGTCAACCAGGACCCCAAGCTGCGCCACCTCGGGCTGCGCGAGCGCTTCGAGGTGCTCGTGTGCGCCGCGGAACTGGGCATCAGCAAGCCCGAGGCAGCGGCCTTCCTGGCGGCCTGCGCGGCGCTCGGGCTGCCGCCGGGCGACGTGGCGTACGTGGGGGACCAGCCGGAGATCGATGCGCGCGGCGCCCGCGACGCCGGGCTGACCGCGGTCTGGCTCGACCGCGACGGCGGACGGGGGCCGGGCCCCGTCGGCGTGCACCGGATCGCCGGGCTCGCCCGGCTCCCGGAGCTGCTGGCCTCGGATACCCGTTTTGGAGCACGGTCAGGCATCCGGTAATGTTCTTTCTGCGCCGCCGGAGCGGGCCGAAAGGCCGGACGGAGGCGCCACTCGAAAGAAAAGCCCCCAGGGGGTTGACTTTCGGTGGGGTATAGTGTAATTGGCAACACGAGGGTTTCTGGTTCCCTTATTCTAGGTTCGAGTCCTGGTACCCCAGCGCAGTGCAGTAGTAACGCAGTGCTTTGCCCCCGTTGTGTAGCGGCCTAGCACGCCGCCCTCTCAAGGCGGTAGCGCCGGTTCGAATCCGGTCGGGGGTACAGATCCTTCCCGCAAGATCTCCATTTGGGTAGCTCCCGGACGTCTTGATGCAGGATCGCTAGGGCCCCCGTTGTGTAGCGGCCTAGCACGCCGCCCTCTCAAGGCGGTAGCGCCGGTTCGAATCCGGTCGGGGGTACTGGTCTGGTATAGACCACATTGGGCTATGGTGTAATTGGCAACACGAAGGTTTCTGGTTCCTTTGTTCTAGGTTCGAGTCCTGGTAGCCCAGCGCAGTACAGAGCAAGCCCCCGTTGTGTAGCGGCCTAGCACGCCGCCCTCTCAAGGCGGTAGCGCCGGTTCGAATCCGGTCGGGGGTACGCACGGAAGAGGCCCTCCGCGTTCGTCGCGGAGGGCCTCTTCGCTGTTCCCGAACGCACTCCCACCCCCGTACCGGGCCGTACCGGGCCCGTACAAGTGCGGGCCCGGAGGCGCGTGTTCGGACGTGTGCGGCGTCGTACGCGCCCCCGGGCCCGGGGGAGTGGGGAAGGGCCGGGAGGTCAGCCGGAGCGGCGCAGGGCCTCCGTCAGGCGGGCGGCCGCGTCGATGACGGCCTGGGCGTGCATCCGGCCCGGGTGGCGGGTCAGGCGCTCGATCGGCCCGGAGACCGACACGGCGGCCACCACGCGGTTCGACGGCCCGCGCACCGGCGCCGAGACCGACGCCACGCCGGGCTCCCGCTCGCCGATCGACTGCGCCCAGCCGCGGCGCCGTACGCCCGACAGGGCCGTCGCCGTGAAGCGCGCGCCCTGCAGCCCGCGGTGGAGCCGCTCGGGCTCCTCCCAGGCCATCAGGATCTGCGCGGCCGAGCCGGCCTTCATCGGGAGCGTGGAGCCCACCGGGACGGTGTCCCGGAGGCCCGAAAGCCGCTCCGCGGCCGCCACGCAGATGCGCATGTCGCCCTGACGCCGGTAGAGCTGCGCGCTCTCGCCCGTCACGTCACGGAGGTGGGTGAGTACCGGTCCCGCCGTGGCCAGCAGGCGGTCCTCGCCGGCCGCGGCGGCGAGCTCCGCCAGCCGCGGTCCGAGGATGAACCGGCCCTGCATGTCCCTCGCCACCATCCGGTGGTGTTCCAGTGCCACGGCCAGGCGATGTGCCGTGGGTCGTGCGAGCCCTGTCGCCGCGACCAGCCCGGCGAGGGTGGCCGGACCGGACTCCAGTGCGCTCAGTACCAGAGCTGCCTTGTCGAGAACGCCGACGCCGCTAGAGTTGTCCATGAAACGATATTCGCGTCTCACACTGTGAAACGCAAGTTCAATTTTTCCAAGAACCAGCGAGTCTGTATGTGCGGGTCCACGAACCACTGGGTCCGAGCCGTCGTCCGGCGCGTGGGGTCCGGGCGATCAGGCGCACCAGATCTCTATAAAGCGCCGGCACAACCGGCCGGCCGGAGGGAAAGCGATGGGTAGGACACTCGCGGAGAAGGTCTGGGACGACCATGTCGTCCGGCGCGCCGAGGGCGAGCCCGACCTCCTCTTCATCGATCTGCACCTGCTGCA
>NZ_JNZY01000074.1 GCF_000717655.1 Streptomyces katrae
GCTTAAGGCAGCGGTAAGCAGGGCCTCAGGAAGGGGGCCTGCGGAGCCCTTCCACCCCAAGGCCTCTGGCTCCCCACCGTCCAGGTCAGTCCAGGAGAATCTGCCCTGTGTCGCCACCGGTGGCTCCCCATCTGGCTCCCCGCGCGCGTCGCTTCCTTCTCACTGGCAGGAAGCCGTGCCCTCATCCCCCCGCTATGCAGACCACGTTCCCACCCCTGCTCCAACCAGATCTGGGTGGCCCGTCATTGGCCATTGTTGGCGGCCCTGCCCCTCTCGGGGCGGCGACGAACGGCCCAGACCCCCGCCGCCCTCGGCCGGAACAGGGGGCATCGTCATATGCGTTCAGTAGTTCGACGGAGCGGCGTTCGTCATCAACAAGGCGGACGCGGCTCTGATCGTGACCATTGGAAGCGTCACGGCCCCCCCCCCCGCAGCCAGGCTCGCCCGAGTTGCGGAAATTCTGATCATCCAAGCCGATTTGGTCAGTCGATGGGCCGATGGGAGTGACCCGCCTCCCTGAAAGTGAGTGCCATTTGGCGATGCGTATTTAGGCGGGGTATCTCAGAATGAAGGCGCGCAAGCCTTCGATGAAGAGTCGCACCAGAGGATCGTCGTAGGTTCCGTAGTCCCCGTGAGCGGCCTTGTTGCGTAGGTCCAGCCATGCAGTGACTTGCTTTTGCTGCAAACCGTCATAAACACCCGACTTCTTCAGGTCGGCGTTCATGGCGTCCGCTTTCTTCGGCGACCCGTTGGGGTGTTCGATAGCAATGCCATGCTTGGCGCACAATGCGCGCACGTGGACTTCGAGGGACGTACCTGCGATCACGGCAGCCGGATCCTTGTATCCAGCCCCGAGTAGGTCTTCCGACATTTCCAGGTAGTCGCTATATGTTTCGGCGTGTACTAGCTCAACGACCGAGCTAAGCCAGCCTGCTTGGATGTCGTCTCGGAGAGCCTTAACGGCCGACGAGGTGGAATCCAGCCTGCCTCTCATTACCCGAGCGCGCGCCCGCTCGACCTGCATCCAGTACGCAGAATCGGGTGCGCTAATCCGCTGTATTGCCGCCTCCATCCGAGTGATAACGGTTTGGGCGTGTGAATAGTTATGCTCGGCTTCGAAAGTGTCCGGGTCGATGCAGGTGAGCTGTTCACCCTGCTTGATGAGTTCATCGAGCTGAGCAATGATCCTATCTGCGTCCTTCATGCTTGACCCCTCCCAAACCTCCACAAGCGGAACACGGGAGCTTACAGCCCTGCGCTCACCAGAGGAAGGCGGTTTCATGAGGTGCAAGACTTGAGTACAGCTAGGTCTCCCAGCTTGTATGGCGGTTGCGGCACAAGGCGCAGCGAATGCGACCCTTGACTGCTACGTGATGAGGAGCGAGCGAGGAGATGATGTGACAGGGAAGGCCAGCCCTCGTGGCACCTACATGAGGATCGCCGACGGCATCAGAGCGCAGATCGTGGCGGACGTGGCCATGGGAGAGCTTCCGTCACTGGCGGAGATCATGTCCACCTACGAAGTCTCGCGTGGCGTTGCTCTTCGAGCCTTCCGCGTGCTCCACGAGGAGGGGATTGCGGAACCCGTTCCCGGCTCTCGGTGGCGCGTCGTCCGAGATGGGGATGTGACAGACCGAAGGCCGCTACCCGAGCGCATTGCGGCTCTGATCACGGCTGAAGGCCTGGAGGCCGGGGCAGCCTTCCTTAGTGAAGGGGAGCTGAGCGACCGGCTCGGAGTGTCTCGCCCCACCGTTAGCAAGGCGCTAGCTCAGCTGGAAGCTGCCGGTCTGCTTACTGAGGGTGGCCAGGGCAGGCGGCGCGCAGTGCGGGCTGTACCAACCCAACAGGAGGACTCGAAGTCTTGAGTACTGCAACGCTTACGGAGTGGGCTTACCCGCTTGCGGAGTCCCTTCTGTCTGACCCGCTTCCCCGACGTTGGCGGCACTCCCTCGGCGTGGCGCAGCGGGCTCGGGCCATCGCGGAAATTGTGGGGCCAGATGCAGAGCTCCTGGAAGCAGCTGCCGTCCTGCATGACATCGGGTACTCACCGGACCTGGCCAAGACAGGTTTCCACCCGCTAGACGGCGCCCGGTACCTCCGAGATGTGGCCAACGCAGACGAGCGGGTTGTACGGCTCGTTGCCCACCACTCCTGCGCTTGGATGGAGGCGGAAGCCCGCGGCCTGCGTGAGGAGCTCGAAGGTGAGTTCCCGCGCGAAGACCCTCGCCTTGCAGATGCTCTCTGCTTCTGTGACATGAACACCACGCCGGACGGCACTCCCACGAACCCTGTCGACCGAATCAACGAGATCGCAGGTCGCTACGGGTCCGACAGCCTGATCGGGCAGTTCATCCGGCGCGCCGAGCCGGAGATCCTGTTGTGCACGGTTCGAGTGCTCACCAGGGTCTCCGAGGCGAAGGCCGGCACGACTCAGCCGATGTAGGGCGCGCTCCGGGTTGCATCCAGAGCGTGCTGGATGCGGAGCCACATTGTGGAGTGGATATCGAGGTCGGCCAGGTCCGCGGGGGGCACCCAGCGGACCTGCGTCGTCTCGTTGCTCGTGCGGATCTCCCCGCCCACCAGCCGCGCCCGGAAACAGATGCTGAACTGCTGCCGCGCCTCGCCGTCGTCGTAGAGCATCACGTGCCCGGGGTCGGTGTAGATGCCGGACAGGTCGAGGACTTCGGCCTCAATACCTGTCTCTTCCCAGACCTCGCGCACGACGGTGTCACTGATGGACTCACCGACGTCGTGCCCTCCGCCGGGGAGGGCCCAGCGGCCGTTGTCGGAGCGCTGGATCATCAGCACCTCGTCGGCATCGTTCTGGACGAAGGCCACGACGGAGGGGACGACGCTGTTGGCGGGCGGTGCGTCAGGGTCGTGAAGGTAGTCGATGCGTCCCATGGTCATGCTCCCGTGAAGTCGTGGTCGGTCACCTGGCGCGCCCGCCCCCAGGTCTGTTCGATGCTATTCGCGTACGTGTCGAAGAGGCCGCCCCCAGGGAGCCGCCGCAGGTGGAGGACCGGGGCCAAGTAGGCTCCGATGCCGTACACATGGGTGTTCACGAGCATCTCGTCGTCGGCGCGGAACAGCGAGTTGTACAGCGTCGCGTCGTGCAGCCGGATCCCGATATCCGGGTGGCTGGCGAGTAGTGGCCGGTAGTTCATGAGGGCATTGCGGATCTTGCCATCCATGATCCTGTGCCCCTCGTCGATGCCCCGCTGTCGGACGGCATCGCATGCAGGATCCCCAAGCAGCAGTCGTACTTGGGCGTTGTTCGACACCTTGCCCTTCAGGATCTTGTGGAATTCCGGGTCCTCGGATAGCCAAAGTCCCGCGTAAACGAGCACGTCAACGTACGTTTGGGCGCGGTCGTACATCTCGCGCCAAAGCCCCGCCGGCACCATGTGCCTGTGGGGGTAGATGGTCACGATCTCGGCTTTGCTGAGGTCGGTGGACGACTCGACCGCCCGTTCGTCGTCCCACAGGGTGGTGACGCCGACGCCCAGCTCAGCCGCTACGGCGTACTGGTGGCGCCGGTACGGGACTTTGCCCTGCGTGATCCAGCGTTCCACGGTCTTCGCGTTGACGCCGAGGGCATCGGCGAGTTGCTGGATGGTCATTCCCTTCAGGAGCAGGGCCGACCGTAAGCGCTCGTTGGGCATCTACACCCCCGGTGGGACGTCTTGGGAGCTCTTGACGGTAGCCAGAACGCCCCGACGTGTCCATGCGCGGGGTAAACAACGCCTCTGACCTGGCCCGATTCTGATGGTGCGCCAGGAAGTCCCGGTGCGAAGCAACGAACCTCCGCGGATCTGCTTGACGCACGTCGATGCAGTACCTGTAATAGAGGAATAGAGGTACTGCATCGGTTCCGCAAGGAACGCGGAGCGAAGCCTTACCCCTGCCATGCCTGCTCCGGCTGGTCCCCGTGCTTCCCGCACGGGATCCCTCTGGGTTTCCACGTCCAGTCGGGAGCGATTGCGCTTTGACAACTGAACAGTGTGGTCACCGCCTCCTCTAGCTGAAAAGGCGGTCAGCGCGGCTGAGGTTCGCGCACTCAACCCTTCCGCGACCCGTTCGAGGCTGCGGCCGGTTGCCTCTTCCGCCCGTCTGGCGCTTTGGCGTCGTACGGGCGGGGTCGAGGGGAGCCGGAGTTCTTCCGCTTCACCCGCAATGCAGTGCAGCCCCCGGCGCTCGAACGCCGGGGGCTGCTGTTCGGGCCCGTTCCTCCGTAGAAGGAGCAAGACCCATGGAATCCATCGCTGCACTTCAGAACCGTGTTACCCCGTGGTCCGACGGCTTGGGGCCGACGGACGCGCAGCTGGACGTGATCGAGGTCGAGATGCCGGTCATCTCGGCGGAGATCGAGCTGCTCGACGTACGCATCGCCCTGCTGGACCGGCCGATCACCGAGTTGGACGAGCGGCGGATCCGCAGGGCTCGCCGGCGGCTGCTGGCCGCGCGCCGGGAGCTGACCGGCAAGGCCGTGGCCTCTTCGCTCCCGGAGGTGAGGGCGTGAGGACCTTCCTCCGCAGGCTCTTCGCCGCGCCCCGGCCGGCCGCTCCCACCCCGCCCGCTTCCACGGACCTCCCGGACGAAGACGCCGACTGGTGGGGGCCGTCGTGGATCTGGGTGGCCGGTGACCTCGACGACGAAGAGGCCGACCGGTGAACGTGGCAGGCAAGAGGATGCTGGTGGTGGCCCTAGTGGCCGTGGTCGGCATGGCGTTCCGGGTCTCCTGGAACGCTCTGCGGGACATCGCCACCGCGATCGGTGCGGACGGCGCGGCGGCGACGCTCTACCCGTTCGTGGTTGACGGCCTGATGGCCCTCGCCCTGGTCGCCGCGCTCGTGCTCACCGGTGATGCCCGCCTCTTCGCACTGCGGGTGCTGGCCGGATACACGATCGCCTCACTCGCCCTGAACTACGTGCACGGCCTGGCCCCTGCGCTGCATGGCGGGGCAGTCGGCTGGGGTCGACTGGCCGCCAACAACTGGGCGAACTGGCCCCTGGTGCTGCTGGCGACGTCGCTGCCGGTCGGGTCGATCTACTTCGGCTCCGATCTGGTCGCCAAGGTCCTGCACCACCGGCCCCCGATCGAGCCGACTGCGCAGGAATCGGTGCAGATCGATGTAAATCGGTCGATGGTTGAGCAGGGAGAACCAGCGATCGAAGAGGCCACGCGGCCGCCTGCTCTGCAGCCGGTGCCGGTCGATGTGCTCGAGGTGGTCGACCCGATCGCCGTCCGGGTGCCGGTGGCTGCTGCTGAGGTTCCGCGTTCGCGTCGGGCGACTGGTCGGGTTCCGGAGTCGGCCCGATCGGCTCGACCGGTCCGCACGGCGGAAGAGCTTCTCTCCGAGGCTCGGAGCATCACCGAAGCGTGGCCGGTCGAGGACCTGACGGGTGAGCGGATCCGCAAGGCCCTGCGTACCTCCCCGGCCAAGGCCCGCGTCCTGCGCGAGACCTTGAAGGGCGAGCGGGCCGCGAATGCTGCCGCTGAGGCGGTGGCCGGATGACCCTCTGCATCGATCCGACCGGCGCCCGCTACGGGATACCCACCTTCCCCTGGCGACTGGCCCCGGACGGGCTCGCCACACGACGGCAGTTACGGGCCCTGGGGCTGCGGCCCGGGGGTCAGGACATCGCGGGTCAGGTCCTGCGTCCCCGCTACCGGCGCGGCCCGTTGGCCGCGTTTCTGTACCGCGTCGACCGTGCCCTGCCGGTCCGGCCGATAACCCCTGCCAAACAGGCGGCCCTGGACCGTGCGAACGCGGCCCGCCGCACCTGCCCGCAGTGTCGCCAGGACGCCGGATACGTCATCCCGGCCTCGCTCGGCCTGTGCGTCCCCTGCGCCTACCCCGAAGCCTCCTGACGGGAGATGACTGTGAACCACCTGCCCCAACCCGTCCGACCGTCCGGCGTCGTGCAACTCCCGGACGGGACCCACGTCTACACCGAGAACCTGCCTGCTGCCCACACGGGGCCGCAGGTCGTCCACCAGCACATCCACCAGGCCCCGCCCGACCGCACCGTCCAGCGCATCGCGCTCGGCTCCGGGGTCGGAGCCGGAGCCGTCGCGGCCGGCGTCTACTTCGGCCCGCTGCTCGTGGCGGCCCTGGCTTCCATGGCCGCGAGCCTCGCGTTCGTGGCCTTCCTCGCTCTGATGCTCGGCTGGGGCGTCCACACCGTCGTGAAGTCGGTCGGCACCCCCGAGGGCGCTGCGGCCGCGAAGAACGTGCGCAAGGCCCGTCGCCGTCGCGGCTGACCCCTCCCCCTCACCGTCTTGAGGAGTTTTCGCATGCTCACGACCATCAGCCGCTACCTGCTCATCGCCCTTCTCGGCCTCGCCCTCGGAATGGCCCTGCTGTGGGTCCAGCGGACCTGCGGCCGCCAGATCGGATGGACCGCCTTCCTGGCCGTCGAAGCCGCACTCGCCATCCGGATCCTGCTGCTCTCGCGCCACCGCTGACGGCTGCCCGATCCATCCGGCCACGGTGCCGGGTGGTGAGGGGAGCCGGACAGACCGGCCCCGGAAGGAGCTGCACGCCATGGCGAAGGACCCGAAGTTCACCGCTCGTGAGATCACTCAGATCGGCTGGTACACGGCCCGGATGGCCAAGCGCGGCATCGCCGGGGAGAACGTCCACCTCGGCGACCTGCAGAAGAAGGTCGACCGGATCATCGACGGCGCCCGCGAACGCGAGGAGCGCCAGGCCGCCGACGCGGCCGAGGCCGAGAAGGCCGCCCGCAAGGCCAGGGCCAAGAACCTCAAGACGAATTAGCTGTGCCCCGGCGCGGCCGCCCTCTCGCCAAAGAACGCCGGCCGCCCCGGGCCCTACCCGCCCACTTGTCAGCGAGAGCAGGAGTTCTCAGCATGACCGACAACGTCGTCCCCCTGTTCAAAGACCCCCAGACTTCCACCGACACGATCCCCGCGGCGGATCCCGGACTGGCCGCACCCGACACCGTGCGTCCGGTCGGCGTGTGGCGCCGGCGCGGGCGGGGCCTGCGTGCGGCCGTGACCGACGAGCGCACCCGTACGGCTGCCCGGCTGGTGGCTCGGCACGGCATGTACGTCATCGGCGGGACCCGGATCACGGCCAAGAGGACGTGGGACGGGCGGACCGCGTCCCGGTACGAGCGGATGATCCGCGCCGCTGAAGCCGCGGGGAACTTCGAGGAGGCCAAGGAGTGGGAGGACCGACTCACTCGCTACCGGGCCGCCCGCCACCACCGCCGCATGGACCTGATCAAGGCCCCCAAGGACATGGCCCTGAACGCCCTCTACGGGACCGGCCTCACCATCGGTGGGCTGCTCCTGCTGGGGATCGTGCTGGCCATAGCGAACAAGGACATCACGTGGGTGATCGGCCCGATCGGTGCGGTGATCGAGGCGATCCGGTGGGCGGTCATGGTCGCCACCGTGGTGTGGGGCCCGGCCGTCACGGTCGGCCCGTGGCTAGGGTTACTGGCTCTGTGGGGCGTCGGCCGCCGCCAGGAGACCGCACCGCAGTGGGCGCTCCCCGCCCAGCAGCGTGACGACGCGGGAGCACCGATCACCCCGTCGATCGTGGTCACCGCCCTGCGCGACCTGGGAATTGCTCCCCTGCGCAAGGCCATCAAGGATATGGGGGATGCCGGAGCAGCGATGCTCGGCCCGATCCGGATCGCCGGATGCGGCGTGGAAGTCGACGTCACCCTCCCGTCCGGCGTATCGACCGCCGAGGTACAGGGCCGCCGCAGGAAGCTCGCCGAGAACCTGGCCCGCCACGAACACGAAGTGTTCATCACCCTGCCGGCCGCCGCTCGTACGGTCCGGTTGTGGATCGCCGATTCCGGCGCGCTGGACGAGCCGATCGGCCCGTCCCCGCTGGTCACCGACGAGACGCTGACCGCGAACTACAAGACCGGTAAGGCCCCTTGGGGTCAGGACCTGCGGGGCGACGGGGCCACGCTCAGCGTCTATCAGCGGATGCTGTTGATCACGGGTCTGTCGAACCAAGGCAAGACGGCCGCGCTGCGCGCACTCGCCCTGTGGGCTGCCCTCGACCGCACGGTCGAGTTCCGGATCGCCGACCTCAAGGGCGTCGGGGACTGGGACATGTTCGACGGTATGGCTACGACCCTGATCCAGGGCCCGACCGACGAGCACGTCATCAGGGCAACGGAGATGGTGGAGGGGCTGGTCGCGGAGATGGAACGCCGGATCCAGGCCCCGGCCGGTACCACGTTCACGCCGCTGATCGGCATCGTCGATGAGGCGCAGGTCGCGTTCATGTGCCCCGCCATCGACAGCGAGAAGAAGCCCTATGGCGGCAGCAAGGCCACGTCGCGGTACTTCATGGCCGTCAGGAAGATCCACAACCAGGGCCGGGCCGTGGACGTCCTGCTGTGGGAGGGCACGCAGGACCCTACCGACCAGAACCTTCCCAAGCTCGTCCGTGAAGGCGCCCACACCCGCATCTCGCTCGTCCTCGGCACCGAGTCGCAGGCGCGCATGGCGCTGGGAGACAAGGCCGTCGACGGCGGCGCCGCACCCCACCTGCTCCGCCAGGGCCTCGACAAGGGCACCGTGGTCGTCGCCTCCGACGGCATCACCATCCCCGCCGGGCAAGCCTCCATCACCGTGCGCACCCACTACATCGACACCGACACCGCCGCCCTCGTCGCCGACCGAGCCAAGGCCCTGCGATCCGGCATCGTCACCGCCCACACCACCCCGGACGAAGACGCGCACGACCCGCTCGCAGACATCCTCACCGTGCTCGGCACCGAGACCCGCGTCCTGACGCAGGAGGCGCTGAAGCGGCTGGCCGCGCTGAACGGCAAGGCGTACGGGCGTTGGTCGTTCATCGACCTCAAGCGCGTCCTGGACGGCACCGGCGCGGAGCCGTACAAGTCCGACGGTCGCATGGTCATCGGCCGCGAACGCGTCGCCCGCGTCCTCGCCAACCGCCCCGACACCGGTTCCGCTTCCGCCGCCGAGTAGAGGGAGCCGACCCCCGCACGGTCAGGGAGGCAGGGAGAACTCCCTGAGCTCCTCCCTGACCTGCCTCCCTGGCTCTGACCTGCGCAAATGATCTGCGAGGGAGGCAGGGAGGCGTCGCAGGTCAGGCCCCCGAAACCCCTTCCACACGCACCCCGGCAGGGGGTGCCCAAGCCTCCCTGCAGGACCAACAGCAGGGATTCCGCTTCGCCCGTCCGACATGCCGAGAGCGGCCCCCACTCACGCCAATGATTGGGGCCGCTCTCGTCCAGCACGCTCAAGAACTGGAGAGACCAGCATGACCCACCCGACCGACTTCCCGCGAGACCTCGCCCGCCAGGCCTTACCCGAACACCTCCGCACCGCGCTCTGGCTCGCCGATCTCGGGTTGCCCGTACTGCCGCTGCGGGCAGGCAAGCTCCCGTTCGGGAACTGCCCGGCATGCGCGGACTCGGCGTGCGGCGACCGGCCCCACATGAAGGCTGCCGGGCCCTGCCAGTGCCCCGCCCCCTGCCACGCGTGGGCCGCCGCCACGACCGACCCCGCCGTACTGACCTGCCGGGAGTGGGCCCGGGCCTGGCAGCAGGCCGCAGCGGTCGCCTACCACCCTGGCGGGGGCGGTTTCACGGTTGTGGACCTCGACAACGCCGATGCCGTTGCTTGGGCCCGCCGGTCGCTTCCCGTGACCAAGACCGTGCCGACGACGCGCGGGGAGCACTGGATCTACCGGGGCTCGATGCAGTCCGCCAATCATGTCCGGCCGGGCGTCGACATCAAGTCCCTCATGTCGTACACCGTGTGGCGGGGCCCCGGCACCGGCCCCATCACTGTCCTGACGGATGCCGTCCGCGCGCTGGTCCTGAAGGAAGAGACCACCCGGCCCCTTCGCGGGGAGGTGGACTCTTCGTCTCCCGCCCGCGCCCGGTGGGACCGGTCCGTGGCCACCGGATGTCGCCACACCGACACCTACGTCCAGACCGCCCTGGACCGCGGACTGGCCATGGTCGCCGCCTGCCGCGACGAGGGCGCCGGCAGCACCGCCTACGGAGTCGCCCGCTTCCTCGCCAACCAGCACACCTCATGCCCCGGCCCCTGCGGCCTGGAGGCCATCGAACGCCAGATCATCGACACCGCCGTCGCCGTGGGCGTCCCCGAGAAGTACGCCGCCCGCGCAGTCACCAACGGCTTCAACGCGGTTGCGGTGAGGACATCGTGACCACCCACCCCCGCTCCGCCGAACCGGCCCCCACTCCGGACGGCAGTAGCGCGCCGAAGGTCGTCGCCGAAGGCGTCCCTTCTGCCCTTCGCTCTGACCCGCGCTGGGACGACGGGCGCCGCCCCGTCGCCTGGCTCCACATCAACGCCCCCGGACGCGGCGTGACCCCGTCCGTTCGGTCCTGGTGCGCGTGTGGGCGGGACCTGTTTGCCGCCGGCCAGTGGCGGGCGCTCGCCCTGATCGCCGACCACGAGCACCACCGCGCCGTGTGCTCCCACATCACTCCGCAGGAAGGGAGGAAGGCCGCATGAGCCTCGCCAAGGAGCTCTCCGCTCCGTCCAACCCGATGGCTGTCGCCCGCCGGATCGTGCCCGGATGGGAAGACGAGCAGGGGCGCTTGCGGTGCAGGCGGTGGCGGGGGGCGTGGATGCGCTGGACCGGTACCTGCTGGCGCGAGTTCGAGGAGCAGCAGATGCGCGCCGCCCTCTACAAGCAGTTGGAGCACGCCACCTACGTGGCCGGCACCGACAAGGATGGTCTGCCGGAGGTCAGGGACTGGGCGCCCACCCGCACCAAGCTCAGTAACCTGCTGGACGCCCTGTCCGCCATCACCCTCCTGCCCTCGGAGGTGGACGCCCCCTCCTGGATCGACCGGGAGGCGTCCGCGGCGGACCGCAGCCCGATCGTCGCCTGTCAGAACGGGCTCCTGCGGATCCGAGACCGGGCGCTGCTACCGCACACGCCCGGCTTCTTCAACCTAGTCTCGGTGCCGTTCGCCTACGACAGGCACGCGACGGCCCCGGCCTGGGAGAAGTTCCTGCACCAGCTTTGGCCCGACGACCCCAGCGCCATTCAAGCCTTGCAGGAGTGGTTCGGCTACGTCCTCTCCGGCCGCACCGACCAGCAGAAGATCCTGCTCATGAAAGGCCCCACCCGGTCCGGGAAGGGCACCATCACCCGGATCCTGACCGAGTTCGTCGGCAAGAAAAACATCGCCGGACCCACCCTGGCCAGCCTCGGCACAAACTTCGGACTGTCCTCGCTCGTCGACAAGCCCCTAGCTGTCATCTCCGATGCCCGCCTGACGGGCAACGAGGGAGGTCAGGTGGTCGAGCGGCTCCTCACGATCTCTGGCGAGGACACCATCGACATCGACCGGAAGTACCGCGACCTGTGGACCGGGAAACTGCCGACCCGGTTGATGATCCTCACCAACGAACTGCCCAGCTTCGGGGACAGCAGCGGCGTGATCGCCCGACGGTTCATCGTCCTCAACATGACCGTCTCCTGGCTCGGGAAGGAAGACACCACCCTCGACGAGTCCCTCAAGCGCGAGATGCCCGGAATCCTGAACTGGGCCCTCGACGGCCTTGCCCGTCTCCAGGAGACCGGCCGGATCACCCAGCCCGCTTCCTCCCAGGACGCGATCACGATCATGCAGGACACCGCATCCCCCACCAGCGCATTCGTCCGCGAGCGCTGCACCACCGGTCCCGACTGTGCCGTGCCCGTGGACGCCCTGTGGAACGTTTGGCGCGAGTGGGCCGAGGACAACGGCGTACGCGCCGGAACCAAGCAGGTCTTCGGCCGCAACCTCCAGTCCGTCGTCCCCCAGCTCCACCGGGAACGCCCACGCGACGAGTACGGCCGGCAGGTTCCGACGTACACCGGGATCACGCTCAACCAGTCCGCTCCACATTCCCCTGAGTCGCGACTCAAGCGACTCAACCCCGCTCAGACCGCCCTCTGAGCCGCGCTGAGTCGCTTGAGTCGCGACTCAACGCAATGTGAATCCAACATCGCCCAAGACTGAGGAAGGACAGAGACCTCCCCATGGCTCTCGTGGTGGTACCTGAGAGGCGACTGCACAGCGTGGAGGAAGCCGCGGAACTCTTGAGCGTGGGCCGCTCCACCGCCTACGAGGAGATCAGGCTGGGCCGTCTGCGCACTGTGCGCTCTGGCCGGCGACGGCTTGTCCCCACCGAGTACGTCGACGAGTACGTCGAACTACTCAAGCGCGAGGCTGAGGCCGCCGCGTAGCACGAAACGACCCTCAAACGGGGCCGCACCCATATGGGTGCGGCCCCGTTCTAATGCACGAAAGGTGCCACATGGACGGCGAACGTGTGCCCGCCCGTAAGGCGGCGAACGGCGAAGACTCGATCTATTGGGACGCTTCCAAGAGTCGGTACGTCGGCGCGATCTCCCTCGGCTCCACCGCGGCCGGCAAGCGCAACCGAGCCAAGGTCTCTGGGAAGACCAAGACCGATGTCCGGCGGAAGCTGCGAGATCTCAAGAAGGAGCTGGAGAAGGGAGCCAAGGCTCCGGCCAACTACACGGTCAAGCAGGCCGTTGAGGATTGGCTCGTGCAGGGACTCAAGGGCAAGGCGTCCACGAGCGTGGACACCTATCGCAGCCTCGCAGCCACGCACATCTACACGCAGCTGGGCGCAGCCAAGCTGCGCCTGCTGGAGGCCGATGAGGTTGACGAATGGCTCGACGGCCGGGCTGAGCTACTCGCGACGACGTCTCTGCGACTGGTCCTCTCGGTTCTGCGCCGGTCGATCGCGCACGCCCAGCGCAGAGGCAAAGCCGTTCGGAACGTAGCTGAGTTGGTTGAGGCCCCGGAAGGCAGGCAAGGCAGGCCCAGCAAGTCGCTCTCGCTCGAGCAGGGGGAGGCCGTCCTGCGTGCCAAGACAGGCAGTTGGATCCATGCCTACGTGGTGCTGTCGTTGCTGGTGGGGATGCGGCCGGAAGAAACTCGCCCGCTTACCTGGTCGCATGTTCACACCGGACTCCCCGATGGGCGACCGCCGTACGTCGACGTTTGGCGCTCCGTTCGCAGCCACGGCGACACGAAGACTCGGAAGAGCCGCCGATCCCTAGCCATGCCCAAGCAGGTAGCCGCGGTGATGGATGCCTACTGCACACGGCAGCAGGCCGAGGCCAAGGCCGCCGGTCGAGAGTGGACTAGCGAGGGTCTCGTCTTCCCCACAGAGGACGGGAAACTGCGGACGGCCTTGAACGTGCGACGCAACTTCCGCATTCTGCTGAAAGAGGCTGGCATCCAACGGCCGGCGGAATGGACGACACGAGAGCTGCGGACGAGTTTCGTATCGCTGCTCTCCGACCACGGTCTATCCATCGAAGTGATCGCCCGCATCGTCGGACACAGCGGCAGCAGCACGACCGAGCAGGTCTACCGGAAGCAGCTGCGGCCCGTCATCGCCGAGGGCGCTGAGGCCATGGACGAGATCTTCTCGGGGGGTGAAGGCGCGGCTCCTATTTCGCCCGGGACGACATGAGTCACTGGATCCTCGTTTGGTTCCGAAGAGCCAAACGAGGATCGTCATCATGTAGTTGGCATCGCCCACAATATTCCGAAGTAGAGGGCAGGCGTAGAGAGTGATTAAGTCAGGTCCAGCCGCTCAGGAACTGGGTTCTCTGGGTGTAATAGGGAGTCGAGTTTGCCCCGTATTCTAGTCGGAGCCATCTCGCTGGCAGTGTCGCAGCGAAATGGATGTCGACGTCATCATCATCAGTCACCCTGGGGGTGACTGGCTAGGTTCTCTGGTGAAATTTCAAGGTCGGCGGGGCGTGACGCAATGAGGGTGATGATGTCGCGGATTGCTGCCGTTTGATTTTCAGAGTCCAAGCGGTCGAGGAGGCGTTCAGCGGCGAGAAGATTCAAGAACTGCACGGGCTGATTAAAATAGGCGCGCAACTGATCAGAGGCCCTATCCTGCGTTTTTATGTATGTTGCGCCTATGTAAGCGGAGAGGCCCCCGGCCCCTAGGCCGGCAACGCCGGCAACGACTGAGCCTGTAGGAGAACTCGCCAATCCTGCAACAATCGCGGACACCAGAAGGGTGGCGAGGCCGACGCCTGCGGCTATCCTTCCCCAAAAGAAACTGCGCTGGGCGTGCGTGGTCGTGATTGAATGATAGAGGTCCAGCCTCTTCTGAGTCGCATCCCAGAGTGGAGCCAAATCTGTTGCGCCAGCGCTAATTTCCAGGTCGGCTTTCTTCCACTCCTCTTGCACTTCCCCCAAGAGTAGGCGATCTCGATACGCTTGCTTCCATTCGCTGCGGGTTGACAATTTCCAGAATAGGATGACGTAAACCCACATGCCGATGCCGATGGTTGCTCCGTATGTAGTCGCCATCATTTTCTGGTCAGGTATAATGGCGGCCGTGAGAATTGCACCCACGGCGGCGGGGATTGGTGTGAAGAAAATAAAATAGAGAGTTAAGCGCTTCGCCTTTCTGTACTCCTCTGATCTTCTCCACGCTTGACGCTCTCGGGCGGCTTTTATCTTTTTGTCATTAGGCAATTCGGGAGGTGCGGGTTCCTGGCTCATGACCTTCACCACCATCTGCGACTCATACAAATAGTGTGCGTCGGGTTGGATGGTTTCGCTACGTAGGACGGAACTTCCGCAGCCAGTTGGATGAGGCTGGCGTCGATCGGCTACAGGAGCGGACGAGAGAGCTTCGTAGGATCTGCTCTCCGACCACTGCATCCCGATCGAGGTCATCGCACGGCCAGACATGCTGGCAGCAGTTACGACCGAGCGGGCGTATCGGAGGCGGCAGCTGCGGCCCGTCATCGCCGAGGACGCTGAGGCCATGGATGAGACCTTCTCGGAAGATGGGGACGAGGCTCCCATCTCGCCGGAATCGATTCATGGGGTGAGTGGCTCCCCCTTTGGCTCCCAGGAGTCAAAGGGGGAGCATTCCTCACATCGTTGACCTGCCAGAACATCCGAATCGAGGTCGCGTGCACGTTAGGGTCCGCTTAAGG
>NZ_JNZY01000075.1 GCF_000717655.1 Streptomyces katrae
GCAACTTCCACGTGGAAGTCAACGGGGACTCGCACCGGAAACACGAAAAGGCCCCCACCCGAATGGGTGGGGGCCGCGCCATTGCAGGTCAGGCGGGGATTACGTAATCCAGAACGTAGCTGGCGGAGTCGAGGACCATCTCGTTGACCTCGACGACGCGACCACCCTCCTCGGCTGCGAAGCGGTGGATCTGGATGACCGGAGTACCGCGAGCGATCTTCAGGAGCTCCTTCTCCTCCTTGCTCGGCATTCTGGACCGCACCTCTTCACGGAAGACCTTCGGCGCATGTCCAAGGTCCTTCAGCCGTGCGTACAGTCCGCCTGGTCCCGTGTCTTCCTGCGCAATCGCCGTGCCATCGGCGATGTCAGCCGGGATGTACGAGATCGCCTTGAGGACGGGCTTGCCGTCGACGGCGTAGCGGCGGCTGCGCATCCAGACCGGCTGGCCAGCTTCCATGCCAAGCATGGCCGCCACGCGCGCGTCAGCGTCCAGGCGGTGCACCTGTACGTCGAGGGGTACGGGCTTCTTGTCGACGATGTCGACGCTCCACATGGATCGGCCGGCCCCCCAGACCTCTGCAGACAGGCGGGCGTTCGCGTCGCGGCGGATGCGCTCGAATTTCCGCACCTTCGTCGGCGCCCCCTGGCTGCTATGTGTCAGCCCCTCGTCGCGCAGCACCTGAAGCGCCTTCCAGGCGGTGTCGCGGCTGACGCCGTGAATCGCCATCAGCTCCTTCTCGCCGGGGACCTTCTCGCCGGGTGGCAGTTCGCCGCTCTCGATTCGTGCGCGGAGCTCATCGGCGATCGCTTCATATCCGACGTCGCGCTTCTTGCTGGTCAAGACACCTCCCGGCGGGGTCGCTCTCGTGGGCAGTCGAGGCGCTGGCCCGGCGGAACCACCGAACGGCTTGACTTCCACGTGGAAGTTAGGGACCGTCTATTCCAGTAGTTCCACAGGTACTCACAGCCACTGACCTGCAAGATGCATGCCAGCGGGCTATGCCTGCCTGCCCTCGGGACAACTGTACGCACAACGTCCACGTGGAACACCGCGTGGGAGCAGCGCAGCTCAAGGAGAAGCGTGAGCGACGAGGTCGTGTACGTAATCGGCACGCCGACCAGCACGGTCGTAAAGATCGGCCGCACAACCCGCTTGGCTAAGCGCCTGGCCGACATTCAGCGCATGTCCCCGGTGCCACTCGAGGTGCTGTGGACCCATCCCGGGGGCCATGATCTGGAGACGAATCTGCACCGCCAGTTTTCCGGCCTTCGTTCCCATGGAGAGTGGTTCACGTTCCAAGCTGACCCCGTGGCAATGGTCGCCTGGGCCGTAGAAAGTCAACCGTGGGATCGTCCGAAGCTCAGTCTCCAGAAACGCAAGCCGGCCAAGGCGCGACCGAAGGTCGTCCCAGTTCAGCGCCCATCGTTCACGCCCCGACCCGAAGTGGTCGAAGCATTGGAACGAGTGATCACCGAACTGCATGCCATCAAAGACCCAGTTCAGCGGTTCGAACGCGCGGGCCAGGTCGAGGAGGAACTAAAGCAAACCTTCCTTGAAGCTCAGCAGCAAATTGTCGCGGGCCTCAAAGCCGAAGGGCGTACCTGGCAGGAGGTCGGCGCAGAGCTTGGCTTCTCCGGGCAGCGCGCACATCAACTCTCACTTGGTAGCCGGCCCAAGTACGGCAAGGCGGCAACTGCCCAATAGAACGGCCGGGCGGTCATCACCCGCCCGGCCTGTTCAACCAGCGAGTCATCACCTCGCTGATCAGTAGCTCATCCCAGAAGAGGAGCTCAACCATGACTGTACTGGATGACCGTCCTGTCGTCCCCGTGCCGACGTCCTCGCGTCAGTGGGCCTTCGTGGACCGCGTCACAGGCAAGGCTCGTATCGCCACCTGCATGCCGGGCTGCGAGTCGGACCACTCGGGGGACATGCGGACGCCGACGTTCCCGGAGGACATCTGGTGTGAGGTGCTCGCCGCCGACGTCCACATGCCAGTGAACACGAGCGGGTACGCCGAGGACTTCCGCGTCCTCGGCGTGAAGCTGAGCATGATCCCGTTCTCGCGCGTGCCAGCCGAGCGGGTGCCGCATGCAGTCGTCGAGGTAGTCGACGACCATTGGATGGACGGCCTGGACCCCGACGGGCTGGCCACCGTCATCAGCACGCTGGAACAGCGGGTTCAGACCCTGCGTTCGACGCATGCCCGGCTGGTCGCCATCCGCGCCCAGCACGGCTACGGTCCGACCGCATGACCGGAAAGATCGATCCCCAGCGCGCCACGGCCGTGTACCGACTCCACGATGCCGAAGGTCAGCTGCTGTACGTGGGCTCGACGGCCGACGCTCCCAGCCGTTGGGAGCAGCATGCTCGCGAAAAACTCTGGTGGTCGGCCGTCACCACAGCGTCAGTGACGTGGTACCCGAATCGCGGAGAAGCGCTGGCCGCGGAACGGGAGGCGATCCAGCTGGAGTCCCCGCTGCACAACGACAAGGCGACTGACGCGGAGATCACATTCCCCTATCAGGGGAACCGCGGCCCGACTGCCGAGACTCGCCTGCGACGTGCTGCGTCAGAGCATCGACGATCTCTCGATCGACTGGCCGTCGCGGTAGAGCGCGCCGCCTCCGAAGGCCTGGACGCGGAGGCGATCAGGCGGGAGCTCGGGACCACAACGGACGAAGTTCTGGCCCTCTCTCGGAGACTTACCAACGGCGGAGGCTTGAGCAGTCTCGCCTGACCTCAGACGCAAGAATGCCCCCGACCTCTGCAGGTCGGGGGCCTCTTCATGCCGCGGACGCGTCCGCCTGCTCGGGTTGGAGGAGCTGTGCCCGGGTGTGGTGGTGGTCGCAGCGGGGGCAGTCGGCGCCGCCCTTGTCGAAGAGGCCGAACCGGAACGGCTTGCCGCAGGCCCGGCAGGTCGCAGCCGCCTTGACCGGTTCGCGTCCGCCGTCGACAAGTGCGCTGCACGTTCGGTGAATGCCGTCAACCTCTCGCGCAAATTCGTCAAGCGCAGGATGCCGTTCGACGGCCCGCGGCAGGTTGAGGCGGAGGGTGGCGACCGCTTGGTCGATGCGGTGCTGGAGCCGACCGCCGGTGCCGCGGGTGGCGAGCCCGTAGCCGGACCAGTCCTCTACCCAGGCTTCCAACGTGCCGATGATGCCGCCAGCCGCGGTGAGGTCGAGGACGAGCAGGTTGGCGGGGATGGACGGGCTGCTGCTGCCGGACACCGACTCGCCCATGGCCCGGCCGGCGGGCTCCATGCGGAGGCAGAGGCGGGCGTACAGGCCGCAGGGCCCGGCTATCGCGGCGAGCCGGTCGTCGAGGCGGCGCTGGCACGGTTTGCAGGCGTACCGTCCAGCCTCGTCTTCCCAGAGTTCACGGTCGCAGACGGTGCAGTTCGGGGACTCGTTCACGGTCTCTCCTGGCGGGTGGCGCGGGCGGGTCTCAGGCGGTGGGCTGCTGCGGCTGGTCGATCCGCTGCTTGAGCCGGGCGACGAGCTGGGGGTTGCCGCGGGCGACGTGGGCGGCGGTGATGTACGCGCCGGCCGCCATGCCGTCGTGGCTGGCGGCCAGTTCCGGCACGTCGGGGTGCTTCTTCGCGGACTGGGCGGCGCCCACACGGTGGTGGTCGGCGTCGGCGAGGATCCGCTCGAGGCGGGCGGCGAGGTCGGCTTCGTACACGGCTGCGACGGCGTCGACGGCGATAACCTGCCCGTCGGTCGGCAGCCAGTACCGGCCCTGGAGGGCCTGCTTGGCGGCGGCCAGGGCCTGGTCGCGAACGGTCGGCTGGTCGGTCATGACTGCTCCTCGGTGGTGAGGACGTAGCCGCACCAGAAGCTGCCGCGCTCCCTGGTCTTCCGCACCCGGGCTTGCAGCACGTCGTATTCGGTCCAGCCGTGGTGGCGGGCGAGGACGGCGGCTACCTCAACAAGGTCGGCGATCTCGTCAAGGAGCTCTTCCTTGCTGGCGGCCTGGACTTCGGCGGCCTCTTCGCCGACCTTGGCGCGGAGGAGGCCGTCCCATTCGTGCGGGCGGATCTTCCGGACCTCGAGCTTCTGGCCGGCGGCCTCGGCGATGACGGGGATCCGGTCGCGGATCAACTTGCTGGGCATCAGAGCAGGTCTCCCTTGATCTTGATCGTGTGGATGCGGCGGAGTCGGCTGTACGTGCCGCGGCTGGCGGGTCGGCCGTGGTCGCCGGGGATCGTCCGCGGGGCGTGGAGGTCGAGGTGCGCCTGCTCATCCGGGTCGCTGCCGCCGCAGGGCTCCGCCACCCAGCCGGGCGACCACAACTCCAGCTGGCCGGTCACGGCTGGCCGTTGATCGCGCGGGCCACGGCGAGGGCATCGTGCATGTCCTGGTCGAGGGCGCCCTCCTGGAACTGGTCGCCGAGGTACTGCTCGATCTCGGCAGCCTGTTTCGCCTGCCGTTCCAGGAGGGTGGCGAGCGCGGCCCCGACGCCGGGGTGCATGGCGGCCATGTACGCGGCGTTGTTCCAGGCGTTGCGCGCGGTGTCCCACGGCTGGTGGCTCCAGGTCGGAACCCATGCGACGAGCTCGGTCTGGTTGATGTCGTCGCGGTCGGTGAGGACGGTTGCTGTGTGGCCGCCCAGATCGAGATGGGTGTCGTGCTGCCGCCAGGGGCCAGCGGTTGCGTCAGCGGCAAGCTGGCGCAGCGTCTCGGCTGCGGCTCGGAGTTCTTCGGCGGGGGTCATGGGGTTCCTCCGGGTGTCGGGTCGGGGCGGCGGGGCTGTACGGGGCTGTGAGGCTGCGTGGAGGGCTCCAGCCTCGCGAGGGGTCGCTGGAACCACGTTCGGGGCGGAGAGAGGCGATCAGGGCTTCTGGCGGGCCCTCATGGCCGCCTTGTGGGCCTGCTCCCCGGCCCAGCAGCCGTGCGGGCAGTCCTTCGGGTCCTCGCCGCGCTTCCGGTGCGCCTCGTACCCGGCGTGATCCCCGTGGCGTTGAGGCCGACCGTCGAGGAGGCCAGCCCGGCAGGCGAGGAAGACGGCGTGAGCCTGGCTCCTCGCACCCAACTTCTTGATCGCGCTGGCTGCGTAGTTCTTCACCGAGGCGTGGGCCAGAACCAGCTCGGCGGCGATTTCCTGGTAGCTGCCGCCCTCCGAGATCCCGCGGAGAACCTCGACCTCGCGATCGACGAGAGGGAGCCCGAAGCGTGCGGCCCTCACGACTCGCCGCCGTACATCGGCTCGTAGCCGTCGTTGACCCGCTGGAAGTCAACCCGTACCCGGATCCGCTCGATGCGCTCGGCGAGTTCCTCCTGCGGCGTGGCGGCCCAGCGGAGCAGGACGTCGGCGTGGCAGACCTGGTCGAGCCGGCAGGTGCAGGCAAGGTCTTTGCCGCGGAGCGTCGGAAGCGCGGCCAGGATCTGCTCACGGCGAGCGTCGCCCTCGTCGGTGGCCCAGCCGAACCGCCCGCCTCGGAGCCACTGCTCGAAGAACTCGACGGCTGCGGCATGCGGGTCGTGGTAGCCCATCTCCTGCAAGGTGGCGATCTTTGATGGGCTTCCGAAGCGGCTAGGCCTGCTGACGATCACGGCGTTGTCGGGCTTGCGCCAGCCCTTGGTCCGGCGGCGCTGGATTCGGTTCGGCATCACGGTCTCCTTGGGTGGTGGATGATCGGGGTGGCCGCCTCCGATAGCCCCGGAGGCGGCCGTCCACGTCACGGGGTGGGGTCGACCTCGGGGTGCGTGAACTGCACCGGCTTGCCGAGGGACCGGGCGTAGGCGATCTCGGCGCGGGTGGAGTCGCCGATGTAGTCGCCGACGACGAGGACCGAATCCGCGAGGCGGATCTTGGCCCGGTGCAGGTCGTCCAGGTTGGCCTTGCCGGCTTCCGCGACTTCGGGGTCAGACCACGACGGGTGCGGGGACTTCATGTCGACGCCGGGCCGGACGACGATGTAGCCGCTCCAGGTGAGCTCACGGTCCTTGTCGGCCATCGCGTCCATGAAGCGGGTGCTGCCGCAGATGCAGATGATCTCGGGGATGCCGAGGCTGGTCTTGGCGCTGGTGAGCTTCTCTTTCGGGGTGAGGAGTTCGGGGTACGACATGGGGTTCCTCCGATGCTTGGGGCGGGTGTCGTCTCGGGCTGCAGGTCAGGCAGCGGGGTCGTCGTCCTCGGGTGCGTCGTGGTCTTCGTCGCCGACGAGCGGGTAGCCGGCGGTGCGGAGTCGGTCGGCGAGGTCGTTGCAGTCGATGCCGCCGACGTCGTTGGACTCGATGACGTAGTCGGTGACGATCTGCATGACGGGGGCCACCGCTTCCCAGGCGTGGTTGTTGAGCAAGAGGTTGGCCTCGTAGCGGTTCAGGCCGGCCTCGTGGAAGGCGTTGTAGGCGGCGGTGCGGGCGGGCAGCTCGGTCATCAGGCAACCTTTCGGGCGGGTCGGCGGTTTGCCGGTTGGCGGATGGCGGCGGCGAGGTCGGCGTAGTGCCGGGCAGCAGCGGCAGGGCTGGTGGCCGAGGTTCGGAGCCGGGCGGTGGGGCGCCGGCCGCCACCGAGGCAGGGGGTGCGGTCCGGGTCGCCGGGGATCCGGTGGACACGGAGGGTGCCGTCGGCGTTGAGGGCTCGGGACTGCCCGCACCAGGAGCAGGAGGCGCGGGGGGTGTACGGGTTGGCGGTGCGGGGTCGGGGGCCGCCGAAGCTGCCGTCGGGCCACTCCTCGGCAAGGACCCGCTCAAGGGCGCTCACCGGTCGCCCTCGATGCCATTGGCCACCTCGAGCAGTACGTCGGCGTGGCAGAGCTGACCGAGGGCGCACCGGCAGGCGAGGTCGTAGCCGGCGAGTTCGGCCCGAACGGCTTCAGCTGTGAGCCGAGGCATTCCCTGCCTCCAGACGAAGAGCCGGGCGGTGGGCTCGGTGAGGGCCTTGCGGTACAGGTCGACGCACTCGCGGCGGGTCATGTACCGGCTGGTGTGGCTGGTGATCCGGCCGTCGGCGTGCTTGTACGGGTGGTGGTGGCCGTCGGCGCTGATGCGGGTCTCCAGCTCCCAGGGGCTGCCGTCGAGGGCGGGGACTCGGGCGAGTGCGCTGGTGGTCCGCCAGCGCCAGGGGGTGGCGTACTCGCTGCCGGGGCCGACATAGATCGTGTTCGGGGGCGGGCGCCAACCCCGGACGGGCGGGCGGTGGATGCGGCACGGGGTGAGGTTCATGCGGCGTTTCCTCCGGCTTCGATACGGCGGGCGGGGTGGATGTCTCCGAGGGGTCGGCCGTCGGGGGTGCGGCATTCGGTGCCGGGGGCGACCTGGCAGGTGGTGCAGACGGCGGTGGCGATGGCGTGGGCTTCGAGGCGGGCTGCGCAGGGGGCGAGGCGTTGTACGCGGGTCCGGCCGGTGCGGGTGGTGCAGCGCATGTCGGGGGCGGCGGCGCAGTGCGGGCAGCGGACGGCGAGCGCGGGATGCCGGGGCGGGCGGCCCTGGCGGAGGCTGGCGGGCATCGGGGCGGAGCGGGGGCGGTCGGTCATGCCGCACCTCGCCGACGCCGGCTCGGGCCTTCCATCGGAACGATGTGGGTGATCTCGCGGAGCCTGTCCGCAATTCGCTCCCCGAGCTTGTCGGTGAGGTCGGGGCCCTGCTTGACACCGTTCCTGTCCACGGCGGAAAGGGCGGGCAAGTTGCTGGTGATCAGCGTCGGCAAGGATTCGTTGTAGCGCTCGTTCAGGAGCCGGTACGTCGCTTCCTCGGTGAACTCGCTGATCTTCTCGGTGCCGAGGTCGTCGATCAGAAGCAGCGGGATCTTCTTCAACCGCTTCACCTCGTACTCGGTGCCGCGCTCGCTGCCGCCAGGTCGCATCAGGGCGTACATGTCTGGGGCGGTGATCGCGATGACCTCGTAGCGCTCGGGCCCGGCTTCGGCGATGCGGCGCAGGGCGCCGTAGGACTGGTGGGTCTTTCCGGTGCCGAACGATCCGGTCAGCAGCACGAAGCCGGCGGAGCGGGGATCGACCGCGACCCGGTCGGCCCAGGCCTGGAGGTCGGGGTGGGTGCAGCTGGCGTTCTGGTACCGGTACGGGGTGGCCGACTCCCAGCGAGTGAGTGCCCAGTTGGCACGGCGCTTGCGGTGGTACTCCGGGTGGCCGGGCTCGTCTTCGGCGGGGGCGTCGTCGATCGGGCCGGGCTCGACGTGGTCGAGGCCGCGGGCGGCAAGGGCTCGTTGGAGTCGGGCGGTGAGGTTGCCGCCGAACGCGGGACTGGGTTCGGGCATGGTCAGAATCCGTTCGCGTAGTTGGCGTTCGGGTTGAGCCGGAATGGCTGGTGCTTGCGGCTGTCGACGACGTGGAGGTCGGGCCGGCCGTCGGGCGCAGGCTCGGGGTATTCGTCGTGGTAGCGCTCGTTGGCGAGCCAGTTGGCCGGGTAGCTCGTGTACTGCTGGTCCTTGCCGGCAACTTCTCGGGCGTAGGACTGCGCCTTGGAGACCATGAGGGCGGGCTCGACTCCGCGGCGGATGGCAGCGATCCACTCGGTCTTGGCCTTAGCCATGTGGATCTTCTTGGGGTAGTTGCTCCAGAAGGCACCGAAGGCGGAGAGATGATCCTCGTCGGCTTGTTGGCTGCCGATCACGGCGACGGAGGAAGAAGTGTTCTTCAACCCCGTTTTCTTCTCCCAGTGTTCTTCTTTAGACGTACCACCGTGTGGTACGTCGGAGTGAGCTGCGCGGATGCCTGTTTCCGCAGGTGGGACCGACGTGCCAGTAGGTGGTACGTCGGGCTGAGCTGCGTCGATGCCTGTTTCCGCAGGTCGCTCCGACGTACCAGCGTCTGGTACGTCGGTGGCGCCCTCCGACGTACCACCGTGTGGTACGTCGGACTGACCTGCGGTTTCTTGCGTTTGTGCAGGTGGGACCGACGTACCGGCATGTGGTACGTCGGGCTGAGCTGCGGAAACGTCCTGCACGACGAGCACGGTGGCGTGCAGGCCGCCCTCAAGGAGCTCGCGTTCGGACTGCAGGTAGCCGTACTTCTTCAGCTCGGCGAAGGCGGCGCGGAACTGGCGGCGGCCGGGGCTGTCCTTGCCGTGCTTGGCGACCGAGGCCTGCCACATGTCGTCGCAGGTGGTCTTCCACCCGTCGGGCCGGCTGAGGAGCTCGACGAGGATGCCGCGGGCCATGTGGCTCATGCGGTCGTCACGCACGGTGGCGTTGGGGACCTGAAGGAAGTCCTTCGTCAGCCTGCTGTGGCGGATCCTCACGAGGCGTCTTCTCTCTGACTGATGCGGATACGACTAGGTGCGGCAGCTACCGGCTGGCCTTCTGGTTGAGGTAGGGCTTGTGCCTTCTCAGGAGCCGGTCCTCAAGGCGGTAGGCGTGCTCTCGGTCGTCGCACGGATGCGCCTGCCAGCGGATGAACCGCTTGCCGTTCTTGTGGTGGGCGGTCATCCGGGCGCTGAACTTGTCCGTTGAGCCGACGTAGCAGGGCTCGTTCGCGTCGTCGAACAGGACGTAGACGACGGGGACTCCGTAGATCGGTCGTGGAGCGCCGTCGGGAATGGGGTGCTCGCCGACCCAGCTGCCTTCAGGCCCGTTGGGGAGGTGCTTGGCGATCTGGGAGAGCCGCTTCCAGGAGACGCCGACGATCTCGTCCCAGGCGGTCATTCGCCCCGACATCTCCAGGCTTCGGATCTCCAGGAGGGCGATGCAGAGCTGGTGCTGGGTGATCGATCCGGTTCGGTACTCGGTTCCGATCCGGTGGAGGACTTGCGCGAGGGCTTCGTGCCGCGCGGCGGCGAGTCGGGCTTCCTTCTCCTGGATGAGCCGTATGTGCTGGAGCGTCGAAGCGAGCGAGCCTGCCAACGGATCCGGGATGCGTTCCACGGGGCGTCTTCTCTCTGGCTGGTGCGGGTGGTGGTCGGCTAGGCGGCGGCGGCGCGGCGGCGGGCTCGGCGGGCACGCTGTGCAGCGATGACGGGTTCCCTGCAGTCGCGGCACCGGCAGCCGAGGCAATAGCCATTGCTGCCGTGGTCCCGGCCGCCGAGGTCGATCGGTGCGGCCTCCGGCTTGGGGGCCGGCCAGCCGCGGGACTTCCAGTCCGAAACGGTTCCGGGGTCGGAGGCGACGAGTCGGCCGATGGTCGCGAAGTCGTAGCCGCGCTCGTCCAAGAGGCGCGCGGCGTGGATCTTTTCCGGGACCGTGAGCGGGGTGGGCTCGGCGTTGATGGCGCGTTCGATGGCAATGAGGTCGAGGTCGCCGTCGCAGGTGACGGTGGTGGAGGGGTAGAGGCGGGCAGCAGGGGCGGCGCCTGCGCGGTTTCCGGCGATGGTCATGCCGCGGCCTCCATCTGGGTCTTGCGGTACAGGGCCAGGGCACGCTGGAGGCCGTCGCGGGTGACACCGAGCCGGGCGGCGATCTGCTCCCGACTGTGGCCCTGACGCTCGAGCTCGAGGCAGTCCTCGCCGAGCGCGATGTAGCGGGGCACGTCTTCGACAGCCGCCGGAAGGGCGTCAGGGTCGTCGATCTGGTCGTCGTCCCAGGCTGCGGGCAGGCTCCACTGGTGGCCTCGGGCCCGGGACTGGGCGCGGGACTTCGATGCGGGCAGTACGCCGTGCTCAAGGGGTTCGAGGTTCCACAGTTCGTCGTAGAGGGCGGCGACGGCGCGGGCGAGGCGGGCGGTGATGCGGGGCCGTTCGCCGCGGAGGATCTTGTTCATGTACGTCTCGAACATGTCGAGACGTGCGGCAAGTACGGGCGCCGGCCAGCCGACGGCGACGAGGGCCTGGAGTCGACGTCCGGTGCCGACGCCGGGGACGAACGCCTCGTCGGCGACGTCCTTCCAGGTGGGCCGGACGGCGAGGATGGCGTTTGCGATCTCAGTGCGGACGCGCTGCGGAATGTGCCCGTTCGCCCCGTAGGTGAGGCCGCTGACGGTGCCCCAGGGAACGTTCCCCAGCTCTGCGATCCGCTTCAGGGTTACGCCCTGGCCGCGGAGGTCGGCCATGTAGTCGCGGACGGGGCTGGCGTCGGTGAACGGCTGCCAGCGGCCCTCGGCGATGGCCTGCCGCCGGCGTTCCTGGCGTCGGTTGCGTGCTGCCTTAAAAGCGGCGGTCTCGGCGGTCACTGGTCTTCCTCCGTCCGGCGGGTCTGGTGGGGGATGGTGTTGCGGGGATGGCACGGGGTCTGCAGCCAGGCTTCGAGGAGGGCGACTTCCCGCTGCTTGCGGCGGTCGGCTGCGTCTTCGGCGACGGTGGTTTCGGTGCGGGCGGCCTTGCGGGCGGTCCGCTGGAAGCGGCTGTTGCGGCGGATCCACCAGTCGAGGGCTTTGGAGGCGAGCCAGATCAGGCCGATCGCGGTGGCGAGGCAGGCGCCGACGGCCTCGGTCTCGGTCATGCGGCGGCCCTCTTGGCGGCGTCCCGGCCGGCAGCGATCCCGCGGGCCTTGTCGGTGAGCTGCCAGACGGAGATCCGGTGGGCGTGCGTGCTGTCGAGGGAGGACGGGACCACGCGGCCCGTGTGCTCGATCAGGCCTCCAAGGCGAAGGCTGTTGATCGCGGCGCCGAGGAAACCGTGGCCGAGCTCCGGGAGCAGGTCGCGGATGTCGTTGGCGGAGAACTCGGTGTGGCGGGTGCCGATGTGGAGGACGGCCTGCTCGACGAGGAACTGGTCCCAAGAGGACCGCTCGGCTATCTCCTCGAGGAGGAAGTCCTTGGCGGCGGAGGCGTGGCGTTCGGCGACGGTGAGGCGACGGGTCATGGCGGTGGTCCTCTCACGTGCGGTTCACTGGGGTGGGCCGGCCGCATTCCCGGCGGCCGGCCCGGGTTGGTCTAGAGCGGCGGCGGGACCGTGGGGGCCGCCAGCCCGAGCTGGGCGAGCACGGCAGCGATCTGTTCGGGGCTCAGTGCGGGCGTTGCTGCAGGGGACTGCGGTGCGCTCGCGGCCGCTGCCACGGGGGGATGCTTGACCGGCTCCGGAGCCATCAGCTCGGCGTTGGCGGCAGTGACGTAGCGTGCGGTGTACTGCTTCGGCGGGTTCTTCTTCGGGTTGGGCTGGGCGCCGTCCGCCGTGTACGTGACGGTCAGGTGCCCGCCCTCTTCCAGCCCCTCGGCCTTCGCCGTCTTCAGTGCGGCCTGGACGGCGGTTTTCATCTGACCCTTGATGAAGAGGCGCCGGATGCCGTCGTCGTCGCTGATCTCCGGGTCGCGCTCTCCGGTGGCGAGGGTGACGACGATCTGCCAGCGCGGCTTGCCGTCGGCCCAGTACAGGGGCTCGTCGGTGTCGTAGTCGCGCTGCTGCTCGACGGTCGGTTTGCCGACGATGCGCCCAGCGTTCTCGTAGCCGAGGACGGGGAATTTGGCTGAGGGGGGACCGCCGCCGCCCATGAGGAGGTCGTCGGCGCTCGGCGGCTGGTGGGGTGTGGTCACGGGGTCGGCTCCTTGGCGATGAGGGCTTCGAAGGAAGCGCCGGGGTTGGGGTCGGGCTTGCCGGGACACCCCTGGGCGAGGTCGTCGCTGCCGGGCTTGAGCCACGGACACCAGACGCACGTCGGTTCGTCGGCGATCGGGATCAACGCCCAGCTGTCGGGGTTCGCGGCCAGGTCCAGCGCGGTGGCCTGTTCGCGGATGCGGTCCAGGCGGGCAAGTGCGTCGACTGCGATCTGCCGGTCGTAGGGCTCGGACCAGACGTGGACCTGGAGTTCGTGGTGCCGGGCGATGAAGGTGATTGCGACCCGTGCGGGCTTCCGGCCGGCGTTCTCCTGGCCCATCCCGTAGATGTGGCCCTGCACGCGGTACTTGGGGCCCGGGCCCTGGCGGCGGTATCGATCCAGCGAGCTGACGCCGACGAGCTTCCAGTCGTTGTTCAGCGCGGCCGCCCGGTCGTACAGGTCTGCCGTGCCGGCCATGTCGTCCCGGACGGTGACGCGTTCTTCGATCAGGTAGCGAGGCTCGCCGCCCGTCATCGACGTCTGGCGGCGCTCGAAGGCCTGCGCCATCCACATGTGGAAGCCGGTCCCGATGATCGCGGCGATCGGGTCGCGCTCCGTGTTGGACTCCGCGACGCCGAGCATCTTGTACGTCAGCTGTCGCTCGCAGGGTTCGCCGGCCTCGCTCGGGCCGAGGGACCGCTGCAGAGAACGGGCCGAATTCCGGTCGGCGTCGATGATGAACTGCGCAATCTGCTCGGCGAGCTGCTCGCTGTACTCGTCGTTGCCGGTGGCGATCACGCTGCGGCCCGCCCGTTCGCGATGGCCTGCAGCTTGGCGATGCCGTCCTCGTCGTACTGGGCCATGCGGACCGCTTCGGCTTCGGCCGGGAAGACCTCGGCGAGACGGGCCGTGGTCTGCCGGTCGGCGCTGGCGATCAGGGTGATCAACTGCACGCCGAACCGGCCGGGCAGGACGCCGCCGTGGCCGAAGTGGGCGAGAACGTGACGGGCGGTCTCGGCGGGGATAGTGGGTGCGTTGGTGCTCATGGGTCCTCGTTTCAGGGATAGGTCGGCCCCGCCCCCAGGGGGGGAGGTGGAGGCGGGGCCGTGGCCGGAGCAGCGCTGGAACGCGCTCGACGGCCGGTCTGGGATGGGTCAGGCGGCGTAGTGCTCGGGGTGGACGAGTCGCATGACCTGGTCGTAGGCCTCGTTGAAGGTCTCCGTGTCGAGGTGCATGAACGGCTCGTTGATGGCCATGCCGGAGATGATCGCCAGGCCGTCGGTGTCGTCGCCCTCGTAGTGCTCGACGACCCGCTTGATGTCGGCCTCAGTGAACGTCGTGGGCAGCGGGGTCACGGGATCGTTATGGAGGAAGACGCCCGGCGTGCGGCCGTTGATGAGTTCCTTCAGCGCCGCCCGGTCGAGCGTGGCGTCGGTGCGGAGCTCGTCGGCGGTGCGGGTCCAGTCGGTGAAGTTGGCGATCTCGTTGGCGACCCAGTTCGCGTCGTCGACGTCGGTGCAGGCGGCGATGTGGCGGCCGGAGTGGTGGCCGACGTACCAGC
>NZ_JNZY01000076.1 GCF_000717655.1 Streptomyces katrae
TCACGTCGAGGAGCAGGACGTCCTTGACCTCACCCTTGAGGACACCGGCCTGGAGGGTGGCGCCGATGGCGACGACCTCGTCCGGGTTCACGCCCTTGTTGGCGTCCTGACCGCCGGTGAGCTCCTTGACGAGCTCGGCGACGGCCGGCATGCGGGTGGAGCCGCCGACCAGGACCACGTGGTCGATCTCGGACAGCTGGATGCCGGCGTCCTTGATGACGTTGTGGAACGGGGTCTTGCAGCGGTCGAGCAGGTCCGCGGTCAGCTGCTGGAACTGCGAGCGCGTGAGCTTCTCGTCCAGGTGCAGCGGGCCCTCGGCGGAAGCCGTGATGTAGGGCAGGTTGATCGTGGTCTCCGTGGAGGAGGACAGCTCGATCTTCGCCTTCTCGGCGGCCTCGCGCAGACGCTGCAGGGCCATCTTGTCCTTGGACAGGTCGACGCCGTGGCCGTTGGCGAACTGCTTCACCAGGTAGTCGACGACGCGCTGGTCCCAGTCGTCACCACCGAGGTGGTTGTCACCGTTGGTGGCCTTGACCTCGACGACGCCGTCGCCGATCTCGAGGAGCGACACGTCGAAGGTGCCGCCACCGAGGTCGAAGACGAGAATGGTCTGGTCGTCCTTGTCCAGGCCGTAGGCCAGGGCGGCGGCGGTCGGCTCGTTGACGATGCGCAGGACGTTCAGACCCGCGATCTCACCGGCTTCCTTCGTCGCCTGACGCTCGGAGTCGTTGAAGTAGGCCGGGACGGTGATGACCGCGTCCGTGACCTTCTCACCCAGGTAGGCCTCCGCGTCGCGCTTCAGCTTCTGCAGGATGAAGGCGCTCATCTGCTGCGGGTTGAAGTCCTTGCCATCCAGGTTGATCTTCCAGTCAGTGCCCATGTGGCGCTTGACGGAGCGGATGGTCCGGTCCACGTTCGTGACCGCCTGGCGCTTGGCCACCTCGCCGACGAGGACCTCGCCGTTCTTGGCGAAGGCGACGACGGACGGCGTGGTCCTGGCGCCCTCGGCGTTGGTGATGACGGTGGGCTCGCCGCCTTCGAGAACGCTGACGACGGAGTTAGTGGTGCCCAGGTCGATGCCGACCGCACGTGCCATTTTGATTTCCTCCAGCTGACTTGAGTGGAACAGACTCAACCATGCCGCAACGCTGCGCCGGCGTCAACAGAGGTGAGCGGGAGGGGCTCAACTTTTATCGCCGGCTTACGCTCACACGGGCTTTGTGAGCGGCTCGGCGCAGCTGCGGGGCGAGCGATCCAAGGCGGCCCCCACCTGCGGAAACTTTCCGTGCGGCGGGCGAGCGGAAAACGCTCCAGGACCACTCGAAGCCGAGCGTGCGGCGACGGGCCGAGGGGTGCAGCGAGGGGCCGAGCGGGCGATGCTCGGCCGGTCCACTGCGCGGCACCACGGAAACCGCGGGAGGCGCATGCAGGGTGCCCCCATGCCGCTGCCGCCGCTCACGCTCCCCCCGATCCGGCGCCTCGTGCGGCGGCGACCCGCGACTCCGCGCCCGCCCGCATCCCCGCCCCCGCAGCCTTTCCCGTCCCCGTCCCCGTACCCGTACCGCCCGGACCTCTCGGCGAAGCGGGTGGTCGACCTCCTCGGGGCCGTGGCGCTGCTCGGTGCCTTCGCGGTGCCGCTGATGCTCGTCGCCGCCCTGCTGTACGCGGTCCAGGGCGGCCGGGTCTTCGTACGGGAACCGGCGGCCGGGCTGGCCGGGCGGCCGTTCCGGACCTGGCGGCTGCGCACGGACGCGGCGGGCCGGCTCGGCGCGGCCGTGGAGCGGTGCGCCCTGGACGGGGTCCCGCAGGTGCTGAACGTGCTCCGCGGCGAGATGTCGCTGGTCGGGCCGCGCGCGGAGCCGCGTACGGACCGGGCCGACCGGCTCCTCGTACGGCCCGGAATGACCGGTTTGTGGCAGGTCAGTTCACGTTCCGACCTACCCTGGGAGGAGATGGCCCTGCTGGACCGGCACTATGTGGAGAGCCATTGGCTGGGGATGGATCTCGCGATCCTGGCTCAGACCCCTCGGGCGGCCTACCGACAGCGGTGCCGACAGAGGCATGCCTGAGCGACACAGATCACCGCTCGCTCACCTACATTGCGGCGCGGGGAATGGGTAACCTCAAGCCTTGACTCAATAAGTTACCGCTTAGTAAGTCCCGCCCGAGGAGCCCTCCCATGCAACTCGCCGCGATCATCGTGTCGCTGGTCCTGACCGTGGTCGGCGTCGCGCTGCTCGCCCGAGCCGTGGCGCAGATCTACCGGTTCGTGAAGCTCGGACAGCCCGTACCGGCAGGCAGCCGTACGGACGACCCGAAGGCACGAACGCTCACCCTGGTCCGGGAGTTCCTCGGCCACAGCCGGATGAACCGCTGGGGCATCGTCGGCTTCGCGCACTGGTTCGTCGCGATCGGCTTCCTGACGCTGCCGCCGACGCTGGTCCAGGCTTACGGTCAGCTCTTCCAGGCCGACTGGACGCTGCCGATCATCGGCGGCTTCCTGCCGTTCGAGCTCTACATCGAGTTCATCGGCATCATGACGATCCTCGGCATCGCCGTGCTGATCGTCATCCGCCTGCTGTCGCTGCCCTCCCGGGCGGGCCGCAAGTCGCGCTTCACGGGCTCGAAGGCCTGGCAGGCGTACTTCGTCGAGTACGTGATCCTCACCATCGGCCTCGCGATCCTGACGCTGCGCGGTCTCGAAGGCGCGATCCACCACGTGGACTCGTACGAGCCGGCGTACTTCGCCTCGTACCCGCTGGTCCTGGCGTTCAAGAGCCTCTCGCTCGGCACCCTGCAGAACGCGATCTACTTCACCGCGATGATCAAGATCGGCGTCTCGCTGATCTGGATGATCGTCGTCTCGCTCAACACCAACATGGGTGTGGCCTGGCACCGATTCCTCGGCTTCCCGAACATCTGGTTCAAGCGCAACGCCGACGGCGCGACCGCGCTGGGCGCGCTCCAGCCGATGACGAGCGGTGGCAAGGAGATCGACTTCGAGGAGCCGGGCGAGGACGACGTCTTCGGCGTCTCCCAGGTCGAGCAGTTCTCCTGGAAGGGCATCCTCGACTTCTCCACCTGCACGGAGTGCGGCCGCTGCCAGTCGCAGTGCCCGGCGTGGAACACCGGCAAGCCCCTGTCGCCGAAGCTCCTGATCATGTCGCTGCGCGACCACGCGCACGCCAAGGCCCCGTACCTGCTCGCCGGCGGCGGCAAGGACATGGAGGGCAACGAGAAGGCCACGGCGGAGCAGCTGAAGGACGTCCCGGCGGCCGCCCTGGCCGAGGCGGAGCGCCCGCTCATCGGCACGGCCGAGGAGAACGGCGTCATCGACCCGGACGTGCTGTGGTCCTGCACGACCTGCGGTGCGTGCGTCGAGCAGTGCCCGGTCGACATCGAGCACATCGACCACATCGTCGACATGCGGCGCTACCAGGTGATGATCGAGAGCGCGTTCCCGTCGGAGGCGGGCACGATGCTCAAGAACCTGGAGAAGAAGGGCAACCCCTGGGGTCTGGCCAAGAAGCAGCGCGTGGAGTGGACCAAGGAGGTCGACTTCGAGGTCCCGATCGTCGGCAAGGACGCCGAGGACCTCTCCGAGTACGACTACCTGTACTGGGTCGGCTGCGCGGGCGCTCTCGAGGACCGCGCGAAGAAGACCACGAAGGCCTTCGCGGAGCTGCTGAACATCGCGGGCGTCAAGTTCGCGATCATGGGCGGCGACGAGAAGTGCACCGGTGACTCGCCGCGCCGTCTGGGCAACGAGCCGCTGTTCCAGCAGCTGGCGCAGGAGAACGTGGCCATGCTGAACATGGCCTTCGGCGAGGACGACGAGGACCCGTCGACGAAGAAGCCGAAGTCGGCGAAGCGGATCGTCTCCACCTGCCCGCACTGCTTCAACACCATCGCGAACGAGTACCCGCAGCTGGGCGGCGAGTACGAGGTCATCCACCACACGCAGCTGCTTCAGCACCTGATCGACGAGGGCCGGCTGACGCCGGTCACGCCGGTGGACGGCCTGATCACGTACCACGACCCCTGCTACCTGGGCCGGCACAACAAGGTCTACACGCCGCCGCGCGAGATCATGTCGGCCGTGCCGGGGCTGCGCCAGCAGGAGATGCACCGCCACAAGGAGCGGGGCTTCTGCTGCGGTGCCGGTGGCGCCCGGATGTGGATGGAGGAGCGGATCGGCAAGCGCATCAACAACGAGCGCGTCGACGAGGCCCTGTCCCTGAACCCGGACATCGTCTCGACGGCCTGCCCGTTCTGCCTGGTGATGCTGACCGACTCGGTGAACGGCAAGAAGAACGACGGCCAGGCCAAGGAATCCGTCCAGGTCGTCGACGTGGCCCAGCTCCTCCTGGAGTCGGTGAAGGCCCCGGCCCCGACGGAGGCAGAACTGGCAGCCGAGGCCCTGGCCGCCGAACAGGCGGCTGAGGCTGAGGCCGAAGCCAAGGCGAAGGCGGAGGCGGAAGCCGCTGCGAAGGCCAAGGCGGAAGCCGAGGCTGCCGCTGCCGCGAAGGCCAAGGCGGAGGCGGACGCTGCGGCGAAGGCGGAGGCTGCCGCGAAGGCGGAGGCCGAGGTGGAGACCGCCGCAGAGGTGGAGACCGAGGCTGCGGCCAAGGCGGAGGCGGGAGCGGAGGCCCCGGCGAAGGCCGAGGCCGAAGCCAAGGCCGTGCCCGAAGCAGCGGCGAAGGCCGAGACGGCCGCCGCCAAGCCGGAGGCCGAGTCGGAGACCGCGGCAGAGGCGGAATCCGAGGTCGAGCCGGAGGCGGACGCCACCGAGGCCGAGCCGAAGGCTTCGGCCGAGGGCGGCAACGCCAAGTAGCCCGTCCGCACGACCCGAACGCCAAAACGGCCGGTCCCCGCTCAAGGGACCGGCCGTTCCGGCGTTCGGGGGCCCGGGGGCCGCAGCCCCCGACGCGGCGGAGCCGCAAGTGACCGTGGTCACGAAGGCACGGGTCGGCTTCTCCGGCCTGACCGGCGGCGTGGTCGGGACCACCGCCGGCAGGGTCGGGTGCACCGGGTCCACCGGCGGCACGGGGTCGGTCGCGGGCTGCTCGATCCCGGGCAGAACCTCCGGCACCGGCCCCGACGGCGAGTCCCCGAACGCGGACCCGGCCGGTAGGGCCAGATGCCAATTGCCTACGCTCCCCCGCCGGGAGGACAGCCCCCCGGGGTTCCCCTAGGGGATGTCACAGGTCAGCCGCAAAGGGTGCTTATTCCGGCGGCCCGCCCACCACCGCTCCCCGGACCAGGTACGTTCGATCACGTGGCTGGATTCAGGATCGGACGCGGCAGGGACAACAACCGCGCTCCCCAACAACCCCCGCGGCAGCAGCCGTACGGTCAGCAGCAACCGCAGCAGGCGCCGTACGGCCAGCAGCCCTACCCTCCCCAGCAGCAGTGGCCTCAGCAGCCCGCCGCCGGAGGCCATGGCGAGCCCGAGTACTTCGACCCGTACGGACAGCCGTACGCGCAGCAGCAGCCGCCTGCCCCAGGGCAGCAGCAGCCCCCGTACGGCCAGGGAGGCGCGGGCGGCGGCTCGTACGCGAACGACAACCCGGGGCACACCCAGGTCTTCGCGTACGGCGAGGACCCGTACAGCCAGGGCGCGACGTACCACGCGGGCGCCGCGGCGGCCGCGCCGGCGGGCCCGCGGCTGCCGTGGAAGGAGCTGCTCCGCGGCATCGTGATGCGGCCGGGGCCGACCTTCCTGCAGATGCGCGACTACGCCGTCTGGGGCCCGGCGCTGATCGTGACGTTCCTGTACGGCCTGCTCGCGGTCTTCGGCCTCGACGACGCCCGCAAGGACGTCATGGACGCCACCCTCGCCAACGCCGTCCCGATCGTCCTCAGTGCGGGTGTGGCCTTCGTCATCTGCGGGCTGATCCTGGGCGGCGTCACGCACACCCTGGCCCGCCAGCTGGGCGGCGACGGCGCGTGGCAGCCGACCGTCGGCCTGTCGATGCTGGTCATGTCCATCACGGACGCACCGCGCCTGCTCTTCGCCGTGTTCCTCGGCGGGGACAACATGTTCGTGCAGGTGCTGGGCTGGGTCACCTGGCTGGCGGCCGGCGCGCTGTTCACCTCGCTCGTCAGCAAGTCGCACGACCTGCCGTGGCCGAAGGCGCTGGGCGCGTCCGCGATCCAGCTGGTCGCACTGCTGTCGATCATCAAGCTGGGCACGCTGTAGGCACCGAGATGCGAGAGGGGCCCCGGCGCAAAAGCACCGGGGCCCCTCTCGCATCCATCGGGATCAGGCGTCGAGAACCTGGCCCTCACGCTTCACGACGGGCGGCTCGACCGACCACGGGAAGTTGATCCACTCGTCGGTCTTCTTCCACACGTACTCGCACTTCACGAGCGAGTGCGACTTCTCGTAGATCACGGCGGACCGGACCTCGGCGACGTGGCCCAGGCAGAAGTCGTGGACGAGCTTCAGCGTCTTGCCGGTGTCGGCCACGTCATCGGCGATGAGGACCTTCTTGTCGGTGAAGTCGATCGCCTCGGGCACGGGCGCCAGCATGACCGGCATCTCCAGCGTGGTCCCGACACCCGTGTAGAACTCCACGTTCACCAGGTGGATGTTCTTGCAGTCGAGCGCGTACGCCAGACCTCCGGCGACGAAGACGCCACCGCGGGCGATGCTCAGGATGATGTCGGGCTCGTAGCCGTCGTCGGCGATGGTCTGCGCGAGTTCGCGGACGGCGCGCCCGAAGCCCTCGTAGTTCAGGTTCTCGCGTACTGCGTCACTCATGCGTCGTGCCTCACCTGGGTGCGGTGGAAGTTCTGGAAGGAGCGCGAGGCCGTCGGGCCGCGCTGGCCCTGGTACCGCGATCCGTACCGCTCGCTGCCGTACGGGAACTCGGCGGGCGAGCTGAGCCGGAACATGCACAGCTGCCCGATCTTCATCCCGGGCCACAGCTTGATCGGGAGGGTGGCGAGGTTCGACAGCTCGAGCGTGACGTGCCCCGAGAAGCCGGGGTCGATGAACCCGGCGGTCGAATGCGTCACCAGCCCCAGGCGGCCCAGGCTGGACTTCCCCTCCAGTCTGGAGGCGATGTCCTCGGGCAGCGAGATGACCTCGTACGTCGAGGCGAGTACGAACTCCCCCGGGTGCAGGATGAACGCCTCGTCGCCCTCCGGCTCGACCATCCGGGTCAGATCCGGCTGCTCGGTGGCGGGGTCGATGTGGGCGTAGCGGTGGTTCTCGAACACCCGGAAGAAGCGGTCGAGACGTACATCGATGCTGGAGGGCTGCACCATCGATTCCTCGAACGGGTCGATGCGAACCCGTCCGCTGTCGATCTCGGCCCGGATGTCTTTGTCAGAGAGAAGCACGTCCCGAGGATACGCAGTGCGCGCGGGCCGCCCGCAATCGCGAGCGGCCCGCGCGCCTGTCGGACTATCGCTTGACGGCCGCACCGACGGGCACGGCATGCCGCAGCCGTGCACAACGCGGGCACCGCAGCAGCCGTCCGGGCCCGATCCGGCCGGCACCGAGGTGCTGCAGCGGGAACGAAGCGGTACTGAAAACGTGCCCTTCGGCACAACGGACGACGGTGTTCTCCATCGAGTCCCTTTCCCCAACCTGCTGTACTGCGACGAATCGCCACATTAGGGGATGATCGCGACCTGCTCCAGCCGCCACTCCAGCGGCCCTCGAGCACCACTGCGCACCCGTACGGTACGCCCCAACTCCCGCCCCCACGACCCTCGGTGCACCCCACACACAACGACGACCCCGCGGCCGATTCACCGGGGGTCGATCATGGGGTAGAGTGTGCAACGGTACCGATCCAGGCAACTGGAACGTTATGCGGATGTAGTTTAATGGTAGAACATGAGCTTCCCAAGCTTATAGCGCGGGTTCGATTCCCGTCATCCGCTCCAATGCAAAGCCCCAGGTCAGCGACCTGGGGCTTTGTCGTTGTCCAGACCTATCTAGGCGCCGCGCACCACTTGCGCACCACCTGTCTCCCCTGCGCGGCCTGCTCGGCAGCCTCCTGCCGCGCGGCGTGACCATCCCATTCAGCCCTACCAGCACCTCCTTCCGCCTGTGGTGATCAGAGTGCTGGTAGATCAACGCGGCCTTACCCGAGGGCTGGCATGCGCGGACCATAGAGCCCTTCAGGGTGGCAGCGACCCGGAGAGCAATCCGCACTTCGGAATCACCAGCCATGCGGCGGTGTAGCACCGAGAGCAGCGGCTCATACGACCCATGTTCGTCCGCCTTGCGAAGGGAGTCTGTAGGGCAAACCCCGTACGCGAGGGCATCGATGACCAGGACAACGCGCCCATCTGTCACCATCAACCTGTCGTGCGGCTGTGCTGTCCGTACCTTCCAGCCCGGCTGGGATCCGAGTGCCTCGACCGCGCGCTGGGTCTCATCCGGGTCGTCGGGCCCCTCAACGATCACCCAGACGCGCTGAGTGGCAGCAGGGAGCACTTCACCCGCCGGGCCGCCGCCGTCGGGCTGACCGGCCTCGGCCCCGGACCCGGCGGCACTGGGCTCACCTCTCTGCGGTGGCACCACCGCCGGCAAGTGGGCCCGCCCAGGGCGCCTCACCTGTACTAAGGCATTCAGAAGTCCCGCCACCGTCTTCCTCCTTCTACTCCTGTGAAGTTGAGGAGAAAGAGTGACAGCAGGCACTGACAAAACGCTCACCGGGCAACGTTGCGGCCAACAGGACAGAGCGCAAGGGTTCCGACTGCATTGCGCGCCTGTGCACCACTTCGCCGGCGACGAGGTCACAGGCCTTCGGCCGTTCTCACGTCATCGCAGGCGGAGACAAGAACGCGAACATGGCCTGGCCGTCCGCCCGTGCGCTCTCGTCGGCCAGTTGACGCCAAGCTGCATGCTGCGGATCGTTCAAGGCCTTCGCGAACACGCGCTTCTTACGGTCGCCCTTGTCGAGTTGATCTCTGAGTTGCAGCGGATTGGCGGGCAACGAGAGCAAGAACGCCAGATCGCGGTAGTGGCGCTCCGGTGAAGCGGTCTTGATGCTCACCGCTGCAGCCTTCGCCACGATCGCCCCCAACAGGCTGGGGCGTCGGATCCGGCCGGTCCGCGGCCCCAGTTGCACACCCACAGCCTCGGTTCTCTGCGCAGCCTGCCGCCCGCCCGGCACCTCCAACGTGCGTCCGGGCGGCGTCGTTGTGAGGTCTGCACGGGGGCCGAGGTTGTCGGGCGCCAGCAGATCCACCACCAATCGCTGCGGCTCCACACCGCGCTGATAGCGGTGCAACAGGTTGCCCTGCGGCGACATGCCGGCGGGGGAGAATCCGAGCCGTTCCAGCGCCGCGACCAAACGACGCAAGCTCTGCTGGTCCGACTGCACGTCAGCCAGGACATCCAGGTCGGCGCTCGCCGCCGGTGGAGTCCGACCGTGCTCCAGGCCGTGCAGGAGCACCATCTGCCCACCGATCAGCGACCAGGCGTCCGGCACCTGCTCCGCAAGGTCGAACAGCACGCCCCACAACTCCACCAGCGGGCCGGTGAACAGGTCCGACTCCAGTCGTACATAGGGCAGATCAGCCGCCATGATCACACCTTCCGAGGCTGCGCGTAGCGAGTCAGCAGGGACTCGAGCAACCCAGCTGCGGCAGCGTCGGCTCGGCTCTCATGGCGGTCCAGCAAGTCAGCCGCTACCACTGAGGCGGGGACGTCATGGCCCTGCCCTGGGGTTTCAGACCGTGAGGTCAAGAACGGCCACATCTCCGCCGGGGGGATTCGGACCGAGACATTGCCCCGCTCTTCATCACGGACCATGCCGAACGCGGCTTCCAGCTTTTCGACCCGGTCGGGATGCACGTAGATCTCCGCACGGCCGAGGGAGATGTAGTCCGCCCCTGCCTGCGCCGCAGCACTCGCTCCCCCCCGCACCACATCCTGAGCGGCGAGCAGAACTGGCAGTACGCCTGAATGAACGCGGTACGAGCGAACCTCGGCACGGGCGGCAAGGAGCTCCTGGACCAGAGCTGGAGACAGTTGCCCGTGGGCTAGGAGGTTCCGCAACCGCGTCCTCACCCGGGACTTCTCTGCATCGGACAGGCCCACCGGCTGATGGCCGTCCAGCACCGCCAGAACGCCCCATGCATTGCGGGCCGACAGCGGTCTCCGCGAACGACGGCCCCGGTCCTTGCGATCCCGGACGCTGTCCCCGGCAACCAGCCAACGGCCACCGACCCGCTGCCCTTGCAGCTTTCCGTCATGCAGCAACTGACGGACGCGGGAATCATCCACCCCGAGCAGGGCCGCAGCCTCTTTCACCGATAGCAGTTCCATGACCATCCCCTTGCGCCTCCCCTCACGAATTCGGGAGGGAACACGCAAGCAGGCTCCCACCTGGACCACCTTGCGTCAAGCCTCACGCGTCCGGGAGGCAAGACGCAACCATCGCGGCAGGGACGTGCCGCACGACCCGGGCCAACGGCCGCATGCCCCATCCGTGCCCTTCGGAGCGGCGAACAGCGGTCAATACAGGTATGGGCGGACCCTCGCGGCAGCTCCCCCCGGCAGACCGTTTCCGCAGGTCAAATGCCCTACCGAGGCCCGCACATCATAGATTCCCAAGCTTATAGCGCGGGTTCGATTCCCGTCATCCGCTCAGATGCGAAGGCCCAGGTCACAGACCTGCGCCTTCGTCGTTGTCCAGACCTGCCCGGCCCTCCCGCGCCCTCCGCGTGCCCCAACTGGCGGGAATGCCCTGCTCGGAGGGTCTTTCGCGGCCTCCCAGCGGGGCTGGCTTCACCACTGCACGCCGCAGCCGGCGGACACCCTTGCCCCGAAACGCTGCACTCCGGGGGAATCAATATCTATCCCCGCGGTCAGAGAATTTAATGGCCCTCACAGGGAGAGTTTTTCCGCACCGCACACGATGGAGATATTTAACGCACCCAAACCGCTGCAGCGTGCTACTGTCGTTCTCGGTTGCAGTTTTGGTACCCAAAAACTTCAAGCGCTCCAGTCGGCCTCCGCGCCACAGTCGAGCGCTTCATATTTCCGGGTCATTTTCCGGTGGGGCATCATCGCGGCGACACGGTGTCCGTACAGTACGGACGCTGGTGTACTGCCCCATAAGGAGATTCGACATGGCATCTGGCACCGTGAAGTGGTTCAACGCAGCCAAGGGCTTCGGCTTCATCGAGCAGGACGGTGGCGGCGCTGACGTGTTCGCCCACTTCTCGAACATCGCCGCCCAGGGCTTCCGCGAGCTCCTGGAGGGCCAGAAGGTCACCTTCGACATCGCGCAGGGCCAGAAGGGCCCGACGGCCGAGAACATCGTTCCCGCCTGACACTGACGCGCATTTCGTAGCTGGGGCCCGCATCCCTCGGGGTGCGGGCCCCAGCTGCACACATTTCCCGCAGTGGTATCGCCTGCGGGGCGAGGAATTCGGGTTGCAGCCTCCTCGGAGCTTCACCCCATTCGATTTCTCTGGATTTTGCGTCCGCGTGACGCCCCCTCTCAGCGCCTGGGCGCCATACAGAATCCCTGTAGGCCAGAGCCGCTTTCGCATTCCATTCGGCCCGTTCCTGTGATGCCCCGCGCCGCTATTCCGCTGCGGGAATTCCTTGATACGTGCTGGCATCAAGGAAGGTTCTGAATGAACCGCACACGTACGAACGACCGTTCCTCTCGCACCCGCAGCCGCACCGGCGGCCCTGCTTTCGGCGCTGCCGCCGGTTCGGAGGGGGGCAGCCGCTCCGGCTCGTCGGCCCCGAGCCGTTCGGGAGGTCCGAGCCGCTCGGGCGGCTACGGCCGCCGCCCCTCCGCGGTCCAAGGCGAGTTCGCCCTGCCGAAGACCATCACTCCCGCGCTGCCCGCCGTCGAGGCCTTCGCCGATCTCGCCATGCCGGCCGAGCTGCTGGCCGCCCTCGGCGCGCAGGGCGTGAGCGTGCCGTTCCCGATCCAGGGCGCCACCCTGCCCAACACCCTCGCGGGCCGCGACGTACTCGGCCGCGGCCGCACCGGCTCCGGCAAGACCCTGGCCTTCGGCCTCGCGCTGCTGGCCCGCACCGCCGGGCAGCGCGCCGAGCCCCGCCAGCCCCTCGCCCTGATCCTCGTACCGACGCGTGAGCTCGCGCAGCAGGTGACCGAGGCGCTGACTCCCTACGCCCGCTCGGTGAAGCTGCGACTGGCCACCGTCGTAGGCGGAATGTCGATCGGCAAGCAGGCCGGAGCACTGCGCGGCGGGTCCGAAGTCGTCGTCGCGACCCCCGGCCGCCTCAAGGACCTCATCGACCGCGGTGACTGCCGGCTGAACCAGGTCGCGATCACCGTCCTCGACGAAGCCGACCAGATGGCCGACATGGGCTTCATGCCGCAGGTCACCGCCCTCCTGGACCAGGTGCGTCCCGAGGGGCAGCGGATGCTGTTCTCCGCCACCCTGGACCGCAACGTCGATCGGCTGGTCCGGCGCTACCTGACCGACCCGGTCGTGCACTCCGTGGATCCCTCGGCCGGTGCGGTGACGACGATGGAGCACCACGTGCTGCACGTCCACGGTGCCGACAAGCACCGGACGACGACGGAGATCGCGGCGCGCGAGGGCCGCGTGATGATGTTCCTGGACACCAAGCACGCCGTCGACCGGCTGACCCAGGACTTGCTGAACAGCGGCGTACGGGCCGCGGCCCTGCACGGCGGGAAGTCGCAGCCCCAGCGCACCCGCACCCTGGCCCAGTTCAAGACCGGGCACGTGACGGTGCTGGTGGCCACCAACGTCGCGGCCCGCGGCATCCACGTCGACAAC
>NZ_JNZY01000077.1 GCF_000717655.1 Streptomyces katrae
GGCAAGTGACAACCACCCACCCCAACCCGCCCCACACAGCAGACGCCGGAGAGGCCCACCGCCCCTCCGGCATCCGCATGCACCACGACAACCCACGGGACGGCGATCTGAACCGGCCGTCGCCCCGCCTGGTAAGGCCGACGGGCGCGGGAGACCCGTTCCCATCCCGCGCCGTACGCGGAGCAGGTCCGGCGGCAGCTCGCCCTCGAGGGCGAGGCCCGCGTCCGCGAGCTCCGCGCCGAGCGCCGGGGCCGTCATCGCCGCGCGAACCTCGTCCCACGACCCAGGATCCGGCCACCACGGGGGAGTTCGGCGTCAGCGCAGGGCGGGCTCGCCCGCCCGGACGGCACTCATCACGCGCTCGACCGTCTCCTGCTGCTCACCGACCGGGGCCGCGTAGCCGATGGAGCCGCGCGCGGCGTCCTCGCCGAGCGTCCGGGCCATCACCCATGCGGCGAGGTACTGCGAAGCCAGGCAGCCGCCGGCCGTTGCGATGTTGCCCTCGGCGTGGAACGGAGCGTCCAGCACGGTGACGCCGAAGTCCTCGACGAACGGGCGGCTCGTCATGTCCGCGCAGACCGGCATACCGCCCAGCAGCCCGAGCCGTGCGAGCACCAGTGCGCCGGAGCACTGGGAACCGATCAGCTGTCGGGCGGGGTCCAGGGGCAGCATGGCGAGCAGCCGGTCATCGGCGATCACGTCGCGGGTCTTCACCCCGCTCCCGATCAGGACGACGTCGGCCTCGGGGATGAACTCCATCGGGCGCTGCCCGCTCACCTCGACGCCGTTCATCGAGGTGACCACGGGTGTCGGTGTGGTGATGAACGCCTCCAGGCCGTCCTTGCGGCAGCGGTTGATCAACGCGGAGGCGATGAAGCTGTCCAGCTCGTTGAATCCGTCGAAGGTGACCACGGCTACCTGCATCGGAACTCCTTGGTTGCGGCGTCGGAGGTCCAGTGTTCCACCGGCCACGCGCTCGCCCCCGGGCCAATCGGCGCCAGGTGGCCTGCCACTCCCGGGACATGGGGCACGGTCCCGTGCCGCGGTGAAGTCCGGGCGTCACCCACACGGAAAAGGCTTGGACGGCGCTGACGCGCCCGCGGGACACTGCGAATTCCGTTCTGACACGAGATCACAGGGTTGCGATGGAATCGTCTGCATCACGAGCGTTACCGCCACGCAAGGGCCCCGTGGTCCTCGCACTTCGCCACTACGGAAGGGAGTTGGTGCGGCTGCGCCGGCTGACGGCACCCGCCATGCTGATGCCGGCTCTCGGCAACATCGGCATCAACTACATCGCCCCGCTGGTCGTTGCGAAGCTCGTCGGCCGCATCGCCGATGACTCCACCGCCCCCGCCCTCGGCGCGATGCTCCCGTACGTCCTCGGGTTCGCAGGGGTCCTTCTGCTCTCCGAGGCGGCGTGGCGCGTCGGCCTGCACTGCCTGAACCGCCTCGACGCCCTCGGCATCGAGCACCTGTACGTGATCGGCATGGACGAGCTGTTCGCGAAGGACGCCGCCTTCTTCCACGACAACTTCGCCGGATCACTGACCAAGCGGGTCCTGAGCTTCGCCTCCCGCTTCGAGGAGTTCGTCGACACGCTGACCTTCTCGGTCGTGGGCCGGTTCGTACCGCTGCTGTTCGGGTCGGTGGTGCTCTGGCAGTACGAACCGCTGCTCGTCGTGGCGCTCCTGGTCATGATCACGGTGACGGGGGTGTGCGTACTGCCCCTCGTCCGGCGCCGCCAGGCGCTCGTCAACCGGCGGGAAGAGGCGATGGCCCGGGTGTCGGGGCACGTCTCCGACAGCCTGATGAACATGGACACGGTCCGCGCGTTCGCCGCGGAGGGGCGCGAGGCCGCCGAGCACCGGTCCCGGGTGGCGCACTCGAGGGCGCTCATGCTGCGGTCGTGGGACTACGGCAACCTGCGTATCGACACCCTCGTCGCGCCGATGTCCGTGGTGACGAACGCGCTGGGCCTGCTGCTCGCCGTCTTGATCGCCGGGGACGGGCACGGGGTGGAGGCGGTCGTGGTCGCCTTCACGTACTACTCCAACGCCACGCGGATCATGTTCGAGTTCAATCAGATCTACCGTCGCCTGGAGAGCTCGATGACGGAGGCCGCGCAGTTCACGGCGCTGCTCCTGACGTCGCCGACCGTACTCGACCCGCAGTCGCCGGAGCCGGCACCGTCGCCGACCCGGGCCGCCGACGTGCGGTTCGAGAAGGTGACCTTCGCCCACGCGGGCGCGCAGCCGCTCTTCGAGGGGCTGGACCTGGCCGTGCCCGGCGGAGCCAAGTTCGGGCTCGTGGGCCGGTCCGGCGGCGGCAAGACCACGCTCACCCGGCTGCTGCTGCGGATGACGGACATCGACGGGGGCCGGATCCTGATCGGGGGCCAGGACATCAGCAGGCTGCGCCAACGCGACCTGCGCGGCCTGATGGCGTACGTGCCGCAGGACCCGGCGATGTTCCACCGCACCCTGCGGGAGAACATCGCGTTCGCCCGGCCCGAGGCCACCGAGGCCGAGATCCGCCGCGCGGCCGAGGCGGCGCACGTCACGGAGTTCGCCGATGCGCTGCCGGACGGCCTCGACACCATGGTCGGCGAGCGCGGCGTCAAGCTCTCCGGCGGGCAGCGCCAGCGGGTCGCGCTTGCCCGGGCGATCCTGCGCGACGCGCCGATCCTGCTGCTGGACGAGGCGACCAGCGCCCTGGACTCCGAGAGCGAGATCCTCGTCCAAGAGGCATTGTGGCGCCTCATGGAGGGGCGGACCGCCCTCGTGGTGGCGCACCGGCTGAGCACGGTGGCCCACATGGACCGGCTCGTCGTCCTCGACCACGGACGCATCGTCGAACAGGGCACGCACCAGGAGCTGCTCGCCACCGAGGGCGCCTACGCAAGGCTGTGGCAGCACCAGTCGGGCGGCTTCCTCGACGACAGCTCCACACGCTCTCCCGACCTGCACTGATCGTGAATCCGAGGCAGTGGCCGGTGTGGCGAGGTCGCGGGCCGCCCGGCTGGGGCGAGGGAGGCGTCGCGGCCGCGGAGGGTCGCTACGGGGAGCCGAAGTCCGGGATGGTCAGCGAGCCGTCCTCGGCCAGGGGGAAGCCCGGGTTGTGGGCGATCTCCCACAGATATCCGTCGGGGTCGGCGAAGCACCCCGCGTAGCCGCCGTAAGCCGTTGCCCCGGCGGGCTTGGTCACGGTGGCTCCGGCCTGCTGTGCAGCAGTGAGGAGCGCGTCCACATCCTTCGGGGAGCGCAGGTTGTGGGCCAGGACGATACCGGCGAAGCCCGTTCCGCGAGCAGTGGCGAGGCCGGAGTCCCGTGCGAGCTTTTCGCGGCCCCACAGGACGAGCCCGAGGCCGCCCGCCTGGAAGAAGACGGTCTCTTCGACCTCTTGCCCCCGCCAGCCCAGGCTCTCGTAGAAGGCCCGGGAGCGCCCGAGGTCGGCGACACCCAGGGTGATCAGACTGACGCGTTGTTCCATGATCGGAAGCTAGCACGCGTTCCAGCGCATTCCCAGGCTGCCGGACCCGCGCCGCCAGGCTTTACCAAGATCGATTCTCGGCGTCAAGCCACGTATTCGAGTGGCGTGACGCACGTACTCCCGTCGGGTTTATTTGAAGTACGCCCTCACCGGGGAAAACCCCGGAGGACAAAGGGCCGGAATAAACCCCCGGCCTTACTGCGGGGCGGAATACGAACCCTTTTTACACCGAATGGAGAATTACCATGTTCGAGCTCTTCACGACCCGTCGTATCGTTCTGGCCGGAGCTTCCCTGGCGCTGGTCGGTGGTGGCATCGCCCTCCCCGCGACCGCCATGGCCGCGCCCACCGCCGCCCCGCAGCAGGCCGTCACCCTCCTCCCCCAGGACAGCGCCGACGGAATCGGTACCGGCGGCGACGCCAACGCCGAGAACACCACGGTCGGCGGCGAGGCCACGGGCGGCAACGCGAGCACCGGTGTCGGCAACTGCAAGGGCAAGTGCGAGATCAAGACCGGCAACGCCACCGGCGGCAACGCCAGCGCCGACGCCATCAACACCGGCGACGCCACCGCCGTAGGCGGCGACGGCACCGGCACCGGCGGCCAGGTCAACAAGCAGAGCATCAAGAACCAGGTCAAGGAAAACCTGAAGCAGAAGCTCGGCAAGTGAGGGCGGGCAATCGCCCCCACACCGCGGAAGCCGGAGAGGCCCATGGCCTCTCCGGCTTCCGCATGGCCCCACTGTCCCTGGAGCCAGTAGACGATGCCGACTGCCATGCCGGCTCCATGCGGCGCAATCAGTGGCCTGAGTCGGTGGTTCGCGGCACGCTCCCAACCGGCTCCGGCGCGGCGCCACAAGCGCGGGCACCGAGGACGGCGGTGGTGAACCTCGCCAGCTGATCCCGCATCTCCTCACGGGGCGCACCCTTCTCGCCCGCCAGGTACGCGACCAGGTCGGCCCGGGTCGCGGCGAGCAGCGCATGGGCGGTGAAGTCGCCGTCCGCCAGACCCGGGATGCGCTGCAGCAGGTCCCGCAGCAAGGCGTGCCAGTGCTCGTAGTGGTCCGTCCCGTACGGACTGCCCGTACCGGCTCCCTCCAGGGCCATCGCCAGGTGGCGGTTGTCGAGCTTGAAGCACAGGACTGCGTCGAGCAGGGCCGGTACGCGCTCCAGCGGCGGGGTCGCGGGCCCCAGCGGCGGCGGGCCCTGCTCCACGGCGCTCCACACCGGCTCGAGCCGCGCCTCGTACAGCGCGTGGATCAGCCCGGTGCGATCGCCGAAGGCGCGGAAGAGCGTTGCCTTGCCGACGCCGGCGGCTGTCGCGATGTCGGCCATGGTCACTTCTTCGGGGCTCCCACAGTGGGCGAACAGGGCGTCGGCGGCAGCGAAGACGGCCGCCCGATTACGGACCGCATCCTTGCGCGGCTTGCGTTCGGTCATGGGGGTTCCACCCTCCGGTTGCAATACGGACCGGCGGTCCGTATCTTTCCGAGGGAGAAGCGGACCGCTGGTCCGCATCGTACGGGACGGAGGACCCGCATGCCCGCAATCGCCTCACCCGCTGCCGATCTGTACCGCCACAGCCTGCGTCTGCTCCTGGACAAGGACATCGCCTCCTGGGCCGGCCTGTGGGCCGAGCACGGCTTCATGGAGTTCCCCTTCGCTCCCCCGGGGTGGCCCGGGCGGCTGGAGGGGCGGGAGGCCATCGCCGCCTACATGCGCGACTATCCCGACCACATCGACCTGCACGACTTCCCCGATCTGCGGATCCACGAGACCACCGGCCCGGGGACCATCGTGGTCGAGATGCGCGGCGCGGGCCGGGTGGTCGCGACCGGAAGCCCCTTCGACATGACCTACATCGCCGTCGTGACCGTGCAGGACGGGCGGTTCACCTCCTACCGCGACTACTGGAACCCGCTCGCCGTCCAGGAGCCCGGCATCGGCTTCGCCGCGGGCGGTGTCCGATGACCATCGCCCGCGCCACCCTGGTCATCGGCGCCACCGGCACCACCGGCAGCCGCACCGCCGCGCAGCTGATCGCCGCCGGTCGGCGCGTCAAAGCCGCGAGCCGTCGCGCCACCCCGATCGCGGGCGCCGAGCCGGTGCGCTTCGACTGGTACGACCCCGCCGGCTTCGGCGATGCCCTCCGTGATGCCGACCGCGTCTACCTCGTCCCGCCCGTCGGGGACCCGGACCCTGCCACGGTCATGCTGCCCTTCCTCGAGCAGGCCCGCGCCTCCGGCGTGCGCCGCGCCGTACTGCTCAGTTCCTCGGCCATCGCCGAGAGCGGCCCGGCGGTGGGACGGGTGCACCGGGCCCTGCCCGGCCTGTTCGGCGAATGGGCGGTCCTGCGGCCCTCCTGGTTCATGCAGAACTTCACCGGCACTCACGCCCACGCCGACAGCATCCGCAACGACGGCGAGATCCGGACCGCGGCCGGGTCGGGCCGGGTCGGCTTCGTCGACGCCGACGACATCGCCGCCGTCGCCGTGCGGGCCCTCACCGACGACCGCGCGCCCCGCGCCGACCTGGTCCTCACCGGACCGGAGGCACTCAGCCACGACGACATCGCAGCGCTCCTCACGGACGTCACCGGCCGCCCGGTGGTCCATCGCCGGCTGACCTACGACGCCATGCGTGACCGGCTGGCCGCGGTCGTGCCGGCGGAGTTCGCCGCGATGCTGGCCGGGATGGACCGGGCCATCGCCGAGGGAGCCGAGGACCGCACCACCGACACCGTCCAACGCCTCACCGGCCGCCCGCCCCACGGTTTCCGGGCGGTCGCCGAACGCGAGCTGTCCGCCCAGGCAGTGCCTCAGGCAGCCCCGGAACCCGGCCCGGCCCGCTAGGCGGGGCCCCATGCACGCCCGGCTCCGGCGTCGCGTCGAAGCGACGCGGCAGGCACGGGAGGTGCCGGACGCCGGTGTGCTGTTCACCGGGGACCTCGCCGAGACCGGGCAGTTCGCCATCTTCCCGTGGTTCCCGCCGTACGACACGGACGTCTCCGGCGTGCGCTGGCTCGGGGTGATGGACCGCCTTGCCGCAACCGCACCGCGGGTGGTGGTTCCCGGTCACGGCGAACCCGGCGGCGCGCAGGTGCTCACCGGCGTCCGCGACTACCTGTGCGAGCTGCGCGACGAGACCTGGCGGCGGCGTGACTCCGCGATGGGCGAGGCCGAGATCGTCGCCGAGGTCCGGGCGCTGCTGATCGAGCGGCATCCGGAGTGGGCCGGGCGGGAGTGGATCGAGCGCGGCATCGGATGCCTGTGCGCCGAGCACGCCGTATGACCCCGTCCCGCGACGCGGATCTGCGCCGCGGGCGCGGTCGCGGCGCGTATCTGGCGGGCTGCCGACGTTCAGCGGCCGCCGGCAGCGTGCCCGGTCAGCCGCTCCCGGACTTCCGTCCGTCGCGGGCGGCGTCAGTTGCGGGCCGTCAGGGCCCTCGTGAGCAGGCCGCCGCCCACGATCAGGACCACGCCCAGCCACCACACGTTGTCGTCGAAGATCAGGACGGCGATCCCGACGGGGACCAGCAGTCCGGCCAGTGGCAGGAACATCCCGGCCAGGTGAGGCGGCTCCGGCCCTGGCTGGCCCGCCGCGCGGAGGGCCCGGGCGCGGGCCACGTCCGGGTACCAGGCGGTGAAGCGCAGCGCCGCCACGATGGCCAGGATCTGGATGATCCATCCGGTCCAGATGTTGTCCGGATTGTGCAGCACGAGGTCCCCGTACGCCCCCGCCACGGCGGCGACCAGGAACGCCAGCCCCCACACCCCGGTGATGAGGTAGTTGGTCCGCAGGAACGTGGGTGTGTGCCAGTACGCCGGATCGACCTGTTCCCGCGCGTACTGCAGGGTGAAGGGCATGCGCACCGCCATGGACCCGAAGGCGATCAGGACGAGGGCGATGTTGGAGACCTCCCCGGCGTACGTCTCCAGCCAGCGGCGGGTGCCGTCGCTCGCGAAGGCGCCGATGACGGCCATGACGGTGAAGAAGACCAGGTCGGCGATCTCCAGCAGTTTCCAGGTGCTGCCCCTGTTGATGATCCGCCCGGCCGCCACGAGCACGACCGTCGCCGCCAGGGCGAGCACGACGGCGATCTCGAACCTGCCGGGACCGACCAGGAGCGAGAAGATGATCCACGGCGCCATGCCGATGACGGGATTCTCGAGGAATCCGGCAACAGCACCGCGGGCCGTGACGGGCGCCTCGGTCTTCACCTCTCCAGGGTGCGCGTGGGCGGCCGATCGGGCCATTCGGGTGGACTCGGCCCGGGCGCAGAGCGAAATCCCGTGACGGGCCGCCGATGATTTTCGGGGTTCCTGTCCGTCTACCTCATGAGAACGCGGACCGAACCCCCGCTCGGCAACCCAGGGAGCCCCCGATGCGCAAGATCACCGCAGGCCTGTTCATCTCCCTCGACGGCGTCGTCGCCGAGCCCCAGAACTGGCACTTCCCGTACTACAACGACGAGATGGGCGCCGCAGTCATGGGCGACATCCAGGCCAGCGACACCTTCCTGTTCGGCCGCACGACGTACGACGTCTTCGCCGAGTCGTGGCCCGAGCGCGAGCGCGCGGGCGGCGACGACGCGGGACTGGCCAAGGACTTCGGCGACACGCGCAAGGTCGTCGTCTCGAGCCACGACCTCGAGTTCACGTGGCGCAACTCCGAGCAGCTCCAAGGCGATTTCCTCGACGGCGTGAAGGCGCTGAAGGCCGAGGACGGCGACAGGCCCGTCGCTGTCACCGGCTCCGTCTCCCTCGTACGCCAGCTCCTCGCCGCCGGCCTCCTCGACGAGCTGCGGCTGCTGGTGCACCCGATCGTCCTCGGCGAGGGCCTGCGGCTGTTCGCGGACGGCGAGGGCCCGTACCCGCTGAAGCTGCTCAAGTCCGAGACTTTCACGACCGGCGTGATGCACCTGCTCTACGCACCGGCCGACGCCCCTCGGACCCCGGCGGCCGGCTGACTCCGTACGGCAGCGGCAGCAGCCCCGGCCGGTGACCCGACGGGCTGCGTGGGTCCCGCCGGTCAGGGCGACTCCTGGAGGTAGGCGGCGATCAGGGCCAGGTCGTTGGCGATCGTCAGGACACCGGCGGGGTCGGCGGTCGGCGTGGACGCGCCGTTGACGCCCGCGTAGAAAGTGTCGAAGCGGCCGCCGCCCTTGTCGAGGTAGCCGGCGATGGTGATGGCGCCGACGGCGAGCCGGTCGTTGAGGGTGTCCCCTCCGACGGCCGCGCCGGTCTTCGCGAACACCTTCCCGCGCGCCGGGCAGCTGCGGCAGTTCTCGGCCAGCAGACCGTCGACGCCGAGGATGGGCAGGGCCTCCCGGAAGCGCTGCGCGTCCGGTGTGCGCTGCCAGTACGCCAGCATCTGTACGAGCGCCTGCGGCGTGGCCCGGTCGGCGGGGTTGCCGCCGCGGCCGTCCATGAGTTCCGCCTGCCTGCGGTCGACGCCCGCCCGGTCCAGGAAGGCGGCGAGCACCGGGAAGCCGTCCTCGCACTGGTTGCCGCCGGTGGTGACGGCCATCAGGCAGATCCCGAGGTTCGCGCCCAGATTGTGGCTGACCTTGAGGATCAGCTTGGCGTACTGCTCGTACGGCGGTGAGGTGTACGCGGCCACCCGCGGGCGGCCGTCGTAGTCGCGCGGCAGCCGGGCGACCGGATTGGGAGCGGTCGCGGCGGCGGAGACCTCCACCCCGGCCCGGGCCAGTGCCTCGATCAGCGCGGTACGGCCGAACGCGGCCGGGTCCGTGATGGGCGAGGTCCGCAGCAGCGGCTCGGAGTCCGCCGCGATCGTGCCGGACAGCCGGATCCGGGTGCCGCCGTCGGCGGCCGTCACCGTGACGTTCGTCGGCTTCCCGGCCGCGACGGTCTTCACCGTGGAAGTGACTCGGTACGGGGCGGCCTTCGGCCGCCAGTCCAGCCGGGCGTCCGCGCCCGCCCGGTCGCCGGGCCTGGTCAGGAGGTCGATCAGGTTGTCGTTGATGATCAGGGGGGTCGGGGTGGGATCGAGGACCGGGTCGGGGGCGAAGAGCCGGCTGTCGACGATCACGTCGCCGTCGACGCGGGTGATGCCGGAGTCACGGACCTGTCGGGCGAGCTGGTCGATCCCGGCGAGCGGGTTCTCCGGGGTGAGGGTCGCGCCGGGGAAGTCGTTGGCGTAGGTGTGGTCGAGGTCGGTGTAGGCGACCGTGCCGTCGGGGCGCGTCCTGCCGCCCATGGTGAGATCGCCCTGGGCGACGAGATCCAGGTCACCGGTCAGCGTGGCCCCGGTCCGCTCGCCGACCGCGTAGACGGGGGTCACGAAGCGGTGGTCCGTGCCGAGGGTCCGCCACGTGCCGGAGACGGCGAACAGTTTCGCGGTGGAGCCGGGGATGAAGAACTGCCCGGGGAACAGGCTGTGCAGCACCTGCCCGTCGGCCGGTTCGGTCTGCAGGAGCCCCCACTGGGCATGGCGGTACTCCGGCTTCCGCATGATCTCCGTGATGCGCGGGTCGAGCCGGCCCGGATCTCCCACACCGGAGGACCACGACGTCGGGGACGGGGAGGGCGCCGGGGAGGGTGAGGGGGCTGCCCGGGCACCCGTACCCGAGGCGAGTGCCACCAACAACAGGGCGGCGAAACCGGCACCCGCTCGGCGCCTCAGCGACAGCGCGCTGACACGGATCCGATTTCCCACAGCGCGCTCCGTTCGTCGCGGCTGTCATCTCCCCCCGGGGCATGTGAACAGGGTGGCACGGCACGATTCGGCGCGCATGCCACCTCCGGTCAGCGGGGCATGCGAGAAGGCGATGGCGCGGGCGACGGCTTGCGGCGCCATCGCAATCCTGTCCGCCGCCGGCGTGCCGCGGTCCCGCATCCGCCCGACCGACGTGTTCGCCATCCTGGCCGGCATCGCCCTCACCTCGGCCCAGCCCGAGCAAGGCGACCAGGCCGGACGCCTCCTCGACCTCACCCTCGACGGACTGAAGCCCGCACAGCCGCAGCTCCCGGCAGGCGGGCGGCCCCGCGCCGCACGACCAGGCCGTGCCCGTGCTGGGCCGGGGGTCCTCCGTCCTACCGGGCGAGCAGGGCCGACGTCTCTCGACGCGCCGCGGCCAACCATGCCGCGCGCTCGCCGGCCGTGGAGTCGGTGACCGTCCGGAACACCGTACGGCGTACGTCGGTCACCCCCACGTACGGCAGGACACAGGCGGCCCAGACCCGCGCCAGCGGGTCACCGAACTCGCCCGCCTCCCGCTCCTCGGGGGTGTCCGAGGTGTTCAGCACCAGCGCCCGTCCGGCCCGCAGCAGACCCGCCGGCTCGCCGTCGGCCCGCCCCAGCTTGTAGGCCACCCCGGGCACCAGCACCCGCTGCACCCAGCCGGCCAGGACGGCCGGTGGCATGCCCCACCAGTTGGGGTGGATGAAGACGAGCGCGTCGAGCGTCGCGACTTCGGCGCGGTGCTGCGCCACCAGCGGATCGGTCGATGCCGCCGCCGCGTCGACCGTCTCGGTCTCCTCGGCGGTCAGCACCGGAGGGAACCCCTGCGCACACAGGTCGTGCGCGGACACCTCGCACCCCTCCACCGCCAAGGTGTCCGTCACCGCCTCGAACAGCGCGTGGTTGAAGCTCCCCGCCCGGGGGTGCGCCAGGTAGACCCCGACCTTCACGTCCGTCGACTCCCCTCGTCCGTCAGGCGATCCATCATGCCTCCACGGGGACCGCCATCCGCACCGCGGGCGAATCACCGCCGGGACGGTCAGCCGTCGAAGTGGGTCGGGTCCAGTCGATGGGGAGCCCGGCCAAGGGGGCGAGGGCGCTTCGGTGGGTGGCATCCGCCGACGCCTCGTACGCTCGGCCGTCCTCGGCGCCTACCTGCACGACAACGCCCGGGCCGACGTAGAAGCGGGTGGAAGTCCAGGGCAGAAGGGCCGCAGCGGCACGGGGTGCAGCGCATCGCAGGGCCGAGTCGCCCTCGGGGCGTCCGCACCGGCCGGGCTTCTATCAAGATCGATGCACCTCGTCAAGCCACGTATTCGAGTGGCGTGACGCCCGCTCCCCCACACGGTTTATTGGAACTACGCCCCCACCGGGGAAACCCCCGGAAAACAA
>NZ_JNZY01000078.1 GCF_000717655.1 Streptomyces katrae
GCGGCTCGCGCAGCGTGTGGTCCTGCTGTCCTCGCGGCCCGGCCGCATCGCCAAGGAATGGACCGTCGGCATCCCGCAGCCCCGCCGCATCGAGGACGCGGACGTCGCGGAACTGTCCCTCGAGATCACTGAACACCTGCGTGGGGAGATCCGCCGCCATGGCCAGCACTGACACCACCCCCAAAGCCAAAACCGACGACCTCGCCGGGCTGGAGGCCGGCCTCGACGCCCTCGACGCCGTCCAGACCCACCGCACCCCCGCCCGCGAGGTCCTCGTCAAGAAGGCCTTGCCCCCGCTTCTGGCCGTCGGCCTCGTGCTCCTCGTCTGGCAGGTCCTCGTCGCAGCGCACGTCACCGACGAGACCAAACTCCCCGCACTGTCCGCGGTCTGGGACAGCCTGTCCGAGATGTGGGTCAAAGGCACCCTGCTGGAGGTCATCTGGACCAGCGTGTCGCGCGGTCTGCTCGGCTTCCTGCTCGCCCTGGCCATCGGCACCCCGCTCGGACTCATCGTCGCCCGCGTCAAGTTCGTCCGCGCCGCGATCGGCCCCATCCTCCAGGGTCTGCAGTCCCTGCCCTCGGTCGCCTGGGTGCCGCCGGCGGTGCTCTGGTTCGGGCTCAACGACGCCATGATGTACACGGTCATCCTGCTCGGCGCCGTCCCCTCCATCGCCAACGGCCTCGTCTCCGGCATCGACCAGATCCCGCCGCTGTTCCTGCGGGCCGGCCGCACCCTCGGCGCCACCGGCCTCAGCGGTGCCCGGCACGTGGTCATGCCGGCCGCGCTCCCCGGCTACCTCGCCGGCCTCAAGCAGGGCTGGGCCTTCTCCTGGCGCTCCCTCATGGCCGCCGAAATCATCGCCAGCTCCCCCGACCTCGGACTCGGCCTCGGCCAACTCCTCGAGAACGGCCGCAACAACATCGACCTGCCCGGCGTCTTCCTCGCCATCATCCTCATCCTCGTCGTCGGCATCGCCATCCGCTTTTCACATGCCGTACATGGACCGGGTTCACCGCCGCCCCTCACCTCATCGGCGTGGCAGCTGGAAGTGCTCTCACTGCGCGCCACCACCTCGATCTGGGCAGGCTCGCGAGCGCTCTGTGTCCCATCGCCGGGGCGCGACGGCAAGCCACCGGCCACGTCACCGAAGCCGGACACTTCGGCTTTCTCCTTCGGCCGTCCCCGGCGCGAGCTAGCGGCACCCCGAGGGCGCCGGTTCGTCGGTCACCGCGCGCCAGAACCACCCCGTCATCCACGTCTCCCGGCGGCCTACTGGATCAGTTGGTGTCGAGGCCGTCGATCAGGCGGTTCAGGAACCGGCTGAAGGTGGCTTCGGGAGCAGGGGGGCGTCCCGGCGCCGCGAGGGCTGCGGCGAGTTCCGGGTGATGGCCGTCTGCGGCGACGACCGCGAGGTAGCGGGCTTCGGCTGCGGCCCGGTCCGGGGACTGCGCCAGCGCTGCCTGCGCCGTCTCGTGAGCGACGTGCCCCGCCACGAACGCCGTGAGCTGGGCGAAGACCTCCAGCTTCGCCGCACCGTCCAGTCCGGCGGGCCGCAGGGCGGCGAGCGCGCGCTCCAGGAAGGCCAGGGTGTGGGGGCCGGGGACGCGGCGGGTGGTCAGGGCTGCGGGCAGCCAGGGGTGCCTCAGCATGTGGGCGCGCTGGAGGTGGGCGATCGCCTTCAGGTCGGCGCGCCAGTCGCCGGTGAGCGTGTGTGCGGTCGGCAGTTCGCCGCTGACGTGGTCGACCATCAGGTTCAGCAGCGTCTCCTTGTCGGGCGCGTAGCTGTAGAGCGACATGACGCCGGCTCCGACCCGTTCGGCGACTTTCCGCATGGTGACCGCTTCGAGCCCCTCCGAGTCCGCCAGGGCCACGGCCGCCGCGGTGATCGCCTCTCGGCTGTAGGCGGGCTTGCGGCCCCTTCGGGGCTGGTCAGAGCCCAGCCAGAGCTGCTGGGGGTCGATGCCTGGGGCGCCGCCATTTCCTTCGCGGGGCACGGTCCACGCTCCTCTCCTTGATCGGCGGCCCTTGCGGGCCCCAGTCAAGCATGCTCTATTCTCGTACACTGTACGGAAATTAGGAGGAGAGCGATGACGTCACCCACGCACGGTGCTGTGTCGAGGCCCACCTGGGCACCGCCTGCCGGGAAACCGCCGCTGGCCGCACGGATGATGAGGGCGACATGGCACCGTCTCCCGGCCAAACTGCACGAGGTCGGGTGGGAGCATGGGCTCGTGGTCCCGGCCGCCGACGGCAGCCCGCTGATCACGGACCACTACTTCCCGCGCACCGAGGGCGACTTCCCCACCCTCCTGGTGCGCTCGCCGTACGGCAGGGGCCTGCCGTGGTCCCCCATGTACGGCCTGCTCTTCGCCGAACAGGGCTTTCACGTGGTCCTGCAGAGCTGCCGCGGCACCGGCGGTTCGGGGGGAGCGTTCGACCTGTGGCGCAATGAGGCGGCCGACGGCCGGGCCACGGTGTCCTGGCTGCGCGAGCAGCCCTGGTTCAACGGAACGCTCGGGACCATCGGCCCCAGTTACCTGGGCTACGTACAGTGGGCCCTCGCCCTGGACCCGCCGCCGGAACTGAAGGCGATGGTGGTGCAGGTGGGGCTGCACGACCCCTACGCCCTGTTCCACACCGACGGTGCGCTGCGCCTGGAGACCGCCCTCGCCGTCGGCGTGGGCATGACCTACCAGCACCAGGGCACGGGACCGTTCCTGAAGGCGACACTGCGACTGCAGCGCCGGCTGCGCGAGGTCACCACCGCGAAGCCAGTGCGCGGGGCGTACGCCTCGGCCCTCGGGGGCCAGGTGCCCTGGCTGGACGAGGTGATGACGCACCCGGACGCCGACCACCCGTACTGGCGGGGCGCGTCGCTGGCCAAGTCGGCACTGCGGCTCCGCGTGCCCACGAGTCTGATCACCGGATGGCACGACGCGCTGGCCGACCAGACCTTCGAGCAGTACGACCGGCTGTGTGCGGCCGGGTGCGAGACCGCCCTGCTCGTCGGCCCCTGGACCCACGCCTCCGCCCTGCAACAGGGCTGGCCCGAGGTGTTCGCCGAGAGCCTCGCCTGGCTGCGCGCCCACCTGTGTGCCGATCCCTCCGGCCTGCGTCCCACGCGGGTGCGCTTGCACGTCGGCGGCCAGGACGCCTGGAGGAACCTCGCCGACTGGCCGCCGGCCACGGACGTCAGCCCGTGGTTCCCCACCGCGCAGGGCCATCTCACCCAGCAGTCTCCGACGGACTCCGCGCCGCTGACGTCGTTCCGCTACGACCAGGAGGACCCGACCCCCTCCCTCGGCGGCCCTCTCCTCTCCCGTACCGCCGGTCCGCGCGACAACAAGACCCTGGAGGCCCGGGAGGACGTACTGACGTTCACGGGTCCCCCGCTGACCGCGCCCGTGGACGTCCTCGGCCCGGTCTCCGCGCGGTTGAGCATCTCCACGGACACCGGTCACGCCGACGTCTTCACCCGCCTGTGCGACGTGGATGCCCAGGGCCGCTCCGTCAACATCTGCGACGGGCTGGGCCGCCTGCGGACGGTCGGGCAGGAGCCGTCGCAGATCACCGTGCCGATGAGCTCCACCGCCCACCGCTTCGCCGTCGGCCACCGCATACGCTGGCAGATCAGCGGAGGCGCGCATCCGCGGTACGCCCGCAATCCCGGCAACGGGGAGCCGGCGGTGGACGCCACCGCCTTCACACCGGTGCGCATGACGCTCCACGCGGACTCGGCACTGATGCTTCCCGTGCACGCCCGCGGTTCCGGGCCCCGCCCCGCGGCCCACGACTGACCAGCCGGACCGAAGGCCCGGCTTGCCCGATCGGGGAGAGCCGGGCCGGATCCTCGGCCTGTACCCGTCGAACCCGGCTCACCCTCCGAGGCCGCGCTCCGTACGCTCTGCTCCCGCCGGCTCAGACGGCCTGGGTGGCGAAGAGCTCCAGGTGACCGCAGTTCGGGCAGCGGTACGCATCGATCTGGCGGCGGGGGCGGCCCATTCTCTTCGCGCCGCCCAACAGACCGCGCTCGAGCGGCCCGGCGATCCAGCGTGCATAGCCGCGGGAGCCCTCGCCGTTGTCCTCGACGAAGCCCTGCTCAAGACCGATCGTGCCGCAGTACGTGCACCTCACTTCGCTCACCGGCCGATTGTAGGCGCGACGGCACCGGGCCGTGGGGTCGGTGCTCGAACTGCACGTTCGGCTTTTCCGTCCGGGCCTGGCGTGGCCTACGGGGCGGCGGTGCGCTACGCCTCGCGCACGGGGTGGCGGAGCAGGTAGACGGCCGCGGTCGAAACCAGGGCGGTCATACAGGCGAGGAACACCAGTCCGGCGCCCTCCAGGCCGACGGGCCCCGCCAGGACGCCCACGCCGATCACCGGTACCGAGATGCCCGCGTACGCCACCACGAACAGCATCGAGATGACCGCCGCGCGCTGGTCGGCCGGTGACGCCCCGGCCACCGCGGAGAGCGCCCCGCGGAAGGCCAGGCCCTGTCCACTGCCGCCGACGAGCGCACTGAGGACCACCAGCGCCAGCAGGTCCCAGTACAGGGCGCCCGCGAGCAGCAACAGCCCGGCGAGGAGTGCCGCACAGCCCAGCGGCAGGGACCGGCCGACCCCGATGCGGCCGACGGCCAGCTGCCCGGCGGTCGACGCGAAGAAGGCCAGCGCGACGATCAGCCCGCTCACGGCCCGGTTGTGCACGCCCAGCGATTCGACGAGGAATGCCGGGCTGACCGACGTGAACACTCCGAACAGCGCGAACCCCACGAACGAGGCGGTCGCGGCGGGCACGAACACCTGCCGCACCGACGCGGGCAGAGCGGGCCGCTGCGGCCGTACCGCCGCGAGCGGCTGCCGTTCCCGTACCGTCTCGGGAAGTGGCAGCAGGACGGCGGCCGAACCGGCCACGAGGACGAGGTGCACGGCGAACGGCAGGTACAGCGGCCAGGGAGCGTACTGGGCGAGCACACCGGCGAGCAGGGGGCCACAGCCCAGCCCGCCCATGTTGGCAGCCGTCGCCACGAACGTGGCGCGGGAGGAGCCGTCCCGCGGTGCCAGTTCGATGACGTAGGCCGTGGCGGCTCCGGTGAACAGACCTGCGGAGAGGCCCGACAGCAGCCGGCCCGCGTACAGCCAGCCCAGCCCGGTGGCGCACAGGAAGCAGCCGGCGCTCGCCGCCGCGAGTCCGAGGCCCGTCAGCAGGACGGGCCGCCGGCCCACGACGTCCGAGGCGTTGCCCGCGAGCAGCAGGACCCCCATGACGCCGAAGGCGTACACGGCGTACACGACCGTCACCTGGAGCTCGGAGAATCCGAACTTCTCCTGGTAGAGGCCGTAGAGGGGGGTGGGCAGGGTGGTGCCGGCCATGCACACGGCGAACACCGCCCCGCCGAGGTAGCACTGGCGCCAGCGTCTGCGATCACCGTCCATGCCGTCGACGGTAATGGCGCCCGGCATCGCGGACGGTGCGGCATGCCGACGCCACGGCATCGGGCACGGCTCCGGCCTCGTCCTTGGTGCGTGCCTGGCCTCCGCGCCCCGTCAGAGGTGGCGGAGAAGGGTGGAAGTGAACTCGGCGGTGGAGGCGGAACCGCCGAGGTCGCGCGTGCGCACCGGGGTGGTGGCCAGGACGCGGGCGATGGCGTCGGTGACGTCGGCCGCTGCCCCGGGGTGGCCGAGGTGGTCGAGCATCATGGCGGCGGACCAGATCGCACCGATCGGATTGGCGATGCCCTGCCCGGCGATGTCAGGGGCTGATCCGTGGACCGGCTCGAACATGGAAGGGTGATCGCCCTGCGGGTTGAGGTTGGCGGACGGAGCGATGCCGATGCCGCCGGCCACGGCCGCCGCCAGGTCGCTGAGGATGTCCCCGAAGAGGTTGGACGCGACGACGACGTCGAAGCGTGCGGGGTCGAGGACGAACTTGGCGGCCAGCGCGTCGATGTGCTCCTGGTTCCACTCGACGGTGGGGTGCTCGGCGGAGCGCTCGGCCACGAGCTCGTCCCAGAACGGCATGGTGTGCACGATCCCGTTGGACTTCGTCGCCGACGTGAGGGGCCCGCCGCGCCGTTCGGCGAGGCCGAAGGCGAAGTCGAGGAGCCGGGTCACTCCCGCCCGAGTGAACACCGCTTGCTGCACGGCCATTTCATCGGGACAGCCACGGTTCATCCGACCGCCGATCTCGCTGTACTCGCCTTCGGTGTTCTCCCGGACGACCACGAAGTCCACTTCGCCGGGCACGGCCGCCCGGACGGGGCTGGGAAGACCGTCGAAAACGCGGATGGGGCGGAGGTTGACGTACTGGCCGAAGGCCCGGCGGATCGGGATGAGCAGCCCCCACAGGGAGACGTGGTCCGGCACACCCGGGTAACCGACGGCGCCGAGGAGGATCGCGTCATGGCGGCGGAGCTGCTCCAGTCCGTCCTCGGGCATCATCGATCCGTGGCGGAGGTAGCGCTCGCAGGACCAGTCGTACCGCTCGTAGGTGAAGGAGATGCCGTGCCGCGCCCCGACGGTGTCGAGGACCTCGCGTGCCGCCGGGAGGACTTCGACGCCGATGCCGTCACCGGGGATGAGGGCGATGCTGTGGTTCTTCATGGCTCGCATTCCAGCAATCAGGGGTCGTCCCGGTCCAACACGTATCCCCGATGTGCCTCATAGGCTGGTCCTATGAGCCGGTGGTACGGCGATCTCCAGGAAGGCGCGGGCAGCCGGCGTCAGCTGCCCCTTACGGCTCACCAGGACGTTGTGCTGGACGCGGGCCGGTTCCAGGTCGAGGACGAGGGCTCCGGCCCGCGCGGACAGGTCGGCCCAGGATTCCGTCACGACCGCCAGTCCGACACCCCCGAGCACCAGGGGCAGGAAGGCCATGCGGTGTTCGGTCTCCACTGCGATGCGGACGTCGATGCCCTGTGCCTTCAGGTCGTCGACGTAAGCGCGGATCCCGGTCCCCCGCTGCCCCACGATTAGCCGGTGCCCTCGAAGCTGCTCGGCTTGCACCGCCCGCCCGGGCGGGAAGGGGCCGTCCATCGGGGTGACCAGGACGAGCCTGTCGTCTCCGACATGGTGCGGGACGACGTCCCGGCTCGGCAGCGGCGACGAGGTGGTCAGCAGTCCGAGCTCGCAGCCTCCGGTGCGCACCCTCTCGACCACGTCCTCGCGGGTGAGGGCTACGCGCAGGCTGGGCGACACCGCTGGAAAGCGCTCGGTGAAGCGCTGGACCATGGTGCTGAGGGGTTCGATCGTGGGTGAGGCCATCGCGACGATCTCCAGGCGCCCACCGCGCAGTTCACGGACGGAGCCGACGCTGGCCCGCGCCAGCTCCAGCGCGTGCAGGGCTTCCCGCGCCCGTGGAACCAGTGCGCTACCGGCCTCGGTCAGGACCGCCCTCCTGCCGATCCGATGGAACAGGCGGCCGTCCACGTCGCGTTCCAGGGCCTGAATGGCCTGCGACAGGGACGGCTGCGACACGTAGAGTGCCGCGGCCGCGCGGTTGAAGCCACCGTGGTCCACGATGGCGAGGAAGTACGTCAGCTGCCGGAAGTCCACGGTTCAGCGTAGGCCGTCCGCGACGCAGCGCACGCTTCGGTGAACTGCTACGAGGCTGCCCGCCCCGGCGCACGGCCGATCGACGTACTCATCGACCTGAGCACCGACGAGCTGTTCAGGAAGCCCACCCTGGCGTTCGCGGAAGCGCGGGCGGCGCGGGGTCGCCCAGTCTGGGCGTACGAGTTCGGTTTCCCCACCCCCGCACACGACGGCCGCCTGGGCGCGCCGCACTGCCTGGACCTGCCGTTCGTCTTCGACAATTTCGACAAGTGGTCGCACGCGCCGTTCCTTGCTGGAATGGACACCAGAACCAGGGACGGCCTCGCCAGGACCATGCACAGGGCGTGGATCGCGTTCATACGCACCGGCGACCCCAACCACCCGGCCATGCCGCGCTGGGACCGGTACGACCGGCAATCCCGCACCACCATGCGCTTCGACACCGTCACCACGGCCGTTTCACGCTAGCCGAGAGGCCCGCCCAGGGGCTGCTCCGTCCAGATGGTCTTCCCGCTCCCGGTGAACCGGCAGCCCCAGCGGTCGGTGAGCTGGGCGACGAGGAACAGGCCACGCCCGCCCTCGTCCGTCTCCCGTGCACGACGCAGGCGCGGCTGGGTGCTGCTGGGGTCGGACACCTCGCAGACGAGCACCCGGTCGCGGATCAGCCGGAGCCCGACCGGTCCCCCTGCGTAGCGGATCGCGTTCGTGACGAGCTCGCTGGCGACGAGCTCCGTCACGAAGCTCAATTCGTCCAACTGCCAGCTGGACAACTGACCCACCACCAGCTCACGGGCGTGCGCGACGAGGGACAGGTCGGCCTCGAGTTCCCACTCGGCGACCTGGTCGGACGAAAGGGCGTGGGTGCGGGCGAGCAGCAGGGCGGCGTCGTCGGAGGGCTCTTGAGGAAGCACGCTGTCGAAGACGCTCTGGCCGATCTCGCCCAGGGGCCGGCTCGAATTCGCGCCGGTGAGCGCGCTCCTCAGTCTGTCCATTCCTTCCTCGATGTCGCCGCCGCGGCTCTCGACGAGTCCGTCCGTGAAGAAGGCGAGCATGCTGCCGGGCCGTACGCCGAACTCCGTTATCTCGAAAGGCATTCCGCCGACTCCCAGGGGCGGTCCCGGCAACACGTCCACGAAGACCGGCTGCTCACCAGGCGACACCATGGCCGGCGGCGGATGTCCCGCCGTGGCAGCGACGCACCCCCTTGTCACCGGATCGTAGACGGCGTACAGGCACGTCGCTCCGAGCACAGCCGCCTCGGAGCGGGAAACGCCGTTCACCTCCTCTCCGGAGAGACCGATCACCAGATCGTCCAGGTGCGTGAGGAGCTCACCCGGATCCAGATCGAGGTCGGCGAGGGTCCGCACCGCGGTCCGCAGTCGCGCCATGGCCGCGGTGGCATCGAGGCCATGGCCGACGACGTCCCCGACGACGAACGCGACGCGCAACGACGGCAGGGGGATCACGTCGAACCAGTCCCCGCCGACTCCCAGGCCGCCGCCCGCCGGCTGGTAGAGGCCTGCCGTCTCCGCGGCGGCGGAGTCCAGGGCCGAGCGAGGCAGCAGGCTTCGCTGCAGGGCGACCGCCGACAGGTGCTCCTTGGTGTAGCGGCGCGCGTTGTCCACGCCGAGTGCGGCCCTGGAGACGACGTCCTGCAGCAGGGCGGCGTCCTCGTCGCCGAACGCGGAAGGCAACTGGCTGCGCCAGACCGTGACGCAGCCAAGGATCAGACCTCGTGCGTAGAGCGGTACCGCGATGGAGGAGTGAGCCCCGCTCGGGACGAACAACGGCAGGCTCTCCGGGTCCACGCCGAGCTCGGCGTGCAGGATGGCGACGTCCGGCACCACCACGGGAAGCCCCTCCATGAGGGGACGCATCAACGTACCGTCCGTTACAGGGGGAAGCGCTTCTCCCACCGCCAGGAGGTCCTCGGCGGATATCTCCGGGCTCTGCGCGGCAGCGGTCCGGCGCAGGCGGACGTCGCCGCTGGCGTCAAGGTGCGGGGGCTCGTCACCCACCAGCACCTGCTCGGCGATGTCCACGGTCGCCAGGTCGGCGAAATCGGGCACGAGCAGGTTCACGAGGGTCTCGGCCGTCTCGGTCACGTCCAGCGAGGCGCCGATGCCCGCGGCGGCGGCGTGGGACAGTCCCGTCCGGCGTCGCCACGCATCCGGCTCGACCGCCTGCACCACGGTGTCCGCCGGGGTGACCAGGACGAGCCACTGCGCGTCGGCGCCGCAATCGCCTGGGGTGCGGGCTGCAAGCCGGACAACGGTGCAGGTCAGGGCGGCCTTTTGGCCGGCATGACCACCACCCGGAATGGTCACCGGGCGGCCGACCGGTGCCCCATCCGTTCCGGCTCGCGGCACCAGCCCCAGCAGGGGCGCACAGGTCTGACCCGGCGCGCAGTCGAGCAGCTTCACAGCCCCCTGCGAACAGGCGACCACCACCCCTGCGTCGTCCAGTACGACCGCTGCCGTTTCGCTGACGGGCACCGAGGCCGGCCTCGGGCCACGATGCTCGGGTTCACGCATTTCGCCTCCACGCACCGTGACCTTCAGTATCTTCCCCGAGCAGAGACCCGGCGACCCGCAGCACGCGCCTTCGCCGCGCAGCCCTCCTGCTACGGCCGGTCATCACAAGGCGGCTCTCAGTGGCCGCTGCCCGTGGCGGAACCAGGCCGCCCGGCCGCCACCGCGTCCCCACGGCATCGGCTGGGGGCTTGGCCGGGCCGGCTGCCTCGGCCCGCTTGTACGACCCCCAGGGGTACGCATGGGTGACCTGGACGGACCCGTGATCGTTAAGGGCGCGTCCGGGTCAACGGAGGCACTCTCGTGCCAGTGGGGTAGGGGTGTTGCATGGCGACCTTGTGTCGGCCGGCCGTGTCGGTTCCGGAGTACCTCAACGCCCTGGAGGGGACGCTCGAGCTCGTACGCTCCCGTCGTGCCGGCCATCCCCGACCTGGCCTCCAGTCGTCCCCGCCCCCGGACCACAAACGCCATTTCGAGGAACTCCCGGACATCCTCTCCGCCGACGGGCCCGTGGACCACGGTGCCATCGCGGCGCTGCGCCGCCGCTACGACATCGAGCAGCTCACACCGCTGCGCCGTGACCAGCCGGCGAGGCGTCCGTAATGCACGACACAACCGCCCCCTTGTACGAGGCCTCGGACTTGGCCGCGCTCGACTTCGACCCGTTTCTGCGCGAGGCCGCGCAGGCCGCACCGGTCATCCGGATCCGGCTGCCGCACGGAGCCCCCGGCGAGTGCTGGCTGGCGACACGGCACGACGCCGTCCGGTTCGTCACCTCCGACCCCCGGTTCAGCCGCGACATCGTCGGCCGACCGCTGCCCAGTATGAACAGGTACCTCGTCCCGCTGGACCGCGCGGTCAGCTTCGTCGACCCTCCCGACCACACCCGCATCCGCTCCGTGGTCTCCTCGGCGTTCAACCGCTTCGGCATGGCAGCCCTGCGCCCCCGCATCCAAGCCGTACTCGACGAGCACATCGACGCCATGGTCGCGTCCGGACCCACCGCTGACCTGATCCGGCACGTGACCTCCCCCTTCCCCATGCACGTCATCGGCGCTCTGCTGAGTGTCCCGGAGGCCGACCGACCCCGCCTGCGCACGTGGGCGAACGCCATCTTGACCCGGGCGAAAGACGAAGCGGGCGTCGAGCGGGCCCGGCGGGCCAAGGAAGAAGTCCGCGCCTCTTTCCGCGAACTGGCCCGCGAACGCCGGCGCCGGCCGCAGGACGACCTCATCAGCCAACTGGGAGCCGCAGTCGAGAGCGGCAGGATCGAGGAGGAGGAACTCCTCGCACTGGCCACGCTGATGGGAATCAACGGCTGGCACGCGGTGCGCAATCACACCTCCAACATGGCCTACCTCCTGCTCACCCACGACAGCCTGATGAGCCGGCTCCGGTCCGACCCGCAAGCCGTACCGGCGGCCGTGGAGGAGCTGCTGCGCTGGATCCCGCACAAACACGGCGTCGGACAAGCCCGCATCGCCACCGAGGACGTCGAGGTGGACGGCGTCCTCATCCGCCGCGGCGAGGCCGTGTACGTCTCCTACGTGGCAGCGAACTGGGACGAGCGGCACTACCCCGCGCCGCACCGGATCGACATCGACCGCAAAGGCCCGCCCCACGTCGCGTTCGGCTACGGCCCCCACCACTGCCTGGCACCCTTACAACCCCTAACGAAATGATCTCCGGGCTGGTTGGATGTCCCTGAGGACGTTGATCTGGGGGTGTGGGGTGGCTCGGCGGAAGCCGTGGGAAGTGGACG
>NZ_JNZY01000079.1 GCF_000717655.1 Streptomyces katrae
CTCCGACCCCGAGCACCCGGACCCCGCCCCACGCCCACGCCCCCGCCCCCCTTACCCGCCGCCGCACCACCTGCACAGAAGCCACCCCCCGTCGTACGCTGATCTGATGAGAACTCCCAGGCAGGCAGCCCGCATTGTCATCCTCTCTCCGACCGGTTCGGTGTTTCTCTTCCGTGAGAACAACATCGAGGTCGGGATCCACTGGCTGCCGCCCGGCGGGGGGATCGATCCCGGGGAGACTCCCGAGGAGTGCGTGCGGCGGGAGTTGCGGGAGGAGACCGGGTGGACCGACCTCGAGCCGCAGCGGCTGCTCTGCACCTGGGAGCACGACTTCACCCACGAGGGGATCCCCGTACGCCAGCACGAGCACATCTACGTCACGGCCGGCCCGCACCGCGATCCCGTCCCGGAATCGCCCGACGCGCACTGGCGCTGGCTGTCGCAGCAGGCTCTGGCTTCGCTCGGGGAGCCGCTGTGGCCGCCGCGGCTTGCGGAGCTGCTGGCCGACACGCCGGCCGAGCCGGTCCACCTCGGGCTCGTGGTCTGACGAGGCAATGAGGACAGTTACTGACCTACATCATGGCTAGAGTCCTGGCACTGCCATCGACGACGAGCCGAGGAGCTTCCATGTTGCGAGGTCTGACCACCGTCAGTTTCTGGGCCGCCGATCTGGACGCGGCCAAGGCCTGGTACACCGAACTCCTCGGTACCGGCCCCTACTTCGAGCGGCCGGGGTACGCCGAGTTCCGGCTCGGCGACTACCAGCACGAGCTCGGGCTGATCGACCGCCGCTACGCGCCCGCCGGCGCGCCCGCCGAGCCGGGCGGCGCCGTCGTGTACTGGCACGTCGACGACGTCGACGCGACGCTCGAGAAGCTGCTGTCCATGGGCGCGAAGCAGTACGAGCCGCCCACGGAGCGCGGGCCCGGCTTCGTCACCGCCTCGGTGGTCGACCCGTTCGGCAATGTCCTGGGCTTCATGTACAACGCGCACTATCTCGACGTGCTCGGCGAGCGCCCCTGAACCGGCGCCCGCGGCTCGCCGGGCGCCCGCGGCTCACCGGGCCGCGGAGGTCGCCTTCGCGTACAGCGTCGCCGCGTACTCGCCCAGGATCGTGCTCGTCGAGACGTCGTCCGTGTCACCGCCCGTCAGGATGCCGATGATCTTGCCGTCCTTCGCGAGCCAGGCGCTGCCGCTCGTGCCGCCCGGGAAGTCCGCGCAGTCGAAGCGCTGTTCCGTCTCGGTCTCGCGGACCGCCGATGCCGTGCACGTGCGCGGGACCTTGCGGTCCGCCGGGTAGCCGGTGACGGTGATCTCCTCGCCGGTGCGCCCCGTGGTGTCCAGGATGGCCGCGCCCGTGACGTCCTCGATGTTGCGGCCCGTGGCGTCCGGGGCGAGGCGGGCGAAGGCGAGGTCGTAGTCGTCGTCCGTGCCGTCGGCCCAGCGGGTGTCCTCGAAGACCTCCTCGATCGTCCAGGCTCCGTACGGGGCCCCGCCGTTCGCGTACGCGGGTGCGAAGACCGCTCCCCCGTCGCCGGCCTTCCCGGCGACCAGGCAGTGCCCGGCGGTGACGATCAGGTTCTTCCCCGGGCTGTGTACCACCGTGGCGGTGCAGAAGTGGTCACCCTGAACGCCGCCTTCGAACAGGGCGCCGGTGAAGGCGGCGGGGCTGCCCGGACGGGGCGTGCCCGAGGTGTTCAGTTGCGGCTGCTTCGCCGCTTGCGATCGCGAAGACGGGCTCGGCGAGGGCTTCGCCGGGGCCGCTGCCTCGACGCGCGCGCCCGAGCCGCCCTGCGTAGCCGGTACCACCTTCGTCATGGCAGCGGACGCGCCCAGCGCCGCCACCGCGCACAACACCCCGGTCACCACGGTCCGCTTGTCCACCGCCACCGCCCCTCCCACTTTGCTCCGGCGAAGCATGCCTTGATGTTCACCTTCGCCGCAAGGGGACCCCCGGGGCCCCGCCTACGCGCCCGCCCACAGGCCTTCCGGCGTCAGTCCCAGCAGGTCGATCGCGTTGCCGCGCACGATGCGGTCCACCACGTCCGGCGCGAGGTGGGACATCTGGGCTTCCCCCACCTCCCGGGACCTGGGCCACGTCGAGTCCGAGTGCGGGTAGTCCGTCTCGTAGAGGACGTTCGCCACGCCGATCGAGTCCAGGTTCTTCAGCCCGAAGGGGTCGTCGAAGAAACACCCGAAGACGTGCTCCGCGAAGAGCTCCGACGGCGGCCGGTGCACCTTGTCCGCGACCCCGCCCCAGGCGCGGTTCTCCTCCCAGACCACGTCCGCGCGTTCCAGGATGTAGGGGATCCAGCCGATCTGGCCCTCCGCGTACATGATCTTGAGGTTCGGGAAGCGCTCGAACTTGCCGCTCATCAGCCAGTCGACCATCGAGAAGCAGCAGTTGGCGAAGGTGATGGTGGAGCCGACGGCCGGCGGGGCGTCCGCCGAGGTGGACGGCATGCGCGACGAGGAGCCGATGTGCATGGCGATGACCGTGCCGGTCTCGTTGCACGCCTCGAGGAACGGGTCCCACTCGTCGGTGTGGATGGACGGCAGCCCCAGATGCGGCGGTATCTCCGAGAAGGCGACCGCGCGCACGCCGCGCGCCGCGTTGCGGCGGACCTCGGCGGCGGCCAGCCGGGCGTCCCAGAGCGGGATGAGGGTGAGGGGGATCAGGCGGCCGCGGGCGTCCGGGCCGCACCACTCCTCCACCATCCAGTCGTTGTACGCCCGTACGCCGAGCAGCCCGAGCTCGCGGTCCTTGGCCTCGGTGAAGGTCTGGCCGCAGAAGCGGGGGAAGGTCGGGAAGCAGAGCGCCGACTGGACGTGGTTGACGTCCATGTCCGCGAGGCGGTCGGGAACCGAGAAGGACCCCGGGCGCATCTGCTCGTACGTGATCACCTCCAGCCTGATCTCGTCGCGGGCGTAGCCGACGGCGGTGTCGAGCCGGGTGAGGGGGCGGTGCAGGTCTTCGTAGACCCACCAGTCGCCGATCGGGCCGTCGTCGCCCTTGGCGCCCATGACGGGGGCGAACTTGCCGCCGAGGAAGGTCATTTCCTTCAAGGGGGCGCGGACGATCCGGGGGCCGGTGTCCTGGTATTTGGACGGGAGCCGGTCCCGCCAGACGTGGGGAGGTTCAACCGTGTGGTCGTCCACCGAGATGATCTTCGGGAAGGTCTCCATGACGCCCACGGTAGCGTCAATCTGACGAACCGTCAGCTAGTTGGAGGGTGATTGGGAAGTGATCGGTCCGACACGGGCTGACGGGTAAGCGCAAGACAGGGCAGACTGGCCCTTACACCGACGGAAGGCAGGGGGGACGACAGATGGACGGCATACCGGCCATCCCGCACCAGCGGAACCACCCCGAGGCAGCCCGGCGCCACTTCGCTGCCGCGCCGGACGCCACGGCGGGGACCCGGCCCGGCAGCCCCGCCGACCCGCCGGACACCGCGCGCGGCGCCCGCGCCGGTACTCCGGGGGCCGCTTCGGCCGTCACACCGGATGCCACGGCCGGCGCCACGGCCACCGCCGCATCCGGAGCCCGGCCCGCCGCCACGGACTCCGCCGCCACCCCCGCCGAGGCGGACGCGGCCAGCGCCCCCGCCGCCCACCCCGCCCCCACCGGCACCCGCTTCGCCGTCCTCGGACCCATCCGCGCCTGGCGCGGCGGCGAGGCGCTGCCCTCCGGCACCCCGCAGCAGCGCGCCCTGCTCGCCGCGCTCCTGCTGCGCGGCGGCCGTACCGCCACCGCGCCCGAGCTGATCGACGCCATCTGGGGCGAGGACCCGCCGCAGCAGGCCCTCGCCACCATCCGTACGTACGCCTCGCGCCTGCGCAAGGTCCTCGCGCCCGGCATGCTCGTCAGCGAGTCCGGCGGCTACGCCATCCGCACCCCCGCCGGCGCCCTCGACCTCGGCATCGCCCGCAGCCTCGCCGCCGATGCCGAGCAGGCCCGCACCGCCGGCGACCGTACCCTCGCCCGTACGCTGCTCGCCCGCGCCCTCGACCTGTGGGACGGCGAACCCCTCGCCGGGGTCCCCGGGCCGCACGCCGAGACCGAGCGCACCCGGCTCGCCGAATGGCACCTCCAGCTGCTGGAGACCCGCCTCGACCTCGACCTCGAGCTCGGCCACCACGCCGAGGCCGTCTCCGAGCTCACCGCGCTCACCGCCGCCCACCCGCTGCAGGAACGGCTGCGCGAGCTCCTCATGCTCGCCCTGTACCGCAGCGGCCGTCAGGCCGAGGCGCTCGCCGTGTACGCCGACACCCGCCGGCTCCTCGCCGACGAACTCGGCGTCGACCCCCGGCCCGAACTCTCCGCGCTCCAGCAGCGCATCCTGCGCGCGGACGCCGAACTCGCCCGCGCCGAAGACCCGGTCCCGGCCGCCGCGCCCGCACCCGTGAGGCCCGCCCAATTGCCCGCCACCGTCGCCGACTTCACCGGCCGAGCCACCTTCGTCAACGAGCTCGGCGAGATCCTGTCCGGCGTCGGGGGCCAGGTCATGGCCGTCTCCGCGCTCGCCGGGATCGGCGGTGTCGGCAAGACCACCCTCGCCGTGCACGTCGCGCACGCCGCCCGCCCGCACTTCCCCGACGGCCAGCTCTACGTCGACCTCCAGGGCACCGAGCCGCGGCCCGCCGAGCCCGTCGCCGTCCTCGGCTCCTTCCTGCGCGCCCTCGGCACCCCCGACACGGCCATCCCGGACACCGCCGCCGAGCGGGCGGCGCTGTACCGCTCCACGCTCGACGGCCGCCGGGTCCTGGTCCTGCTCGACAACGCCCGCGACGCCGCCCAGGTCCGCCCGCTGCTGCCGGGCACCGCCGGCTGCGCCGCCCTCGTCACCAGCCGGGTCCGCATGGCGGGCCTCGCCGGGGCCCATCTCGTCGACCTCGACGTGATGAGCCCCGAGGAGGCCCTCCAGCTGTTCACCCGGATCGTGGGCGCGGAGCGGGTCGGCGCCGAGCGCCAGGCCGCCCTCGACGTGGTGGGCGCCTGCGGCTTCCTGCCGCTCGCCATCCGCATCGCCGCCTCCCGGCTGGCCGCGCGCCGGACCTGGACGGTCTCCGTCCTCGCCGCGAAGCTCGCCGACGAGCGCCGCCGCCTCGACGAGCTCCAGGCCGGCGACCTTGCCGTCAAAGCCACCTTCGAGCTCGGCTACGGCCAGCTCGAGCCCGCCCAGCAGCGCGCTTTCCGCCTCCTCGGCCTCGCCGACGGACCCGACATCTCGCTGGCCGCGGCAGCCGCCGTACTCGACCGGCCCGAGCACGAAACCGAGGACCTCCTCGAGGCCTTAGTGGACTGCTCCCTCCTCGAATCGGCAGCTCCCGGCCGCTACCGCTTCCACGACCTCGTACGCCTCTACGCGCGTGCGTGCGCCGAGCGCGACGAGCAGCCGCCGAGCGGCCGCGACGCCGCGCTGGACCGGCTGCTGGACTTCTACCTCGCCACCGCCTCCGCGGTGTACGCGGTGGAGCGCCCCGGCGACCGGCTCCCCGCTCACCTGTCCGCGACCCACTACCCCGGTCTGCGCTTCGCCGAGCCGCGCGCCGCCCTCGACTGGCTGTACGCCGAGGCGGACCCGCTGCTGGCCTGCGTCCGGCAGGCCTCCGTACGCTCGACCGGGCAGGCGGACGTACTGCGCCGGGCGGTCGACCTCCTGTGGGCGGCCAAGGACCTCGCCGAGTCGGGGGCCAACTCCAAGCAGTACGAGTCCGCCGCCGTGGCCCTGCGCGACGCCGCACACGCCGCGAAGGACCCGCATGCGGAGGGCCGGGCCCGGACCACGCTCACCAACGTCCACCTGGTCGCGGGCCGCTTCGGCGAGGCCGACGACGAGGCCCGGCAGGCGACGGTCCTGGCCCGCGAGGCCGGCGACCCGCTGCCCAGCTGCTGGGCGCCCAACGACCGCGGGATCATCGCCCTCTACCAGGGCCGGCACGCCGACGGCGAGCGGTACCTGCTGGAGGCCATCGAGAACTTCCGCGCCGACGGCAACCACATCGGCGAGGCCAGCGCGCTGTGCAACCTCTCCCGGATCCACGTCGAACTGGGCCGGCTGACCAGCGCCATCGACCTCGCCGAGCAGGGCATCGCCATATACGACCGGATGGGCCTGACCCTGCGCCTGGCCAACGGCCGCTACGCGCTGGGCATCGCCCTCACGCAGGCCGGCCGGCTCGGTGAGGCGCAGGAGCAGCTCACCGAGGCGCTGTCGCTGTTCCACGACAACCGGCAGCCGCTGTGGGAGGGCGTGACGCACTTCCGGCTCGCCGTGGCCCACCTGGCCGCGCACCGGCCCACGCTGGCCGCTGCGCACGCCGAGCAGGCCATCGCGCTGCGCGGGATCGGCGGGGAGTGGCGCCGGGCGACCGTGCTGACGGTGCTGGGCAAGGCGCTGCGCAGGCTGGGGCAGCGGGACCGGGCGCGGGTGTGCTGGCGGGATGCCGAGGTCGTCTTCAAGCAGCTGAAGTCGGCCGAACTGGCCGAGGTGCAAGCTCTGCTGGCTTCGGAGATCGCGGCCTGAGCTGGGCCGACCGGCGGATGAACGAGGCATTCATCGTTCGTTTATCGCCGCCCGCCACGATAGGTGCATCGACTCACCGCGTCGGGGGGCGCGAGAGTCGGCTGGAGGACCGCCCGTTCGGCGGTCCGCGGGGGAATCGCCGAACGGGCCCGACCCATCCATCAGGAGAACCGATGACGACGAACGAGAACATCCTGCCGAACGACGGCGACATCAAGCCGATGGACAACCACGCGTCCGGCATCGAGATCAAGCCGCTCGACGACAGCCTTGCACCGGGCGTCGACATCACGCCGATGGACAACCACGCCTCCGGCATCGAGATCAAGCCGCAGGACAACCACGCTTCGGACGAGGACATCGTGGTGATGGACAACCACGCGTCCGGTACTCGTCCGTAGGACGTCCCACGGGGGATACGGGGGACGGGGGGACGGTCCCACGGGGGATACGGGGGACCGGGAACAACGGGGGAACCACGGGGGACACGGGGGAACCCGAGGGGGGTCACGGGGTCACGGGGGGACCCGTGAGAGATCAACGGGGGAGCACAACAAGGACGGCGGTCGCGGTGGCCCGGAGGGGGAGCCACCGCGGCCGCCGTCGCATGCCCGCGTCACCTCGGTTCACTAGGCTGTGACCGTGTTCACCTCTCAGGGACCCACCGTCCGCGAGCTCGCCGTACAGGCCCTCTCCTCCGTCGAGCGCGGGTACGACCTGCTCTCGCCCAAGTTCGACCAGACCCCCTTCCGCACTCCGGACCGCATGCTCGACGCGGTGGAGGAGACGCTCGCCCAGTACGAGGGCTCCTTCGGCGCCGGGCTGGACGTGTGCTGCGGGACCGGCGCGGGGCTGGGGATGCTGCGGCGGCTGTGCCGGGACCGGGTGACCGGGGTGGACCTGAGCGCCGGCATGCTGGCCGAGGCCGCGCGTGCGCACCCCGACGAGCGCATCGACCTCGTACGGGCCGACGCGCGGGCGCTGCCGCCCGAGCTGGCCGGCTCGTACGACCTGGCCGTCAGCTTCGGGGCCTTCGGGCACTTCCTGCCGGCCGAGCGGCCCGCCCTCTTCTCCGGCGTCCACGCCGCGCTGCGCCCGGGCGGCCTCTTCGCCTTCCCGATCGGGGCGCCGATCCCGCCGACCTCGCCCGTGTGGTGGGCGGTGGCGGGGTTCGACGCCGCGATGCGGGTGCGCAACGCGGTGTGGCGGCCGCCGTTCGTCATGTACTACAGGACCTTCGCGCTGGGCGGCGTCCGGGCCGACCTGCAGGCGACCGGCTTCACGGTGGAGACCCTCCCGCTGGAGCCCTTCGGCCGCCGGGACGACGGAACCCCCCGCTGGCGCCTCCTCCTGGCCCGGAAGCCCGGCTAGCCGAGCGCCCGCCAAGCACCGGTACGTACGCACAGGGTTGAGCAGGCTGGCCCCGCACCCTCTGGAGGACACCATGGCAACCGAGCTCCCCGAATGGATGCTCCCGCCCCGCCCGAGCGGCTGGGAAGCGGACGACCTCGACCACTGGCCCCAGGCCCCCCGGCACACCGAGCTCATCGACGGAGCGCTGATCTTCATGGTGTCCCCGCAGCGGTCTTGGCACTCGCGGCTCGTGGGAAGGCTGACCACCAGGCTGGAGCAAGCAGCGCCCGACGGCATGGTTATCGAGCGGGAGATGACCGTCCGGCTCGACAAGAGGAGCCGCCCCGAGCCGGACATCCTGGCCACGACGGTCGCCTACGACCCCGACCGCACCCGCTACCTCCCCGAAGAGGTCGTCCTGGTCATCGAAGTGGTGTCCGAGGAGTCGGCCGACCGCGACCGCTCGATCAAGCCCTTCAAGTACGCCCAGGCCGGGATCCCCCACTTCTGGCGGGTCGAGGACGAGGAGGGCGAGCCCGTCGTTCACGTCTACGAGCTGGACACGGTCACCCGGACGTACGTGCCGACCGGGATCCATCGCGACCGGCTCAAGGTGGCGGTCCCGTTCCCCGCGGACATCGACCTGGGCACGCTCACCCCTTGATCAAGCGGGCGCGGAGTTCGCGTTTCAGGACCTTGCCGCTCGCGTTGCGCGGCAGTTCCGCGACGAACTCGACGGTCCGCGGGACCTTGTAGTTGGCCATCTCCCGGCGGGACCAGGCGATCAGGTCGTCGGCCGTGAGGGTGGAGCCGGGGCGGCGGACCGCGTACGCCTTGCCGACCTCGCCGAGGCGGGGGTCGGGGACGCCGACGACGGCGACGTCCGCGATGTCCGG
>NZ_JNZY01000080.1 GCF_000717655.1 Streptomyces katrae
CGCGAAGCGACGCGACGACGAAGGAGGAGCGCCCTTGACGGCCCGGCACGACACGGAAGGACAGTGGACTGACGGGACACCCCCGGACACACCTCCGACACCGAGTACACGAACCCCGCCCCCTGGTCTCCCCGCCCCCGCCTCTCCCGACCCCGAGCACACAGACCCCGCCCCCGACATCCCGACCGCCCTTCCCGACGCCGCTCACACAGCCCCCGCCCCACCCCCACCCACCCCTGTCGCCCAGCTGTCACATCCGCCCGCGCTGATCCGTCAGAGCTGTGTAACGGTCGATACGGCAAGGAGATCACGATGGACGCTCGGCTCAACTTCCTCGGCAACGCCGTCGCCGCCAAGTTCGCGCGGTACATCAACTCGGCAGGCAAGGTCATCTCGGACTCGACGCTGCCGGCCCCCACGCAAGAGCTGGTGAAGCTGCGGGCCAGCCAGATCAACGGCTGCGGCTTCTGCACCGACATGCACTTCAAGGACGCCGTACACGCCGGGGAGACCGCCGTGCGGCTCAACCTGGTCGCGGCCTGGCGTGAGGCGACGGTGTTCACCGACGCCGAGCGGGCGGCCCTGGAGCTGACGGAGCAGGGCACGCGCATCGCCGACGCCGCCGGCGGTGTCACGGACGCGGCCTGGGCGGAAGCCGCCAAGTACTACGACGAGGACCAGCTGGCCGCCCTGGTCTCCCTCATCGCCCTGATCAACACCTACAACCGGATGAACGTGATCGTCCGGCAGCCGGCGGGCGACTACCAGCCGGGCCAGTTCGGCTGATCACGAGCGGGTCCGCCCGGCCGCTGCCTCCACCACGGCGGCCGGGCCGTCCCGGCGGAACGACTGCGTCCCAACACGCAAGTACTGCACACTCGATGAGGACCCGTCAGGCCGTCGTCCCCTCACCCCGTGGAGCAGCCGGTGGAGTCGCAGGAGATCCCGATCACCATCACCCCGCAGCAGGCCGCCCACGGCGTGATCCTGACCGTGACGCTGGCGACCGGCGTGGCCCGGCTGCGGATTCCGCCCTCCCGGGACGGCGATCTCGTGCGGGCCCGGCTCGGCGAGGGCGAGGTGCTGTTGCGCATCCGGGTCGCTCCCGGGCCCGGACCGGCACCGGCACCCGCACCCGCGTCGAGCCCGCGGGGATGCCTCGTAGCCCTCGGCATCGTCGTCGCCATCGTCATCGGCGCGATCCTGCTGAACAGCGGGGACGACGACCAGGACCGCGCCGCCGCACCGCGGCCCACCCCCTCGTACAGCTCCTGGTCCCCGGCCCCGGCCCCGCCGCCGGTGGACAGCTCGAGCGATCCGCTCGCCCCGCCCTCCGAGGAGCCGGCCCCCAGCCCGTTCGACCGGGGCACCTGCCTCAACGGGACCCTGCCGGACTCGACGACCCCGACGAAGGTCACCGGCGTGGAGGAGGTCTCCTGCTCGGCGTCCGACGCGCACTACAAGGTGATCGAGAGCATCCCGCTGACGTCGGAGCTGGACCGCTGCAACAGCAATCCGAAGACGCAGTACGCGTTCTCGTACCGCTACAGCCGCGGCGGGATCACCATCAACGAGTACGTGTACTGCCTGGTCGGCCTCGGGTCGTACGCCCGCGACTGAAGCCCCGGCCGCTCCGATCGCCCCGGCGGCCTCAGCCGCGGCGGTCCGGGCCGTCCCCGTACAGCGCGTCGATCTCCGCCGCGTACCGCTCCGCCACCGCCGCGCGGCGGAGTTTCAGGGTCGGGGTCAACGTGCCCGCCTCGATGGTGAAGTCCTCGGGCAGGACGTGGAAGGCTCGGATGCGGGCCGGGCGGGAGACCGTGGCGTTGGCCGCCGTGACCGCCTCCTCGACGAGGGCGCGGACCGCCGGGTGGGCGGCCGCGGCGGCCGCGTCCAGGTCGAGGCCCTGCCTCTTCGCCCACGCCGTGATCTCCTCCGCGTCCAGGGTGACCAGGGCGACGGGGTGGGGCCGGTGGTCGCCGATCAGGACCGCCCGTGACACGTACCGGGAGCGCTGGACGGCGAACTCGATCTCCGTCGGGGTGATGTTCTTCCCCGAGGAGGTGATGATCAGCTCCTTCTTGCGGCCCGTGATGGTCAGGAACCCGTCGGCGTCCAGCTCCCCCAGGTCACCGGTGTGCAGCCAGCCCTGCGCGTCCAGCGCCTGCGCCGTCGCGGCCGGGTTCGCGTGGTAGCCCGGGAAGACCATCGGCCCCCGGGCCAGGACCTCGCCGTCCGCCGCTATGCGGACCTCGCAGCCCGCGATCGGCCGGCCCACCGTGCCGTGACGGACGGCCGCCGGGTGGTTGAGGCTGATCACCCCGCCGGACTCGGTCATTCCGTAGCCCTCGTAGACCGCGATCCCGCAAGCCCGCAGGAAGTCCAGGGTCGCCGGGGCGATCGGCGCTCCGCCGGTCAGCGCCCAGTTCAGCCGGCCCCCGAAGGCGGCCCTGACCAGGGAGTACAGGCTCTTCTCCGCCTCCTCGTACGCCGCCCGCGAGGACTCGGGCAGCCGGCCCTCCGCCGCCAGCACCCCCAGCCGTACCGCCTCCCGGAAGCGCTCGGCGCCGCCCTCCCGGGACTCCGCCAGGGACAGCACCACCGAGTGGACCTTCTCGAACAGGCGGGGTACGGACGGGAGGTGGGTGGGCCGCGCCTCGGCGAGCTCGGACAGCACGTCCTCGATCCGCCCGCCGAAGTAGCACAGCTCACCGCCCTGCAGCAGGGTCGTGAACTGGATCAGCTGGGCCAGCAGGTGCGCCAGCGGCAGGTACAGGTACGTGGAGTCGCCCGGTCCGCCCTCGGTCAGCGGGAGCGTCGCGTCCTGGATGGCGCCCAGGTTGCCGTGCGTGAGGCGGCAGCCCTTCGGCAGGCCCGTCGTCCCCGAGGTGTAGACGATCGACGCGTCGGCCCCGGCGGGCACCCGCCGGGCCCGTTCCAGGAGTTCCGCCTCCGGGGCCGGTTCGATCCCAGGCAGCCCAGGCAGCCCCGGCAGCCCCGGCAGCTCCGCCGGCCCCTGCAGCCCAGCCAGCGCGTCCATCCGTACGACCGTGCGCAGCGCCGGCAGCTTCGCCCGCAGCGCCTCGGCCCGGTCCGCCTGCGCCGGGTCGTCGCAGACCACGGCCACCGCCTCCGAGTCCGCCAGGACCCAGGCCAGCTCCTCGTCCCCCGCCGTCGGGTACACCGGTACGAGGACGGCGCCCGCCGCCAGGATCCCGAAGTGGGTGTACGTCCATGCCGGCCGGGTCTCGGCCAGGACCGCCACCCGCTCCCCCGGCGCGATCCCCAGCCCGAGCAGCGCCCGCCCGGTCTGCCGTACGCGGGCGCGCAGTTCGGCGTAGGTGACGGTCGTCCAGCCGCCGTCCCCTCTGAACCGCAGGGCGGTCTCGCCGCCGTACCGCTCCCCCGTCCACTCCGTGAACACCGCCAGCGTCTCCGGTCGCACAGCGTCCATCGCCCTCGCCTCCCTGGGGGTACGTCCGGGGTACGTACGTACCGACGACGCTAGGCAGGCCGGCCCCTTGGGCGACATGACCGGAAGCGTCACCCCCGCTGACCCCGGAGCTCATTGGGGCTACCGTCGGACCATGGGGAGGCGGACGATCACCGTGCACCATGTGCGCGCCGTGCTCGCGGGGGCGGCGCGCAGCGGCATCGACACCGTGCCGCTGCTCCAGGAGGCGCAGATCCCGCCGCTGCTGCTCGGCGACGACCGGGCGCGGATCACGCCGGAGCAGTTCGCCCGGCTGTTCCGGGCGCTGTACCGGACCACGCAGGACGAGTTCCTGGGGCTGTCCGCGGTGCCGAGCCGCCCGGGCACGTTCGCGATGATGTGTTACGCCTCGCTGGGCTGCCGGGACCTCGGCGCGGCGGTGGAGCGTGCCGCGGCGTTCTACGGCCTCTTCCCGGGCGGCCCGGAGCTGGCGCTCGAAGTGACGGGCGGCGAGGCGCGGTTCACCGTGCACAACGATTTCGCTCGGGACGAGGAGCGTTTCCTGACCGAGTGCGTGCTCGCGATCTGGCACCGGCTGGGCAGCTGGCTGATCGGGCGGCGCATCCCGCTCGCGTACGCCGCGTTCGCGTATCCTGCGCCGCCGCACGAGGCCGAGTACGAGATCCTCTTCGACTGTCCGGTCCGCTTCGGGGCGGACCGTACGGGCGCCGCCTTCGACGCGCACTGGCTGGCCGCACCGCTCGTACGGGACGAGGCCGCGCTGGACTCGATGCTGCGCCGGGCCCCCTTCGACCTGCTGTCGCGGCCGGAGTACGGGACGACGGTCGCGGAGCAGGTCCGCCGGGCCCTGGCACGGCAGTTGCGCAGCTCTCCGCGGCTGCCGGCGCTGGGGGAGGTGGCGGCGCGGCTGGCGGTGTCCCCGGCGACGCTGCGGCGCCGGCTCCGGCAGGAGGGGACCTCGTTCCAGCAGCTGAAGGACCATGTGCGGCGGGACGCGGCGATCGCGGGGCTGGCGGAAAGCGGCGAGCCGATCGCGGAACTGGCGGCCCGGCTGGGCTTCTCGGAGGACACCGCCTTCCACCGCGCGTTCCGCCGCTGGACGGGGACGACGCCGGGCGCGTACCGGATCGCATCCGGTGGTTGGCGGTGAAGGGCCTGCGGCGGCCTACGGGATGCCGGCGGTCGTCTCGCAGTTGACGGCTGCGTCGGCGGTGCCCGCCTCCCCGTCGCAGAAGTCGGTGTTCGCTCCTCCGTCGAGGAAGTCGTTGGCGGGGCCGGCGAGGATCGAGTCGTCGCCGGCCTGGCCGCGGAGCCGGTCTCGGCCGCCTGCCGTGCCGGCGGTCGCGTCCCCGTCGAAGTTGGAGTTGTCGCCGAAGAGGAGGTCGTCGCCGCCTCCGCCGTCGATCTGGTCGTTTCCTGCCGAGGTGACGGAGGCGTCCCCGACGGAGCTGTCGCCGATGAGGATGTCGGCGGCGGAGCCGCCGGTGATCCGGTCGTTGCCCGCGCCGGTGGCCTGGCCACCCGCCGGGTCGTTGATGTTGTGGTCGCCCAGGGCGAAGACGCCGCCGTCGGACCCCATGTCGATCACGTCGTTGCCGCCGCTGCCGACGGCCCCCGCGACGCCCTCGCTGTCGCCGATGGCGGTGTCGCCGGTGCCCGGGCCGGCGCGCAGGATGTCGTTTCCGGCGCCGGTCGCCGTCCCCTGGAGGGGCGCGGCCGAGTCGCCGATCAGGCCGTCGTCGCCGCCCCCGCCGTCCACGAGGTCGTTGCCTCCGCCCACGGCGTCACCGCCGAGGGCGACGCTGTCACCGTCGATGTGCTCGTCGTCGCCGTCCCCGCCGAACAGACGGTCGTTGCCGCCGCCGCGCGCGGTCCCGGCGTCCAGGCTCCTGGAATCGCCGGTCATGAAGTCGGCGCCGGGGCCGCCGTCCAGGAGGTCGTTGCCGCCGCCCTCGGCGTTCCCGCTCGCGGTGAACGAGTCGCCGACCATGTCGTCGTCTCCGTCGCCGCCGCGCAGTTCGTCGTGGCCGCCGCCGGTTGCGTTGCCGGTGTCGAGGGCCGTGTCGCCGCGCAGGACGTCGTTGCCGGCGGCGCCGTCGAGCCGGTCGCTGCCGAGGCCGCCCACCAGCTGGTCGTTGCCGCCGAGCCCGCAGATGAGGTCGTTGCCGCCGCGGCCGTCGATGGTGTCGGCTGCCGCCGATCCGACGATGACGTCGTTGCCGGGCGTGCCGGTGAGGGTGCCCGTGCCGGTGAGGGTGGCCGCGACGCCGAAGCAGGTCGGCGGGGCGGCTGCGCCCGCGGCGGGCAGTCCCAGGGTGAAGAGCGCGGCGGTCGTCGCGGTGACGACACCGGCCGTGATGATGCGTGCCATGCGGGAGGCATGCCACACGGCGGCCTGCCCGCAAGCGCAGGCTGCGCCGCCTGGCTCACCTTCTCCTTCGTACGGGTGCCGGGCGGGTGCCGGGCGGGTGCCGGGCGGGTGCCGGGCGGGCGGGTGCGATCCCGGGCCAGGAAAGGTGAGCTGCGCGGTCAGCGACGTGCCTACCGGTCGGTCACTACTTTCTCCTCACCCACCCCCCGCACGAAACGTTTCGTTGGGAGAGCCGCCCATGCGTTTGCGAACCCCCACCCGCAGGACCGCCGTCGCCGTCGTGGCCGCGGCCGCACTCGCCGCCGTCCCGGCCGGGATCCCCGCCACGGCCGCCGCGTCCGAAGCCGGAACCGGCCGCCCCGGGGACATCGTCGATGTCGCCCCCTCTGCCTTCCACCCGCTGCCCGGCCAGCCCACCAACACCAAGGCCTGGAAGATCCACTACCGCTCCACCACCGCCGACGGCACCCCGAACACCGTCTCCGGCACCGTGATCGTCCCCCAGGACGGCCGGACCGGCCCGCGCCCGCTCGTCACGTATGCCGTCGGCACCGTCGGCATGGGCGACTCGTGCGCGCCGAGCAACAACCTCCCGTACGGCACCGCCATGGAGGCCAACCTGATCCAGCAGCTCACCCTGCGCGGCTGGGCCGTGGTCGTCACCGACTACGAGGGCCTCGGCACCCCGGGGGTCCACACCTACACGGTCGGCCCCTCGGCCGGCCGGGCCGTGCTCGATGCCGCGCGCGCAGCCGAGCGACTGCCGGAGGCGGGCCTGGGGGCCGGTACCCCGGTCGGCATCATGGGCTACTCCCAGGGCGGCCAGGCCGGCAGCTGGGCCGCCGAGCTGCAGGGTTCGTACGCACCGGAGCTGAAGGTGAAGGGCACGGCGACCGGCGGGGTCCCGGCCGACCTGATGAAGGTGGCCGACTTCAATGACGGCTCGTACGGCTCGGGCCTGATCTTCATGGCGGCGGCGGGCCAGGACGCGGCGTTCCCGGAGCTCCGCCTGGACTCGTACCTCAATCCGGCGGGCAAGGCGTTGGTGTCGGGCATGAAGGAGAACTGCGTGGCGATCGACGCCATCGCGGGCTCCTTCAAGCGGATCTCCGACCTGACCACCCGCAACCCCCTCGAACAGCCGGACTGGCAGGCCCGGTTGAACCAGAGCAGGCTCGGGCGGACGGCCCCGGCCGCGCCGGTGCACCAGTACCACGCGCTCGGCGACGAGCTCATCCCGTACGCCGTCGGGCGGCAGCTGCGCTCCGAGTGGTGTGCGAAGGGCGCGGACGTGGAGTGGGACACGATCTGGGTCGGCGAGCACGTCAGCGGCGTGATCACGCACTCCCTGGCGGCGGGCAACTGGCTGGCGGACCGCTTCGCGGACCGCCCGACGCATCCGAACTGCTGACGGGACGGGGGCACCGACGCCCTCAGGCCCCAGGCCCCAGGCCCCAGGACTCAGAGGCCTGGGGCCTCGGCGTTCCGGATGATCCGGGTGAGCAGATCCCGTACGGCGGCCGACTCGGCCTCGGTGAGCCCCTCGGCGAGCCGGGCGTCGAGCTTCGCCACCAGCGCGTCGGCCTGGGCGAACACCTCCGCGCCGCGCTCGGTCATCCGGATCTCGATCAGCGTGCCGTGGACCGGGTGCGGGGTACGGGCGACCAGGCCGCGCGCCTCCAGCCGGCCGAGCAGGCTGTTCATCGTCTGCGGGGTCACCGAGAGCTTGCGCGCGAGCTCGGCGGCGTTGATCCCGGGATTGTCGCTGAGCACGGCGAGCGCGCCCTGCTGCGCAGCGGTGATCCCCGCCTCGCGCACGGCGGCCTCCTTCGCGGCCTGCGTCACGCGCTCGGCCTGCTTGATGAAGACCAGCAGTCGCTCGGAGTAGTGCATGCGCCGAGTGTAGGAGACGGTTGCCAGTTCTCGCCGAGATGACAGGCAGCTTGCGTACACCTATTCGCATGCTGTTAGCTGCATGCATACGAACTACCGACAGCCACCAGTGCAAGGAGCTCGACATGACTGCTGTCCGCATCCGCCCCGCCCTCAGCAACGACCTCGCGCGCGCCATCGTCGACGCCGCCCTCGCCGCGGCCCGGGAGACGGAGCTGCGGTTCGCCATCGCGGTGGTCGACGAGTCCGGCCACCTCAGCGCGTTCGCCCGGATGGACGACTCGGGCCTGATGACCATCCAGATCGCCCAGGACAAGGCCTACACCTCGGCCGCCTTCGGCCTGAGCACCACCGACTGGCACGAGTTCGTCGAGAACGACCCGCAGCTGTCGGTGGGCGCCCGGACGGGCATCGACCGCCTGGTCACCTTCGGCGGCGGCCTCCCGATCGTCGTGGACGGCCAACTGGTCGGCGGCATCGGCGTCTCGGGCGGCCACTGGTCGGACGACGTAAAGATCGCCGAGGCGGGGCTCGCCGCGATCCCGTCGATCCCGTAGAGCCTGCAGGGCCCGTAGAGCCCGTCCATCCCCGCGCAACCCGGCGTCGGGATGGGCGCGGGGGTGGGGGGG
>NZ_JNZY01000081.1 GCF_000717655.1 Streptomyces katrae
CGTGCCGCCCAGGCCGAGAACCCCGACCGGATCGTCCTGGTGGACACCGACCCCGCTGCCGAAGACGCCGCGGAGCTGGTGCTGGGTGCGGTGCTGGCCTGCGGTGAGCCGCAGATCGCGGTCCGCGGCACGGTCCTCTCCGCCCCCCGGCTCGTCCGGGCCGCCACCGAGGCCCCGGACGCTCCGGTGTTCGGACCGGAGGGGACGGTCCTGGTCACGGGGGGTACCGGGTCGCTGGGCGGTCTGGTGGCCCGGCACCTGGTCTCCCGGCACGGCGTACGGCACCTGGTGCTGGCCAGCCGTCGGGGTCCGGATGCCGAAGGCGTGGAGGAGCTGGTCGCGGAGCTGACCGAGCAGGGTGCCGCCGTCTCGGTGGTGGCCTGTGACGTGGCCGACCGCGGCCAGGTCGAGGCCCTGCTGGCATCGGTGCCGGCCGAGCACCGCCTGGCCGGCGTCGTGCACACCGCCGGTGTGCTGGATGCCGGAGTGATCGAAACGGTGACCCCGGAGCGGCTGGCGAGGGTGTTCGCACCCAAGGTGGATGCGGTGCGGCACCTGGACGAGCTGACCCGGGGCCTGGAGCTCGAGGCGTTCATCGCCGGCATGGCGGCCAACACCGACGACCTCACCAGGAACCGGATGAACCGGCGTGGCGGTCTGCAGGCGATGCCGTTGGCAGAGGGCATGGAGCTGTTCGAAGCCGCTCTGGGGTCCGCACAGTCGCTGCTGGTGCCGGCCAAGCTGGACCTGCGGGGCGTGCGCGCCGACGCGGCGGCCGGGGGCGGCGTACCGCACATGCTGCGCAGCCTGGTCCGGGTCGGCCGGCAGCAGGCGCAGGCGGCGGACACCGCCGACGAGGGCCGCAAGCTGTACGACCGGCTGGTCGCCCTGACCGCCGCCGACCAGGCGAAGGTCCTCCTCGACCTGGTGCGGACTCAGGTGGCGGCCGTGCTCGGACACGCCGGGCCGGAGAGCGTGCGGACTGATATGGCGTTCAAGGACGCGGGCTTCGACTCGCTCACGTCGGTGGAATTGCGCAATCGACTGCGTGAGGCGACCGGTCTGAAGCTTCCGGCCACGCTGGTATTCGACTATCCGGCTCCGCAGGCCCTTGCCCGTCATCTGCACCAGGAATTGCTGCCGCCCAACGACGCAATTGAGACGGAAGTGGATGAAGAGCGACTGCGGAACGCACTCGTGTCCCTCCCGCTGGCCCGGTTCCGGGAAGCGGGATTGATGGAAGCCCTGGTCAAGCTGGTAGCCCGCGGCGATGGCGAACCGGAAATGGTCGGGATCGACAACGCCGACGAGGAGAGGGCGATCGCCGAGCTGGACGTCGATGACCTCGTGCAACTGGCGCTCGGCGAATAAGAACCTTCGAACCGCGGAATGATTGGGGCAATCAAGTGAGTGCGTCGTATGAAAAGGTCGTCCAGGCGCTGAGGAAGTCGCTGGAAGAGGTCGGCTCGCTGAAGAAGCAGAACCGCCAACTCCTCGACGCTTCCCGTGAGCCGATCGCCATCGTGGGCATGGCGTGCCGACTGCCCGGTGGCGTGGCGGGGCCGGAGGACCTGTGGCAGATGGTGTCCGAGGGCCGGGACGCGGTCTCCTCCTTCCCCGAGGACCGTGGCTGGGACCTGGAGGGCCTGTTCGACCCGGACCCGGAGCGTGCGGGTACCTCGTACACCGACCAGGGCGGCTTCCTGCACGAGGCGGGCCTGTTCGATGCGGGGTTCTTCGGGATCTCGCCGCGTGAGGCGCTGGCGATGGACCCGCAGCAGCGGCTGCTGCTGGAGGCCTCCTGGGAGGCGCTGGAGCGGGCGGGCATCGACCCCGTCTCGCTCAAGGGCACCGACGTCGGGGTGTTCTCCGGGGTCTTCGGCCAGGGCTATGTCGCTCCGGGCGCCAGTGTGGTGACGCCCGAGCTGGAGGGCTTCGCGGGCACGGGCGGCTCGACGAGTGTGGCGTCCGGCCGCGTGTCGTACGTGCTCGGTTTCGAGGGCCCGGCGGTTTCGGTGGACACCGCGTGTTCGTCCTCGCTGGTGGCGATGCACCTGGCGGCGCAGGCACTGCGGCAGGGCGAGTGCTCGATGGCGCTGGCCGGCGGCGCGACGGTGCTGGCCTCGCCCGGCGTCTTTGCGGAGTTCTCCCGCCAGCGTGGCCTGGCCGCCGACGGCCGGTGCAAGGCGTTCGCCGATGCCGCGGACGGCACGGGCTGGGCCGAGGGCGTCGGCGTGGTCGTGCTGGAGCGGCTGTCGGTGGCGCGGGAGCGCGGGCACCGGGTGCTGGCGGTGCTGCGCGGCAGCGCGGTCAACCAGGACGGCGCGTCGAACGGTCTGACGGCGCCGAACGGTCCTTCGCAGCAGCGGGTGATCCGCGGGGCGCTGGCCAGCGCCGGGCTGGGGTCGGCGGACGTGGACTTGGTGGAGGGTCACGGCACGGGTACGGCCCTGGGTGACCCGATCGAGGCGCAGGCGCTGCTGGCGACGTACGGCCAGGGCCGCGACGCGGAACAGCCGCTGTGGCTGGGCTCGTTGAAGTCGAACATCGGTCACGCGCAGGCGGCTGCGGGTGTGGCCGGTGTGATCAAGATGGTGGAGGCGCTGCGGCACGGCGTGATGCCTCCCACGCTGCACGTGGACGCGCCCACGACCGAGGTGGACTGGTCTGCGGGTGCGGTGGAGCTGCTGACCGAGGCCCGGGAGTGGCCGCGGAACGGCCGGCCGCGCCGCGCCGGCGTGTCCGCGTTCGGTGTCAGCGGCACGAACGCGCACCTCATCCTGGAGGAGGCGCCGCCGGAGGAGGCGGAGCAGGACTCCGGCGAGGCGCTGCCCACTGGCGTGGTGCCGCTGGTGGTGTCCGCGCGGACCCCGGGTGCCCTTGCGGCTCAGGCCGGGCGGCTGGCGTCGTTCGTCGAGGGCGCCGAGGGAACGTCGACGGCGGACGTGGCCGGGGCCCTGGTCTCGGGCCGTGCGGTGCTGGGCGAGCGTGCGGTCGTCGTGGCCGGCTCCGCCGAGGAGGCGCTGGCCGGTCTGCAGGCGCTGGCGCGCGGTGAGGACGCGGCCGGCGTGGTGTCCGGCAGTGCCACTGCTTCGGGCAAGGTCGTGTGGGTGTTCCCGGGCCAGGGCTCGCAGTGGGCCGGCATGGGTCGTGAACTCCTCGACTCGTCCCCGGTTTTCGCCGAGCGGATCGCCGAGTGTGCGGCCGCACTCGAGCCGTGGATCGACTGGTCGCTGATCGACGTACTGCGCGGCGAGACGGAGCCCGAGCTCATGGAGCGGGTCGACGTGTTGCAGCCGGCCAGCTTCGCCGTGATGGTGGGCCTGGCGGCGGTGTGGGCGTCCGTGGGCGTGGAGCCGGACGCGGTGCTCGGCCACTCCCAGGGTGAGATCGCCGCCGCTTGCGTCGCGGGTGCGCTGTCGCTGGACGACGCGGCGCGCGTGGTGACGCTGCGCAGCCAGGCCATCGCCAAGGACCTGGCCGGCCGCGGCGGCATGGCCTCGGTGGCCCTGAGCGCGGACGAGGCCGTTGCGCGTCTTGCCCGGTGGGCGGACCGCGTTGAGGTCGCCGCGGTCAACGGGCCGTCGTCCGTGGTGATCGCCGGTGATGCCGAGGCGCTGGACGAGGCCCTCGAAGCACTGTCCGGCGAGGGTGTCCGAGTGCGTCGGGTCGCGGTGGACTACGCCTCGCACACCCGGCACGTGGAGGACATCCGGGAGGCACTCGCCGAAGCGCTGGCCGAGGTGACTGCTCTGGCGCCGGCGGTGCCGTTCTACTCGACCGTCACGGGTACGTGGGTGTCGGACGCCGACGTCCTGGACGGGGCGTACTGGTACCGCAACCTTCGGGGCCAGGTGGGCTTCGGGCCGGCCGTGGCCGAGCTGCTGGCGCAGGGCCACGGGGTGTTCGTGGAGGTCAGTGCCCATCCGGTGCTGGTCCAGCCGATCACCGAGACCGTCGACAAGACCGACACCGGCACCGATGTGGTGGTGACCGGCTCGCTGCGCCGTGAAGACGGCGGTCTGCGCCGCCTGCTGGCCTCGATGGCCGAGCTCTTCGTCCGCGGTGTGGCCCTGGACTGGAGCGGTGTCCTGCCCGCCGGGGCCGTGTCCGCACACGTGGACCTGCCGACGTACGCCTTCGAGCACCGGCACTACTGGCTCGAGGCGGTCGGGTCGGCCACGGATGCGGCCTCGCTGGGCCAGACCACGGCCGATCACCCGCTGCTGGGCGCGGTGGTGCGCCTGCCGCAGTCCGATGGGCTCGTCTTCACCTCGCGGCTGTCGCTGAAGTCGCACGCCTGGCTGGCCGATCACGCGGTGAGCGGTGTGGTCATCGTCCCCGGTACCGGGCTGGTGGAGCTGGCCGTCCGGGCCGGCGACGAGGCCGGATGCGGGCTGCTGGAAGAGCTGGTGATCGAGGCCCCGCTCGTGGTGCCCGAGCACGGCGGCGTACGTGTACAGGTCGCCGTCGGCGGTCCGGGCGAGAACGGTTCGCGCACGGTGGAGGTGTACTCCCAGCGCGAGGACGCTGCCGACGAGGCCGGCGCGGACGTGTGGACGCGGCACGCCACCGGGCTCCTGGCGGCATCGCCTGCGGCCCGCGGGACGGACTTCGACTTCGCCGCCTGGCCCCCGAAGGGTGCGCAGCCGGTCGAGGTCGGGACCTTCTACGCCGACCTGCTCGAGCGCGGCTACGCGTACGGTCCGGCCTTCCAGGGCCTGCGGACGGTGTGGCGGCGCGGAGACGAGGTCTTCGCCGAGGTCGTCCTGCCCGAGGAGCAGAGCAAGGAAGCCGGCAGGTTCGGCATCCACCCGGCGCTGCTCGACGCGGCCCTGCAGGCCGGTACGGTCGGCGCCGCGGCGGGCACGGCAGAGGCGGAGGAAGCCGGGGAGCCGGTGCTCGCGTTCGCGTGGAACGGGCTGGCGCTGCACGCCGCGGGCGCCTCGGCCCTGCGCGTACGCGTGGCGCCGGGCGGCCCGGACGCGCTGTCGTTCCAGGCTGCCGACGAGACCGGCGGCCTGGTCCTGACCCTGGACTCGCTGGTGTCCCGGCCGGTCTCCGCCGAGCAGCTGGGCGGTGCGGCGGACGCCGCGGTCGCCAACTCGCTGTTCCAGGTGGAGTGGAGCGAGCTGCCCCAGGTCCAGGCCGAGCCCTCGCTGTCGTGGGCGCCGGTGGCCACCGCTGACGAGGTGACGTCGCTGGCCGAAGGCATGGCTGCCGTCCCCGGCGCATCGCTGGCGGCGGTCCTGGAAGCCGTCGGCGAGGAGGACGGCGGCGAGGACGCGGTGCTGGCTCTGACCTCCCGTGTGCTGGGGGTCCTCCAGGCGTGGCTGGCCGGCGAGGGGCTCGAGGAGTCGCAGCTGGTGGTGGCGACTCGGGGTGCGGTGCCCGCCGGTGGCGGCGCGGTGACCGACCCCGCGGGCGCCGCCGTGTGGGGTCTGGTGCGCGCTGCCCAGACCGAAAGCCCCGACCGCATCATCCTGGTGGACATCGACCCCGCTGCCGAAGGCGGCACGGATTCGGTGATGGACACGGTGCTGGACTCGGTGCTGGCCTGCGGTGAGCCACAGGTCGCGGTGCGCGGCACCACCTTCTCCGTGCCCCGGCTGGCCCGTACCACCGCTCACGTTCCGGGCGTTCCGGCGGTCTTCGGCCCGGAGGGAACCGTCCTGGTCTCCGGCGCCGGTTCCCTGGGTGGTCTGGTGGCCCGGCATCTGGTCTCCCGGCACGGGGTGCGGCACCTGGTGCTCGCCAGCCGTCGCGGCCCGGACGCCGACGGGGTGCAGGAACTGGTCGCCGAACTGACCGAGCAGGGTGCTGCGGTGACGGCGGTCGCCTGCGACGTGTCCGACCGCGGCCAGGTCGAGGCCCTGCTGGCATCGGTGCCGGCCGAGCACCCCCTCACCGGTGTGGTGCACACGGCGGGCGTGTTCGACGACGGCTTGATCGGGGCGCTGACCCCGGAGCGGCTGGCGGGGGTGTTCGCGCCGAAGGTCGATGCGGTGCGGCACCTCGATGCACTGACCCGAGGCCTGGACCTCGACGCATTCGTCGTCTTCTCGTCCGTCGCGGGTCTGTCCGGAGGCGCCGGCCAGGGCAACTACTCGGCGGCGAACGCCTTCCTGGACGGGCTGATGAGCAACCGCCGGGCGGCGGGCCTGCCGGGCCTGTCTCTCGCCTGGGGCCTGTGGGACCAGACCCTCGGCATGGCCACGCACCTCAGCACCGTCGACCAGGCGCGTGCGAGCCGTAGCGGTGTGCTCGCGATATCGGCGGCGGAGGGCATGGAGCTCTTCGATGCCGGTCTGGTGTCCGGGCAGGCCCTGCTGGTACCGGTCAAGCTGGACCTGCGCGGGGTGCGTGCCGACGCGGCGGCCGGTCGCGGCGTACCGAACCTGCTGCGCGGCCTGGTCCGCGCGGGCCGCCAGCAGGCGAGCGCGGGAGGCGCCGCCGAGGAGGGCCGTCAGCTCTCCGACCGGCTGGCCGGGCTCGCCGCGGAGGAGCAGGAGGCCCTGCTCCTCGAGCTGGTGCGTACCCAGGCGGCGGTCGTGCTCGGGCATTCCGACTCGGGCAGTGTCCGTGCGGAGACGGCGTTCAAGGACGCCGGGTTCGACTCGCTGACGTCGGTCGAGCTGCGGAACCGGGTGCGTGAGGCGACCGGTCTGAAGCTTCCGGCCACACTGGTCTTCGACTACCCGACCCCGCTGGCCCTCGCCCGCTATCTGCGCGAGGAGTTCGGCGACGTGGCGCCCGCGCCGGTGGAACCGACGGTCGTGGCGGCCGACACGGGTGAGCCGCTCGCGATCGTGGGTATGGCGTGCCGCCTGCCCGGCGGCGTGGCGGACCCCGAGGACTTGTGGCGGATGGTGTGCGAGGGCCGCGACGCGGTGTCCTCCTTCCCCGACGACCGCGGCTGGGACCTGGAGGGTCTGTTCGACCTGGATCCCGACCACGCGGGTACGTCGTACACCGACCAGGGCGGCTTCCTGCAGGGGGCGGGCCTGTTCGATGCGGGGTTCTTCGGGATCTCGCCGCGTGAGGCGCTGGCGATGGACCCGCAGCAGCGACTGCTGCTGGAGACCTCCTGGGAGGCACTCGAAGCGGCCGGCATCGACCCGGTCTCGCTGAAGGGCACCGACGTCGGCGTGTTCTCCGGCGTCTCCAGCCAGGGCTACGGGACCGGCACGGTCGCGCCGGAGGTGGAAGGTTTCGCGGGCACGGGGCTGGCGCCGAGCGTGGCGTCGGGCCGGGTGTCCTACGTGTTCGGCTTCGAGGGCCCGGCGGTTTCCGTCGACACGGCGTGCTCGTCGTCCCTCGTGGCGATGCACCTGGCCGCGCAGGCGCTGCGGCAGGGCGAGTGCACGATGGCGTTGGCCGGCGGCGCGATGGTGATGTCGACGCCCGGTGCGTTCATGGCCTTCTCCCGGCAGCGCGGCCTGGCCGCCGACGGCCGGTGCAAGGCGTTCGCGGACGGCGCGGACGGCATGGGGCTGTCCGAGGGCGTGGGCGTGGTGCTCCTCGAGCGCCTGTCGGTGGCGCGGGAGCGCGGGCACCGGGTTCTCGCGGTGCTGCGTGCCAGTGCGGTCAACCAGGACGGCGCGTCGAACGGCCTGACCGCGCCCAGCGGTCCGTCGCAGCAGCGGGTGATCCGCAAGGCGCTGGCCAACGCCGGGCTCTCCCCGTCCGACGTGGACGTGGTCGAGGGCCACGGCACGGGTACGGCCCTGGGCGACCCGATCGAGGCGCAGGCGCTGCTCGCCACCTACGGCAAGGGCCGCGACCCGGAACAGCCGCTGTGGCTCGGTTCCCTGAAGTCGAACATCGGCCATGCGCAGGCTGCTGCGGGTGTGGCCAGTGTGATCAAGATGGTGCAGGCGCTGCGCCACGGCGTCATGCCCCCCACGCTGCACGCGCAGAAGCCGACGACCGAAGTGGACTGGATGGCGGGTGCGGTCGAGCTGCTGACCGAGGCCCGCGAGTGGCCGCAGAACGGTCACCCGCGCCGGGCCGGTGTGTCCTCGTTCGGTGTCAGCGGCACGAACGCCCACCTGATCCTGGAGGAAGCGCCCGCCGAAGGGACTGAGACCGTCGCGCAGGCGCCGGCGCCTGCCGGTGTGGTGCCGCTGGTGGTCTCGGCGCGGACCCCCGGTTCGCTCGCGGGCCAGGCCGGGCGGCTGTCGGCCTTCGTCGACGGCACCGACGAGGTGTCGCTGGCGGACGTGGCCGGAACGCTGGTCACGGACCGTACGGTCTTCGGCGAGCGCGCGGTGGTCGTCGCGGACTCGGGCAAGGAAGCACTGGTCGGTCTGCAGGCGCTGGCGCGCGGTGAGAACGCGCCGGGTGTGGTGGTCGGCAGTGCCACTGCTCCGGGCAAGGTCGTGTGGGTGTTCCCCGGCCAGGGGGCGAGCTTCGCGGTGATGGTCGGTCTGGCCGCCGTGTGGTCGTCGGTGGGCGTGGAGCCGGACGCCGTGCTCGGCCACTCGCAGGGTGAGATCGCCGCGGCTTGCGTCGCGGGTGCGCTGTCGCTGGACGACGCGGCGCGCGTCGTGGCGCTGCGCAGCCAGGCCATTGCGAAGGATCTGGCCGGGCGTGGGGGTATGGCTTCGGTGGCGCTGAGCGCGGACGAGGCGGTTGCTCGTCTGGTGCCGTGGGCGGACCGCGTCGAGATCGCCGCGGTCAACGGCCCGAGCTCGGTGGTGATCGCCGGTGACGCCGAGGCTCTGGACGAAGCGCTCGAAGCACTGTCCGGTGAGGGCATTCGGGTGCGCCGGGTCGCCGTGGACTACGCCTCCCACACCCGGCACGTGGAGGCCCTTCGTGACACGCTGGCCGAAGCGTTGGCGGGCGTCACCGCGAAGGCGCCGACCATGCCGTTCTACTCGACCGTCACGGGTACGTGGGTGTCGGACGCCGATGTCCTGGACGGCGCGTACTGGTACCGCAACCTGCGCGGCCAGGTGGGCTTCGGTGCCGCCGTGGCCGAGCTGCTCACCCAGGGCCACGGGGTGTTCGTCGAGGTCAGTGCCCACCCGGTGCTGGTCCAGCCGATCACCGAAACCGTCGACAAGACCGACACCGGCACCGATGTGGTGGTGACCGGCTCGCTGCGCCGCGAGGACGGAGGCCTGCGCAGGCTGTTCGCCTCGATGGCCGAGCTGTTCGTCCGCGGTGTGGCCGTGGACTGGACCGGGGTTCTGCCCGCCGGAGCGGCGTCCGCCCGCATCGACCTGCCGACGTACGCCTTCGACCACCAGCACTACTGGCTGCACCTGGCCGAGGCGGCCACCGATGCGGCCTCGCTGGGCCAGGCGGCGGCCGATCACCCGCTGCTGGGCGCGGTGGTGCGCCTGCCGCAGTCGGACGGTCTGGTCTTCACCTCGCGACTGTCCCTGAAGTCGCACCCCTGGCTCGCCGATCACAGGGTCGGCGGTGTGGTGCTCCTCCCCGGCACCGGACTCGTGGAACTGGCGGTACGCGCCGGTGACGAGGCCGGGTGCGGGCTGCTGGAAGAACTCGTGACCGAGGCCCCGCTGGTGGTCCCCGACCAGGGCGGCGTACGCGTACAGGTCGCCGTCGGCGGTCCGGGCGAGACCGGCTCGCGCACGGTGAACGTGTACTCCCAGCGCGAGGACGCCGTCGGCGAGAGCGGCGCGGACGTGTGGACGCGGCACGCCACCGGGCTCCTGGCGGCGTCGCCCGCGACACAGGGAGCGGCGCAGGAGTTCGACTTCGCCGCCTGGCCGCCTCCCGGCGCACAGCAGGTGGACATCAGCGGTGGCTACGACATGCTCGCGCAGGTGGGGTACGCGTACGGTCCGGCGTTCCAGGGCATGCGGGCCGTGTGGAGGCGCGGCGAGGAACTCTTCGCCGAGGTCGCCCTGCCCGAGGACCAGCGCAAGGATGCCGGCAGGTTCGGCCTCCACCCCGCGCTGCTGGACGCGGCCCTGCAGGCCGGGATGTTCAGCGCCGCGGCGAGCACGGCGGCGGAGGAATCCGCGGAACCGGTGATGCCCTTCGCATGGAACGGGCTGGCGCTGCACGCCGCGGGTGCCTCGGCCCTGCGGATCCGCGTGGCTCCGAACGGCCCCGACGCGCTGTCGGTCAAGGCCGCCGACGAGACCGGTGGCCCCGTGGTGACGCTGGACTCGCTGGTCCTGCGGCCGGTGTCCGTCGAGCAGCTGGGCGCGGCTGCGGACACCGCGGTCGCCAGCTCGCTCTTCGAGGTGGAGTGGTCCGAGCTGCCCCAGGCCCCGGGGACGGAGCTGTCGCCGTCGTGGGTGCCGGTGGCCACCGCTGACGAGGTGGCGGCCCTGGCCGGCGGCGCAGGAGTTCCGGCCGCGGCCGTCCTGGAAGCCGTCGGCGGCGCCGACGAGGACGCGGTGCTGGCGCTGACCTCCCGTGTGCTGGAGGTCGTACAGGCGTGGCTGGCCGATGCCGGGCTGGAGGAGTCCCGCCTGGTGGTCGTGACCCGGGGTGCGGTTCCCGCCGGCGACGGTGCGGTGACCGACCCGGCCGGATCGGCGGTGTGGGGTCTGGTGCGTGCCGCCCAGGCCGAGAACCCCGACCGGATCGTCCTGCTGGACACCGACCCCGCTGCCGAAGGCCGCACGGACTCGGTGCTGGATTCCGTACTGGGTTCGGTGCTGGCCTCCGGCGAGCCGCAGATCGCGACGCGCGGAACCATCCTCTCCGTACCCCGGCTCGTCCGGGTCACCGGCGAGGCCCCGGACGCCTCCGTGGCGTTCGGACCGGACGGGACCGTCCTGGTCTCCGGCGCCGGGTCGCTGGGCGCGCTGGCGGCCCGGCACCTGGTCACCCGGCTCGGCGTGCGGCACCTGCTGCTGGCCAGCCGTCGGGGTCCGGATGCCGACGGTGTGCAGGAGCTCGTCGCCGAGCTCACCGAACTGGGTGCTGCGGTCTCGGCGGTCGCCTGTGACGTCTCCGACCGTGACCAGGTCGAGGCCCTGCTGGCATCGGTTCCGGCCGAGCACCGGCTGTCCGGTGTGGTGCACACCGCGGGCGTTTTCGATCCGGGTGTGGTCGGGGCGCTGACCCCGGAGCGGCTCGCGGGGGTCTTCGCGCCGAAGGTGGACGCGGTCCGTCACCTCGACGAACTGACCCGCGGAACGGACCTCGAAGCCTTCATCGTCTACTCCTCCGCATCGTCCATCTTTATGGGAGCTGGTAGTGGTGGCTACGCGGCGGCCAATGCTTTCCTGGACGGGTTGATGGCCTGCCGCCGGGCGGCGGGCCTGCCGGGTCTGTCGCTGGCCTGGGGCCCGTGGGAGCAGGTCACCGGTCTGGGCGACAGCATCGACGACCTCACCCTGACTCAGATGAGCCGGCGTGAGGGACGTGGGGGAGTCATGGCGCTCAAGTCCGCCGAGGGTATGGAGCTGTTCGGTGCCGCCGTGGGGTCCGGACGGGCGCTGCTGGTGCCGGTCAAGCTGGACCTGCGGGGTGTACGTGCCGACGCCGCGACCGGTGTCGGGGTGCCGCACCTGCTGCGCGGGCTGGTACCGGCCGGGCGGCAACTGGCGAACGCCGGGGGCACCGGCAACGAGGGCCGTCAGCTGTCCGACCGGCTGGCCGGACTCACCGCGGCGGAGCAGGAGACCCTGCTCCTCGACCTGGTGCGTGCTCAGGCCGCGGTCGTGCTCGGGCATTCCGACTCGGGCGGTGTCCGTGCGGAGACGGCGTTCAAGGACGCCGGGTTCGACTCGCTGACGTCGGTGGAACTGCGGAACCGGGTGCGTGAGGCGACCGGTCTGAAGCTTCCGGCCACGCTGGTCTTCGACTACCCGACCCCGCTGGCCCTCGCCCGCCACCTGCGCGAGGAGTGCGGCGTCGACGAGGCGTCAGCCGCCGATCCGGTGCTGGCCGGTCTCGCCGGCCTGGAGGCGTCCATCGAGGCCGCGGCTTGCGATGACGAGGCCCGCGACCGGATCACCGTACGGCTGCGGGAGCTGCTGAAGGCAGCCGAGTCGGCGGGCGGGCCCGCTGCGGCGGCGGGAACGGCGGACACGTCCAACGAGGATCTCGAAACCGCTGACGACGAGGAGCTGTTCGCGATCTTCGACCGGCTCGACTGAGCCGGACCCCGTACGGCCGGGCCCGGGTGGGCCCGGCCGTACTGCCCGCACACACGGTGCGGGGACCCCCCCTCAGCAATCGCTCACTCAAATTTTCCTTGGAGCTGAATCCAGTGGCTGACGAGGCACAACTCCGCGACTACCTCAAGAGGGCCATCGCCGACGCCCGCGACGCCCGCAAGCGGCTGCGCGAGGTCGAGGACCAGGCGCGGGAGCCGATCGCCATCGTCTCCATGGCGTGCCGCTACCCAGGTGGTGTGTCCTCGCCCGAAGACCTGTGGAAGCTCGTGGCCGACGGGGTCGACGCCGTCTCCGGGTTCCCGGACGACCGCGGCTGGGACCTGGAGGGCCTCGTCGACCCGGACCCCGACCACGCGGGTACGTCGTACACCGATCAGGGCGGCTTCCTGCAGGGGGCGGGCCTTTTCGATGCGGGGTTCTTCGGGATCTCGCCGCGTGAGGCGCTGGCGATGGACCCGCAGCAGCGGCTGCTGTTGGAGACCTCCTGGGAGGCGCTGGAGAGCGCCGGCATCGACCCGTTCTCGCTGAAGGGCACCGACATCGGGGTGTTCTCCGGGGTGTCCGGCCAGGGCTACGGTGCCGGTGCCGGTGTGGTGACGCCGGAGGTGGAGGGTTTCGCGGGCACGGGAGCGGCGTCGTGCGTGGCGTCGGGCCGTGTGTCGTACGTGTTCGGTTTCGAGGGCCCGGCGGTTTCGGTGGACACGGGGTGTTCGTCGTCGCTGGTTGCGATGCACCTGGCGGCGCAGGCGCTGCGCCAGGGCGAGTGCACGATGGCACTGGCCGGCGGCGCGATGGTGATGGCGACACCCGGCTCCTTCATGGCCTTCTCCCGGCAGCGCGGCCTGGCCACCGACGGCCGGTGCAAGGCGTTCGCGGACGGCGCGGACGGCATGGGCCTGGCCGAGGGCGTGGGCGTGGTGCTTCTCGAGCGCCTGTCGGTGGCGCGGGAGCGCGGGCACCGGGTTCTCGCGGTGCTGCGCGGCAGTGCCGTCAACCAGGACGGCGCTTCCAACGGCCTCACGGCTCCGAACGGTCCCTCACAGCAGCGGGTGATCCGCAGGGCGCTGGACAGCGCCGGGCTCTCCCCGTCCGATGTGGACGTGGTGGAGGGCCACGGCACGGGTACGGCCCTGGGTGACCCGATCGAGGCGCAGGCGCTTCTGGCCACCTACGGCAAGGGCCGCGACCCGGAACAGCCGCTGTGGCTCGGCTCGTTGAAGTCGAACATCGGTCATACGCAGGCTGCTGCCGGTGTGGCCAGTGTGATCAAGATCGTGCAGGCACTGCGCCACGGAGTGATACCCTCCACGCTGCACGTCCAGGAGCCTTCGAGCCAGGTGGACTGGTCTGCGGGTGCCATCGAGCTGCTGACCGAGGCCCGGGAGTGGCCGCGCAGCGGCCGGCCGCGCCGGGCCGGTGTGTCCTCGTTCGGTGTCAGCGGGACGAACGCTCACCTGATCCTGGAGGAGGCGCCGCCGGAGGAACCGGAGCAGGAGCCCGGCGAGCAGCAGCCCGCCGGTGTGGTGCCGCTGGTGGTCTCGGCGCGGACCCCCGGTTCGCTTGCGGGTCAGGCCGGGCGGCTGGCGTCGTTCGTCGAGGGCGCCGGTGAGGTGTCGCTGGCCTCGGTGGCCGGAACGCTGGTGTCGGGCCGTACGGTCTTCGGCGAGCGTGCGGTGGTCGTGGCCGGGTCGGGCGAGGAGGCGCTGGCCGGTCTGCAGGCGCTGGCGCGCGGTGAGAACGCGCCGGGTGTGGTGGTCGGCAGTGCCACTGCTCCGGGCAAGGTCGTGTGGGTGTTCCCCGGCCAGGGGCAGACCCCGACCTCATCGAGCGGGTCGACGTCCTGCAGCCGGCGAGTTTCGCGGTGATGGTGGGTCTGGCGGCGGTGTGGGAGTCGGTCGGGGTCAGGCCCGATGCGGTGCTCGGCCACTCCCAGGGCGAGATCGCCGCCGCGTGTGTGGCGGGCGCGCTGTCGCTGGAGGACGCGGCACGCGTCGTGGCCCTGCGCAGCCAGGCGATTGCGAAGGACCTCGCCGGGCGTGGCGGTATGGCCTCGGTGGCGCTGAGCGCGGACGAGGTGGCCATACGGCTCGCTCCGTGGGAGGACCGGGTCGAGGTTGCGGCGGTCAACGGCCCGACCTCGGTGGTGATCGCCGGTGACGCCGAGGCTCTGGACGAAGCGCTGGAGGCACTGTCGGGCGACGGCGTCCGGGTGCGTCGGGTCGCGGTGGACTACGCCTCGCACACCCGCCACGTGGAGGACATCCGCGAGGCGCTCGCCAAGACGCTGGCCGGGATCGCCGCGAAGGCCCCGACCGTGCCGTTCTACTCGACCGTCACGGGTACGTGGGTAGCCGACGCCGACGTCCTGGACGGGGCGTACTGGTACCGCAACCTTCGGGGCCAGGTGGGCTTCGGTCCGGCCGTGGCCGAGCTGCTGGCGCAGGGCCACGGGGTGTTCGTGGAGGTCAGTGCCCATCCGGTGCTGGTCCAGCCGATCACCGAAACCGTCGACGACGACAACGGCACCACTGCCCATGTGGTCGTGACCGGTTCGCTGCGCCGTGAAGACGGCGGTCTGCGACGGCTGTTCGCGTCGATGGCCGAGCTGTTCGTCCGGGGCGTGGCGCTGGACTGGAGCGGTGTGCTGCCGCGGTCGGCGGCTTCCGTTCGCGTGGACCTGCCGACCTATGCCTTCGACCACCAGCACTACTGGCTCCACGCGGACGAGTCGGCCACCGATGCGGCGTCGCTGGGCCAGACGAGGGTCGAGCACCCGCTGCTGGGCGCGGTGGTGCAGCTGCCGCAGTCGGACGGGCTCGTCTTCACCTCGCGGCTGTCGCTGAAGTCGCACCCCTGGCTGGCCGATCACGCGATCGGTGGTCTGATCCTCGCTCCGGGCACCGGGCTCGTGGAGCTGGCGGTTCGGGCCGGTGACGAGGCCGGGTGCGGGCTGCTGGAAGAGCTGGTGATCGAGGCCCCGCTGGTGGTGCCCGAGCACGGCGGCGTGCGGGTGCAGGTCGCCGTCGGCGGTCCGGGCGAGAACGGTTCGCGCACGGTGGAGGTGTACTCCCAACGCGAGGACGCTGCCGACGAGGCCGGCGCGGACGTGTGGACGCGGCACGCCACCGGGCTCCTGGCGGCATCGCCTGCGGCCCGCGGGACGGATTTCGACTTCGCCGCCTGGCCGCCGCCCGGCGCGCAGCCGGTCGAGCTGGACGCCGATGACTTCTATGCCGACCTGCGCGAGCGCGGCGTCGCGTACGGGCCGTCCTTCCAGGGCATGCGGGCGGTGTGGCGGCGCGGCGAGGAGCTCTTCGCCGAGGTGGCCCTGCCCGAGGAGCAGCGCAAGGACGCCGTCAGGTTCGGTCTCCACCCCGCGCTGCTGGATGCGGCCCTGCAGGCCGCGACGTTCGGCGCCGCTGCGGGTGCGGCGGAGGAGGAGCCCGGGGCTCCGGTGCTGGCGTTCGCGTGGAACGGGCTGGCGCTGCACGCCGCGGGCGCCTCGGCCCTGCGGGTGCGCGTGGCGCCGAGCGGTCCGGATGCCCTGTCCGTCGAGGCGGCCGACGAGACCGGTGGCCTGGTGGTGACCCTGGACTCGCTGGTGTCCCGGGCGGTGTCCGCCGAGCAGTTGGAG
>NZ_JNZY01000082.1 GCF_000717655.1 Streptomyces katrae
CCCCGTTCGATGTCACACAGGATTTCGAACGCTGTGCTTGTGATGCGGGGCGCCGACTTGCCGCAGCTATGGTCGGGCGCAGTCCGCGTCGATAGGGCGCGCGCGGGCGAGGCCCGGTGCTGACCAGAGCGCTCTGGCGGTAACAGTACCGGGCCGCCCCCACACCAGTCCGGGCCGCTTCCGTGCTCGGCCTGAGTCCGGCTGCGGCGGGAAACCTGCTGGCCCGGTGCGGCGGCTGGAGTCCCTATCGCTGACCCGTCCGGCGAGCCTCAGGGTCACGGCAGGTGGCGGGCGGGTGCGAAGCCGGGGGAGGTCATCTACCGGCCCGCCGCCAACGCCTTCGTCCTGGGGCGCGACCTGTCGCAGGCCGACCCCGGACATCACACTGCTGGCGGGCACGGACTCGGGCGTGGTGGCCTTCGCGGGCGACCTGTGGTGGCACGCCAACGGTCCCGCGGACGACCCCGTAGCCCCGGACCGCGAGGTACTGCGCGCCTCCCGGCTGCGGGTGCTGGCCGCGGCGGACCTGATCGTGCCCGGCCACGGCGGCCCGTTCGAGGCCGATGACACCACTCCGCGCTGACCGTTCCGTCCCTTTGGGATCGTCGTCGAATACGAGCAAGTGATGAGAGACGTTATTCGGCATCAACCGCCTCGGGAACTGGCACGGCCCGGGTGAAGTCGGCTCGGGGAGCCCTGCTGTTGTCTGCGCCAGTGGGTTTTCCCGAGCCGTCTCCCGAACCGGGCGTGCCTCTCCAGGCACCGGGCTCTCCACAAGTCCCGTTGTGATCAATCAGGTTCTCGTGCCGCAGCCGGTCACGGTCTTGGACGGGAGTACGCGTACCAGCCCCGCAGTGCCGAGTCCAGCCGGTGCAGCAGGCCGGTCAGCGACAGCCCGACGTTCTGTCCACCGGTCAGCTCCTTCACCTGGGCCGGCACGGAACGCACGATTTCCGTGCCGGGTAGGTGTAGACGTACTGCCGATCCGTGCCCCGCTTCGGGTGGCGCCGACGCGCCACCCGAGAACGTCGAGGCCCTCGTCGATGTGTGTGAGCCGGCCAGAGGATCAGGCCGTCCGGGCCGGTGTGGTCGTCCGGCCGGACCACCACACCGATCCGAGCAGCAGCACGCCGGGTGTGATACCGGCGATCAGCGCGACGAGTGCGGTGGCGGCGCCGCAGAAGGCCAGGACCAGGCCCAGGACGCCGCAGGCCGTCATTCCGCCGCCGAGCGTGCGCAGTTCGGGTCTGCTCCACACGGTCGCGAGCCCGAAGAAGTGCACGCCGACCACCGCGGCGATCCACCCGACCGTCGCCTGCGGGGTGTGCAGCACGCGGTTGATTACGGCTAGCCCGGCGGCGACCGCCACGACCTCCGCCAGCACCACCAACCAGTACCGGCCGCCGAAGCTCGCGCCCCGGGGTTCGTCGGCGGTCTGAACGGCCTGCGTGCGGCGCCGCCCGAAGAGCACCAGCCCGAGGAACGCGGCCACACCGGCCACGCGCAGCGGGACCTGCGCTTGCGTGGGCAGCGCGCCCGCGTTCGCCTCGATGAAGGAGAGCCCGAAACCCAAGCCGATGAGCCGGCCTATTTGATCTTTAGTCATGTCAGCCAGCATCCCAGTCGAACGTAGATTTGGGCCGGTCGGGTCTCTGGCGATCTCTTCGTCGTGAAGGATTCGGCGTCCGCCCCGGGACCACGGCTGACGGGCCTCAGCCGGTAGGCCAGAGGATCGGCTCGTCCAGCGCGTGGCGGCGTGGCCTATCTCGTCGACGGCGGCTCGGATGCGGTGCGCGGTACTTCGGAGTCAGGACGTCTCTGGAGCTTTCCTGGTCGGGAGCCGTCGGAGGGCAGTTGTGCCACATCGCCGCGGGGTCGCGGGGGACGGTTCATGACAGGGTGAAGAGGATCACCGCGGTCGTCAGGTAGGCGGTGGCGGTGAGAGCGACCGGGCGGCGGCGAAGGACCGCGTAGCAGAAACCGTGTTGGGGTAGCACCACGACTGAGGAGGTGGTGGACCATCCGTTGCTGTCCGAACCCGACGCCCAGTCAAGGGCGGTCTTGTGTGTTTCATCGCCGCGTTGATGCCCGCTCCGCGGTCCCAGCAACAGGTCGAGGGTCTCCGGGTAGCCCTCGGCACCGTTTGAGGGCTGACACGTTGTCCCGACCGGCTGAAAACAGGGGGCTTGAGCACATGGGCGATCAACCAGACGCCTTCATGGATCTGCGGCTCGTCGCGGCCCGCGCAGCACTCGCAGCGCCGCCCAGTGGCGGGCCTACTTCGTGTCGACGTGTTGCAGCTGGACGGGGTGGAGCTCCTCGCACGCCCATACCGGAAGCGCAGGGCGCTCCTGGAGGACCTGTTCACCGACCACGCCCTGACGGCCCCGTGGACCCTGTGCCCGATGACCACCGACCCGGCCACGGCGCGGGAGTGGCTGGAGTCCTGGACGGACGTGTCCGGTGTCGAGGGCGTTGTGGCCAAGGGCGTGAACCAGCCCTACCGGCCCTCCGTACGTGGCTGGACCAAGATCCGCCGCCGCGACACCACCGAAGCGATCACCGGCGCCATCACCGGCACCCTCACCCGCCCGCAACTCCTCGTCCTCGACCGCCACGACCCGGCCAGCCGCCTGCGCGCGGTCGGCCGGACGGTACCGCTGCGCCAGGAGCAGGCCCGGCAGGTGGGCGAGCACCTGGCCGCTACCGGCCCGGGGCACCCTTGGGTGGGTGTGCGGTTCGCATCCACTCGTCCGCGGGGCATCAGGTCGGCGAGGTGTCACCCCGCCCCATGCCCACACCCAACGAGCCGGGCACGGAGTAGTCACATGATTGCCAGATCGACTCCGTAAGTCAGGCTGCGGACGTACCAGTCGCATTGGTTGCCATCCGCTTCCGGAACCCGCTTGTCGTAGGTGAAACCTGACCGTCTCGCGACCGCTGCCGACCGGGAGTTATCCGGGTCCACCCGGATAACTCCCTGGGTCGCCCCTTCAGCTGCGGCGTACTGGCAGATCAGGCGGACAGCGCGGGTCACCAGTCCCTGACCGCGCCAAGCAGGGTAGAGACCGTAGGAGATGTTGACCTGTCCAGGCACCAAGCCCGCCATCTCGAACCGCAGGTCTATGTAACCCGCCAGCGTTGACTCGGCAGCCACACGGATCCCGAACGCACGCAACGGTCCACGGGCGGCCCACTGCTCAATGCAGTGGCGGAAGTACACCTCGGTGCCTTCCCGGGTGCCTGACTCCCCACTGAGCCACCGCACCAGCAGCTCGTCCTCGCCTGCCAGGTGCTCATCGGCGTCGTCCAGACGCACAGGAGACAGAGTGACAACGCCATCCGAAAGCTTCACGTCATGCATGCAGCCACCATCGGCCTTGCGGCACCGCACGTTCAAGCAGGTATTTGAGGAGTAGTGCACCGGCGGCGTAGGCCCGGGCGGCAGAAGCCACCAACCCATCACCTACCGCAGGCAGCGGTGCGGGTTGAGTGGACGATGGCCAACCTGCCCTACTTCGTCCGGCGCATCGTGCCGAGTTCATGTCCTACGCCCCGGACATGAACCGACTGGAGGCACTGTCGATCCGGCTCGTGCTCGCCTGCGGCCAGGACTCACGCGGTGAGCTGCCCTACCGTCCGGCCGCCTTCCTGGCCGACCGTCTCAGCACGGAACTCCGGCACTTCCCGGCGGGCACACCGGCCTGACCACGCACCCCGCCGAGTTCGGCGAGCTCCTCCGGGAGGCATTCCGAGCCTGAACCGGAAGCACTCGCCCGGGTTGGCGCCCACCCGACGGTGGTCACTGGACGTCACATTCGCAACTGGCCGTACGTGGGGAGATCGCGGCCGTAGGACGTCGGCGTAGACCCGGGACCGGACACCAGGCTCGCCGGGATCCCAGAGCGAGAGCAGATCGCTCGACCTGGAACGCGGCTTCGTCGTCGCACCGCACGAGGACCCCTCCACTGCGTGGCCGACCACAAGTCCGCCCGCTACTCGATCCTCGCGCCCATGCAGCTCGGACTCCTGGCCGCAGGCGCGCAGCCGGCGCTCTTCGAGACGGAGCTGCGCGACTATGCGCGGCTGGTGGGAATCTGCGGGCAGATGCGCGATGACTACCTGGACCTGTTCGGAGACGCGGCCGCCATGGGCAAGCCGACCGGGACTGACGTTCGCGACGGGAAACACAGCTATACCGTCCGTGCTCTGCTGGCGTCCGTCGACGACGCCGAGCGTCGCGTGATGGAAGCCGCACTTGGTGACCCGTCCTGCACGCCGCAGACCATTGCTGCCGTTCGGGAGATCGGGGAGCGTCGGGGCGTGACAGTCAGGATGCAGGCGGATATGCGCCGCTATGCGCAGCAGGCGTCCGCGGTGGTCGCCGGGTGGCGGTCACAGTGGAGGGAGGAGTCGGTCACCTTCTTCGAGCAGCTGCCGCTGTGGAGTGTTGAGCGAGCCAGGTGACCAGCGCAGGCACCACGGCGTGACGCGCCCGGTGTGCACCTCGCGGATACGAGACCGTTGCCGGGGCTGGCGCCGCCAGCTCCGCCAGGGCCTGGCGCCGGCGTTCGGGGAGGCTGTCGGCCCCGGGGAGGGCGCTGTCCATGCGGGATCCCCGGGACCAGGGGCTTCACCGGATCTCTCCCAGGAGGCTCCGCCCTTCAGGGCGGGGGAGGAATGGGTCCTTGGGACGAACCGAGGAGCGGCGGACTTCTCTGCACATTCGGCGTGACCTGCACTTTCGTTCGTTCTGTGAACGGTGTGGGTGCGCAGCGCTGGGCGGACGGCTGGAAGCCCGGCTCCGGGGCGGTGCGGGGGAGCGGCTCGGGGGTGTCGCGGCCGGGACACCTGGCGGCGGAGCCTGGCGTACGGGTGTCGTCGGCGCGTGTTTGCTCGGAGCACCCCGGTCCTGAATGGCGCGGCGATCCCGTCGCGCGCATCATGGGACAGGCGCGCCAAGGCTGGTCCCCGGGAACGGGGACCTGAGAACAGGCCTCGGGGAGAGATGAGAATCTCCATGAGGATGCGTAATCACAGCACCACGCGCACTCGCACTCGCACTCCGTATGCACGGGCTGTGATGTCGGTGGCGGCGGCGGGTGTTCTGATCGTCCCGCTCGTTCCGATGACCACGGCTGTGGCCGTGGCTCAGCCGTGGCCGCACTGCGCGGATGCGAGCCCCGACTCGTACGACAAACCACCCCCCGCCGACCCGGGCCGCTTCGGGTACGGGGTGCTGCCCGCCATTGAGGGCATCACCTGCCTGATCAACGCGGAGCGCCAAAGGCTGGGGCTCCGGCCACTCTCGCAATCCGCCGAGCTCAGGAACGCGGCGAACAAGCACGTGACCGCCGCCCTGGCTCAGAAGTGGTGGGGCCCAGGCAAGAATCCGCACCAGAACCCGCGGGTCGCCGGTTCGGCCGAACAGCAGATCGCGGCCCGCATCAAGGACGCCGGGTACTGCGCGAACGGCAGGTCGTGGGCCGGCTACGAGATCGCCTACAACGACTGGGACGGAGAGGGCACTCCGCGGGCGGCCGTCAACTGGTGGCTGAACATCAGTAAAGGCGGCCACGCCGAGATCATCCGCGACCCCTCGCTGACCGAGTTCGGCATCGCGCCCAGGGGCGGATCGGCGGACCCGGCCGGGGTTGGGAAGAGCGATGCGGGGACCTACGTGGTCAACCTCGGCCGGTGTGAGAAGTAGCGAGCCGGTGTGAGACGTGGCAGGTTGGCTGAGGGGCGGAACCATCGGAATGACAGCCGGGCTCTTGGTCGTGGAGTGTCCCGCATGCCTCCGGCTCCCCGGCAGGGATCGGCCTTACCGTGCCAGCAACTGGTCCGGATACCGGACGACGTTCCGCCACTCCGGCGTTCCCTTGGAGGTCATGATGCCCAGTCCACCCCAGCCGTTCGGCACCGTTGTCAGCACCATTGGCGTCAACCTGCGGAAGTATCCGAGCACGGACTCGCCCATCATCGGCAACCTGAGCCACGGCGCTGAGGTCGGTCTGGGCAGCAAGGTGCACGCCCAGATCATCGACGGCAACAGCATTTGGTACCTGTTGCGTGACAAGGCCGCGTGGGTCGCCGCCCGGCACGTCGACAACACCGGAGAAGTGCCGCTGTCCAAGGACGTGGAACCGGCTGCCCCGCAGGGCTGACGGAGGTTCGGCCGGCCTCTTCGGGGCCGCCCCCGAAACTGTCCTGGGGGCGGCCCCACGGCTGCCCCCAGGACTGGGCTGTGCTCGGCGGGCGTGGCGGTGACACGTGACCGCCAGCGCAAGACGGCGGCCAGAGAACGGGAGATCGCCTGTCCACCATCGCGGCTCGAAGCAGCCCGCTACCGATAGTTCTCGATCGACTCAGAAGACGTCCGAGGTTCTGGCAGGCGTGGTCTGCCGCGTCGAAACGGGATCACGTAATTCCGGCAGGTGCAGACTCCCCCCCCCGCGTTGTAGGGCATCGCGAATCCTGAACGGGTGCCGGAAGCTGGCCGTGTATCTGGAGCAGGGGCCGACCGCGCACGGCTGGGTCGAGGACCAGGTGTGGACCGCCTCGAGGGTGGCCACGCTGATCGGCCGGAAGTTCCACATCTCCTACAGCGTCTCGGGTGCCACCAGGTTGATGCTCCGGCTCGGGTTCTCCCCGCAGGTGCCCGCGCGGCGGGTGGCCGAACGCGACGAGCAGGCCGTCACCGTGTGGCGGGAGGCGACCTGGGCGGAGGTAAAAGGGCCCGGGCGGCCT
>NZ_JNZY01000083.1 GCF_000717655.1 Streptomyces katrae
GAATTCGGCAGGGTAATGCTTCATCCCCACGGGGACTCCGTTCTCCTGGACCATCAAGATCCAAGTGTCTCCGGTGTCCAAAATCCGGGGTCAAGGCCCAGATGCCTTGCAGGCACAGCCGGTCAGCGACCGGCCGCGGCCCTGGTGACCTCGTCGGCCAGGGCGGCAGCAGCGGCTCGATCAGTGCCCACAAGTCGTCATCCACGATCCACGGCCGAGTACTCACACCATCCCGAACGGCAGAATCATCACACCGGTCACGGCTGACCAGGACATCTCAGCAAGATCCTGTTACGAGCTCTTATGGTCGCCGTAGGCGACGTCCCGCCGCAATCCGGACTCGACCAGCAACTCGGAGGCGGAGAGTTTGCCGGACGCCGAACGCAGCGGTGTGCCGGCCGGGAGGCGGTCGGCAGCGGCCCGCAACGCGGCTCGCTCGGCTTGTTTGTCCCGGCGTCGGCGGCTGGTCATGTGGTCTCCTTCTAGCGTCAGCGACGCCGTGACTTCGGTGGCGGTCAATAATTTGTGAGAGCTGCTCGGCCTGTGCCGCCGCGCGTCCCGCCGTGGCCTGGGGGCCAGCAGGTCAGCCGCGTCGCGCAGGCTGGACGCCTGCGCGGCATCGAATCCGAGGCCAGCCGGCTTCACGAGGTCCTCCACCGCGAGTATCTCCACCAACCGCCTCAGGTTGAGGAGGCCTTCGGTCGGCAGACCGTGGCCCTGGTGCGTCAGCTGGAGGCGGCCTGCGCGAACGCAAGCGAGCTCGAAGCCGCCACGAGGGAGGCCTTCGAGCAGCACCCTGACGCCCGGCTCATCTCCAGCTTTCCGGGCCTGGGGTCCTTAACTGGGGCACGAGTCCTGGCCGAGATCGGCGACGACCGAGCCCGTTTCGCGACCGCTGGATCGATGAAGGCCTACGCCGGCAGTGCACCAGTCACCCGGGCAAGCGGCAAAAGCTGTTCGGTGATGGCCCGCCGGGTGAAGAACCAGCGGTCAGCCGCCGCCGGCTACGTGTGGGCCTTCGCCTCCCTAACCGCTTCCCCCGGCGCCAGAGCCCACTATGACCGTCGCAAAGAGGCAGGTGACCGCCACGTCGCCGCCCAGCGCAACCTATTCAACCGCTTCGTCGGGATGCTCTTCTACTGCCTCCAGCACGGCGAGCCCTACGAGGAGCTGAAGGCATTCCCCAACCAGCCCATGGTGGACCTTCCCGCGGCAGCCGCTTGACGAGTTAAGCGCGTGGGATGTCTGTCGACCGGGGCAAGTACGGATCGAAGATCCACTTGATCACCGAGAGGACCGGTCTGCCCCTGTCCGTCGGAATCTCGGGCGCGAACCTGTACGACAGCCAGGCCCTCGAACCTCTCGTCCACGGGATACCGCCCATCCGCTCGAGCCGCGGCCGCCGACGGCGTAAGCCAGGCAAGCTCCACGCGGACAAGGGCTACGACTATGCCCACCTGCGGAGATGGTTACGCGGACGCGGTATCACTCACCGCATCGCCCGCAAGGGCATCGAGTCTTCGCAGCGACTGGGCCGCCACCGCTGGACCATCGAACGCACCATGGCCTGGCTCGCCGGCTGCCGCCGCCTCGTGTCGAGTTTCGACTTGTCGGGTTTCCTCGCGCAGGAGGCCTGCGCCCCTGATAGACGCCCCTGGCGATGTGGCTGGACTGCTTCCGATGCCTGCGCATCCGATGGGAAGGACGCAACCAAAGCAACGTGCCTCGGACTACGCACCGTCCATGGCGTGATGACCTATCTCGGCATGCGGGTCGGTGGTCAGCGGGGCTGGCGCGGTTGTTGTGTGTCAACGGTGACAGGTCCTCGGAGCAGCTTCAGCAGGGTGCTGAAACTGCCGGGGGTCTGCCCTGGCGGAAGTTCCGTAGAAGGCTGGCATTCGTGAGGCCCTTTGACGAGCTTAGCGAGTTGTCCCTTCAGGTCTCCTCTGCTCATGTCGGAGAGGACCCACCCGAGGGGGGCGGCGATGCCCGGGCGGCTGGACGGGGCCGCGAAGAAACTTCGTAGCTGGGGGCATTCGGCGCCGTCAACCTTGAATTTCAGCGGGCCGCTGTCCGTCAGCGGTTTGGTACCCGGCTGCTCGCTGGTCTTCTGTGGTTCGATCGGGGGGGCAATGGTTCCCGGCAGGGGGCCTGAGAATCGGTACAGCGCCAACTGTCCCAGCGTGGTCACGCTCAGAGCGGCCTTAGGGGATTTGCTGGCTGTGAGAGGCGCGACGGCCTCCGGCTGTCGTTTGGCGCGGGGTGCTACTCCCCCGGACTGGTAGTGGTTGTCGAGGACTGCGACGAGCGGGAGGACATAGCGGCCGCCGCTTCCGGTTGCGATGGTCTTGTTGTAGGCGGCGACCTGCGGTTCTAGCTCCTCCCACAGTTCGAGTAGGAGGGCGAGACCGCTCGATTCGAGCGTTCCGCCGTCGAGGTCCGCTAGCTTCTGGGGCTCGCCGTCTTTGACACAGCGATGCATACGCCCGGACGGAGAGATAAAGGGAAAACGGGCCGACAGATGGACCGCGGTAGCGAGGCGAAGTCCCTGGTTCCCCTCGTTGTCATTGCAGTCGCGGTGGTCAGTGTAGGCGGCCGCGTCGATGGCACCCGCCGCGAAGCCAGGAGGACCGGCATCCCGGTCCCCGGCGCCCCTGGGCGTGGCCACCTCCGTGCGCTGGCAGTTCAGCGCTGATTGGTCATCATCGGTCGGGCCGCCTGTGGCCCATACCCTCGACACGACGACGCGGCAGCCGGAGTTCACGTCGGTGCCGTTGAGCAGGATCAGCGGACGCCAGGCAGACCCGTTGGCAGGCTGACTGGTGGCGGAGAAGAACTCCCCCTTCAGACGGTCGTCAAGGCTCTCCCAGGAACGTTCGAAGACGATCGCGCGGTCGCCGGGACGCAGGTCACCCAAGGTGTTGATGCCATGCAGGGCACGCGGTAGGTCGCGGTAGAACATGGCGGCCAGGTTGGCTGCAAGGGTGTCCTCGCCGGACAGGCGGGCGGCGAAGTCCCGGCCTGCGTGCTCGGCGGGCTCATTTTCTCTCGGTCCCAGACCATGGCCGACGAGGCCCAAACTGCCGCCCGACACTCCGCTGGCGCCGAAGACCATGTCCCGGGCGCACGGAGGCTTCGTCAACTCGTCCATGGCTGACCCTGTCCAGTAGGCAGCACGGATGCCGCCGCCGGGCGCGGCGATGAAGAGCATCGGCATGGCCGTCGCCGTTTTGAGTTTCGCGTCGTCGTCCATGCACTTCTTCACGGCCGCATGCCAGTCCTTGAAGGACTGCTTGGCGTCGAAGGGCTTGGCCAGGGCACCGTCTGATGCTGGCCGTGGCTTGAGCCGCACTTCGTGGTAGCCGCCGGTGGTGTCGAGCATGGCCTCCAGCACCAGCGCAGCGATGACGAGTAGCCATAGCGGAGTGAGCCGGAAACGGAGGTAGCGTAGGGCGGGAAGAGGCAGACGGTACTCGGCTCGCCGCGCCAGCCACCCAGCGGCAAGAGTCACGGTCGTCAGCAGCAGGACGAGCACCCCGAGACTGCGTAGCAGCGGCCCCAACATGCCCGGCCACATGGTCAGGGCACCTCCCGTGACGACCGCCAGCGCGAGCATGCCAAGACCAAGGATGTTGAGCACCTTCACGCTCGTCGGCATCGGCCTTTGACTGCTGTCCGACTCGGAATCCGGTTCCGGCTTCGGCTCGGTCTCGGCCTCGGTCTGTGCCTTCGGATCGAGCCAGCGGCCTTCGAGAAAGCGGACCACCTCATTGGCCACGGGGCCAGCCAGCGCCGCGGCGGCCACTCCGATCCAGAACCAGAACTCCACCCTCCCAAAGTCCACGAGCCGGCCTGCCTCACCCACACCCGTCGCGATCTCGGACCCCAGGAGGTAGGGCCGCGCATAAGCCCGTGTAAGTCCCAAGCCAGCGATAGCGAGCGGCAACACAGCCAGAACGCGGCCCATGCTCCGCGCCCTCTCTCGCGTGGACGCATTTGGAATCCTGGTCGGCTTCGCCGGCGGATCCTGCCATTCCCCACGCAGGAAGAGACTCCAGATCGCGAGGACCAGCACGAGCACCGGGACCGCATACACCCCCGGCGCGGCATACCCGGCGACCAGGTGCAACAAGAGAGCGAGCAACAGCAGAATCCCGCCGAGCGTCAACAGCCAGAGCGGGGACAGCCACGGCTTTTGCCGCTGCTGCGGTGCCCCGTCGAGCAGGGCCCATCGCCCTACGACCCACAGCGCCAAGCAGAACCCGAAAAGCACGACGACGGGCCCCAGGACATCCCCCACCAGCTGCCCCCATCCGTGCAGCGCCCAGGCCCTTTCGATGTCGGGAAGCTGCTCCAGCGGGCCTTCACCCGGCACGACGACCAGCAGGACCAGGATGAGAAGAACCCCCAGCTGGTTGCGATGGCGCGTCCATACGCGAGCCTCCGTCAGGGTGGAGCTCATCCATCTATCCAGCCATTCGTCCAGGGGCCCCGGCAGCATCCGGGCAAATCCCAGAAGGCCGAACAGCACGGTGACCGCGAGGGCTCCCCACTTGACCGACGAGAAGAACGCCACCGCATCGGCCCAGCCTTCCGACGGCTCCGCGGGAAGATCGCCGACCAGGCGGAAGGAGAAGATCGTCTCGGCCCAGTCGGCTGCCAGCACACCGAGAACCAGCCACTTGATCCATTCTGGGGGGAACGGCGGGTCCTTCCTGATCGCGCCCCAGATCTTGCGGAGCAGCAAATAGATGACGAGGACGTACGCGGGTGCGAAGACGACGATGTCCAGCCAGAGGTAGGTCCTGATCCAGCAAAGGACCTGATCTCGCCCACCGTCCCCCATGAGTTCCGGCGCGGCCTTTGCCCACACGGCGACGGCCTCGAGACGCTTGTCGTCATTCCAAAAGGCGAAGCCGGGCCAGCCGGAGAGCGCACTGGCCGAGCGGGAGGGTTTGTCCTCGACTGTCAGTTCGGCCAGCAGCCTGGAGATTTCGGTCATCACCAGAAACCCCGCGACAGCGAGCGCCCACAGCCCCATTCTGCACGAGGGGCCTACTGAAGCCATCCAAGTCGGAAGTCGTGGGATATAGAGGCGCATATTGTCATTGTCGACGGTGATGGTAGCGGCACACCGTTGTACGCGCCGATCAGCCCCGCAGTTCGATCACTACGTCCGACGCGTCGGGGACTGCCTTCGGTCTTTCCTGTCGATCAGTGTCAGAGGTCGGCAGGACGGGAGAACGCCGGGGCACACCAATGGGGATGGAAAGAGCCCCGCCCCAGTAACGTCTGGGGCGTACTTCTGGCACGGCGCATGGCGGGATGGCGGCAGAGCGGCCCTTGTGACGAAGGGGGCTGGCGGCTCCAGATGTCGGCTCACCAGCCACCAGATGGCGAGTCTGCAAGGCGAGTTGGCGGGCGGCCTGTCGCTCATGGGTGGACGGAGGACGACCGCCCGCCGGCCGCCCGCTGTGGCAGTTGCTGGGGCGCGTTCCGGCGCCGCTGCGACCACCCTGCGGACCGCCGCCGTGCTGCCGCGTAGACAGAGCCTCGTCAGCGGCGTTCAGGCAGCCGAGTGACAGCGGAGTGAGCGGCGAGTTCCTGCGTCGCGGTCTCTGCTGGTGGAGAGATGGTCATGGCCTGAATCGCTTAGAGCTCGTAACACGATCATGAGTTGGGTTTGTTGAGGCGTCGCCAGCAGATTAGGCTGCAGGCCAGGGAGACGAAGGCGTCGTGCAGTTCGGTGCGGCGTTCCCATCGGACGGCGAGTCGTTTCATCGCGGTTGGGGTTGGAGTCGTAGCCCCTGTCTCCGAGTAAGGCCTCGGGACGTCGGCGCGGCCGGCCTGGACGACCTGCCACGGGGGGGATGCCGTCGACCAGGGCGAGGATCTGGGTGACGTCGTTGACGTTCGCGGCGGTCGTGATGACTTTGAGTGGAATGCCTCGTCCGTCGCAGATCAGGTGGTGTTTGCTGCCCGTCTTCCGCCGGTCGACCGGCGACGGACCGGTGTCGGCTCCCCCTTTTTCGCCCGAATGTGGGAGCCGTCCACGCAGGCCCTGGACCAATCGAGCCGGCCGGCCGCGTTCAGCTCGGCGAGGAGGATCCGGTGCAGCTGGTCGAAGACCCCGGCCTGCTGCCACCGTTCCAGGCGCCGCCAGCAGGTCTGCCCCGAGCCGAACCCCAGCTCAGGGGGCAGAAGTTGCCACGCAATGTCGTTGCAGAGCACGTACAAGATGCCTTGCAGACACAACCGGTCTGCCACCGGCCGCGGCCCTGGCGACCTCGTCGGCCAGGGCGGCAGTAGCGGCTCGATCAGTGCCCACAAGTCGTCGTCCACGATCCACGGCCGAGTGCTCACACACTCACGAACGGCCGAATCATCACACCAGTTACGCCCGACCAGGACATCTCGACAAGATCCTGTTACGAGCTCTTACAACCCCTAACGAAATGATCTTCGGGCTGGTTGGATGTCCCTGAGGACGTTGATCTGGGGGTGTGGGGTGGCTCGGCGGAAGCCGTGGGAAGTGGACGATGAACTCTGGGCGGTGATCGAA
>NZ_JNZY01000084.1 GCF_000717655.1 Streptomyces katrae
TCCCCGTCCTCGAGCCGGGCACCCACGACCTCGGTCATCGCCCGCACTTCCGAGCGCTGCGGGCCGAGCGCCTTCTGCCGGTAGAGCATCGTGTACAGCGCGTCGAGGAACGGCGGCGCCAGACCCGCGTAGTTGGTCAGCCGCATCTCGTCCAGGACCTGCGCCCGGACCTCCGCGGGGCTGTCGTAGAACTCGTCCACGAACGAGGGGAAGAACCGCTCGTTCACGAACTTGCTCGTCTGGTAGTTCTGCAGTCCGACCGACCGTACGACCATGGTCACGCGGCTCTGCGGCAGGTTCTCGTGCAGCGCGTAGAACATCTCCGCCGCGCTCTGCGCCCCGCCGACCACCACGGCCCGGACCGGCTCGTCCTTCGGGATCTCCCCCATCCGGGTCCGGTACTGGGCGCTGTGGATCAGCCGGTCGGCGGGCAGGCCGGCGAAGACGTCCGGCACCCGCGGGTCGCGGCCTCCGCCGACGACGAGGTCCCGGCAGCGGATCTCGTCCCCGTCCGTCAGCAGCACGCTCCACCCGGAGACGGAGCCGTCCGCCGCCACGACCGGGTCGACCTGCGCGGCGCGGGCCCCGTACCGGATCCGGACCCGCTGCAGCGAGGTGGCGACCCATTGGAGGTAGTCGGAGAACTCCCACCGGAACGGGTGGAAGGTGCCCAGGTTGATGAACTCGTCCAGCCGCCCCTGCTCGTGCAGGAAGTTGAGGAACGTGAACCTGCTGGACGGGTTGCGCAGCGTCACCAGGTCCTTCAGGAAGGACACCTGGCTGCGCGCCCACGGCATGAGCAGGTCGCGCTGCCATTTGACGTCCGGACTCTGTTCCAACAGCAGTGTGCTGTCCGCCAGTTCGGCGGAGCCGGATTCCTCGATGGCCACCGCGAGCGCCAGATTCGCCGGACCGGCGCCGATCGCCAGGACACCGACCTCCCGTACCGTCATGCTTCCCCCTCGATGTCGATCCGGACTGCGGCCGCGGCGGCCTCGGCCCGCCGCAGTGCCTCGGTGGAGCTGTCCGCGGTGGCCATGACGATCCCCGCGCGGTCCCAGGAGTGGCGCAGCCCGGTGAACCGGTCGCCCGGCCCGGCGGTGACCGCGACCAGGAACACGCCGTCGACCTGCCGGGCGGCCTCGACGCCGTGCACGGCCGTGACCCGTCCCGCCCCGGTGGCCAGGAACCGTACGGCCGCTCCGCCCTTGGCCCGCCGGGGCAGTTCGGCCGGTGGCTCCTCGCCCTTCATCACTGCGTAGTAGCTGCGCATGAGCTGGACCGGGTAGGCGAGTTGGATGGTGTCGACGATGCCGCCGCCGGCGAGCCGGCCCGCGCATTCCACGAGGTACGGCACTCCGTCCGAGACGATCCATTCGCAGTGCACGATCCCGTGGCGGAAGCCGACGGCCCGCACCACGCGCGCCGTCTGTGCGCCGAGCGTCTCCGCGAGGTCCTCGGGGATGTCGGCCGGCACGGTGTGCGCCATCTCCACCGGGTGGGGCCCGGGGAAGAGCTGTTTGCCGGTGACGTTGACGAACAGCGCGCGCCCGTCCCGTACGAGCATCTCGACACTGAACTCGGGCCCCTCGACGTACTGTTCGGCGAGCATGGACAGTTCCATGGGCCGGTCGGGCACGAAGACGCCCTCGTCCTGGACCAGGCAGTCCGCCCAGGCCTGCTCGACCTCGGCCGGGTGGTGGATCACCCGGGTGCCCACGGCGGCCTGACGGTTGGCGGGCTTGAGTACGACGGGGCCGCCCCGGCCGCGCAGGAAGTCCTGTACGCCGGCGGGGCCTTCCACGCGGACACTGGCCGGGTTGGCGATCCCGGCAGCGGCGCTGACCTGCCGCAGCAGGGCCTTGTCCCGGAGGATCTGGGCGGCCCCGAGGCCGGCGCCGGGCAGGCCGTAGCGCTCCGCGAGGCGCGCGGCGAACGGGGTCGCGTACTCGATCGCCGGGACGACCGCGACGGGCGCGAGGTCGGGGTGGGCGTTGTGGAACTCGTCGGCCTTGCCCGCGAGGTGGTACTCCCACTCGATCAGACCGCGGACGAACGCCACCCCGTCGAGCTGCTCGTGCACGTGCCGCTTGCGGACGATGTCGGGCTCCTCGATGTAGACCACCGAGTCGTCCGGCTGGAACTCCCCGATGGCGGCGAGCGTGACTCCGACGAACCCGACGATCAGGACCGGCCCGGTGGCGGTGCCGGGCTGCTGCTCGTTCATGACGTGCCTCCGACGACTTCGGGCGTTCCTTCGGTGCCGGCGTCCGCGTCCTTCGCCGGGGCCGGTTCGGGCGGCTGTTTCACACCGGCCAGGGCGAGCAGCCCGGCCACGGCGGTCACGACGCCGCACAGCAGCCAGAACCCGCCGCCGAGCCTGGTCCACAGGAAGACGCCGAACAGCGGCGCGAGCGCCGAGGCGGCTCCGCCGACGGCCTGCATGGTGCCGATGTAGCGGGCCTTGACCGCCGCGGGGAACGTCGCCGGGTGGGCGAACATGCTCGGCGCGGCGATCATGATCCCGCAGACGACCAGGACCGCACCGGTGATGGTGAACGCACCGGACCGGGCGGTCAGCCCGTAGACCGCGAGGCCGACGGCCTCCACCAGATGGCCGGTGATCACCCGTACGTGCTTCGGCAGCCTGCTGAGGTAGGCCGTGATCTTGAGTTCACAGGTGATCAGCACGACGGAGGACACCGTGAGCACGGTGCTGTAGAAGCTGGTCGGGTAGTCGTCTTCGGCGAGCTCCAGCGGCAGGGCGATGTGGCCCTGCGCGTAGGTGAGCGAGCCGAGCAGGATGGCGCCCAGGAAGAGCATGTACTTGCGGTCGCGGAGCATTGTGGCGTACCCCGAACGGCCGTCGGCGGCCTGGCCGGACGGCGCGGCTCCGGGTGTGGCTGCGGCCTGGGATCCCTGCTCCGCCTCCCCTTCCACGGCCTTCTTCGGGAGCAGGGCGAACGCCAGCAGGGCATAGACGAGCGCCGTCCCGCCGTCGATCCAGAACAGCAGGTCCCAGTCGACCAGGATGACCACCGCCGCGATCAGGGGGGCCAGGGCGGCGCCGATGTTCAGCGCGATCCGCATCATCGAGAACGCCATGACCTGGTACCGCTCCGGCATCAGGTCGCTGAGCATCACGGCGGCCGCCGGCCGGTACGCCTGGGTGAACAGGCCTGCGAGGCCGACCACGACCAGCAGCGCCCACAGCATCCCCGGCCCGCTCAGCCAGGAGATCGACGCCACCAGCGGGGCGGAGGCCCCCATGGCCGCCATGATGGTGGCCCGCGGGCCGAACCGGTGGGTGATCTCGGCGCCCAGCATCGTGCCGAAGACCGAACCGATGCTGTACGCGACGAGCGAGAGGCCCGCCACGCTGACCGACGCGCCGCGGTAGGTCAGGTACAGCACGAGGAACGTCTGGACGAACGCACCGAGTTGGTTGACCAGTACGCCGCCGAGAAGATATCGGACCGGTGTCGGAGTCGCCTTCAGCGCGTCGAACACCCGGACCGGAGCATCCTCCGTCATGCCGCCCCTTCCCTCAAGACATCGACGATGCGGTCCGCGACGAGCGGGGCCGCACTGAATCCGGATCCGCCGCACGCAGCCCGCGACCAGACGCCGGGACCCTCGCGGGCGAGCAGGGCGCCGCCGGTGTCCGCGACGGCCGCGTAGTGGCAGGCCTTCACCGCGGCCACGGTGTAGCGGTTCAGGCCGGTCAGCGGCGGCGCCGCGGCGAGCCGCCCGGTCCAGGGCTCCTGGTCCTCGGCGGCGCAGTCCGCGGTGGTGTCCACCACCCGGCAGACCGCATCGGAGCTGATCTTCAGGAGCGTGCCGTCCCCGGCCGGCACCGCCCAGGCCCGGCCGTCCGCGCCGAGCCCGCCGGCCGCGGGTGCCTGCGTCCACCACCGCGCCGCGTCGGCCGGCGGATGCAGGTAGACCATGGTCTGGCGGTGCAGGACGACCGGCTGTCCGACCAGATCGCGTGTCCACGGCCCGGCCGCGACCAGGACCAGGTCGGCGCCCAGTCGTTCGCCGTCGGCCAGTTGCACCTTCCCGGAGTCCGTGTCGATGCCGGTCACCACGGTGTACGGACGCAAGGTCACCGCCGGATGCCCGGCGAGCCGGCGGGCTGCGGCGTGCAGGACCCGTTCCGCGAGCAGCACCCCGCCGTCCACCTCCAGGAGGCCCGCCGCGTCCGGTGGGAACTCCAGGTGCGGCAGTGTCTGCGGTTCCACCGTCCGTACGGGGACCCCCGCCTCGGCGGCCGACGCGGCCAGCGCGGTGAGGCGTTCCCGGGGCCAGGCGGTGACCACTCCGACCCGGCGGTGGAAGCGGGTTCCGAGCAGCGCCTCCAGGTCCTGCCACCGGCGCCGGGCGGCGGTCATCCGCCGGGTGGCGTCCGGGTCGTCCGGGCTGAAGGTGCGGATGACCCGGTGCTGGTCGAAGGAGCTGGCGTGCGGGTTGGGGATCGGACCCCTGTCCAGTACGGTCACGCGGTGGCCGGCCAGCGCGCACTCCACGGCGGTCAGCAGCCCGGTGACGCCCGCTCCCACGACCACGACCGCCGCCGCGCTCACCGTCCCGGCTCCGCCAGGAGCGGCAGCCGTACGGGGGTGAACTCCGTGGCGTGCGGCTCGGCGGGGATCGCACGGTCGGGGAGGCCCGCCTCGGCCAGGTCGATCAGCAGCGGCGCAGCGCAGCGCAGGAACACGTCGACCTCGTGGCAGAAGTCGCCGGCGTCGGCCGGGCCCACCTCCCACCGGTCGAGCCGTGCCAGCTGCTCGGACAGGGTGAAGGCGGCCGAGGTCAGGTTGAAGCGGCGGACTTCGTAGGCGGCGGCGAAGCGCTCCAGGAGGCGCGCGGCCGCCGCCCGCGACCGCCCGGACACCGGCAGCGGACCCCGGCCGGCCCAGCTGCCGGCCTTGTCCGCGACCCGGTTCCACGGCTGGACGAGCCGTTCGCCGGCCACCCGCGCCAAGGCCTCGCGCGTGAAGTTGGTGCGCTGGAAGTCGGGGCTGGTCGCGGCGAGGTAGAAGCGGATGACGTCCCTGGGCACCTCGGCGGCCAGCTCCCGGCCCGACACGACATGGCCGCGGCTGGTGGAGAACTTGTCGTGGTCCAGCTCGTAGAACTCGTTGGTGACGAAGTGCTCGGGCAGGGTGTAGCCGCCCAGCGCCTCCAGCATGGCCGCCCCGACGACCGCGAAGGCGAAACCGGCGTCCGATCCGAAGAAGTAGACGACCTTGTTGCCGGTCTCGGAGAACCACAGCTCGTCGTCGGCGGCGAGCACTTCGCCGCGCTCCTCGGCGGCGAGCGCGGTGCAGTGCATGCTCCACGCGATGGTCTCGGCATCCGCGTAGATCACCTGGTCCGCGACCTCCGGGAAGGGTGCGGGGATGCCCCAGGCGATGGGGAGGGTTACGGGATAGTCCGGGAGCGGCCGGGCGAGGATCTCCTCGATCATCTGCGCCAGGCGCGGGCGCATCGTCGCACTCTGCCGGGCGAAATAGGCGACGAGCGCCTCTCGGTGCTCCTCGAGCGGCAGCACCAGGACCTGCTGCTCGCGCAGTTCCACCGGGTCGTCGGGGTGCAGGGTGGAGCGCGGGTCGATCAGGTCGCCGGACGCGATCCAGTGCCCGCAGTTCTCGCAGAGGCCGGCGCACCCGTCGGCGAGGCACACCGGGCAGCCGCCGCGTACGTAGGCGTCGGTGAGGTACTCGCCGGTGCGCGGCGCGTACGGGAACCTGAGGCCCCGCAGCCGGAGTGCGCCGCTGCTGTGCAGGCGCTCGAAGAAGGTGCGGACGGTTTTGACGTACCGGTCGCCGTAGCGGACGAAGCCGTCCGGCCGGATGCCCATGGCCGCGAGGGTCTGCTCCACCTGCCCGGCCGACCGGACGCGCAGTTCTTCAGGTGGTACGCCCAGCCTGCGGGCGGTGGTCACGATGTAGTTCTGCGTGAAGTGCACGCCCGTGCCGAACAGCACGTCGTGGCCCGCGGAGCGGGCGTACCTCGCGCAGACGTCGGCGGCCAGGAACGGGCCGGCCAGGTGGCCCAGGTGCAGATCGCCGTTCGCGGTCGGGCCGGGGGCGATCACCAGTGTCCGCTGCATCAGACGCTCCTGGATTCGGCGCCGGCGCGGCGGGAGAGCAGGTCGGTGAGGATGTCCTGGGAGCGGTGTGCGAGGACGCTGATGAGGGAGTCGGCGATGCCGTGGGTCTCCTCGTTGACGCCCTGGAGGTAGACGGCTCCCCGGGCCGATTCGCCGAGT
>NZ_JNZY01000085.1 GCF_000717655.1 Streptomyces katrae
CGCAGAATCCAACTCCGGCCCCACCTTGTCGACGGCTGCCTCACCGCCACCGGTCTGGCCATCAACCCACCGACCCCACCCTGAAATCTTCAGTAACCGGGTCGGCGGGGGCCCACAGGCCCCGCCGACGTCCCCCGCCGGAGTGAATCCGGCCCTCGCGTACGCGTACGTGGCTTGTGCGGTGCGCCCCCAACTGCCGGTAAAACCCGGGTACTTGATGACTTTCCCGGCATGTCGCCATCTTTCGGGCACGGCTCGGTGGTCGGGTCGGTCGATGTGTGATTGGGGTGCGTTTCATGGCGCGTTCGGTGCGTGAGAAGTGCGACGAGTACGCGCCGTCGGACGAGACCTCTGGGCGACACGGAGGCTTCGGGGCATTCCTCCCCGTATTGGGCATGGCCGTGTGCTAGGGATAGTAAGCCAAGATGCCCGAAATAGGAGGTATTTGTATATGTATGCAACTCTTCTCCGCGTGACAACCGCGCTGGGTGCCGCGGCGGTGCTGGCTGTCTGCGGCGCCGGCGCGGCCAGCGCCGACGACACGGGGCCGGGCCATTCCGTGGGCAGCTCGGGCGTCGAAAACTCGGGCCTCGGCAACGCGGGCGCACTCAACGACGGCGTCGGCAACGCGGGCGTCGCCAACCGGGGTCTGGGCAACGCGGGCGTCGCCAACTGGGGTCTGGGCAACGCGGGCCTTGGCAACACGGGCATCGGCAGCCACGGCATCGGAAACTCCGGCATCGGTAGCTCCGGCATCGGCAACTGAGGCGGCTCACGGCCCCGCACCACCGAGTCGCACGACGCGCCCGGCTGACGTCGGGCCGGTCCACCCGGGCCGCCCGTTCCATGAGCGGCAGGCCCGGGTGTCTGGCGCAGAGCAGCCGGCCCGCGAGGACAGCGGACCGCGCGAGAAGAATCGGCTTCACCTGGTTGCACGAGCGCCTGGAGGCCACCGCCCCCGGCGGCCCGCTGGCCGCCGCCCGCGGGCCTGGCTGCATTGGGGGTCGCCGGAGGCACGGCTTCAACGCCGTCTCGCTGCCCCTGTGGCTCGCTGCCTTCCGTTCTCGTGAACATCGACATCCCGCCTCGGCGGGTGCCTCCCAAAGCCATGAAGAACGGGCTTCGCTACCCGTGAATCGGGTGCCTCCGGGGAGGTGCGGGCAACGTAACGGCCCTGTGCCGTCCGCCTGCTGCCGTCACCGGTCCCGCACGGCGCCCCCGTGCGGGAGTGGGTTCGGCCCCGCTCGCACGCCCTGTCGCCGTGCGGCGACAGGCAGTAGTGCCGTGCGTCCCCGTCGGTGCGCAGGAGTTCGCCGCACTGCGCCGCGTCGAGCAAGAGGCTGCTCAAGAAGTCCGGCGCCCGGCGCTGCGGGCGCTGACGTCGAGCCTGCTCTACAGTCCGGCACGCCTGCCAGGCCTTCGGGAGTTCGCCCTGCGTACCGGAGCCGTACCCGCCTGAGCCACCCGAAGCCCTCCCAGCGCCCGGGCACCGGCGCCGCACCGGCCCTGCGGGGGCTTGACCGCAGCCCTGCGGGGTCGTGACTGCGGCCCCGCCACGTCCCGCATATCCCGTTGGAGGACGGGGCGGGGGTGCTGGTAGCGTCCGTCTGCTGATCGCCAGTCGGCGACACAGCGGTTTACAAGGGGGAAACAATGGCAACTCGTCGTGCCCTGCTGGCCTGTGCCGCAGCGCTGGCCGCCGGGAGTCTCGTACTGGGCGGCACCACGGCCGCGCACGCGGACAGCGGAGTCACCGGCATCACGGTCCAGGAAGCTCACAACGACTGGACCAACAACGGCAAGATCGTCCTGTCCTTGACCGCGCCGAGCGCCGTCAAGAACGTCAAGGTCAGCCTGTACTCGATGGAAACCCAGCAGACCGTGGCCACGGTGGGGAACTTCGATCTGACCTCCGGCACCGCCGAGAACGGTACGTGGAAGAACCGCGGGCGCATCCAGTTGCCGGACCTGGGCAGCTACCGCATCGACGTATCGGCCTCCGACGAGGGCGGCGACACGCTTTCCGCCGCCGGCGTGGGCTATTTCTACTACGCCGTGCAGACGAACATGAAGGACACGAAGGTCGACCGCACCACGGTCGACTACCAGCACCGCAGCGTCACCATCAGCGGTCACCTGATGGGCCAGTGGCCGGGTTCCGGGGCCATCACCCCGATGGGCGGCCTGACCGTGGCGGTCAACTCGTACATGGAGTACGCGGAGGTGACGACCGCGGCGGACGGCAGCTTCTCCGCCACGCTCCCGGTCACCGACCAATACCAGAACCGCATCGAGGCGGCCTTCCAGTACGACCCGAACCACGTCTTCTACAACCAGTCCTCCTCGAAGACCTTCCCGATCACGGTGAAGAAGACCGCCACCAAGATCGTCGAGACCCCGAGCGAGCGGAAGGTCCCGTTCAAGGGCACGGTGAACTCGACCAGCGCCACCCTGCTCTGGAACTCGCCCACCGGCTGGCAGCCGCTGGCCGGCAAGACGATGGGCTCCAACTCCTTCGGCGACTTCGTCCAGCGCACCACGGACGCCGGCGGCAACGCGCTCTTCCCGGCGACCCAGCCGCTCTGGAGTAACTCCTCGATCGCGGTCGGCTGGCACAGCGACGACCTGTTCCTGGCCGACGCCCAGGCGAGCGTCGACGTCATGGTCGTGCAGCCCGCCGCGTTCCGGTCCCTCACCGCGACCCGCTCCGATGCCGCGACCGTGGAGGTCGGCGGCAGCGTGGGGTTCGAAGGCAACTCGACGCCGGGCACGATCCCCGTGAACATCCAGTACTCCGCCACCGGCAAGGGCGGCTGGACCACCGTTGCCACCGTGCCGGACGCCAGGTGGAACGGTGAGGGCTACGCCTTCTCCACCACCGCCCCGCAGGCAGGGGCGGGTTACTGGCGTGCGACCTACACCGGCGCGCCGCAGTTCGAGAACGCCGTGAGCCAGGTCGTCTACGTCGCCGCTCCCTGACAGGCCCGCGGCTTCGGCGAGTTGTTCCTGGGTCGCTGCGGGGGCAGGTGCGTGAGCGGCCCCAGAATGCCAGGGGGCATCCCCGCGTGCGCGGGGAGCAGCGCCGGATTGAAGATGGGTCGTGGACTCGGGGCTGGCTCGCTGGGGCGCGGCGAAGGCGGACCCGAAGTGCCCTGAGCCCTGCGGCTGGCAGCGCCGCGAGGCCGCCAGCCCGACGCCAGGTCGGAGCGGCCCCCGGAGTCGAAGTCCGCGGCCGGCCCCGGCCACCCCTGGACAGGCATGCGGTTCTCCTCCGCCTGGGGCAGCACAACGCCACTGGAGGCGACCTTGGTGAGGCCCGACCTCGTCGCCGAGATCAGCGCGGACACCGCCATCGACCGGGGCGGCGTACACCGCCACCCGCTGCGCTTCACACGACTGCGCTGCGACCTCTCGGCTGCGGACTTGGCCCTTTTCGGTGAAGGCCCCACTGCCGCTGCCGGGTAAGCCGTCTGCAGCAGAGGTTCGCCGAAACCGGTCAGGTTCGAACCGGCTTTCACCCGTCCGGGGGAAGGACGCTGGGGAGGCCGGCCGGACCGCCCGGCGTCAGTGCGCGAAGAGCCCGGTGAGGCGGCCGTCGACGACCGTCGCGCGAGTGGCCGCGGCATCGTCGGCGAGATCGCACAGCCGGGTCGGCGTGAGTCCGGCCAGGGCCCGGAAGTCACGGCTGAGGTGGGCCTGGTCGTAGTAGCCGGACTCGGCGGCGAGCGCGGCCAGCGACCGGGCTGGGCCCGGGCTGCCGGGGCCGAGGCCGCCCGGGTGCCCGTACGAGCGGCCGGCCGCCAGGGTCAGCGCACGCTGGAAGCGCAGCACCCGGCCCACGGTCTGCGGCGGCAGGCCGATCTGCTCGCGGAACAGAGCCTGGAGCCGGCGGCCGCCGCGGCCGGTCTGCTGCGCGAGCTGGCGCAGCGTCAGTCCGCCGTGCCGGGCGAGCAGCGTGTCCCACGCCTCGGTCACCACGGGGGACGGCGTCGGCCCCTCCGCCATCCGCTGGCCCAGCTCCGTGTCGAGCAGCGCCCAGCGGCCGTCCCAGTCCGGCGCCTCGGCCAGCCGCTCGGTGAGCCGCCGCGTCCAGTCGTCGCCGAGCACGTCCTCGGCGTGGACCCGTACGCCCGCCAGTTCGGCCAGCGGGATCCCCAGGCAGGCGTACGCCCCGAGCGGCGTGAGGTCCACCTCGATCGCCTGCCCGGAGCCCCGGTAGCCGCCCAGCACGGGCGAGGTGTGCAGGCCCGCGACCACGGAGCGCGAGGTCCGCAGCGGGGGACCACCCCGCGTCGCGAACGTGCACAAGGGCTCGCCCCAGCCCAGGACCAGGGTGACCGTGGCGGCGGGCAGCGTCAGCCTGGGCGGGCTTCCCGGCGGCGTCCGGTATCCGCAGTACTTCACCACCTGGCCCCGTAACCAGTCCGGTGCGGCACGCTCGGCCCTGTCCGGTGTCACTCGGTCCCCCCACCCTCTGCCGGCTGCCGGCCCGTCGAACGCGGTGCGCGTTCGTACAAGACGGGTGTCCGGCCCGCCCGGCAGTCTGGTGGCGAAGCGCGCGGCCGGTGAAGGCGAGGACCGGACAGAACGGGGCGGAGCGGGGACCGCGGCTGGTTTCCGGCCGTCCCGCGGGCCCCACGCAGGCCACGCCGCACGCCGCACGCCGTGCACCTCGTACGCCGTGCACCTCGAAGCCGTACGTGTACCTCGACCCGTACCTCGTACTCCGATCCGACAGGAGACCAGGCATGACATCCAAGGCCTTACGCCGGGCGGCCGCAGCCGCCGCCGGAACCCTGATGCTGTCCGGACTCGCGGCCGCTCCGGCGGTCGCGGCCCCGGCCGCCCCGCTGGCGTGTGCCCAGCTCACGGGGCAGAGCTATGGCACGGCCTACATCAAGAACACCTGTAGCTACGCCATCAGCGCCTCCGTGCAGATCAACTGGACGGGAGACCCCGGCTGCATCTGGATCAACCCGGGCCGGACCGGAACGATCCACTGGGACGGCGCGGACGGACGCGCCAACTACGCTTACCAGTGCTGATGGGGGACCGGTAAGCGACGGGTGTACGGCGGGGCCGCCGGCCCGCCCGTACACCCGGCTCCCACCGACTGGATGGAGCAGTACCGCACCATCACCGCCACCCAAGGAGGACGCAGCCATCGTCATCGGGACCCGTTGAGCTGCAGGGCCAGATGCCGTGGTCGATGAAGTGCTCCACGGCCTCGCAGGCGACGGGGAACGGGACAGTCTCCCTGTCGCAGCAGGTATCGATCTGCCCGTTGGACAGCAGATATCCGCCAGAGACGCCTTCGCCGAGCGGATCGACCAGGTGCTCCCCGGTATCGCCGCCTGCGCCATCCACCAGAGCAACCCTCGCGCGCTCACCGTTGGTAACCACAGACAGGAGGCGACCCTGGTTGTCCTCAAACCACGTTTCGTGGCGAGCCCAGTCCAGCCTGTGTATGAGCAACGACCGGGCTTCCGCGCCGGAGTAGCCGTCAGAGGTACAGCCCTGCAGACGCCAGCGATGGGGGGCCTTGACCCCGGATTTTGAACACATCTATGCGGCTTGGGTCAGGGTAGTTGCTGCTGGTTGGAGGTCGTTCTCGTAGGCGATCGGAGTTCGCTGGCCGAGGCGGGAGTGCCGGCGGCGGGTGTTGTATCGGGTCAGCCAGCGGAAGGC
>NZ_JNZY01000086.1 GCF_000717655.1 Streptomyces katrae
GGGGTATCAACTTCTGGCGTTGATTTTTGGCACGCTGTTGAGTTCTCAAGGAACGGACGCTTCCTTTGTACTCACCCTCTCGGGCTTTCCTCCGGGCTTCGTTCTTCGTTTCCGACTCTATCAGACTCTTTCGTGTCCGATTCCCGGTCGAAGCGGGGTTCGCTTTCCAGGGCTTCGCTTTCGCGTTTCCCTTTCCGGCGAGTCCGACTCTATCAGAAGTTTTCCACCGGATTTCCCGGCTTCAGATTCCTGGATGTGGAGTCGAGTGTGCACCCGCAGAATTCGATTCGGGGTGCGAGGGGATCTTGCTGTTTGGCTGCCGAACTTCGTTCAGTTCCAGGCAACCGCTCAACCCTACAACTGGCCATCCGAGGTGTCAAAACGAGCACCCACGGGGGCCATGACCAGCGTCTTCACCGGCCGTCGGCTCCAGCGACACCTACCCGTGCCAGCGGCCTGTGCCCCGCGGTCACCGCCCCGAACGCACGGGGCCGCCTGCATCCCCCGGGCGAGCCGGCTCGCGTCCCGCGCGATGGCCCGCATACGGGGCAGGCCCCGTACCGACCCGACCGCCCGGCCAAGGACATGGGGCCCGTGTCGCTGATGCGGATCTCGACATCACCTAGAAGAGTTAGGTTATAACTAGGAGCCCTAGGAACAGATGGAGGGCACATGGCACGGGCAGGGCTGACCGCTGAGCGGGTGACGATCGCGGGCGCCGAGCTGGCAGACGAGGTCGGGCTCGACCAGGTGACCATGTCGCAAGTGGCGCGGCGACTCGGTGTGAAGGACGCGAGCCTCTACACGCACGTCCGCAGCCTGTCGGATCTGCGCGGACGGATCGCCCTGTTGGCGGCCGACGAGAAGACCATGCTGATCGCGGAGGCCACCGCGGGGCGGGCGGGCAAGGACGCGCTGGTCGCGTTTGCCAACGCCTGGCGGGAGTACGCCCACCAGCACCCGGGCCGCTACACGGCGACCCAGACCCGGATCCAGATCGACCCCGAGCTGGCCGCACAGGCGCCCGGACCGCGGCGCGCGGTCTCGCTGACGTACGGGATGCTGCGCGGCTACGGACTGGCAGAGCCCGATCTGACCGACGCGGTCCGGTTGCTGCGCAGCACGTTCCACGGGTTCGTCGCCCTGGAGGCCGCGGGTGGGTTCGCGCATGAGCGTTCGCCCCAGCAGTCCTGGGACCGCGCCCTCGACGCCTTGAACACCCTCCTCGAGCACTGGCCCTCGTCCCGAGAAGGAGACTCCTCATGACCGCTCCGACCATCGGTAGCCTGCGCGTGAACGGCGCGACCCTGCACTACGAAGTACGCGGCCGGGGCCCGCTACTCCTGCTGATACCCGGGGGATCCGGCGGCGCGGCCTCCTTCGACGGGATCGCGGACGACCTGGCCGCCGAATACACCGTGGCGACCTACGACCCGCGCGGCATGTCCCGAAGCACACTGGACGACGCCGAGGCAGTGCAGCGAGTGTCCGACCATGGCGAGGACGCGCTGCGGATGCTGGACCTGCTGTCGCCGGGACAACCCGTCCACGTGTTCGGCACCAGCTCCGGCGCGATTGCCGCCGTACACCTGCTCACCACCTTTCCCGAACGCGTCGAGCGACTCGTGGCGCACGAACCGCCGCTGGTGGAGGTCCTTCCGGACGCCCCCGAGCACCGTGCGCTCCTCGCACGTGTGGAGGAGACACTGCGCGCCCAGGGACTCATGCCGGCGATGGCCGTGTTCGCCGCCGGTTTGAAGAGGGAAGGCGCGGCCGCAGAGCCGAAGGCCGCTGTCACCCTTCCGCCCCAGGCTGCAGCGCGGGCCGAACAGACCATGGCCAACCTGCCGTACTTCATCGGACGCATCGTCCCCGGCTTCATGTCCTACGTCCCGGACATCACCCGACTGGGGACGGTGTCGGACCGGCTCGTGCTCGCCGGTGGCCAGGACTCACGCGACGAACTGCCGTACCGTCCGGCCGCGCTCCTGGCCGAGCGTCTCGGCACGCCACTCGTGCACTTCCCCGGCGGACACACCGGCCTGACGACACATCCCGCCGAATTCGGCGAACGCCTTGGGAAGGTCTTCCGAAACGGGTAGAGGCCAGACTCCTCGGGGCCGCGGGCGCCCTCGCGTCAGTGCTGTGCGACTGGTGCGACCGCGCCGTCACGCGAGGGGCCGGCTGGCGCCGCGCGCGGTGCCAGCCGCGCCGAGGATCAGCCGCCCGTCCCACTCGGCCAGGACCGGTCTCTGTGTACTGCCGCCACCCGGTCGTCCGGGTCCCCGTGTCCGCGGTCAGCCAGTCGCCGGTCGGCAGGATCCGGTTCGGGGATCGGCACCGGATGGATCACGGCGATCAGAGGTTGACGCGCTTCAGGTAGACGCGGCTACGGTGGGGGACCGTCTGGTACCAGAGCATCACGTGCTCGTCCTCGTACGTACGCAGCCGCATGGGGCTGGGGTCTTCGTAGAGGCTGCCGTCCTTGGGGTCGATTCCCATGGAGGCCAGATCCACCAGGCCGTCCATCACGGCGCCGACCGTTCTCTGGTGCTCGGCGGCCATGCCACCGAGCACCCACTCGCGGCTGGGATCGCATTCCCATGCCCAGCCGCCGTCGTTCGCCACTCCTTCGCCCCGCGGACTCACTGACCGATCTCGCGCTGCGCGTCGGCGAGGATGCGGCTGCTCGTCTCCATGGCTGCCCGGAACTCCGCTTCCGTGGCGGCCGGGTCGCCGGCGGTGCGTTCGGCCTCGAGCAGCGCTGCCGAGCGCGCGGGCCAGCGGTGGATGGCCACGTGCGTCGCCCACTTGATCAGGAAGAAGCGGAGCGGGTTGATGGCACCCGTCTCCGCTGCGCGGTCGAACGCCGCATGGCACTCCCTGTCGAACTCGGCGAGGTGCGGCATGTCGATCCGGCGCACGGCGTCCCGCAGGGCTTCGCGCGTCATGGCCGGCTGGGGGATGAGCGGACCGTCGTCTTCGACGTGCTGTGCTGTCATCGTGCCTCCCGGGGAACGGTGGCCACGATACCGATCCGGTCTGACAGAAGCCCCCTGAACGCAGAAAAGCCCCGCACCATAAGGTGCGGGGCTTTCCCACAATGATTGTTCGGCGGCGTCCTACTCTCCCACAGGGTCCCCCCTGCAGTACCATCG
>NZ_JNZY01000087.1 GCF_000717655.1 Streptomyces katrae
CTCCGCCCGGGGCCCATCACCAGGCACGCTCCGGGTCGGTGGCCGCTCTACCCGCACCAAACAGCGACCAGCACCCCATCGGAAGCCACCCATCGCACCAGATCGCTACCCGCTCCTCACCGACGGCGGCCAACGGCCGTCCGGGGCTGGGCGTGGGCCGCCACGGATCGCTACGCGGCTGAGACGCCCTGGCGGCGATCAGCTCGCCCTGGGCTGGGCGCTCAGCGGCGGGCCCGGAGCTCGGGGTGGTGTCTCATGATCAGAACGTTCATGTCGCTGACGCGCGAGCGGTCACGATCCACCTGGGCCTGGAAGCGGGCGGAGACGTGCTCGGCGCACTCGCCGCAGGAGTCCGGAGGGATCGGCAACCTCGGGAACAGGTCGGCGGCCTCCATTAAACGGCCTCGATGTTGGCCAGGGCCGTGGAGATCTCGCGGCCGGACGTGCCCCGGACGTACGCCAGCTTCACCCAGTGCTCACGGACCGGGGTGTCGGAGACGTCCTTGCGGACCACAGCCATGAGCTCCCCCTCAAGGCCGGACGCGATGTCACGCACCCGCTTGCGGAGCAGCGCGTGAGGAACTTCCTCGAAGGGACGGGGTACTGCTTCATGCATCACGGGGTCTCACTCCCTACCGTCGTCAGCGGGTGATGTGACGACGGTAGGGGCGGCGCAGTATCGGCAGGGGCACAGTTTGTACCCCCCTGCTGTCAGGCCATCAGCATCCCTAGCCGGGCCGCAAGTTCAGACGCGCGTCGGCGGCGGGCAGGGCGCTTCGACTCAGCCTCCTCCAGAACGATCCGCTTTGCGTACCCGTTGTACTGCACAGTCTCCGGTGCAGCCTCGTGGGCCTGCGCCAGCGTCGCCAGCGCCACGTCCGGCTGCGCGTCAAGGTGGTACGCGCGGGCTTGCTCAATGCGGTGCCGGGCCCGCCGCGGCCGCGACGGAATCGCCTCCGCTTCCGCCCGCGCGGCCTGCCGCGCCGACTCCCCGCCGGCGTGCAGCTCCACGGCGACAGTGACCGCGTGCGCGCCGATGACGGCCCGGGAGAAACTCGTTACGGGGTGGAAGTACCCACGGGGCAGGGACTCGGCCAGGGCCCGGGCGTCGTCCCAGTACCGCCAGGCGGTACCGGTCTCACCGCGGCGGGCGGCCGTCAACCCTGCCTCGACGGTGAGGGCCCCGGCGACCGCGCGGACGTCCATGCCGGCGTCGGGGAGAAGCGGCCCCAGGTAGCGCAGGGTCTCCAGGGTGACGGCGTCCGCCGCATCCAGGTGCGTACTCTCACGGTGGGCCTGCGTGGTCAGCCACGCGGCGAGGCCGATCGCGTGCGGGTCCTCGGAATCCTGCGCAGCCATCATGCCGCGCTCCGCCACACGCCACACCAGGGGCGCGTCCGGCTGGTAGGCGCAGAAGAACTGTGCGAGGAAATACACCTCCGCCAGACGTGCTTGGGCCGCTTTGCGGTCGGCGACGGTCTCGGCCTGTCGGACCGCGGACTGCGCGTCCCGGACCAGATCCGGGAGCAGCGCCCCGACCACGTCGCGGTGATTCGGTGCCGAATGCCGGGCCGACCACGCGCGGGCGAGGCGCGCGGTCAGGTGCGCGGCCGGTGGTGCTTCGTGGCTGCCGCCGAGCTGGAGCGTGTTGAGGGCTTCGCGGACCGCCGCGAACCGCGGGTGCCCGGGACCGGTGAACAGGTTGACGCGCATGGACTGATCCCCCGTGAGGTCGGACAGGTCCCGGACGCGTAGCACCTCGGCGATGCGGAGGATGACGGGCAGGTGCGGGGTCCGCAGCCGACCGCTCTCGATGGCCTTGACCCATGACCCGGATCGCGCGAGGAGGCCACCAAGTTGGTCGCGGGTGAGGCCGCGGCGCTGGCGGAGGATCTGCATTCTTTGCCCGAATACCAGAGGGTCTGTGTACGGGTCCGGAGTAGCATCAGGTGACATGGCGGCCTTGCCCCTCTCCTTGCAGCTCGACACTGACAGGGTATGGGGCAGGGCCGGTTCTGTGTGATCCAGAACGCACGAAAGCGCCTCCCATCCTTGGGGGCGAGAGCTGGAGGGCATCCGGTACGCGATCCGCCTCGCCGAGGCGTGAGAAGGAGAGACAGTGGCTGACGACCTGTCCGCGGTGGCGCGCTTCCTCTACGAAGCGGGCACGCTCAAGCACACCCGGCGTACCGGCTGGTGGATGGCTGGCGTCAACGACCCCGAGAGCGTCGCCGAGCACTCGTGGCGGACGTCGCTCATCGCATCGGTCATCGCGAAGCTGGAGGGCGCCGAGCCCGCCCGTGCCGCATTCCTCGCCGTGTGGCACGACACCCAGGAGACCCGTACCGGGGACGTCAACCACTTGGGGAAGAAGTACGCGCCGGCCGGCGGCCCTCAGGACGTGACCGCCGACCAGACCGCGGGCATGCCCGACGTGCTCGCCTCGGCGATCCGGGAGCTGGTCGCCGAGTACGAGGCGCAGGACTCGCCGGAGGCGGTCTGCGCGCGCGACGCGGACAAGCTGGAATGCATGCTCCAGGGCATCGAGTACAAGGCCCAGGGCTACGCCAACGCACAGCGGTGGATCGACAACAGCCGGGCCCGGCTCGCGACCGAGACCGGGCGGCGACTGGCCGACGAACTGCTCGGACAGGGACCGCTGGACTGGCTGCGGAACGCCCTCGGCGAGAAGGTCTGAAGCCCTGCATTCAGACGCCCTTCGGGCACTCAGCCCCGGACGGCCGTTGGCCGCCGTCGGTGAGGAGTGGGTAGCGATCGGGTGCGATGGGTGGCTTCCGATGGGGTGCTGGTCGCTGTTTGGTGCGGGTAGAGCGGCCACCGACCCGGAGCGTGCCTGGTGATGGGCCCCGGGCGGAG
>NZ_JNZY01000088.1 GCF_000717655.1 Streptomyces katrae
AAGCTCCGGAGGAAGCCGTCCACGTTGGCGACGCAGTCTCGGTCGTCGTCATCGACGTCGACCGGCAGCGGCGCAGGCTGTCCTTGTCCCGACGCCAGGTCTCGCCCGACCGCAGCTGAACCCTGCGCATGGCTCCACGACGGGGGTGCTCACGGGGATCAGCGTGACCCCGCAGCGGATACCTTCGCGGCCGCCTTCGTCCGACTGCGGCGCCTGCCCCTCACCGAGCGGCTGACCGCCGTACGCTCCGGGGCGAGCCCTCCCGCCGCGCCGGAGCTGGAACTCCTGCCGGTATGGACTGTCCCGCTGTACGTGGCTCTGCCCGACGGCCATCCGCTGGCAGCCGGGCCGGCCCTGCACCTGGAACAGCTGGCGCGCTCCCGCTGCGGCTCGCGCCACGGGAGAACAATCCCCCGCTCCACGACCTTCTTACCGACGCCCTCCGCGCCGCCGGAAGCGAGCCGCTCGAGGGGCCGCCGTTCACCAACTTCCAGGAGACGACCGCGATCGGGACCAGCCCGCCCTCCTGGACGGTCTTCTGCGAAGTGGCCGGCTTGCCCTCGTCCCCCGGGTTGTCCTGCGACCACTGAGCGGCCTCACGCTCACCACGTACCTGGCCGTACTCCCCGGACCACCCGCTCCGCCACTGCGTCACCTGCTCCAGGCACTCGCCCATACCGACCCAGGTGCCTGGGCCAGGTTCGGTGAGACTGGCCAACCTTCGCTGAGACGGTCGTGCTCGCAGGCGATGCGGGGTGGACGTCACGTCGCCGAGGTGCCCGGCCGCACGGCGAGGCCAGAGCACCCACAGGCACGACGCCTGGCGTACCGCCACCACCAGCGTCCTCGCAGCAGTGCGCAGCTTGTCACCCGAGCGGTGGGAGGCGAGGACGTCCGCAATGGCCAACCGGCGGCGACTGTGAAAATCGCTGTCCGATCACCGGAGCACGGTGATAGACATCCGGCGTGGAAAAGAATCTTGAGTTCCCTGACCTGTTGCGACTGATCGATGAACGGTCGACCGCCTTCCGCGCCGTGGTCGCCGCCGCGCCCGGTCTCGACGCGCAGGTGCCGACCTGCCCCGGGTGGACGCTGTTCGATCTGGTGAAGCACCTGGGTGGGGGAGACCGGTTCTGGGCCGCCATCGTCGGCGCGGGGTCTGCCGACGCTCCCCCGGCCGAGGCCGTCGCCGCGCGCGCCGCGCTGGAAGTGCCGCAGGAGCGTGAGGCCCTGCTGGCCTGGCTGGACGCGTCGACGCAGCTCCTGCTGGATGCCCTGCGCGCGGCGGGACCGGGGAGCGGTTGCTGGACGTGGTGGCCCGCGTCGCAGTCACCGCAGACCGCCGGCGGCACCGCCCGGCACCGGGTCCAGGAGACCGCGGTGCACACCTACGACGCCCAGCTCGCCGGGGGCGCCCCGCAGCCGCTGCCGGTCGAGCTGGCACTCGACGGTGTGGAGGAGTTCCTGTACACCGTCTGCGCAACGCCGAGTGCCTGGCCGCACAAGCCCACGGCCTTCGACTTCCACGCCGCCGAGGGCCGCTCCTGGCGCCTCACCGTCGACGGCGACGGGGCACGCACCACCCGCATCCCCGCGCCCACCGCCGCGACCGGCGAAGACTCGGATGCAGCCGGCGCCTCCGTCCACGGCACGGCCAGTGAGCTGGTCCTCTACCTGTACGACCGGATCCAGGCCGACTCCTTGCACGTTGACGGAGACGCAGGGCTGCTCGACCTGCTCCGCGCCTGGGAGCCGGAGGAGAAGTAGGACGTAGCGGGGGCGGTTGGCCGCGCCTCGAGCCGGTAGGACACGACTCTTCGCCAGGTTCGTCAGTCGCGGCACCGGACTCAAACCCGCGAGGCGGCCTCGGGGCCTCACCAAGCCGACCGTCTGCGGCCTGCGCGCTGCCGGCCCTTCCGGCCCGTCTTGCGTGAAACGAGCGGGTTCACGGAATCCTGGAGCTGGAAGGGTGCAAGCGCATACGCGGCGAGCCGACCTGGAAGCGCGGACGTGCGGGTTGGTCGAGGCAGTGCACCTCGTGAGGCCGCGGGCAACGTCGGCGCAGGTCTGCATGGACGCGGCTAACGTGACGCAGTGGTGACCTGGCCGCCGGAATCGAAACGGCTCGACGACTTGCGGGTGAGGGCGGACCGCCGCGGACCCGACCTGGACGCGCGGGTCGCCGGTCCTCCCCGGCTCAGGTCGCGGTCGTCGTATCCGCTGATCCGGCGGCGCGACGGTATTCGGCGTTGATGCGCTGGGCTTCTTCGAGCTGGTCTTCGAGGATGACGATGCGGCAGGCGGCGTCGATCGGGGTGCCCTGGTCGACGAGTTCCCGGGCGCGGGCCGCGATCCGCAGCTGGTAGCGGGAGTAGCGGCGGTGACCGCCGGCGGAGCGGAGCGGGGTGATGAGGCGTGCTTCGCCGATGGCGCGGAGGAAGCCCTGGGTGGTGCCGAGTATTTCGGCGGCCCGGCCCATCGTGTAGGCGGGGTAGTCGTCGTCGTCGAGACGACCGAACGAGTCATCTGCTGTCATTTGCACCTTCTGTGGAACGTAGGGGAACGCGCGGAGGGGCCCTGGTGCCGTACGGCACCAGGGCCCCGAAGGAACTACTACACCATCTGCCGGCCCTGAGACTGCGCCGGCCTCCTGTGTCCGCGGACCCGACCGGAACGCTGTCGGGGCTGCGGGGATCGCGGTTGCTTGACCGGAGACCACCTCACTATCGATGTCCTGCGGTACCCGGGCTCAGACTGCCGCCCGGGCGATCCTGATGGCGCCCAATTCCTCCGTTCATCCCTCGGATGATCAACTGCTTGCCAAGTGGGGAACTGCGAACTGCGTGTACTGCTCCACTCGGTTACTGCGTACTTCCCTGCTGCTCGTGGCCCTACCAGGCGCCACTCTTCGGCAGCCAGCCCCGTTGCCCGTCCTGCGTCTGCTCTGGCTTAGAACCCCACTGCCGAACTTCCCGGTGCGCGCGCCCACAGCCGACGCCTTCACCGAGGTGCTGCTCACTGACTTCACTGCTGGGTACTGCGTACTGCGTACTGCACTTGCGGGTACTGCCACTGCGTCAACTGCGGTACTGCTCACGGCGGCCCCTGATCACTGCGGGCCCCCCGGTCCGGTCGTCAGTCCCGTCGCCGTCCTGCAAC
>NZ_JNZY01000089.1 GCF_000717655.1 Streptomyces katrae
AACTGGATCCGGCAGGCCGAGGCCGACGCCGGCGAGCGAGGAGACCTGCTCACCACCGCCGAGCGCGAGGAACTGGCCGCCCTGCGGAAGGAGAATGTCCAGCTCAAGCGGGCGAACGAGGTCCTGCGGACGGCCTCGGCTTTTTTCGCGGCCCAGCTCGACCCGACCCGGCCCAGGTGACGGCGCTCGTCGACGAGCACCCGCACCTGGGGGTCGAGCCCGTACTCCGGGAACTGAACATCCCCTCCACCACCTACTACCGGTGGCGCCAGGCCGAGACCGAGCCGTGCGAACGGCACCGTCGGGACGCCGAGCTGACCAGCAGGATCCGTCAGGTCCACGACGAGTCCGGCGGGGTCTACGGCTCACCCCGCGTGCACGCCGTCCTCAAGCGCGAGGGCACGCGCGTCGGCCGCAAGCGCGTCGAACGGCTCATGCGCCAGGCCGGCCTCGCCGGGATCAGCCCTCGCCGGAGCAAGAGCTTCACCCGACGCGACCCGGACGCGGATCTGGCCCCTGACCTGGTGCAACGCGACTTCACCGCGAGCGGGCCGAACCGGCTGTGGGTCACCGACCTGACCATGATCACGACGTTGGAGGGCCCGCTGTGGCTCTCCGCGATCCGCGACGCGTTCTCCCGCCGGGTCGTGGCCTGGGAAACCTCTGCCCGCGCGGACGCGGACCTGGTCCTGACCACCCTCGAGTACGCCCTGGCCAGCCGCGAAGCCACCCCCGGCGAGCTCATTCACCATGCGGACCACGGCTGCCAATACACATCCGTGAAGCTCACGACACGCCTGGTCAGGGCCGGGATCCAGGCATCCATGGGCTCGGTCGGCGACTCGTTCGACAACGCCCTCGCAGAGAACCTGTGGATGCTCATCAAGACCGAATGCGTCCGCGGCCGCGTCTTCGCCACCCGGGCCGAGGCGAACCTCGCGCTCTTCGAGTACATCGACGGTTTCTACAACCCCCGCCGCATCCAGAAACGACTCGGCTACCTCAGCCCGATCGAGTACGAGGAGAAGCACTACGCCGACCAGGCAGCAGCCGAACAAGTGAACCTGACACCACGTCAACCCGCCCTGACCAGCTAGTCAACCGCTCCCGCACAGCGGGGGAACCTCATTCCCCTGCCCTCGCCCCCGGCCGACCGGGCCAGACAAGCCAACTGCGGCGCGCACACGGCGTTCACGTCGCCCATCGCGTCTCAGCCCGCACGAAGCACGATGTCTAATAGCGGCTTGACCAGGGCAAAGGGGTTGACCGCCCTGGTCAGGACGGGTTGGATGGCGCTCCCAGCAAGCAAGGGGGCCCCATGACTCACATGTCCTTCCAGCTCAGCGACGACCTTCCGTCCTGCTCGCGCTGCAGCGGGCGGGACTGACATGAAAATGACCCCGTGGTTGGGTGGTTCAGGCCGTGATCGGCTCGAAGCGGATGGTCAGTCCGAGGCTGTTGGCTTCCTTGATCATCCGTCGCATGGCGCGTTCGGGATCGCGGCGGGTGAAGTGGTCGGCGCCGAGTTCTCGGTAAGAACTGCTATCGGAATGACTTCAGGCGTCGCCAGCAGATGAGTGAGCAAGCGAGGCTGAGGAAGGCTTCGTGGATGTCGTCGCGGACTTCCCAGGGGATCCGCAGTGGGCGGAACCAGTGGAGGTGGCGAAGGCCCGCTCGACAACCCAGCGTTCGGTGCCGAGGCCGGAGCCGTGTGGGACGCCGCGTCGGGCGATGACGGGTTTCACGCCCAGGGCCCAGGC
>NZ_JNZY01000090.1 GCF_000717655.1 Streptomyces katrae
CCCTCGACATCGACAAGCCGATCGCGGACCCGGTCTCCCGGGCCCAGCTCGAGACGCTGCGGGCGAACTGTGCGGAGTTCGGTGTGCGTCTGCATTCCCTGGGCGACGTCGAGCAGGGCGTCGTCCACGTCGTGGGACCGCAGCTGGGTCTGACCCAGCCGGGCACCACCGTGGTCTGCGGCGATTCCCACACCTCCACGCACGGCGCCTTCGGCGCGCTGGCCTTCGGCATCGGCACCAGCCAGGTCGAGCACGTGCTGGCCACCCAGACGCTGCCGCTGGCCCGCCCCAAGACGATGGCGATCACCGTCACCGGCGCGCTGGCCGAGGGCGTCACCGCCAAGGACCTGATCCTGGCGATCATCGCCAGGATCGGCACCGGCGGCGGCCAGGGCTACATCCTCGAGTACCGCGGCGAAGCCATCGAGAAACTGTCGATGGAAGCCCGCATGACCATCTGCAACATGTCGATCGAGGCCGGCGCCCGCGCGGGCATGATCGCCCCCGACCAGACCACCTTCGACTACCTCAAGGGCCGCGACCACGCGCCCCAGGGCGCGGACTGGGACGCGGCCCTGGCGTACTGGAAGACCCTGCGCACCGACGAGGACGCCGTCTTCGACGCCGAGGTCGTCATCGACGGCGCCACGCTGGCCCCGTTCGTCACCTGGGGCACCAACCCCGGCCAGGGCGCCCCCCTGTCGGCCCACGTCCCCGACCCGGCTTCCTACGAGGACGCATCGGAGCGCCACGCCGCCGAAAAGGCCCTGGAGTACATGGGGTTGACCGCCGGACAGCCGCTGCGCGACATCAAGGTCGACACCGTCTTCGTAGGTTCGTGCACCAACGGCCGCATCGAGGACCTGCGCGCCGTCGCCGGCATCATCCAGGGCCGCAAAGTCGCCGACGGCGTACGGATGCTGGTCGTCCCGGGCTCCGTCCGGGTCGCCCTGCAGGCCGTGGAAGAGGGCCTGGACAAGGTCTTCAAGGAAGCCGGCGCCGAATGGCGCCACGCGGGCTGCTCGATGTGCCTGGGCATGAACCCCGACCAACTGGCCCCCGGTGAGCGCTCCGCATCCACCTCCAACCGCAACTTCGAAGGCCGCCAGGGCAAGGGCGGACGCACCCACCTGGTCTCCCCGCAGGTGGCCGCCGCCACCGCGGTACTGGGCCACCTGGCCTCGCCCGCCGACCTGACCGACGCCCACGCGACCGCCGGAGTCTGAGAACCATGGAAGCCTTCACCACCCACACCGGCCGGGCCGTCCCGCTGCGCCGCAGCAACGTCGACACCGACCAGATCATCCCGGCCCACTGGCTGAAGAAGATCACCCGCGACGGGTTCGAGGACGGACTCTTCGAGGCCTGGCGCAAGGACCCCGAGTTCGTCACCAACCGCCCCGAGCGCCAGGGCGCCACCGTCCTGGTCGCCGGCCCCGACTTCGGCACCGGCTCCTCCCGCGAGCACGCCGTCTGGGCCCTGCAGAACTTCGGGTTCAAGACCGTCATCTCCTCCCGCTTCGCCGACATCTTCCGCGGCAACTCGCTGAAGAACGGCCTGCTGACCGTGGTCCTCCCCCAGGAGACCGTCGACCGGCTGTGGGAACTGACCGACACCGACCCGACCGCCGAAATCACCGTCGACCT
>NZ_JNZY01000091.1 GCF_000717655.1 Streptomyces katrae
GCGTCCTCGATGCGGCGGGGCTGCGGGATGCCGACGGTCCATTCCTTGGCGATGCGGCCGGGCCGCGAGGACAGCAGGACCACACGCTGCGCGAGCCGCACGGCCTCGCGGACGTTGTGCGTGACGAACAGGACGGACACGTCGGTCTCGGCCCAGATGCGGGTGAGTTCGCCGTGCAGGACGTCGCGGGTGATGGCGTCGAGCGCCGCGAAGGGTTCGTCCATCAGCAGGAGCCGGCTGTCCTGGGCCAGCGCCCGGGCCAGGGCCACGCGCTGGCGCATGCCGCCGGACAGTTCGTGGACGCGCTTGCCGTAGGCGCCGCCGAGCCGGACCAGCCGGGCGGCCGGCCGTCTCGATGGTGCCCGCGGACGGCCTGTCCAGTCCCGCGACCAGGTTGAGCAGGGTGGACTTCCCGCACCCCGAGGCTCCCAGGAGGGTGACGAACTCGCCGGGCGCGACATCGAGGCTGATGTCGTCCAGGACGAGCTGCGATCCGGCCGGGCCGGAGAAGGACTTCGAGACGTGCGCGATGCGGGCGGCGTGGGTCTGCTCCGCTACCGTGCCCTCGGCAGCCTTGGCGAGTGTGGTGGCCATGGTCGTCACCTCCTGGGGTTCGTACGGACGGGCTTACTTGGCGCCGAGACCGGCGTCGGAGACCTCGGGCTTGCCGGCGGCCTTGAGGACCTTGTTCAGGAGCGTCAGGTCGTAGATCCCGGCGAGGTCGGGCTGCTCGATGAGCTTGGCCTTGACCGCCCAGTCGGACTCGGTCTTCAGCGTCGCGGCGAGCGGGTCGTCGGTGACGAGGATGCTCTTCCACGCCGGGTCGATGACCTTCGCGTCGAGCGGCTTGCCGCCGTCGGCCTCCAGCTTCGCGTTCGCGGAGGCCTTCGCCTTGTCCGGGTTGGCGTTGATCCACTCGTTCGTCTTCACCGTGCCGGTCAGCACGGCCTCCACGACGTCCGGGTGCTCCTTGAGGAACTTCTGCGACACGATGACGTTCGTGATCACGAACTTCTTGTCGGGCCACAGGTCGGTCTCGTCGAGGAGGACCAAGCCGCCGTCGGTCACGAGCTTGGACGCGGTCGGCTCGGGCACCCAGGCGCCGTCGATCGAGCCCTGCTTGAAGGCGTCCGGGGTCACCTTGTTGTCCGTGCGGACGACGGAGACGTCACCCTTTCCGGACTCCGGGTCGACCTTCCAGCCCTTCTCCGCGATCCAGTTGAGGAACGCGACGTCCTGGGTGTTCCCCTTCTGCGGGGTGGCGATCTTCTTGCCCTTGACGTCGTCCAGGGTCTTGATCTTGTCCGGGTTCACGACGAGCTTGACGCCGCCGGACGCGGACCCGGAGACGATGCGCAGGTTGGAGCCCTTGGACTTCACGTAGCCGTTGATCGACGGCGAGGGGCCGATGAACCCGATGTCGAGAGAGCCGCCGTTGAGGGCCTCGATCTCGGACGGGCCGGCATTGAAGGACTGCGGCTTGATCGCGGTGGCGCCCAGCTCCTTGGCGATCAGGCCCTCCTGGAGACCGACCAGAGCGGTGGCATGCGTCAGGTTCGGGAAGTACCCGATACGCACCTC
>NZ_JNZY01000092.1 GCF_000717655.1 Streptomyces katrae
GGGTACCTCCACGCTGCGCGTGGAGGAGAGAACCGTCTCGCTGCGCTCGACGGAGGCTCGGCTTCGCCGAGCCAGGGCCGGCCCTTCGGGCCGGTGTCCTGCGCTTCGCTCCGGACAAAGTTCGGGGCTTCGCTTCGCTCTTCCCCGAACCGCCCGCTCCGCGGGCCCGGGTGACCCCGTTTCACGGGGTCCGGGCCTACGGCCCGTTGGGTGGGTCCGCTCCGCTCCCCCACCCTGCGCCCCTCCGGCTCCGCCTCCAGGACCAGCCCGCTGCGCGGGTCCTACAGAAGAAGGCCGCCACCAGCTGAGCCCGCTCGTCGCCTGCAGAGGTTGGAGGGGCGCCATGGTGACGGCCCTCCAACCTCTGCAATACGACTCATCCGAAGGGGCGGTCGCCACGAAGCCTGTAATGCCACCAGCCGCCTCTCCTGCGAGGATCACGAAACGCGAAAGGATCGGGAAGGGTCCTACGCCACAGCTCCGCATCAAGACGAGCGAGAAGCACCCCGAACTCCCGGCATGCCGGAGCAGGGAGCAGCAGCCGCACCTGCTCCAGCATGTCCCTCGCCTCGGCCACGTCCTCGAGGCTGTCCGAAGGACACGGGCACACCGCAAAAGCGATATCGAGATACCGGCCTGGCTGGGCCAAGAACCGCCGACACCAATACAAGGCCGTTTCAGTGGCGCCAGGCCACACGTCCTCGCTGTCCGAGTGCCGTTCGGCCCGGTATACGGCGGCAGATGTCCGCGGCGACAGCCGGTCGATCCGGTGAAGTCGGACCAGAGCGAAGAGGCTGGGGTGAGGGGCGCGCAACGCGCCCGGCCGCCTACGCGGCATAGCCCTTTCGGGCAGTGATCTTCATACCGGCATCCTCACACACGCCAGGCCCGGCCGTCGATCCCCACAACCACAACCCACTGCTTCAAAATTACACCCGGATTAGCTCTGTATTTACTTCCTCCCCTCCAATGGAGGCTGGTACTGCAACTGTCGGCGCCCAGTGAAACTGCGCGCTACTCAACCAACCTGCGCAGCGGCGGTCAGGCCGACGAACACCGCAGGTCAGAGCCTTGACGCCTGCTCAGTTTCACTGACCGGCGACAGAGACCGGACAACAACGGCCCACCCCAGACACCGGCCGACCCACCCCCATAGACACCGCACCCCGCTGTCCAGCAACAACGCACACGATGACACCGAACACACCGCACCAGAACGTCACCACCAGGACCCAACCCACCCTGACCAGTACGAACGACACCCCCACCCGCGATAACAACTACCGCAGCGCCCCAGGGACAATCACCCGCGGTGTCGCA
>NZ_JNZY01000093.1 GCF_000717655.1 Streptomyces katrae
GGGCCTTGACCCCGGATTTTGGACACCGGAGACACTTGGATCTTGATGGTCCAGGAGAACGGAGTCCCCGTGGGGATGAAGCATTACCCTGCCGAATTCAAGGCGGACGCGGTCGCGTTGTACCGGTCAAGGCCAGGAGCGACGATCAAGTCGGTCGCCGGTGATCTCGGGGTGAACACCGAGACGTTGCGGAACTGGATCCGGGCCGCCGACGGGCGCCGGCCCGGCGCCCACTCGACGCAGCCAGCCGCCGCGCAGGCCAGCGGTGACGACGTTCAGGCGGAGCTGGCCGCAGCCCGGAAGAGGATCCGCGAGCTGGAGGAAGAGCGCGACATTCTCCGCAAGGCGGCCCGGTATTTCGCGACGGAGACGCGCTGGTGAACCGCTGCCAGTTCGTTGAAGATCACCAGCGCCGTCACGGCGTGAAGCGGCTCTGCGACATCCTCGGCCTGTCCCGCTCGAGCTTCTACTACTGGCGCCGCACCGCGGCCGCAAGAGCGGCCCGGCAGACCGCCGAGGCCGGGCTCGCAGCCCGGATACGCAAGGCACCAGGAATCCGACGGCACTTACGGAGCCCCCAGGATCACCGCCGAGCTCCGTGACGAAGGCGGCCCGGTGGTCAACCACAAGCGGGTCGCCAGGATCATGCGGACCATCGGGCTCGAGGGAGTCCGCTTGCGCCGCCGACACCGCACCACCCTCGCGGACCATGCGGCGCCGAAGGCACCAGATCTGATCGGCCGTGACTTCACCGCGACCGAGGTGAACACCAAGTACGTCGGCGACATCACGTATCTGCCGGTCAGCGGCTCGAAGCCGCTCTACCTCGCGACCGTCATCGACCTCGCCTCACGCCGGCTGGCCGGGTGGGCGATCGCCGACCACATGCGGACAGAGCTCGTCACCGACGCCCTGACAGCAGCCGAACGGACCCGCGGGAGCCTGGCCGGAGCGGTGATGCATACCGATCACGGCTCGCAATATACGAGTAGGGCCTTCGCTGAAATCTGCAGGTCAGCAGGGGTCCGGCAGAGCATGGGCGCGATCGGGTCCAGCGCGGACAACGCCGCCGCGGAAAGCTTCAACGCCGCCTTCAAGAGAGAAACGCTCAAAGGCCGCAAAGGCTGGTCGAACGAGCACGAAGCGCGACTCGCCGCCTTCCGCTGGCTGACCCGATACAACACCCGCCGCCGGCACTCCCGCCTCGGCCAGCGAACTCCGATCGCCTACGAGAACGACCTCCAACCAGCAGCA
>NZ_JNZY01000094.1 GCF_000717655.1 Streptomyces katrae
CTTGATCTTTAACGTCCGAGGTCGAACGGTGCCTCGTACTTGATCACTCGGTTCGGTAACCGCCGTACGCGGAAACGGCCTTCGTCTGGATCATGTGCTCCGACCAAGGAAACACTCACATCCAGCGCGAAGGCCGTGAGGATGAGTTTGCTGCATCGTGATGCCCGGCGGGAGCCGCTGGCGGAACTGTCACGCTTCCGAGGCGAGTTCTACTCCTGTCTCACCGCTCGTTCGGATGCGCTGTTCGAGCTGGCCGACGCGGTTCTGTGCGGCGACGGACCGGTGCGATCACTGGCCGAGCTGTCGCTGGTGGGCGAACACCGCCGCGGTCACGGAGGGCTCTACGCCGCTGTCGCCAAGGGCCGGGTCGACACGGACCGGATGCGCCAGGCCCTGGCCTCGCTGCCGCTGCCGCGGCCGTACTCGATCGTCTGCGCGCTGGAGCCGGGCCGCAGCTCGTGGACCGCCCCGCTGGACGCGCTGCGTCTGGCACCCGGAGACGACACGGCCACCGTCACCGCCCGGCAGCTGCGCGAGCTGATCGAGCGGCTGATCACCGCAGGTCAGTGGCAGACCGGTGACCCGGAAGTCCTCGTCATCGCGGACGCCGGATACGACGCACCACGCCTGGCCCACCTCCTGCGGGACCTTCCGGTCCAGGTCCTGGCCCGGATGCGGTCGGACCGGGTCCTGCGTCGGCCCGCACCCCAGCGGCAGCCTCACACCATGGGCCGTCCGCCCCGGCACGGCGGCGAGTTCGTGTTCGGGCAGCCTGACACCTGGGGCACCCCGGACACCCACACCGTCACCGACACCCGCCTCTACGGCACCGCCCGAGCACGCTCGTGGGACCGACTCCACCCCAAACTCACCCACCGCTCTTCCTGGGCGGCGGCCGACGGCACCCTCCCGATCGTCGAGGGAGCGGTGATCCGCCTGGACATCGACCACCTGCCCAGCGGAGCCACCCCGAAGCCGGTCTGGCTGTGGTGGTCCGGCACCGACGCAGACCACACGGACGTCGACCGCCTGTGGCAGGCCTACCTGCGACGCTTCGACATCGAGCACACCTTCCGCCTGTTCAAGCAGACCCTCGGCTGGACCTGCCCGAAGATCCGCACCCCCGAGGCGGCGGACCGGTGGACCTGGCTGATCCTGGCCGCCTACACCCAACTCCGTCTCGCCCGACCGCTGGCAGCCGACCTCCGCCGGCCATGGGAGAAACCTGCACCCGACGAACGCCTCACGCCCGCCCGCGTCCGCCGGGACTTCCGCCACATCCGCCCGAAGACGAGCTGCCCGGCCGGCGCACCGAAACCCTCCCGCCCCGGCCCCGGCAGGCCACCAGGGCGCAAGAACAGCCATCCCACCCCACGACACGACGTGCACACAGTCCGCAAACCCGGCACCACGAAACCGAAAACGAAGAAGTCGATGCCCCCTCGCCCACGCCGCACAGGTTAAAGATCAAGCTA
>NZ_JNZY01000095.1 GCF_000717655.1 Streptomyces katrae
CCTGGCGTCGGGACAAGGACAGCCTGCGCCGCTGCCGGTCGACGTCGATGACGACGACCGAGACTGCGTCGCCAACGTGGACGGCTTCCTCCGGAGCTTCAACGGGTGTCGCTGCCAGCTCTTGAAGACGGATCAGCCCCTCGATGCCGTCGGCGACCTGAACGAAAGCGCCGAACGGGACCAGCTTGGTGACCTGTCCATCCAAGGTCTGACCCACCGAGATGCTGCCTGCGAGGGTCTGGAAGGGGTCCGGCTGAGTCGCTCGCAGCGACAGCCTGGCTTCCCCGTTCCACGTGTCGAAGTAGAGGAACTCGCACGAGACGCGTTCCCCGACTTCGACGATGTCCGATATCGCTTCGAAGCGATGCCAGGACAGCTCGAGGACCGAGATGAATCCGACGCCGGGGAAGACCGGGTGATCGGGGCCCTGGTCCAGTGCCACGAACACGCCGAACCGCTCGATGGCAGCGACCGTGCCGGAAAGGATCTGGCCGGAGCGAAGGGGTCTCAGGAACGCCCAGAGCTCAGGGTGCTCGGCGGAGGCCATCGACAACCAGGCGATGCCTTCATCCAGATCAACGGAGGTCACCTCGGCTGTGATCCTCTGACCGACCTGCAGAGGACTGGCCGGGAAGGGCCGCCATGACAGGTCCAAGGGACCCACCATCCCCAGCGGGCGCGCGGGGTACCCGTCCAGAGTCACCGTCACCCCTCGCGATCCGGTGATTTCTGTCGCCGTTCCGTGGCAGAGGTCACCGACGCGGATCGATGCCAAGAACTCCCTTGCAGTCTGATCGTCCAGCTCAGCGCCCATGCCGTCCAGCCTCTCACGCGGCCGTGCACCGACCCGGAGGTGGGCAGGACGGATGACACCCTGCTCGTACCGAGGCACCGATCTTTTATCCGCGGACAAGAGTCGGAGGACTCCGCGGGGGAGTGCCTGCTCAGACTCGGTCCGGGAGAAAGGGGTACGGGGTGATCCAGAGTGCGTCGTACGTGGCGAGGACTGCCCGGAGCTCGCGGGCGCTCCGGGGTGTCATGGCCAGGAGCACGCGGTCGAGGAGCGCACGGCCTTCCAGGGGGTTGCCGCAGCAGTACCAGTGCGCGTTGCCCCACTCGCATTCGTCCCACAGCCGGCGCTTGGGGCCGCGCACGTACTGCTTCCACCGGTCCAGGGCCAGGATGACGTCTCCTGGCTGCAGGT
>NZ_JNZY01000096.1 GCF_000717655.1 Streptomyces katrae
CGGTTACTGAAGATTTCAGGGTGGGGTCGGTGGGTTGATGGCCAGACCGGTGGCGGTGAGGCAGCCGTCGACAAGGTGGGGCCGGAGTTGGATTCTGCGTAGCTCGCTGCGGAGTGTGCGGTCGAGGTCGTCGGGTGTGTCGAAGGCGGTGTTGGCCATCGCTCTGCGCACGAGTGACCAGACGGCCTCGACCGGGTTCAGGTCTGGTGAGTATGCCGGGAGGCGGATGGTGGTGAGCCAGTCGTGCTCCGCCTCGTACCGCTTCAGCCCGGCGGCCAGGTGGGTGTTGAGATTGTCCCAAACCACCACGATGGGGCCGTCGAGTTGGATGTGCGCGCGGACCAGGAGATCGCGGTAGTCCTTCCAGGAGAAGCTCTTGCGGGCGCCCTTGAGCAGGAGATGGTTGCGGGGTCGGTGGATGAGGCGGCTCTTCTCGCCGAGTTTGTAGCAGCACAGCGCGGCGACCGAGGTCCGGCGGCGGGAACGGCCGCGGACGCGGATGACGGGGGCTGTCCGCGTCGGCCCCAGGTGCGGGCCCGGGGCGGAGTCATCGAGAAGCCGGCCTCGTCCTCGAAGACGAGCCATGCCCCGGACGCCGCCGCGAGGCTTTTACCCGTGGCCAGACCTCCTTCTTCCACAGTTCCACCGCGTGCTCGTCACGCTCGAGGGCTCTGCGGGCGGGTGCCTGCCAGGACCAGCCGTGCCGTTTCAGCAGCCGCCACACCGTCGGCACCGACAGGGTCAGCCGCAGCCGGCGGCGGATCAGCGTCTGGACCCGGGCCAGCGTCCAGCGTTCGTCGTCGAAGCCGTGCGCCGAGGGGCCTTTGCCGAGTTCCTCCTCGAGCACGGCGAACTGGGCGTCGGTGACGGTCGGGGCGTTCGCCGGACCCGCCGAGCGCAAGCCCTCCATGCCGCCCTCGCGCCAGGCACGACGCCAGCGTTCCACCGACCGCACACTCACCCGCAGATCCTTCGCGATCACCGCGGTCTTCTCACCCGCCGCGAACCGCATCCCGGCCTGAAACCGGATCCCCTCACGAAACGCCCGACGCTCAGCCGTCAGGCCCCCACCCTCTGGATACCTC
>NZ_JNZY01000097.1 GCF_000717655.1 Streptomyces katrae
GCCCGCAGGTGTGGGTGGTGGACGACACCGGTTTCCCCAAGGACGGCAAGGCCTCACCCGGGGTGGCCCGGCAGTACTCGGGCACCCTGGGCAAGGTCGGCAACTGCCAGATCGGGGTGAGTGTCCACGCTGCCTCGGACACGGCTTCGTGCCCGCTGTCGTGGCGGCTGTTCCTGCCTGCCACATGGGACGGGCCCGAGGCAGCCACACGCCGGGCGGCCTGCCGGATCCCCGATACCGAACATCACCGACCGAAGTGGCAGCTCGCGCTGGAGATGCTCGACGAGATGTCCGCGATCGGTCTGCGGCCCGCCGCGCTGGTCGCGGACACCGCCTATGGCGCGAACGCCGACTTCCGTCACGGTCTCGAAGACCGGGGTCTGGCCTACGTCCTGCAGGCCAAAGCCGAGATGACCGCCCACGGCGAGGACACCGAACCCCATCAGCCGGCCTACGGAGGTCTCGGGCCCCGCCCGCGGCCCCGCTACCGCACCAGGCCCGTGTCCTTACGCGACCACGTGCTGGCCGCCGGGCGCCACCACGGGCGAACCCTGACCTGGCGCAAGGGCTCCAGAGCCGCGATGAGCTCGCACTTTGTGCTCCTGCGGATCCTGCTCGCGGGCCGCCACCCGAAGCCCGCCGCCGACGGCACGATCGGGCTGTCCTGGCTGATCGCGCAATGGCCCGAGGGCGAGGCGGAACCGGTGAAGTACTGGATCTCGAACCTGCCCGCGAACATCCCCGCCAAGGACCTGGTCCGGCTGGCGAAGGCCCGGTGGCGGATCGAGCACGACTACCGCGAACTGAAAACAGCGTTGGGGCTGGACCACTTCGAGGGCCGTTCCTTCACCGGCTGGCATCGGCACGTCACCCTCGTCACCGCCGCCCACCTATTCCTCACCGAGCAGCGGACCTGCCCAAAAGCCCCTGCCAGGGCCTGAC
>NZ_JNZY01000098.1 GCF_000717655.1 Streptomyces katrae
GAGCCGGTAACAGGATCTTGTTGAGATGTGCTGGTCGGGCGTAACCGGTGCGATGATTCGGCCGTTCGTGGTGGTGTGAGTACTCGGCCGTGGATCGTGGACGACGACTTGTGGGCACTGATCGAGCCGCTGCTGCCGCCCTGGCCGGCGAGGTCTCCAGGGCCGCGGCCGGTGGCCGACCGATTGTGCCTGCAGGGCATCCTGTACGTGCTCTGTAACGACATCGCTTGGCAACTCCTGCCGCCTGAGCTGGGGTTCGGCTCGGGGCAGACCTGCTGGCGGCGCCTGGAGCGGTGGCAGCAGGCAGGGGTCTTCGACCAGCTGCACCGCATCCTGCTCGCCGAGCTGAACGCGGCCGGCCGGATCGACTGGTCCAGGGCGTGCGTGGACGGCTCCCACATCCGCGCGAAAAAGGGGGAGCCGACACGGGTCCGTCGCCGGTCGACCGGCGGAAGACGGGCAGCAAACACCACTTGATCTGCGACGGACGCGGCACCCCGCTCAAAGTCATCACAACCGCGGCCAACGTCAACGACGTCACCCAGACCCTCGCCCTGGTCGACGGCATCCCGCCGGTGGCGGGCCGCCCCGGCCGGCCCCGCAGGCGCCCGGACGCCCTGCTCGGCGACAAGGGTTACGACTCCAACCCCAACCGGGAAGAGCTGCGCAAACGCCGGATCCTGCCGGTCATCTCCCGCAGAGGAGCCCCCAACATCAAGGGCATGGGCAAGCTCCGCTACGTCGTCGAGCAGACCTTCGCCCTGCTCCACCAGTTCAGACGACTCGCCGTCCGCTGGGAACGCCGCACCGAACTCCACGACGCCTTCGTCTCCCTGGCCTGCAGCCTCATCTGCTGGAGACGCCTCAACAAGCCCGAATCATGATCGTGTTACGAGCTCT
>NZ_JNZY01000099.1 GCF_000717655.1 Streptomyces katrae
CGCCCTATCGACGCGGACTGCGCCCGACCATAGCTGCGGCAAGTCGGCGCCCCGCATCACAAGCACAGCGTTCGAAATCCTGTGTGACATCGAACGGGGTGCGTTGACACCCGAAGCTGACACCTCCACTCTCCCGCCCCTTCGCACCCCGGCCACGGTCCGGGGGCAGGCGCCGCGGGTGTCGTAGCGGTCAGGGCAGCGCCCGTAAGCCACACGCCGGTATCACGTCACCGATTCGGCCCAGTGCCCGTAACGGACGGGCGGTCCGGGCGGTTGGGGGATGCGTCGTCCGAGCTGGATTCCCCCCGGCAAACCGTGAGTTCAAGGAGAAATTCGATGTCCCGTATCGCCAAGGCCGTAGCCGCCACCGCCGCCGCCGGTGCCGTCCTGGCAGGCGGGGCCGGCATGGCCGCCGCCGACGCCACCGCCGAGGGCGCCGCCATCGGCTCCCCCGGCGTCCTGTCCGGCAACGTCGTCCAGGTCCCCATCCACATCCCCGTCAACGTCTGCGGCAACACCGTGAACGTCGTCGGCCTCCTCAACCCCGCCTTCGGCAACACCTGCATCAACGCCAGCGGACACAAGGACGGCCACTACAAGGGCCAGCAGCACGGCGAGTACTGACACCACCAGGCCCTGGACCCGGCGCACACAGCGCCCCGTCTCACCCAGCGCCAACTGAACCAGCCGCAGCGCACAGCCCGGTACCGAAATCGGCCTCCCCTTCCTTCCCCAGGGGAGGCCGAATCGTGCCGGGCTGTGCGCTGCA
>NZ_JNZY01000100.1 GCF_000717655.1 Streptomyces katrae
GTGGGCTTGGGGTTGGGGTCGGGGTTCGGGTTGCCGCCCTTGCCCTTCATCAGGAACTGGTTGTCGGCGATGTTCCAGTGCGTGGCGAGGTAGCTTCCGGCCTTGGGGCTGGTGTGGAAGTAGTCGTCGTGGTTGCAGTCCAGGATGTTCTCGGCGGCCTGGTTGGTGCAGATGTTGCGCATCTGGGGGTAGTACGGGGTGTCCGAGTAGCACATGACGTCCCACTCGTCCGTGCAGTGGGCGCCGCGGCTGGTGTTGGGGGCGCTGTTGTTCACCGCGCCGAGGTTGTGGCCGAGTTCGTGCGCGGCGGTGTGGCCGCCCCAGCAGCCGGAGTCCGTACGGCCGTAGGAGGGGCCGAAGTTGCTCTGGTTGTTCTGACCGGGCCGCTCGTCGCCGGCGAAGGTGCCGATGCCGCAGTAGATCTGGGTGTCCGCGAAGATCATGTACTTGCGGTCGCGGCGGTCGAGGCCCTTGCCGGCGAGCGCGTTGTTGGTCGCGCTGAACTCGGAGAGCGCGGACGCCGGGAGCTCGATGTTGAGCACGGTCGGCGTGCAGTCGGCGGCCGTCACGTAGCGGATGTGGCGGACGCCGCCGGTCTCCTGGGCGCTCGTGGAGTAGATGAGGTCGGCGTCGGCGGCCCACTTGCGGAACGAGGCGACGTATTCGGAGTAGCGGTCGCGGTCGGGGCCGTGGACGTACACGACCTGGACGCGGTTGCCGGTGCTGCCGTCACCGTCGCACTGGACGGTCTG
>NZ_JNZY01000101.1 GCF_000717655.1 Streptomyces katrae
GCTGCGAGGGCCGCTAGTAGGAGGGGTCGTTGCCAGGGGGTCGGGACGTGCGTAGAACTGGAGGTGTCGCCGGGCGGCACGGGTGCTTCACCCGCTGCCGGTGAATCCCTCTCCTCCGTGTGAGTGGCTCACTCATGTCTTCGGCATGCCCGCGACCGTCCCTGTTGCCTTCGGAAGGTTCATCCGTGTCCAACGCCGTCATCCGCCGCATCGCCGCTTCCAAGAAGTCCCTCGCCGGCTCCATCGTCGCCCTGGGCGTCGCCGGCTCCATGCTCGCCACGGTTCCCGCTCAGGCGGCCCCGACGAGCGCCAAGGCGATCGCCCAGCAGATGATCAAGGACCCGGCGCAGTTCGCGGCGTTCAACAACATCGTTTCCCGTGAGAGCGGCTGGAACCACACCGCCACGAACGCCTCCTCGGGCGCCTACGGCCTGGTCCAGGCCCTGCCGGCCTCGAAGATGGCCTCCGCGGGTGCCGACTGGAAGACCAACCCGGCCACCCAGATCAAGTGGGGCCTGGACTACATGAACTCCCGCTACGGCAGCCCCGTGGGTGCCTGGAACTTCTGGCAGACCCACCACTGGTACTGAGCCACCAGCGGACAGCAGACACACGAAGACGCCCGGCCGGGACCTCCCGGCCGGGCGTCTTCGCGCGCCCACCCGTCCACCGCGCACGGCGCCGGCCG
>NZ_JNZY01000102.1 GCF_000717655.1 Streptomyces katrae
ATGCACCTCGTCAAGCCACGTATTCGAGTGGCGTGACGCCCGCTCCCCCACACGGTTTATTGGAACTACGCCCCCACCGGGGAAACCCCCGGAAAACAAAAGGCCAAACAGAATCCCCGGCCCACCCCCAGGGCGATACACAAAACCCCTTGCCCCTTGCCGAATGGAGAATTCCCATGTTCGAGCGTTTCCCGACCCGCCGCATCGTCCTGGCCGGAGCTTCCCTCGCCCTCCTCGGCGGCGGCATCGCCCTCCCCGCCACCGCCATGGCCGCACCCACCACCACCCCCCAGGCCATCACCCTCCCCCAGGACAGCGCCGACGGCATCGGCACCGGCGGCGACGCCAACGCCGAGAACACCACCGTCGGCGGCACCGCCACCGGCGGCAACGCCAACACCGGAGTCGGCACCTGCAAGGGCAAGTGCGTCATCACCACCGGCAACGCCACCGGCGGCAACGCCAGCGCCGACGCCATCAACACCGGCGACGCCACCGCCGTAGGCGGCGACGGCACCGGCACCGGCGGCAAGGTCAACAAGCAGAACATCAAGAACCAGGTCAAGAAGGACCTCAAGGCCAAGCTCGGCAAGTGACAACCACCCACCCCAACCCGCCCCACACAGCAGACGCCGGAGAGGCCCACCGCCCCTCCGGCATCCGCATGCACCACGACAACCCACGGG
>NZ_JNZY01000103.1 GCF_000717655.1 Streptomyces katrae
TGGCCTTCGGCCACCCTTGACCGACCGACCCGCCCCGGAATGCCATAAGACTGCCGGGAAGCCCCCGAAGGAATGGCCGGGGGGTTCATGTTCCGATTGACCCAGATCAGAGACGCCGTCCAGGAGCCCCTGTCATCCGGAGTCCGCCCACCAGGACCACCAAGCCGGAGCACGAGGGGGCCACGGGAGGCCACGGTCCCCTGAAGGGCCCAGATGGAGCCCTTTCCGGGTCGGGGCGGGGTCAACCTGCACCAGACAGCGAAGAGATGACGCTGCGGTGCCAGTCAGGCCGTGGACGCCCCAAATCGCTACGCGCTCCGCCCAGTTCGGCGTCCGATGGCCGTCTGGGGCTGGACATAAGCCGCCCAGACACCTCCACGGGCGGGATTTCGGGCGTCTGCACGCAGTTGGGAGCGAAAAGCGGGCCAGACGGAGCCTGACGCCGGATTTCTCAACCTCTCACTCCGACAAGCACCCGTTCACGCCTCAACCGGGCGCCAAAACGGTACAAACAACCCGCAGTCGCATCCCAGGCCGGCTCCTGCCGGTCGTGGGCAGCCTATGCCCAGCCCCAGACGGCCGCCGGACGCCGCGCAGAGAGGAGCGCGTAGCGAATTGCTGCGTCCGCGGGCCCACTCCTACCGACATGCGCATCTGGCCGCTGTCTCTCTCTGATCTGGGTAGGTCGGAACCCGAACCCCCCGGCCATCCTTCGGGGGCGTCCCGGCAGTCTGTTGGCATTCCGGGGCGGGCCGGGCAGTCAAGGGTGGCCG
>NZ_JNZY01000104.1 GCF_000717655.1 Streptomyces katrae
TCCTTCGTCGTCGCGTCGCTTCGCGATGGCCTTCGGCCACCCTTGACCGACCGACCCGCCCCGGAATGCCATAAGACTGCCGGGAAGCCCCCGAAGGAACGGTCAGGGGGACAGATACCCACACGGGTTCGTCAGAGATGTTCGACCTCGTCCCCCGGTCAGCCGCAGTCCGCCCCCAGGACCTGGTCGGGCCGGCGGATTGGCCCGCGGGGAGGGCCATGCCTCCCTCAAGGGCCCAGAGACACCCTTTCCGGACCCAGCCAGGGTCAACCCGCACCAGACAGCGATGAGATGCCCATGCGGTCCCGGTGAGACCGTGGACGCCGCAAATCGCTACGCGCTTCTCTCATCTCGGCGTCCGACGGCCGTCTGGGGCTGGGCAAGGCCGCCCACGACCGGCACAAGCCGGCCTGGGATGCGACTGCGGGTCGTTTGTACCGTTTTGGCGCCGCATCAGGCTCCGCCTGGCCCCCTTTCGCTCCCAGATGGCTCACGGGCGCCCGAAAAGACCGATTTGGTGGCGCGTGGGCGGCCTATGTCCGGCCCCAGACGGCCGTCGGACGCCGAACCGGGCGGAGCGTAGCGATTTGGGGCGTCCACGGTCTCACCGGCACCGCAGCGTCATCTCATCGCTGTCTGGTGCAGGTTGACCCCGCCCCGACCCGGAAAGGGCTCCATCTGGGCCCTTCAGGGGACCGCGGCCTCCCCCTGGCCCCATCCTGCTCCGCCTCGGTGGTCCTGGTGCGTGGACTCCGGATCACAGGGGCCGCCGGGCGGCATCTCTGATGGGCCCTCATCGGAACATGAACCCCCGGCCATCCTTCGGGGGCGTCCCGGCAGTCTGTTGGCATTCCGGGGCGGGCCGGGCAGTCAAGGGTGGCCGAAGGCCATCGCGAAGCGACGCGAC
>NZ_JNZY01000105.1 GCF_000717655.1 Streptomyces katrae
GGGGGTTCATGTTCCGATTGGCCCAGATCAGAGATGCCGAGCAGGAGCCCCTGTCCATCCGGAGCCAGTCCCCAGGACCACGGAGGTGGAGCAGGATGGGGCCGGGGGGGGAGGCTACGGTCCCCTGAAGGGCCCATAGGCACCCTTTCCGGACCCAGGCAGGGTCAACCTGCACCAGACAGCGGCCAGATGCCCATGTCGGCAGGAGTGGGCCGGCACGCGCCCCAGATCGCTACGCGCTCCTCACCTCTCGGCGTCCGACGGCCGTCTGGGGCCGCCCACGCACCACAAAATCGGTCTTTTCGGGCGCCCGCCCCGCCGGTCCTGGATGACGGGCGTCTGCACGCTGTTGGGGGCGAAAAGCGGGCCAGACGGAGTCTGATGCCGGATTTCTCAACCTCTCACTCCGACAAGCGCCCATTCACGTCTCAACCGGGCGCCAAAACGGTACAAACGACCCGCAGTCGCATCCCAGGCCGGCTTGTGCCGGTCGTGGGCGGCCTTGCCCAG
>NZ_JNZY01000106.1 GCF_000717655.1 Streptomyces katrae
GTTGTTGTGCCCGTCGGAACCTCGCGCGGCACGCCGGTCATCTGCAGTGCGATCGAGGGGCCGGGGGCGGGGTGGCCCACTGGGGCGCCTGGGGGCGTGGTCATGGCGAGTCTTTTCCGTGCGGGCTGCGGTCGGCATGAGGCTGGTGGTGTGTGAGGTCGTCGTCGGCGGGAGGCCCGTGGGCTCCGCTGGTGCTGCCTGTGTCAGTCCCGACCGGCTGTTCCCACCTGTCGGTGGGCTGGTTCCGGGTGGCGATCAGGGACCAGGCGATGGAGACGGTGATCGTGACGGCGATGACGCCGAGAGTGAGGGGGATGGGGAGCTTGCCGACGGGGGTCTCGGAGAGGATGAGTTTGACGCCGGCGAAGGCGAGGAGGACCGCGAGGCCGTAGTGGAGGTAGGCGAAGCGGCGCAGGAGTCCGGCGAGGCAGAAGTACAGGCTGCGCAGGCCTAGGACGGCGAAGGCGTTGGCGGTCC
>NZ_JNZY01000107.1 GCF_000717655.1 Streptomyces katrae
GTGATCCCCGGTGATGGCATCGGCCAGGAAGTCGTGGCTCAGGGCCTGAAGGTCCTTACCGCGGTCCTGCCCCAGGATGTGAAGCTGGAGACCAAGCAGTACGACCTCGGCGCCACGCGCTGGCACCGCACCGGTGAGACCCTCCCGGACGAGGAACTCGAGGCGCTCAAGCACCACGATGCGATCCTGCTGGGCGCCATCGGCGACCCGTCGGTCCCCTCGGGCGTCCTGGAGCGCGGTCTGCTGCTCAAACTCCGCTTCGCGTTCGACCACTTCATCAACCTGCGCCCGTCGAAGCTCTTCCCGAACACGGCCACCCCGCTCGCCGGCCGTCCCGGCACCCCCGCCGAGGTGGCCACCGAGGTCAGCGTCAACACCGCGTACGGCGTCGAGCGCGTCGTACGGGACGCGTACGAGCGGGCCAGCTCCCGCCCCCGCAAGAAGCTGACGCTGGTCCACAAGAACAACGTCCTCGTGTACGCGGGCCACCTGTGGAAGAACATCTTCGACAAGGTCGGCCAGGAGTACCGATCTTCTTCGTCACGCAGCCCGAGCGCTTCGACGTCATCGTCACGGACAACCTCTTCGGTGACATCCTCACCGACCTCGCCGCCGCCGTGACCGGCGGGATCGGCCTCGCCGCCTCCGGGAACATCAACCCGACCGGCACCTTCCCGTCCATGTTCGAGCCCGTCCACGGCTCGGCCCCCGACATCGCGGGCACCGGCAAGGCCGACCCGACCGCGACGGTCCTGTCCGTCGCCCTCCTGCTGCGCCACCTCGGCCACGAGACCCAGGCCGCCCGCATCGAGGACGCCGTCACCGCCGACCTCGCGGAGCGCGACGGAACCTTCCGCACCAC
>NZ_JNZY01000108.1 GCF_000717655.1 Streptomyces katrae
GGTTCATGTTCCGATTGGCCCAGATCAGAGATGCCGAGCAGGAGCCCCTGTCCATCCGGAGCCAGTCCCCAGGACCACGGAGGTGGAGCAGGATGGTGCCGGGGGGAGGCCACGGTCCCCTGAAGGGCCCATAGGGAGCATTTTCCGGGCCCGGGCAGGGTCAACCCGCACCAGGCAGCGGCCAGATGACCAGGCCGGTAGGGCTGGGCCCGCAGGCGCCCCAGATCGCTACGCGCTCCTCACCTCTCGGCGTCCGACGGCCGTCTGGGGCTGGACATAAGCCGCCCACGCGCCGCCAAGTCAGTCTTCCCGGGCGCCCGCCCCGCCGGCCCTGGACGACGGGCGCCTGCGAGCCGCCTGGGAGCGAAAGGGGGCCAGAGCCGCGCCGCGCCCACAGACACCCCGCCCCGGCGTCCCGGCCGGCACGTCCGACGCCGAGTCGACGGACCCCGCCCCCCGGCCCCCCGCCCGCC
>NZ_JNZY01000109.1 GCF_000717655.1 Streptomyces katrae
TCGTCGTCGCGTCGCTTCGCGATGGCCTTCGGCCACCCTTGACCGACCGACCCGCCCCGGAATGCCATAAGACTGCCGGGAAGCCCCCGAAGGATGGCCAGGGGGTTCATGTTCCGATTGGCGCAGATCGGAGATGCCGCCCGGCAGCCCCTGCCCATCCGCACCCCATGCCCCGGGACCACCGAGCCGGGCCGGCGACGGGGCCGCGGGGAGCGGAACGCCCCCGTGAAGGGCCCATAGGAAGCACTTTCCGGGCCCGGGCAGGGTCAGCCTGCACCCGACAGCGACCAGATGACCAGGCCGGTAGGAATGGGCCCGCAGGCGCCCCAAATCGCTACGCCCTCCCCCCGGCTTGGCGTCTGACGGCCGTCTGGGGCTGGACATAGGCCGCCCAGACGCCTCCGGGGGCGGGTTTTCGGGCGTCTGCACGCTGCTGGGGGCGAAAAGCGGGCCAGACGGACCGGCCCGGGTCGGTGGTCCCGGGGCATGGGGTGCGGATGGGCAGGGCCCCTGCTCGGCATCTCTGATCGGGGCTGGTCGGAATCCGAACCCCCCGGCCATCCTTCGGGGGCGTCCCGGCAGTCTGTTGTCTTTCCGGGGCGGGTCGGTCGGTCAAGGGTGGCCGAAGGCCATCGCGAAGCGACGCGACGACGA
>NZ_JNZY01000110.1 GCF_000717655.1 Streptomyces katrae
GGGGGCGGTGGCTTCGGGGTCCGGGACCCGATGACCCGGGATCGGGGAGGGTCTGGGGGTTTCCCGTCAGTCCCATCGTCCTTCCGGTGCGGGCCGGCCCGTCAAGGGCGCTCCCTGCGGTCGCGTCGCTCCGCGATGGCCTGCGGCCACCCCTGACCGACCGTCCCACCCCGGAAAGACAAGGACTGCCGGGAAGCCCCCAAAAGAACGGCATGGGTCAGCGTGCAAGGAGCGGGGACATCAGGGAGCGACTGGCCCCGTTCCCCCGGACCGGCCAAGGCCCACCACCCCCGCCGGACAGAGCCGGGGCCCGGGCACCAGACAGACCTCCGCCCGGGGCCCATCACCAGGCACGCTCCGGGTCGGTGGCCGCTCTACCCGCACCAAACAGCGACCAGCACCCCATCGGAAGCCACCCATCGCACC
>NZ_JNZY01000111.1 GCF_000717655.1 Streptomyces katrae
TCAGGTGGTGCTTGCTGCCATTCCTGCCCCGGTCAACGGGGCTTCGCCCTGTTTTGGAGCCCCCTTTAACGCGCGTATGTGGGAGCCGTCGACCACGGCCCGCGAGAAGTCCAGAGCGCCGGCCCCGCGGAGCCGGGCCAGAAGGGTCTCGTGCAGCCGCGGCCAGACGTCGGCCTCGGTCCACTCGGCCAGGCGCCGCCAGCAGGTCATGCCCGATCCGAACCCCAGTTCCTGCGGGAGGTGTTCCCACGCGATCCCGGTGTGCAGAACGAACAGGATGCCCTGGAACACCAGCCGGTCCGGATGCCGCTTCCGACCAGGATGACGAGTCCGTCGCTCCACCCTCGGCAGGAGAGGTTCGATCACCGCCCAGAGTTCATCGTCCACTTCCCACGGCTTCCGCCGAGCCACCCCA
>NZ_JNZY01000112.1 GCF_000717655.1 Streptomyces katrae
TCAGGTGGTGCTTGCTGCCATTCCTGCCCCGGTCAACGGGGCTTCGCCCTGTTTTGGAGCCCCCTTTAACGCGCGTATGTGGGAGCCGTCGACCACGGCGCGCGAGAAGTCCAGAGCGCCGGCCCCGCGGAGCCGGGCCAGAAGGGTCTCGTGCAGCCGCGGCCAGACGTCGGCCTCGGTCCACTCAGCCAGGCGCCGCCAGCAGGTCATGCCCGATCCGAACCCGAGTTCCTGCGGGAGGTGTTCCCACGCGATCCCGGTGTGCAGAACGAACAGGATGCCCTGGAACACCAGCCGGTCCGGATGCCGCTTCCGGCCAGGATGACGAGTCCGTCGCTCCACCCTCGGCAGGAGAGGTTCGATCACCGCCCAGAGTTCATCGTCCACTTCCCACGGCTTCCGCCGAGCCACCCCA
>NZ_JNZY01000113.1 GCF_000717655.1 Streptomyces katrae
GTCGGAGTGAGAGGTTGAGAAATCCGGCATCAGACTCCGTCTGGCCCGCTTTTCGCCCCCAGCAGCGTGCAGCCGCCCGAAAACCCGCCCCCGGAGGCGTCTGGGCGGCCTCTGTCCAGCCCCAGACGGCCGTCGGACGCCAAGCCGGGGGGAGGGCGTAGCGATCTGGGGCGCCTGCGGGCCCACTCCTACCGGCCTGGTCATCTGGTCGCTGTCTGGTGCAGGTTGACCCTGCCCGGGCCCGGAAAGTGCTTCCTATGGGCCCTTCAGGGTGCCGTGGCCTCCCTGTGGCCCCATCCTGCTCCGGCTCGGTGGTCCTGGGGACTGGCTCCGGACGACAGGGGCTGCCGGGCGGCATCTCTGATCGGGGCTG
>NZ_JNZY01000114.1 GCF_000717655.1 Streptomyces katrae
GCTGTACACGATGCTCTACCGGCAGAAGGCGCTCGGCCCGCAGCGCTCGGAAGTGCGGGCGATGACCGAGGTCGTGGGTGCCCGGCTCGAGGACGGGGACGTCGTACTCGACCTGCGGGACCGGATGAGCGGCAAGACGGAGCCGTTGCGCTGTGACCTCGTGCTCCTCGGCACCGGCTACGACCCCCGCAAGCCCGCCCTCGTACGGGAGCTGGCGGCCCGGGTCGGCATCGACGAGGTCACGGTCAGCCGTGCCCACCGGGTCGAACTCGGCGAATCGGCCCGGGGAGCCGTCTACCTCCAGGGCGTCAACGAGGAGACCCACGGCATCGCCGACTCCCTCATCAGCGTCCTCGCACACCGCTC
>NZ_JNZY01000115.1 GCF_000717655.1 Streptomyces katrae
CGGTCTGCTGCTCAAACTCCGCTTCGCGTTCGACCACTTCATCAACCTGCGCCCGTCGAAGCTCTTCCCGAACACGGCCACCCCGCTCGCCGGCCGTCCGGAGATCGACTTCGTCGTGGTCCGCGAGGGCACCGAAGGCCCGTACACCGGCAACGGCGGCAGCCTGCGCACCGGCACGCCCGCCGAGGTGGCCACCGAGGTCAGCGTCAACACCGCGTACGGCGTCGAGCGCGTCGTACGGGACGCTTACGAGCGGCCCAGCGCGCGCCCCCGCAAGAAGCTGACGCTGGTCCACAAGAACAACGTCCTCGTGTACGCGGGCCACCTGTGGAAGAACATCTTCGACAAGGTCGGCCAGGAGTAC
>NZ_JNZY01000116.1 GCF_000717655.1 Streptomyces katrae
GGCCTGCTCCATGGCGTCCGCGGAGGCGGGCAAGGGCCGCCGGCGGGGGGCCGAACCCCCTCCCGGCGGTGGCGACGACCAGAGCGACGGCACTGGTGACGACGAGTATGCCCTTGCGGATCGGGGCGCTGCTTCTCACTGAGTCCTCCCGGTGGGCGCGTGTCTGTGGGGGGCACGCGGCTACGCCTGGCATGCCCATCGCAATCACTTTGAACCCTGTGAACGAACGCCTGCTGAAGCCGAGTTGGCGAAAGCACGCCGGTGGAAGTGACGTCAGCCGACGGGTGGGCAGGGCCTCGCGGGCAGCTGTCCGCGCTCAGCGCCCGCGGGCGGCGGCGGGGGCCGCACC
>NZ_JNZY01000117.1 GCF_000717655.1 Streptomyces katrae
GGAGCGCGTAGCGAATTGCTGCGTCCGCGGGCCCACTCCTACCGACATGCGCATCTGGCCGCTGTCTCGTGCAGGTTGACCCTGCCCGGGCCCGGAAAGGGGGTTTATGGGCCCTTCAGGGGACCGTGGCCTCCCCCCTGGCACCATCCTGCTCCATCTCCGTGGCCCTGGGGACTGGCTCCGGACGACAGGGGCCGCCGGTCAGCATCCCTGATCTGCGCCAATCGGAACATGAACCCCCCGGCCATCCTTCGGGGGCGTCCCGGCAGTCTGTTGGCATTCCGGGGCGGGCCGGGCAGTCAAGGGTGGCCGAAGGCCATCGCGAAGCGACGCGACCCCCGGACACACCTCCGACACCGAGTACACGAACCCCGCCCCCCGGCCCCCCGCTTCACTCTCCCGCCCCCGAG
>NZ_JNZY01000118.1 GCF_000717655.1 Streptomyces katrae
CCTTCACCGGCTGGCATCGGCACGTCACCCTCGTCACCGCCGCCCACCTATTCCTCACCGAGCAGCGGACCTGCCCAAAAGCCCCTGCCAGGGCCTGACCCTCTACCAGGCCCTGGACCTCCTCCAACACCTGCTGGCCACCTGGACCGGCACCTGCCCCACCTGCCAACAAACCGTCCCATGGCAGCCCTACGACACCACCTAACAAAGCACTACTAGGGCTCTAGCTTGATCTTTAACGTCCGAGGTCGAACGGTGCCTCGTACTTGATCACTCGGTTCGGTAACCGCCGTACGCGGAAACGGCCTTCGTCTGGATCATGTGCT
>NZ_JNZY01000119.1 GCF_000717655.1 Streptomyces katrae
GACCCACAGCCGGTTCGGCCCGCTCGCGGTGAAGTCGCGTTGCACCAGGTCAGGGGCCAGATCCGCGTCCGGGTCGCGTCGGGTGAAGCTCTTGCCCCGGCGAGGGCGGATCCCGGCGAGGCCGGCCTGGCGCATGAGCCGTTCGACGCGCTTGCGGCCGACCCGCGTGCCCTCGCGCTTGAGGACGGCGTGCACGCGGGGTGAGCCGTAGACCCCGCCGGACTCATCGTGGACCTGACGGATCCTGCTGGTCAGCTCGGCGTCCCGACGGTGCCGTTCGCACGGCTCGGTCTCGGCCTGGCGCCACCGGTAGTAGGT
>NZ_JNZY01000120.1 GCF_000717655.1 Streptomyces katrae
CCGGTCAGCTCGAACATGCCGAGCTTCTTGTTGTACGCCGCGATCTCGCGCTCACCCTGGTAGACCTGGATCTGCACGGACGGCTGGTTGTCCTCGGCCGTCGTGAAGATCTCGGACCGCTTGGTCGGGATCGTGGTGTTGCGTTCGATCAGCTTGGTCATGATGCCGCCCTTGGTCTCGATGCCGAGGGACAGCGGGGTCACGTCGAGGAGCAGGACGTCCTTGACCTCACCCTTGAGGACACCGGCCTGGAGGGTGGCGCCGATGGCGACGACCTCGTCCGGGTTCACGCCCTTGT
>NZ_JNZY01000121.1 GCF_000717655.1 Streptomyces katrae
CGTCGTGAAGGTACGGGCGCAGGATTTTAAGCAGGACAAACCGGACATTCGACTACATGTCCACCTGCTTCCGAGGGCGCGAGCAGAGATGACCGATCCGATCCTCGGAAGGAAATCCCATGAGCCTCACCCTCACCGCCCCGCAGACCGAGACCGCCGCCCTGGCCCTCGCCCCGCGCGAGCAGGAGGCACTGGGCCACATCGCCGCCGGCCGCACCTACCTGCAGACGGCCCGCCACATGGGACTCTCCAAGCACACCGTCGACGCCTACCTCCGCCGCATCCGCGCCAAGCTGGG
>NZ_JNZY01000122.1 GCF_000717655.1 Streptomyces katrae
ACGTTCACGCCATGGCAGCATGGGCCGCATGACGACCATCAGAAAGGTCCATGCCGCGTAGACGGCCAGGACACCTCCGGGCCGCCTTCCCGCGGCAGCGCCGGGCACACGGTGAGAGACCGGGTATCGACGGTCTCTCCGGGCGCACGGTGGCAGAGATCGCCCGCCTCGAGCACACCCGGAACCACCTGCAGCCAGGAGACGTCATCCTGGCCCTGGACCGGTGGAAGCAGTACGTGCGCGGCCCCAAGCGCCGGCTGTGGGACGAATGCGAGTGGGGCAACG
>NZ_JNZY01000123.1 GCF_000717655.1 Streptomyces katrae
CAGCCCCAGCGCACCCGCACCCTGGCCCAGTTCAAGACCGGGCACGTGACGGTGCTGGTGGCCACCAACGTCGCGGCCCGCGGCATCCACGTCGACAACCTGGACCTCGTGGTCAACGTGGACCCGCCCACCGACCACAAGGACTACCTCCACCGCGGCGGACGCACCGCCCGCGCGGGTGAGTCCGGCAGCGTCGTCACCCTCGTCACCCCCAACCAGCGACGCGACATGACCCGCCTCATGCAGGCCGCCGGGATCACCCCGCAGACCACCCAGGTCCGCTC
>NZ_JNZY01000124.1 GCF_000717655.1 Streptomyces katrae
AACGCGACGAGCAGGCCGTCACCGTGTGGCGGGAGGCGACCTGGGCGGAGGTAAAAGGGCCCGGGCGGCCTGCGGGGGCTACGTCTGCTTCGAGGACGATGCCGGCTTCACCCGACGGCCGCCCCGGGGACGGACCTGGGGCCGGCGAGGGGTCACGCTGGTCGTGACGGTCAGCGGGCGCCGCTCGGGACGGCTGTCGGTGGCCGGCCTGATCGCGATGCGGCCAGGATCCCGGACTCGGCTGTGTCACCGCCTGCGTGCAGGAATCGCTACCGCCAGAGCGCTCTAGTCACCGGGCCTCGCCCGCGCACGCCCTATCGACGCGGACTGCGCCCGACCATAGCTGCGGCAAGTCGGCGCCCCGCATCACAAGCACAGCGTTCGAAATCCTGTGTGACATCGAACGGGG
>NZ_JNZY01000125.1 GCF_000717655.1 Streptomyces katrae
GCGCGCCGGTGCAGGTCCAGGAGGTGGAGCAGGCCGTCGACGTCCATGGCCGCCACTGCGTGCAGGTCCACCAGGAGATCGCGTTCGTCCATGGTCACGTAGTCCAGGGCGCGCTGGAGCACTTCTCCCGCAGTCTCGTCGAGCTCCCCGGTGGCGCTGATCAGAATCGAGCTGCCGCAATGCTGGACGTCAACGTTGATCAATGTTCTGCTCCCGTCACCCGAAGGCTCCGGACCCACGGGCCCCCATCCTGGCGCGACGCGGCGTGGGGCCGGTG
>NZ_JNZY01000126.1 GCF_000717655.1 Streptomyces katrae
GACCCTGGACTCGCTGGTGTCCCGGGCGGTGTCCGCCGAGCAGTTGGAGAGTGCGGCGGGCACGGCGGTTGCCGACTCGCTGTTCCAGGTGGAGTGGACGGAGCTGTCCCGGGCACAGGGTGGCGGGGTCGCTCCTTCGTGGGTGCCGGTGGCCACCGCTGACGAGGTGGCGGCCCTGGCCGGCGGCGCAGGAGCTCCGGCCGTGGCCGTCCTGGAAGCCGTCGGGGGCGCCGGCGAGGACGCGGTCCTTGCTCTGACCTCCCGGGTGCTGGAAG
>NZ_JNZY01000127.1 GCF_000717655.1 Streptomyces katrae
CTTCCAGCACCCGGGAGGTCAGAGCAAGGACCGCGTCCTCGCCGGCGCCCCCGACGGCTTCCAGGACGGCCACGGCCGGAGCTCCTGCGCCGCCGGCCAAGGCCGCCACCTCGTCAGCGGTGGCCACCGGCACCCACGAAGGAGCGAGCCCGCCACCCTGTGCCCGGGACAGCTCGGTCCACTCCACCTGGAACAGCGAGTCGGCAACCGCCGTGCCCGCCGCACTCTCCAACTGCTCGGCGGACACCGCCCGGGACACCAGCGAGTCCAGGGTC
>NZ_JNZY01000128.1 GCF_000717655.1 Streptomyces katrae
CGCAGGCGGTGACACAGCCGAGTCCGGGATCCTGGCCGCATCGCGATCAGGCCGGCCACCGACAGCCGTCCCGAGCGGCGCCCGCTGACCGTCACGACCGGCGTGACCCCTCGCCGGCCCCAGGTCCGTCCCCGGGGCGGCCGTCGGGTGAAACCCGCTTCGTCCTCGAAGCAGACGTAGCCCCCGCAGGCCGCCCGGGCCCTTTTACCTCCGCCCAGGTCGCCTCCCGCCACACGGTGACGGCCTGCTCGTCGCGTT
>NZ_JNZY01000129.1 GCF_000717655.1 Streptomyces katrae
CGTGAGGGTGGAGCCGGGGCGGCGGACCGCGTACGCCTTGCCGACCTCGCCGAGGCGGGGGTCGGGGACGCCGACGACGGCGACGTCCGCGATGTCCGGGTGCAGGCCGATGAGTTGCTCGATCTCGGCGGGGTAGGCGTTGAACCCGCCGACGATGAACATGTCCTTGATCCGGTCGGTGATGCGCAGGTTGCCGTCGGTGTCGAGGACCCCGACGTCGCCGGTGCGCAGCCAGCCGTCCGGGGTGACGGCCGCGGC
>NZ_JNZY01000130.1 GCF_000717655.1 Streptomyces katrae
AAGGGGGCTCCAAAACAGGGCGAAGCCCCGTTGACCGGGGCAGGAATGGCAGCAAGCACCACCTGATCACCGATGCCACCGGCATTCCGCTTGCCGCCATCCTGACTGGCGGCAACCGCAACGACGTCACCCAGTTCATCCCCCTCCTCCAGGCCGCCCCACCGGTTCGCGGCAAGCGCGGCCGGCCCCGCCGGCGGCCCGACACGGTGCTCGGGGACCGCGGCTACGACCACGACAAGTACCGACGCCTGGCCTG
>NZ_JNZY01000131.1 GCF_000717655.1 Streptomyces katrae
AAGGGGGCTCCAAAACAGGGCGAAGCCCCGTTGACCGGGGCAGGAATGGCAGCAAGCACCACCTGATCACCGATGCCACCGGCATTCCGCTTGCCGCCACCCTGACTGGCGGCAACCGCAACGACGTCACCCAGTTCATCCCCCTCCTCCAGGCCGTCCCACCGGTTCGCGGCAAGCGCGGCCGGCCCCGCCGGCGGCCCGACACGGTGCTCGGGGACCGCGGCTACGACCACGACAAGTACCGACGCCTGGCCTG
>NZ_JNZY01000132.1 GCF_000717655.1 Streptomyces katrae
TCCGGGGGCGGGTTTTCGGGCGGCTGCACGCTGCTGGGGGCGAAAAGCGGGCCAGACGGAGTCTGATGCCGGATTTCTCAACCTCTCACTCCGACAAGCACCCGTTCACGTCTCGACCGGGCGCCAAAACGGGACAAACAACCCGCAGTCGCATCCCAGGCCGGCTCCTGCCGGTCGTGGGCGGCCTATGCCCAGCCCCAGACGGCCGCCGGACGCCAAACCGGGCGGAGCGCGTAGCGATTTGGGGCGTCCA
>NZ_JNZY01000133.1 GCF_000717655.1 Streptomyces katrae
GTTGCTGGACGGCCGGCGCAAGTCGATGCAGCCGATGGCCGAACGCCTCGGAATCGACCATCAGCGGTTGCAGCAGTTCATGACGTCCTCGACCTGGCCGGTCGCGGACGTGCGGGCCCGGCTGGCATGGCGGGCCGTGCGGGCGGTTTGCCCGCAGGTGTGGGTGGTGGACGACACCGGTTTCCCCAAGGACGGCAAGGCCTCACCCGGGGTGGCCCGGCAGTACTCGGGCACCCTGGGCAAGGTCG
>NZ_JNZY01000134.1 GCF_000717655.1 Streptomyces katrae
TAGGCCAGATGTGGAAGCCCGGTAACGGGTGGAGCTGACTGGTACTAATAGGCCGAGGGCTTGTCCTCAGTTGCTCGCGTCCACTGTGTTAGTTCTGAAATAACGAACAGCTGTGTTCATGCCAGCGTTCAAATTTCATAGTGTTTCGGTGGTCATAGCGTTAGGGAAACGCCCGGTTACATTCCGAACCCGGAAGCTAAGCCTTTCAGCGCCGATGGTACTGCAGGGGGGACCCTGTGGG
>NZ_JNZY01000135.1 GCF_000717655.1 Streptomyces katrae
GCCTGCTCGAAGGCCTCGACGACATCTCCCTCACCCTTCAGAACGAAGCGGACATCGCCACCTACGAAAGCACCCGCCCCAACCACAAGCCGCGCACGAGCCGCCCGGAGCCCCGCGTCATCAGCCTCGCGGTGATCCCCGGTGATGGCATCGGCCAGGAAGTCGTGGCTCAGGGCCTGAAGGTCCTTACCGCGGTCCTGCCCCAGGATGTGAAGCTGGAGACCAAGCAG
>NZ_JNZY01000136.1 GCF_000717655.1 Streptomyces katrae
CTGCACGCTGCTGGGGGCGAAAAGCGGGCCAGACGGAGTCTGATGCCGGATTTCTCAACCTCTCACTCCGACAAGCGCCCGTTCACGTCTCGACCGGGCGCCAAAACGGGACAAACAACCCGCAGTCGCAACCCAGGCCGGCTCCTGCCGGTCGTGGGCGGCCTATGCCCAGCCCCAGACGGCCGCCGGACGCCAAACCGGGCGGAGCGCGTAGCGATTTGGGGCGTCCA
>NZ_JNZY01000137.1 GCF_000717655.1 Streptomyces katrae
AGAACTGCTATCGGAATGACTTCAGGCGTCGCCAGCAGATGAGTGAGCAAGCGAGGCTGAGGAAGGCTTCGTGGATGTCGTCGCGGACTTCCCAGCGGATCCGCAGTCGGCGGAACCAGTGGAGGTGGGCGAAGGCCCGCTCGACAACCCAGCGTTCGGTGCCGAGGCCGGAGCCGTGTGGGACGCCGCGTCGGGCGATGACGGGTTTCACGCCCAGGGCCCAGGC
>NZ_JNZY01000138.1 GCF_000717655.1 Streptomyces katrae
CCCATCCTGCTCCGGCTCGGTGGTCCTGGGGACTGGCTCCGGACGACAGGGGCTGCCGGGCGGCATCTCTGATCGGGGCTGGTCGGAATCCGAACCCCCCGGCCATTCCTTCGGGGGCTTTCCGGCAGTCTGTTGTCTTTCCGGGGCGGGTCGGTCGGTCAAGGGTGGCCGAAGGCCATCGCGAAGCGACGCGACGACGAAGGAGGAGCGCCCTTGAGGG
>NZ_JNZY01000139.1 GCF_000717655.1 Streptomyces katrae
GGCCGAGGACAACCAGCCGTCCGTGCAGATCCAGGTCTACCAGGGTGAGCGCGAGATCGCGGCGTACAACAAGAAGCTCGGCATGTTCGAGCTGACCGGTCTGCCGCCGGCCCCGCGTGGCGTCCCGCAGATCGAGGTCTCCTTCGACATCGACGCGAACGGCATCATGCACGTCACGGCCAAGGACCTCGGCACGGGCAAGGAGCAGAAGATGACCG
>NZ_JNZY01000140.1 GCF_000717655.1 Streptomyces katrae
GGCCGAGGACAACCAGCCGTCCGTGCAGATCCAGGTCTACCAGGGTGAGCGCGAGATCGCGGCGTACAACAAGAAGCTCGGCATGTTCGAGCTGACCGGCCTGCCCCCGGCCCCGCGCAGCGTCCCGCAGATCGAGGTCTCCTTCGACATCGACGCGAACGGCATCATGCACGTCACGGCCAAGGACCTCGGCACGGGCAAGGAGCAGAAGATGACCG
>NZ_JNZY01000141.1 GCF_000717655.1 Streptomyces katrae
GACATTCTCCTTCCGCAGGGCGGCCAGTTCCTCGCGCTCGGCGGTGGTGAGCAGGTCTCCTCGCTCGCCGGCGTCGGCCTCGGCCTGCCGGATCCAGTTACGCAGGGCCTCGTGGTGCACGCCGAGATCCTCGGCCATGCGGCGGATCACGGGCTTCGGCTCGGCGGTCCGATACATCCGTACCGCACGCTCACGCAACTCCAACGGGTACTTC
>NZ_JNZY01000142.1 GCF_000717655.1 Streptomyces katrae
GAAGTACCCGTTGGAGTTGCGTGAGCGTGCGGTACGGATGTATCGGACCGCCGAGCCGAAGCCCGTGATCCGCCGCATGGCCGAGGATCTCGGCGTGCATCACGAGGCTCTGCGGAACTGGATCCGGCAGGCCGAGGCCGACGCCGGCGAGCGAGGAGACCTGCTCACCACCGCCGAGCGCGAGGAACTGGCCGCCCTGCGGAAGGAGAATGTC
>NZ_JNZY01000143.1 GCF_000717655.1 Streptomyces katrae
GGTCGTGACGGTCAGCGGGCGCCGCTCGGGACGGCTGTCGGTGGCCGGCCTGATCGCGATGCGGCCAGGATCCCGGACTCGGCTGTGTCACCGCCTGCGGACCCATCCCGCCGGCAAAGGAACACGTCGCAGCATGGGCGAGCGGGACTTCATCGCTCTGCTCGACGGTGTCCATCAGCTGGTCAGGGCGCCGATCGGGCTGGTCTGG
>NZ_JNZY01000144.1 GCF_000717655.1 Streptomyces katrae
GTTGCAGGACGGCGACGGGACTGACGACCGGACCGGGGGGCCCGCAGTGATCAGGGGCCGCCGTGAGCAGTACCGCAGTTGACGCAGTGGCAGTACCCGTAAGTGCATTACGCAGTACGCAGTACCCAGCAGTGAAGTCAGTGAGCAGCACCTCGGTGAAGGCGTCGGCTGCGGGCGCGCGCACCGGGAAGTTCGGCAGTGGGGTTC
>NZ_JNZY01000145.1 GCF_000717655.1 Streptomyces katrae
GGGAATGCAGACGCACACCGAACTCCGCACAGTTCGCCCGCAGCGTCTCGAGCTGGGCCCGGGAGACCGGGTCCGCGATCGGCTTGTCGATGTCGAGGGTGGGGGTGTTGTGGTCCTCGGTGGCGATGGTGAGGTCGAGCCGCCGGACCTTGCGGCCGGCCTGCCGCAGGCCCTCGAAGGCCTGGGGGCTGGTCACCTCGTGCAG
>NZ_JNZY01000146.1 GCF_000717655.1 Streptomyces katrae
CTGCACGAGGTGACCAGCCCCCAGGCCTTCGAGGGCCTGCGGCAGGCCGGCCGCAAGGTCCGGCGGCTCGACCTCACCATCGCCACCGAGGACCACAACCCCCCCCCCCTCGACATCGACAAGCCGATCGCGGACCCGGTCTCCCGGGCCCAGCTCGAGACGCTGCGGGCGAACTGTGCGGAGTTCGGTGTGCGTCTGCATTCCC
>NZ_JNZY01000147.1 GCF_000717655.1 Streptomyces katrae
GAAGAACGGCCTGCTGACCGTGGTCCTCCCCCAGGAGACCGTCGACCGGCTGTGGGAACTGACCGACACCGACCCGACCGCCGAAATCACCGTCGACCTGGTCACCCGCCAGGTCCGCGCGGCCGGAATCGAGGCGGAGTTCGAACTCGACGACAACGCCCGCTGGCGCCTGCTCGAAGGCCTCGACGACATCTCCCTCACCCT
>NZ_JNZY01000148.1 GCF_000717655.1 Streptomyces katrae
AGGGTGAGGGAGATGTCGTCGAGGCCTTCGAGCAGGCGCCAGCGGGCGTTGTCGTCGAGTTCGAACTCCGCCTCGATTCCGGCCGCGCGGACCTGGCGGCTGACGAGGTCGACGGTGATTTCGGCGGTCGGGTCGGTGTCGGTCAGTTCCCACAGCCGGTCGACGGTCTCCTGGGGGAGGACCACGGTCAGCAGGCCGTTCTTC
>NZ_JNZY01000149.1 GCF_000717655.1 Streptomyces katrae
GCTGTCCTGGGCCAGCGCCCGGGCCAGGGCCACGCGCTGGCGCATGCCGCCGGACAGTTCGTGGACGCGCTTGCCGTAGGCGCCGCCGAGCCGGACCAGTTCGAGCAGGCGTTCGGCCTCCGGCTTGCGCTCGGCCTTGGCCACCCCGCGCAGCCGCAGGGCGAGTTCGATGTTCTTGCCCGCCGTCAGCCACGGGAAGAGG
>NZ_JNZY01000150.1 GCF_000717655.1 Streptomyces katrae
CCTCTTCCCGTGGCTGACGGCGGGCAAGAACATCGAACTCGCCCTGCGGCTGCGCGGGGTGGCCAAGGCCGAGCGCAAGCCGGAGGCCGAACGCCTGCTGGAGCTGGTCCGGCTCGGCGGCGCCTACGGCAAGCGCGTCCACGAACTGTCCGGCGGCATGCGCCAGCGCGTGGCCCTGGCCCGGGCGCTGGCCCAGGACAGC
>NZ_JNZY01000151.1 GCF_000717655.1 Streptomyces katrae
TCGTTCGACTTGCATGTGTTAAGCACGCCGCCAGCGTTCGTCCTGAGCCAGGATCAAACTCTCCATGAATGTTTACCGGTAATCCGGTGCACACACACGTTGAGCGGGCCAGTCATGGTCGGAATAAGACCGACTGACCACTGCGTCCTCGCTGTGTTGTTGCCTGCAAGCACTCCACGAGGGAGCCTCACAGGTCTTTT